>NZ_JAFBDK010000001.1 GCF_016908195.1 Jeotgalibacillus terrae
AACAAGGCTTATTTGAGTGTGATCAAGGACCTGTACGACGGATCTGCCGTAGCCTATAAGATCGGTCACTTCAACAACAACGCCTTGGTGATGGATACGCTCAAGGCAGCCATCGAAGCGAACCCGGACGCGACTCCCCTACTCCATAGCGACCGTGGATCACAGTATACATCGAAAGAATATCGTCACATCACGACAGAGGCAGGGATCACGCGCAGTATGTCCCGTGTCGGGAAGTGTATCGACAACGCACCGATCGAGAGCTTCTTCGGTCACTTCAAATGCGAAAGCTATGAATTGAAACAGTACAAGAGCTATGAAGAATTGGTCGACGACATCGATCAATATATGCGATTTTATAACGAGGGACGATATCAAGAGAAATTAAACAACCTGGCACCGATAGAGTATCGATACCAGGCCGTAGCGTAGTTCTAACCTTTTTTCTTTTTTACTGTCTACTTGACAGGGCGCAGTTCAATGTGATCCGGACTTTTTCTATGCTCTGTTTAAGGCAGTCATTAAATCTTCTTCATCATTTAGAATTTCAACTGCTTTGTTTTTCAGATTTTCGTGCTCAAGTGCCGCAACAAGTACTTGAGCTACATCGCTTCGGGTGATCTCACCCTTACGATCTCCCAACACTTCAGAAGCTCTGATCTTGCCGGTTCCACTATTGTCGGTTAATAATCCCGGTCTTACAATCGTATAATTAAGTCCACTCTTCTCAAGGTGGCTATCTGCTGCATGCTTAGCACGGTAATAATCTTCCATATCTTCAGGAATA
The DNA here is from genome assembly GCF_016908195.1 of Jeotgalibacillus terrae. GTDB lineage: Bacteria > Bacillota > Bacilli > Bacillales > Jeotgalibacillaceae > Jeotgalibacillus > Jeotgalibacillus terrae. The sequence continues at coordinate 788 of NZ_JAFBDK010000001.1, forward strand.
TCCATTGAAGTCAGATCTCCCGCACCGATCGCACTCAGCATCACAAATTTACTGACCCCTTTTTGAACAGCCATGTCAATGGCTTTCATTGCACCCTCTTCATCAACTGCTTTTGTTTTATCAGGGCCTGTATGGCCTCCTGAACCAGCAGCAAAAATAACCGCATCTACTTCATCGAAAGCCTGTTCAAAATCACCTTCGAGGTCACCTTTTACAGGAAGGCCTCCAAGCTTTTCAATTTCTTCAAACTGGATTTCTTTTCTGACCATTCCCCTGGCATAATATTTATTTCTTTTTGCCAGAAGATCAACAGTCAGTCTTCCGGTTGTTCCATTTGCGCCAATTACTAATACATCCATAGAAAAAACCTCCATTACTAGATAGTTGAATGGTATGCTTTTCCCCATTCTTAAAAGGGTAAACAAAAAACGGACTACTGTCCGCTTTTTGTCGAAAGCCTGGTTATTTCTTCAGCCATCTGACTGATTGTATAAGAAGGTGGTGCATCGTCCATTTTTTCGATCATAGACCATTGCTGATCTCTCAGCTGTCTGACTGCTGTAAGAAGCGTTTCTTCAGTCAGGTTTTCTTCTTCGAGCTTTAAAGCAAAGCCCTGCTGGACAAAAGAGTTAGCATTGAGAATTTGATCTCCCCTGCTTGCCTCTTTCGACAGCGGGATCAGTATCATCGGCTTTTTCAGTGCTAAAAACTCGAATATAGAATTAGATCCGGCTCTTGATATCACCAGATCTGCTGCTGCTATCAGATCCGGAAGCTCGTCTGAAACAAATTCATACTGTATGTAATCAGGGTTTTCATTGTTAATCACATTACCCTTACCACATAAATGAATAATTGAATAGTGCTGTGTTAATTCATGGAGTGCACTTCGGACTGTTGCATTAATCCCTTTTGCCCCAAGGCTGCCCCCCATTACTAAAATGATCGGTTTAGTCTGATCCAGCCCTGAAAAGGCAATCCCTTTTTCTCTGGAACCTGCAAATAACTCTTCTCTGATTATTGCGCCTGCACAAGTAGACTTTTCTTTTGGGACATATTGCAGCGTATCATAAAAGGTAGTATAAATTTTTGTAGCAAATGGCATAGCCAGCTTATTCGCAAGCCCAGGGGTAACATCGGATTCATGAATGGCAACAGGAACCCCTGCCATCTTCGCAGCAAGCAAAACCGGTACGGAGACGAATCCGCCTTTAGAAAAGATTACATCCGGCTTAATCTTCTTAATTCTTAAAAATGCCTGAACCGTTCCTGCAAGCACTCTGAACGGATCAGTAAAATTTTTTATTGAAAAATAACGTCTTAATTTTCCGCTTGATATACCGTAGTAAGGAACTTCAGAAAATTTCTTTGTGATAATATCTTTTTCGATTCCATCGTGTGATCCTATATAAGAGACCTGCCAGTTGTTTTTCATAAATTCAGGTATGAGAGCTGTATTCACTGATACATGACCAGCAGAACCGCCTCCGGTGAATAAAATTTTCTTCATTCGTTTGTGACTCCAATCTAAAAATTCATTACGTTCCTATTATACCTGATTCACTCGAAACGAAAAGAGCCGATATCAGAAATGATTGAATCCGCCACATTCATTCCGCTCATCACAACCATCGGTGATCCTCCACCGGGGTGGGTGGACCCTCCAGTATAATATAAGTGTTGAATATATTTACTCTTATTTCCAGGTCTTAAAAATGCATCTTTCATCGAATTCGAGGATAAACCGTAAATAGATCCTTTATAAGCGTGAAACATCGATTTCAATGTATCAGGTGCAAACACTTTTTCAACCTCGAGCTGTTCCCTGATTGGAATCCCTTTGCTTTCAAGCGTACGATAGATCTTTTCTTTATAAGCCTTCACTGACTGTATGGGTGCAGCAGGAGCATTGACTAAAATGAACAAATTGCTTCCTTTCGATACCGAATGATCTGTGTACGCGCTGTGGCTGATATAAATGGTAGGGTCTTCGGGTAATCTCTTATAAATGAAAATATCTTCAAATTCCTTTTGATAGTCTTCAGGAAAGTAGACTTGATGGTGATGAATATTGGGCTGATACGTTTTCAAGCCGGCTAAAATAACAAAAGCTGAAATAGACGGTTCGTATTGATCAAGTTTACGGTCAGAAAGTCCTTTTCTATCGGATTCTTTAATCAGATTTCTGGTTGAAGTCACGTAGTCACCATTTATGACAAGACGATCAAACTCATATAAAGCACCTGAATCAGTTTTTAATGCATAGGCGGTTTTATCTTTAATGCATATTTCTACAGCGGTTTCATCGTAAATGATTTCACCGCCAAGCTTTTTAAAGACTTCCTCATATGACTTTGCTATTTGTGTGTTTCCACCTTTCACTGTATACACACCTGATATCATTTCAAGGTAGGCAATCATGGAAAAAGTGGCTGGCGTCTGATATGGAGAAGAGCCGATATAAGTGGCATACCGGTTGAAAACTTTCTGCAGGTGAGGATTAGAAAAATATTTTTTATTGAAATGTGCCAGTTTTTCAAAAGGCCGGACGGAAAAGAACGCTTTAGACATCGAAGGAGCCAGAAAGTCTTTGTATGATGTAATGGCTCTTGGAAAGAAAGCTTTTTCAGAAAGCTTATACAACCGTTCAACTTCCTTCAGGTAATCCCAGTACCTGTCCGCAGCATAAGGGTCAAGTTCTTTCAGTTGACTGATTACTTCATCAGCATGCACTGACTGGATAAAGGATGTACCATCATGAAATATATTCTTTGTATGTCTCTCAAGTCTCGTAAACGTGAGGTAATCATTTAAATGAAAGCCCGTATCTTTTAGTACGCGGTTAAAAACCCAGGGCATCGTGATGGTATTGGGACCAAAATCAAATCGGTAGTCTCCCAGTTCTACAGGCATCATTTTTCCACCGGGATGTTGATTTTTTTCTATTATTGTCACTTGGAATCCTTTTGACTGCAGTCTGATCCCACAGGCTAGTCCACCAAGTCCTGCGCCAATTATACAGATTTTCTTCAATTGTATGTTCTCCCCTTCCACGTATAACCTTTTCCGGTTAAGCTTTTACTCATTGAAGCCAGTAATAAAATCACTAATGCAATCGCCGATAGAGGCATATAGAGAAAGTGAAATTTCGTTTGACCGGTTGACAGGTCAATCACAAAAGTCTGTAGGAAAACGATCATCAGCGGAACAATCCAAATATAGTTTTCGACCATTATGCCTGTGATAGCAAGTGGTAATGGTAAAAAGTAAAAACACAAGTAAAATACCGAAACTGCTAAAGCAGCAGGCACATTTCTGCCGAGTCCAGTAAAAATATTCTTACTAAAGCCTTCCCATACTTCACGATTCGTCTCATACATATCACAGGTTATATGACTTGATACATTACTTAAAATACATGTGTAACCTTCGCTTTTAAGGTGTCTTGTAATATGTATATCTTCTACCAGAGATCTTTTAACAGACTCATGACCACCAGATTTGAAGTACGCTTCTTTTTCAAACAACATAAAAGCACCGTGTGCAGCAGTAAATGCAGGCAGTTTTGTGTAATTAGCCATAAAATTAGGCAGATGAAAGAATACGAAGAAATGCTGAAGCGGCACGAGCAGTTTTGCTAAAAAAGAATGAGCCGGAAACTTTGGAAACCCTGTGATCAGTGACGCGTTTTTCTTTTTTAATAAATATAAAGCACGTGAAACAGCATGTTGATCCAGTCTGACATCAGCATCTATGAAACAAAGAAAATCACCGTTTGCCTCTTTGCTTAACTGATGACAGGCATGTACTTTACCAACCCATCCCTCAGGTAACGGTCTCCCATTGATTACTTTAATGCTGTCCCCGTAAGAAGATAGAACCTCCGCAGTCCGATCCTCAGACTGGTCATTCAGTACAATCACTTCCCGGTTGTGATAATCAGAGCGCAACACAGAATCGATGATACCTTTGACATTTTTCTCCTCATTTCTCATAGGAATCAGAAATGATACTTTGAAAGATTCATTTTTAACAGCTTTTTTCAAACGTGGCATCGTAAGAACATTGATGATGGTAACGAATAAAAACAACAGAAGAATAAATATGTAAATAATCATTTTCAACCTTCTTTCGGTTTACTGCTCACATTATTTCCTCTTTAAATATTCCAGCCATTCACTTGAAGTTTTAAATCCTTTTATAAATAATTCGTACGTAGTTATATTCTCATTTACGATATCAGATTTTAATTGATCCAGATTACTTTCAAGCAGCATTCGCAGGCTGTCACTTTTTTGCTCCCGGGTTAATTCATTGAGTGCATCTTTTTCTGCAGACTTACCGATTGAAATGAATAATTCCGGGCGCTGATCATGTCTGAAAGTATAGTAGCATGAGACTGGAATCATTTCTGTTTCAGGATTTTTTTCAAGCAGATAAGCAGGTCCATTCATAAATGATAAGGGTCTTTTCTCGAGGTGTTCTTCCCTCCCCTGTGGAAAAATCCAGACAGACTGCTTTTCCTTAAGACGGGCATCTGCGAACTGCAGGCTACGAATAATCGATTTCGGGGAAGCAGGATCGACTGGAAAAGCGCCGATCTTTGAGAAGAATGAAAATTTTTCCATCCCTTCTTGACTCATCATCGCATAGGCGTTCTCTTTTAAATAATATCGGTTCAAATAAAACACAATCAGGCCATCCCACCAGCTCGAATGGTTAATAATATAAAGTTTTGACCCTGCAGTATGTGACTGGCTGTCTTTCAGATGTACTCTGTAAAAGTGTTTTTTTAACTGCCACGTTAAATAAGTTCCTAGAACCCTTTCAGTTTTTCCGGATTTTTGATTCATTGGAACCTCCTGCTGAATAAAAGGTATATTGAGTACGTTATTGCTAAGCCTGACGCTGTGACAATTACTGCAAGGTAAAGCTGGTAAGCCAATGCAGTAATCACGAACATAATAATCATCATGAAGTAGAGCCAGTTTGTCCGTTTAGTCCACAACTCAGATGTTGGTACATGAGTTAGAAAATAAATGACAATCTGAATAATGAAAGATACATAGAACCAGGCAAGAAAATTTTGTGTAGGTATATCATAATAGGGTCCTGTATCATCCCACACCCAGTACTGTTTCGCCTGATAAGCTACAGGGTCGATAATCAGGTCCATACACACTGCCAAGAGTGATGTAATTAAAGCAAAAAATAATCCTTTTTTCATACTTTTAGGCTGCTCTAACAGCCGATGCATGAAGCTGAGTGAAGTAAATATAACCATAACCCATGCGAAACCTATCGTTAGAGGCACGCCGAAAACCTGAATGCCAAAATCCTGTTCATAGTGGTAAGCGCCAAAAATAATGCCATACTTGACTCCTAATGATTCTGCCCACATCGTAAAAGCCATAATGATTACACTGATGACGATACCTTTTATTAGACCTAACACTTTCGTTGAATAATAGATTGCCAGGATCCCTGCGAGATATAAAAATACTGCATTTGCCCATTCCAGAAATGGCGGAAGCAGGTCAAAAGCAACCAATACCACACCGATTACATACCATACGATAAATATTTTCCAGACATTATTCATGACGTCACCATCCAAAACTATTTGTTATAAAACTGTGTTATAATTCTCTGAGGTTTAAATATGAGTACTTTTATAGAGAGAAAGAGAGCTGGGTCTCAATGGAACAAACGTTTACCATGAAACAAAAGTTAAAACAGTTTTCATTTATTCTAATACCAATTCTGGTCACTCAACTTGGACTTTTTGCAATGAATTTCTTTGATACAATTATGTCCGGTCAGTATTCGACTGCTGATCTTGCAGGAGTAGCAATCGGCTCGTCCCTCTGGATGCCTGTCTTTACAGGACTGTCGGGAATTCTGCTGGCAGTGACGCCCATAGTGGCGCAGCTCGTTGGTGCGAAAGAAGAAAAATATGTAAGGAATACAGTGATTCAGGGCGTGTACCTTGCCGTTATTATGGCAGTAATTATTCTGATAATCGGTTTTATCGTTGTCGGACCAATCTTATCTATTATGAATATAGAACCAGAAGTCAGAAGGGTTGCCGGGCTTTATCTTGCAGCTTTATCTGTTGGGATCATCCCTCTGTTTATATATAACGTACTGAGGTCATTTATTGATGCACTTGGGTTTACCCGGGTAACCATGTATGTAACGCTTATGTCACTACCGATTAATGTTGTGTTTAATTATATTCTCATATTCGGAAAACTCGGTCTACCTGCTCTTGGCGGTGTAGGAGCCGGTGTAGCTTCGGCCATTACCTACTGGCTGATCTGTCTGATTTCAATACTGATTGTTCATCGCAACCGTCCATTCAGTTTATATCAGGTGTTCAGACAAAAGGCTGCATTTGATTTTTCAAAATGGAAGGAAATACTGTTAATTGGTATTCCAATCGGTTTCTCTATATTTTTTGAGACGAGTATATTTTCAGCCGTAACTTTGTTTATGAGCGTCTACTCGACTGAAGTCATTGCTGCACATCAGGCTGCTATAAACTTTTCTTCCTTTCTATATATGATTCCTCTCAGCATCTCTATGGCACTGACAATTGTTGTAGGCTTTGAAGCTGGTGCAGGCAGAATGCATGATGCCAGAATATACAGTTATATGGGTGTTACGATTGCTGTTTTAATTGCAGCCACAGGTGGTGTGTTAACGTACTTCTTCCGTGATGCAGTGGCAGGTATATATGTAACAGACCGTGAAGTGATTAACCTGACTGCACAATTCTTAATTTTTGCCGTCCTGTTTCAGCTGTCTGATGCGATACAGGCACCTGTACAGGGCGTCTTAAGAGGCTATAAAGATGTTAATATCACCTTAATTATGACGATGATTTCCTATTGGGTGATCGGATTGCCTGTCGGTTATTTGCTTGCAAATTATACCAACTGGTCGTATTTCGGCTACTGGATCGGTTTAATCGCAGGTCTGACGGCAGGTGCAATCACACTGACAGTTAGAATGATCCTGATACAACGAAAAAAAATGAAGGCAGCTCCCGGGGCATAACCGGGAGCTTTTTTATTTCCGATACACTTTTCCTAACACATCTTTACCGCCTGTTACAGGGATGATGGCACCCGTTATAAAACTTGAATCATCTTCAATTAAAAATTTCAGGATGCGTGCGATATCTTCACCTGTACCGGGTCTGCCGACAGGATTATCATGATCATCCGACCCTTCACTATCTGCAATATCACGCTCTTTCCAATCCCCTTCAATATCACCGGGACAGATCATGTTCGCAGTAATACCGTTTTCTGCTTCTTCAAGAGCGATCGTTTTTGTAAGAGAAGCAAGACCGCTCTTGGCTGATGCAAATGCTGATCTGTAGATCCACCCTGACACATTGTCTACTCTGTCATAACCAAATGTAATCAGTCTGCCCCATTTTTTCTTTCTCATCATCGGAACAATATGCTTGGATAAGTAAAATACAGCACTCAGGTTTCCATTTATCATATTGTCCCATTCTTCAAATGAATATTCTGTCATCTTCTTACGTTCAGCAACATATGGACCTGCATTGTGAATTAATATATCGATTGAGTTAATATTCTGCTCATTTAATTTATTTAATAAGGTCAGACTGCCTTCTTTAGACGCAATATCTGCTTTTATTGCCAGACAAGGCTGAGAACTGATTTGACTAAGTTTATTCACCAATTTTTCTGCCTGCTGCTCATCAGACCTGTAATTGATGATCACTCTATATCCTGACGATGCAAGCAGTTTTGCAGTATAACTGCCGATCCCTTTTGACCCACCTGTTATTAATGCTGTTTTCTCCATTGACGTCAACTCCACACAAGATTCTTATCATCATTGTATGAATAAAAGATTCATGAAAGCAACTAATAACACGTTTAGTCAATGATCCCTGTACTGGTTATTGTCATATCAACATCTACTTTTACAGGCAGGTTTGCAAATTTCTCATGCCACTCTTTTTCATTCCACTCTTCAGGCATTAATGCAGCTGTCATTCGTCCGATACCTAAAATATCGGATTGATTTTCCTTTAAAACCGTAAATAAGACCTCTGTATCCTCCTTCAATTTGTTTTCCCACCATGCTTCTAAAGAGTTTAGTTTTTTTGTGCCTATTAGATGATCAGGGCCATATTCTGCTACAGCTCCTTTAAGTTCAATGTTCACTGAAAGACTGAATGGATTCTGTGATAACTCAAGGCTTGTCTTAGTTTTTTTAAACTCCAGAGTCATGTAATTTGATACTTCGGGTTCTCTGTCTTCTGAATATTTTCTTGTTAGCCTCACTACTCTGTCGGTTTTATTTCTAAGTACGTTAAATATAGTACTTTGATCGTGATCTAAATATACTCCCGTATATTTATCCTTACTGAACAGTGAAGTACCAACTGCCTCTGCACGTTTTAGCTCATCTCTATAAACGATGAGTGGTATAAACAAATCAATACCCGGATCAAGCAGAATGGTACAGGCATGCTGTAAAGTCATCTTAGGTATGACATTAATGATTTCAGAGCTTTCAAGGAGCCCGGCATAGTATTCTGATTTATTTTTCTGTGAATCAATTGGCTGATTTAGTAATTCCTTAGCTGAAGTATCTGTCATTGCCAGTCTTGCATTAAGATGGTGTCTGGGATCTCTATATATCACATCTATATAAGGATAAATCTCTTCCTTAGAGAGTTCATTCCCCAAAACTACTACCTGCAGTTTTGAAAAATCTATATGCTCTGCAACAATCGTATCTAAGTGATATCTGCTATCCCGAACAGTGCTATTATTCGTTGATAAAACATTTACATTTTCAATCATCTCGTCAACTGGAGGAGCCACTGAGGTTGTTTCTTCTGATCCATCTTCTAACACATCATATCCTACTGTGTAAATCAGCTGAACATCCTTAAGTAAATTTTGGTCCCAGCAGCCTGTCAATAAGCTCGCAGATAATATTATCAGAATGTATTTTCTCAATTATTTCCCAACCTTTTAGTTATTAAGCTGAAAATGAGTGTCAAAAAGGGAATTAACACCACTAATCCCACTCCCACTTCGAATAATTGATTCTGTATCTCAGTAATCTCTATTTTTGAATCAATAAAGATTGAACCTATAAAGATCATAATTGATGTTATTGTAACCATAATCATGTGTCTATGAGCCTGGAGGTTAAAAAGTGATTGCATACTGATTCCCGCGACAAATAAATAATTAACGCAAACCGCAGTAGAAATAATAATCCAGAAAGTTAAAAATAGAATATCAATTCTATCTATAATCATTAGACTCAATGCCTTCATAATATAAAGAACAGGATATGGTACGATCTTCAGTTCATCAATGTAAAAAAAAATTTGAACTGAAATGATCAGATATATATATATTAAGGTAACTAAACCTGAACCAATCATACCCTTCTTTAACCCAGCTAATTTATTCCCTTTTAAAAAATGAGAAGTAAATAAAATCATCTCAAATCCTGATAGTGCAGCTATTGCAGGTATTACTCCTTTGATAATTGAATCCAAGCCTTCTGAACCGATTGGTAATAGATAAAAAAATTGTGGCTCAGCATACACGAAAAGAACAACAATTAGTAAAACCGGAATTAAGAATGAAATCAGCATTGAGAACCGGGCAATCAATGAAATGCTGTCTATACTTAAATAAAGTGAAGGAATCAGCAGTAACAAAACAATGATCCACCCAGGAGTGTAAATGTTAATCCAGTCAGTTATTAATTGCTGATAAGATGCTGTAACTAAAATCATAATAAAAATTATATATAGTATGGTCAGAAGAAGTAGAAACTTTCCGATAACCTTTCCAAAAACAATGGCTAAGAAGTCAAAATAGGAAGAGTTTTTACACCTGACGATCAGCCACATATACATAAGGATAATCACCTGAACGATCAAACCACCTAAGATCATTGAAATCCATGCATCCTGACCTGCTTTATTTGCGATAAGTGATGGCATTGATAAAGCTGACATACCCATTTGAGTCTGCAGAGTTAAAAAACAAAATTGCCATCCTGTTATACTATTTTTTTGCATGTTTCCACCACCGATTTCTGCCATATCTGTTTTTTTTGATCGGCTGGGCATCTGCAGCTCTGGTTCGTAATTTAGACGCAGGAAGTCTGATAAAAGTATCTTTTATTCCTGATAAGTGAAAAGGGGCTAATGGTGACAGATACGGTGATGTAAGAGACTCAAGTTTAATTAAATGAACCAGCAGAATGATGAGCCCTGCTGCTACACCGATGAAACCGAACAGTGAAGCTAAAAGCATAAAAGGAAAACGCAATATCCTGACAGTTGTATTCATTTCCACAGATGGAACTACGAATGAAGAAATGGCTGTAAGCGCAACGACAATAACCATCAGATTTGAAATGAATCCTGCATTTACTACAGCATCTCCAATGACAAGACCTCCAACGATCCCGATTGTCTGACCAATCGGGTTTGGCAGCCTGACCCCTGCTTCCCGTATTAATTCTATCGTCAGTTCAAGAATCAGTGCTTCTACTAGCGGCGGATAAGGAATATTTTCAACTGCTCTTTTTGCAGGTAACGTCAGATCTTCCGGAATAATTTCAAAATGGTAACTAATAGTCGCAATATAAATTGCCGGTAATAATAAAGCGATTAAAAAACTCGCAATTCTCAGTAATCGATAAAATGTACCAACTAAAAATCTGCCGTTATAGTCGTCTGGCGACTGATAAAATGAGAAAAAGTTGACCGGAGCCAGCAGCGCAGTAGGTGAACCATCCAGTATGAAAGCAATTCGCCCTTCAATTAGGTTACCTGCCGTGCGTTCAGGCTTTTCGGTATTTAGAAATTGTGGGAAAGGTGAGTAATTACTATCTTCAATAAATTCTTCGATATACCCGACACTGAATGCCAGATCTATGTCAATTGCCTGCAATCTCATCATAAATTCTTCAACATGCATCGGATCAGCTATATCATTTAAGTAAATCAGTGCACCTTTGGTATTTGAATACGATCCAATCGTAAAATATTTAATAACCAGGTGAGGACTTTTCAATCTGCTTCTGACCAGATTTAGATTAACAATCAGGTTTTCATTAAATCCTGTATGAGATCCCCGGACAATCTGTTCATTTTTCGGTTCCTGAAGAGAGCGCTGAAAAACTTTCAAGGACTTAATACTTGTTATCGTCCAGGTGTCTCCGTCATTGAATACAATAAGCGTTTCGCCACTGAGCAGAATATTAATAGCGGCGGCAATTGAAAGGTTTGGACCCTGCTGTTTTACATCCAGCGTATCTGGTAGCTCTTCAGTTTTCCAAAACATTTCTGACATCCATTCGAGCAAGTTGCTCTGTTTCTGAGAATCAATCAGTGATTCATAATAGAGCATAACAGTCTGCTTATCCATATAATCAAGTACAACTGTTGTTAAGTCATCCGTATTACCGGAGCTGTAATCAATCTGTTCAATTAATTCATTAAAGTTGTTACAATCTTTAATCAGCTGCAGTTGTTTAAACCTTTTCTGATCTTTCTTCATATAGACACATCCTTATCATTAGTATGTCTGCTGAAGGAAAAATTTAATCAAAAAAACTCCCCTTATAGGAGAGTTTTTAAGTAAGATATATTATTTGCCGATAAACATTTGTGTCCAGTAGTTGCCATTCTCTACATAACCAACACCAATATGAGTATATGAAGTACTAAGAATGTTCTGACGGTGTCCTTCACTGTTCATCCATGCATCAACAACCTGCTGAGGCGTTTGTTGACCCATCGCAATGTTTTCACCAGCTGAACGGTAGTCAATACCATAAGATTTCATCATATCAAATGGTGATCCATAAGTTGGACTAGTATGAGAGAAATATTGATTTCTTGCCATATCAGCAGATTTTTCTTCAGCTACTGCTGATAGCTCCACATCCGCTGACAGTGCAGGCAAACCAGCCTTACTTCTTTCCTGATTTGTTAATTCAATCACCTGTGCCTCAAAGCTTCCAAGTTCTTGAGGCTGCTCAGAACCCGGGGCTTCTGATGCCGTTTCAGGTTCTTTTACTTCTTCAGGCTGTGGAGCCGGCTCCGTTACAGTCACTTCTTCAGGTTGTGTAACAGGTTCAGCTGCTTTGTTTTCTTGTGCTGGCTGTTCAGGTTGAACACTCTGTGTATCAGCCGGACTTGGATTTTCTGAAGGTGCAGGTTCAGCAGAAGACTCAGTCTCTTTTTCTACTGTTTTTTCAGGTGACTTGTACTGAATCTTAATATCATTTTGCTTTATAAAATACTCAAAGCAATCCTGATAGAAATTCTTTTCCCAATTTGCACTCGCTGTTCCTGTAGCAGGCGTTACAAGAGCAAAAACTATGGCTGCTGATGCTAGTACTTTTCCAAACATAAGATCCCTCCAAAAGTGTTTTGTCTTTCGACAACCTCATCTTAACACCGGTTATGCTGTAACAATTGCGGCAGCATATGGAAGGAACAATGGTCAGGGAAAATCTTCTAAAATATTACGATTCATCGTCTCACAAACTGTTATTCTTTTGATAATATAAAGGTTTTCTAAAAAACAGCTTGTATAGAAAGACATGGAAAGGCTGTTAGTAGATATACCATAGCGGAAAACATTACATATATATAGCAGTTGACAACGTTTGCGAAAAATTCTTATTTATCAATTATGACAAGAGGTTATCATTTGTTAAAAGTCTGTTCATAAATCACCTTAATATAATCATTTAATAAACGCTGCTGCTCAGGTGTTAATTCTGAATCACAGATTAATTGCCTCGTTATCATGTATTTTTCTTCAGGAGTCCTTCTAAGACGTGGATGAGTATTCTCATCATACAAATCACTCATAATTGATGTATTCATCATTTCAATTGAATTAATCGGCCTGTTTTTCCACAATGAAGCATACAGCCTCAGCACAAGATGAGGATCTGTCATAACGCCAGGCGTTCCAGTTCTTTACGAATGTGCTCCACATTCAGGTTCTCACCAATAATCACAAAGTTTGCCGGCATTTTCATATCCTGCTCAAAGTAAAGAGGCATACCGTATGAATATTGAACAAGTGATGGGTACTTTTCATTTTTAAATGGAACGAATCCTTTCATACGGTACACTGTAGAGGATACCTCCCTCATCCAATCTTCAAATAACGTTCTTTCAACAGAATCCGAGAAAGTGTGGACAAGCACATTCAGATTTAACTCTTTATCAGCCCGGATGTTGGATGCCCCGGCATAATCTACTGTTTGAATGTTTTTAAGTTCAGCAAAGTTTATTTTGGCATGCTGGGTCATGATTATTTTCGAAGAAGTAATGGTTTGCAATTCGTTTAAAATAAAAGGTATCCGGCTCTCACTGATTAAATCCATCTTATTAAGCAGAACGAGACTCGAAAACCTGATCTGTTCTCTTAACAGCTGCAGCGCCTGCACAGATAAATTATCCCTGTTCTCCCACTGCATGACATCTACAGTGGTTAAAATCCCTTTGAATTCGAAACGGTCCGCAAATAAAGGTGACAGCACTGAATCTACTACTTCAACCGGATGCGCAACACCTGTAGTTTCAATAATGAGCGTGTCAAAACCCCCATCAAACAATAGCTGTTGAAGTTGACTTTCAAGTTTGTCCTGAATCGTACAGCAAATGCAGCCATCAAGTAATTCAGCTAAGGGTATATCACTGTCCACTTCTTCAGAATCAATCGATACTTTTCCTGCTTCATTCATCAATACAGCAGGTTTACGTCCACTTTTTTTCTCATATTGAATCAGGTTTTTTAATAATGTTGTTTTACCGCTTCCTAAAAATCCTGATAACAAATATACTGGTATATTCTGATTCATCTTCTCTTCCTTTCAAAAAAACCCGGCCGGTAAATGGCCAGGTTTTTTATTACTTTAATATTATGATGCTTCATCCACCTGAATGTCTGCTTCTTTAATCAAATAGTTAATCGCACTATTTTCCTGCGGGTCATCCTCTTCAAGCTGTTCACGAAGGCTTAGCATAATAGAGGATGCCGTTTCAGCATTTATGACGCCTGTAACTTCCAGGTCATTTTGCTCCTGATACGTTTCTACAGCGTTAACAGTAGATTCATCATATAAACCATCAACATCACCCGGGTTAATGCCTAAAGCATTTAGCATTTCCTCGGCAGTTTTCACCTGCTCTGAGAGGATAGACTCTTCAAGAGGTGTATCTATATTTAAATATGGAAGTGTTGCATAGTCCGGCATATCCACTTCAGTAGTTGGTGCTACTCCCTCTTCATGTACCCAGTTATCTTCAGGTGTTAACCAGCGTGCAGTAGTAATTTTCAAATTAGATGAATCATTGAAATCCTCTGCTGTTTGAACAGTTCCTTTGCCAAATGTATTTTTACCAAACAAAGGAATATCAGCTGTTTCATTAACTGCTGCTGCAACAATTTCAGATGCACTTGCACTTCCTTCATCAATCAGAACAGCGGTTGGCACTTCAACTTTATCGCCTTCCTGTGCTGCAATGACTTGCTTATCACCATTACTCTCTTCAATTTGTACAATCGTTTCACCGGCAGGTACAAATAAATTAGCTATTGAAATAGCCTGTGGCAGCAGTCCACCCGGATTTTGTCTCAGGTCTAACACTAATGCCTGCATACCCTGTGATTCAAGATCTTTCAGTGCTTCAGTCAGTTCATCATAAGTCGTTTCAGAAAAACTAGTCAGCTGGACTGTTGCTACATTCTGATCATTCATTTCATAGTATACAGTTTCTAATGGAATATCATCCCGTGTGATGGTCAGGTCCATTGTTTCCTGATTACCAGGTCTTTGAATCGTTAACGTTACATCAGTTCCTTTTTCACCTCTGATCAGTAAGACTGCCTCAGAAGCGCTCATACCCTGTATACTCTCACCGTCTACAGCCAGAATCTGATCATTTGGCTGAATACCAGCTCTTTCTGCAGGTGATCCCTTGATTGGAGATACAACGGTGATCAAGTCATTCATTGATTGAATTTCTGCACCAATGCCCTGAAAGCTTGAAGTAATATTTTCATTGAACTGTGCAGTTTCTTCCTGATTCATGTAATCAGAATAAGGGTCTCCAAGTGAATCAACCATTCCATTAATAGCCCCATTAATCAGATCTTCCTCAGTGTATTCAAGAAAGTAATTTTCCTGAATCTTATCATAGGCTTCGTAAAGTTTATTGAATTCAGTTCGTTCCTGCACGCCCACTGTTACTGCTTTTTCATCACCAAACGACAGTGCGAAAATGGAAATTCCAGCAGTCGCTAATACAGTGAAAAATAAAAGCATCACGAAATGAAATTTCTTTATATTTACATAGTTGGACAAGGTCTCTTTTGCTTCTTCCTTTGTCACATTTTGATGCTCATTATCCATTTTTTCACCACTTTCTCAACTTACGCTTTTGACAATCTACTTTATCTTAACAGCTTTGAGTATTAAGGAAAAGTAAAATATGAACATTCATCAATATGTCGAAATTGAATATGTATTGACATAGTAAACAAGAAATAAAACCGGCTGCAATAGGCAGCCGGTTAAATATTATTCTGCAATCGCAGCGTCTAATGCGACGACAATCATATCATTGAATGTAACCTGGCGCTCTTCTGAAGAAGTCGCTTCACCTGTTAAGATGTGGTCGCTTACAGTTAATACAGAAAGTGCTTTTCTGCCATGCTTAGCAGCAAGCGTGTAAAGTGCAGAAGTCTCCATCTCTACAGCTAAAATGCCATACTGAGCCCATTTTTCGTGCTCTGCATTATCATCATAGAAGATATCAGCTGTAAATACGTTACCAACCTGAAGATTAAGCCCTTTTTCAAGACCGGCATCATAAGCATTTTTTAATAGTCCAAAGTCAGCTGCAGGTGCGTAATCAACACCTTTAAACGTTCTTTGATTCATATTATTGTCAGTAGATGCAGTCATGGCAAGGATAACGTCACGGACTTTTACGTCTTTCTGGATTGCTCCACATGTACCTACGCGGATCAGATTTTTCACACCATATTCCTCAATCAGCTCATTTGCATAAATCGAAATTGATGGAACACCCATTCCGGTACCCTGTACAGAAATTTTATGTCCTTTATATGTACCAGTATAACCGAACATATTTCTTACTTCGTTATAGCAGGTTACATCTTCAAGAAAAGTTTCAGCAATATATTTTGCTCTTAATGGATCACCAGGTAGTAGTACCGTTTCTGCGATATCACCTTTTTTTGCACCGATATGAATACTCATTAATTGTTCCTCCCTTACCTTTATGAAGCCTTATTGTAGCCTGTTTCTCTTTAATTATCAACTGATTTAGTGTTTCGGAGTTGCTACTAAGTTTCTTGCTATCTTTTATCATTTTTATATTCATCCCACAGTTCATCAAACGTGACTGCAAGCGAGTAATAAATGTCGCTTGTTTCAATGTAGCTGCTGATTTCATCATAATTTTTAGATCTTTTGGGAAAGCTGCTGTCATCATATATTTTATTTGCCAGCTCTTCTTTTGAATCTCTTGCCACCGGTTCTCTGTATTTTAGTACATAATGATAAAATGTTTTCACCTGCTCACCCCCTGATAAAAAATCATACCATAAAAAAACTGCTCTTCAATGCTGAAGAGCAGTCATTAGGTTATTTAGAAGATACGTTCAATACCGTATCCTGTCCTGCCTGTACAAAAGATGCAGTCATTTTTTCAATGCCTGCCAGATCGTCACCGTTTGTAACAATTACCGGTGTAATAATGCTTTTTGCTTCTGAACGGACCAGCTCAAGATCAAACGTTACCAGCGGATCACCTACACTTACTTTTGACCCCTCAGATACATGTGCTTCAAATCCATTACCTTCCATTGAAACAGTTTCAAGACCAATATGGATTAAAATTTCAGCTCCATTTTTTGCTTTAAGCCCGATGGCGTGTTTTGTAGGAAATACCTGAACAACTTCTCCGTCAATTGGTGAAACAACTTTCCCATCTGTCGGTTCCACTGCCACTCCGTCACCCATCATTTTTTGGGAAAATACAGGATCCGGTACTTCATCAAGTGTTAACAGATTTCCTGTCAGTGGAGACTTAATTTCAACATTTTTAGGTGCTTCTTCTTTTTTACCAAATAATTTTTTTAACATCTAATCACGCTCCTCATGTATATATAGACAATTTACCATCCCGCTAAACTTTCGCATAAAGCAGTCTATCAGATTGTTCATATATTCACAAGCATCATTCCTCAAACAATTTTTTATATTGCGCATACCCTTCCTGCTCAAGGTCTTTATACGGTACAAACCTCATTGCTGCTGAGTTAATACAATATCTTAATCCTGAGGGTCCGGGACCATCATCGAATACATGTCCAAGATGTGCATCTGCTTCATTTGATCGGACCTCAGTCCGGATCATGAAGTGACTTGTATCTTTCTTCTCACTAATTTCACTCTCGTCAATCGGCTTTGTAAAGCTAGGCCAGCCACAACCTGCATCATATTTATCTTTCGAACTGAAAAGTGGTTTCCCTGAAATAATATCTACATAGATACCGTCTCCGAATTCATCCCAGTATTCATTTTTAAAAGGCGGTTCTGTACCATTATTCTGTGTAACCTCATATTGCATTTTATTTAACTGCTCCAGATTCTTCTTCATTTATTAAACAACTCCTTATTCTGTTCAACCAGCTTTTTTCTGCCAGAGCCTGTGTAGTAGGCCTGATAATGTGCCGGGTTTTTTTGATAATAATTTTGATGTGCCTCTTCTGCCGGATAAAATTCTTTGGCTTCAAGTATATCAGTTACAATCGGCTTTTTATATTTACCGCTGTCCTGCAATTCTCTTTTTGATTTCTCGGCCAGCTTTCTCTGTTCTTCATCATGGAAGTAGATAGCCGTTTTATATGATTCACCGCGATCAAAAAACTGACCGTCGCTGTCAGTGGGATCAATTTGTATCCAGAAGAGCTCAAGCAGCTTTTCATATGGATATACATCAGGATCAAACTCAATTTGAACAGCCTCGCGATGTCCGGTTTTTTCACTGCAGACTTCCTCGTAAGTGGGATTCGCTGTATGGCCTCCTGTATAACCTGATGTTACTTTATGAATCCCGGGTTCCTGATCAAAAGGTTTCACCATACACCAGAAGCATCCTCCTGCAAATGTAGCTTTTTCATACTGTGCCATATTCAACCACTCCTATCATTGAGGTACATAAATAGAAAAAGATATTTCATCTTCTTCCAGATTAAATTCATTCGTCTTAACATTAAGGCCTTCAGGTACATCAATTTCTGTAACCTGAACCACTATCTGCTGATTCTGGGGTTCCATGACTACCCAGTCGGGAAATTCGTATGAATCATTAATAAATTTCAAAACACTGGATACGGGAAGATCAATTGCTCCGAGAGACAGACTTTCCTGCGTTAACAGTAAATTCCCGTTTTCAAGTGCATTTGCTTCAAATGACATTTGAAAATCAATCGTCGTACTGAAAATTGGAATTTCACCATTTAACTTTACCCTGTCATCAAATAGCACGGAGTAATCGATAGAACCGCCAAGTTCTTCCTCGATAAATCTGTTCGCCATAATTGTCAGGTCTTCCCGGTTTGTAATTACTTCAAATTCCGCCCCAGGTTCTGGTGAAGCAGAAGGAGTCGCAATGGCCTGTTCACCTTCCACCGGACGCATTAATAAATAAATCACCATTGCTGCTGTAAGAATTACGATAAGCAGTAATCCAAAAAATAAAAATTTCCAGGTATTTTTCATATCAATCATCTCCTTGACTGCTGCCACCATCTAGTACTTCGATTACACCTTTTTCAATTCTTTCCGCTATTAATGAGTATCCATCATCATTCGGATGAAAATAATCAGTATGGAGTAAATTCTGATCAGTCTGTCTAAAGATATCAGCTACTTCCACAAATGCAGTATCTTCGTAATCATTTAATATAGCCTCTCCTGAAGCATTCCAGGTTTCAACAATCATTTTCATTTCTTTAACGTCTGCTGAAAAAATAAAAAATGGATTATAAATACCCATCAAAACAATCGAAATATCCGGATTTAATTCTCTGATATCTGATAAAATTGTTGCCAGCTTCTCTTCATAATTCAGCCTGGCCCCTTCAAAATTTTCAAATGTCATTGAAGGGAACGTCGACTTTACAACTTTCATCACATCATTCCCGCCGATTGTGATCACAGCTACATCAGATGATGCAATGGCTGTACGGATCTCCTCTTCTTCTTTAATTCTTTTTAAAAGCTGATCCGAACGGTTTCCGCGTTTCCCGTAATTTAAAATATTTACTTCCCCAAATTCTGTTCTCTCTTCAAGGCTGTCCTCAAGGATTGGGACGTAACCACCTAAATCCTGACTGTCCCCAACTCCCTGGGTTAAAGAATCTCCCAGTGAAACGATGTTCAGTGGTTCCGGTAAAAAATCTTCGTCCGGCAGTTTTTTATCTGATAGTTCTATTTCTCTTTTCTCCTGTTCAGCGGAACTATACTGACATCCTGTCATAATCATAAGTGAGCTGCTCACTATCATTAATAGTAACTTTCTCAATTTTTTCACCTGCCTAAATCCTCTACTACCATTATATCACCTGGAAATCATGTTCAAACAATTACCTGTTTGGTGAAAGTGCTGAAAAAACTGTGCCCAAATGCCGGACACAGTTCATCATTTTTTTATTAAAGTTTTTTATCACTTATGACATTTATTCGTAATAGTACATAAACCCGATCGCACCTTTACCTGTATGGGTCGAGATTACAGGAGTCGTTTCGCTTAGGAATACTTCCTCATTGATTTTACCGGATACTTTTTCTGCGAGGGGCATTCCATCAGCGTGCACAATACTGACTTCTTTTACTTTTTTCCCTCTGGTGTCCTGCTCGTATTGAGTGATCAGGTATTTCGCGACCTGATTATAATTTCTTGCTTTTGAGACAGGCGTGTATTCTCCACCAGCCAGAGAAGCGATTGGTTTAATATTCAGGAGTGACCCTAAAAAAGCTCTTCCCTTGCCAATTCTTCCGCCTTTCACAAGGTTTTCCAGTGTATCAACCACAACAAACAATGAAGAATGATCTTTGACTTTTTTAATCAGGCTGACAATCTCTTCTGAACTTTTACTTTCAGAAGCTGCTTTTGCAGATTCAATTACCTGATAAGCCAGCGCTCTGGAGATAAACCCTGAGTCAATCACAGTCACTTTCGTATCAGTCAAGTCTGCTGCACTTTCTGCAGATCTGACTGTACCGCTCATTTTACCTGTCATATGAATTGAGATGACTTCTGAACCGTCTTCACCCAATCGATCATAAACCTCTTTAAACGCCCCTGCAGATGGCTGTGAGCTCTTAGGCAATTCTTTAGAAGACGCCATTTTCTGCATAAATTCTGATGGAGATATTTCGAACCGGTCCAAATACGATTCTCCATCAATCACTAATGTTAATGGTACAACTGTTATTCCATACTTTTCAATTTCTTCATTAGTTAAATCTGAAGTAGAGTCAGTCACTATTTTAATCATCCAACTACCCCTTATCCAATAGGTTATTATTCATTATTATACTCGTTCATTGTATATTCTCATAATACTTCAGGCGTTATTTATAAATTAGTGACAGTTGTCATACATACCCGGCAAATAAAGGCTGTAAACGCTTTTTCAGACTAATAATTATCTATGACAAATTCAGTCACCTCTTTAATCGTTGCCTGAATAATATGATAGCAGTACAATAATAAAAACAGAAACACTTTGAGGTGATATTCACTTGGATACTTTCGACTATAAAGATAAAAGAGAAGAATTTTGGAATGCCGTTACACATGGAGCCGGCTTTTTACTGTCCATCCCTGCTTTGGTGATGATTATTCTTGCAGCAGTTGAAAGAGGGACAGCCTGGCATATTGTCAGTTTTGCAATTTTTGGTTCCACCATGCTTATTTTGTATCTATGCTCAACACTTCTGCACAGTGTCAGAACTGAAAAGTTGAAACGCTTTTTTGCTATCCTGGATCATTCAGCTATCTATCTGCTGATTGCAGGTACTTATACACCATTTGTCCTTGTTACAATTAGAGATCCGCTCGGCTGGACGATATTTGGTCTTGTCTGGGGACTCGCTGTAGCAGGCATCGTATTTAAATGTTATTTTGTAGACCGGTATCAGATTATTTCTACATTATTTTATGTTCTGATGGGCTGGCTGATCATTATCGCAGCAGTTCCACTGTATAATGAACTCTCTCCTGCAGGATTTGGTCTTCTTCTGACAGGTGGATTATTTTATTCAGTCGGTGCTATATTTTATGTTTGGAGAAAGATTCCATACAATCATGCGATCTGGCATTTGTTTGTCATAGCAGGAAGTGCATTTATGTATTTCTGCGTGTACTTTTACGCATAAAAAATTCAGAAGAGCGAGCGCTCTTCTGAATTTTTTTATTTTTTGTCATAAACTCTATATTCATAAAAGTAAGGATTTTGTTCATTTTCAATACCTTTTGTATTCGATACAAGTTTCCAATTATCTGTTGAATACGCTGGAAAGTAAGTATCACCGTCAAATTCTTCATGAATAAGGGTAATATATAGTCTGTCCGCTTTCTCAAGCGCCATCTTATAGATCTCTCCTCCGCCAATGACAAATCCTTCTTCATCTTCATTCAGCAGATTTAATCCATCATCGAGATCATGTACAACAATAGCACCGTCATGGGACCAGTCTTTGTTACTTGTCAGAACAATATTTTTCCTATTTTTTAATGGTCCATTCATTGACTCAAACGTTTTTCTGCCCATCAGTATACTGTGTCCGGATGTCACTCTCTGAAAATACCTGAGATCATCCGGTAAGTTCCACGGCATATCACCATTTTTTCCGATCACACGATTAAGGTCATGAGCACTGATCATAGAAATCAAATATAACTCCTCCTAAACTGCCACAGGTGCTTTGATAGCAGGATGTGGATGATAATTTTCAATCTTAATGTCATCAGGTGTTAAATCATATATTGATTTTTCGGAGTTGCTACTAAGTATTGGGCTATCTTTAAAATCTCTCCCAAGCTGCGTTTTTACCTGTTCAATATGATTTGAGTAAATATGTGCGTCACCAATTGTATGAATAAATTCTCCGACAGCTAACCCGCATTCATTCGCAATCAGGTGTGTGAGTAACGCGTAACTTGCTATATTAAATGGAATCCCGAGAAATAAGTCGCCGCTTCTCTGATATAACTGGCATGACAGTTTACCATCAGCTACATAGAACTGAAAAAGTGTGTGACATGGTGGAAGCGCCATAGACGGTACATCTTCAGGGTTCCAGGCACTGACGATATGTCTCCTTGAATCCGGAGAATGCCTGATTGAATGAATGACGTCCTGAAGCTGATCAATTGTTTCACCGTTTGATTTCTTCCAGTTGCGCCACTGTTTGCCATACACTGATCCCAGATCACCGTATTGATCTGCAAAAGATTGATCCTGAAGGATTTTATCCTGAAAAATTTTCATCTGTTCATGATATTGTTCTCTGAATGCTTCATCTTCAAGTGACCTTAAACCAAAATTAGTCATATCAGGCCCTGAGTAATCATCTGATTCTATCCAGTTTTTAAATGCCCATTCATCCCATATATGATTATTGTGTTCTAAGAGGTATTTTATATTCGTTTCCCCTTTTATAAACCACAGCAGTTCACTGACAATCAGCTTAAAGGGCACCCGCTTGGTAGTAACGAGTGGGAAACCTTCCTGGAGATCAAAGCGCATCTGATGACCAAACAGGCTGATTGTGCCCGTTCCTGTTCGGTCACTCTTACTGGTTCCTTCTTTTAATACTTTTTCAAGCAGTTCATGATATTGTTTCATTTATTTGCCCTCCGTTTTATGCTGATGTAAATAAAAAGCTGGCATCAGCCAGCTTTAGATCATTCAGCAAATTGTAAATACACAAAGTATGCAAGCATTAATAAAAATCCGATTGAAATCATGATTTCTTCCACTGTCATAACCTCCTGTTCAGTGAACATTTTTAGAAAACTGAAGCTTTTCTTTTCGTATTCTAGTATAATTGATTTAACATTATCAGTCCATAACAGATTGATCTGCACTTCAGTGATGAAAGGAATAGATGCATATGCCTAACTGGATTAAAAAGTCTTTTGTCATTTTAATTTCAATCCTGACGTTTGGTATGATCTCACCACAGGATCTGCTCGCAGGAAATAATCAAAAATCAGATGAACAGCAGTTTGCAACTGACCACTTGGAAGTTACGCCTTTACCGGCACTTAATAAAGAGCAGACAGCAGAGCAATTGATTTCACAGGCTAAAGAAATTACGGCCACAAAACTAGGGGAACGAATCCTTCCGAGAATCGAATCTGACTTTGAATCAGAAGTAATACCAAAAATAGAAGAAATCATTATGGATCTTTTCGATACATATCCAGAGGAAGAAATCACTGATTTAGCCATCTCTCCGGTGGTTGGAAAAGGTGATGGGGAAAGAATCTTTCATATTATGGACACAAAATCAAATGATGAAATTCTATATTTTCATGTGAGAAAAGACCGCCCACCTCTAGAGGGGTACAGTTTTAATTTCCATTATCATTCAGCAGAAGACGGATTTGAAACTCATCACGAATTAGCAGAAATTTATTGGGGAAAAGATACACCTGCCAGGTTTGGCTCAGAGCAGGTTCATTAACATGTTAAAGGCTGAAACACCGGTATTAAACGGATGTTTCAGCCTTTATTTATGATCCCGTAATGCTGCTTTGTCGACTGTCTGATCAGTTGAGTAAAGCCAAATGCTGAAAAACGGTGGGATCTGAAATGGTCTTTTAACATAACCTTTTTTCTCGATACTCTTTTCGCTTCATTAATTGCATTTGACAGATTTTCATCCTGTATATATGCCAGCTTTTTTAATGGAGAAATCCCTTCTGACTCAATTGTTTCTGTAAACATTGGATCAAAGTACACGACATCATAACTGTTATCAGGACAGGATTGTAAAAAGGTAAAAGCATCTGCATGAAACAATTTGATTTGTCTCATTGCCCGGTTAATATCCTCAGACCTGTGGGTAAAAGTTTTTAATCCCTGCCCTGTAATAAATGCAATTTCTTTTCTGGCTTCAATGGCCGTCGCCGGTTGATTGCAATACCAGGAAGCTACAAGGGCATCAGAGGCCATACCTGCAGTACAGTCAAGAAACAGATCATCAGAAGACAGATCCGCTGCCTGTATCAGTGGATCTGTCTCTCCATTCATCATTCTTTTTATCCGGAATGAAGCTGAATTGGGGTGGTAAAAGAAAGGTTTCTCCACATCAGCACTAAAGTATTCAAATCTTTTATCTCCTGCAATCAGAATATCATCCCTGTAGACTTCCTGCAGAGAAGAAATAGATCTTTTATTTCTGTCAACCACCTGGGCATCACTGAAATACTCAGATGCAATTTTAAGATTTGAGAAAGACCCCGCACCAGGCCTTCCTGATGTTGTAATGATCACTGAATAATCCTAGCAGTGCTGATCCATCGCGGATTTCAGATTATCCACAATGTCTTCAACTTCATGATCTTCTATCTCTTCACGTGGAATAAAATGTACAACTTCATTATCTTTTAACAGCATGATTGATGGCGACGAAGGTTCAAAATCCGGGAACTGAGCACGCATTTTTGCTGTAGCTTCTTTATCCTGACCTGCAAATACTGTCACGAGATGGTCGGGCTCTTTGTCATGTGTGATTAAGGCCTGAGTCACTGCAGGACGTGCCAGTCCTGCTGCACACCCGCAAACTGAATTAACAACCACAAGAGAAGTACCTTTTGACTCTTCTAAGAAAGATTCTACTTCTTCTTCTGTTCTAAGTTCCTGAAATCCTGCCTGCGTGAGTTCCTGTCTCATCGGTTTAACCAATTGTCTCATATATTCTTCATATGCCATTGACATGTTATTTTTCCTCCATTCTTTGCTTTCTGGCTTCTGTCATCTGCTTCCAGACAGAGCCTTTTGCTTCCTGACCTTCGGAAATCCTTTCAATCGCCATTTTAATCTGCAATTTAACTTCAAATTCAGGGTCATCTTCTGCAGCTCTTAACGCTTCAAGTGATTCAGCTGTTCCTGCTTCATATAAGAACATTGCTGCTCTCCAGCGGACAAGCTTATTTTTATCAGACAGAGCTTTCATCATTTCACGCTCTGCAGCAGGAAACCCTAAATCTGACAAACAATCCCCTGCAGTTCTTCTGACAGATGCGTTTTTATCGTTAAGCCCCTTATATAATGATGGAAGAACTTCTTCGTCTTCAATCATGCCGAGGTAAACGACTGCAAGTCTTCTGACTGATACTTTTTCATCTTCAAGTGCTACATTCAGCATTGGGATATCATCTGTACCCGGTTCAGGAATCTGTTCGAGCAGCTGGTACCTTTCCTGCCATGTTTCACAGTTTCTTAACGTGTCAGCGGAGATCTTTTTCAGTTCCCTGCTCTTAACAGGCGTATCACCTGCTTCCCGTGACGCTTCTACAATTGCCTGAACTCTGCTCGATGGATAAGATGCGAGAATTTCATCTGTTACTTCTTCAGCTATTTTATCCAGGTCTCCATACCGGATGCCAAAATCTTTCCATTTTCTCTGAAGGACAACGTTATCGCCTTCAAGCTGTGCATTGCTCATTGCCTGAGCAAAATAATCAGGTAAACCATAACGCTTTTCCTCATCACCAGTCAGTAATTTTATCTGAAGTGGAATTCCTTTGAACTGAAGAACCTGGACATTTACTTCTCCAAAATGTTCATCAGCCTTTTCTTCAATTTCCTCTTCCTCTGTATCTTCACCAAATATAGCACGCACTTCCGGCAGTACTGCCTCCCAATCCGCTTTCGGGTGACGTTCAACCGCCAGGAAATCAGCTACGTGGTAGATTCCCTTCACTCCATCAATCTCCAGCAATTGTTTAATTTTCAAAGGGGCATTTGCCGCATCATCTTTTTTATAATTGTTACTTTTACCACCAGCAAGTGCCTCATCTACAATGACCTTCATTGTATTAGGACTCGGCGTTGGTTCTATCGATAATATTTTCAACGTTATCCCTCCGGTTTTTGCCAATTCTAGTTGCATTGTATCATAATAGATTTTTCAATTGAACAAATGGGCTTACTCAGCATATTCAGAAAGGTAACTCCACCGCTCAATTAATTCTTCAAGCTTTTGATTAAGTGTAGCAAGTTCTTCATTAATCTCTTCTGCTCTCATATAATCGCTGCCGGTTTCATTCAATTCAAGTTCGAGCGCTTCTATCAGCATCTCTTTTTCTTCTATCGTAGAAGTAATTGTTTCCCACTCAAGTTTCTCTTTGTACGATAATCTTGTTTTCTCTTTCGCTTCACCCGCCGGTTTCTCTTCGGCATTCTTATTAGGTGCTTCCTGAGTTTTTTCCATGCCAGATGAAAATTTCATTTCAAGATAAGTTGAATAATCGTCCAGTGTGATATCAGGCGTTTCTGACTGATTGAGAATGATCAGTTTTTCTGCTGTTTTATCAAGGAAATATCTGTCGTGAGAGACAGTGATGACGACACCTTTAAACCCTTCAAGAAAATTTTCAAGAACGGTCAGTGTTTGTGTATCAAGATCATTAGTAGGCTCGTCTAACATTAGAACATTAGGCTGTTTCATTAATAATTTTAATAAGAACAGTCTTCTCTTTTCTCCGCCGGACAGCTTATATATCGGAGTTCCATGGACTTCAGGAGGAAATAAGAACTGTTCAAGGATCTGGGATGGTGAAACAGTTCCATCAGCGGTCTCAATCGCCTCAGCTGATTCACGTATATATTCAATCATTCGCATCGTTTGATCCATCTCTTCGATTTCCTGGGAAAAATAGCCGATCTTTACTGTTTGTCCGATATCCACACTGCCGCTGTCAGGCTTAATTCTTCCTGCGATCAAGTTCATTAATGTTGATTTCCCGCTCCCGTTGGACCCAACAATTCCGATTCTGTCTCCCGGAGTTACAAGCAGACTGAAATCTTTAAATAACACCTGATCATACGCTTTAGTTACTGCCTTAAGCTCTATCACCTGTTTACCCAGCCGGCTGCTGAGAGACCCGATATTAAGCTCAGAATCATCCTGGTTTCCAACCGATTTTTCAAGTGTCTCAAAACGCTGGATTCTAGCTTTTTGTTTCGTCGTTCGCGCCTTAGCGCCTTTTCGCATCCAGGCCAGTTCGTTTTTATAAAGATTATTCTTTTTTCTTTCTTCAGAAGCCTGCTGCTCTTCACGTTCTGCTTTCGTTTCAATAAACTGCTGATAATTCCCTTTGTATTTATATGCTTTTCCTTTTTCAAGTTCCAGCATAGAATTTGATACCTGGTCAATAAAATAACGGTCATGTGATACGAATAAAATCGCTCCACTGTACTTTTGTAAGTATTGGCCCAGCCAGAGTATCGCTTCATAATCAAGGTGGTTCGTAGGTTCATCCAGCAGCAGCAGATCCGGTTCCTCAAGCAGCACCTGAGCCAGTGCCACTCTCTTTTTCTGACCACCGGACAACTGACTGATTTTCATTTCAGTCTGATTCATACCAAGTTTTGACAAAACCGCTTTTGCTTTTGCAGCAGCATCCCAGGCATTATGTTCATCCATCTTCTGCTGGATGCTGAGCATTCTCTCCTGAATTTGATCCGACTCAGGATTTTTCTCGAATTCATTCATGATCATTTGATACTGGTTCATCAGCTTTGTTATGTCAGCGTCACTTTCAAAAACTGTTTCCATCACCGTTAAATGGTCATTCAGGTCCGGCTCCTGGTCCAGCAGCTTAATCGTATAATTTTTCGGATATTCAATTTCACCGGTGTCAGCGTATTCTTTTCCGGCAATCATTTTCATTAGGGTTGATTTGCCTGTTCCATTGACTCCGATCAGACCAATTTTATCAGTATCAGTGATTGTGAATGACAAATCCTGAAACAGATTTTTTTCCCCATACGCTTTTTGCACATTCAAAACTTTACACTGCTTCATTTCTTACCATTCCATTCGTTTAGAAATTGATCTTTAAATTGCTCTAAGAATATATGCCTCTCAAGTGCAATTTTATAGCCTGTTTTCGTATTCATGATATCTTTCAGCTTTAACAGTTTTTTATCGAAGTGATCAATGACTGAAGGTTCCCCGCTCTTTATGCTGTAAAGCTTTTGACCGCCGGCTCCCCCATATGTAAATGCACGTGCTGCACCTATTGCACCTATTGCATCGAGCCTGTCAGCATCCGCAACAATTTGACTCTCAAATCCTCCCTGGAATAGATCTCTGTTCCGGAAGCTGACTGCTTTAATTTGCGGAATCAGATAATCTTTTTCGGCCGGTGAAAATTCAAGCAGGCTGATCATCCGATTCAGAAATTCAGCTGCCTCTTCAGGACTGCGATGCATTTTATCATCACCTGCATCATGAAAAAGCGAGATTAGTTCAACTAATTCTTTCTGTTTTACTCCTTCTATCTCTGCAATTTTCAGTGCAAGGTTTTTTACTCTGAGGATGTGATCCCATCCATGACCCTTCCTGTCACCCCTGTGAAATAAGTACATTTGCTGCTCGGCTTTTTTTAATTGGTGGAGGGATATATTAATCAACGTTCTGTAACCTCCAGTAAATCGAGTGTTTCTATAACGAAGTAAACCATATCTTCTATATCTCTCAGCATATCTTCTGTAATTGTTCTATCAAAACGGACAACTGCCTCACAGAAATCAGGGTTTCTTGTTGAGGTGATCTTCCTTATATCATAACATCTGTTCTCTCCCCATTGCTTAGAGAGCACACTTAATTCTGATTCAGACCATGCATCGCCATATTTTCTGAAAATAATAGATATAGCTGCGCCTGCCTCAACTTCTTTATTGCCCGGCAGTAATTCTGCTGTCAGCTTTTTCAGGTCTGCATACAGATTCATGTCAGCTTCAAATACATTTTCTTTCACATGAAAAGTTAAATTAAAACTGCGGCATAAGGTTGCAATATCGACCTGGTCTGTACGTGAAGTGATCTTAATAGTACCATCTAGATCCCGGTCATAAACTGTACCTTCCAATACGGTTTTTAAGTTATCAAAAGCTGTTGGATCAAACATAGTGCCTCCCGCATTCTTTTTCGTCATCATAGCATATTCATGCTGCTAAGAGCGATGAAATGAGTGCCTGATCATAGTCAGCCCTTAAAAAGCAAAAGCATCCGGTGATGGATGCTTTTGCTTTAATGAATATATTAAAACAGTCCTACTCCTTTACCTTCGCTTGTCACATCCATGTTTTGAGCAGCTGGCGTTTTTGGAAGACCCGGCATTGTCATCACATCTCCTGTAAGTGCAACCAGAAAACCTGCTCCAAGTTTTGGCACAACTTCTCTGATTGTTACTTTGAAGTTTTCAGGACGGCCAAACAATGTGGGGTCATCTGACAATGAATATTGTGTTTTTGCCATGCATACAGGCAGGCATCCCCATCCATATGATTCGAATTGTCTGATCTGTGCCTCTGCTTTTTTAGAAAATACTGCCTCTGACCCGCCGTATACTTTCTGAATGATCATGTTAATTTTTTCTTTCACAGGCATTTCAAGATCATAAAGGTACTTAAAGCTGCTTTCTCCTTCAATCGCATCAATGACTTTAGCTGCAAGGTCTTTACCGCCTTCTTCACCCTTTTCCCACACTTCGGTTAAAGAAAAAGGAACCTGTTGTGCTTTGCAGAAATCTTGAAGTATTTCAATCTCAGATGCACTGTCAGTATGAAATTTGTTAATCGCTACGACAGCAGGCAGACCAAATTCACGGATTGTTTCAAGGTGTTTTTCAAGATTGGTAAGTCCTGATTTTAATGCTTCAGTATCTGTTTCTGTCAGCTCTTTTTTAGATTTTCCACCGTGCATTTTAAGCGCGCGGACTGTTGCCACGATCACCACTGCATCGGGGTGTTTCCCTGAAGTTCTGGTTTTAATATTTAAAAACTTTTCTGCTCCGAGATCTGCTCCAAAACCGGACTCTGTTACGACATAATCAGCCAGTTTTAACGCTGTCTGAGTGGCCAGAACTGAATTACAGCCATGAGCAATATTTGCAAATGGACCACCATGAATGAGTGCAGGCGTCTGTTCAAGCGTCTGAACTAAATTCGGTTTTAGCGCATCTTTTAAAAGCAGTGCTAATGAGCCCTGGACTTCAAGGTCAGACACCGTCACAGGCTCGCCCTGGTATGTGTATGCAACGACAATATTGGATAGACGGTTCTTCATATCCTTGATCCCTGATGACAGACAAAGTACTGCCATAATTTCTGAAGCGACGGTGATGTCAAAACCATCTTCTCTTGGCACCCCTCTTGCGGGACCGCCAAGTCCAACGACAATCTGTCTGAGCGCACGATCATTCATATCCATCACACGTTTCCAGATAATCTTTCTTGGATCGATCTGAAGATCATTCCCCTGATGAATATGATTATCTATAAATGCTGAAAGTGCATTATTAGCAGTTGTGATTGCATGTATGTCACCGGTGAAATGCAGATTAATATCTTCCATTGGCAGCACCTGTGCATAACCGCCGCCTGTTGCACCGCCTTTTACGCCCATAACTGGACCAAGTGAAGGTTCTCTCAGCGCTACCATTGAGTTTTTACCGGATGCCTTTAATGCATCAGCAAGTCCTACAGTTACAGTTGACTTACCTTCACCGGCAGGAGTCGGATTAATTGAAGTGACAAGTATTAACTTACCTTCCTTGGCATTTTTTAATCGGTCAATCGTGTCAAAAGTGATTTTTGCTTTGTATTTACCATACATTTCAATATCATCAGGTGTCATGCCGGCTCCGGCAGCAATCTCGGTAATCGGCATCATAGTCGCAGCCTGAGCGATATCAATATCAGAAGGAACAGTTTTTTTTGTCGTCATAATGAGCCTCCACATCCTATGTAATATCAACATTATAACATGCCCTATTTATTTTTAAACAAACAAAAAGCCGCTTAAAAAGCGGCTTACTGGTCTTCCTTTTCCTGTAATCTCCGAAGCTTCTCCACAAGTTCAGGTTCGTTTTCGAAAAGCTGTACTAGATCTCCTATACGGTCTATGGAGTTCCAGCTTAAATGATGTTCGATCCCCTCGACATCATTATAAATATTCTCATCTTTAACTCCTATAACAGTTAAAAACTGCTCCAGCAATTCATGTCTGAATACAAGTCTCTTGCCTATTTTATTTCCTTTTTTAGTTAAAATGAGCCCTCGGTATTTTTCATATATCAGATATTCGTCCTTATCGAGCTTCTGCACCATTTTAGTAACAGAGGATGGATGGACCGATAATGCCTCAGCTATATCTGACACTCTTGCATACCCTTTTTGATCAATTAGTATGTAAATCTGTTCTATATAATCCTCCATGCTGGGCGTTGGCATGCGGGGACCCCTCCTCAAAAAACCATGATTTCATTACTTGTAAAGTGTACTATAACCGCCTTCGGGACACAACTTAATGCTTAAAAGGAACCCGGAATAATGATTTAGAAAATTCAAACTAATGATTGACTCAATTTTTAATGATGTGTATAGTGAAATTATCATTTATTGATAAATATCTTTATACTTTAATCTGTAAGGGATAAATAGCAGGGAGGAAATCAGATGCATAATGGCAAAGTAAAATGGTTCAATAACGAAAAAGGCTACGGTTTTTTAGAGGTTGAAGGTGGCGATGATGTATTTGTGCATTTTACAGCCGTGCAGGGTGATGGCTACAAATCCCTTGAAGAAGGTCAGGAAGTTTCTTTTGAAATCATAGAAGGTAATCGCGGCCCTCAGGCTGCGAATGTCGTAAAAAAAGAGTAAGCAAAAAGCCGGCACTGCCGGCTTTTTTTAATTGCTTATGACAACTGTTTGCCAAGTTCTTTTATTTTCATTCCGATTGAACATTCCGTTATACAGAATTTATGAGCATAAAGCTTACCCTTTTCAGCCCGGAGCTGCTTTTTAACAGGGCAGCTCTTACAATACGTATTCATCAGTTCATCGACAGCAGATAAAGCAACTTGTTTTTCCATATTATTCATCCCTATCAGTCCTGCTTTGACTTTTTATATTTACATTGCTTCTCGCCTGATCAGCCAGTTTGTGTGCACCTTTATTAATTGACCTTGTAATGTGTTTTAAAACTATTGGCATCTTTTTGTCCGCAGCTAACTTTTCAACCCGGTCCGCCCATTTATTTAAGTTCTCATCATAACTCGGCCATTCCCCGTTCAACTGATTAATCACTGTCAATGCGTCACCACTGCAAGTGATTTGCTGAATATGTCCATTTGCAACATTAATCGCATGTTCAAGTGCATAATATAAAGCCATATATTCTGCTTCATTATTCGTTAATACACCACTTACAAAACGGTTACTCTTTTCAGTAACTGATTCGCCGTTCCTGTCATAAGTAATAATCCAGCCCAGCCCTGTCTCCCTGGTGCTTTTATCAAAAGAAGCATCGAAGAGAACATTTATATTCT
The DNA here is from genome assembly GCF_016908195.1 of Jeotgalibacillus terrae. GTDB lineage: Bacteria > Bacillota > Bacilli > Bacillales > Jeotgalibacillaceae > Jeotgalibacillus > Jeotgalibacillus terrae. Next base: position 33,522 of record NZ_JAFBDK010000001.1, read on the forward strand.
TTGCCTCTCCTTCTGTTTTAGTCATCAGTTTTTTAAATTCTTTCACATTCCATTCCTGTCCCAGATCATCATGAATGGAGATGTCATGAAACCTTCCCGTTTTTTCAAAATCTGTAATGAACAAAGGGGCGCTTTGCTCATTTAGCCAACTGCTTTGAAACGTGATATACGTGCCTGAAGGGTGCTGATATTTTGCTTTAAAAAATATATTCAACGTACTGATCCCTCCTTCATTCTTTCTATTGTACATTTGAATTGTGCAGCGTTGCAACTGCTGATACACTTCATTCAGGGGGCTGAAATTATGATTGAACTATTTATAGACGGCGCAAGCGCAGGAAATCCCGGAATCAGTGGAGCCGGAGTTTTTATAAAAAATGGTAAAGATAGTGTTCAATTATCTTTTCCATTACCGGAGATGTCAAACCATGAAGCTGAATATGAAGCGCTGCTGCTTGGACTTGAAAAATGTCTTCCGTATAAAGATCAGATTATTTCATGTAAAACCGATTCACAGGCTGTATTTCAGGCCGTTGAAAAGAGGTATATAAAGAATAAGAAGTACGCACATTATCTGGAGAGAATGATTCAGCTTCTTGATCAATTTGATCTACTGTTTATAAAATGGATACCGGGTAAAGAAAATCACGTGGCTGACAAGCTTGCAAGGCAGGCCATACATGTGCAGAAAGATAAAAATGTTTAAAAGAAAAACGGGATGCTGCACATGATGTACCAGCAATCCCGTTTTATTATAATGCCATTCCCTTCGCCTTCAGATGAGCAGTCATTTCATCTTTACCGCTCCATTCTTTTCCTGACAGTTCTTCGAGCACTGACATGTAAAAGCTTGAATCGAATCTTTTTTGACACTTTAATGTAACCTCTATTGCCATTTTGATTAACTGGTCTTCAGCACCAGTAAATTTCCTTCCAAAATAAATAAAACCAATTGCTTCCTCGTCCAGCTTAAATCCTCTTGCATGGAGATCTGCTACAAAGTCATCAAGGGATTTTTTCATTTTGCGAGCTGCTCCATAAATCTTTTAACAGATCTGAGACCATGCTCATCTATCACTTTTTCAGCATGATCAGGAAGACCATTCCATTCCCTGATTACCGGAAGTTCTAATGGAACTTCACAATAGATCTCTGCTAGTTTTCTGGATATGTGAAGCATCTCTTCATCTTCTGTGATTTTCTTTCTTTGACCAGGAGTCAACTGATCCAGGTTTTTAAGTAGGTTTTCTACTGAACCGTACTCTTTAATCAACTTGAATGCTGTTTTTTCTCCGATCCCTTTCACCCCTGGGTAACCATCACTTGTGTCTCCCATCAGTCCTTTCACATCTATAAACTGGCGGGGTGTTATTTCATATTCCGATACAAAACGGTCTAGCGTATAGGTTTCATACGTACCAAATCCTTTTTTAACGAGCCAGAGATCCACATTTGGGCTTAACAGCTGTAACAGGTCCTTATCTCCGCTAACAATACTGACTTTCCCATCACTTTCTGCTTTGGCAATCGTCCCAATACAATCATCTGCTTCATACCCTTTTACACCTATATTGTGAAAATGAAGTTCTTCAGCAATTTTTTTAACCAGATCAAATTGCGGGATCAATTCTTCAGGAGGTGCATTTCGATTTGCTTTGTATGAAGAGAATGATTCGTTCCGAAATGTGTCTTTTCCCATATCCCAGCAAATTGCTACGTGTGTCGGTTTAATAATATTTGCAGCTGTCAACGTATGCTTTACAAACCCCTGAATACCATTTGTAGGTAAACCTTTATCATTATACATGAACTGGTTAGTCACTGCTGTTGCGAAAAAAGATCTGAACAACAGTGCCATACCATCTATTAATAGTGTATGCTTCATTTTCTACTCCTTTTTGTGTGTTTCACAGGTTTCAATTTCGTGATCTGCATAAGAAATCCAGTCACTGTAACTGCCTGTATATAGTTTAACATGTTTAAATCCTGCCATTTTGAGAGCAATAACATTTGGACAGGCTGTGACACCACTTCCGCAATAGACGACGAGCGGCTGATCGGGATCCAGGTTTGAAAACCTCTTTTTCTGATCATCAGCTTTTAATAGATTGCCTGCCTGATAGGTTTCAAACCATTCATAGTTCAGCGCACCCGGAATATGTCCGGCCACTCTGTCAATTGGTTCATGATCACCTCTGTACCTCATAGACTCTCTGGTATCAATCAGCGTGCCTTTTGTGTGACCGGCAACAATCTGTTCTACTTCAGCTGTATCAGCTACTGCTTCGAGCTGAAGATTAAGTTCAAAGATACCTTTTTTAACATCAGGTATCGTTTCGCTTAGCGGATATCCTTTTTCACGCCACTCCTGAAACCCTCCGTCGAGAAGAAATGTTTGCTTATGCCCTGCAAATGTAAATAACCACCAGGCTCGGGCAGCAAATGCACCCTCTCCGCCGTCATACACAATAACTGGATCTGCAGCATTCACCCCTGCACGTTGCATTTTATCATGAAATTGATTCATTTCAGGTAAAGGGTGACGGCCCCCATGATTTTTCACTTCACCCGAAAGGTCTCGATCAAGGTGTATATATACTGCACCTGGTATATGGTTTTTCAAATACTCCGCTTCCCCTGCATCCGGTTCTTTCAAGTCAAATCTGCAGTCAAGGATCGTCACCGGTTTTTTCTGTCTGATTTGTTCATTCAGCCATTCTGCTGTTACTGAAAACTGCATCAAGTGTTCCTCCTTTTGTCCATAAGTTTTTTGACATGTTCTTTTGGTTCCCAGCAGTTAAACTTGTAACCCGGCTTTGTTTCGTATCCAAGTCTTTCACAAAAATACCGCATACGACCACTCTTGGTTTTATCACTATGAAAATGAATACATGTGGCACATACATGAAAAGGATTATGACTCATCAGATTTGACCTTTTCAAGAGCACGTTCTATTTCAGCTGCAAACTCTTCTGAATATAATCCATTCAGCGTTGAAGTGATCTGTTCTTTCAGGTCTTTTTTCCATGCTGTAAATAATTTCTGCTGGATATCAATCACTTCACTCGAAACCCATGATGAAATTTGATCTGTAATAAGCGAGATTTCTTCTTTCGATTTTTCTTTAAACCGTTCTTCTAAAGCATGCTGCATAAATTTCTTTTCATTTTTCTCAAAAAATGATTTTGTATTTTTGAACATTGACAGCTCTTTATTAAAATCAGATTCCTTCATATCTTCAAATGACTGGTTAAATGTCAGTAGTTCTGTTTGCTTTACATCTGAAACGGGTTTAATCCCTTCAGGAAACTCAACTTTGACCTGGTCCCATATTCTTTCGAGTTCAGATTGATATAACTTCCTGATTAATTGTTCCATCCTATAGTTTACAACCTTGAATTCCTGTATAAAATCAAATTTAACGATTTCAATTAGTTCGCTGATGGCTTTTGACAATGCGATTTTACTCGAATACCCGTTAAAGCCTGAAGGATTAAATGACTCTTTAAAGAAATCTGAAAACCTGTAAAAAACTCGTTGATGTACGTAGTGCAGGAGTTCTTTTAGTTCCTGATCAGCCTGTAACTGCACTGATTCTAAATATTCGTCATTAAAATATGAATCTATACTCTCTGTCAACTGTTCAAGGCTTAACTTTCTAATTGCCTTTTTATCTTCATCCGCTCTTGCCTGATTCAGCAAAGACTTCATTCTGCTAATTGTCTGGTCATAGTAGTCAGCAGTGTTTTTAATGACAATGACATCAAGCTCCTGGTCGATAAAGGTGGTGAATGCTGAATTAAATTCTTCAATTCCTGATTCACCGTGATGGCTCAGTGCCTGGAGACTGGATACGCCAAAAATTTTAGGCTGTCTTACACCAAAGGTTTGAAGCTGCTTTTTAACATACTGAATCACTTCCTGTTTTTCTTCTTCACTCTCAGCAAGATCGACTGCATTTACGATAAAAAACATTTTATCATGTTCAAAGCTATCCTTAACTCTTCCCATCTGAATCAGAAATTCCCGATCTGCTCTGGCAAAAGCATGATTAAAATAAGTAACAAACAGGATCGCGTCTGAGTTACGTATAAAATCAAATGAAACGTCCGTATGTCTGGCATTAACAGAATCTGCTCCTGGTGTATCAACAAGAGTGATCCCATTGGCTGCAATTGATGAATCTGCATATAAATCAATTGCTTCTACAAAACATGACTGGTATTCATTTGAAACAAATCCTTCAAAATCTTCCATTGAAACTTCTTTTTCAGTTCCCAGGTCAGGGTGATAATTTTTCCAGCCTTTGAGAAAAGCTCTGATAAAACTTTTTTTTGACTCAGAAATCTCATTTGGACGCTGTATCAGATCCGGAAGTTTATCTGCCATTTCTTCCAGCGCTTTGATATGATTTATACCTGAAGCTTCCTGCAAATCTGCCAAAAGGTCTGCTTCTTTTTTAAAATGAACAATTACACTTTGATCCGGATGATCGTGATCCGGAGGGAATATTTTATTGATTGAAGCTGTAGTAGGATTAGGTGAAACAGGTAATATTTTATCTCCAAGCAATGCATTGGCAAAGCTTGATTTTCCTGCGCTGAATGCACCGAATAAAGCGACTGTATATTTTTTATTTTTTAACCTGTCTGCCTGGTCGAATAAAATTTCTGACTGCTTTTCAAAACCTCTGATATGACTGACTGCTTCTGCAAGCTGTAAACTTTTTTTAAGTAATTCTGATTCATTTCTGTCTACTGTATCAATTGATTCAGATTCTTTGATCTCTTCATGCGTGGAGTCTTCATTGCTAAGGAGATGATCAAGCGATGAAATTTTCTCAACGCTGCCCTCTTCACTCCAATTCCCGATCCATTTATTTGCATTTTCCTGATCGGTATCAATGTTTTTAAGTCCGTGAATGTTAGTTTCAATCGTTTTCAACTGTTTGAGCACGTTCACTTTCTTGATCAGTTCTGTATACTCCGCAGACTTTCTCAGCGTGTTTTCTTCTATTAAATCCTCAAATTGCTGCAAAATATGATTTTTTATTTCCAGCATTTGTGTTTTTATTTTTTTTCTGAAGTCGTCAGCGAGCGCATCGCAATAATTTAATAATGCTTCACCCGTATAACCTGCCCCCGGCTTGATATTCTTTTGAGCAAGCTTGATCGGATCATCGATGGACAGTGATTCAATCTCATCTGTCCATTCAGACTTATTAACACCTGACAATTCCAAATGACGGTAAATCAGAGCTTTTGCGTGCCAGATCAGCTGTTCATCAATGACAGCTGATAAACTTGATCGCAGCTCATTTTCCCTAGCCTGCTTTTCCTCTTGCGTTTTTTTGGCTGTGAACATGATTCCTACTTTAAATTTCTCCTGAACTGATTCCAGATATTTTTCAGCAACTGCACGTACTTCTGATGGCATCAGGTAGCTCGACTGAAGCATTTTATTCATGTCTCTGTCGAACTTGTCAGACCAGTCGTCTGAAGATACGACTTGACCGGCTTCCGATTCTTCAGCAAGCTTAAACAGTTCCTCCTGTTGTTCAATATCCTGACTGCTTATGATTGAACTGTAAGCATCAGTTATTTCTTCAGCCTCTTCTTTGAGGTAATCTGTCATTTCTTCTTTAAGTACGCTGAGAGAGCTCGCAACTGAATCAATCAGAAGGCTGTATTTATTCGCCGTCATTTTACTGATCTCTTCTTTAAGTTCATCACTTTGATTCTCATGCATTTCCGTGCGTCTCAGTGAAGTATAGAAAAACTTTTCCGGACGTGCTCCCCATTCAAAAAACGCTCTTTCAACTGATTGTCTAAATGTATCAAAAGTAAGCTCTTCTTCTCTATGTTTATCAATCTGGTTAATAACAGCGTATATTTTTCTGTTATGCCTGGACATCTGTTTTATGTATTCAAAATTCATCTCTGACTGAACGTGGTTGTAATCCATTACGTAAAACAGCAGATCCGCCAGGTGGATAGCTGATTCTGTAGACCGTTTGTGCGCATCGTCAACAGAGTCGATTCCAGGCGTATCAAGTAACGTAATACCTTCAGCCAGAGTGGACTCTTTCCATATATCAATCCTTTTAACACTTAACCCTTCTTTTCCGAGTAACGAAATTGAACTTTCATTAAGTGGCGGTTCAAGCTCAAATACCTGATCATCTTCTGTGGTTACTCTGACAGGTTTGTAGCCGCCTGAATGCAGTGCTATCAGATTGGCACTAGTCGGAATAGGACTCGAAGGTAAAATGGATTCACCTGCTAAGTAGTTAATCATTGCAGACTTCCCGGCAGAAAAATGCCCGCAGAATGCAATGACTATTTCTTCATGATGAAGTTTTTTAGCAAGCATCATTATTTTTTCAGCTCTTTTTACATCTCCTATATCCATCGCTTTATTATAAAAGCCATTACACTCAGCCAGTAACACTGATTTACGGGTCTTAAATTCGGATCTATTCATTAAAATCATTCCTTTTATGATCGTTTCTATTCTAATAGTGACTCCATCTATGTCTTAATTGTATCGAAAATTTTACATGACAGATAATAAAATTGAAAATAACATAAAAAATATCTGTTCTGACTATTATATATGAATAAAGTAATGGTATAATATATTCATTATTAGATCGGAGGTTGCGCATGAGTAATTCAAAAGTAGTATCTAATCTCTTAAATGGCATGGTACATTCTATCCGCAGTGTTGTTCCTGTGCCAATTGAACATAGCAAACCTACAGTATTGACTGCACCTTATGAGCAGAATCAGATTGCTGTATTAATCGGTATGACAGGCGAACTCAAAGGTAATATTTTAATAGATGGGGATAAAGCACACTTCAGCAGTCTTGGGGAATCTATGTATGGGATGTACCTTGAAGATGAAATGCTTATTTCTTTTATTGGAGAAGTAGGTAATATGATCGCTGGAAACCTCACTACGTATATTTCTGCAGAAGGTGTTGAGATGGATATTACGCCTCCTTCTGTTATGTCAGGCCAGACAAAGCTTTATAATTTTGTTCAGGCAATCCATTTACCTTTCAATGCAAATGGCATTGGTGATTTTTCAATTCTTGTTTCAATTCAGCAGTAAAAAAGCTGGGACTTCATTGTCCCAGCTTTTTTATTATTGCCTGCTGCTGAGATCTCAGATAGATGAATTAAAAACCGTTAATGGTCATTCCTCCATCTACAAATAGCGTTTGACCGGTGACATAGCTCGCTGCATCTGATGATAAGAACAAAGCGGGGCCAACAAGTTCTTCTACCTGTCCGACTCTTTTCAAAGGCGTCACAGCCAGGATTTGGCTCAAATAATGTTCATCTTCAAGCAGTTCTTTTGTTAAAGGTGTTTCAAAATACCATGGACCGATCGAATTTACCCTTATATTACTGTTTCCCCATTCAAATGCGAGCACTTTTGTCATTTGTATCATGGCCGCTTTTGAAGCAGCATATACAACACCTGTTTTAAGTGCCACATGCCCTGCAACTGAGGAAACTGAAAGAATACTTCCACCTTTATTCTGCTCCTGCATACGGGCTCCTACAGACTGGGACATCATAAAGGCGGACTTAACATTCGTATCCATAATTTTTACCCATTCATCTTCTGTCACATCACTTGCTTTTGATCTGATATTCATGCCGGCATTGTTAACAAGCACATCAATACTTCCATGATCCTCATAAATATCATGAACTGTCTGCTGAATAGCAGATGTATCCGTGACGTCAAGCGTGAATATAGATGCTCTTCCGCCATTATTCTCAATTTCATTTCTAACATGTTCAAGTTCTGATCTCGTGCGTGAGCAAAGAATAACTTCTGCACCTGCTTTTGAAAAACCAATTGCCAGCGCACGCCCTATACCTCTTCCGGCCCCGGTAATAATAGCTTTTTTACCCTCAAGTCCAAATGATGGAAGGTCCATCGTCAATGCCCCCTTACTTAACAGCGTTCAGATTATATAGCTTAGAATACTTTTCTTCAAGATACTGTATCAGATATTCAGCATTTAGCCCTTCACCTGTTGCCTCTTGCAGAATTTCTAGTGGTTTTTTTGTTTTTCCAAAGCGATGAACCTTTTCCGTCATCCAATTCTTAATCGGTGTAACATCACCGCTTGCAATGTGATGGTCAAATTCAGGAATATCTTTTAACATCGCCTGTTTGAACTGTGCTGCATACATATATCCTAAAGCGTATGACGGGAAGTAGCCAAAAGATCCTCCTGACCAGTGTACGTCCTGCAAGATACCTTCTGCGGCATTAGATGGTACGATTCCAAGATATTCTTCATATTTCCGATTCCACACTTCAGGAAGTTCACTTACCTCATAATCTCCATTGAATAAACCTTTTTCAATCTCATATCTGATCATGATATGAAGTGTGTAAGTAAGTTCATCCGCATCAACTCTGATTAATGAAGGTTTCGATTCATTAATTCCCTGCAGGAAATCCTCAACAGACACATCATTGAATTGTTCAGGTGAATACTTTTGAAGAGAAGGTAAATGACGGCGCCAGAATTCAGGGTGTCTTCCCACAAAGTTTTCCATGAACAGGGACTGAGATTCATGAATTCCCATAGATGTACCACCACTCAGCGGTGTTCCTGTAAGAGCAGGATCAATATTCTGTTCATAGAGTGCATGTCCGCATTCATGGATTGTTCCAAAAATTGCACCTCTGAAATCAAATTCATCATAGCGGGTTGTAATTCTTACATCGCCCGTATTAAGTCCTGTTGCAAATGGATGAACCGTTTCATCGAGTCTGCCTGCTTCAAAATCATAGCCCAGCTCTTTTAACACGTGAATACTGAATTCTTTTTGAGATTCCTTGGGAAAATGCTTATAAATAAACGCTGTATCCGGTTTAACTGTTGATGCTTCAATTCCTTTAACCAGTGGGACGATTGCTTCCCGCACCCGACCAAACACCTGATCAAGTACATCCACTGTCACACCAGGTTCAAACATATCAAGCAGCGTATTATAAGGATTTTCCTCGTACCCCCAATACTCCACAAAGCGTCTTGTAGTCGCTACCAGTTCTGTCAAATAGGGTTCAAACAAAGCAAAGTCAGATTTCTCACGTGCCTCTTCCCAGATGCTTTCAGCTTTTGATTTTAAAATCACATATTGTTTAAATTCGTCTTCGGGGATTTTGCGGTTCCGGTCAAAATCCTTCCGGCATTCCTCAAGCATTTTTACTGTCAGTTCATCGAGCTCACTTTTGTGAGCAGTTAACTCTTTTATGTATTCAGCCATCTGATCTGATGTTGATAGATTAAATACTTCTGATGACAGGATTCCTATGACTTCAGACCGCTGTCCAATCGCCTTTTTTGGTGCCCCTGTCCGCAGATCCCAAAATATTAAACCAAGTGCTTCTTCATGCGCCGAAATTTTATTTAAATGGCTTACAAAATTATTTTTTACTGTTTCTAATGTCAACTTAATCCCTCCATTCAATAATCACTTTTATCTTATCATACTTTTCTGAACAATCGTCCGATTTACTTCGGATTTTGAAATATAAAAAAAGACTGAGACAATGGTTTGTCTCAATCTTTTTTAAAAATTTGATTCTTTTTATCAATCATAACTGATTATTTCAGGCGTAACCGGAAGTATTTTCTTGATTGCAGGAATCCACTGTTCTTCTTCAGTAGTTAAAAAGATTGATATATGACCGCTGTCTGCAGAAGAACGAATCAATCGGCCGACTCCCTGCTGTAATCTGAGCAGCATATAGGGCAGATCAACTTCAGTCAAAGGATCTGCAGCATGGTTCCTTTTCGCTTCAAACACCGGGTCATCCGGTGGAAACGGAAGTGAATCTACGACGACATGCTTTAGGCTGATGCCTGGTACATCAAGACCTTCCCACAAATTCAGTGATGCGAGTACAGACGTGGCATCCTCCTGAAACTTCTCAACGAGCGAACTGATTTCTTCATCGCCCTCAAACAAGAGCTGTTTATTTTCAATCATATTTGTAAACCTGAACAAATCCTGATCTTCACGGTTATTAAACAGGATGAGTGATCCTCCATCATTATGATTCACAATCTTGGAAATTGTATCTGTTTTATCAGGATCTTCAAGATAAATAGTGATCTTCATGACTTCATCATACTCATATGGTGATTCTACTGTGAAAGATGTGTAATCATCAATTCCCAGACTTGAAGCCAGATAAGTGAAATCCTCATCTACCGATAATGTCGCTGAAGAAAAAATAAATGGAAGCTTTTTTGAAAACACTTCTTCTCTTAAAATTTCTTCGACCATCCTTGGCATAATGACGAGTCTTTCATCATCAAAACTTTCCTCAAGCCAGATGATTGCATTATCATCTTCAGCAAGCAGTTTTAATGAGAATAAAACTGTTTCTAAATATTCTTCAGAAATCTTCAGGTCATATTCATCTATTACATATAATTCAGATTCAAAGACAAGTTCTTCAAGCAGCTGATCAATTGACTTCTTTAAAGTTGCTGATGTTTTTATCAACTGATCCGTTTTATTGATTTTCATTCTTTCCGAACTGCGGTCTGCACTTCCACTGATCAGTGAAAACCAGTCATCGTGTAATTCAAGAATTGAATCAATCAAATGAAGTGTCTTTTCCCTTACATCATTGGCAGATAGTTTCGAAAGGACTTTTTCCATTGATTGCAGTGACGTTTTATAAGTCAATGCTTTTTGTGCTGCATATTCAAGTAAATGGCCTTCATCGAAAATGACTGAGCTTGCTTCTGGCAATAACGGCAGCTGCCCTTCCCTGATTCTGGAGTCTTTCGTCCAGATGTGTTCCATATAAAAATCGTGAGAACACACAATCAGATCACCTGCCTGCCTGTAATATTCCCGGTGCAGTGTCTGACCGCAACGATGTCTCACATCACAGCTGAGACAATCCTGCAATGAATCATAATTGACTGCCTGCCACTGTTCATCATCAAGGTAAGGGTATTCTTTACGGTCCCCGTATGGATAAAATGATGACATAGACCCAGCCCCGTAAACAAATTCAGGCAACTGAAGATAAACATCTTCAATGGCTTCATCCTCTGTCCGCTTATCAGCGTCATCAAGTTTCTTCAGACATAAGTACTGTTCCCTTGATTTAGCAAGCCTGACATCGATTTGCATATCAAGCATCTGTTCGATTTTTTTTATATCACCAGTCGGTTTAACTAATTGTTCTATGAGCGTTTCATCTGCACATGAAATAATAGCGGGCTTTCCTGTATATCTGGCATAGGCAACAGCGTAAAGCAGATAGGCGATCGTTTTCCCGGTACCTACGCCCGCTTCTGCAAAAATGACTGATTTATTTTTATAAGCCTGCTCAAGCTGAAATGCCATAAAAATCTGCTCATCACGCAGTTCAAGTCCTTTTTCCGGAAGTATGTCATAAAACACGTCTCCAATCCAGTCCCCCAGTGCTTCATAGAACGACTGGTCACTCGTTATTGGAAAAGGAAGGCTTTTACTCTTCATTGTATCATTCCTTTAATTCGTATTTCTTGGTGGGCGCTGACCAAAATACTGATAGTAATCTGTACGGATAAAGCCGTTGAACAATTTGCGTTTCTTCGTAGCTTTTTTCCCATACAGATCCTCAAAATCAGGGTGAGAAGTAATCAGATATTTTGACCAGGTAGGATACTGTTCAAATACCTGACCCATATCACGATACATTCTCTCAACCTCTTCTTCCTCACCAATCCGCTCACCGTATGGCGGGTTACCTACGATAACACCATAATCTGATGAGGCAGTGAAATCTTTCACCTGCATCTGTTTAAACTGAATCAGATCACCCAGTCCCGCTTCAATTGCATTTTCTTTTGCAACTTCAATAATTTTATGGTCTATATCTGTTCCGTAAATCTCAAGCGGCTGGTCGTAGTCGGCTGCTTCTTCTGCATCCAATCTGACTTTTTCCCAAATTGATTCAGGAATGACCGGCCATTCTTCTGAAATGAATTCCCGGTTAAATCCCGGGGCGATATTCTGACCAATCAGTGCTGCTTCAATCGGGATCGTTCCCGAACCGCAGAACGGATCGTGGAATGGTTTATCAGGACGCCAGTTCGTCAGTTTGATTAAGGCAGCAGCCATTGTTTCCTTAAGCGGGGCTTCCCCCTGGCCGGTTCGGTAGCCTCTTTTATGAAGTCCGGCACCGCTTGTGTCAATAGTCAGCGTTACTTTATCATTACGGATTGCCACTTCTATCTTGTAAGTGGGGCCGCTTTCTTCAAGAAAACTCATTCTTTTATAAGCCGCTTTCATGCGCTCTACAATAGCTTTTTTAACAATCGACTGACAGTCAGGAACACTGTACAGCTTTGACTTCACAGACTTTCCTGATACGGGGAATGCAGCGTCTACCGGCATTAAGGTTTCCCAGGGCAGCGCTTTTGTCCCTTCAAAAAGCTGATCAAACGTGTAAGCATTAAATTCGCCCATCACAATTTTCACACGATCGGCAGTGCGCAGCCACATATTTGATCTCGCAATAGCAAGTTCGTCACCCTCAAAAAAGATTTTTCCATTTTCAACTGTTGTTTCATATCCAAGGTCTTTAACTTCTCTTGCAACGATCGATTCAAGCCCCATCGCTGCAGTTGCAATTAATTTATAAGTAGCCATATGTCACCTCGTATTATTTATATCACTTCTGAAAGAAAAAAGGCAGACCTCCTGATACGGTCATGCCTTCTGAAATGTACATGTATTAAATTGGTCAACCAGCTAATGGTCTGTAAGCCATGTTTTGTTCAAGCGTACTTAAGCGCCTTTTAGGCTCGTACGACATGCGGCAATCATCTATCTGCCGGCATCATGCCAGCCTTTCCCATTGTTCATTTCCTCCGGGAAAGTGCCTCTACCATTGTTTGAGTTTCTCACTCGCGGGGTTTACCTCGTTCCACTTCTGTCATTTCTGACAGAACTTCGTCACTGTGGCACTTTCAAGAGATTCATACCATATCCAGTGGACTTAGGTATCCTCTCTGCCGTCAGCCCGATCACTCAGACTGCCTTCGCTTATTATTTCGCGAAGCACGAACACTACGGGCATCTCAGCACCGTGTGAGCATGGACTTTCCTCTGCATAACGCAGCAATTGCCCAACCAAATAGCCGGTTTAGCCAAGATAAAATTATACATTGATCAGGAAGTTTTAGCAAGTAACATCTTTTACCTGTCTTCGTATAATTTTCTGCCGAATACTTCTTTTTCCAGATTCGAAAGTCTCTTCAGGATATCAAAGTTCGTGGTGCCGCCAGCAGTTGTCTGTGGCTGTGTCTGCTGAACTGCTGATCTCCGCTGGGGTTCTGAGCTTTTCTGAGCTTTTTTCAGTTCATTTTCAAGCGATTCAATTCTCTCGTTAAATGCTTCATAATCTTTAATAATCTGATCTAAAAAAGCGTCTACTTCTTCAGGCTTATAGCCTCTCATTGCCGTTTTGAATTCACGTTCTAGAATTTCTTTCGCACTTAATTGCGCTACTTCATTTTTCATACCTTTCACCTCGGCTATTCTTTCCAATACGTTTATTTTTTCAAAAAGCGGGACAGTTGTCAATCTGGTTCTGATTCAGATAATGCCTCTTCATCAGCAATCCATTGAAGATCCTGAAAATTAATACGGATTATATCCAGATTATATTTCGTTTTTTCTTTTTCAGCTTTCTCAATCAGGAATGACGGGGAACCTTTTTTGTCTTCATCATAAATGACTAAGAGACCGTCTGCCTTTTTCAATATAAAGTCATCTCTATTTTTAAATTGGGATGGATCTGTATATGGTTTATTTGATATAGAGGATACAAAATCTGCGTTCTTAGTTATGTCCTCATAATAAGTCTGATTGCCCTCGCTCCATTTTTCCTCCTGATTAAGAAAAGGAGTGAGCACTGCAAGCTTTAACTCAGGCACTGTTTCTTTTAATGAAATAACCTCTTCTGCTGCCCATAACTCCACTCCAAGAGAACCTGACACTAATACCCACTCGAGGCCCTCGTCTGCAAGTGACATAAGATGCTGTCTGATAGATTTTCTAATGATCCGGACTGCAGGATCATCATTTTTAAATATTCCTATTTCATGCGCTTTGTATCCTGTAATAAATATTGTCTTCACAATTCTTCACAACCTTTACCCTGTCTGAAGAAAAAGAAAGCGGCGGGACCTTTATCCTGCCGCTTCCGATAGTCTGTTACTCAGCTGATCTAACCGGTATTTTGTTATTATAATACTGAAAGTTGATCTCCTATTGCTGAGAATACGTAAGCAGTTGCACCAATGACAAAGAAAAACAATAGTAATAATAATTTTCTCATGCTTTCAACCCCAAATTTTATCAATAATTTAATAGTACAATTGTTTTGAATTGTAAACAACCACCTGATAAACATCGAATCATGTCTATTTTGTGAAAATTATGTGTATGTGTGTTTTTTTCACGTTAAGAAAAAGGAAGAAAGCTGTCATATCTTGCGCTTGCCCGGGAAATACTATCTTAAATTATTTCCTCATTTTCCGGGAAATTCTGTTCATTCTATATTTTATTTTTTCAAGCTTGTCTGTTTTGCGCTCCTGCCTTAAGTCTTCAGCATCAAGTGCTTTAATCGCCTTCATTGTATACAGGTAAGCCTGATCAAGTTTCTTCAGCTGATGCTCATGAATCTTTGCAAGTTCGATTGCTGATTCTCTTTGCTCTCTCGGGGAGCCGTATTCAAGAGTTACCTCAAAAAGGGAAATAGCCCGCTCAAAGTGTTCCTGTTTTTTGTAATCCATTGCTAAATAATAGGCAGCTGAAGGGTTTTGGTCCATTTCAAATGATGCATTCAGATAATCACTTGATCTTTTCTGTTCCCCTTCTTTTTTGTACCACTTTCCTGCTTCAAGTTTTTCACTGCTGCTCTGGTTTTCATCATTGCCAAGCAGCTGAGCGGATATATGAGCATATAAAGTAATCAGTGATAAAATATCTTTTTCATTATGTTCAAGTACTTTTAACATACCTTCAGGATTTTTTCTTTCCACAAAATCAAAATAGATTGCAGGTGCGAGATAACCGGGAATGTCTTCTTTTCTTTCAAATCCAAGCTTTTCTTCTTCAATACTTTTAAGCTTTAAAGATGTCATACTTGATTTCCATAAACGTTTTGCCGCGTGGTATAAGTCAAAGTGGCCGGTTTCAGGAAGCTTAGGTACATGATTTCTGATTAATGTATGCCGGGATTTCACCTGTGGCCAGTCAAATGATTTGCCATTAAAGGTTACGAGCATTTCATAATTAACATTTTCAAGGAAGCTTAGATATAAAGCTACTTCATTTGAAGGGTCAGTTAATATATGCTGTTTCAAAATGATTTTTTCACCGTCAAACCTGGCATATCCCAATAGAAAAATCGTCGTGCCTGTCCCACTGAGACCGGTTGTTTCCGTATCAAAAAAGAATAAATCCTCAGCTTTATAGCCTTTAGCGGATAATGAATGATTAAAATCACTTCTGTTCCACATCTCAACTGCTTTAATTAATGATGAAAGCTTAAACTCTCCGTGTCTGTGATCTAACTCATAATGAACTTCTCTGATCAGACAAAAGTGATCCTCAGATTGATACACAAAAGTGTCATGATTATTCCATACGTCTAGAAAAGGGAGTTTTTCTGTCTGAACCACAGGTTTTTCCGTAGTCTTTTTAATGTGAGGCTTCATGCGTTCGAGCTTTTTTTTAAAGTTCATGATTACTCTCCATTGCTTCTGCAAATAGCTTAAGCAGGATTAATGCATCCCTTTTACCGCCGGTTAACGAAATTTCAGTTCCCACACATGATGGGCAGCCTTCTTCACAGCTGCACCCGCGAACAAGACCTGCTGCTTCTGAAATAAGTGTGCTGCCGAGTTCATATACCTTTTCACTTAAGCCGATACCACCGGGATAGCGGTCATAAATAAATATTGTAGGCAGCTGATTATGGACAGCTTTAACCTGAGGGGTAATCTGAATATCCTGAGGATCGCACATGACGTGAACAGGAACAATTGCCTTCAGTGCATGTGCGGCTCCGATCAGCCCCTGCTCCACTCTGTCATCAGTCATATCCTGAAGCTCTTCTTTTAAGGAGAACCAGGAAGCATTTGTGTGCAGCTCCTCTTCAGGAAGATCAATCGGTCCTGACCCGATATTCTCATGCGTGTCAAATTTGATTTTCTTAAAGATCGTAGCCATAGCCCTGACAGATACATCACCGTAAGAAACACGAGCCAGCTCTGTCTCACTGCTTTTATCTTCTTCCAGCACAGACAGTTGCACAGCGAGATTGGCATCAGTATAATAATCGACTTCAACTTCCCGTACAAAAGCTTTCTTTTCTTCCCAATCCAGAAATTCCACCTGATACTGCACACCCTGATGTAAATAAATCGCTTCATCATGTAAAAGCGTCATTGCGCTGAAGCGATCCATCTCACCAAGCACTTTATGTGCAGCAGTTTCTGTCTGATCAATAATCACAACATTTTCCTGAGATGCAGACCTTAAGCTTATGTTATGTGCAGGAAAAGCATCATTCATCCAGTGCCATTTCCCCCGGGACTTATGGAGCACTCTTTCTTCAGTCAGATACTCAAGAAGGTCTTCCGGGTCTATACCACCAAATGCTTCTCCCTCATTGAATGGAAGTTCAAATGCAGCACATTTCAGGTGATCGAGCATAATAATAATGTTTTCAGGATTGATTCTCGCTGTTTCAGGACTTGCTTCGAGAAAATAATCAGGATGCTGTATGACGAACTGATCCAGCGGACTTGAACTCGCCACCATCAGGATCAATGCTTCGCCCTGTCTGCGACCTGCCCGTCCGGCCTGCTGCCAGGCACTTGCGATCGTGCCCGGATATCCTGTCATGACACAGGCCTGAAGCTGACCAATATCGACGCCCAGCTCAAGCGCATTCGTGCTGACCACTCCATATACATCTCCATTTCTTAAACCCTTTTCAATTTCTCTCCGTTGAGTTGGCAGATACCCCCCGCGATATCCCCTTATAGATTTTGGACCAAGTTCATTTTTAACCAGTTCCTGTAAGTAGGTCAGAATAATTTCAACCCGCACTCTGCTTCTGGCGAAAACGATGGTCTGTATTTTTTCTTTCAGTAATAATCCTGCAATCCGTCTGACCTCAAGCGTTGCACTTCTCCTGATATTCATCTGGTGATTAACGACCGGTGGATTGTAAAAAACAAAATGCTTTCTCGCAGACGGGGCTCCGTTTTGATCAATTAATTGCATTTGTTTTCCTGTCAGTTTTTCAGCAAGCTCTTTAGGGTTGGCAATTGTAGCTGATGTACAAATAAATACAGGATCACTGCCATAAAAAGAGCAGATTCTCTTTAACCTTTTAATCACATTTGCTACGTGACTTCCAAATACACCCCTGTATATATGAAGCTCATCTATCACTACGTATTTAAGGTTTTCGAATAATGATACCCATTTTGTGTGATGAGGCAATATAGCTGAATGAAGCATATCAGGATTTGTAATAACAATATGACCGGCTTTACGGACCTTTTGTCTGATTCCTGCCGGTGTGTCGCCATCATACGTATAAGAATTAATTGACGCTTCAGCAAGTTCAAGTAATTCGTTCAGTTCTGTTTTCTGATCCTGTGCAAGTGCTTTAGTCGGAAAAATATAAAGTGCCCTGCTATGTTTATTGTTCATAATCTGCTGGATAACCGGCAAATTATAACAAAGTGTTTTACCCGATGCAGTCGGTGTCACCGCTGTAATGGATTTCCCGTCAGATACAGCCTGGTAGGCTTCAGCCTGATGCGAATACAGCCTGCCTATTCCCCTTCGTTCAAGTGCTTTCGATAAATCTGGATGTATTTGATCAGGAAGCGGTGCATATACCGCTTCCTTTGGTTCGATTGTATGCCATTTAATAATTTGACTGGCGATTTCTTTATCGTTTCTGAAATTTTCTGCGATTTCACTAAGTGTTTTTTTACGCATAAGACCACCTCATACCACTATTATACGAACGTATATTCTTTATAGCAAATCACTACCGGAATACCCTGGTCAGTGACAGTATCAGCTGATTTGCCTGGCTGACTGTACTCATCACCTGATTGCAGGTTGACATAATATTATTAACATCAACCCGTGGTTTTCCCGGTATTTGTTGTGGCGTCTGATCCTGTAAAGTCCGTGGGGCATAGGGAAGATTACAATATGGACAATATTTCATAGCTGATCCCCTTTTTAAACAGCATATGCCTATTCTTCCGATGAGTGACTGATTAGAAGATCTCTGAGCTGTTCAAGTACATATAGGCTTGATTGTACGTAGCTTTTGAACCGTTTGTAGCTTGTTTCCGGGAAAAAGCATTGTACCACAATTAATTCAAGATTCTCGGCAGTAGCGGCGATTTGATTCTGATGTATATTTTTTTTCGGATGATGGATCAGAAAGTCTGAAGCTTCCTTTTTCCACTGATTTAAAATAACATGCGCCTGATCAGCAAAAGGTTTTACTTCCTGATAGAAATCTCCTTTTTCACCTGTTTCCCTTCTCTGGTTATATTGTTCGTTTGCTTTATTAGTGATGTTAATCAGCTGAACTGTCTGCTGATAGATATTTTCATATTCCATTTACTTCACCTCAATCCATGTATGTTGCTATTTTAACAAACGAATTTCATCATGTAACTTCTTGGCGTGTCAGTTCGTCTAATTGTCAGACCTCTGCGGTTTGAGCTGACATGGCTTGTGGTATGATGTTCAGGTGAGGTGTTACGTATGGAATTTCATTATCCCAACGGAAAAAAATTCAGTCCGAAAAATAAGACGGTAAAAGCACAGGAAAAATCATTTTCTCATGGAAAAAGAGGAATGACCCTCGAAGAAGATCTGAATGAAACGAATGACTATTATGTTGAAACAGGTAAAGCAGTCATTCATAAAAAACCTGTTCCTGTTCAGATTGTCACAGTGGATTATCCGAAGAGAAGTGCGGCTGTCATTAAGGAAGCTTATTTTAAGCAGGCATCTACCACTGACTATAATGGAGTATACAACGGTTATTATATTGATTTTGAAGCTAAAGAGACAAGGAACCGTACTTCTTTTCCGCTTCAGAATTTTCACCAGCACCAGCTTGACCATATGCGGCAGGTTACAAAACAAAGAGGCATTGCATTTGTCATTATCAGGTTTTCAATGACAGAAGAGATCTACCTGTTACCTTATGAGCGACTGCATTACTTCTGGGAAAGGATGCAAAACGGTGGCAGAAAGTCTATGAAGAAAGATGAAATTGTGGAATCCGGTTACTTTATTCCTTTGGGCTTGCATCCAAGGATAGATTACCTTAAAATTATTGATCATTTGCTTGAAGAGTTTTTGAAAGAGAGGAATTAATAAATGGCTGATTATAAATCAAGGGAAGAAAAAAGAAATGCACAAAAATCTTCCAAAAAGAAAACCAAAAAGAAAAAAGGATCAATTTTTAAAAAGATCCTGATTACTATTTTAGTAATAGGTGTTGCCGGTCTGCTGTTTGGCGGCGGTTTATTCGCATACTACGCTTCACAGGCGCCTGAACTGAATGAAGAGGACTTCGTGGATCCTATTACAACTGAATTACTTGATGTTAACGGGGATGTGTTTGCAAAAATCGGAGCGGAGAATAGAGAGTTTGTTCCTTACGATGAGATCCCTCCAGTAGTGGAAAATGCCGTACTTGCCATTGAAGATAACCGCTTTTATGAACATCAGGGAGTCGATTTTTTCCGTCTGATGGGTGCGGTTCTCGCTAACATAACAGAAGGTTTCGGTGCTGAAGGTGCCAGTACATTAACCCAGCAGGTTATTAAGCAGTCAGTACTGACACCTGAGAAATCTCTTGAGCGTAAAGCTCAGGAAGCATGGCTTGCTTATCAGCTTGAGCAGGATTATAAAAAAGAAGAGATCTTTGAGATGTATGTAAATAAAATCTATTATTCAGACAGCATATACGGAATCAGAACGGCTTCTGAATATTATTTTGATGCTGATCTTGCTGATCTTCAGCTGCATCAGGCTGCCCTTCTTGCAGGCCTGCCTCAGCGTCCTAATGCCTATAACCCGTATGAAAATCCTGAGCTTGCGAAAGAACGTCGTGATATTGTATTAAGACAAATGCATAATCACGGTAAAATCTCAGAGGAAGAAATGACTCAGGCGATTGAAACAGATATTACAGATGGCCTTGTTGACCGCAGTGAAGGGTCCGGCAATCCAAGACAGCAGCTTGCTGCAGAAGAATCACAATATGACGCTTTTGTAGATGTTGTACTTGATGAATTGGAAAGTTTAGAGGATGTTAATCCTTACGAAGATGGACTGACAATCAATACAACACTTAATCCCGACGCACAAACAGTTGTTGAAAATACATTAAATGATGGCAGTATTCAGTTTCCTGCCGATATGAATGGCACAATATCACAAGCAGGTGTCACCTTGCTTGATACGCAAACAGGTGCAATCAGAGCGATTGGCGGCGGACGCGGATACGGTGACGAAGTGAAGAGAGGTTATAATTTTGCTACAGATATAAACCGGCAGCCAGGATCAGCGATAAAACCTTTGCTTGATTATGCGCCGGCAATTGAATACCTGGACTGGTCTACTGCTCACACTTTAGTTGATGAACCATATGAGTATTCAGACGGATTTGCTCCAAATAACTATGATGGACAGTTTAAAGGTCCTATGACGATGAGAGATGCACTCGCTGACTCAAGAAATATTACAGCGATCAAAGCTTATATGGAAGTCGGTCAGGAACAGGGTACACAATTTTTAAGAGATCTAGGATGGAATTTTGATACGAAAGCCTGCGGAGACGTCCTGTGTGAAAGTGCTGCAATCGGCGGTGAACCGCGTACAAATA
Source organism: Jeotgalibacillus terrae (assembly GCF_016908195.1). Classification (GTDB taxonomy): domain Bacteria; phylum Bacillota; class Bacilli; order Bacillales; family Jeotgalibacillaceae; genus Jeotgalibacillus; species Jeotgalibacillus terrae. Next base: position 54,531 of record NZ_JAFBDK010000001.1, read on the forward strand.
CTCTTGAAATGGCAGGCGCGTACGCAGCATTTGGAAACAACGGTGTATACAATGAACCTTATTCAGTTACAAGCATTGAATTCAGAGATGGTTCTTCTATGGAACTTGAATCAGAATCAGAAGTTGTAATGAAAGATTCTACTGCATATATGATGGCAGATATGCTCAAAGATGTATTAGCGCCTGGTGCTACTGGTGAGCTGGCACAGGTTAACGGGTTGCCGCTTGCAGGTAAATCCGGAACGACCAACTATACAGCTGATCAGTTAAATGCAGGTGGCATCCCTTCAAACGGAGCTCCTGATTCGTGGTTCGCCGGGTTTACAACTCAGTACACAGCTGCAGTATGGCTCGGTTATGAAAAAGATCAGGATATTAATTACCTGTCGCCTCAGGACCGCTGGGTATCACAATATATTTTCAGAGATATCATGAGCGGTGTTCATGAAGGAATTGAGACACCTGATTTTGAGAAACCGGAGAGTGTTGTTGAAGTAGAAATCGAAAAAGGTACCTCCCCTGTTCAGCTTGCAAGTGAATATACACCGGCTGATCAGAAATCGGTTGAATTATTTATCAAAGGTACTGAGCCAACTTCAGTTTCAGAAGAATATGTTATACCGGATCTGCAGGCTCCTTCAAACCTGTCAGCAGCTTACAATGCTGAAAACGGCACCATACAGCTGACCTGGGATCACAGCCAGGATGAAAATGATAATAGAGAAGTCGAATTTGAAGTACTTGTCAGTATTGATGGCGGTGAAGAAAGAGAACTTGCTGTGACTGCACAGAACGGCTTGAATATTGAACAGGTTGAAGAAGGTTCAACTTATACCTTCACTGTAACTGCAATCGCTGATGAAGAGCGCAGCAGTTCTGCAAGTACCAATGTTGAAGTCATCCGTTCTGAAGAGGAAAACCAGAACGAAGATGAAAATACCGATCAGGAAAATGAAGAAAACAGTGAAGATCAAAATGAAAATCAGGAAGAACAAAATCCTGAAGATGAAAATACAGACAATAGCAGCAATGAAGGCAATAATGGTGAAGGTAACACTGGCGAAGAGAATAACGGCCAGGGAAATGATCAGGGCCAGGGCGACGGTCAGGGCCAGGGTGACAGTCAGGAAGGCGGTAACGGAGACACCGGTGGACAGGACGGAGAAGATACCGGTGGAGATGAAAATCCGGAAGAGCCTGCTGAAGGAGCATCCGACGGAAACAACAGTGATAGTGAACAATAAAAAGAAAGCGCGGGCTTATCCGCGCTTTCTTTTTCTCATTGCATGAAATTTAGCTGAAGTTTTATTTAACTCACGAAACATCTCATCAAGCTGTATATATGAAAAGTACACAGCCGGGCGCTTCATGACAAATGAAATTCTTTCATGGGCATTCATAATTGATACTTCAAATTTTTTCAGATCTTCCTCCCATGAAGAAACAGAAATGTGCTGCTCATTACTCCAGTAAAGCAGAGTAAAAAATAAAGACAGTCCTTTCACCATTGAGTCATATGTCTGATCAGCATGCCCTTCAAATAGTGGTCTCATCTCAGCCGAGAGCGTTTCCCATTCCAGTTTAATCAACTTTGTCCACCGTTCAATTTCTTCCCATGGCTTTTCCTGTTGATTAAGATAGAATAGATCTGGACCAAAATGATGTTCAAATAAACATGTCTCATTTATCTCCACATCAGCTGATTCTCTGTAAAACAATGGGTGCTTATATTGCTCAGGAACAATTATTTTCATGTTATTAACTCCTGATTATTTTTCTTTTGACGCTTCTTTCCTTCTCTGCACAAATGAAGTAGTGGACAATTTACGCAGTCAGGTCGCTGCGCTTTACAATGATATCTGCCAAAAAAGATCATCCTGTGATGAGTAACAGACCATTCATCTTTTGGAACTTTTCTCATCAGCGTCTCCTCTACTTCAATCACAGAATCCTTCCACCGGCAAATCCCAAGCCTTTTTGATATCCTTTCAACATGGGTATCTACTGCAATCGCAGGCCAATTAAATGCTACAGACATCACCACATTTGCAGTTTTACGACCCACTCCGGGCAACGTTGTCAGCTCTTTGTGATCGGCAGGGATTTCGCCGTTATAATGTTCTATCAGTCTTTCGCACAGATTACGGATATGCTTGGCTTTATTTCTGTAAAGTCCGATGGAGCGGATATCATTTTGCAACTCTTCAAGTGAAACTTCCAGGTAATCTTCAGGTGTTTTATATTTTTTAAATAATTCTGCAGTCACTTTATTTACGAGTGCATCTGTACATTGCGCAGATAATAATACAGCTATTGTCAGTTCAAAAGCATTTTCATGAATTAATTCACAATGAGCATCCGGAAACATTTTCTCCATTTCATTGAGACACTCTCTGATCTGGATTTTAGTCAGCATATGTTCACTTCCTATCAGTTCTCAAGCCAGTTATAAAATGGTGCAGGCTCGTGAGGTTTTTCTGCCTGCTGCTTAGGTTTTCTGAATTGTTCACCCTGCTTTTTGGCATCAGCAGATGATTTAATCCCTTTCTTTTTCCATTCAAAAAGAATTCTGTCAATATACCTGAAGTTCAGTTTTTCAGAGATGACCGCTTCTCTCAGTGCTGCCTTAACAATTTCTGAACTGTGACCATCCTGATCAATCCACATCGCAAGAGTTTCACATTCAAGCGGGGAAAGAGGTCTGCCAAACTCCTGCTCAAACATTGTATATAGATCCGTCTGCATCGCCATGGTCTGTTCGACTGTTTCCTGGAATTTTTCCTGCTCTGCAATGGTCAGGATACAATTCCATAACGGGTCGAGTGAATAATGTTCAGTCTTTATCTCTTCTTCACCCTCATGTATGGCAATCAGGTTTTTTTTCATCAGCTTCTGAATGATTTTCAGACATTCTGAAGAAGTAAGTGTCATCCTGTCAGCAATCTGATCCGGTGTTGGAAATAGGTTGCCTTTATCTATGAATGCATGGAGCTGTATGATCAGCATACTCTCTGTTTCTGTCAGGTTTAATTTTTTATAGTATTTCAGCAGCATAACAGGTATGGCTGTATAGCCCTCTTTAATCCAGGATTGCAGTGAGGTCTGTCCCATTATGTCACTCCTTCCTGTTGAAAAATGACCGAAAAGCATTGTCGCTCATTCGGCCATTTTTTTATTATGGGTATAGTCTGTTTAATAGTCTCGGGAATGGAATTGTTTCTCTGACATGTTCCACGCCGCTGATCCAGGCAACTGTTCTTTCAAGTCCCAGACCAAAACCTGAGTGAGGTACTGATCCGTACTTTCTCAGTTCTGAATACCACTGATAAGCTTCAGGTTCTAGCTGATGTTCTTTAATTCTTTGTTCAAGCAGTTCAAGATTATGAATACGTTCAGATCCGCCAATAATTTCTCCGTAGCCCTCAGGAGCAATCAGATCAGCACACAATACAACATCTTCGTTAGCGGCGTCAGGCTGCATATAAAATGGCTTCAGGCTTGTTGGGTAATGTGTGATAAACACAGGCTTGTCATAGCTTTCAGCAATTGCTGTTTCATGCGGCGCACCTAAGTCATCTCCCCATTTAATATCATCGAATCCTTTTTCATGAAGAAACTTTAACGCTTCATCATAAGTAATGCGCGGGAATGGTGCTGTGATTTTCTCAAGTGCTGAAGTATCACGCCCAAGACGGGTTAATTCAAGCTGGCAGTTTTTTAATACTGACTGAACAATGAACGATACATATTGTTCCTGTACTTCAAGGTTATCGTCGAATTCATAAAACGCCATTTCAGGCTCGATCATCCAGAATTCAATCAGGTGACGGCGCGTTTTTGATTTCTCTGCACGGAAAGTAGGTCCGAATGAGAATACTTTACCAAGTGCCATTGCAGCAGCTTCCATGTATAACTGGCCACTTTGAGAAAGATAAGCATCCTCTTCAAAATATTTTGTATGAAATAACTCTGATGTACCTTCAGGCGCACTGCCTGTTAAGATTGGCGGGTCAACTTTAACGAACCCTTCCTGATTAAAAAATTCATACGTAGCTCGGATGATCTCATTACGGATTTTCATCACAGCGTGCTGACGGTTTGAACGCAGCCACAGATGACGGTGATCCATGAGAAATTCTGTTCCGTGCTCTTTGGGTGTAATCGGATAATCTGTTGATTCGTGAATCACAGTAAGATCTGTTACTTCCATCTCATATCCAAAAGGAGAGCGCGTATCTTCTTTAATTACACCAGTTACATAAATAGATGATTCCTGTGTTAATGATTTAGCTTTTTGGAAAATGTCTTCGCCGACTTCGCTTTTCACAACAACGCCCTGAATAAATCCAGTTCCATCACGAAGCTGCAGGAAAGCAATCTTACCGCTCGAACGTTTATTTGCGAGCCAAGCTCCGATCGTTACTTCTTCACCGACATGACTGCCGGCTTGAGTGATTGATGTTTTCAATATATTTACCTCCAGAAACTTTTAATCTCTATTGTTTTATCCCTAACGTATTATACCTTTGTTAGGTACATGGTTCAATCAGCGTTTTTTATTTTCAACATAACTGCTGATTCTTGAGATGGCTTTTTCAAGTGATTCAAGATCAGTTGCATAAGATAGACGGATATTATCAGGGGAGCCAAAGCCTGAACCAGGAATAACTGCCACATTTGCTTCGCTTAAAAGATCTTTTGCGAATTCATCCACCGAATCAAACCCGCATAGAGCTGCTGCTTCTTTTACATTTGGAAATAAGTAAAATGCACCCTGGGGCTTAATGCAGCGGAAGCCTTCAATACTATTTACCTTGTCATATACTTTATTCAATCTGCTTTCAAAAGCCTGTCTCATCTCTTCAACCGCATCCTGAGGTCCGTTATATGCTGCAAGCGCACCAAACTGTGCAGTCGTTGTAGGATTGGAAGTAGAGTGGCTTGCAAGGTTCGTCATCGCTTTAATGATATCTGCTCTTCCTGCAGCATATCCGATTCTCCATCCCGTCATTGAATGTGATTTAGATACACCATTGACAATCATTGTATGTTCTTTTAACTCAGGAGAAATTTCTGCAATTGATACGTGTTCCGTTCCGCCATATAATAATTTTTCATAAATTTCATCAGATACAATCAGCAGACCTTTATCCATGCAGGCCTGACCGATTGATGAAAGTTCTTCTTTTGAATAGACCATTCCTGTCGGGTTACTTGGAGAATTCAGAATCACGGCTTTTGTTTTCGGTCCTGCTGCTTCAGCTATCTGCTCAGCAGTAATTTTGTAGTCGTTGGATTCTTTACCTTCAACGATGACCGGTGTTCCCCCTGCAAGCTTTACCTGCTCAGGATAACTGACCCAGTATGGCGTTGGGATAATGACTTCATCGCCATCATTTAAAATGGCCTGAAACAGGCAGTAAAGCACATGTTTTGCGCCACTTCCCACAAAAATTTCCGGAAGATCATATGTAATGTGCTGATCTCTTTTGAATTTGTCTGCTACAGCCTGTTTTAAAGCAACAGTACCGGCAGCAGGGGTGTATTTTGTTTCTCCGCTTTTCATAGATTCATAAGCAGCTTCAATGATATGATCCGGTGTATTAAAATCAGGTTCACCTGCGCCAAGCCCTATGACATCTTTTCCTTCAGCTTTTAATTCTTTCGCTTTCGCAGTTATCGCCAGTGTAGTAGAAGGCGTTAATGATTTCACTCTGTCAGCAAGTAATTCTCTCATTTTGACCACTCCTTATAAGTTACGGATTGTTCTCCACCATTCGCCGCTTTCGAATTTCACATAATAATAATTCAACAATTCATCTTCATCTTCATATATGACTTCCCATACTGGTCCAATTGGTTCCATACCAATTTTAGAAGACAGGATCTTTTTCGGGTTATCATCTGCTTCAAGCATATTCAAAACCTGCTCCTGATCAACCCCTGCAGCTGCATCTATTATTACGGGATCTTCTCCATTCTCAGCAAGGAAAAACAGTTTCTCTACCCCATCTGAGGTCCCTTCAACAACTGAATATGGGGCACTGCCATAGTAATGATAGCTTTCTTTCACTGAGATCCCCTCATCCATAGCAGCAGCTTCAGCTATATCAAGCTGGTTATTAACCTGATTTTTTGCAGCGTTAAAAATAATCAGAAAGCAGGCAATAAAAACAGCAAAGATCGCTATTATTAATAAGATCCACTTTTTCATAGTACCCCTCACTTACGTTCTGTAAATCGTAAATACAGCTTTTGACTGATCTTCCTTATCAAGTGCAAGCCCGAACATGAGATCATCTCTTTTTAAAGATCTGTTTAATGCATCCACAATCTTGTATAAATCTTTGGTGTGATCTACTGTAACAGTGGAAATGATTTCAATTTTTTCACCCATCAGCTTCACTTCTTTCATCAGTTTATCTTAAACAGTATAACAGGTTTTTTTGTGTTATAACCATTGTTCAATATCCTCAACACATTCGTCGAGGCTTTTTTCTTCAACAGTCATTTCGGGGATGGAATCAGTAAACGCATGACCGTAAGAAGCATTTAGCAGTCTGCGGTCAAATACCACAAATATTCCCCGGTCGTTTTCATGTCTGATCAACCGCCCAAAGCCCTGTCTGAACCTGAGAACAGCTTTAGGCAAAGAGACTTCCTGAAAAGGATTTTTCTTTTCAAGTCTGGCATTATTCCACTGAGCTTTTACCAGGGGTTCGTCTGGTGGTGAAAAAGGCAGCCTCACCATAACAAGACATGAAAGATCATCTCCGGGAATATCAAGTCCTTCCCAAAAGCTGCTCGTTCCGAACAATACAGCCTTGTCAAACTTTCTGAAGTTTTTAGACAGCTTGGTCCTGCTGCCTGCAGAGATACCCTGAGCGATAAGCACGAAATCTTCCATCTGCTGACTCTCTTTAATTAATTCATAAGTATTGCGCAGCATCTCGTGAGAAGTAAAAAGGACCAGCATTCTTCCGGCTGTCGCTTCTGCAATCACTGCTATATGACCTGTTATCCATTCTACATACTCTTCAGGAGAGACTGATTTGATGTCCGGCAGGTCACTCGGGACCATCAGCTTAACATGATTCTTATAATCAAAAGGAGAATCATACTGCTTTAAAATAAGTTGCCGTTCATCTATACCGGCTGTTCTGATAAAATGCGTAAAGGAATGATTGACAGTAAGCGTTGCACTGACAGCTGCAGCAGGCTGTTTTGTAAAAAATGCATGTCTGATCGAATAACTTAGATCAAGTTCATTAGCCACCATTGTAATACTTCCTGGTACCGAGCGGAGATCCCCTTCGATCCATTTCACGTAATGATCATTATTTTTTATAAACAACAGTCTGATTGTTATAACAAGTTTTTCAATTTCCTGAAGCAGTGAACCGGCATCCTCTATTACTGCTTTTTCCTGCGTAGTCAGACTGCTATTCTTTTTCCGTAATAGTACCAGCTGATCCCTTAAGATTTTCATGCAATTCTTTAATTCTGAGAGCAGCCGTTCAAAACTGTATTTTACCGTGTTCCAGTCACTTTGAACATCTTCAAGCAGCAGAGAATGCTTCTGTAAGCCTTTTTGCCTTTTGACATGTGTCTTAAAGTAATGACTGAGCTGATAAAAAGCAAGATCAGTCTCCTGATTTAATTTCTCCCATGTCTCTATATCAAATAAACGGCATTCGATCGCATGCTTATTTAACAATTTACCAATTTTTTCAGCAATACCATCTTCATGATTTCCCGAAAGCCGGTTAATCGCAAACTTAACATTCATATAATCAAGCTTTATCCCCCACTGTTTTCTGCAGGCATCTTCTATATGATGAGCTTCATCAAGAAGAAGGTAATCATAGTGAGGAAAAGCCTGAGTGTCTTTCAGTTTATCAGCAGCGAGCATCGCATGATTAGTAATGACGATATGTGATTTTTCAGCTTTTAAAAGAGAGTGGCTGTAAAAATCCCTCTCTGCCCATGGATCATTATTTTTTTCAAGATACCAGCCGCTATGTCTGATCCTGTTCCAATATAAGAGACTTCCACCTGAAAGATTCAATTCATCAATATCCCCAGTTTCAGTCTCTGTCAGCCAGGTCAAAATCTGCATTTTAGCAAGAACAGTATCATATTGTGAATCTCTGTCCGTTAATGACTGCTCAAACTTCAGCATGTGAATATAATTACTTCTTCCCTTAAGAATCGTCGTACGAAGAGCATGATCGAGTAGGTGATTCATTTTGTGAGCAGTGTTGTATAACTGGTCCTGCTGCTGCAATGTCTGGGTTGATATTAACACGCTGTTCCCCTCAGCCGCTTTTTGCAGAGCCGGAATTAAAATCCCAAGTGTTTTTCCGACTCCGGTTCCTGTCTCAATAATCGTATGTCTCCCAGTATTGAATCCGTCTAAAATATCACGAATCATATGAAGCTGGGTTTTACGCTTTTGATAACCAGGCACCAGCTGACCAATGAAATCTTCAATATCCCTGTTAAATGTTAACTTTTTTTCAGGAAAAAATTCTTTCTTTTTTAATGCAATACCGCGGAATACTTCCATGTGCGGCGGCAGGTCTGACAAATTCTTCTTTTTTTCATTCGCACACGCCTTAAAGAAAAGCTCCAGATCACTTTTTAAAAACACTGCCTGTCCTGTCAGCTGTTCAACGGTTAATAAGGGTAAATTCATTACTTTTTTATGTAATTTCAATAGCAGTTCTGCTGTTGCGCGGGCATCACTGTCAGCCTGATGCGGCCTGTCGTGGTCGACTGAAAGATTTTCAGTTAAATCACCCAGTTTAAAACTCCCGGCTTCAGGCATAATCGCTCTTGAAAGTTCTACTGTATCCCATGCAGGTCCTGTGAAAGACATAAAACCTGCCTGTGCGAGTTCCCCATTCAAAAAAGGTAAATCAAACTGGATATTATGCGCAACAAAAACAGCCCCCTGCAACATGTCAAGAATGTCGGGAGCAATCGTCTCAAACGACGGGGCATCTTTTACATCCTGATCTCTAATACCTGTAAGTTCAGTGATAAATGGAGAAATAGGCTGCATTGGATTTACAAATGATGAATATGTTCTGATGATCTGCATGTCTTCAATCAGGACGACCGCAATCTGAATGATACGGTCGCCCCTTTTATAGGCGTTTCCAGTCGTCTCAATATCCACCACTGCAATTTTTTCTGATAACATAACCTATTCACAGCCTTTTTCTTATTTCTAGCCTATAATTGTTGCCTCAGGCTCATGGTGAATCATTTCAGTAATTTCGTTGTGTTCATTCATGATCGCTACTTTAGGCTGATGATGTTTGGCTTCTTCATTTTCAACCATCATATATGAAATGACAATAATAACATCGCCTTCCTGGACAAGTCTCGCTGCAGCTCCATTCACACACATTACACCACTGCCGCGCTTTCCTTTAATGGTATAGGTTTCAAATCTGGCACCATTATTATTGTTAACGATCTGAACTTTTTCATTAGGATATATGCCTACTGCATCCATAATATCCTCATCTATAGTAATACTGCCTACATAATTCAGATTAGCTTCAGTTACTCTTGCTCTGTGAATTTTCCCACTCATCATCGTTCTGAACATTATATTTCCTCCTTAGTACTGAATATCACATTATCGATCAGTCTTGCCTGTTTGAACTTCACAGCAGCGGCAATGATTAACCGGTGATCTTCAGGTGCTGGCTCTTGTAATTCCGGATATGAAAGAATGTCAACATAATCGATCTCTCCGCTGATAGCAGCAATCTGTTTTTGAAAGTGTTCTATTGCAGGTTCGATACCCTGACTAAGATATATATCCGCACTTGACTTTAATGATTGATAAATGACAGGTGCTTCCTGTCTTTCTTCATCACTCAGATAGACATTTCTTGAGCTTTTGGCAAGTCCGTCATCTTCTCTGACCGTCTGAACCGGAATAATCTCAATCGGAAAATGAAGACTTTTGACCAGACCCTCTACGACAGCAGCCTGCTGTGCATCTTTTTGACCGAAAAAGCTCTTATCCGGTTTGACCAGGTTAAATAAAATCGAAAGAACTGTAACAACGCCGTCAAAGTGACCCGGACGTGATGCACCGCATAAAACTTCAGTCCTTTTCACTGCCTGAACCTTTACAGACGGTTCAACCGGGTAAAGTTCAGTTACATCCGGTGTAAATAATATATCAACGCCAACTTCTTCAGCGAGCAACTGATCTCTTTGCATATCTCTTGGATATGTTTCAAAATCTTCTCCCGGTCCGAACTGAAGCGGATTAACAAAAATGCTCATCACAGTAATATCAGATTCACTGACTGATTTATTGACCAATGATAAGTGACCTTCATGCAGAAACCCCATTGTTGGAACAAACCCGATTATTTTCCCCTGTTTCTTCAGATCTGATGCGGTTTGCTGCATTTCTTTTGCAGAGGTAATGATTTTCACGAGCCTTTTCCTCCATACAGAGAAATTCTTTCTTCTTCTTTCAGGTTGAAAGAGTGGGATGGTGCTGGAAATTCTTTATTTTTTACTTCCTCATGATAGTTTTTAATGGCTGCCACAATACCTGGATAAACATCAGTATATTTCTTCACGAACTTTGGAACCCTGTGATCACCGTAACCTATCAGATCATGGTAGACGAGAACCTGTCCATCAGCCTGAACACCTGCTCCAATTCCTACAGTCGGAATTTGACATTGTTCAGACACGCTTTCAGTAATCTGCTGCGGTATACATTCAAGTACAATTGAAAACGCTCCTGCTTCTTCACAGCGAACCGCATCAGCGATTAACTGCTTGCCCTGTTCAGCAGTTTTAGCCTGCACTTTGAATCCGCCCAGTACACCTGCACTCTGCGGCGTGAGGCCTAAATGCGCCATGACAGGAATGCCGCAGTTAACAAGTGCTTCAATCATCGTAATCACATCTTTGGCACCTTCAAGCTTTACGGCATCAGCACCTGACTCCTGCATAATTTTCGCAGCAGCCCTGAGCGTTTCTTCACGTGAAAGGTGATACGTCATAAAAGGCATATCGACGACCACAAAAGTATCAGGTGCACCCCTTCTCACTGCTTTCGCATGATGAATCATATCTTCAATTGTTACCGGTACGGTAGAATCATACCCGAGAACCACCATCCCAAGAGAATCGCCGACCAGAATCATATCAGTTCCTGCTTCTTCTGCAGCCTTAGCTGACGGGTAGTCATAAGCAGTCACCATTGTAATTTTTTCTCCGGATTCTTTCATTTTCAAAAAATCTAATGTCGTTTTCATTTTTCTCCTCCTTTATTTCAGAGGAAGTCGAAATTTCTGCTGACATAAATAAAACCTTCTGATAGACAGAAGGATGCCGCAGATTATTCCGGTCCTCTGTCCCTGTCACATAATGGATCAAGGCAGATCGTAAAAATAGATTCGTTTCAAAGGTGCAGTTCATCACTGATACTGCCCACACACAGTATAACAGATTATAAAGTTTTACATCTACAAAAACTACTCAATATCAGCTGAGTATATCAGGTGTGTTTTTCCGGTTTCATCAATCAGTTTAAGAACTCCCTCATTCGTAATACCGGCAGCATAACCGCTGATTTCTTTATTGATCGTCCGCGCAGTAATGTGTTTACCGATTGTTACTGCATATTGTTCCCAGATTTCTTTAACTGGTTCAAATCCCTCTTTGATATAAACGTCATAATATCTCTCAAGATTCTTTAAGATCTCCTGGACGATCTCCGCTCTTGAAAATGTCTGCCCGCTCTCAATCTTTAAAGACGTAGCGATGTGCCGGATTTCTTCAGAAAAGTCGCTTTCAGATTGATTCACATTAATTCCGGTTCCTATGATTAATGAATGGATCTGTTCGCTGTCTGCCTGCAGTTCAGTCAGGATGCCCGTAATCTTTTTTCCTTTGATCAAAAGATCATTAGGCCATTTAATATCCACTTGTAAATCACAGACTTTCTGAATAGCTTCCACAACAGCAACCGCCATAATTAAAGTAAACTGAGGAGCTTTTTGCGGCGGAAGAGCAGGTCTGAGTAATAAACTCATCCAGATACCGGTTCCCTTAGGCGAATACCACGATCTTGCCATTCTCCCTCTGCCGGATATTTGTTCTTCTGCAATCACAAGCGTACCTTCTGGAGCTTCTTCCTGTGCCAGGGCATGTGCGATTTTCTGTGTACTTTCAACTGATTCATAATAGTGAATTTTTCTGCCGAGCACTGAAGTTTTCAGACCGACAAGCAGATTGCTTTCATTCAGTTCATCAGCTTTTCCGATTAATCGATACCCTTTTTTCCTTTTGGATTCAATCAAAAACCCTGAAGATCTCAAATCTTCAATATGCTTCCATATTGCTGTTCTGCTGCAGCCGGCTTTATCTGCGAGCTCCTGTCCTGAAAAATAACTGTCCTCTTCTGATGAAAGTGCATGGAGGATCGATTCTCTTATTTTTGATGCCATTTTGTTTCCACCCAACTTTTGATATCGCTCATATTGTTTTGCAATTGACCGTTTAGAATAAACTGTTCAATTAACGTTGTACATTCCTTTACCCACGGTCCGCCTTTTTGATTGGTCCATTGAATTAAATGAGTACCTCTAAAGACCAGATCAGATTTGGTTTTGATGCTCATCGAGTCATAAAGCGCTTTGATCTCTGAGGTTTTTACTTCTTTTTTATTCAGTACAGACCATATTCTCTCTGCAGACTCAATAGAGTCGTACCCATACTCATAAAGATCACTTTTATTAAAAGGCTGATGGTGTCTTTGATTCACCAGATTAACCAGTAACTGCTGTTTTTGAATAACTTTATTTGACATTCTCCAAGCTGAGAGAATGTCCCGGGGGTTCTGATAACTGCCTAAAACCAGAATAAGTGCCAATCGCTCAGTCCCGTACAATATCTGCCACTCAAGGTCATTCAGTTCATTAATAACGTTAGCAGTAATTAGCTGCGGCATAAATGATGTTAACCCTGAATCAAATGCATATTTCAGTCCCCTGATCATAGAAGTGCCGTTTAACAGCTTATCTATTTCTCCTGCTTTTCTTTCTACAGCAACATGCTTTAACTTTTCGGCATGCTGACACATTGCCTCAAAAGTATTTTCTTCAATGATAAAATCTAGCTGAGAGACAAAACGCACTGCCCTCATCATCCGGAGAGCATCTTCATCAAACCGTTCAGAAGGAGATCCCACCGTTTTAATTTGACGGGTCAACAGATCTTTACGACCTCCAAACAGATCGATTAACTGATAAGAAGAAGAAAGAGCCATTGCATTGATGGTAAAGTCCCTTCTTTTTAAATCCTCATTAACTGACCTGACAAAATCCACATGATCAGGCCTTCTGCTGTCAGAATATCCGCTCTCTGTTCTGAAAGTGGTTACCTCAAATTGACCCGCCTCATGCAGAACCAGTACAGTCCCATGATCAATACCAATATCAACCGTTCTTTCAAATATCATTTTTATTTCTTCAGGCGTTGCAGAAACTGCAATATCTATATCGTTAATTTTTCTATTCAACAAATAATCCCTTACACATCCTCCGACAAAAAAAGCTTCATATCCGTGCTTTTCAATCTCTTTCAATACAGGAAGTGCTTTGTTAAATTGATCATTCATCTGCTTTTTGCTCCTGAATCAGTTCCTGGTACATATTTTCGTACTGTCTGATAATTTTACTGGAATGAAAATCATTTTGCACTGTTACGACGGCTTCACGTGAAAAGGCCGAATGAAGCTCCTCATTATTTAACAGTTCCACAGCAGCAGTGCCCATTGAATCTGTATCTCCCACAGGAAAAATATAGCCGTTTTCATGATGCCTGATCACTTCAGGTATACCGCCGGCTTCAGTACCGATACATGGCACACCGCAAGCCATCGCTTCAAGCGCTACTAAACCAAAGCTTTCTTTTTCAGATAATAAAAGCATCAGGTCACTGATTGAGTAAAGCTCTTCAAGATTATCCTGTTTTCCGAGAAACAGGACCGATTCCTCTAATTGCAGCTCTTGTACTTTCTTAATCACTGCAGACATCTCCGGACCGTCGCCTGCAAGGATTAATTTTGAAGGCAACTGATTTCTGATATGAGCAAAAACGGTTATTACATCAAGTACTCTTTTTACTTTCCTGAAATTCGAAACGTGGATAATGACTTTTTCATGATCTTCAATCCGGTAATCCTTTTTCAGATAATCAGACTGAACTTTTCGATATATTCTTTCATCGAGAAAATTATATAAAACCTGAATATCTTTATCAGGCGAAATCAAATGGTTTGTCTGATCTACAAGTGCTTTTGAGACAGCTGTCACCCGATCTGATTTTTCAATTCCGAATTTAATTGCCTTTGTCAGGCTGTCATCTACGCCAAGCACCGTAATGTCTGTACCATGAAGTGTTGTGACGATTTTTACATCACGATTTGTCATCTGTTTACCGAGAATGGCACATACTGCGTGTGGAATCGCATAATGCACATGTAAAATATCAAGGTTTTCCCGTTCAATGACATCTGCCATTTTATTGGCCAGTGCAATGTCATAAGGTGGGTATTGAAAAACTGAATAATGACTGACCTCCACCTGATGGAAATAAATATTTGAGTACATTTTATTCAGTCTGAATGGAACGCTCGACGTAATAAAATGTATTTCATGACCTTTTTCAGCGAGCAGTTTTCCAAGCTCAGTCGCAATGACGCCTGAGCCTCCAACAGTTGGATAACAAGTAATACCGATTTTCATTTTTTTCATAATACACCCACAATATCTTTATTAATCAGGATAGGCTTATCTGACTTGAACCCTTCAGCTGATTTAACTTCAACTTCTTTTCCAAAAATCTGATCTCTTGCTATGACTGTTTCTATGTATTGGTCAGTGAGCGGTGTATCAACACCATCTTCAGGCGTGAATTGACTCTTATAGGCTGAGAGCGCCTGAATTTTCTGTTCCTGATAGTCAGATACATCTATGACAAAATCCGGCTTATGAATCCCGTTAATCATGTAATAGTAATGAAGTGCTTTATGAGGCGCCTGGCCGGTATTATATTTTCTGATGCGCGCTGAAAATACGGCTTCTTTTACAAGTTTTGCTGCACTGATATGATCGGGATGCCGATCCTCGTAATAGGGTGAAAATACAACTTTAGGCTTCACTTCGCGAATCACACGTACCACTTTTTCAATCGCATGCTGATCTATGAAAATATTTCGATCACCAATTTCCAGGTTTATGCGCCTGGATACATTTAATATTTGTGCAGCATGGTTTGCCTCAATCAGTCTATTTTCAGGTGTACCGTTAGAAGAAAGTTCCGCTTTGGTTAAATCACATATGACCGCTGACAATCCTTCATGCGTCCACTTGCCCAGAGAGCCGCCCATTCCTATTTCAACATCATCAGAATGAGCACCAATAGCAAGAATATCAGCCTGACATGCATTTTTAAGCATCCTGCATATCACCCCTGATGATCCCTTTGATCAGAATATTCGCTGAGCCTATATTAGTAGCCATCGGGATATTATATACATCTCCAAGTCTGACCAATGCAGAGACGTCCGGCTCATGCGGCTGGGCAGTTAATGGGTCTCTGAAAAAAAACACTGCATCTAGCTCCTGGTTTGCAACTTTCGCCCCTATTTCCTGATCCCCGCCAAGCGGTCCTGATTTAAAACGGTGAATATTCAGTCCGGTCAGTTCTGTTACTCTTAATCCTGTTGTTCCTGTTGCAAATAACTGATGCTTAGCAAACTCATCTTTATACTCATTCACGAATTTTAACAGCTCTTCTTTTTTCTCATCGTGTGCGATCAGTGCGATATTCATACGATCATCTCCTCAGTCTATTAAGTTTTCAACGCCGTAGACCAGCTCTTCAAGGTCCATCACGCTTTCAATACACAGTTTAACCCCTGTCATAAATGATCCTCTGTCATGGGAGTCATGCTTAATTGTAAGCAACTGCCCATCTCCACCGAACATCACTTGCTGGTGCGCAACTAGCCCCGGCAGTCTGACACTGTGAATTCTGATACCATCTACCTCGCCGCCTCTGGCACCTGTAACCGTTTCTTTCTCATCAGGGTGTCCCTGCTGTTTATTTTTACGCTGTTCTTTAATCATTTCAGCCGTTTTCAATCCGGTTCCTGAAGGTGCATCAAGTTTTTGATCATGATGCATTTCAATGATTTCAACATCTTCAAAATATTTAGCCGCTATCTGTGAAAATTTCATCATCAGAATTGCACCAATTGCAAAGTTTGGCGCAATGATTGTACCAAGTTTTTTATCTCTTGATAATTCTTTTAATTCTTCAAGTTCCTGTGAGGAAAAACCGGTGGTACCAATTACCGGTCGCACATCATTCATCAATGCAGCTTTTGCATGGGTATAACCGGTTTCAGGTGTCGTCAGATCGACAAGAACAGCCGGTTTTACGGATGTAAAACAATGTTCAGCATTAGTATAGATGATGGCGTCAGATGAAAACCCCTCAATATCTGAAAGCTTCTGTCCATCAAACTTTCTATCAATCACAGCCGCGAGCGTAAATCCTTCGGTGCCCTCTACCATCTTTACTGCTTCTCTTCCCATTTTGCCGCGGGGTCCGGCGATAACAACTGATATTTCCTTATTCATGATTATTATCCTCCTTCCTAGTCCATCGGTCTTTATCTCTGGTTTGAAATTTATTCATAACTCTTTTGTGCGCTGATTCCAGGCTGATTCCCTGCTGATTGGCAAAACAGATAATCACAAACAATAAGTCACCAAGTTCTTCCTCAATTGTACTCTCATCTTCAGACGCTTTTTTAGGCTTTTCGCCGTAATGATGATTAATTTCTCTCGATAGCTCACCTAATTCCTCGGTCATTCTTGCAAGCATCGCCAGCGGCTTAAAGTAGCCTTCTTTAAACTGGCCGATATATTGATCTACTTCATTTTGCATATCTGTCATTGTTAAGTTATTTTCTTTCATTTTTTACCCTCCGTCTTATTGCTAAAAATCAGATTTTTGACATATAATGTTGAACGTATGTACAAAAGGGGGATCCGTATGTTAGGACTTAAAATCAAAAATATTCTTTTTATTATGTTTGGTGCTGCAGTATTCAGTTTTGGTATTGTTCATTTTAATATTCAAAACAACCTTGCAGAAGGCGGTTTTACCGGTATTACGCTCTTATTATACTTTATATTTGACCTGAAACCTTCTGTGACGAACTTATTATTAAATATCCCGGTATTTATTGTAGGATGGAAATTACTCGGATTGCGCTCTTTTTTGTATACACTCATCGGAACTTTAAGTGTATCACTTTTTCTTGAGATATTTTATATTTATCAATTCTCGATTCCACTTTCAAATGATCTGTTTTTAGCAGCCCTTTTCGCAGGGGCTTTTATCGGGGTTGGTCTTGGCATTATTTTCAGATATGGTGGCACTACAGGTGGAGTGGATATTATCGCAAGACTCGTGAAGAAGTATGTAGGCTGGAGTATGGGAAGAACCATGTTTATTTTTGATGCAGGAGTTATTGCACTTTCTCTTGCTACGTACTTAAATTATCGTGAAGGAATGTATACACTGGTCGCAGTTTTTATAGGAGCAAGAGTCATTGATTTTATGCAGGAAGGCGCTTATACCGCTCGTGGTGCCATGATCATTTCTCCTTATCAAAAACAGATTGCAGATTTGATTGCCAGTGAAATGGACCGCGGTGTTACAGTACTGACCGGTTATGGACATTACTCTAAGGAAAAGCGCGAAGTATTGTATTGTGTCATCGGCCGAAATGAACTCGTGAGACTAAAAAACCTGATTACTTCCGTCGATCCGCATGCATTTGTTTCAGTTACAGATGTACATGATGTACTCGGGGAAGGATTTACGCTTGATGAAAATAAAAAGCCGTTAGAAGATTAATAAAACCGGAAGCGGACCGCTTCCGGTTTTTGTTTTAATCGTCTCCGTTCATTCCAATAAACATCAGAATAAAACGCAGCAATTCAAGCAGTGCTACAAGCGCAGCGGCTACATAAGTAAGCGCAGCTGCATTTAACACTTTCTTTGCATGAGGCTCTTCTTCATTTCTGATCAGTCCAGTGCTGACCATCTGGTTCATTGCGCGGGAGGAAGCATCAAATTCCACAGGCAGTGTTACAAATTGGAACAACACTGCTGCAGCAAAGAAGATAATTCCGCCGAGCATAAATTGCATTGAACCGAGCAGGATCCCTGCAAGAATCAGAATAAAAGAGAAATTTGACCCTAGGTTTGCAACCGGCACTAATTTGTGACGGAGTCTTAAGAACGCATAGCTTTCCGCATCCTGAATGGCGTGTCCTACCTCGTGGGCAGCAACTGCAGCCCCTGCAACTGACATTCCATGATAGTTATCAGGCGATAGAACAATTTCCTTTGTTCTAGGATTATAATGATCACTTAAGAAGCCTTTACCAGGTCTTACTGATACATCATAAATACCATTTTCATGCAGGATTCTTTCAGCTACTTCTGCACCAGTCATATTAGCCGTCGTTTGTACTTTTGAATATTTCTTGTAAGTCCTTTTCACACGGCTGCTTGCCCATATAGGCAAAATAATTATCAGCGCAAAATAAATCAGTATTTCCATTCAGACCCTCCATTATGATCGTTTGATTAAATTTTACCTTTGTTCTAAATTACCTGTCAATTACTACGTTTGTGCTTAGATGCTTTCTTTTTTTCATCGTCATATTTTCGCCATGAAACATAACTCAGGACTGAAATTATTGAGCCTGCAGTAAATACACTCAAAAACAAAAATGATAGACTAGTCATTTTTATAAGTCCTCCTTGACTTATGTTATGACGATTAGTGCAGGCTATGTAAAGATCTCTGCCAGTCTTTTCTGTAGACACAGCAATACCATGTAATCAGAATTGAAGTGATGCTTAACCAGAAAGTAAAATATCCGATATGGTTAACCATCTCAGACAGTCTTGAATATATCGGGTATTGCATATAGACATAATCAATTACATCATTGTGTAGCGTCCATATTGCAGCTGCTGCGATGTGCCACCGCTTTATTCTGTAGTAAGGAGCATATAAAAGACCCTGCAGAGCCATTGCGGCATGTGAAATCACAAGCATCCATGCGACTGCTGACATCTCACCTGTCACACTCCATGTCAGAACATTCATAACGACTGCCCATATTCCATATTTAAAAAGCGTAATAATCGCAAGCGCTTCTATCAGAGGCCACTGCTTTTTAATTAAGTATCCGAAAATGACAATGGTAAAAAATAAACTGGCTGTGGGACTATCCGGAACAAATATTAAAAAAATCGGTTCAGTTTCTACAAGCTGATAGCGGTACCAGTAATATCCATACACCGTACCAAGCAGGTTCACTATAAACAGTAAAATGAGAAAATAGCGGTTGGACAGCCAGGAGTAAATAAACTCTTTCATGATTTCACCTCTTAATGAGAAAATGATCATTTTAAAATTTGATTAAAAAAAGAGCCGGAACAATCCGGCTCTTTTCTATTATTCAGCTGCAGGGTCTGAGATGAATTCAGCCAGCTGCTGTAATTCTTCATCAGTACCTTTAAATAAACCTGCAGGCATTTGTCCTTTTCCGTTCACCGCTATATCAGCGATTTCCTCCGGTGACAATCCGGTATCTGTAAGGTTAGGTCCTGCTCCACCTTCAAGATTTTCACCGTGACAATTGATACAGCCCTGCTGTTCATAGATTGCGTAACCTTCAGCTTCAGTGTTAATTTCCACTTCAGCTACAATTTCACCCTGGCTGCGCTGAGTTTCCCAGTCATGATAAGCAACTGATTCCCAAGTAAGGAAAATTGTTGCCGCCACTCCTAGCAGCATAAAGCCAGTTGCAAGTGGACGCTTCCCAGGTCGGCGCGCCGGTCCTCTGTCGATAAATGGAGCAAGCAGTAACGCACCAAATGCAATACCAGGAATAACGAAAGCTCCAATTACGTTATATGGACCAGAAGCAAAATCATATTTAAGTAATTGATACAGAAACAAGAAGTACCAGTCAGGAAGCGGGATATACCCAGCATCCGTCGGGTCTGCAATTTTCTCAAGCGGCGGTTCATGAGCCACAGTTAAAGATAAGTATCCAATTAGGAATACTGCACCCACAAGCCACTCTTTAAGTAAAAAGTTCGGCCAGAAAGCTTCCGTCTTTCCAGGAAACTCTGAATAATCTTTTGGAATATTCGGTTTACGGTTTGCCGGTACACGAGAATCTCCGACAAACTTCATCCCTTTTCCACGATGCATAGTTTTCCCTCCTTTTAATCCAGGTGATGTGCAATTTTATAGCGGGCCTGAAATACCCTGCTTACGAATCATAATAAAGTGGGCTGCCATCAGACCAAGCAGAGCACCTGGCAGGAAGAATACGTGAATAGCAAAGAATCTAGTCAGTGTCTGAGCACCTAGAATATTAGGGTCCCCTGCTAATAGAACACGGATTTGCTCACCGATCAGCGGTGTAGCAGCAGCAATTTCAATTCCTACCTTAGTTGCAAATAGTGCCTTCATATCCCAAGGCAGTAGATAACCAGTGAAACCAAGTCCAAGCATAACGAAGAAAATCAGTACGCCTACTACCCAGTTTAGCTCACGCGGTTTTTTGTAAGCACCTGTGAAGAATACCCGTAAAGTATGAAGAAACATCATGACAATAACAAGACTGGCTCCCCAGTGGTGCATTCCCCGGACAATTACGCCAAAGGCTACTTCATTTTGTAAGTAATAAACAGAACGCCATGCATTTTCAATATCAGGCACATAATACATTGTTAAAAACATTCCGGATAAGATCTGTATAACGGTAACAAAGAATGTCAAACCGCCGAAACAGTAAACAAATGCCGAGAAGTGGTGAGCAGGGTTAACATGCTCAGGAACTTCGTGATCGGCAATGTCACGCCACATCGGGGTGATATCCAACCGCTCATCTACCCAATCATAAATCTTATTTAGCACCCATTACGCCTCCTTTACTTTGCGATTGTGTTTGGAACAACTTGTCCAAGCTGCAGGATGCCATCGTCAGATACTCTTGTTTCATACATATCAAGAGGAGCAGTCGGTGGCGTCCCCGGTACGTTTTTACCGGATTTTTCATATAAACCATTGTGGCAAGGGCAGAAGAATCTGTTAGGATCACTTTCTCTACCTTCCCAGCTTACAGTACAGCCTAAATGCTTACACGTTGGATTCAGTGCAATGACATTCTGGCTTTCATCTAAATAAACCCACGCAGTGTTTGTTACTTCAGACGTATACCATGCATCTACCTGCTCATAAGAAAAGTCTACGCGAGTCGGAACATCACTCAACTCATCAATTGAAGTACCAGTGGAGATGAAATCCCCGCCTGCTTCAGCAGTTAAAACAGGATCAATTGCAAAACGCACCATTGGCATTAGCATTCCTGCCGCCATGAAACCGCCTACACCAGTTAATGTATAGTTTAAAAATTGACGACGTGAAACACGCTGATTACTCATTAATTTCCCCCCTCTACCTTCAGGTCAGTCCATCGGACATTTTTCGCACAAATATATAACTAGGACATATTCATGATATATCAATATATTATCAAGGTCAATAATCGGTTAAACCTTTTCATTTCAACTATGTGAAGTTTTTTTGAACGTTAATTTTTCTGCCATTTTCCAACAACAATTTTGAGTAGTTGACTTACCTGATCTTCTATCATTTTCTGCTTATATTTCCCGTCCATATGTTCCATCGGAATAGATGGCAGCCAGATTAATTCTGAAGCCATCTCATCTTCAGCCAGTCTCCAGAATGAATCAGACGTTACCAGGAAAACGTGAGTAAACCCCTGGCTTTTTAAGTTCACTGTCCACTCATTCAATCTGTTTTTTTTCTGATCATCACTTTCAGTTGAAAAATATGTATAAGGCGGCAGCAGCATCATACGCCCCTTAAATTGTTTTTCAAGTAAAGCTGTAACAAGCGGAATGAATTCCGCCTGATCCGCTTCCTGTTTTGCATCCTCTCCAAAACTGAGCGGTAAAAGCGGGATGACTGCAGTATCTATATATTTTTTTTCCTGAAAGTACAGCAGAATATCCTTTGTGTTCCAAATCATGACACTCACTCCTAAAAACTGATTTATTCCTTTAAATTGTAGCATAAAAATACAGACAGCAAATGCTGTCTGTTAATTCATGCTTTTTAATAGACCGGAAAGCTGTTCAAACTTTTCACGGTCATTGCTGTCGAGTGCTTCATCTATTTGCCGCATCAGCTGTGCACGCTGATTTTCATAAATACTGTCAGTTAAAAACTGTTCAGCTAATTTCTTTTCATTTGCTGTCAGCTTAAGTTCCTCTCTTATATAAGGATTCTCTTCAAGTACTGCCGCATACTGATAGGATGAGTACGCAGATTCAAAGTTCAATTGAATATATAAATCTTCATCCCGGTGGAGCCGTATATCATGAAAAGATTTTTCAGCATCAGTGGTCATCACGTGTCCCTTATAAAAACGGAAAGGCACATCGTCTGTACAAGTCGCTGACATGACAATACCACGCGGACAATATCTGGCATCTTCAACAAAATGCAGGTTCTCAATCAGTTGTTCGTGGCTCAGCAGATAATTCATGATCCATACTGATTCTCTTTTCTTTAACTCATAATGCTGTAAAAACCATTTGATAAAGTCTTTTTTCTCATTTGCTGAAATTGACGGGGCCAAGCCAATCCCTCCTTTACTCTCTCGATAAATGATCTACATTCATCTGCCATTCTTCATTTGAAGGATCTTTTTCAAGGAGTTTCTGATAAATTGTCAGTGCCTCCCGGTGACGTCCTTCCTCAAGAAGAAAGCTGCCGTAATCTGTTAGAAAATCACTATGATCATTATATACCACATAAGCTTTTTTATATTCTTCCGACGCTTTAGAATATTCCTCTTTCAGTTCATATGCTTTTGCAGCATCCCACAGAAATTGCGGGTCATCTTCGCCTGATTCCCGAACAGTACTGATCACTTCAAGGCATTCTTCGGCTTTTTCCTGTCTGAGCAGCACTTTATTCAGTACGAGTGCGGCTTCAAGATAATCAGGATCAATGGCTATTGCCTGCCTCAGAAAGTCTTCAGCTTTTTCCTCTTCGCCCGTTTTTAATGACAGTTTACCCGCATTATGGAAAAGTTCTTTGTTGAATGGATCATTCTTTAATCCTTTGACAGCTGCTTCGATAGCGTGCTCAAGATCTTCTTCATGCTCATATGCTGCTGCAAGCAGCTTATAGGCACTGTGATAATCAGGATCTAGTTCTATTAATTCTTCAAGCACTTCAGCAGCTGTTATATAATGTCCTGACTGGTAGGCTGTGAATCCATACTGAAATAGTGTTTCAGCATCCCTTTCATGGTTCAGCGCGTCTTCATAGTATGGAAGTGCTTCTTCGAAGGAACCCCCTGCGCTGTAGCATTCCCCTAATCTCTTACTAATCAAAACACCTGCAATTTCTTCTTCAGACAGCATTTTATAAAATCTGATTGCTTCTAAAAAACGTCCCTGCTGGATATAAAATTCTGCGAGTGCAAACTGAATGATTTCTTCATTTTTTTCATGCTCATATGCCTGAAGTAATTTTTGTTCACTTACTTCATGAAGGCCCTGCATATGATACAGATCAGCTGACAGCAGCATAGCGCGAGAATAGAATTCACTTGAACTGTTGATTTGTTCAAGCAGCAGCATAGCTTCTTCGATCTGATCAAGTTCTGCATGAGCTTCTGCTTTTAACATAACAAGCTCTGTTTCTTCAGGATAGAGTTCAAGTAAATCTTCGTATAAATCAATGCTTTGTTCTAAAAATCTAAGACTGTATAAGGCTTCTGCTGCTTCATATTTTTCATCATCAGTACCTGTTCTTTTTAATTCACTATATATTTTCATTGCTTCTTCGAGACTTCCTGCATGGAGGTGCTCAATCAGCGTTTGCAGTTGATTCATTTTATACCTTCTTTCGTTCATTTATCATAATAGAATAAGGCTCTGTTAAAGGTGGCTGGTGATTTCCGCTGCAATCACCAGCTGTGCTAAACAACATTGGTCTTTAACATAGCCTAGAATAAAAGAACCTGAGATCAGATTCAACTATAATCTCTCGTAAGTAGTATTCTCTTTAGAAAAGGTAAATCCTTTTTTTGCAATAAAAAAGAGCAGAAAAATCTGCTCTTTAGCGTGTGACTGATTCGAGGTCTTCAAAAAATTCAGGGTAAGAGACACTGATACATTCAGGATTTTTAATATGCACTTCCCCATTTGTAATCAGAGATGCAACCGCGAGCATCATGCCAATACGGTGATCACCTTTTGAATCAGTCTCAGCCCCCGTTAACTGTGATGGTCCGTGAATGATCATTCCATCATCAGTTGCTTCAATATCCGCTCCAAGCTTTTTCAGCTCTTCAACTACCGCATCTATACGGTTAGTCTCCTTAACCTTCAGCTCTTCGGCATCCTTAATCACTGTTGTTCCAGCGGCTTGTGTAGCAAGCAGTGCAATAATCGGTATTTCATCGATCAGTCTTGGAATCAGATCTCCTTCAATTGTGCAGGCATCTAACTTACTGCTCTTAATAGAAATTTCACCTATTGGTTCTTCATCATCATTGACTGGCGTTACTTCAAAATCACCGTTCATCTGTTTCAGAACTTCGAGGATACCTGTTCTCGTTTCATTAATTCCGACATTTTGCAGTACAAGTGAGCTGTTCTGAGTAACAGCTGCTGCAGTAAGGAAAAATGCCGCAGAAGAGATATCTCCGGGAACCTGAATATGCTTTGCTTTAAACGACTGGTTTCCACTAACCGTTATTGCCGAGCCTTCTCTTTTAATCGTGCCGCCAAAATGTTTAATCATTTTTTCTGTGTGATCTCTCGTTTTTTGAGGTTCAACTATGACTGTATCTTCTCCTGACTGAAGCCCGGCAAGTATTAATGCAGACTTTAACTGCGCACTGGCAACAGGCAGTTCATAGCGAAAAGACTGCAGTGCTCCTCCCCGGATTGAAAGAGGCGTTAAATTACCATCATCTCTTCCATCAATACGTGCCCCCATTTCTCTCAGCGGATCTGTCACTCTGTTCATTGGCCGTTTCGCTATAGATTCATCACCTGTAACGACAGAATGAAAAGGACGTCCTGCGAGTAAACCGAGAAGCAGTCTGGTTGTCGTACCTGAATTCCCTGTATAGAGGACTTCCTCAGGCTCTTTTAATCCTGCAAATCCTTTTCCTTCAATCAGGATTTCATCACGATTCTCGGTGATCTGAACACCCATTTTTCTGAAGCAGTCTATTGTTGCAAGGCAGTCATCACCTTTTAAGAACCCGGTTACTTTTGTCGTTCCTTCTGCAATTGCTCCAAACATAATCGATCTGTGAGAGATAGATTTGTCTCCGGGTACTTTAATCGTTCCCTTTACAGAAGGGCTATTATATTGAAGTGTCTTCATTACAAAACTCCTCACACAATTATTCTATACTGTAAATACGTCATAATCGGTCACTGCTGAAATGCAGTCAGCTCCGCGTTTGCGATCTTCCTCAGTCTGAAAGCTGATCGTTAAAACCCCGTAAATATCCTCTCTGGTTTCCATAATTCTGAGGTTAACGATACTGATTTCTTCCTTAGCCAAAATACCTGTAATTTCTGAAATGACACCCGGATAGTCCGGGACATCTACAAATAGGTCGTAAAAAGAGGGAATCGCCCCTTTTTGAAGAATCGGCATGGAATCTCTGAATGTTTTCGCCTCTGAAAAATACGTATAAATATCCGTTGCATTGTTTCTTTCGAGCATATCGATTACACGATTCATTTCTTGCTGCCATTCTGACATCAGACTTTTCAGGGTATCGATATTGTGAACGGTTATGTCCCTCCACATTTCAGGGTTTGAAGAAGCAATTCTCGAAATATCCCTGAAACCCCCGGCAGCAAGACTGGAAATGAGAGGCTGCCTCTGATAATTATCTTTTACCTGATGGACTAATGATGATGCGATAATATGCGGAAAATGACTGACCATTCCGGTGATATGATCGTGTTCCTCAGGCTTAACTTCAAGAAACTTCGCTTTACTGCCTTTCAGCCATTTTTTCAGAACAGCTACAGATTCAGCGTCACTATGCTCTGCAGGTGTTAATAAATAAAAAGCATTTTCAAACAGAATCGCTTTAGCAGCGGAGACACCACTTTTATGTGAACCTGCCATTGGATGACCGCCTATAAATGATATTCCCCGGTCAGAAAACAGATGGCTCGATTCCATAATTCTCTTTTTCGTACTACCGACATCTGTTACGATCACATCCGGTTTAAGATTGAAAGAAGATATGGTCTTCATCATCTCAACCGTTTCATTTACAGGGGTACAGATAATGATCAGGTCTGCTTGTTCAGCATCCTCCTGTAAGGAATCAGATCCCTGACTGATTGCGTTAAGTGCCTTTGCGAGTCTGATCTCTTCTTTCTTTATATCAAAGCCCGTCACAGTTGCCCCGGGGTATTCTTTCAATATTGATAAACCGATTGAGCCTCCAATCAAACCGAGCCCAATAATAAACACATTGCCATTCATACGTTCACAACCTTTAATGTGAGATAGTCTCCCTGATTGCTTTAAGCGTCTGATCAACCTGATCCCTGCTGCCGATAGTGATCCTCAGGCTGTTAGGGAAGCCAAGTGCCTGACCGCTTCTAACAATGATTCCTTTTCTTAACAGGGCTTCAAATAAGTCATCTGCATCCTGATTAAAATGAACCAGAATAAAATTTCCCTGTGAAGGATAATACGTAAGACCATGCTCATGACAGAATTGCTCAAACTTTTGTATGCCTTCTCTATTCTGCTGTCTGCAGCTTTCAATGAACGTCTGATCACCAATTGCTGCTGCAGCTGCCTGCTGAGCCAGTGCATTCGTGTTAAAAGGCTCTCTTACCGGTTCAAGAGATTGTATCAGCGCAGGGTTTGCCATTCCGTACCCGACTCTGAAGCCCGCAAGTCCGTAAGCTTTTGAAAAAGTTCTTGTGACGATCAGGTTTGAATATGAGTTGATGAGTTCTAAAGCATTGTAATAGTCTTCTGCCGTCACATATTCATAATAAGCTTCATCAAGTACAACTAAGACATCTTTTGGAATCTGATCAAGGAAATGTACCAGATCTTTTTCGGCAATGCTGACACCGGTCGGATTATTCGGACTGCACACCCATACGACAGCTGTTTGTCCGTTAACTGCAGATGCCATGGCCTGAAGATCATGGTGACCTTCAACAAGAGGAACCTCTATCACCTCAGCACCTTCGATGACAGCGTTGTGTTTGTATTGAGGGAAAGTCGGAGCAGCCATTACAGTGTTTTTAGAGGAATCAAGCATTGCTCTTGAGATAATCTGAATGATTTCATCCGACCCGTTCCCTAAAATGAAGTGATCTCCTGGAAGCTGATAAAAAGCTGCAAGCGCGTTTCTGAGCACTGTCCCGCCGCCGTCAGGGTAGATTGCATAATTCATCGCATTTTCTTTAATCTGCTTTTTGACCTGATCTGAACAGCCGAATGGATTCTCATTAGAAGCGAGTTTGATGATTTCTTCGAGACCAAGTTCATTTTTTACTTCTTCTATTGTTTTACCGGGTTTATATGGTGATAATTTTTTAACCTGATTTTTAATATACATCAATGATTCTCCTTTCTGATCATTGCAAGGTCCGGACGTAACTTTACAGCCTCATGATGATAAACGTGTTGAATATCCTTCTGTTTTTTTCCGGTATTCACATGCACCATCACTCTGACACACCCTGGCAACGCATCTTTAACAGGGATCTCCTGCATACACATAACAGGTACATATTGCCAGCCTTCAATTTTTCTTAATGCTTTTGCAGGAAACACTGAACGAATATCATCAGTTGTTGATATAAATACTGAAGCTGTATCATCAGCATCAATACTATTTTTTTCAATCATCTCTTCAAGCAGAGAAAGAGTAGCCTCGATAACAAGTTCTTCCTTGTCTGAATCTACCGTTGTTGCCCCTCTTATACCCCGGATCATTGTGTTTCCCCCCTTTGCTGCAGCAGTCGGTGAACCTGCAGTAACTCTTCCTGGTCAATCTTTTTTAATACAGGCTTACCCACTTCTTCGAGTAAAACAAAGCGGATATGATGTTTCAGATTTTTTTTATCATTTTTCATCAGTTTAAGTAATTCTTCAAACGGTGCAGCAGCTTTAGTCTCATACCCTAAAGAATGAACCCATACTAAAAATCCGTCTAGATCAAACTTGAGTTCTGTTTGTCTTTGACTCAGTAAAATTGCATAGACCATGCCTATCATCACGCATTCACCATGGAGTTTGCCTCCATAACCTGACCATGCTTCAACGGCATGACCATACGTGTGACCAAAATTTAAAAAGGCACGGATATTCTGCTCCCGCTCGTCTTTTGCCACGACTTCACCTTTGATCTGTATGCCTTTTTTAAGTGCGTACTGAAGGAAATCCTGATCAAGGGTTTTGAAATCGGTGACATGTTTCATTAATTCCTGCAGAAAATCGTGATCTGCTATTAATGCATGTTTAATCACTTCTGCAAACCCCGACCTGATTTCACGTTCGGGCAGCGTTCTGAGAAAAGAGCTGTCATAAACGACGGCAGAAGGCTGATGAAAGCTTCCGGTCATATTTTTCCCCAGTGGATGATTAATTGCCGTTTTCCCTCCCACTGCACTATCGTGTGCCAGGATGGTTGTAGGCACCTGAATATACCTGATGCCTCTCATATACGTTGCAGCTGTAAACCCTGCAAGGTCCCCTGTTGCACCGCCTCCACATGCAATAATAAGAGAATGACGATCTAATCCTGATTCAAGTGCTTTTCCCATCACCTGCTCATAAACAGCAAATGTTTTTGCTTTTTCTCCGGCCGGCAAAACATGAATGTCATCAAAAGGTATACTCTCATGAATCATATCCTTATGATATTGATACACAGTTTCATCAATCAAAAGCAGGGTAGAAGTAACCTCAGGAGACAGATCAAGAATAAACTGTCTGATTTTGCCAAGTGCTTTTTCACCAATTAAAACAGGGTAATCATTCCCTGCCCGGATGATCAGCTGCTCCATATCAGTAATCCTTAGCGTATGCCCGGTGCTGTTCAACAGATTTTTTTAATTGATCAAAACGATCACTGTCGAACTGATCGCATATTGCACATGCGATTTCCCAGGCTACTACTGCTTCTGCTACAACAGCTGCTGCAGGCACCGCACAGCTGTCTGAACGTTCAATACTTGCGCTAAATGGCTCCTTGGAGTCAATATCCACACTTTCAAGCGGCTTATAAAGTGTCGGGATCGGTTTCATGACCCCTTTGACCACGATTGGCATACCGGTTGTCATGCCGCCTTCAAATCCTCCAAGACGGTTGGATTTCCTATAATAGCCTTTATCCTCAGACCAGGCGATTTCATCGTGAACCTGACTTCCCGGAAGACGGGCCATCTCAAAACCAAGACCAAATTCTACACCTTTAAAAGCATTAATACTCATAATTGCGGCTGCAATCTTTGCATCAAGCTTTTTATCATAGTGAACGTAGCTGCCGAGACCTGCCGGAACATTTTCCACAATCACTTCCACAACTCCACCGATTGAATCACCATTCTTTTTAGCTTCATCGATTGCCGTTTTCATTTTTTCTGAAGCTTCTGCGTCGATGCATCTTACTTCGCTTTCTTCAGATTTACTTCTGATTTCTTTTGCTGAGAGGCCTTTAATTACTTCTGCCTGAACACCGCCAATTTCTCTCACGTGACATGCAATGTTAATATCAAGATCTTTAAGGATTTTCTGAGCAAGCGCACCTGCTGCAACCCTTACAGTCGTTTCACGTGCTGATGATCTTTCAAGTACGTTACGCATATCACGGTGACCGTATTTAATGCCGCCATTCAAGTCAGCATGTCCGGGTCTTGGCCTAGTGATTTTTCTTCTTACTTCTTTTTCTTCATCATCGCTGAGAGGTTCTGCACCCATAATCTTTGTCCAGTGAGTCCAGTCTTTATTTTCAACAACAAGCGCAATAGGCGACCCTAGTGTTTTACCGTGTCTAACCCCGCTCAGGATCTGAGCACGGTCTGTCTCGATTTGCATTCTTCTGCCGCGGCCATAACCTTTTTGCCTTCTTGACAGATGTTCATTAATATCAATTGCTTCAAGCTCTAATCCCGCAGGAAGTCCTTCAATGATTGTTGTCAGCTGAGGTCCATGAGACTCTCCTGCTGTTAAGTATCTCATCATAATACTTTCCTCCTTCAACTCGCTAAAGTGATATTTGTACAGTCTAACATATTTTTTTGAAGGTATGTAGTCAAATTAACCGACAAGTTCAAATTTTCCGGTAGAAAAATGTTTCAATTGATTCAAAACCATATTTTCCGGGATTAAAAATTTGTTCAGTACTTCCTACAAAAAGAACGCCGCCTTTTTTTAATGCACGGCTGAACTTATGATAAAGCTCATCTTTCGCTTCTTCTGTAAAATAAATCATCACATTCCTGCAGACAATCAGATCAAATCCAGTATCAAAGCGGTCATTTAATAAGTTCTGCTGTTTAAAAGTAACACTGCTTTTGATCTTATCTGAGACTTTAAAGAAAGCACCCTGTTTAATAAAGTGTTCTTTTTTGATATCCTCCGGCACTTCAGCAAGCGCTCTTTCATTATAAAGTCCAATTTTCGCTTTCTCGATTGCCAGCCGGTCAAGGTCGGTGGCAAGAATATGATTAAAACGTCCCTTTTGCACTTTATTTAACACCATCGCCAGTGAATAAGGCTCCTCACCGGTTGAGCATGCAGCACTCCACACCTTCAGCTGCGATTGATTTTTAATCAGATCTGGCAAGATTTTAGTCTCAAGTACTTCCCACCTTTTCTGGTTTCTGTAGAACTCAGATACATTAATTGTCATCCGGTCTAGAAATTCATCCATGAGATTCTGTTCTGAAGTTAATGCATTTGAAAATTCCTTGAAAGTTCCGTACCCTTTTTTTTCATATAGAGAAGTCAGCCTTCTTTTCATTTGGGCCTCTTTATAAAGCGCAAGGTCAATTCCTGTCTTACTTTTGATATATGTCACAAAGCCTGAATAATCATTCGTCATATGTACACCTCATTTATTAGCACTATTAATAGCTACTATATAAAAACATCTTAAAAAATGCTATAAAAAAAAGCACCTCTTCAGGTGCTTTTACAATTTAATAAACCCATTCATCAGATGATTTTTTGTATTCAAGTGCTGCATCTTCACCAAAGAAAAGATTGATTTCACGTTCTGCACTTTCAAGAGAGTCAGAACCGTGAATGATGTTTTTACCTACTGTCAGGCCAAAATCTCCTCTTAGTGTTCCAAGATCAGCCTCGCTTGGCTTAGTAGCACCCATCATATGACGGGCAGTCTTAACAACATCTTCACCTTCCCAGATCATTGCAAAAACCGGGCCTGATGTGATGAAATCCGTTAGTTCCCCAAAAAACGGCTTATCAGCATGTTCGCCATAATGTTTCTTTGCCAGGTCATCAGAAATAACCATCAGCTTAGCAGCTGCAAGCTTGAATCCTTTACGTTCGAATCGGCTGATCACTTCACCGATTAACCCTCTTTGTACGCCATCAGGCTTAACCATTAGAAAAGTCTTTTCCATTCTCTATTCCCCCAACTATGTATGTCGGTCTCTTTAAGACCCTCTAAAAGATTATCACTCATTGAACGTTTTGGCAACGTTTTCATTGGAATTTAATACTTTCTTTTTCCAATAAACAGGGCAATATCACGAAGTGACTTTTTAGCTTTAGATTGCGGGATTTCATCAAGCTGATCGAGTGCTTTTCGTAAATACCTCTGGCTGATTGCAGAGGACCGTTTGATTGCATCAGTTTTTAAAATATCATCAATGATCTGTTTCAGATCCTCACCCGGCATTTCTTCATGAACTTTTTTGATTCTGCTGCTGATCTCAGGATTCTCCATAGCATAAAATACAGGCAGAGTGATATTCCCCTGCAACAGGTCACCTCCGGCAGGTTTTCCAAGTTCCTTTTCAGTACTTGTAAAATCAAGAATGTCATCAGTAATCTGATAAGCCATTCCAACATAATACCCAAAACGATAGAGTCTCCTTTGAATATCAGCCGATGCGTTACCTGCTACTGCCCCCAGCTGACAGCTTACTGCAATCAACAGAGCCGTTTTTCTCTTGATCCGACGGAAATAATCTCTGGTGCTTTGATTAAAGCGGTACTTATCCTGAATTTGCGCAATTTCACCAATACATAATTCCACAATCGCATCTGACAGAATTTTATGAGCAGATGGGTTCTGGATCACTGTCATATAGTTCAGCGCCCTTGCGAACATATAATCTCCGGTGTACATGGCAATCTGGTTGTTCCATTCCGCCTGAATCGTCGTTCTGCCACGGCGCATATCTGCATTGTCGATGACATCATCATGTACAAGCGAAGCCATATGAATCAGTTCGAGTGCAACAGCAGCATTTTTCACACGGTGAATATCATATTGACCCGTTTTGGCAGCGAGCAGAACAAAAACAGGTCGGATTCTCTTTCCTCCGGCCTGAAGTAAATGCAGTGAAGCATCCTTTAGAAGCTCAGTATCTGAATGAATTGCCTGACTTAGTTCCTTTTCAACCTCTTCAATATCCGCTTTCAGAAACGAATAGAGCATTGTTAATTTCATAACACTTCCACCTAATTTGCATTTTTAAGCTTTTTTATACCCAAGGTGCATTGCTGCTGCCCCGCCGCTGAACTGTTTATAGTTCACACTTGCAAAACCTGCTTCTTCAAACATGTCAGCCAGCTGCCGTGCTCCAGGAAAGTCTTTAGCTGATTCCTGCAGCCAGGAATATTCATTATAGCTTTTTGCAAGGATTTTTCCGAAAATCGGCATCACATATTTAAAATAAGCATAATACAACTGTCTGAACCCTGGAATAGTCGGCTGTGAAGTTTCAAGGCAGACTGCCATGCCACCCGGTTTTAGTACCCTGTTCATTTCTTTTAATACCTGAAGATAATCAGGCACATTTCTCAGTCCAAAACCGATCGTGACATAATCAAATGAATTGTCTTCATAGGGCAATGCCATTGCATTACCGTGAACAAGTGAAATTTGTGGATAATCCTTCACTTTTTCATGACCTGTTTTAAGCATGTTTTTACTGAAATCCAGACCTACTACTTCCCCTTCAGGTCCAGCAGCCTCTGCAAGCGCAATTGTCCAGTCAGCGGTCCCGCAGCATACATCCAGCGCTTTCGAACCTGTATCAACCTGCATTTTCTGCATCGTGTACTTTCTCCAGCGGACATGCTGCTGAAAGCTGATAATGGAATTCATTTTATCGTAACGGCCATGTATTTTCTCAAAGACCCCGTGGACTTTTTGTTCTTTCTCTGTCTGCATAATTATCCTTCCTCTGCATAAATAATCGACTTTTCATAAAAAGAACTGAAAATCGGCAAATTCTTAGTAGTAGATGGAAGGTTAAGTTCCCGCGCCAGATATTCAATTTCTCTTGATATTTTCTTAATCAGACGTTTATATGCTGTCATGTAGTCTGATGTCTTGATGTGGTGTTTTCCATGTTTGAAAAAATAAAATAAACTTGAATCATCACCTTGTGCAAAAGATCTTTCTTCCTGCTTTAAACGGTTAGCAAGTAAAAGTTTTTCTGCAAGCGGCACCATTTCATCATAGCCGAGATGTATAAACAGACTTGTGATAATGGAAGATTCTATTTTTGTCAGGCTGTTGAGAAATTCATCCTCTGTCAATGTATGGGCAGATGTGATTTCAATCTTATGTTCGTTAATCTCTTCAATTGAAAAAGCGATCTTTCTGATCAGCTCTATATCCGGTATGCCTGATAGAATTTTATAATACAGTCCGCTGTAATAATCTCCGGCAAGTACTGTCAGCTGTTTAATCCGGTGTGATTCACCTGTAACAGAAACTTTTTCATGCGTGTCTAGAGCCTGCTGGATCAAAATAGCAGTAGAGACATATGATTGATCGAGATTTGTATATTTATTTTTTAAGTAAAAGGGGAGTAAAAGCAGAGACAGCCGCTCCATATCAATTTCAGGCTGACCGATTGATGCATGGAGATAGGGATGATGAATTTGGTCTAGTATGTGCTGAACAGTCTGACTGATCCAGCGTTCGGATTGTTTATCGCTCATCTTTCTCTCCCCGTTTCATTAGTTCGTATGTATTAAATGAATAAACCTCTCTTATTATACCATATTCATTACAGACATTGTGAAGTTGAAAGAAGCCAGCGCTTGCTGGCTTCTTAGATCAGATTACTTTTTCACTTTTTCATCGCTCAGCACTTCACCGTGAGCAGTAAGGATAGATGCCTTACCCCGCACTTTTACTGCTGATGTATGCTCGGTGAATTGTGCAATCATCACTTCACCTTTATCCAGTTTTTCAGAGTGATGAAACTTTGTATCGGTTCCCCTTGTCAGACCGATTACGTTTACGCCATCTTCAAGCGCTTTAATACTGATAAAATTCCCCTGGTCGCTCACAGTTGTCGCTCCTTTATTTAATCCATTTTAAGAAGAGTCATTACTTCATTACGAAGAACGTGATCTTCTTCATAAATACCTCTTGCAGCGGTTGTGACTGTTTTCGCTCCTGGTTTTTTAACTCCACGCATTGTCATACACATATGTTCTGCTTCAACGATCACATAAGCACCGTGCGGAGCAAGCATTTCCATAATGGCATCTGCAACAGTCGAAGTAATTCTCTCCTGCAGCTGCGGTCTTCTCGCAGTCGTTTCGACTGCTCTTGCAAGTTTGCTCAGACCTGTTACCTTACCATCCTTTGGAAGGTATGCAACATGCGCTTTTCCATAGAACGGTACAAGGTGATGCTCACACATAGAATGGAATGGAATATCCTTCACGAAAACAAGTTCTTCATGGTCTTCATTGAAAACAGTTTTGAAATATTCTTTTGGATCACTATTAAGACCCGAAAACATTTCCTCATACATTTTTGCTACACGTTTAGGTGTATCAAGAAGACCTTCTCTTGATGGATCTTCTCCAACAGCTTCTAAAAGCATTGTAATTGCACGTTGTATTTTTTCCCGGTCAACCCGGTTCGTATCATTGCTGTTTAGTGTTGTGATATTTTCTGTAGTATGGTCCATGCCGAATCCTCCTGCACTGCATTTATTTCACTTCATATTAGCATAACGCCTTTCACAGGCGCAAAGGCAAGAGCTCAGTAAATGTGCAGATTATCTTACTCAATAAAAAACCGCACATAAATGTGCGGTTTCGCTCGCTAAAGATATGTATTATTTAACAGCATCTTTTAGCGCTTTACCTGGTTTGAAAGCAGGTACTTTGCTTGCTGAGATTTCGATTTCTTCTCCAGTCTGCGGGTTGCGGCCTTTACGTGCTGCACGTTCGCGTACTTCAAAGTTACCAAAACCAATCAGTTGTACCTTGTCACCTTTAGCAAGTGCATCTTGTACTGTATCGAATACTGCATCAACTGCTTTAGTTGCGTCCTTTTTAGAAAGTTCCGCAGATTCAGCAACTGCATTAATCAGTTCAGTCTTGTTCACGTCATTCACCTCCTCCCAAAAAAGTTATGGGCAAGTCTCTGTTACTAAGTGAACATTGAAAAGCATCTTCACGATCATGAATAATCGTTAAAAAGCCCATAGAATCAATGTTTTAGATCAATTCTGTTAAAAGATTATCACATAAAAAATACATTAGCAAGAATTATACGATAATTATTGGGAATCTCTTCTTATTATAGCCATAAACAAGGTAAATTAACCTATAACATGAACAGAATGATGTCTTTATCATCATTATTTAAAAAATGGCTCTGTTAAGGGGGGCTGTTGATTTCCGCTTCAGGGTAAACGCTTTCCGCAGGGCGTGCGGTGAGCCTCCTGCTTGAGTCATTCCCGTTCCGCTGCAATCACCAGCAGTACTAATACAACTTTGGACTTTAAAAGAGGTTAAAAAATAAAAAACAGCCCACTAAACGGGCTGTACTAAGACAATAAAAGATAAATGCTCTTAAAGGATAATGGCAATCATTCCCCCGGAACCTTCATTGATGACTCTTTCTAGTGTCTCTTTTAGTTTGTATCTAGCATTTTCAGGCATGATGGCAAGCTTAGCCTGAATTCCTTCCCTTACAATTGAACTCAGACTTCTCCCGAATATGTCTGAACTCCAGATTGAAAGAGGATCATCTTCAAAATCCTGCATGAGATAACGCACAAGTTCTTCACTTTGTTTTTCAGTTCCGATGATCGGTGAAAATTCTGACTCTACATCAACTTTAATCATATGAATAGATGGCGCAACAGCCTTCAACCGCACACCGTACCTTGCACCCTGCCGGATGATTTCAGGTTCATCAAGGCTCATATCAGACAACACAGGGGCTGCAATACCATATCCTGTCTGACGGACCATTTTCAACGCTTCTGAAAATTGATCGTATTCTTTTTTTGCTTCTGTGTAGTCCTTAATTAAGGTTAAGAAATGATCTTTTCCTGTAACACGCTCCCCGATCAGCTCTTCAATTACCTGATCAAAAAGATCGTCTGCAGCATGCAGGTCGATATTGGCTACTCCACCGCCCATATCCATTGCAGAGAGCTGAGCAGTATCAACATGGTCAAACTCCTCGAACTGCCTCACAACACGATCTACATCACGGATTCTTCTTATATCATGAATCACATCAGTAATTGCTGTTTCAAAATGGTTGCGTAGCCAATGCTCCTGATCGAGCACCATCACCCAGCCCGGCAGCTGAACATTCACTTCCAATACAGGAAATTCGTATAGAGCTTCTTTTAAAACCATCATGACATCTGCTTCTCGCATACTTTCAACACTCATTGCAACAACCGGAACATCGTATTTCACCTGTAATTCCCTTCTCAGGTTTTCAGTCTGCTCCTGATAAGGTCTGGCGCTATTGAGCACCATAATAAATGGTTTTCCCACTTCTTTTAATTCAGCAATGATTCTTTCTTCTGTTTCTTCATAGCTCTCTCTTGGAATTTCTCCTATTGTGCCGTCAGTCGACATCATGACTCCAATCGTTGAATGATCCTGGATGACTTTTCTCGTCCCCGCTTCCGCAGCCTCGTCAAACGGGATCGGTTCTTCATACCAGGGAGTGTGTACCATCCTTGGCCCATATTCATCTTCATGTCCTTTAGCACCCGGGATCGTATATCCTACACAGTCTACCATCCTTACATTGACATCCAGGCCTTCTGAAACAGTAATTTTCACTGCCTGATTTGGTATAAATTTCGGTTCAGTCGTCATAATGGTTCTTCCGGCAGCACTCTGTGGAAGTTCATCCTGTGCCCGTTCTTTCTCGGCGGGGTTTTTCATGTGCGGAATCACTGCGAGCTCCATCATTTTCTTAATAAATGTGGACTTCCCTGTTCTGACAGGTCCAACAACCCCGATATAAATATCCCCCCCTGTTCTTTCAGCGATATGTTCGAATACATTTTGCTTTTCCATCTGCATGCCTCCCTGTTTCAGCTCACGCAATAATAGTCTATGAGGACATGCTGCAAAAAGAACAAAAACCGGCTCAATTAAGAGCCGGTTTCTTCATCACCATATTTTATTTCACCGTCATCCCCGATATAATAAGGTACACTGTATGCAGGGACAACTCGTGATCCTTCAAATAAAATCGGGCGTAAATCTTCAAGATCCTGTATCGATGGCTGATCCATATCCTGCGTTAACTGATACAAGTCTGTAATATAATCCACATAAACTGTACCATCACCACGTGCAACGAGAGGAAGATCATTCCCTGTATATGGACTGGTTACAACAGGATCTTCTTCATATCCGAGTTCCGAAAAGTCGATAGAGTACATATTATCCCCCACCTGACCCTCAAAAGGAATTCCTCTGTTAGCCTGTATTCTGATCTGAAGCGATCTGATGGTTTCAGCTACCCTTAAGTCAAAAACATAGACCGTTGGATTCTCTTCCACATCAAGAAGTGTGTACTGAAATACTCCGCCATTTTCATAAGCATTACCAGGCAGGTCGGCCATAAACCTTGGTTTTAATAATGAAAAATCGATCTGATATTTTCTGTACATAGGCGTGTCATTATCAACTGTCTTAATCGGAAGAAGACCACCGGTACTTTCCTGATATTGGTCAACTGCTGATTGGACACTTTCAATCTGTTCTTCATATGCAATATCATTCCCAGCCCGTTCCTGTGAAGGTAACATACATCCTGTTAAAACAAGCGATAAAGCAGCTGTAATTGCAAGAAGGCGTTTTGTCATATTTATATCCCCCGAATCAGGCTTCCATAGTCGGTCCGCTTAATACGACCCATAGCATAATCAAACCGGCTAAAATCATAAAAATATAAGCTGCAAAAGCTGTAATAAACTTTAAAACTTTATTTGAAATCTTATAGCGGCTTAAATAAATAATAATAATGGCTAAAAACATAAAGCCCATCGAACCGAATGAAATCCACATTTTAGTTAATGCATCCATTAAAGCTCACCCTTTCACAAAACGTGCCGTTTAATTATAACATATGTATTTTCACTTCATAAAAAAGGTATATAAGAGTCAGAAAAAGTTCAAGGAATTTAGTCCATAAAAATAAAATAAACCGGGTCACCCCCCGGTTTATTCGTTCTGGTTCTCTAAGATATTGACCAGTTCTTCCATTTCATGTGTTTTTACACGCGTCATCAGCTGGTCAACTGCCTCTTTGGGATGGACATCTTCAAAAAGGACTTTGTACAGAGCTGATGTAATTGGCATGGTCACCTGATGCTTCTCTGCTAACTGATAAGCAGCCTTAGTCGTTCTGACACCTTCTACGACCATACCCATCTGCTCAAGAACGTCATCCAGCTTATGCCCCTTACCAAGCATATTACCCGCTCTCCAGTTCCTTGAGTGTACGCTTGTACACGTAACAATCAGGTCACCTACACCAGTAAGCCCGGAGAATGTCAATGGGTTAGCACCGAGTTTAGTGCCCAGTCTTGCAATTTCAGCTAAGCCACGCGTGATTAGGGCAGCTTTCGCATTATCACCATACCCGAGCCCGTCGGTAATTCCGGCTGCAAGCGCAATGATATTTTTCAGCGCACCACCAACCTCAACACCTGTGACATCATGGTTGGTATATACTCTGAAATGCTGATTCATGAACGCATCCTGAACTTTTTCAGCTGCATTTATATTTTCAGACGCGGCCGTTACAGTTGTCGGATGACGCTTAACTACTTCTTCAGCATGACTCGGGCCCGATAATACGACCAGATCACTCATCGCATCAGCGGATAATGTATCCTGAAGTATTTCGGATATTCTTAAATGAGTATCAGGTTCTATCCCTTTACTGACATGAACAATCAGTGCAGGTGTGTGTCTGATTTTATTCACTTGTTCTGCAACTTCTCTTGTCGCTTTGGCAGGTACAGCAAATACAATCATTTCCGCTGTCTCTACCGCTTTGCCGAGATCAGAATAGGCGGTGATTTCTTCAGAAATGTCAATACCAGGAAGATATTTTTCATTCTTATGTGTTGCATTGATCTGGTCTGCCTGAGCTTGTGTATGTGTCCACAAATTCACCTGGTGATGGTTGTCTGCAAGCACAATTGCAAGGGCAGTCCCCCAGCTTCCTGCTCCAAGAACTGCTATGTTTTGCTTGTCCAATCCAATCCCTCCTTAACAGCGTTACTTTCTGGCACGGGCAATCAATCTGATCGGTGTACCTTCAAAGCCAAAAGCTTCCCTGATTCTGTTCTCAAGGAATCTCTCATATGAAAAGTGCATTAATTCCGGCTCATTTACAAAAATAACGAACGTAGGCGGCTTAACGGCAACCTGAGTCGCATAGAAGATCTTCAGACGCTTTCCGTGATCCGTCGGAGTTGGGTTCATTGCAACAGCATCCATTACAACTTCATTCAGAATACTTGACTGAACTCTCATTGAATGATTTTCACTCGCCATATTGATGACTGGCAGGAGCGTATGAATACGCTTTTTAGTAAGTGCTGAAACAAATACTACCGGCGCATAATCAAGAAATTGGAAGTGAGCTCTGATTGTCTTCTCAAACTTGTCCATTGTTTTTTCATCTTTTTCAACTGCATCCCACTTATTTACAACTATAATAACAGCTCTTCCTGCATCATGGGCATAGCCTGCAATCTTTTTGTCCTGATCAATGATACCTTCTTCACCATCGATTAATACAAGAACTACATCAGACCGCTCAATTGCTCTAAGTGCACGAAGCACACTGTATTTTTCAGTTGATTCATACACTTTACCTTTTTTCCTCATTCCGGCAGTATCAATGATGACATATTCCTGACTGTCATATTTATAAGGCGTATCTACAGCATCTCTAGTAGTACCGGCAACATCACTGACAATGACCCGATCCTCCCCTAGAAGCGCGTTCACGAGTGAAGACTTTCCAACATTCGGTCTTCCAATTAGAGAAAACTTAATAACTTCTTCTCCATAATCTTCTGTTTCACGCTGATCAAAGTGTTCAGCTGCAGCATCAAGCAGATCACCAAGACCTAATCCATGTGAACCTGAAATTGGATAAGGTTCACCAAATCCAAGAGAATAGAAATCGTAGATCTGTTCTCTCATTTCCGGATTATCCACTTTATTAACTGCTAAAACAACCGGCTTATTAGACTTATAAAGGATTTTCGCTACATGTTCATCAGCTGAAGTAACACCTTCACGTCCATTAGTCATAAAAATAATGACATCTGCTTCATCAATCGCGATCTCAGCCTGCTGTCTGATCTGTTCTAAGAATGGCTCATCTCCAATATCGATTCCGCCAGTATCAATAATATTAAAATCATGATTCAGCCATTCAGCTGAATTATAAATTCGATCTCTTGTAACGCCCGGTGTATCTTCCACAATAGATACACGTTCTCCTACAATTCTGTTAAAAATAGTGGATTTCCCTACATTCGGGCGACCAACTATCGCAACGACCGGCTTTGCTTTTGCCATGACGTTCACCCTTTCTACGCACTTTTTGCATTGTGCACTTTCAAATTATTCGTTCTGTACAGCCAAATCATTGTATCAGTATTTAATTTAATGCACAACAAGCCCTGATACAAGTAAAAGCTGATTTCTTTTTAAGGAAATCAGCTTTTACTTGTTAAAATAGCTTATGATCTTCTGCTGAATTGTTCAGGATCCAGCCCCCGTGAATGAAGCCAATGATATAAGTCACCGGAAATAACTGCAGGAGCGCGGTGTAAAGAAGTTATATCACGACAGCCAAGTGCAGTCATCATCATGACCAGATCTTCATTGACGTATTCAATTTCATTAATCAGTTCATTTTCTCCTTCTTCAGTCAATATTTTCAAAAACTTCCCTGCAATGCCGGCTGCTGAAGCACCAAGGATAAGACTTTTTAAAATATCAATACTAGACTGTATACCCCCTGAAGCGAGTACTGTTTTTCCGGTAACGCTGGCTGTTTCAATAATTGAAGCCGCAGTAGGTATTCCCCACTGGTCGAAAAAAAGTTTTTTTCTTTCCTGCCTGCTGTTCTCGATACTTGAAAAATTAGTTCCTCCGTATCCTCCCGCATCGATTGCAGCCACATTAGTATTATTAAGTTTTGCAGCTGCTTCCTTACTGATACCAAAACCTGTTTCCTTCACAATTACCGGTACAGAAAGCTCATTTGCGATATGTGAAATTCTCTCTAAAGCTCCATTAAACGACCGGTCACCTTCAGGCATAGCCAGTTCCTGTATAACGTTCAGATGAATTTGCAGGGCATCAGCTTCAATCATTTCAACCGCTTCGAATGCCTGAGACAGTGTGGCTTCACTACCAATGTTACCAAATATAACACCATTCGGGTTTTCTTTACGAACAATGCTGTAAGTTCTCCGTTCTTCTTTATCTTTAATTGCGGACATTTGCGAACCAACAGATAGAGCAATGCCCG
Organism: Jeotgalibacillus terrae; assembly: GCF_016908195.1. Lineage (GTDB taxonomy): Bacteria > Bacillota > Bacilli > Bacillales > Jeotgalibacillaceae > Jeotgalibacillus > Jeotgalibacillus terrae. The sequence goes on from NZ_JAFBDK010000001.1 coordinate 96,818, forward strand.
TTTCTCTTGCCGCTCTGGCTAGAGAAGCATTGATCTCAAGCGTTTTTTCTCCTCCTCCACCTGTCATCGCATTGATAAAAAAAGGCGAACTCAAGACAAGTCCGCCTACTTCAGAGTGAAGAGAAACTTCTTCCACAGAACAGTCCGGAAGACTTTGATGAACAATTTGAACATCATCAAACCCCGTCATGCCTGATGGTTTATCATTTAAAGCATATTGAATATGATCCAGTTTTCTTTTCGCTCTACTCACTAATATTCACCTAATTATTTGTCATTATTTAAATCTTTTAATTTGTCACCAATCATTTCACCAAGCTGGAAGCCCGAAGATTCCTCAGGCATATCATAGTTCTGTGAAACAGACCCTTTATCTTCTTTTAATTCTTTAATTGAAAGAGAAAGTCTTTGATCATTCACATTAACATCGAGTACCTTCACCTGAACTTCTTCTCCTTCAGTCAGTACCTCATGAGGTGTACCGATATGCTGATGTGAGATCTGTGAAATGTGAACAAGTCCTTCAACACCCGGGAACACTTCGACAAATGCTCCATAAGATACAAGACGTCTGACTTTCCCGTCGAGGACTGCTCCTCTTGGTGCTTTTTCTTCAATATCCGACCACGGGCCAGGAAGAGTTTCCTTAATTGATAAAGAAATTCTTTCGTTATCACGGTCAACAGATAGTACTTTAACCTGAACTTTCTGTCCTTCTTCAACAACGTCAGAAGGCTTTTCTACGTGCTGGTGTGATAACTGGGAGATATGCACAAGACCATCCACTCCGCCGATATCTACAAAAGCACCAAAATCCGTGATTCTCTGAACAGTCCCGTCGAGCACATCATCTGCCTGAATCTTTTCCAGAAGTTCTTTTTTCTTTTCAGCTTTTTCGCCTTCTATTACAGCACGGTGTGAAAGAATCAGCCTGTTTTTCTCTTCGTCCAGTTCAACAATTCTGAAAGTCAGAGATCTGCCTCTGTAGTCTTCAAAATCTTCCACGTAATAGTCTTCCACAAGTGAAGCCGGTACAAATCCTCTGACACCAAGATCAACTACAAGACCGCCTTTTACAACGTCTTTCACCTCAGCCTCAAACACTTCTTCAGACTCGTATCTGCGCTTCATTTCTTCCCAGGCTTTTTCAGCTTCCACTTTGCGTTTAGACAATACAAGAAGCTCTTCCTCGACTTTAGTCACGACTAAATCAAGCTCATCGCCCTCTTTAACGACGTCAGAGGCTTTTTCCACATGGAGGCTCGAAAGTTCTGAAATCGGAATAATACCGTCTATCTTGCTGTCTTTAACATCTACAAGAACCTGTTTTTCCTCCACCTTGGTTACAGTACCGGTAACCCGATTTCCTACCTCTAATGAGTTTACTTCGATGTTGTTCATATCCTCTGTCATATGTACTCCTCCTTAATCCAAGACTGCTGAAATTGTATTAAATGTGAAAAAATTCACAGTTTAATGTTAAATTCAGAATATACTACTAACTTCTAATAAATAGCCGTGTTTGTCAAGCGAGAACTTTTATCGATGATTGTCGGATAGCTGTTTTATTTCATTCATAATGATTTCTGTTACCTCTACTGCTGATGCTTTTCTTTCTTTAAGCTCGACCATATTAATCGGTTTACCGTAAACGACTTTTAGTCTTTTTGATAATTTGTATGGTCCGATAATGGCACACGGTACAACTGCTGCATCCGATCTCAGTGCAAAAAAACCTGCTCCGGCAAGGCCTTTACCAATCTGACCATCTTTACTTCTTGTACCTTCAGGAAACAGGCCCACAACATGTCCATCACGTAATTGCGCCAGTCCTTTTCTCAAAGCTTCCCTGTCACTCATTCCTCTTTTGACCGGAAATGCATTCAGGTTCGGCAGCAGGCTTTTCAAAACAGGAGCCTTAAATAACTCTTCTTTCGCCATAAATGAGACCGGTCTTGGTGAAGTGATTCCGACAACAGGAGGGTCAAGTACATTTATATGATTGGCACATATTAATACGCCGCCTTCTTCCGGTATATGTTCTTTACCCACTGTACGTATCCTGTAAGCAGGGGTTAGAATCGTTTTTACAAGTCCTTTGGCAAATGAGTATAAATTCATTGTACAGCCCCCCGTCCGGCAGCTAATTCTGTTACTTTATTAACGACTTCATCAATTGACATATGGGTTGTATCAAGCTCAATTGCATCTTCAGCTTTAGTAAGTGGAGAAACTTCACGTGTTGAATCAATATAATCACGTTCTTCAATTTCTGATTTCAACTGCTGAAGATCTGACTTAATTCCCTGAGACTGATGCTCTTCAAAGCGTCTTCTTGCCCGTTCTTCAGCGGTTGCTGACATGAAAATTTTTAATTCTGCATCAGGGATCACGGCTGTTCCAATATCACGGCCATCCATCACAATCCCGCCATTTTTAAGAAGTTTCTGTTGTCTTTTGACCATCTCACTTCTTACAGCCTTATGCAGTGCCACATCAGATACATGTTTTGTTACCCGCTGTTCTCTGATATCCCTTGTTACTTCCTTGCCATCAAGAAAGACAAGCTGCCCATCTTCTCCAGGCTTCAGCTCTATCACTGTATTCATTAACAGATCATATAATGCCTGTTCATTTTTAGGATCAATCTGCTGATTGACTGCTTTTAATGTCAAAGTTCTGTACATTGCACCTGTATCTATATAAATAAAACCGAGTTTCTCAGCAATTTTTTTTGCAGCAGTACTTTTTCCGGCAGCTGCCGGACCATCAAGTGCAATACGTATGTTATTCAATTTATTCACCGGCGATTCTCCTCAATCTAATTTAATCACAGTCATTGTATCACAAACGTCGGATTTTCTGATGATTCCAAACGACAAAACGCTCTTTTAATGTTTTCACAGAAAGAGCGTTTCGGGTGTTATTTTTCTTTTAACTTGAGCTGGCATTCAAACGTATACCTTAATAACAGTTGTCTCTCAAGAGCAGTAAGATCAATAAATTTAACCATACCTATATGTACCCGCTCTACCTGTTTGGTGCGGATGACTTCACCCTCAACTTTTACATATTGTATCTCACCGTTTCTCATTGGAAGCACAATAAAAAGTTCGAGAGGATCACCCTGTTCAAAATTCATTCCATTTTTAATGATAAAAGACAGTCCTCCCGCACTGATATCTTCAGTAACGGTTGTAAAAGTTGCTGCACCGGATTTAACCGATAGATCTATAGAGGAATTTACACGGACAAATTGACGCCGCTGAATTTTAATTAAGTCTTTATCCTCCGGTGCTTCAACTGAGATCATAGGGATATTTGTATTTTTTCTTCCCTTGACTTCTGTTTCAAAAGAGAATGCATCATTTTTGTCATCCGTGTATGTAACTCTCAGCTGCATTCCATCAGTCAGAAAAACTGTTTTATTTGTCGAAATGCTGATTGGATAATCAATAAATAGTTTTTTCCCGCTCACTTCAACAAGTCTGCTTTTATATTTATCATTCTGAGAAGCATGCATCGGTTCAATTGTTAATACAGTTCCAATTTTCATTTGTCACACCTGCCTAAACTACGCTATATAGGTATTATCTCATGGAACATCACAATTTCAATTCCTTTTTCAGTAAGAAAGCATAAACTTTTTATAAAAAAACCCTTTTACTCAGTATATTGTATACGTACTGAATAAAAGGGTTAAACTCTACAGTTTTTCTACTTTTTCTTCCTGACCTGTCTCTGCATTAATATAAATCCGGTAAGTTTCATCGTTTGAAACGCCTGTAAATTCAAAGCATAAAACATGTTCATCAAACTCATTTCTGATCAGCGTCATTCTTGTTTCCCCATTTTTAAAATCTGAATGAAGCAGTGATAAGGCTTCAGTTTCTGACAGAGAGGGCTCTGGAATTTCAATATCTCCATACCCTGCCCAATAATCGAAACCTGTAAAGCCGAGTACTTCTCCATTATCGAGTGCAACTTTTAAATATACTGAATCATCAAGCACCCATACGTTTTCATCTTCTAGATACTTAACAAATGTAAATGAAGCACTGTGATCTGTCTGCTGGGCCTGATCAAGCTTTAAGTCAGTCAGCTTGTTTTTCTTCAGGAATGCTTCTGCCTCTGCTGACGCTTCATTTAAACTGAGGGATGTGTTCTTAATTTCACGATCTTTTATCAGATATAATGGATACCCGCCTTTTAGAGAAAGATCCATTGAAAAGTTTTCATCCTGTTCTCTGACAGTAATAAAGGGATAAGGTGATCCTTTCTTACTTTTTGTAACTTCTGGCTGATCAAGTGCCGTTTCAGAAAAGGATTCAGCGATTTTAAGTGCTTCCTGTTCTGTGATTTCATTTCCGCTTAAATGCTGGAGTTGTTTTCGCCGCATTGAAGCAGTTTCCTGTTCAGTCGGAGCAAAAGTTTCTGAGGCGTAACCTTTTACATTTCCATCCACTTTAGCAAAACCGTCTACGACCGGCTGAGCTTTTGCATCTCCGGTAGCCATAAGCTCTTCAAGGTCGAGCCAGCTCAATTCTTCATTTAAGATTCTTTCCTGAATGTTCCTAAGTTCAGTCTGAATATCAGCAGACTGGCTGTACAACTGTTTTAGCTTGTCATATTCTTCTCCTGTGAGCGGTTCTGATGATAGGTCTCTGACTGATGTACGGTAGCTGAATTCCCCAATTTTCATCAGAAACTTTTCCATCTCACTAAAAGGCAGAATACCAAGCGGCAGTTGACCGATATCTGAATGGATCATCGAAGTCAGCCGCCACACTTCCGTAAGAGCCGGTGTCAGTGTACGCCCGCCATTCATCGCGAGTGTGGATCCTATTTCATCATGAAGAAGATCCATTTGGAACGTCATTTCATGAAATGCACGCTGATATTGATTTTCCATATGAGTTTCCAGGGCCTGTACCTGCCCTTTTTGATAGGCTGCTGCTGCAGTTGCGATAAAAGCACATAAAAACAATATGATCAGGATCATTTTTTTCTTTTTCACTTTTTAGACTCCTCATTTACAGACAGAATATATGTTCACCAATCTGTTTAATTTGCGGTCTGGACCAGATCCATTTACTCGTTGCAGTCACCGGATTAAAGTAGTACAAGGCATTTTCTGAGGGATCCCAGCCATTAATAGCGTCCATCACCGCACGTTTAGCCTGCTCGTTAGGTGTAAGCCATATCTGACCATCAGCAACCGCAGTAAACGCAAGCGGTTCAAAAATCACCCCTGAGGCAGTATTGGGAAATGCTTCATCCTCAATCCGATTTAAAATGACAGCAGCTACAGCAACCTGTCCTTCATATGGTTCGCCACGTGCTTCTCCATATACAGCATTAGCCATCAGCTGAATATCTTTTTCAGAATAACCTTTAGGTAAATTCATTTTCTTGGTTGAAGATTCCCCTTTCACCTGATTTTTCAGCGGTGTCCCGCCGTAATGAGTAAATTTCACACCTTTGTTGATGTTGTCTTTCACAAAATCTTTATTATATTCACTTGCATTGATCAGTTTTTGCCTCGTTTCCGGCCCTGCAAGCCCGTCTATTTCCATACCATAATCCTGTTGAAAGTTTCTAAGCGCCCAGTAAGTACCCCATCCAAAATCCCCATCGATCTGGCCGGTGTAATAGCCGATATATTGAAGACGTGCCTGCAGTTCAATGACATCGTCTCCATATGCTCCTTTTTGAATGACTTGTCCGCTGAATCCGTTAACTGCTGAGCTGTTGCTGAAGAATAATAAGCAAATAAGTATAGTAGCGATATATTGTTTCTTCATGCATATACCTCCTGTAACAATGGATAATATTAATCTGAACCAAATTCAGCAAACTATACAAAAGGCATTAATCAGAGCTCAAAAAAAAAGCATGCAGCTGCATGCTTTTAGTTGTTATATATGATTAGTATTGTGGTGGGCATCGGTCAGAATATGAGCTTTCTTGACTTTCCATAAACCAAGCCACCACAGAAACAGCATGAATGGAACCATATAATAGATCCAGTGTCTGCTGCTCATTAAAATAAAGTCATAAATCGAGTGAAGAATGATTGGCAATATTAATGAAATGAAAACAAATAAGTATCTTTTTTGATTGAATTTAGCTTTCCCTATGTAATAACCCATTACAACACCAAATAATGCATGACTTGATACAGGTAATAACGCTCTTCCGACAGCCGTTTCAAGGCCGTATGCAGCGAGATAAAGTACATTTTCAAGTGTTGCGAATCCCAAAGATACTGCAGCACCATATACAATTCCGTCATATGGTTCATCAAATTCAACGAGATGAAATATAAAGAAATATAAAATAAACCATTTAAAAAATTCCTCTAATAATCCGTATGTCAAAAGTGATTGAAATATCATATTACTAAAATCTATTTCAACTTCTATTACATACTGTATAAACATAACGGGAAATGTTACAGCAACGCCTAAAATAAATGCCCTGAAAACCACTCTGACAGGCTCTGAGTCATATTGATCCTTCAAATAAAAATAGCTTAAAAGAGCCAGTCCGGGTGCTATCGCAGCTGAAATAAGAGCGATCATGATGTTGCCTCTTTTCAATCTGTTTTTCTCATCGTATCATGTAAAAGAATCGAATTACACAGTTAACTTTCACGGAGGGGTCAAATGTCTAAGAAAAAACTATTACTAATTCATACAGGCGGCACAATTTCCATGTCGGAAGATGAATCCGGAGCAGTAAAACCCGAGGGTGCTAATCCGTTAATGAGACATACGCCTAATTTAAATGATTATGCTGAATTTATCGTAGAGACGCCGTTTACACTGCCATCACCGCACATTACGCCGGATCATATGCTCGAACTAAAAAAAATAATTGAAAAATATTATTTAGAAGACGGTATTCATGGGGCTGTAATCACACATGGAACTGACACACTTGAAGAAACTGCTTATTTCCTTGATTTAACGTTGAGACTTTCAATTCCGATTGTTGTGACTGGAGCTATGAGGTCATCGAATGAAATTGGCTCTGACGGTCTGTATAATTTAATTAGTGCTGTAAGGGTAGCAACCTCTGATGAAGCATTCGGCAAAGGTGTACTTGTCGTATTAAATGATGAAATCCACACCGCTGTCAATGTGACAAAAACACATGCAAGTAATGTTTCCACTTTCCAGAGCCCTCAATATGGGCCAATCGGAATTGTAACCAAAGGTGCTGTGCTGTTCCATCATACACCGAAGCTTGACGTTAAATATTCCATATCTGAATTGAATAAAAATGTCTCGATTATTAAGGCATATGCCGGTATGGATTCAAGACTATTTGAAGCACTTGCTTCTCTAGATTTTGACGGGGTAGTAATCGAAGCGCTTGGTCAGGGAAATCTGCCGCCAGGGACAGTGGATGGACTTGCTCACCTGATTGAAAAGAATATACCCGTTGTGCTGGTATCCAGGTGCTTTAATGGAATTGCACAGGATGTATACGGCTACGAAGGAGGAGGACGCCAGCTGAAAAAGATGGGCGTGATTTTTTCTAACGGGTTAAATGGTCAAAAAGCACGGCTCAAGCTGATGATCGGACTATCTCAATCAGACGATCAGGATAATATCGCTGCAATGTTTCAATAAAAAAAGCTGTGTCAATTATGACACAGCTTTTTTTATTGAACGGTAATCGCTTCTGCAATCTGCTTACCGTGAAAACGGCCATTTTCAATAAAGATTTCGTTGGCGTTGTTGCCGGCAGCGATGACACCGGCTATATAAATACCCGGGATATTCGTCTCCATCGTTTCAGGATTAAAAAGTGGACGCCCGGTTTCATAATCTATTTCCACACCCATTGATTCGATAAAAGAATGATCCGGATGATAACCAATCATCGCAAATACAATGTCATTCTTCATTGATATCTCATTGAACCCATCATGATAAATAAGCTCATTGTCTTTAATTTCTCTTACTTCAGCATTAAAGATCATCTGGACGGATCCATTCTTTACCAGCGCTTCAAATTCCGGCAGTATCCAGGGTTTAATACTTTGTGAATACTCAATTCCTCTGTATAACACCGTGACTCTGGCACCTGCTTTTTGAAGTTCAATCGCTGCATCCACAGCAGAGTTCTTCCCGCCAATTACAGCTACATCCAAATCAAAATATGGATGGGCTTCTTTGAAATAGTGATGAACTTTGTCTAATTTGGCACCAGGACATTCAAGCCTGTTTGGATGATCATAGTAACCCGTAGCTACAATGACCTGCTCAGCAGAATATTCACCTTTATCTGTATTAATCATAAAAAGATCATTTTCTTTCCTGACACCTTTTACTAGCTCGAATCTGTTAATTCGAAGTTCATGTCTTAACGCAACTTCCCGGTAATAAACAAGGGCCTGATTTCTTTTGGGCTTATGCTGTTCAATAATGAATGGCACATCCCCGATTTCAAGTTTTTCACTTGATGAGAAAAAAGTCTGGTGTGTCGGATAATGATAAATCGCGTTCACAATGTTTCCTTTTTCTATTACAAGAGGATCCAGTCCTTTATTTTTCAGTTCAATTGCAGCAGATAGTCCGCAAGGTCCTCCACCGATCACAATTACTTTTTCAGTTTTCATTTTGTCACTCCTTATTTCAAAGCAAACGTCTGCTATACCCTTCTTCCTTTAAAAAACTCCTATTTAATCATAATAGGAGTTTTACTGTCACTATTCAATTAATTTGCAGACATATTGAGCGAATTACTGATCCAATTTTCCCAATCTTCTTTATTGAGACCCACCAGATTTTTCTCGTACCCTTCTTTTTCTGTATCACTCATCATATTAACAGCATTTCCTCCAAGTCCGATTGCAAGATCCTGGTAATCTTTTTCAAGGTCTTTTATTAATTCTTTCGCTCTTTGAAGATTCTGCTTTAAAGTACAGGACATAAAGAGGAATTTAGGTTCTACTGTATCAAGCACCACTTGTATATCCCCTTCTTTTATGCTTGAACCCAGATAGATCACGTTAAAACCTTTCCGGCGTATAAATAACGTGAAAATCAACAGTCCCAGCTCATGCCATTCACCGGGTGAACAGACAGCAACAACTTTTGGAAGAAAGTTATTTTGAGGAAAAGAGTGCATCAGTATGCCAATTCTTGACCTTAAAATAGACGTAGCAAAATGTTCATGAGCTGTCGTAATACGTTCTTCTTCCCATAAAAGGCCAATTTTTATCAGGATACTCCCTAAAATATCAATCAGTACTTTATCAACTGTATAAAGCGAGAATGCTTCATTAATTAAATCATGCGATTTGCTTTCATCGAACTGCATCAGTGATCTGAGCAGATCATTCCTGAGTACTGAAAGCTGATCTTCATTTTGCTCTGACGATACGATATTGTCCTGCTCTTGTTCAGAAAGCGCAACAGCCTGACTGATTGTAAAACCGGCATTTACTTTTGAGACCAGCCATTTTAATTTTCTTATATGCTCATCTGTATAAAGTCGGTGACCTGATTCATTACGGACAGGCGCGACCATCTGATATCGCCGTTCCCACGCTCTTAGCGTTCCAGGCTGTATACCAAGCATATTAGAAACCGCTTTTATATTATATTTTCCTTCGTCAGCTTTCATGGCCTACCCCCTGCTCCGAACTTCGTGATACTTAATTATATATTCATTATACAAAGATGTAAAATCTGTATAGGTTTTTTATAACTGTATCACACAATCCGGATCAGATGCACTTCAGATTTCGCACCAAGCCGCATAGGAAGAAGTGTTGTGCCATAACCGTTACTGATCAGATGTGAATAATGAGGCTTCCGCTTCATACTGCCTTTTTGATAAGGACCGAATCCGAATAATCTGATCTGACCCCCGTGCGTATGACCTGACAATATAAGCTTAATGTTAGCAGCATTCGCTGTTTGATTTAATTTTTTTGTAATTCTGGGATCGTGACTGATTAAAATGACATCTTCATCTTGAATACCAGCCATAGTTTTACTAATATCATCTTTTTTATAGTTGATATCACCAACACCTGCAATTACCAGGCCCTCATTCAGATGACATTTAACTGACTCATTTTCAAGCACAGTAATACCTTGATTTTCAAGTATGTCAGTAAGTAATGTTTTATCTACTTCTTCATCATTATTACCGAAAACAAAATAAGTTTTTTTATTTGCAGCAAGCAGTGCTGCGTTTTTTCTGACTCTCTCGAAAGATACCCCTTTTTCAGTTATATCCCCTCCGATCACAGCTATATCTGTTTCAGGCAGAGATGTAAGCCATTTTTCAGAAACGGATCGTCTGTGAATATCTGAAATAAACAGCATGTTAACCGGCTTATATTTTTTTTCATTATTTAACATTACTTCATGAGTGACAAGGTTATTTTCAAAAGCCCTTTTCAACATCAAAAGACACATTGAAACAACCATACTTAACATAACTAAAAGATATTTCATTGTTTCCTCCTGAGCTGGCATTGATGTAGCGGTGTAAAAAGAAAATCATTTCCCCGAACTCCGGGGAAATGATTGATTAAAGATCTTCTTTTATATCAAGAATTCTAAATCCTGACTTTTCAAGTTTCTTCAGGAATTTGTCAAGATTATCTCTCTTTTCAATCTTAAGAACGATTCTTCTGACAAGCTTATCAGTTTCATCAAATGTAACAAGTGAAATAACTGATTCATGAAATTGCTGAATAATTTCAGCAAGCCGTGAAATTCTGCCTTCTGTTTCGACGGATGTAAAAGCTATTCTCACACCGTTTTTGTGCATTCCAAATGCGCTTCTGAACTGATTAAACACATCGAATCTTGTGACAATCCCTTTGAACCTTCTGTCAGCATCTACGACTGACATAAGCGGAAAATCATTCAGCTGATATAACGTTGTTTCAAATATTTCATCACCCTGCAGGTAGTTATCCTCATGAGTTAATATATCCCCCGCTTTTTTCGTTTCATAAAAAGCTTCTTTGGAAATTCCTGATTTAAAGAAAGCCTGATAAATATGATACCTGGTTGTCACACCCTTATATGTATCACCACTTAAAACAGGTAAGGCATCCACTTCTTTCTCTTCCAGAAGAGTAATCACTTTTTCAATCGATTCATCTGCCTGAACGGTAAAACATTTTGCTGCTGGTACCATCGCACTTTTAACAAACATCTGCATTCACCCCGGTTAATTAGTAACAGCTCAGCTGCTTAATCATTTTATTCTGTAAAACATCGTTAAAACCCTTTTTCCTGTTATGGTAATTGTAAAACCTGTCCAACGTAAATTTCATTGTTACCCAGTCCATTAATTTGTTTCAGCTGCTCGACACCATCCGGCCCCAGTCCATAATTGACAGAAATCCTGTATAGCGTTTCATTAGCCTGGACAGTATGTGTACTTCCTGATGGTTCAGGAGTTTCTGCAGCTGGTTCAGCTGGTTCTTCTGCAGGTTGTTCAACCTCTTCTGCAGGCTCTTCTACAGGTTGTTCCACCGGTTGTTCTGCAGGTTCTTCTTCAGTCTGGTCCGCAGGTTCTTCCTCTAGTGCTTCTTCAGATGCTTCTTCTGTAATTTCTTCGCTTGCTGAGTCGTTATTTTCTTCAGCTATAACCGGTTCAGTCTTATCACTTAATGCTGTTTCTCTCATCTTCTCGATTTGAAATTCATTTGCATTTTCAAGCGTTGCATTTGTAATGCCCGTTTCGTTATCTGAAAAAAGATAAACTGCTGCAAGTACAACGGTTAATGGTAATACAATAAAAGTTGCAAGCAGTAACCCTGTCAGCGGAAATGGTTTTTTACCGGATTTTTTCTCTTCTCTCTTTTTTCCATGTAATTCAACTCTTGAATGGGCAGTCTGTTGACTGTTTTCAGTTCTAGATGCCGGTTTAGCTGACTGTATTTCTTTTCTGTCTTTTTCTGCACGGTCCCTGTAAGGATCTCTTTTCATTTTAATCCCCTTCTTTATAAGTATAATGAATATAAATACCTAATATATAGTCTATTATAAAGTGAATAATGATAACTGACCATAGACTTTCGGTAGATTCATACACAAATCCCAAAATAAAAGATAAGCAAGTAACATTTACAAGTAGGAAAAGATTCTTCAGATACCGGAAATGGATAGCTATAAAAATCATACTGGCTCCCATCAGTCCAATATGAGTCTGTAAAATCCCCCGGAATAACAGTTCTTCACTAAATGCAATCAACCCTGTTAAAAGTAAGATGTGAGCAGGTCTGAGAGAGCTGAAAAGAGTGCGGTTAACGCCGCCATCATCAAATGATTGTTCAGGAAAAACTTTCATAAGCAGCAAATCTATTAACACAATCGCTGCACCAGTTATGAAACTGATGATTAGTATCTCTGTATTGATTTGAAACAGCTGAGTGAAGTCGGAAAAACTGTTAAATAAAATAAACCCGAGAAAAATTGATATGATAATCAGAATGATTTGTGTGGCATACACCGCACTTATTAATTCTCTGCCTGTATAGGACTGTTGTTTATTCATTTTTAAGTAATAACTTATCCAATTTTTCTTTCCAGCTTACTTCTTTGTATGAAGATTGTTCTCTATTCATCATCATGTGTTCGAGTCCACATTTGTCACAACAATGATCTGCTTTTGCTGCCGGCGATTCTTCAAAGAAAGCCAAAAGCTTCGCTCTCCGGCAGGACTCAGCTTCTATATAACTTTTCATTTCCAACACTTTTTCTTTTTTACTGATCACTCTTTTATCGAGCAATTGATTGATACGCTCAGCCCAATCTTCAGCAGGTTCATGATGAATATAATAACTCAGGACTCTGATTTGAGTGTCTGAGAGCATCAGTTTTTCCTGGATTTCGTTAATAGACAAATCTCTTCTGAACATATAATAGAAATTTTCTATCTGTTCAAAAGCAGGTTTTTCAAGCTCTGCAAGCTGCAGCGGAATAAATTCGTCATTTTCACTGTAAAGAAGAATGGAGTGAGCCTGCTCTAGATCCCTGCCTGCCCTTCCGATCTCCTGGAGAAAGTTTTCAACTGATGATGACATGTGAAAATGAATAACCGTTCTGATGTTATTTTTATTTATCCCCATACCAAAAGCATTTGTCGCAAAAATCCAGTCCAATTGACCGTTTATAAATTGCTGTTGGATTAAGATGCGCTGATCTGTTTCCATTCCTCCGTGATATACAGAAGATCTGACATTTTCAGATGATGCAGCTGCCTGCATCTCCTCTGCTTTTTTTCTGCTTGAGAAAAAAACAATGCCTGGTGCTGTGTTGTTTTGAATAAGTGAAAGTAGTTTATCTTCTTTTTGAGACACATGATTAAATGTGTTGACTTCCAATGCAATATTTGGCCGGTTGACTGAATATACCCACTCTTTCCAATTGTTCAGATTAAGCTTCAATGCTATATCCTTCCTGATCTCTTCAGTCGCAGTTGCAGTCAGTGCAAGTGTACACGGGCTGCCAAGTGTCTTTTTGAGATGTCCAAGTCTCAGATAATCCGGCCTGAAATCTGGTCCCCATTGAGAAATACAGTGTGCTTCATCAATAACCAGTAATCCAATACCAATTTCTTTTAACTTATGAAGTACTTCATTTGAATTCAGCATCTCGGGTGAAAGAAAAATAAAGCGGTAAGCTTCAAGATTTGCAACCAGCTGTTTTCTCTCGTTATAAGCCAGAAAAGAATTAATTGCTGTTACCCTCTTTTCTCCCCTCAACTTAATCTGATCCACCTGATCCTGCATTAATGATAATAATGGAGAAATAATCAGGACCCGATTGTTGTTTACATAAGAAGGATATTGGTAACAAAGACTTTTTCCCGTTCCCGTAGGCAACATGGCAATCGTATCCTGATGATTAATTACTGAACTGATGATTTCTTTCTGCCCTAACCGGAATGATGAATACCCAAACTTTTCATAAAGTAATTTCTCCATGCCATCCCATTCCTTTCTGACGTAGCAAGTACTAGCCTGATTTGAAAATAATCCGCTTCCGGTACTTTGTCTTTTATAAATCTCAGCCTTCTACTGTCCCCGCCTGCTAATTGAATTTTCTTATTTAACTCATCATGCACATAGAGATTAATATTAAATTCAGGATCCAGCAAAGCAATTTCAAGTACGTGATCTTCAATGGTGCTTTTCTTTAATTGCCTTATTGCTGCAATCTGATCAATAGAGTACTGCTTTGATAAATAACAGTATGTTTCAGTTGTTGATTTTGTCAAAAGCGTATTTCCAGTGTTTTCTAACATCATCATGGATGATAAAACCGGATAATCTGCAGACTTTTTTTCAACAGCTGTCATGATGAAATGAAGCGAATTTAAAAACCGGATATACACATCGGAGACTTCACAATTCAGCTTATTGGCAATTTGCTGATTTGTTAATCCGATCATTTCAAACCCTGAAAGTTTCTGAATGACTAAATCAGGTGTATCAGGAAAGTTTTCTAATGAGAGAACCTCTGTTAGTTCTTTATGAATCTGATAAGTGTAATCAAGTAATGCTTTATCAGACTGCTTCACATGATTTCTGACCCAGTTTTGTATATGTATATCTCTGCTGACAGGCAGAAAACGCTGCTGATCATGTATCAGGTTAGATGCAGTCTGAACCATGAGTGTCAGCCTGTGCCAGAAAATTGGAGCTGACTTCTGGTATTTCCAGCCGTTAAGGTCATAAGGAACCGGTCTTACATTAAAAAAATCAGACACGGCTTTTTTTCCTGATCCGGTTAAAACCATGATCCCGTCTTTTTTCTCTGCAATAAAATCTTTTTGCAAAAGGCCGGATAACCTCTGATCATAATCTTTTCTTCTCAGTGCGGGGTAAATTTGAAACTGAGGGGATAGCCCAAACAGTTGTGCATCCTGTATTGTTTGTGAAGTTTTTTTACCTTTTAGAAGATGATAGATAGAGGATTGGGTTCTTTCACCATTGATGATGTCGAGTCCAACCATCATCATAGCGTCAAGATAATTCATAGAGGATCTCCTTTGTTTACAAGTTATATTTATAGTAACATCCGATTGACGCATTCGTCAGTTTTCATTTGTGCTGAGACGGGTAAAAGAAATTAAACGGTCTTCTGTATTGAAAATCGAAACGCAGACGAGTAAAATAAGTAATGGACATTTTTCAGCTTATAAATGCTTTTATGAGGAGGTAATCCAATTGGCTAAATATACAATCGTAGATAAAGATACATGTATTGCATGTGGCGCATGCGGTGCTGCAGCGCCGGACATTTATGATTACGATGATGAGGGTATTGCATTTGTCGTACTTGATGACAATGACGGTACTGTTGAAGTACCCGAAGTATTGTATGATGATATGCTAGACGCTTTCGAAGGCTGCCCTACTGATTCCATCAAGGTTGCTGACGAACCGTTTGATGGCGACGCACTTAAGTTTGAATAAAAGACCCGGCCGGATAGACAATTGCTGTCTATTTGGCCAGGTCTTTTTTATTGCAGATATGCGATGTTTCCGCCGACCGGAACAGGTACCGGAGCGCTGAAATCATATCCCTCTATAAAACCGGGTTCAATGCCATCAAATTGAACTGAACTCATTGAGAAAGATTCTGCTGTCAGCAAAATTGATTCAACCATTTTTATTTTTTCTTCAGCTGTCAGTTCATTGATATTCCCTTCAAATGTCACAATTACTTCATTGCCAATCACTTCATAATTAACATCAATATTTTCTGGAACAGGTGAAGTGTAACGATCATTCGGCACTTCATCTTCTATTGCTGTCAGAGCTTCCTGAAGCGTGGTGAAATTCTCATTGCTTTTCGCGTAATAGTAAGTTCCATTATTGTTTTCATATACATAAAACCCTTTTTGGTCATGATTAAGCGGATAGGACTCTACTATACCAAACGCGCCTACTTCAGCTGCCTCATTATTTTCATCTACAATTCTGAACTGATCATAGTCAGAGCCGAAAGTTTCTTTTAATACATCAATTAAAAGGGCTGCAGATGATCCCTGGGTTTTATTTTCAAGCTCATTGATCATACCGGTAATGATTTCGCCTTCTTCTGTCAGGTTACTGCTTACCGGATGATAATCCATAAATCCCATTTGCTGTTCATCAATGACTTCTGCCCACTTCAAGTATAAAGAGGCCGCTGATAAACTTTCTTCACTCTCAGGTACGACAAATGTGTAAGGAATGACGTATGCATCTTCTGTAACAAGTGCCGCTTCAAAATATTGACTGCCGCCAAGGTCTTCTTCAAAAAGCAGGCCGGATTCCTGAGTGCTTTCAATTTCTACTGTTTCAAGTTCTTCATCCGCAGCTGCTGCAGCTTCGCCTTCTTCTTCAACTGTAGTTTCAGCTGTTTCTTCTTCAGGTGTCACTGAATTTGATTCCTCTATCCGGGTATCTGATGATTCTTCACGCTCAGACTCCTGCACATTACTTTTGGCAGATTCATCATTCACGGTCATTGCCATGTCAGAAGATGATTCCTCACTTGAGGGAGTATCCTGATTAAATAGACCCGGACCGAGTATAAGCATCAGAGCTGCAGCTGCAGTACCTGCAACTGCAGGCATCCAGGGAAAATTCTTTTTCGGCCTGTTTCTTAAATGAATATGCTGATAAACATCTTCTGCACTTAAGCGGTTTTTAATGACCGGCAGTTGTTTCAATTGATGCTCTATTTCTTTTTCAGTCGGCTTCTGAATAGTCATTGATATCCCTCCCATCTTCTGACATCAGTTCTTTCAGCTTTTTGATTGCCCGGTGCTGTGTCGTTTTTACTTTTCCTTCTGACCACCCAAGAACTTCTGCTGCCTCTGCTATACTTAAATCCTGAATATACCTTGTTACAATGACAAGTTGCTGGTCAGTCGTGCACAAATCAAGACAGCTGTACAACTTTTGAACCTCTTCATTTTGCTCAGTAATTTCTTCAGGGAGCGGTCCGTTTGATGAAATTTCTCTTTCTCCCCAGTCAAAATGGTCCATTACCCGCTTGCGTATTGTTTGCTGCTTTCTAAAATAATCAATTGTCACATTTTTAGCAATTGAAAATAACCAGGTTTTCTCAGAACTTTTCCCCTCAAACCTGTGATAGGAATTCATCACTTTTATATACACTTCCTGCAACAGATCTTCAGCAGTATCCCTGTTTTTAACCATATAGATCAAAAATTGAAAAACATCCTGTTGATAATCTGAATATAATCGCTTAAAAACGGAGTCCATTAACCGTCTCCTCCCCCGTTCATACCATTAGTCGTATTTAAGATGAAAAAGTTTCTTTCATCAGAACGTTTTCTTATATCATCTGCATTTATACACCCTCTCATTTTACATGAGAGGTGTGAACTGTAAAAGCTGGATTTAAAATTAATATGTATTAAAAACGGACAATTGATTTTTCAGGCAGAACCGGAGATGTATTCTCTGCTCTGACCTATCAAAACCATTGTCCGTTTCATATCTGCATGTCTGTATATGGACTGATCAATTTCGTGGAAGATAAAATGAAAACGTCGTTCCCTCGTCAACCTTACTTTCTGCTTTAATCTTTCCATGGTGTGCTTCAATCAGGTTTTTTACAATCGCAAGGCCTAAACCGGTCCCGGCGCGCCCTCTTGTCCTTGCTTTATCAGCTTTGTAAAAACGTTCAAATATAAATGGCAGATCATCTTCCGGAATACCGACTCCGTTGTCTATAACATCAAACCGGATAAATTGATTCTCCATTTTTGTTCTGATTGTAATGTCACCCTCTGTTTTGGTATGTCTGATTGCATTGTCAAGAAGGTTGGTAAGGACCTGTTCAATTCTGTCGGGGTCGATGTGAATGGCGACCGATTCATCTAATTCACTTACTAAATTCATATGAATATCATTATCGTTTAACCCCAGTCTGAATTTCGATAAAACTCTCGATGCAAATTCATTTACTTTAACCTGTTCCTGATTCAATACAATATGTCCTGCTTCCATTCGTGCCAAATCAAGCAGTTCATTCACAAGACGGCCCATCCTAAGGGATTCATCATAGATAACCCTGGCAATATCTTTTCTTTCTTCATCACTTTGCGGTATGTCATCAATGATCGCTTCACTATACCCCTGCAACATTGATATCGGGGTTCTCAGCTCATGAGATACATTAGCGATAAAGTCTTTTCTAAGCGTTTCAAGCTTTCTTTCTTCAGTCATGTCTCTTAGTACTGCGACAGCTCCTCTGACAGTATCACCGCTGTACAGGGGACTGATAATCGCCACATATGATCTGCCGTTAACCTCAAGTTCACCTATTTGTTCCTCATTTGTCTGCATGACTTTTTGGATCAGTTCTTCAAGAGTGGGAGGCAGCGCAAGCTTTGTGAAATCTTCCTGTTCATCATACCAATTCTTCAGGAAGCGCTCTGCAGGCGGATTGGAAACCAGGACTGTGCAGTCTTTATTAAATGTGATTACACCGTCTGCCATAGAACTGAGTACGCTTGATAGCTGTTCTTTTTCCTGGCTGAGAGCATCGAGGTGGTGCTTTAGCTGTCGTCCCATCTGATTAAAAGCTGTAGCAAGTTCTCCAATTTCATCATTAGACAGGATTGGAACTTTTGTATCGAATTTACCCCGTGCCACTTCAAAAGCGCCTTCCCTCATTTTTCTGAGTGGTGCAGTAATTCTTGTAGACAGGAAAAAGGCAAAAATAGTAGTAAGTATAATGGCAATTGCAGCTGCTAAAATAATCAGGCGTGTCGTCTGTTCAGTGGTCTGCTGAATGGCTTCAAGAGACTGATAAACATACACTGCACCGGCTGTCTCACCTTCAGTATCTGATACCGGCACTCCAACAATCATGACATTATTGTAGCGGTTATCGAAATCTTCACCAGTGGGGAATTCATCCTGAACAATCACAGACTCATCATCTACTCTGCTTAGCGAATTGCTCCCCTCAATGACAGATAGAATTTCTGTATAATTGACACCATCTGAATAAAAAACAGTTTGATCGTCAATTTTTACGATAGAATGGACAGGATCATCAAGAATTTCAGATACAATCTGAAGACTCATATCTAAATTATCGTGTTCCTCAATAATACTGGCTGCTTTTTGTGCTTCATACCTTAAAGACTCTTCTACTTCTTCCACATGATAGTTCTGAAAAAACTCCAGAAGCAGGATGGTCAGTATAAATAAAACAAAGGAGACAAGCAGCAGAATTGTCATCCACAGCTTGCCTACTACACTTCTCCAGATTCTCATTCGTCAACCTCGAATTTATATCCTACTCCCCATACAGTAACAATCATCTTGCCTGCTTTCTCAGAGACTCTGTTAAGTTTTTCCCTTAATCTTTTTACATGAGTATCGACTGTCCGCAGATCACCGAAGAATTCATAGTGCCAGACCTCTTTCAGTAATTGCTCACGATCATAGACTTTATCCGGACTTTTTGCCAGGAATAAAAGCAGCTCATACTCTTTAGGTGTCAATGTAACTTCATGTCCATCAGCAGTTACTCTGTGGGCATCATTATCGATTACAAGGTGACTGTATGCAATCATGTCTTTGGCTTTTGTATCTGTTTTCACGTGACTGCTCGTAGCAGTACGTCTGAGTAATGCCTTTACTCTTAATACTACTTCCCGCGGACTGAAAGGCTTAACGATATAATCGTCTGTCCCAACCTCAAATCCCTGTACACGATTTGCCTCTTCACCTTTAGCAGTCAACATAATGACAGGTGTTGTTTTGGTTTCACGCAGTTCCTTACAAACTTCAATCCCGTCTTTACCAGGCATCATTAAGTCAAGCAGGATACAATCATAATCTTCTCCAAGAGCTTTATTAAGCGCACTTTCACCGTCTTCAGCTTCTTCTACTGTATATCCTTCACGCTCCAGATACATTTTTAACAGCCTGCGGATTCTTTCTTCATCATCAACTACAAGAATATGACCAAGTTCATTCATTAAAGATCCTCCTTGAGATATGTATTTAAAAGAAGCCCTCACTTACTCGTGAGGGCAATTTGATTAAGCGTAAGAATGGAGTCCGGCAATAATTAAGTTTACTGCTACAAGGTTAAACATAATAATAACAAATCCAATTACTGCAAGCCAGGCGGAACGATTTCCTTCCCATCCTCTCGACAGTCTCAAGTGCAGGAACGCTGCATAGAACAAGAATGTAATAAGCGCCCACACCTCTTTAGGGTCCCATCCCCAGAAGCGTGTCCAGGCAATTTGAGCCCAGATCATTGCAAAAATCAGACCACCTAATGTAAATACAGGAAAGCCGATCAGCACTGAACGGTAGCCGACTTCATCAAGCATATCCAGATTTGCTTTTTTAACAAGCGGCTGGAATAGAGCAGCTACTTTTCTTCTTGAGATCAGTCTGATTAGTAAGTAAAGAATGATACCTACACCGATAGACCAGATCACTGTATTCAATCTTGATGCATTTACAAGCGGATGCATTTCAAGGCCTGTTGAGAATGCTCCCTCTGTAATCAGTTCACCTTCATTAGGTGTAACCAGTGCAGGCATTGAATATTGTACAACTGTTTCTGCTTCATCAGCATTAATAAATGTAAATTCAGATTCATAACCTGCCACAGAAAATACTGTTGCGCTTAAAACGAATCCAACTACAAGAATAATACCGAAGAGAACAGATTCAAGCCAGAATACCTGTTTACCACCTTTTGAAAGATCAATGTCTTTCAGGAGGAAAATCAGACCAGCTACAAAGCTGACAGATAAAATCGCCTCACCTGCAGCCACTGTTGACACGTGAATAGCAAGCCAGTCACTTTGCAGTGCAGGAATCAGAGGAGAAACGTCTCTTGGAAACATGCTTGCGTATGCAATTGTTAGGAGTGCAATCGGCAATGCAAATACGCCAAGAATATGCAAACGGTAAATAAAGTAAATGATAATAAATGCTGCAACGAGCATCATCGCAAAAAATGTAATAAATTCAAACAGGTTGCTGACCGGCGCATGTCCTGAAGCAATCCATCTCGTAAAGAAATATCCAAGCTGAGAAGCAAATCCGATCAGCGTTATGGTAATTCCGATTGTTGCCCATCTGTTTTTGCCAGTCTGATTCGTATGTTTTTTTGATTTAATTGATCCTGCGAAAAATACAGTTGCCACAAGATATAACAGAAAAGCTATATACAGCAGCGTACTACTTATGCTCGCGAGTTGTGCCACTTTCATCTTCCTCCTTTGCATTGCCTTTGGATTCTTTCAGCTCCTGATGGTCATCAGGCTGATCGAGTCCAGCATATTCGAATGCCGGAGCAATGTCTTTTTTCAATCCGTACCAGTTTTTATTTGTATGGCCTGCTGCATACAAATGAGAATCGGCATCTGTCTTAATCCAGATTCTTCTGTGATTCCAGTAGGACCCAACGATAACCCCAAACATAAAAATAGCGCCGCCTAAAGCAAGAATCCACAGCGTTAAATCTTTTCTGACAGTTAACCCTGAAATATCCCTTGTTTCAATGCCATTAAAACTGATTTCATAGTCATTCTCTCCAAGAGGTTCAAGATTTTGCTGAATAGCTACAAACGCTACTTCTCCATCAGGATGTTCAGGTGATATCATATTAAATAAAAATGCAGGATTGTTAGGCAGAGGAGAAACAGATTGTGGCTCCCCGTCATCAAATCCGCTGAAATCCGGATAATAACCTGAAATTTCAACAGCATAGCCATCGTTTAATTCATATACGCCTGAAGTGTTCGGGTCAAACAAATCGACTGTAAAACTGCCGACTGGTTCACCGGTTTCTTTACTGTCCATTGTAAAGGACATCTTATATAATTCATCTTCAATATAATCTGTCTGATAAAGTGCAAATTGATCAAATTTCATCGGCACATTTACCTGAATTGCGTGATGGTCAACTTCGGTTATATTGTCAGTTGAACCGGCAATCGCATTTTCGTCTTTTTTATAAAGTATAGCATCGGTCTGGAAGTTTTTAGCAATCGCACCTGTGCGCTGAATGGTCTCATCAAATACCTCGGAATCGCCTTCCTGATACGTTTCAAGTGTAAACCCTTCATTTTTCAGAAGATACTCCTGATCTGTTCCGGGAATGATTTGAGTTTCACCTTCACGAATCCATAACATTTCATCGACATACATACCAGGTACAAACCTGAGCATTGCTCCGATTAAAAAAATAATCAGTCCGGTATGGTTAATATACGGTCCCCATCTAGAAAACTGGTTTTTCTCAGCTAAAAGACTACCATTTTCCACTCTGACTTTGTAACGTCTTTTTTTCAGACCTTCGCTAAGGCGGTTAAGTGTATCCAGCGAGCCTTTAGCTTCATAGGCAGAATAAATCCGCTGTCTTTTCAGGAAAGAATCATGTCTTTCCACACGCTGTTTTTTCAGCGCTTTATACAGCGGAATACCCCGGTCCAGACTAGCTATAATAATCGATGTCCCAATCGCTGCTACGAGCAGCATATACCACCAGGATCCATATAAATCATGAAAACCCAATACATAATAGATTTTACCGGCTATACCGTAACGGTCTTCATAATATTCTATAGCCGGAATATTTTGCGGAATAAAAAATTCCTGAGGAAAAATCGTTCCGATTGCTGAAGCAACCAGTGTAATAACAATCAGCCAGACGCCAACTTTAACTGATGAAAAGAAGTTCCACACCTTATCAATAACAGAAGCGTGATAAGTTTGAGATCTTCTCGCCATTCCCTCATACCGCATCACATCATTTGTTTTTCTTTTGGCAGCTTTTTCAGTTAACGTTCTGCCGCAGGCCTGACATAACTCAGAACCTTCCGGATTTACGTGGCCGCATTTACAAATCAATTTACTCATTCAGAAGACTCCTGACTTTCAGGTTTGATCATGTTCATGTAAGATACAATCATTTCTTCACTCATTTCGCCTGTGATCACCTTCTCAATTTCTCCATCAGGATTCACAAGAAGCGTCGTTGGAAGCGGTCCGATTGAATAAGCATCCATTACGTCACTGTTCACATCTCTGACCACAGGAAATGTAAGACCGAACTGATTGGCAAAATTGGAAACTTTGAATTCAGATTCCCCTACGTTTACTGCAATAACTTCTACTCCCTGGTCCTTAAAGACCTCATATTGTTTTTGCATATAAGGAAATTCCTCTTTACAAGGTTCGCACCAAGTACCCCAGAAATTTAAAAATACACCCTGGCCTTTATAATCTGACAGCTGATGCGTGTCGCCATCCAAATCTTCGAGTATAAAATCGGGTGCCTGATCACCAGCTCTGACAAGGGACTTTTCATCCCCAGTCACACTGGAGTAGATTGTATATGAGACTGCTGCAAGTAAGACAGCAAGAATCGATACACGCATGATGAGCCTTTTTTGTTTTTTCTTACTCATATTAGCTACCCCCTTAAAACGGTCACACTAAAGTATCATTGTCATTATAGCATTCGTTATAAAGGCATTAGCGTATAGTATTTGAATGAACTGTGAAAATTGTCAGTTATGAAGTCCGTTTTCTGCGAATGATCTCAGCTGTTTCACTTCATGCGGCGTTAGTTCTCTGGCTTCACCGGCATTAAGGCCTGTCAGATGCAAAAAGGCGTACCTTTCTCTTTTCAGCTTTTGAACAGGATGTCCTACAGCCTCAAGCATTCTTCTGACCTGTCTGTTACGTCCTTCATGAATCGTAATCTCAAGGATGGTTTTATCTTTCTGCTTATCAGCTGAAATCACTTTCGCTCTAGAAGGCGCAGTCATTCCATCTTCAAGCTTGATACCTCTTTCAAGTTTTTTAATCACTTCACGTTTCACAAGCCCTTTGACTCTGGCAACATACGTTTTAGGGACTTCATATTTAGGGTGAGTCAACAGGTTGGCAAATTCCCCATCATTGGTCAGCAGCAGTAAACCTGATGTGTCATAGTCCAGTCTTCCAACCGGATAAATTCTCTCTTCCACATGCTGAAAATAATCAGTTACTACTTTGCGGTTTTTATCGTCACTAACAGCTGAGATCACACCGGATGGTTTATAGAATAGATAATATACTTTGTTTTCCCGCTCAATTTTGACTCCTTCAACTTCTATTTTATCTGAAGCTGTCACTTTAGTGCCAAGTTCTTTAACGGTTTTTCCATTCACCTTTACTTTACCCTGTAAAATTAATTCTTCTGCTTTTCTGCGTGATGCCACTCCAGCGTGTGCAATCACTTTTTGTAATCTCTCCATCTCTTACACCTCTTCATTTGTTCTTCTTCTTACAGCATTATGTCACATATATGGTCAAAAGCAAATCACGATCATATAAAACCCTGATTAACTGTTGGATCTGCCTATTTCTTCAGATATAATTAGCATGATGAAAGAATCTCAGCGTATGCGCTAGAATGGTGATGAAATGGAATACACAGTAAAGCTTGATGCATTTGAAGGCCCGCTTGACCTTCTGCTTCATCTTATACAGGGTCTTGAAATCGACATATATGATATCCCAATGGCTGAAATTTCTGAACAGTATACTCTCTATATTAGAGCAATGAGTGTACTGGAGCTGAATACTGCGAGTGAGTATCTCGTGATGGCTGCTACTTTAATGTCAATTAAGAGCAGAATGCTCCTCCCTAAGCAGGAAGAATATTGGGAAGAAGATCAATCATTTGAAGAAGACCCCAGAGAAGAATTAGTTGAAAAGCTCATTGAATATAAAAAATACAAAAAAGCTGCTACCGAGCTTAAGCAAAAAGAGGATGAAAGAAGTCTTCATTATACAAAGCCTCCTGAAGATCTAAGTTCATACTCAGAGCAGGTGAGTGCGGGATCTGAAACAAATATTGACCTGCATGATCTGATTGGTGCATTTAATAAATTAATGCGACGTAAAAAGATTAAAAAACCGCTGTCTACAAGAATTGCCAGACAGGAAATATCAATTGAAACACGCATGTCTGAAATTCTCCAAACCATCCGGGCACATGCTGCGCCGCGAACTTTCTCTGAACTATTTCCCGTAGCCGAAAAACCGCATATGGTTGTCTCATTCATGGCAGTGCTTGAATTAGTTAAAAGGCAGGAGATTCATATTAAGCAGGATCATAATTTTTCAGAAATCATGGTGGAAAGTACTGAAGGAGTGTCATTAGTTGGACAGCGATAATCAAAATGCAATTATAGAAGGACTTTTATTTACAGCAGGGGATTCAGGACTTTCAGAAGATCAAATTGCTGAAGCATTGAACATGGTGGTTTCAGAGATTGCTGATCTGATGAAATCGATCGCAGCACAGTATGAGGAAGATCCGTCAAGAGGACTTGAAATTGCTGCTTATGCAGGGAAATATCAATTTGTTACAAAAAAAAGCCTTGCAGCACATATTAAGCTACTGGCCGATTCACCTTCACCTTCCTCTCTGACACAAGCCGGACTTGAAACCCTGGCAATTATTGCTTATAAACAGCCGGTAACCAGAGTACAGATTGAAGAAGTCAGAGGTGTTAAGACTGATGGCCCTGTTCATACACTGATCGCAAGAGGACTGATTAAAGAGGTTGGCCGTAATGAAGGCGCAGGAAGAGCTATTTTATACGGCACGACTGCAGAATTTCTGGATTACCTCGGTCTTAAAGATTTGTCAGAACTTCCTCCCCTTCCAGAGGATATAGATGATGAAAATGAAGATAGTGATTTATTCTTTGAATCATTAAGGAACGGCCTTTCAGCAAACGAATGACACGTGCTCATGCACGTGTCTTTTTTAGGTCTAATTTTCAAAGGGGTTCATAATGATACATTAGGAGGTGTGCCCGATTAAAAAAATTCTGGCTGTATGTATCATGTTCCTGTTAATCTGTCAGCCTGTACATGCTATAGATGTCTCCGCACAATCATCAATTCTAATCGAAGCAGAAAGTGGAAGGGTTCTTTTTAATAAAAATGAGCACGAAAAATTAAAAATTGCAAGCATTACAAAAATTATGACTGCTCATGTGGCACTTAAACACGGCAATTTGGATGATCAAGTAAAAATTTCAACAAAAGCTTCATCTGCAGAGGGTTCAAGCCTTTATTTGAAAGCAGGTGAAAAAGTACTGTTAAAAGATCTTTTGTACGGACTCCTGCTCAGATCAGGCAATGATGCTGCCGTGGCAATTGCTGAACATATCAGCGGGTCAGTAGAACAGTTTGCTGAACTGATGAATAAAGAAGCAAAAGCGTTTCAAATGTCCAACTCATATTTTACAAATCCACATGGACTTGATACGGATGACAAGCATCTGTCAACTGCTTTTGATATGGCCATACTTACTAAAGAAGCCATAAAGAATGATCAGTTCAACACCATCTTTTCTTCTAAATCATACAAGCCTTCATTTAACGATTATCATTGGAACAATAAACACCGTCTTGTTACAGGATTGTATCCTCATTCAGATGGCGGCAAGACAGGATTTACAAAAAAAGCCGGCAGAACGCTGGTTACGACCGCTACCAAAAACAATATGACCTTAATAGCTGTCACAATTAATGCACCTGATGACTGGAATGATCATATGTCACTTTTTGAAGATGCGTTCAAGCGGTATGCTACTTTTGAAGTAATATCTAAAGGTCCTGTTCCTGTATTACCCGGATCATATGAAAATATGAAGTACATATCTAAACAGGTAAAAAAAGTTCCGCTGACTGAAGATGAGACTGAGCAGATTGTCTACCACATTAAGCACGGAGATACACCTTCACTGAGCGTATACATTCAGGATGAAGAGTTAACCAAAGTAAAACTTTATGCAGACAAGACTGATTCACCTGCGTTCTATCAGACACTGATTAGAAAAATAAAGGAGTTTTTCACATGGTAAACCTGATATGGATCTTCATGCTGATCTCGGGTATCCTGTTCAGTTTTTTTAATGGAACTGTAGACGAAGTAAATAAAGGACTTTTACAATCTGCGGGGCAGTCAGTGGAATTAGTGATCGGATTTGTCGCAGTTTTCACGCTCTGGCTCGGAATGATGGAGATCGCAAAACGTGCGGGCTTATTACAATTAGTGACTAAACTCGGTTATCCTTTTATTCGCAGATTATTTCCGGATCTGCCTAAAAATCACCCTGCTGCCGGTTATATCATGACAAATTTATCAGCTAATTTTTTCGGTCTGGGTAACGCTGCGACCCCTTTTGGCGTTAAAGCGATGAAAGAGCTCCAATCCATGAATAAAAACGCTGAACTGGCAAGCCGTTCGATGGTTACTTTCCTCTGTATGAATACAGCAGCCGTGACCTTTTTCCCAGCCACGATTGTATCGATGAGACTATCTGAAGGTGCCGCTGATCCGCTTGATATTGTCATTCCGGCATTTATTGCGACAGTCCTGTCATGTTCTGCTGCCATTTTATATGACAGAATCAGCTGGAAAATCGTTTCAGGTGGCAGTCGTGATTGATATTGTATTTCTGGCCAAGCTGATTTTGCCATTATTTATTCTTGTGATTTTGTTTTCAGCACTAATAACAAGAACAGATGCATACAGTGCTTTTGTAAGTGGAGGAAAAGAAGGACTCCAAATGGCCGCTGAGCTTTTGCCGTTTTTAGTTGGTATGATGGCCGCAATCAGCGTGCTCCGATCTTCAGGTTTATTGTTATGGATCACAAACCTGCTATCGCCGTTATTTCTGACTTTTCATATCCCGGCAGAACTATTTCCTCTTTTTTTAACCAGGCCCATTTCAGGTACCGCAGCGTTAAGTATCACGGCAGATTTGACTCATACATACGGAACCGAGCATATCATTTCAAGAATGGCTGCCGTTATACAGGGAAGTACAGATACAACACTCTATATTCTGACCGTATATTTTGGTGCTGTTGGTATTAAAAAAATGGGAAGGGCACTTGCTGTCGGACTGCTTGCGGATTTAACTGGTATGATACTGGCAGTTGTCATCACTCTCTGGTATTTTCAAAATGTTTGGAGCTGAAAAAACCATATGCTAAACTTGTCCACGAACGGAGGTGCTAACGATTAGAAAATATCCGGATTCCTATATTCAATTTTTAGTTCACTTCCACGGCGATCGCGACTACTTTGAATGTCATGAAGTGCTTGAAGAATATTGGAAAGAAAACACTGATGGGAATAAACATTCAATCTGGGTCGGGCTGATACAGCTCGCAGTAGCGTTATATCATCAAAGACGGGGAAACTACAGCGGAGCACTCAGAATGATCAGGCAGTCCAAAGAAAAAATCTTAAGTTTTACAGATGCTGCAGGACACTTATCAATTGATACTGACAGACTGATACAGCTGATGACTGAATTAGAAGGGGCAATCCTTACTCATTCACCTTACCAGAGCGTAATGATTCCACTGACTGATCAGGACCTGGTCGAAGCATGCGGGAAGATATGCAGCGATAGAGGTTACAGCTGGGGCAGCACAAGTGACCTTCAGAATAAAATGCTGATCGACAGACATAAATTACGTGACAGAGCTGACGTTATTTCATTGAGACAGCAAGCACTGATCTCCAAATCCAGATCACCTTATAAAAATTAATGAAACCGCAGCATTAGTCAGCTGCGGTTTCATTATCATTACATTTTTGAAAAAATCCTTCTGTGTACGATGTACTGCCCAATTCTTTTTCATTGTACATTTCTTTAAGTGCTGAAACAATACGATGCCCTACTCCTTCATTGCGGTGAGAGGGGTTAACTGAGATGTGACGCAATGTAACACACTCCTCTTCAATCTCAACACCTGCAAGACCGATAATATCTTCTTCCTTCCAGAGAAACAACTGAAAATTAGGTTCTTCTTCATACTGCTTCATCGACTGCTGCAGTTGTTTAATCTCTTTTTCAGTTGGCATAAAAGACATCAGGCCCATTGCAATTTTCTCAAAGGATTTTTTATAACGAATTAACATAAAGTACTCCTCACCAAGTTGTAATCATCATATGCCGGTTTATGATCCGGCAGTTGATCCGGTTAAATCAATTTTGTCCTTATACCGTTACATATCATACTAGATGCAGCAGAACTTTTCAATTTTTGCCTTCAGACAATGAAAGCCCAGTAGATAATTCCCCAGATAACAGCCATAATTAACAGGGCAATAAAAGTTAATATGTTTTGCTTTTTCATTTCTGACCTCCATGCTGCGCTTTTAACGGCAGGTCATGTCTGATCAGGTCTTCATATTTTTCGCGCTCAATGACAAGTTCCGCTTCACCATTTTCAACGAACACTACAGCAGGACGCGGAATACGGTTATAGTTATTTGCCATTGCATAGCCATAAGCGCCAGTGCAGAATACCGCAAGTACATCTCCTGATGAATGCATACTGATCGGCAGGTCCCAAATTAGCATATCCCCGGACTCACAGCACTTACCTGCAATCGATACAACAGATTCGGGCTCAGCTTCAGGACGGTTTGCAATTACAGCTTCATATCTGGCATTATAAAGGGCTGGCCGTATATTGTCACTCATCCCTCCGTCAACCGCCAGGTAATTTCTTACGTCAGGCACATTCTTAGATGAGCCTACTGTATACAAAGTAGTGCCCGCATCTCCTGTAAGTGAGCGTCCCGGTTCAATCCAGATCTCAGGCATTGTGAGCTGATAGTCAGCCATGAGCGATTTTACTCTGGTAATAATATCTTCAACATATTTACCCGGGGCAAGCGGTTCATCATCTTTCGTATAACGTATGCCAAATCCGCCGCCTAAGTTCAGCACTTCAGCTGAAAAATTGTACTGCTGCTTCCATACTGACATTTTCTCAATCATTTTTTCAGCGGCCATGATAAAGCCGGTCGTTTCAAAAATCTGGGATCCAATATGACAATGGAGTCCAAGTACGTGCAGCTGCTTAAGGTCCAGCGTTTTTTCTAGCGCTTCTTCTGCCTGACCGTTTTGCAGGTCAAATCCAAATTTTGAATCTTCCTGGCCGGTTAAAATATAATCATGTGTATGTGCTTCAATTCCCGGTGTCACCCTTAACAGAATTGATGCGGTCTTACCTTTTTCCTGACAGATATCAGACAAAAGGTTAATTTCATGAAAATTATCCACAACAAAGCAGCCGATATCAGCGTCTAAAGCCATTGCAATTTCTTCAGCGCTTTTATTGTTTCCATGAAAATGAATCTTTTCAGGATTAAAGCCTGCCTTCAAAGCTGTATATAATTCCCCGCCTGACACCACATCGAGGCTAAGCCCCTCCTGATCAATCAGCTGTATCATAGCAATTGAAGAAAATGCCTTGCTTGCGTATGCAACCTGGGAAGTAACGCCTAACTGATCAAAAGTATTTTTAAAACCCCGCGCCCGCTCGCGGATTAACTGTGTGTCATAAACATATAGCGGAGTTCCAAATTCTTTTGCCAGTTCTATTGTATCTACTCCACCGATTGTTAAATGCCCATTTTCATTTATAGATGATGTGCCATAAAAATGCATATTTTAACCCCTTCTTTACTGCGAAATATCATTTATAGATAGTAAGTACATTACCACAGTAAAGCGATTTCGTGCAATGCATCAATTTTTCCGCTTCTGTCTGATCCGGTCTTCAGATTTCACGATCATCGGTCTTAAAAATGAGCTGGTCACAGGTACACGTGTTATGACCTGCCAAAGCGCAATTGGTCTGAATGGGAGCAGCGGCCACAAATATGGTACTGAAAAAACTTTAATTCTTGCCAGATAGATAATAAGCACTGTGACCCCAATCACAAGACCGCTGGTATGAAAAAAAGCCGTCATTAGAAGTAAAAAAGTTCTGGCAAATTTATTGGCAATGCTCAGTTCATAACTCGGTGTAGCAAAAGTACCAATCGCCGCAACTGATACATAAAGAATGACTTCAGGAACAAATAAGCCGACATCAACCGCGATCTGCCCGATTAAAACAGCCGCGATCAATCCCATGGCTGTAGATAAAGGTGTAGGGGTGTGTATAGCAGCCATTCTTAAAAATTCGATACCAATATCAGCCAATAATAGCTGGATAATCAATGGGATTGCAGAGTCTTCTTTTGTGCCGATAAAAGATAATTCAATCGGTTTCATAAAAGGGTCGATCGCCATCAGATACCAGAGAGGGATGAGTATGATTGATGCGATGATTCCGGAAAATCTGATAAACCTCATCATTGTACCTGCTGCAGGAGACTGCCTGAATTCCTCAGCATGCTGGACATGATGAAAAAATGTTGCAGGTGCGATCATAACACCCGGGGATGTATCAATATAAATACAGATATGACCTTCAAGAAGATGCTCTGCTGCTATATCCGCTCTTTCAGTAAATCTGACAAGCGGATACGGATTAAAACCCTGTTTTACAAGGTATTCCTCAAGTGACTTATCAGTCATAATCAGTCCATCAGTATTGATCTCAGAAATTTCTTTTTTAATAATGTTAATGAGCTCTTTATTTGCGATCCCATCGATATAACCGATCGCAACATCCATTTTTGATCTTTCTCCAACTTCAAGCATCTCAAACCTGATGCCCTTATCCCTGATTCTTCTTCTTGTAAGTGCAGTATTTACAATGATATTTTCGACAAAACCGTCTCTCGATCCCCTTACTACTTTTTCATTATCAGGCTCTTCCGGCTGACGTCCGGGATAGCTTCTGACGTCGACTAAAAAACACTCCTGATCACCGTCAATTTTAATGGCTATCAGACCTGAAAAAACCTGCCTGATCAATTCATCCTCTGAGTCAGTCATTTCAACTGAATGATGAATAATCCTCTGATTGACGACTTCTCTGAAAATGTCGCCGTCATCATAGTCATGCAGAGCACTTAATTCATCAAGGATTTTCATAATGAATCTCGTTTCACAAAGACCATTCACAGCATACAGATTTATCTGCTCAGAGCCAAATTCAATTCGCCTGACGATAAAGTCAAAGCTTTTGCCAAGTCCAGCTTCTTTTAATCTGCTGTCCAATTCCCGATTTTCTTTGGGGAGCTTCTTCATTTATTTCAATCCTTCCATACCGGCAAAAAGATCAGCCAGTAAAAGAGTGAACCGGCTACTTTTCCCGCAATAATTGCTGCAATAATGATCTGGAGACTGCCTGCGACTTTCAGACGTCTGGTTATCAGTGGAATAACGTTTAACACCTCTGTTAACGCGGCTGCCATCATTCCGATAAACAGACCTGAAAACAGGCCGGCTGCCGGAACCAGAAACGGTGTTTGAATATAGACTGGGCCAAACAGCACGCCTGTCCCACATAGAGCCCCTGCAATAAGCGCCCATTCTATGATCCTTAACTGAGATTTTTGAGATGTTAATAATATGACTCTCGGTAATACACCAAGTACTGAGATAAAAGCAACAAACCCGCCACCCACAGCAAATCCGCCAGATATTCCTGTAAAGGCTGCAAGTAAATTTGCAATCATTCGTGATCCCGCCGGTCAGCAGATTTCACATAATCTTCAACCGACTTTTCATATTTGTAAATCTCAATGTCAAGCGGACTCGGTTCATCATTAAACTGCTTTTTAATGATTCTGTTAAAAAACAGAAGCATACCTGCTCCTATTCCGATAGAATACGGAATCTGAAACCAGAAAGGATGAGGATTACCCAGCATACTCACAATAACCATCTGTGTTTCAGCCATGCTTACATCTTCATGAAAATACATGATTGTTAATGCTGAACCTGTAAACAGCAACAGCCAGACCGTAATTAAAAGAGCGACTGAAGAGCGCGACGCTTCCATTCTCTCAACAATTGTAAGGGCACTGCCTGTAATGATAATATTCTGGTGCTGATACTTCCTTTGGAGGTCTGTCCTGCTGATAACAGAGTATCGGCCGTCAACATCTTTTAAAACAATGTCACACATCAGCAACTGCTTAAGATGATCCTCTGCAAAGATCTCAGCAATATCATTCAATGTAACCGGCCCTTCTTTCACCATTGCTTTTGATTTCATTTCGATATATGCATCCACGCTCTTCACCCCCTTATTAAGCCCTCTGTTCTTCTTCAAGCCAATCTTTGATAGAGGATAATACTTTTTTCTCAATACGAGAAACCTGTACCTGTGATATCCCTAATTCCTTTGCCACTTCAGACTGGGTCCAATCCTTAAAATACCTGAAGAAAATAATCGTCCTGTCTCTGTGATCAAGTGTCATCAGCGCTTCTTTTAAAGCGATCTGATTAAACCACTGATCGTCCCCGCCTGCCAGCTGGTCTAACAGTGTGATTGGATCCCCTTCACTCTCATATACAGTTTCATGTATAGATGAAGGTGCTTTAGATGCTTCCTGGGCAAGTACAATATCATCAATCGACACATGCAGATAATCTGCAATTTCTGAGAGTGTCGGCACTTTGTTTAATGTTGCAGATAAATGTTCACGTGCTCTTCTTACTTTGTACCCCAGCTCTTTTATTGACCTGCTTACTTTTACTGTTCCGTCATCTCTTAAAAAGCGCTGAATTTCACCGATGATCATCGGTACCGCGTATGTCGAAAATTTTACATCATATGAAAGGTCAAACTTATCAACCGCTTTTAACAATCCGATCGCACCAATTTGAAATAAATCGTCCAATTCATATCCGCGATGTTGAAAGCGCTGAACAACCGACCAGACAAGCCTGACGTTTTTCTCAACCATTTTATCCCTGGCCTGCTGATTACCGTCCTGACTTTGTCTGATCCACTCACGAATTTCTTCATGATTAATAGAATTAGCATTCATACAAATCGGCCTACAGACAATTGGCATTCACAGCTGAAAGCTGCTTCACCATTTTGACTGTTGTCCCCTGATTTGATGCAGATCTTACTTCGACTTGATCCATAAAATGTTCCATAATTGTAAAGCCCATTCCCGACCTTTCCATATCAGGCCTTGAAGTATACAGCGGCTCCATCGCCTGTTCCACTTTTTCCATTCCTTTGCCTTCATCAATGATCTCAATTGTTAACAGTCTTTGTTCAATGTGGAGCTTCAGCGTGATTTCATGGAAATCTTCTTCGTTATAACCATGGATGACTGCATTTGTAACAGCTTCTGAAACAACTGTTTTAATATCACTCAATTCTCCTACCGTCGGGTCGTATGGCGCGATAAATGAAGCGGCAATCATTCTTGCAAGCCCTTCATTTTCACTGATGGAAGTAAAATGGCATGTCAGACTGTTTTTCATTGGACTGCCTCCAATCTTGAAAAAGCCCGTTCTTCTGACAGTTCAACGATGAGAATTTTATACATACCTGACATTTCAAATAATCTTTTTACTGCAGGTGTTGCTGCGCATAGTACCATATTGCCCCCGATTTTCTGCAGATGCTTATATCTTCCGAGAATTAAGCCGAGTCCGGAACTATCCATAAATTCAAGGTTGGCAAGATTTAAAATCATATGTCTGATTGACTCTTTTTCCATCAATTCAATCAGTTCTTTTCGAATAGGACCTACTTCATGATGATCAAGCTCACCGCTCATTCTCAGTAACAGTACATTACCTTTGACTTCAGCCTCTACGTTGCACGCCATACCTATTCCTCCTTTTTCAGCTGTCAGATTTTAATCTCAGCTGTAATCCGGAGTATTCACGATAGAAGTAACGTAATCCTGCCTCATGACAATAGTAGAAAAAACTAGTTGTTTTTCGACTTATTCCGCATATAATACGCGTTTCCATGAGCGTCTGAACAGATCCGTCCAGTCCGCTTTTTTAATATGTTTGGAGGAAATTAGAAGTTCTTTTGAAATCTCTTTACCGTTTTTGTGCAGTGAGACGTACCCAACCTCTTGACCCTTATTGATCGGTGCATCAAGCTTTTTATAAACCGTAAGTTTCCTCGTATATTGAGCTTTCTCATTTTTCTTTTCAATGATTTTCAGGGAGTTCTTTAACTCCGCATGAATTTTTTCAGCTGAACCTTTATTGATTGCCGCTTCTGCCAGCACTTCGCCTTTTTGATTGAATGTCTTAGTCACATAGTTTTTAAAGCCGTAATTTAATATGTCTGAAGACACCTGATTCCTCTCTTTTGAGCTCGGTGCACCGAATACAACACTGATCAGGCGCATGTCTCCTCTTTTAGCTGTGGCGGTGAGACAGTATTTCGCTTCATTTGTAAACCCTGTTTTCAACCCGTCTGCCCCCGGATAGGATCTGATCAATTTGTTTGTGTTTACAAGCCAGAATGGATTTTCATCCTGTCTGAGGTAATCATCATACGTACCAGTGAACTCAGTAATCTCCTCATGTGTCAGCAGTTCCATTGCAAGTCTGGCCATATCCATCGCTGAACTGACATGACCTTCGTCAGGCAGCCCTGTGACATTCTTAAAGTGAGTGTTTTTTAATCCAAGCTCTTCAGCTTTTTGATTCATTTTGCTGACAAATGCTTCTTCAGTTCCTGCAATATGTTCTGCAAGTGCAACTGACGCATCATTCGCTGAAGCAATGGAGATTGCTTTGATGAGCTCCCGGACTGTCATGGTTTCTCCTTCTTTTAAATAAATCTGGGAACCTCCCATTCCGGCTGCTGTGCTGCTTGTTGTGACCTTATCATCCCATTTCAGGCTGCCGCTGTTCACTTCTTCCATGATTAAAAGGAGCGTCGCAATTTTAGTCATGGAAGCAGGTGGAAGTTTTTCACTGCTATTCTGGTCATAAATCACCATTCCGGAATCGGCATCAATCAAAATGCCCGATTTGATATTGTCGAAAGCGGGTTCTGCAGCACTGGACTGTGATTGCAGGCATATGAATAACGTCAGGCAAAAGAGGAACATTATTTTCTTCAACACATACACGCCCTTTAACGGTTTTTATTATGATTTGTGGTTTTTGATTTTTTATACATAAAAAGCCGCAGCGTTAAGCTGCGGCTCTGAGCGTTATTCTCCTGTTACCTGATCTACAATTAAGGCTGGTGCATGACCTTCTGTGGAAACTTCAATACTTTCATAAAGTTTAGCTTTCACTTTTTCTACTTCTGATAAGTCATTCGCATAAATTGTGACGAGCGATTCTCCTTCTTGCACTTCATCTCCGACTTTCTTTTTAAGCATCAGACCAACTGCAAGGTCGATCTCGCTTTCCTTGGTTGCTCTTCCTGCTCCAAGCCACATTGCTGCTGTCCCAACATTGTCAGCAATAATGCGGCTGACTTTACCGCTGCTTTTAGCCGGCAGTTCAATTTTATGTTCTGCCTGAGGGAGTCTCGACGGATCATCTACTACTGAGGCGTCGCCACCCTGGCCTTTAAGAAACGCTTTGAAGCGGTTAAGTGCTTCTCCGCTTTGAATTGCATCTTCAAGCATCTTTCTTGCTTCTTCGTGCGTTTCGGCTTTTTTAGACAATACGACCATGTGACTGCCCAGAACAAGACAGAGTTCTGTCAGATCTTCAGGACCTTCACCTTTTAACGTATCGATCGCTTCTTTTACTTCTAAAGCATTTCCGATCGCAAATCCAAGCGGCTGACTCATATCAGAAATAACAGCCATTGTCTGACGGCCAACGTTATTTCCGATTCTGACCATCGCCTCTGCTAGTTCACGGGCCTGCGCTTCATCTTTCATAAATGCCCCGGCACCAGTTTTAACATCAAGAACAATGGCATCAGCACCGGCAGCGATTTTTTTACTCATGATCGAAGAAGCAATCAGCGGAATGCTGTTTACTGTTGCTGTCACGTCACGCAGTGCATACAGTTTTTTGTCTGCAGGCGTTAAGTTGCCACTTTGACCGATAACAGCAAGTTTTTCTTCATTCACAAGTCGTGTGAACTCATCACTCGATAACTCCACATGGAAGCCAGGAACTGCTTCAAGTTTATCAATTGTACCACCTGTGTGACCAAGTCCGCGTCCACTCATTTTTGCCACCGGCACACCTGCTGCTGCAACAAGGGGTCCAAGAATCAGCGTAGTGGTATCACCAACACCGCCGGTTGAGTGTTTATCCACTTTAATTCCCTCAATTGCAGATAAATCGATCTGGTCTCCCGATTCAACCATTGCCATTGTCAGATCTGCACGTTCTGACTGTGTCATACCTTCAAAATATATTGCCATTAATAAAGCGCTTACCTGGTAGTCTGGGATTGTTTCATTCGTATAGCCTTCGATGACGAAGCTTATCTCTTCAGTTGACAATTCCTGACCATTTCTTTTCTTTTCAATAATATCTACCATTCTCATGTTAAGATGCCTCTTTTCAGGTTTATTCATTTTATTCAGAGCGGTATTGAATCCGCTCTGAACAGATTAATGTTATTTAGATAAATCAGTTAAAAAACTCTTCCCGAAAGCCGGTGCTTTTACGTTAAAGTTTTCAGCAATGGTAGCACCGATATCAGCAAATGTTTCCCTTACAGGGATTTCCCCTCCTGTTAATGCCGGTGAGTACACAAGAAGAGGTACATATTCACGGGTATGGTCTGTACCGTGGTGAACAGGATCATTTCCGTGGTCAGCAGTGATAATCAACAGGTCATCCTCAGTCATTTTTTCAAATACTTCTGTCAGACGCGCATCATATTCTTCTAATGCTTCCCCATATCCTTTAGGATCTCGTCTATGACCGAATAGTGCATCGAAATCAACAAGGTTTAAAAAGCTGAGCCCTGTAAAATCCTTGTCAAAAGTCTGAATCAGCTTATCCATTCCGTCCATATTATCTGCTGTGCGCAGTGATTCAGTCACACCTTCACCATTATAAATGTCAGAAATTTTACCGATGGCAATGACATCCAGATTTTCATCTTTCAATTCATTCATTACAGTACGGTCAAAAGGCTTTAATGCATAGTCATGACGATTTTTAGTCCGTTTAAAAGAACCCGGCTCTCCGACAAACGGTCTTGCGATAATACGTCCAACTAAGTACTTTTCATCGAGCGTGAGCTCTCTTGCAATTTCACAGATTTTATATTGCTCTTCAATTGGAATGATATCTTCGTGTGCAGCAATCTGAAGAACCGGATCCGCTGATGTATAAACAATAAGCGCTCCTGTCTTCATATGTTCTTCACCAAGTTCATCCAGAATCGCAGTTCCACTTGCCGGCTTATTTCCGATTACTTTACGTCCAGTCTTTTCCTCAAGAGCCTGTATCAGCTCAGATGGAAAGCCCTCAGGATATACTTTAAAAGGTGTATCGATATTTAGGCCCATAATCTCCCAGTGGCCGGTCATTGTATCTTTCCCTACAGATGCTTCCTGCATTTTTGTATATTTCGCAAGAGGTTCTGTTGCAGGCTCGATCCCTTTAATGTTTTCAATATTTGATAGACCCAGCTTTCCCATATTCGGCATTTCGAGTCCATTCATGTGCTCTGCAATATGGCCAAGCGTGTGCGCACCTTTATCATTAAATGCCTCAGCATCCGGAGCTTCTCCAATTCCAACTGAATCCATTACAATCAGATGAATGCGCTTAAATCGATTATCACTCATAATTGTTTCCTCCTTTAATAACTGCTTATATTGTACCTATTTTTTAACCGATGTGACAAGGGATACGTCTGAAGTCTGACAACTAAATTTACCGAGAATCAGGCTCTCGGATGAAACTGTGAATAAACTTCCCTGATTCTTTTTGTAGATACATGCGTATAGATTTGTGTAGTTGAGATATCTGCATGTCCAAGCATTTCCTGCACAGCTCTCAAATCTGCACCATTTTCGAGCAGATGAGTGGCAAATGAATGTCTGAGTGTGTGGGGCGTCAGTTCTTTTTCAATTCCTGCTCTGCCGGAAAGCGCTTTTAAGATTTTCCAGAAACCCTGTCTGCTCAGTCTTCTTCCATGGTGATTCAAAAATAGTGCCTGTTCACCTGGTTTTCTTGTTTTTTGCTGGCGGATATAACCTTTAATCACACCGGTTGCTGTCTGACCGATAGGTATAATTCTTTCTTTATTTCCCTTCCCTCTGCATTTGATAAACCCCATATCCAGATTAATGTCATCCATATTTAAATCGATTAATTCACTGACACGCATCCCTGTCCCGTACAAGACTTCAAGCATCGCTTTATCTCTCAGACCATTTTTCTTTGTCAGATCAGGACTCTCAAGCAGCGCCTCCACTTCTTCTATTGATAATACCTTAGGGAGAGACTTTTCTGCTTTAGGCGTATTCAGATGTTCAGTAGGATCTTGCGTGCTTAATCTGTTCCTCATTAAGTAATGATGAAATGACCTGATAGATGATGTATGCCTTGCGATTGTTTTAGATGACTTCCCCTGCTGCTTCAGATGCTGAAAAAACTGTAGCACATGAAGTCTCTGGATGTCGTTCATTTCACTGATCTGTTCAACTTTCATTAAATATGCGATATAGCTTTTAAGGTCTCTTTCATACGACTGAATTGTATTTTTAGAGAGGCCTTTTTCAATGATCATATATTGTATAAAGTCCTGCAGATGCTCGTTCATTCCCTCACCCCGTTTCATATTTATTTTAAAGTTAAACACTGTGAAAGTCACCTCATCAGTTGTAACCAGCCTGTCTAAGCCGTGTCTTTAACCACCTAACTGCGAAAAAAATAAAACCATGCGCGTGTGCATGGTTTTGGCTTAATCCTGACATCTATGGCATATACCATGAAATGTCAGTCTGTGATCTTTTATTTTAAAGTTCCAGTCCCGCTCAACAATTTCTTCAACATCTTCAAGCAGATCATCCTGTATTTCATCTACAGCTCCACATTCAAGGCAGATTAAATGGTGATGGAAATGTGCTGCACCTTCTTTTCTCAAATCATATCTTGAAACGCCGTCCCCAAAATTTATTTTATCAACAACTTTCAGTTCGGACAAAAGTTCAAGCGTGCGATACACAGTTGCAAGTCCTATTTCAGGCGCTTTTTCTTTTACAAGTAAGTAAACATCCTCCGCACTGAGGTGATCAGCTTCGTTTTCAAGTAGCACCCTGACTGTTGCTTCACGCTGAGGGGTTAATTTGTAGCTTGCTGAATGAAGCTGTTTTTTGATTCTCTCAATCCTGTTTTCCATACTGACCCCTCCCTCATTATGTCATCAACATTATAACAAACGTTTTCTCATTTGCAAACAATAATCATTATTAATTAGAAGAAAAGAGCGTTATTATTTAATAATAATTATTATATAATAAAAATTTTAATTAACAGACCCGGTATATAAAACTCTATGATACCAGCCAGGACAACTCCAACAGCTGCAGTGCCCAAAAGAAGGGTATAGGAATTTTTCAACTGACGGACAGTATAGATCAGCGGCTGTCTCGCACCAATTCCTTTCCAGATCTGCCCTGCAAGCTTTAATGATTCAGCTGCCATTACAATATACAGTACAATGATCAGCAGATTATGTGGGAGCAGGATCATTACGGCTTCCATTACTCCCGACAGGCCCTGATCGTATATCATCATACCTGCTGCAAATCCGAAAAGACAACCCTTCATATATACAACAAACCAGGCAATAGGAAGACCGGCAAGTGTAAATCCGGATGTCCATATAAATAAGAGAAAAATCATATCTACAATCAGGGCACTGAATACTTTATCATTCATAAATGTATCAGGATGAAATGACGGCATAATATTCAGGGGACCATAAATATTAACAAGCAGAGCACCCGCTGCTGTGCCGCCAAAAAGTATGATGATAATAAAGGTATAGTATGCAATATGATGTGATAGATAGTGCAAGATAGCTGTACTCAGATTCGGCTTCAAGTGCATTCCCTCCCTGCACAGACATCTTATGCAGGCAGATCGATACTATGTATGTTTTCTCATTTGCTTAAGTCTGAGGTACTGCACAGCATATGCCGTTTTCGCATCATAAATTCTCTGGTTTAATACCATTTCTTCTGCTTCTTCAAGCGTAACTTCCATCAGTTCCACAAATTCATCTTCGTCTGTATCATGAGCATCCTCAATTTTATACAAACCTTCTGCCATATAGACATGTACCAGCTCATCAGCAAAGCCTGGCGAAGTGTAAAATGAAATTAAATGGCTCAGACTTTGACAGCCATAACCGGTCTCTTCTTCAAGTTCTCTCTCAGCAGTCACTTCAGGCAGTTCTCCCGGTTCAAGTTTCCCGGCAGGAATTTCTACGATTGAACGCTCTAGTGCTTTTCTGTATTGTTCAACCATAATCAGTTTATTATCTTCAGTTTTTGCGATTACACAAACAGCACCGGGGTGTTTAATGATTTCCCGTTTCGACGTTTTGCCATTTGGAAGTTCTACTTCCTCAACCTGCAGGCTGATAATTTTCCCAGTGAACAGCACATCTTTATTCAATGTTTTTTCTTCAAACTTTTTCACTTTCATCACTCCTTCTTTCATATTGTATCAATGTTCTTTCTTATTTGCTTCAGCATAGTTTGAACACGGGGGAATTAGAGAATATGATTGATATAGAGAGGAGAATGATGATGGAAAAAAGACGGATTGGGTCTTCACCGCTAGAGAGCTCATTACTGGGTCTCGGCTGTATGTCACTCGGAACAGAGT
This sequence comes from Jeotgalibacillus terrae, assembly GCF_016908195.1. Lineage (GTDB taxonomy): Bacteria > Bacillota > Bacilli > Bacillales > Jeotgalibacillaceae > Jeotgalibacillus > Jeotgalibacillus terrae. The sequence continues at coordinate 138,428 of NZ_JAFBDK010000001.1, forward strand.
ATAACGAAGCAGAAAAAATTATTAAAACCGCATATGAAAACGGGATTAACTATTTTGATACCGCTGACTTATATGACTATGGAACAAATGAAGAAATTGTCGGCAGAGCTTTAAAGCCATTCAGAAGCGAGGTTCTGATTGCAACGAAGGTTGGAAATCGTGCTAAAGATGACAAAAGTGGCTGGTATTGGGACGCATCCAAGTTCTACATAAAAGAGCAGGTGAAAAATAGTCTTAAGCGCCTTCAAACAGATTATATTGACCTGTATCAGCTGCATGGCGGTACACTTGATGATCCCATCGATGAAACGATCGAAGCTTTTGATGAACTGAAGCAGGAAGGATTAATCAGAGCTTATGGCTTTTCTTCAATCCGCCCGAATGTGATCAGGGAATATGCGCCAAGATCTTCTGCTTCATCAAATATGATGCAATACAGCCTGCTTGACCGCAGACCTGAAGAACAGGCTTTTCCCGTGCTGAAAGAAAATAACGTCTCGGTCATTACCAGAGGTCCACTTGCAAAAGGGCTGCTGTCTCCTAAATCCAATAAAAAACTTTCAGGGCCAGGCGAAAATGGATATGTACATTACAGTCATCAGGAGCTGAAGGAAGTGCTATCTAAAATTGCCGGCCGCTTTCATAACCGTTCATTGACGGAGCTGGCACTTTTATTTAACGCATCAAACCCTGAAGTATCCTCTATTATTGCCGGAGCGAGCTCCCCTGAACAGGTAAAGGAAAATATTCATGCGATCAATCAGAAGCCTCTTAGCCGCGAGGAAATTGAGATGCTGAAATCACTTACTAATAACAAGGGCTATACTGAACACAGATAACCTGAAAATGAGGTGCAGTTGCACCTCATTTTTTATAGTTCGTCCAATCAAGGTCACTCTCATTAAGCAGTTCTTCAAAGGATTTATTTTTTTCACGCAATCTTTTTTCTTCAGCTTTTCTTGCAAGCTCAGCTTTTCTTCTGTCCTCTTCAGCAGCTGCTGTCTGTTGTTTTAACATTTTAAGCTTTTCAAGCGTTTGCTCATTTAATGCATCCTTCAGTACTGCATCTTTATCGTTTTTTACTTTTTTCATCAGTGTCACCCCGCATTTAGAAAGCTTCCATTTTAAGGTTTTCAGAGATACGAAGGTCCGGCCCGGTGCTTGAAGTAATGTCATCCACTGTATACCCGCGGGCAACTTCCGAGAGTTCGAGCCCTGCTGGCGTAACGTCTATGACTGCCCGTTCGGTAATGATCCGGCTGACAACCTTTTTGCCGGTTAATGGAAGCGAACACTCCCTGAGGATTTTTGGACTGCCATCTTTACTGACATGTTCCATAATAATGATTGTTTTTCTTGCACCGTGCACGAGATCCATCGCGCCTCCCATGCCTTTGATCATTTTACCCGGTATCATCCAGTTTGCCAAATCTCCTTGTTCAGATACTTCCATACCCCCTAGAATCGCCACATCCACATGTCCGCCTCTGATCATACTGAAAGACTCAGCACTATCAAAAAAAGCAGCTCCTTTTATTGCAGTGACAGTTTCTTTGCCGGCATTAATTAGGTCAGCATCCAGCTCATTTTCTTCAGGGTATCTGCCAATCCCGAGCAAACCGTTCTCTGACTGCAGGATCACTTCTTTCCCCTCTGAAATATGATTGGCAACTAACGTTGGCATCCCGATTCCCAAGTTTACATAGTCTCCATTATTAATTTCTTTTTCAGCTCTTTTAGCAATGGTTTCCCTTACTTTTTTCTTATCCATTTGATTGACCTCCGGCAGAAACAGTTTTTCTTTCAATTCTTTTTTCCTGATCAGCCTGCAAAAGCCCCTGAACATATATACTCGGCGTATGAATATGATCAGGATCAAGTTCACCGGTTTCTACCAGTTCTTCCACCTCTGCGAGCGTTACTTTTCCTGCTGCAGCGATCATTGGGTTGAAGTTGCGTGCAGTTTTTCTGTATACAAGGTTCCCCATGTGATCGCCACGCCACGCCCTGACAATACTAAGGTCAGCTTTTAAGGCATGCTCCATCACATATTCCTTACCTTCAAATGTTCTGATTTCCTTGCCTTCTGCAATTTGAGTGCCTACCCCCGCAGGTGTAAAGAATGCAGGGATCCCCGCTCCACCTGCTCTGATTCTCTCTGCAAGCGTCCCCTGTGGTACGAGCTCAACTTCAAGCTCTCCTGAGAGAACCTGTCTTTCAAATTCTTTATTTTCACCTACATATGAACCGATCATTTTATTAATCTGATGATTCTGCAGTAAAAGTCCAAGGCCCCAGTCATCCACTCCACAGTTATTTGATACCACTGTCAAATTCTTTACTCCGCTGTCCCTGATCGCAAGAATCAGCTTCTCCGGAATTCCGCAAAGCCCAAATCCCCCGGCCATCAGTGTATCCCCGTCTTTTAAAACAGCAACAGCTTCAGCTGCTGACTGATAAATTTTCTTCATGATCTCTACCCCTTTCAAACCTTATCGGCTATTCTATTGTACCACTTCTATGAAAGCGCTTTTATTCCTGCTTTTTCACATGCTTTTTTTCTGATAAAGTTGAATTATGACATGAAAAGGAGTTGGATCGTTTGGAATTACCCCATTATGCTGAAATAATCGAAGTTGGTCCGAGGGATGGACTGCAAAATGAAGCAAACTTTGTTCCTACAGAAAAGAAAACAGCTTTTATAGATGCTTTATGGAAAGCAGGATTTAAGGAAATGGAAGTGACTTCTTTTGTATCCCCTAAATGGGTGCCTCAGATGAAAGACGCAGCTGAGGTCATGAAAGAAATTGGCGGTCATTCAGGGACAATGGTCCTTACGCCCAATAAAAGAGGAATCGAAGCTGCACTGACTTCTGGCGCTAAAGCAGTTGCAATTTTTATCGGTGTCAGTACAACTTTTAATCAGAAAAATATAAACAAAACGACTGAAGAAGCAGTTGAAGGCCTGCTTCCTCACATTAAAGATTTAAAAGATAGCGGAATCTATATCAGAGCCTGTATTTCCACAGCGTTTCACTGTCCATACGAAGGTGAAATCGCCCCTGCGGATACCCTTGCATTATGCAAAAGGCTTGCTCATGCAGGTGTGAACGAATTAAGTGTAGCTGATACAATCGGAAAAGCTACACCAAAAGAGTCTTATTCATTATTCAGCATGCTGAAAAAAGAATTACCTGAGGTCTTAATGGCTGCGCATTTTCACGATACACGTAAAATGGCGCTTGCGAATATTTATGCTGCATTATGCGCCGGTGTCACAAGATTCGATGCATCAGCCGGAGGACTCGGAGGCTGTCCTTTTGCGCCCGGTGCCAGCGGAAACGCAGCAACAGAAGATGTCGTGTATATGCTTGATCGGATGGGAATTGAAACAGGCATAGATCTTAATCAACTTGCACAGGCCATCAGTATAGTAGAGCCTCATGTTTCCCGCGAGCTTTCGAGCTGGTATTATCAGTCATATAAAAAGAAGGAAGAATAGAAAGCAGGGATTGGATTGAGAAAAAGAAGAGTTGCCGCCTTTACAGCAGTTACAGGAATCAGCGTACTTGGTGTGTTTCTTTCTAACAAAATTATGTTTATGAAGCTGAAGGATCCGACTGAAATCAAAGAACGGGAAGAGGCAGCTGGATACTTTAATCCTGATATGTACAGTAGACTTCCCAAAAGAGAATTCAGTATCCCTTCTCCGACCGGTTATGATATTCATACAGTTATCATTAAGAAATATCCGGAAGCACCATTTATGATCTTTTGTCATGGCGTCACTGAAACAAAGATTAATTCAATGAAATATGTAAATTTGTTTCTTGATAAAGGATTTAATGCGGTCATATACGATCACAGGCGCCATGGGGATTCAGGAGGCAGAAGTACGAGTTATGGACATTTTGAGAAAACAGATTTAAAAGCAGTCATTGACCATCTGATTACCGAAGAAGGTGAACAGACTGTATTTGGTATTCACGGGGAATCGATGGGTGCTGTAACCATGCTTTTATATGCCGGAAGCGTTGAAGACCGCGGGGCATTTTATATAGCTGATTGTCCATTTTCAGACCTGACAGAACAGTTAAGCTTTCTAATGGCTAAGTCCTCACGTTCTTCTTACATTGTCCAAATGGCTCTGAACCTGGCTGGGACATTTATTTTGATCAGGGATAGGTATCGGATCAGAGGTGTTTCACCTAAAGAGGCTGTGAAAAACATTCATAAGCCAGTCCTTTTTATCCATAGCCGTAATGACAATTTCATTCCTTCTCACATGACGGAAACGCTATATAACTTAAAAGAAGGACCTAAAGCACTGTTCATACCCGAAGATGGCGGACATGCACAATCCTATACAGCGAATCCTGACGCTTACAGTAAAAAAATTGATCAGTTTTTAAATGAACATTTTTATTCCAAATAACAAAAAGCGCCTAATTGCAGGCGCTTTTTGTTATTTGATCATATTTTTCAAACTCATTCTTCCATTAATCGTCTGTCCTGGGCTTTTGAGCTGGAACATCCGCGCTGATTCAGAATAGTCGATTTTGAGACGCTGATCATAAAAAACCGTTTTTGATTCTTCAACAAGAATTGGCCGGTCATTTGTCTCAATTAACTGATCACCATCTGCCGCTTCCTTAACATACCAGAGGGTCGGAACACCATTTAACACGCAGCCTGTTCCTTCAGTGTCGTATTTTAATTTTAAAAAGCCGGAATCAGACGCGATTTTATCTGCAATTTTTTCTGCTGCCAGATTGGTAATTTCAATATTCATCTTAACCGCCTCCATTTTTTCAAGTATAGCATGATCAGAAGCGTTCTTCTCTTATCTTGCTTTTGAAAGGCTTTTCAAGTAGCATCAAAAGCGAATCATGTTTGCGGAGGGGATTAAATGGAGAAAAAAGTACAGATAAAAGTGATGGACAATGGATCATTAAAAGTTACGGGAGATGTTGAACTCGTAGATATGGATGGCAACCAGTTTCCGGTTAAGCAGGTGTTTTCATTATGCAGATGCGGGCAGTCAAAACGAATGCCGTTTTGCGATGCATCGCATAAGGGTGTTTTTGAATCATGTGTCAGAGCAGAAAAAGAGCTGAATGAGTAAGTTAAACAAAAAAATAAGCGCAATTGCGCTTATTTTTGATTAAATCCTTTTTTCCCAAGACGCTCTACCATTCCCGGAGCTAATGAATAGGCTTTTGAAGCTGCATTCATCCAGCCCGGAAGGTTCACTTCTCTTTTATCAGTGTAAAATACTTCTACTGTCTTTTTTGCAACTGTACGCGGTGAAAGCATCCACTTCCTCACGTTATCTGCGTACCTGCCTGACTGATCAGCTGTTTCAAAAAAATCTGTTTCAATCGGACCCGGATTCACTGCAGTGACGCGTATATTGTCTTCTGGGAGCTCCATTCTGAGACTGTTTGAAAAACCCAGAACCGCATGTTTGGCAGCAGAATAGACAGAAGATTTAGGCGTTGCAAGCTTCCCTGCCTGGGAGGCGATATTGACAAGATGTCCTCCCTTTTCTTTCATCGATGGTATCACCGCTCTGCTCATTAACATAAGAGCTGTAACATTCACGTTAATCATTGAAATAATGGTTTCAGGAGACGTATCCTCAAGCTTTTCAAAAAGCCCAAATCCGGCATTATTGACCAGAACATCGATTCTGCTGCTTTCATTTACAACTGATTCAGCAAATCCGGGAATTTCTTCAATACGGTTCAGGTCAAACGGTCTGATCAAAATGTGACCGGCACCAAACTGGCGGCATCTCTCCCCTGTCTGAATCAGCCCCCGTTCATTTCTTGCAGTTAAAATTAAGTCCGCACCGTATCTTGCAGCCTCCTCAGCAATCGCTCTTCCAAGGCCGCCTGAAGCACCGGTAATCCACACTGTTTTTCCACTTAAATGACTCATAACTTCACCCTGCTTTCAGTTTTGTAAATAATAGCTGACCCACTCATATCTGCAGCTCTAATTTCTCCTTTCGCCATCAAATAATCAATTTGTCCCTGAGTTTCTGAAAGGGTGAGCCCGAGCTGTTTTTTATAGATCTTTGGAAAAAGCTGAGTGCAGAGATCAAAAACAGTTGTCTCTTTCTTCTGAAGAAGTGATCTCACGTATCCGGCACGTTCTTCCTGTTTTATTAAGCGCTCAGAAATTAATTCAGCTGCCTGAACAATGACTTCTCCATGACCCGGGTATACGATTGTAGGATTCAGTGCAGCCAGTTTTTTAAGCGATTCATTATATTGCAGCTGCGGGAGCGGCCTTGGCTGATTGATTCCAAACGGAGGTTCAATCAGCGGATTCGATGAAATATGTCTGATCAGCAGATCTCCCCCTATAACCATTCCATTTTCATGAATGAGTGATATGTGTCCCTGAGAGTGACCGTGTGACTCCATTACACTCCATCCCTGATGACCGGGCAGCAGATCACCGTCAGCCAAATATGCATCAACCGGCCTGTTCCCCATTACACTCAGTGTCTCTTTCATTTTTTCAATGAGTATAAAATAAGCTTCCGGCAGACCGGCCTGTTTGAAAAACTCATTGTAAAAAAAGTCATGCAGGTTCATAAATGAATCGTTTCTGACGAGAAAACGCTCACTGTCATGGTGTGCAAACAGTTTTGCATGGCTGAAAAATTCAGTCAGTCCTGCATGATCAGGATGGTGATGCGTCAGGACGATCTGATCAATATCTTCAGGTTGAAAGCCAATTTCATTTAGTTTTTTTATCAGCGTTTCTTTACCTTCAGCTGTGTCAGGACCTGTATCCACAAGTGTCACAGTGTCATGTACTAATAAATAAGTATGAACATCCCCCACAGCAAATGGAGTGGGAATTGTAAGCTGATGAATAATTGGATCTTTCATATATTAAACCTCCTGAAATGAATAATTATTCACTTTTTCTCTAGTGTAGCCTTTTTCCCCTGCTTTGTTAAGAGAAAGAAAAATGTTCTTGACATTCATACTTAAACTAAGCATAATCTCAATAATAAATAAAATCGATGATAAGGAATAGTAAGCGCCACTGGGGACATCAGAGAGCAGAATTCACAGGCTGAAAAATTCTGCAGTCCGACCATCCGCTGAACCTGCCCTTAGAGTGACATAAAAATGTCCGCCCAGCCCGCGTTAGAGGCGTTATGAGTGTGCAGAACGGTCTGCAAATTAAGGTGGTACCACGGAAGAACCCTTTCGTCCTTTTTACAGGGACGGGAGGGTTCTTTAATTTTTTCAGGGGAGGAATGAATAATGAAGATCGTTTTTGTAGGAGCAGGATCCATGGCTGAAGCAATGATTAAAGGAATGAAAAACTCAAACGAATTTAAACATACAGATATCTGGGTAACAAATAGGCATGATAATGTGAGACTTAATAAGCTTTCTGAGAATTACGGTGTGAAGTCTACCTATGATTTTCCTCAGTTATTCGATCAGGCTGATATAATCATTCTTGCAGTAAAACCGAAAGATGCGAAAGAGGCACTCACTTCCATAAAACCATTTTATAATGAACAGCTGTTGATCTCTGTACTTGCAGGACTTTCGATCAGTTTTATTGAACATATACTCGCCAGGGGGGCAATTGCCCGGGCCATGCCAAACACGTCAGCTATGATTGGGGAATCTGCAACAGGGTTATCTTTTAACAGCCAGCTCTCAGATTCTCAAAAAGATGTAGCCCGTTCTATTTTCTCATCAATCGGTTCCGTTACTTATGTGGAGGAATCACGACTTGACTTAGTAACAGGGTTATCCGGAAGCGGACCTGCTTATATATATTATGTAGTAGAAGCAATGGAAAAAGCTGCTGCTGATCTTGGTGATGATGCCATGCCTTTTATTATTCAGACATTAAAAGGAGCTGCTCATATGCTCGAAACATCCAATCAGTCTCCTGAAAATTTAAGAAAAGCCATTACCAGTGAAGGCGGAACAACTGAAGCGGGAATCGCTGAGCTGGACTGCAGACAGGTAAAAGATGCTTTTGCAGCCTGTATTAAAGAAGCTACCGACCATTCTGAACGACTGCGCAGACAATTTGAGCAGACTCACAGCAGTTAATACTTGCAGTGATAAAGCAGCTTTCAGTACGATTGTATAAAAGGAGCTGTGCTCATGCTTTTTATCATACTTTCCATTACAGCTCTGTTCTGGATGATTGTCGCAATAGATACGTACCGCGGGCTTCTAGAATTGCCTGCTTTAGAAAAAGAACCTCCGCTCAGTTCAGGCGGCATGGTCAGTCTCATTATTCCTGCGAGAAATGAAGAAGCACATATTGAAAAGAGTATCCGCTCCCAGTTAAATCAGACTTACAGTCAGATCGAGTGGATCTTAATCAATGATCGTTCCAGTGATGAAACAGGTAAAATAATGGATAAACTCTCAGCACTTGATCACAGAATAAGGGTGATTCATATACAAACACTGCCTGAAGGCTGGCTTGGAAAAAATTATGCCCTTCACAGAGGTGCACAAGCCGCTTCAGGTAACGTATACCTTTTTACAGATGCTGATGTACTTTATGAACCTGATATGGTGGCAAAAGCTTTCCACTATATGAAGCGAATGAAAATTGACCATCTGACTGTCTCACCTGACCTGCAATCAAAAAGTTTTCTATTAAAAGCGTTTGTCGCTTTCTTTTTATTCGGATTTTCCTATTATAAGAGACCCTGGACAGCAAACCGGGACCGCTCAAAAAACGGAATGGGCATCGGTGCTTTTAATATGATTACAAAATCATCCTATGTGAGGATCGGTGGTCACCAGGCAATCAGGTTAAGACCTGACGATGATCTGCAATTAGGGATACACATTAAAAAGAAAGGGTTTAAGCAAAGGATGGCTACTGCTAAAACGATGCTCAGTGTAGAGTGGTATCCTTCTTTAAATGAGGCTTTCAAAGGACTTGAAAAGAATGCGTTCGCAGGATTGCATTACAGCTATCTTTTTACATTGTTTGCAATGTGCGGGGTGTTCATTTCACAGGTTCTTCCTTTTATAGCAGTGTTTAGTCCGGATCCTTTAACTGCTTCTATGGCATGGGTCACAATTGCAGCAATAATGGCAGTCTACATTCCTATTACCAGGAGACTGACTGCCTATCCTGTATGGCATGCTGCAGTATTTCCTGTTTCGGCAGTACTATTCATTTATGCAATATTCAGAGCTGCGGCACTGACTGCTCTGCGAGGCGGAATCAGCTGGAGAGGAACAACCTACTCCATAAAAGAGCTGAAGAAAAAGAGCTGAAGATTCAGCTCTTTTTTTAATGATGATATACTGGTAAGGAATGTTATTACAGGAGGTTATTTGATGAGTACAGTTTTGTTTTCCCCTTACACAATAAAAGGCGTTACCTTAAAAAACCGTATCGTTATGGCACCTATGTGTATGTATTCCTGCTACCGGCAAGACGGGATGGTAACTGATTTTCATAAAGTCCATTATGCTTCAAGAGCTGCAGGTCAAACCGGTTTAATTATGCTTGAAGCTACTTCAGTAACGCCTCAGGGAAGAATTTCGAATGAAGATCTGGGGATTTGGAGTGATGACCATATCAACGGTTTAAAAGAATTGACAGATTTGATCAGAGAAAATGGCTCAAAGTCTGCGATCCAGCTCGCACACGCAGGAAGAAAGTCAATGACTGATGGAACCATCATTGCCCCGTCTGCCATTGCTTTTAACGAAAATATGAAGCAGCCCGAAGAAATGTCGCAGGTTCAGATCCGCGAAACGATCCAGGCATTTAAAGATGGTGCCAGACGTTCCCGTGAAGCCGGCTTTGACATTATTGAACTGCACGGGGCACATGGCTATTTGATTAATGAGTTTTTATCCCCACTCTCTAATCACAGATCAGATGAATACGGTGGTTCGGCTGAAAACCGTTACAGGTTCTTAAAAGAAATGATCGAAGCAGTAAATGAAGAATGGTCCGGCCCTCTATTTGTACGGGTTTCTGCAAGTGATTGGCACGAGGAAGGATTAACGCCAGAAGATTATGCTACATATGCAAAATGGATGAAACTGCAGGGTGTTGACCTGATTGATGTTAGCTCAGGTGCGGTTGTTCCGGCTCAGATTCACGCTTATCCGGGATACCAGGTGCCAATGGCTGAGACGATTAAACATAAAGGTGGAATTGATACGGGGGCTGTTGGTATGATTACAAGCGGACTGCAGGCAGAAGAAATACTGCAGAACAAACGCGCTGATTTGATCTTTATCGCAAGAGAACTGCTAAGAGATCCATACTGGCCAAGAAGAGCAGCACTCGAACTTCAGACTTCTATTGAACCACTTAAACAATATAGCCGGGGCTGGGTATTTTAACCTTACAATACAGACTGTGATAAGCACTTGTCACAGTCTGTTGTATTTAATCGACCTCCGCTTCTAGCAAATCTTCAGCAATATAGGTTTTCGGAAAAATTTCTTTTGCCTGCATCAAAAGCGCGCTTTCTTTCCCATCTGCATAACGTGCACTGATATGTGTAAGCCAGAGTGTGTTGACACCGGCCACTTTCGCAGTCTCTGCAGCCTGAGCTGCAGTCGAATGATAATAGTCTTTAGCCAGCTGTTCATTTTCGCTCCCGAATGTTGCTTCATGTATGAGCACGTCTGCTTTATGTGCGAGATCAGCGGCAGCTTTGCATTTTCTCGTATCGCCTGCAATTGCAATGACCTTCCCCTTTTTTGGCTCACTAAGAAAGTGATTACCATCAATCAGTCGGCCATTCCACATAACCTTTTCTCCGTTTTTCAGCTGTTTATAAATTGGACCAGGTTCGATACCGATAGACTGAAGTTTTTCACTGTTCAGTTTTCCCTGCTGGTCTTTCTCAACAAGCCTGTACCCGAAAGAAGGGATAACATGATCAAGCTGCCTTATACTAATTGTAAAGCCGTCTTCGGTGAACTCCTCTCCGTCTGATACTTCAATCACTGAAAGCTCATATTTCAAATAAGTTTTACTGATTCTCAACGAAGTTTCTATATAATCTTTTATACCAGCTGGTCCGTATACCGTTAACGGTCCGGTCCCCCCCTGAAAAGATCTGCTCCCAAGAAATCCTGGAAGGCCGAAGATGTGGTCGCCGTGCAAATGTGTAATAAATACTTTAGTAATTCTTCTTGGTTTAATCGAAGTCTGCAGAATCTGGTGCTGTGTTGCTTCTCCGCAATCAAATAGCCAGCTGTCGCCATCTTTATTGATTTGTTTTAATACAACGGCAGAAACATTTCTTTCTTTAGCTGGAACGCCTGCACCTGTACCTAAAAAATGTAAACGCATAATTTCCTCCTGAATAAATGATAGTAATATTTATGTGAATGTGTTTTAACAGATTAAATCATGTTACCTGTATGTTCAAGTTCAGCGTAAAGGTTGCATCTGATCGGGAGCCGCTATACAATTTAGATATTGCAAAGCCGGCATCACGCCGAATGAAACTATAAAGTGAGGTCCTGAAAGTGAAACAGACATCTACACCACCAACATTAATTATGATATTTGGCGCAACCGGAGACCTTGCTAAACGCAAATTGTATCCTTCATTATATCAGCTTTATCTAAAAGGAAGTCTGGAAAAACAATTTGCAGTGCTGGGTATCGGTCGCCGTGAATGGTCTAATGAACAATTCACAAAACACATCCGGGATTCATTAATGACTGCTTCTGATAACCATGACCATATTGATTCATTTATCGAGCATTGTGTTTATGAGTCACATGATGTTGAAGATTCCTCATCATACATAAAGCTTAAACACGTAGCTGATGAACTTGACGGAAAGTTTAACTTAGAAGGCAACAGAATTTTTTATCTTGCAATGGCTCCTGAGTTTTTCGGCACCATTACAGATCATTTGAAATCTGACGGGCTGACAGATAATAACGGTTTCTGCCGTCTTGTCATAGAAAAGCCGTTCGGACACAGTCTTCCTTCAGCAAATGCGCTGAATAATCAGATCAGACAATCATTTCCTGAAGAATCGATTTACCGGATTGACCATTATCTTGGTAAAGAAATGGTGCAGAACATCGAAGTAATCCGTTTTGCAAATGCACTGTTCGAACCATTATGGAATAGCCGCTTCATTTCAAATATCCAGATTACTTCTTCAGAAGTACTCGGCGTGGAAGAACGCGGGAGATATTATGAAAAAAGCGGTGCTCTGAGAGATATGGTACAAAACCATATGCTTCAGATGGTTGCACTGCTTGCAATGGAGCCTCCGATCAGTCTTAGCACAGATGAGATCAGAAGTGAAAAAGTACGCGTACTTCGTGCAATGCGTCCGATCGAAGGTGAAGAGGTGGACAATTATTTTGTCAGAGGTCAGTACGGATCTGATTACAAACGTGTTCAAAAGGGCTACAGGGAAAATGATAATGTAGATTCCGATTCCAATACGGAGACATATGTTGCCGGAAAAGTGATGATTGATAATTTCCGCTGGGCAGGTGTACCTTTTTATATCCGTACCGGGAAGAGCATGGCTGTTAAATCCACCAAAATTGTTGTGCAGTTCAAGGACATTCCGATGAATCTTTATTATAATAAAGAGCATTCACTTGATCCTAATCTGCTGGTCATTCATATTCAGCCCGATGAAGGTATTACACTTCACCTTAATGCTAAGAAAACTGCTCAGGGTATTGATACTGACAGTGTGAAGCTCAGCTATTCTGCAAGCAGTATCGACGGGATTAATACACCTGAAGCTTATGAAAAGCTGCTTTTAGACTGCATTTTAGGAGATGCGACTAACTTTACACACTGGGATGAAGTAAAGCATTCGTGGAGTTTTGTCGATAAAATCTCTGATCATTGGGAAAAAACAAAAGATACTTCGTTCCCGAATTATTTCGCAGGGTCAATGGGACCTCACAAAAGTGACCTGTTGCTTGAACAGGATGGTTTTGAGTGGTGGCCAATCGGCGAACTGGAAGTTGATGAATAAGCATACAAAAAAGTAAGGCATCTCTGCCTTACTTTTTTGCTATCTTCAATGCCCACTGAATCAGCGGAATTTGAAAAAGTACTCTTCCCCAAAGAGCAGCAGGCATCTTTTTTCCTGCAATCCTCACATTTTTCTTTGCCATATATATATTGGCCGGCCAGACGGCAACAAGAAAGAGCGCAAGCAGTTTCCCTGCAAGTTTTGCCCCTTTATCAAGTACCAGCATTGCCCCGATCACAATTTCAATCACACCTGTTATGTAGACAATGGCTTTTTTAAATGGTAAAGCAGGCGGGACGATCTTTCTGAAGTTTCTTTCCTTAAGAAAATGCATAATACCTGCATAGAATACGATTGCACCGTACAGTCTTCTCATGAGAGTCTCTCCATTCTATAATACCCGCCTTTCAAAATGAAAGGCGGGTATTGATTAATCTTCAATCCATTCAGTATGGAATGTACCTTCTTTATCAGTGCGCTCATACGTATGTGCGCCGAAATAGTCACGCTGAGCCTGAATCAGATTAGCCGGCAGAACCGCTGTACGGTAACTGTCATAGTAAGACAGCGCTGTAGAGAAGCCCGGTACCGGAATTCCATTCTTAACAGCAAGCGCAATCACTTCACGCAGTGCACTCTGGTAATTTTCAACAATTGACTTAAAGTAATCATCAAGCATCAGATTAGTCAAATGCGGATCTCTATCGTAAGCTTCTTTTATCTTTTGAAGGAACTGGGCACGGATAATACATCCTCCACGGAAAATCATCGCAATCTCACCGAATTTCAGATCCCAGTTATATTCTTCAGAAGCAGCTCTCATTTGAGCGAAGCCTTGTGCATAGGAAGCAATTTTAGACATATAAAGTGCGCGTCTGATCGCTTCAACCCACTCTTTTTTATCTTCTTCAGGTAACTTTGGTTCAGGTCCGCTTAAAATCCCGCTTGCCTTCACACGCTCATCTTTCAGTGCTGAAATAAACCGTGCAAATACTGATTCTGTAATGATCGGAAGTGGTGTACCAAGGTCAAGTGCGCTTTGGCTTGTCCATTTTCCGGTACCCTTTTGCCCTGCTTTATCAAGGATCACGTCTACCATCGGTTTACCGGTTTCATCATCATATTTTTTAAAGATATCTGCTGTAATTTCGATCAGATAGCTGTCGAGTTCACCTTTATTCCACTCTGTGAAAACTTCATGCAAGTCTTCAGCATTCAATCCAAGCACCTGCTTCATCAGGAAGTAGGATTCTGCAATCAGCTGCATATCCGCGTATTCAATCCCGTTATGCACCATTTTTACATAATGTCCCGCACCATCAGGGCCGATATACGTACTGCAGGCTTCCCCATTCACTTTTGCGGAAATTTCGTTGAAAATCGGCGCCACGAGATCATAGGCTTCTTTCTGTCCACCAGGCATAATTGAAGGGCCTGTCAGTGCGCCTTCTTCACCGCCGGATACGCCGGTACCGATAAAGTGTACACCATACTCACTTAACTCTTTGTTACGGCGGATTGTATCCTGATAAAATGTATTCCCGCCATCAATCAGAATATCACCCTTATCAAGTAAAGGCAGCAACCCTGAGATCGTTGCATCTGTAGCAGGACCTGCCTTTACCATGAGCATAATTTTTCTCGGTGTCTCAAGAGAATCCACAAACTCTTCCAGGCTATATGTACCGTGGATCTGCTTGCCTCCGGATTCATTTAACATATCGTCAACTTTTTCAGAAGACCGGTTATACACAGCAACTGAAAAACCTCTGCTTTCAATATTCCATGCAAGGTTTTTACCCATAACTGCCAAACCGACAACGCCAAATTGATGTTTTGACATAATCAACTTCCTTTCTGTCTTCGTTCTCCCTTTGATCCTAAACTATTGTATCATTAAACGCCAAAAAATCGAACGATGACCCTCTAATTATGGTCATCAAGAAAATCTTTGCTGAAACTGGTTTCTGCATTCTGGACACTTTTCGCGCTTTTCATCCCACGTGTCAGAATTCCTTTTCCGTGTTTCTCTTCAAGTTCTCTCATCACTTTTTCGACCGGCTCATACTTAACATCTTCCTCATATGAAAATAAATCAATCTGTTTATAAGCATGACTTTTATCAGCCAGATCTTGTACTGTGACACCGAGCAGTCTGACCGGCGTTCCGTTCCAATGCTTCAGAAAAAGTCCTTTTGCTTCTTCAGCTATATGATTTCTGTCATACAGCGGGTGACTGAGTGTAAGACTCCTGGTTATGGTTTTTCTGTTTTTAAAACGGATCATGATCTGTAGAGCATACCCGATCATCTGCTTCGTACTTAATCGTTCACTGACCTTTTCTGACAGCTGCTCAATTACTTTTAACAGTTCACTTTGATTTGTCAGATCCTTTGGCAGCGTAGTTGAATTCCCTACACTTTTGTAATCATAGATACTTTCCGGGTCCACTTTTCTCGAATCAATCCCATTTGCTCTGTTCTTCAGCTTCAGTCCATTAATACCAAGCAATACTTTCAATTTTATTTCATCAGCTGATGCAAGATCTCCAATGGTCTCGATGGAAAGAGAAGATAATTTTTCAGCCGTTTTCTCCCCTACTCCGTTCATCTCACGGATTGGCATGGGCCAGAGTTTGTGCTCAATTTCTCTTTTTCTCAGCACTGTTATCCCCATCGGTTTTTTCATATCCGAAGCCATTTTAGAAAGAAACTTATTTGGAGAAACACCAATACTGCACGGAAGATCAAGCTCCCTTAGAATTCTGTCCTGAATTTCTTTAATCAACTCTATCGGGTTTCCTTCAACCTCCGTGATATCCATATATCCTTCATCAATTGATACAGGTTCAACCATCGTAGTATAACTTCTCAGAATATCAAAAATGGCTTTAGAGGCCTGTCTGTAGCGTGTGAAATCAGGTCTGAGTACAATCAGCTCAGGACAAAGCTTCAGTGCTTCATGAACCTGCATAGTGGTTTTGACACCTTTACTCCTCGCCTCATAGCTGCAGGTGACAACAATGCCTCTCCGCTCTTCAGGATTACCTGCAATCGCAATCGCCTTCCCTTTCAGTTCCGGCTGATGAGCAGCTTCAACTGAAGCATAAAAGCTGTTCATATCAATATGGAGAATAATTTTTCCACTTCCGCTCATCAACTCAATCCCTTCTATTGTTCACTACTGAAAATATTACACGAAAATCACACAAAAAAAAATGTTCCTTCATAAAGGAACATCTGTTAAATCATGATCTATAATCAGGAAATTTCCTGTGATTTGGCTTCAGCTATATAATCCCTGATTTCTTTCATTCCATCGAGACTCTCTGTCAGAACCTCAGGATCAATGATGGTAATCAAGCGATTTTCCAGTTGTGCAACTGAAGTGAAATACTCTGTTTTTCTGTATGCTGCGAGCCCTATTTCTTTTAGGCGCTCTGACGGAATATCAATGATTTCCTTTGCATCTCTTACACGTACGGCGAGTGAAAGCTGTTCTGTCTTCAATACAAGCATCTTTGATTCTTCAGCAACCAGCGGCCTGCTGTAAAGGATCTCTTCAAAGTCCAAAACAGGGACAAGCTCTCCCCTTACTTCAGTGATCCCGGGCATATATGCGGGAAGATGCGGAACAGGTGTTACTTTCTCTTCTTTTTCAATTGATATAACTGATTGAATTGAAATGGCGTATTCTTCGTTTCCACACTTAAAAACAACTGCTTTTAATCCATCTTCCATAACTAATTTCCCCCTTTTTCGAATGATACTAATGTACCATAAAACAACAGGGTTTTCCATAATTATTTAGTTTACATAATAATATTATGAGCAAATCAATAAAAAAGCAGGAAAACCTGCTTTTTTATTGATTGCTTTCTTTCACAATCTGAGTCAATAATTCACTTAATTTAACTAATTCATCAACCGGCATACGCTCATTGGTTGTATGGATTTCTTCATAGCCCACTGCAAGGTTTACAGTCGGCACACCCATACCTGCAATGACATTCGCATCGCTTCCTCCACCGCTTGTCAGTAGCTCGGAAGTTCTGCCGATTGCCTTTGCTGCCTTCTTCGCCAACTGAACAACATGGTCGTTTTCACTGAATTTAAAGCCCGGGTACATTACCTGGATCTCAACATCAGCCCTGCCACCCATTTCCTCGGCTGCATCTTCAAAAGCTTTTTTCATTTCCTGTGCCTGTTTTTCCATTTTTTCAGGAACCAATGATCTTGCTTCTGCTAATACATCTACACGGTCACAGACGATATTAGTGGCACTTCCACCTTCAAAGCGGCCAATATTTGCAGTAGTCTCTTCATCAAGACGGCCAAGGTTCATGTTTGCAATTGCTTTAGAAGCGATTGTAATAGCTGACACACCTTTTTCAGGTGCTACGCCGGCATGTGCCGTTTTTCCGTGAATGACAGCCTTGATTTTTGCCTGAGTCGGAGCTGCTACGATAATATTTCCAACTTGTCCATCACTGTCTACAGCATAACCGTACTTTGCTTTTACATAAGATGGATCAAGCGCTTTAGCACCAACAAGTCCTGATTCTTCACCGGCAGTAATGATAAATTGAATATCTCCGTGGCTGATATTCTGTTCTTTCAATTGAAGAATCATTTCAATCATCGCAGCAATACCTGCTTTATCATCCGCACCAAGGATGGTTGAACCATCAGAATAAATGTATCCATCCTCTTTGATGACAGGGTTAATTCCTTTCCCTGGCGTAACTGTATCCATGTGGGATGTGAAGTAAATCGTATCAGCTGATTGATCCTGTCCTTTTAGCGTGATAATCAGGTTATTAGCACCGTGCCCGGTCTCTTTCATACTGTCGTCTTCTTCAATCTCACAGCCAAGCTCTGTGAATATTTTCTTCAGCACTTTAGAAATGTCAGATTCGTATTTCGTTTCAGAATCTACTTTAACAAGTTCAATAAATTGATTCACTACACGTTCTTTATTCATCTAAAAACCTCCGAAAAAATCATAATAAGTATTAAGTATAACGAAGAACTGTCACTTATTACAGCGGTATGTTTCCGTGCTTTTTCTTTGGACGTTCTTCATGCTTGTTTCTCATCATCTCAAGCGCCTGGATCAGCTTAATTCTCGTTTCTCTCGGATCAATCACATCGTCCACCATTCCTCTTGAAGCAGCCACAAATGGGTTTGCGAACTTTTCACGGTATTCCTCAATCTTTTTAGCTCGTGTTACTTCAGGCTCATCACTGTTTGCAATCTCTCTGGCAAAAATAATATTGGCAGCCCCCTGTGGTCCCATTACTGCAATTTCTGCATTCGGCCATGCAAAAACAAGGTCTGCTCCAATTGATTTACTGTTCAATGCCACGTAAGCCCCACCATAAGCTTTACGTAAAATGACTGTCATCTTCGGTACGGTAGCTTCTGAATAGGCATACAGAATTTTTGCACCGTGTCTGATAATCCCACCGTGCTCCTGTTTAATACCCGGGAAGAATCCGGTTACATCTTCAAACGTGATAATCGGAATATTAAATGAATCACAAAAGCGGATAAACCTTGATGCTTTATCACTTGAATCAATATCAAGACCGCCTGCCATTACTTTCGGCTGGTTACACACAAGTCCAACTGTCTCACCTTTGATTCTTGCAAAACCTACGACAATATTGCGTGCAAATTCTTTCTGCACTTCCATAAATGAGTTTTTATCCACAACGTGATCAATGACAATTCTGACATCATAGGGACGCAGCGGATCGAATGGAATCGCATCAGCTAAGTCCGGTCTGTCATCAGATTCATCCGGCACATCGGCTACTGGTGGCTGTTCTTCATTGGACTGCGGCAGGTAGCTAAGCAGCTGTCTAACCTGCTCAAGCGTTTCCTGTTCAGTTTCAGCACGGAAATGAGCGTTTCCACTGATAGAATTATGTATTTTCGATCCGCCCAGATCCTCTGAAGATATTTTTTCACCTGTTACTGTTTCAATTACTTTAGGTCCTGTAATAAACATCTGGCTTGTTTTATCCACCATGAAAACAAAATCAGTAATAGCTGGAGAATAAACTGCGCCACCCGCACACGGTCCCATTATGACAGAGATCTGTGGCATTACGCCGGAATAGATGGAATTACGGTAAAAAATCTGACCGTATCCATCTAATGAAACGACACCTTCCTGGATCCGGGCGCCTCCTGAATCATTCAATCCAATAAACGGAGCCCGGTTTTTTGCTGCAAGATCCATTACATTTGCAATTTTAGCTGCGTGCATTTCCCCAAGCGCACCACCAAATACAGTAAAGTCCTGTGAAAATAAATATATCGGGCGTCCGTTTACTTTGCCATAACCGGTTACAACACCATCCCCGGGTCCCTTTTGTGATTCCATTCCAAAATCTCCGCAGCGGTGCTCAATAAAAGGATTCAATTCTACAAAAGACCCCTTATCCACTAAAAGATCGATTCTTTCACGGGCTGTCAGCTTGCCTTTTTCATGCTGCTTATCAATGCGCTCATCTCCGCCTCCGAGCTCAATTTCCCGTTTTTTATCGTATAACTCATTAATTTTTTCGAACATATCACTCATGATGACTGCCTCCTTTATAATCGTGATCGCAAAGTTCATATAGCACACCATGTGCCTGTTTAGGATGCAGGAATGCGACCTGGGCACCGCCCGCTCCGGTTTTTGAACCCTCTGAGGTAAACTTTAGCCCTTTGCTTTTCAGTTCTTCCATTCTTTGATCAATATCGCTCACGCCAAATGCCACATGGTGAATGCCTTCACCTCTCTTATTAATAAAAGCTGCAATTGGAGAATCACTGTTCAGCGGTTCAAGTAATTCAATTTTAATATTCCCGGCATCTAAAAATGCTACTTTGACTCCCTGGGAATCAACTGTTTCCTGCTTCAGTAAAGTAAGCGCTAACATATTAGTGTAAAAAGGCAGTGCTTCTTCAATTGATTTAACTGCTACTCCGATATGATCTGTTTTTTTCATTAGAATTCCCCTTTCAGACGGCTACTTTTCTATTGTAACGATATCAGCTGAAGTTGACTACTACTTGCGAAGGATTGTACAGGCGTGTACAATTAAATCAATATGCTGTAAAAGGAGCGAATCATTTTGCGCAACCGCAAATTCAGAACTTTTATTGTTTACCTGATGATTTTTGCGATGCTGGCTTCGACGCTTGCTATCGGATTATCAATGGTTGTATTTTAAAAAATGGAGCAGTGGATCACAGGATCCGCTGCTCCTTTACATTTCTGCCTGTCTTCTTGATAATGGAATCCCTCTGAAGGATTGTTTCAGCTGCAGGTATTCTTCCATTTCACGTATAAACTGAAACAATGCTGCCCTCGTCTCAAATTCGTTACGCTCTCTTGGCATTGGCATTTCTTCTATCAGCAGCTTCATGTCAAACAACTTTTTCAAATATAAGACTGCTGTGTTTCCCGGATGAATATGCGTGCTTAAATCTTCAACGAACTCAGCAATCATTTCCCTCTGCTCGACTTCAGAATTTAAGCTTTGCAACAGAGGCAGCATCCTTTTGATGAGCACAAACTGCTTTTCTCTCATCGTAAAATAGAGATAATAAATATTCTCATTTCTTAAAAAGTGATTTTCAACATCCTGAAAAGCAATCGTTTTCCCCTCTTTAATCAGAGCTTCTGTTTCCTTTAACAAATGATCATTCCACTCTGAATGAGTATCTCTCAGGTATGCGGACATCTGCTCAAAAATCTCCTTGAATTGTTCTTCAATCTGCATCTGCATGTTTCCCATTTTACTTTCAACACTCGGCATGTACAAGTTCATCAAAAGCGCAGTGATCACCCCGATCGTCAGAAGCATTAATTCATTACCAATCAGAGCGAACGTAATATGGTTACTTGTATACAGATGCAAAATAATGACACTGCTTGTCACAATTCCTTCTTTGATCTTCAGGGCTACAGCAGTTGGTATGAAAAACAGAATTAACAGCCCGATGGTAACAGGATGGTAAGCGATCCCTTCAAAAATGAAAAAAGAAAATATCATGGCGATTATACATGCTGCAACCCTGCTCCAGGACGCTTTAACAGATTTCCGCTTTGTATTTTGTATGCATAAAATGGTAATGATTCCTGCGGATGCAAAATTTTCAAGCCCGAGCATTCCGGCAACCGCAATGGCAATCGCAGTCCCTGCAGCTGTTTTTATGGTGCGATATCCGATTCGAAACATTCGTTCTTCCTTTCTTTCACATATATGAAATAGAAAAAATTTAAACCCAAAGTATCGATATACTTTGGGTAACGTCAGATTTATTATAACACTTTTTGAAGGAAATTCTGCGCTCTTTCTGAGGAAGGTGAACTGAAAAATGATGTTGGATCTGCCTGTTCTACAAGCATTCCCTCGTCCATAAAGATCACTCTGTCAGCTACTTCTCTCGCAAAGCCCATTTCATGAGTGACAATCATCATCGTCATACCGGTTTTCGCGAGTGACTTCATTACATCAAGTACTTCTTTTACCATCTCAGGATCAAGCGCTGAAGTAGGCTCATCAAACAGCATAACATTTGGCTGCATAGCGAGTGCTCTGGCAATTGCCACACGCTGCTTTTGTCCGCCTGATAACCTGTTTGGATATTCGTCTGCTTTTTCTGACAGTCCGACTTTAGCGAGCAGCTCTCTGCCAAGCTGATCTGCTTCCTGCTTTTGAACACCCTTTACTTTTAATGGTGCATATGTGACATTTTCAAGCACAGTCATATGCGGGAACAAGTGAAAATGTTGGAACACCATCCCGACCTCTGAACGCAGCTTCTGAGGGTTGAATTTTTTGCCTGTTACTTCATCCTGTCCAATCACAATTTTCCCTGATGTAGGTTCTTCAAGCAGATTCAAACAACGCAGAAAAGTGGATTTCCCTGAACCTGATGGCCCGATCACCACGACAACTTCTCCTTCTTTAATTTCTGCGGTGATATCTTTCAAGACCTCTAGTTGTCCAAATGATTTATATAATCCTTCTACTTTAATCACTTTTTCTCATTCTCCCTTCAACCCATTTACCGGCAAATGTCAGAACCAGTACCATAAGATAATAAATCATTCCGGCAAATAACAATGGTTCTAAAAATGAAAATTTATCACTGCCGACGATATAAGCTCTTCTCATGATATCAGTAACACCGATGACTGTCACAATCGCTGACTCTTTTGTCAGAGTAATAAATTCATTCATTAAAGCAGGCAGGATGTTTTTTAGTGCCTGCGACAAAATAACGTCTTTCATCATTTTATTATATGGCACACCAAGCGCCATAGCAGCTTCACGCTGTCCTTTATCCACCGCCTGGATCCCTGCACGGATAATTTCCGATATATATGCCGCAGAGTTTAAACCGAATGATAAAATTGCTGCAGTATAAGCTTCGATCTGTACCCCGAAGAGCTGAGGTGATGCATAATAGATGATCATCAGCTGCAGTACAAGCGGCGTTCCTCTGAAAATAGATGTATAGCCGTCTGCAAACCATCTCAAAAATGGGATTCTCCCGATTTTAAATAAGGATAAAATAATACCAATTGCAAAACCGAGTAACCCTGCGATTAAAACGATTTGTAATGTTACCCAGATCCCCTGTAGGATATATGGCATCGATGGGACGATTTGTTCGAAATTCATACTCAATCAGCCTTCCTGTCGTGATATTTAGAAACAAAGCGAAACAATAAAAGAGTGCTCTAAAGCAGCACTCTTTTAAAATTTATTCGGACGCTTCTGCGTCGAACCATTTTTCAGCCAGCTTTTCAAGTTCACCTGACTCTTCAAGCTCAGCAAGTACTTCATTAAACTGCTCTGTCCATTCGCTGCCAAGAGGTAATGCTATAGCAGAACCGGCTTCCTGTTCTTCTACTTCAATTGTGTTACCTGTCAATTCCTCGCTATTATTCAGATATCCTTCTGCTACAGTATTTTCAACGATAATCGCATCAAATCTCTCATTAATCACATCCTGCATTAATTCAGGAATACGGTTTCTCGTTTCAACTGTCACATCCATTTCCTCTGCAAGCCCATCAACATACTCCTGCTGAATAGAACCAAGTTGAACGCCAACTGTTTTTCCATCAAGATCCTCAGGAGATGTGATCCCGCTGCCATCAAGAGAAATGATCATATCCTGTGCCACATAATAAATATCAGTGAATTCAACGTTCTGTTTTCTTTCTTCTGTCGGCGTCATCGCAGCCAATACAAAATCAACCTGCTCATTTTGTAAAGCTGTAATCAGTCCGCTGAATTCCATATCTTTAATCGTGAATTCAAATCCGAGTTCGTCTGCAATCATATTAGCAAGGTCGATATCATAACCGATAATTTCTTCCCCGTTCGCAGTATCAACGTATTCAAAAGGTTTGTAATCTGCTGAAGTTCCCATTACAAGCTGCGGCTTATCTTCTGATGAATTTTCTGTTGAAGATCCTGATTGATCCTCAAAACCGCAAGCTGATAATACCAGCGCACCCGTCAGTGCAGATACAAATAACATTTTTTTCATTTCAATTCCCCCAAAAACGTATTTTAATACAATAACTTGTATATTTATTATATTTTTATTCTATCACCCTCTCATGATCTTGCAATACTTTTTTAATAAATGAATAAATATAAAATTATTCAGATTTTTCAATCAATATATGGACATAAGAAAAAACCGTGCACACGGCACGGTTTTTAAATTTTAGCTCTGTTAAAGGTGGCTGTTGATTTCCGCTTCAGAGGGAACGCTTTCCGCAGGGCGTGCGGTGAGCCTCCTCGAAGCTACGCTTCTGCGGGGGCTCACCTGTCACGCTTCTCCTGCTGGAGTCGTCCCCCTTCCGCTCCAATCACCATCTGTGCTAAAACAACATTGGGCTTTAACATAGCCTAAATTTTATTATAATTCTTTACAGTGCACTTCAAACAGACTCTGAAGGTTTGCAATTACTGACATTGGATCGTGACCTTCAATTTCATGTCTTTCGACCATTGAAATGATTTTTCCGTCTTTCAGTAATGCAAAAGATGGAGATGACGGCGGATAGCCTTCAAAATAGCTTCTGGCTTTCGCTGTCGCTTCTTTATCCTGTCCTGCAAATACGGTAACAAGACGGTCGGGACGCTTATCATAATGGATCGCATGTGAAGCTGCAGGACGGGCAATACCGCCTGCACAACCGCAAACCGAATTAACCATTACAAGAGTCGTACCTTCTTTTTCAAGCGTTTCTTCAACTTCCTCAGGTGTAGTCAGCTGCTCGTAACCTGCAGCTTCAATTTCTTCTCTCGCCTGACGGACTACATCATTCATAAATATATTAAAATCCATGCTCATTTTCCGACTCTCCTTTAAAGGTGATTACAATTTAATCATAGATGACAACCGCATGTTTATCAACTATATACAATTAACAACATTCCAAAAAATGTGGCTGAATAAAATAAAAAAGGTTTATTTTTTTTTAACCGTGGAATAATAGCTACTAGGATCTAGATTTAACCCCTAAACTCCCTAGATTTCTTTGACGGCAGAATTTCTGCCGTCCTTTTTTGTTTTAAGCTACTCAAAAGACTTAATCAAACAAAAGTTCTGCTGCTTCTGAAGGAGACACTTCACCACTACGGACTTTTTCTTCCAGTATTTTAAGTTGAAGCTTTTTCTGATCATTAAAGAAAGTTTCATTCAGCTTTATCTGTATAAGCTGATTCATCCAGTCAACTGACTGTCTACTGCGACGTTTGTGAAACTCTCCTGTTTTTTTTGTTGCTTCGATAAATTCAAATACTGCATCCCAAACATCATTAATACCGTCATTATATAATGCTGAGCAGGTATAGGCTTTCGGTTTCCATCCTTTTGTAGCTGGTGTGATAAATCTTAAAATCTGATTGTAATCGTGCATTGTTTTAACTGCCTGTTCTTTATTGGCGCCATCCGCTTTATTAATGACAATGGCATCAACAAGTTCCATGATCCCTTTTTTCATCCCCTGCAGTTCGTCACCCGCCCCGGTCAATGAAAGTAGCAGGAAGAAATCAGTCATGCCTCTTACTATCCCTTCACTTTGGCCTACCCCGACAGTTTCAACCAGAATAAGGTCATAACCGGCTGCTTCACAGAGCAGAATCGTTTCCCTTGTCATTCTTGCCACACCGCCAAGAGTGCCTGAGGAGGGGGAAGGTCTGATAAATACATCAGGGTGATGCGCAAGAAATTCCATTCTGGTCTTATCACCAAGAATACTGCCTCCGGATAAAGATGAGCTTGGATCTACTGCAAGCACAGCAGTTTTATGTTTTTTGCTGACAGCTGTTTTACCAAAAGCCTCTATCCATGTACTCTTTCCTGCACCAGGCACACCAGTGATTCCAACTCTTACACTATCTCCTGTATACGGTAAAATCAGCTGAATCAGGTCATTTGCAGTCTGTCTGTGATGTCTTGCATGGCTTTCAATGATTGTAATACCTTTTGATAAAGCTCCTCTGTCACCTTTAATCATTTTTTCAGCCAGGTGTTTAACATCAATTTCTTCCCTAACCTTCTTTTGAAAAACTCTTCTTTTTTTAGGATTAGTCATCCTGCATAACTTCCTCGTATCCAAGGCGGAGATAAATTTCTTCAATTACTTTTTCAGCAGCTGCCGGTATGACCGTACCCGGGCCAAAGATGGCAGATGCACCATTATTCAATAAATAGGCATAGTCCTGGGCAGGAATGACACCGCCGATTACGACCATGATATCTTCCCTGTTCCACTTTTTCAGTTCATTTATAAGCGCTGGCACAAGTGTTTTATGACCTGCAGCAAGTGAGCTGACTCCGATCACATGAACATCATTTTCTACAGCCTGAGCTGCAGTTTCTTCAGGCGTCTGGAACAACGGGCCGATATCCACATCGAAACCGAGGTCTGCAAAGGCAGTGGAAATCACTTTTGCCCCCCGGTCATGCCCATCCTGACCCATCTTAGCAATTAAGATTCTCGGTCTTCTCCCTTCATTGTCCATAAAGGCCTGAGTCATTTCACGCACGTTATCAATCGCATCTGCATCAGAGTAGGCATCACTGTAAACACCGCTGACTGATCGAATCACCGCCTGATGTCTTCCGCATACTTTTTCAACTGCGTCTGAGATTTCTCCAAGCGTGGCTCTCAGTCTTGCAGCATAAATGGCTTTTTCAAGCAGATTTGCTTCACCCGACTCTGCAGCTTCAGTCAGATCGTTTAACGCTTCATTCACCGCTGTCTCATCCCGTTCATCACGCATTCTTTGAATCCGTTCAATCTGTGCCTGGCGTACTTTCTCGTTATCGATTGATAAAATATCCATTTCATCTTCCTGATCCAGGCGGAAGCGGTTCACACCGATAATCACTTCTTTGCCCGAATCAATTTTCGCCTGTCTTTTAGCAGCGGCTTCTTCAATCCGCATCTTTGGCAGGCCGGTTTCAATCGCTTTTGTCATGCCGCCAAGAGATTCGATTTCTTCAATATGGGCCCACGCCTTATCCATGATTTGCTGAGTCAGTGATTCAACATAATAAGAGCCTCCCCATGGATCGATTACATTGGTGATACCAGTTTCTTCCTGAAGATAAAGCTGCGTATTTCTTGCAATTCTTGCTGAGAAGTCAGTCGGGAGAGCAATTGCTTCATCAAGTGCATTCGTATGGAGCGACTGAGTATGTCCCATTGCCGCAGCGTGTGCTTCCATCAATGTTCTCATGACGTTGTTATATGGATCCTGCTCTGTTAATGACCATCCTGATGTCTGAGAATGCGTCCGCAGCATCAGTGATTTTGGATTTTCAGGGTTAAAAGGTTTAATCAGCTGCGCCCACATATTCCTTGCAGCTCTCATTTTTGCAACTTCCATAAAGTAGTTCATCCCGATTCCCCAGAAAAAAGAGAGCCTTGGCGCAAACTTGTCTATATCAATCCCTGCTTTTAATCCGGTTCTTACATACTCAAGTCCGTCTGCGAGCGTATATGCAAGTTCCACATCAGCAGGTGCCCCGGCTTCCTGAATATGATAACCGGAAATCGAGATTGAATTGAACTTCGGCATATGTCCTGCTGTATATGAAAAGATGTCAGCAATAATCTTCATCGACATCTCAGGAGGATAAATATACGTGTTTCTCACCATATATTCCTTCAAAATATCGTTTTGAATTGTACCTGACAGTTGTTCAGGGCTGACTCCCTGCTCTTCTGCTGCAACAATATAAAAAGCCATGATTGGCAGAACTGCACCATTCATTGTCATGGAGACAGACATTTTATCAAGGGGAATTCCGTCAAAAAGTATTTTCATGTCTTCAACTGAATCAATTGCTACACCCGCTTTTCCTACATCCCCAGTTACTCTTTTATGATCGGAATCATATCCACGGTGCGTGGCAAGGTCGAAAGCAACAGATAAACCCTTTTGACCCATTTCGAGGTTTCGGCGGTAAAATGCATTACTTTCCTCAGCAGTCGAGAATCCAGCATATTGTCTGATTGTCCACGGTCTTGTCGTATACATCGTCGGGTACGGACCTCTTGTAAAAGGGGCTGTCCCTGGAAGTTCGTTCACATAGTCAGCTTGTTCAACATCCGTTGAAGTATAATACGAATTAATTTCAATTTCTTCGTTTGTAATCATTGGCCTGCTGTCTGCCTTTGTGGTATTTGTATAATCAGACCATTTGAATGAACTTTTCTTAAATTCAGGCTTCATGACCATTTGCTCCCTTCTGACCAAACAATACTTCTTCAAGAAATGAGATCATATCCATACCGCTGTATATAACCCCATCAAGTCCTCTAGCTTCATACTTTCCAGCTGCAAATACCTTTTGTCCTGCTTTTTTTGATTGAATGACACCGAATAAATATTCTTCATATGCTTTATCAGAACCGCAGACGATGATCACTTGCGCTTCATTATTATTAATATCAGGTACGATCCCTGCAGCTGAGAATACACCTTTCACAAAATCTGCCCGCGGTTTGTAATCTTTTAATTCACCCACAGGATAAAGTGATACACTCGCAGTTGAAGTCGTTTTTACCTTCTGGATCAGAAGGTCCCAGGAATAGCCTGCTGTTTCCGGTATGTGTTTCAGAATATTCTTTTCTGGTGGTGCATATTTGTTCAAACCAACGAGTGATTGTTTTCTGGTACGAACATCCTGATCTCTTTTATCAAAGACTGTTTTAATCTCATTCATGAATTCACTGTAGACATGCTCTATGCCCTTGTTATCTTCAATCTCACAAAATTGTTCCCATGCCTTTTCAGCAATTTCTTTTGTCAGATGTTCAACATAGTAAGACCCGCCTGCAGGATCAATCTGGTTTTGCAGGAACATTTCTTCCTTTAAAATCAGGAGTATATTTCTCGCAGCACGAATTGCCTGCTGGGAGGGTTTTTGTTTAAACCAGTCATACGGTTTTGCACTGATATAATCAGCACCGCCGAGAACAGCTGCAAAAGCTTCATTCCCGCTTCTCAGCATATTTGTATGTTCATCCTGTGTTAATTTTGTAAATTGAGCAGTTTCAGCACCAATTGTCACTGTGTGTGTGACACCATACTGAGACATGAAATGATGCCATAGTGCCCGGAAAGCTCTCAGCTTTGAAATTTCCATAAAGAAATCTGAGCCGATTGCAAATTCCACATGAATCTTAGAACAAATCTTATCAATTGCCCATCCATGGTGATCAGCTTTTCTGATCACGCTGCTTGCCTGAGAAAGAATAAATGCAAGCTCCTGAATCATATTCGCCCCTTTTTGATGAATTGAAATACTAGAGAGGATCACACTTTTCAATTCGGGGTGCGTCTGATCAATTTCTTTCATCTCTGTAAAGGCTTCATCCGTCGTATTATTTTGAACCTGGCTACCCCAGTCCCTTCCCAGAACACCTCTTACTTTCCGGTCACTCAGGGCCTGGATCCAGGGGTTCCCGTCCTGATGTTTTATATAGATATGTAATTCGTCTTTTAAGCTAAACAGGCTGACGGCATCCTGAGCGTTAAAACAGCCGGATGTCTCACTATCTAATGCGACTATGTCAGAACCTCTGGTTAACTCTTCTCTTGCAGCTGAAATCAGCTTAGATGCTTGAAGTCCAAATGCCTGCTGCGCAATAAGCCAGTCAGGGTTAGGTTTCCAGTACCTTGAAATATGGCTGTCGTCTGTTTCAGGTCTGTCTGTATATAAAGGATGTAACGTAATTCCTTCCGGCGTCATTTTATTTAATGAATCAACCGGCTTTCCTTTTAACACTTTTTCCACCTGTTCAATCCACTCTTCATATGAAGCTGCCGGAAATACTGTTTTATTATTCATGTTGTTGCTGCTGTGCAGCTTTCCCCCTTATGTAATCGTTTTCAATTCTCTCAATACCAGTATAGTGAAAAGTTGAGACATTGAAAAGAGAGCCGCCAGTATAAACTGGCGGCCTGAGCTAATTAATATACAGTAGTATTTTCAGATGTATTCTCTAAGATTTCTTTTACGCGCTGCAAGAACCTCCCGCACACAAGACCATCAAGTACGCGGTGGTCAAGTGAAAGACAAAGGTTAACCATGTCGCGCACAGCGATCATGCCATTATTCATCACTACAGGCCTTTTCACAATTGATTCAACCTGTAAAATTGCTGCCTGCGGGTGATTGATAATACCCATAGACTGTACAGAACCGAATGAGCCGGTATTATTTACTGTAAATGTCCCGCCCTGCATCTCTTCGGACTTCAACTTTCCTGCACGTACTTTTCCTGCAAGCTCATTAATTTCACGGCCGATTCCTTTGATTGTTTTTTCATCTGCATGCTTAATAACTGGTACAAATAACGCATCGTCTGTAGCAACTGCGATAGAGATATTAATATCTTTTTTCTGAATGATTTTATCCCCGGCCCACATTGAATTCATCTGAGGGAATTCTTTTAGTGCCTGCGCTACTGCTTTAACAAAGAATGCGAAATAAGTAATATTGAATCCTTCTTTTTGCTTGAACTCACCTTTGATTGAGTCGCGGTATTGAACAAGGTTTGTTACATCCACTTCCATCATTGTCCATGCATGAGGTGCTTCATGCTTACTTTTCAGCATGTTGGCAGCAATCGCTTTTCTTACACCTGTTACTGGGATTTCAATATCTCCAGGTGCAGATTGGATATCCTGCTTCGGTGCAGCAGGCTTCGGTGCCGCCTGGGCTGCAGGCTTCTGTTCAGGTGCAGGTTCAGCCGGCTTTTGGTCTGCAGTTGGAATCTCCCCTGAATCAATGATTTTTTGAAGATCTTTTCTTGTAATGCGCCCTTCTTTACCTGAGCCTTCAACAAGTGACAGGTCAATACCGTGCTCCTGTGACATTTTCATCACTGCAGGTGAGAACCTTGTACCAGTCTGTTTCGTTTGAGGTTTTTTAGTGTCAGATGCTGACTTTTTCTCATTTGAAACCGGCGCTTCAGATTTCTCTTCTTTCTTTTCAGCAGGTTCCTCTGCAGATCCGCCTTCTACTTCGATTGAGCAGATTACTTCTCCGACCTCAAGTGTGTCACCTTCATTTGCGATCAGCTCTTTAATAACGCCTGTAAATGAAGACGGCACTTCTGCATTGACCTTATCTGTATTCACTTCAGCAATCGGATCATATTTATTAACAGAATCTCCCGGCTGCACGAGCCATTTTTCAATCGTACCCTCAGTAACAGATTCACCAAGCTGAGGCATCGTCATTTTTTCAATACCCAAGGAAATAGCCTCCTTTTTATTGTGCTCTGCTAAAAGTCTTAACAGAGGTGATTAGTATTCAGCAAGTTCTTTCATT
Organism: Jeotgalibacillus terrae; assembly: GCF_016908195.1. Taxonomy (GTDB): domain Bacteria; phylum Bacillota; class Bacilli; order Bacillales; family Jeotgalibacillaceae; genus Jeotgalibacillus; species Jeotgalibacillus terrae. The sequence goes on from NZ_JAFBDK010000001.1 coordinate 169,339, forward strand.
GCTTTTTCTACTTTATCAGGGTTCACCATAAAGAATTTCTCCATTGTAGGTGCATATGGCATTGCGGGTACATCAGGTCCTGCAAGTCGCATAATTGGTGCGTCAAGGTCAAAGAGGCAGTTTTCAGCGATAATGGCAGATACTTCTCCCATAATGCTTCCCTCTTTTGTATCTTCAGTTAACAATAGTACCTTGCCAGTTTTTGAAGCAGCTTCAATGATCGCTTCTTTATCTAAAGGATAGATGGTACGAAGGTCAAGCACGTGTACGCTGTAGCCATCTTCAGCCAGGCGTTCTGCAGCCTGCAGGGCAAAGTGTACGCATAATCCGTAAGTAATCACTGTAATATCTTCGCCTTCACGTTTCACGTCTGCTTTGCCGATTTCAATAGTATAATCTTCATCCGGCACTTCACCCTTAATCAGACGGTAGGCACGCTTGTGCTCAAAGAACATAACCGGATCGTCATCACGGATCGCGGCTTTCAGCAGACCTTTTACATCATGTGGTGTTGAAGGCATAACAATTTTCAGCCCGGGCTGGTTTGCAAATACCGCTTCAACAGATTGAGAATGATACAGCGCACCGTGTACACCGCCTCCATAAGGCGCTCTGATCACCATTGGACAGCTCCAGTCGTTATTGGAACGGTAACGGATTTTTGCTGCTTCTGAGATAATCTGGTTCACAGCAGGCATAATAAAGTCTGCAAATTGCATTTCGGCAATCGGACGCATCCCGTACATAGCAGCTCCGATTCCAACACCTGCGATGGCAGATTCTGCAAGAGGTGTATCAATGACACGATCTTCACCGAACTGGTCGTATAATCCATTCGTTGCTTTGAATACGCCACCTTTTTTCCCAACATCTTCACCAAGGACAAACACGCGCTCGTCCCGTTCCATTTCTTCTTTCATTGCTAATGTAACAGCGTCAATATATGACATTACCGGCATCGGTTTATCCTCCTTTATTCTTGTTCTGCGTATACGTATTTTAAAGCTGACTCAGCATCTGCATAAGGTGCTTTTTCAGCGTAATCAGTCGCTTCATTTACTTCTTTCATAATCCGGTCGTTGATTTCTTTTTCGAGCTCATCATTCATGACACCATTCTCTTTCAGGTAAGCACCAAACGTAATGATCGGATCAAGAGATTTCGCTTTTGCCACTTCATCAGGAGAACGGTATGCACGGTCATCATCATCAGACGAGTGCGCAGTCAGACGGTAAGAGACCGTTTCTACTAATGTTGGGCCTTCACCACGGCGTCCTCTGTCGGCTGCTTCTTTAACAGCTTTGTAAACTTCAAGCGGATCATTACCATCTACTGTAATACCCGGCATACCATACCCAATCGCACGGTCTGATACGTTTTCACATGCAAGCTGTTTTTCGATCGGTACAGAGATTGCATACTTATTGTTTTCACACATGAAGATAACGGGCAATTTATGTACCCCTGCAAAGTTTGCACCTTCATGGAAATCTCCCTGGTTTGAAGATCCTTCACCAAAAGTAACAAAAGTGACAAGATCTTTTTTCTCCATTTTACCTGCAAGAGCAAGTCCAACAGCATGCGGGACCTGAGTTGTTACAGGTGATGATCCGGTTACGATCCGCTTTGCTTTGTGACCGAAATGTCCAGGCATCTGACGTCCGCCTGAGTTAGGGTCTTCTGCTTTTGCAAAACCTGATAGCATCAGTTCACGGGCAGTCATACCAAAATGAAGCACAACCCCCATATCTCTATAGTAAGGAAGAGCATAATCTTTTTCTGTATCAAGTGCGTAGGCTGCTCCAACCTGTGCAGCTTCCTGACCCTGACATGAAATAACAAATGGAATTTTACCTGAACGGTTCAATAGCCACATACGTTCGTCGATTCGTCTTGCCATTAACATCGTTTCATATATTTTCAAAACATCTTCATTTGTCAGACCTAATTCTTCGTGACGTGAATTTGACATTTTACTTTCGCCTCCTGCATTAAGAATGAATTGCTTTTCCATCAACTGCGAGTGCTGCTTCACCGATCGCTTCACTCAGCGTAGGGTGCGGGTGAATCGTCTGTCCGACTTCCCAAGGTGTAGCGTCAAGTACTTTCGCAAGACCTGCTTCAGAAATCATATCCGTTACATGCGGTCCGATCATATGGACGCCTAAGATATCATTTGAAGCTTTATCAGCAATAATTTTCACAAAGCCATCTGACTTTCCGAATACAAGTGCTTTTCCAATTGCTTTAAACGGAAATTTACCAACTTTCACATCAAAGCCTTCATCTTTCGCCTGCTGTTCAGTCAGACCTACACTTGCAGCCTCAGGACTTGAATAAATACATTTTGAGACAAGGCTGTAATCGATCGGTTCAACTTCCATATTTGCAATATGTTCGACGGCATGAATCCCTTCGTGTGACGCCACATGAGCCAGCTGCAGCCCGCCGATCACGTCACCGATCGCATAGATATGAGATTCTTTTGTTTGTAGCTTGTTATTCACTTTAATAAATCCGTTTTCCACCTGAATATCAGTGTTTTCAAGTCCAATACCTTCAGTATTTGCGCTGCGGCCAACGGAAACAAGAATCTTTTCAGCCGTATAGGTAATCGTTTCACCTTTTACTTCAGCTGAGATGGACACTTCATCTCCAGTAGAGGCACTTTCAGCATCCACTTTAGCTGAAGTAACAATTGTAATTCCTTTTTTCTTCAGAAGCTTTTCCATTTCTTTAGACACGTCGCTGTCTTCAGTAGGAATAATACGGTCTGCGTACTCAAGCACTGTTACTTCAACACCAAAGTCATTTAACATTGAAGCCCACTCGATACCGATTACACCTCCGCCTACGATAATGATAGACTTTGGAAGCTCTTCAAGCTCTAACGTTTCATCAGAGCTCAGAATATGCTTACCGTCAATTTCAAGGCCTGGCAGAGACCGTGGTCTAGAGCCGGTTGCAACAATCACATTTTTCGGTATGAGCATTTCATTTTCTGTACCGTCAGTCATTTCCACTGAAACCGTGCCGGGCATTGGAGAGAAGATAGATGGTCCGAGAATTCTTCCAAATCCATCAAATACATCTATTTTCCCCTGCTTCATCAGATGCTGTACACCTTTATGGAGCTGGTCTACAATGGCCTGTTTTCTTTGCTGTACTTTCGTAAAGTTTAAAACGGCTTCGCTGATCTCAACTCCGAATTCTTCTGCATTCTTTGCTGTTGCGAATACTTCAGCGCTTCTCAAAAGGGCTTTACTTGGAATACAGCCTCTATGAAGACACGTACCACCTATCTTACCTTTTTCTACGATCGCTGTTTTCAATCCAAGCTGTGAAGCTCTGATTGCAGCTACGTACCCGCCAGTACCGCCACCGATAATGACGAGATCATATTCTTCTGCCATGATGATTCCTCCTAGTTCGCTGAATATATTTTTGCAGATTCTTCATTACGCAATACTCTGAGGGCACCCTCCGCGAGTGCCTGCAGTTCATTTTCGCCAGGCTGAACAATCACATCAGCAATCCAGTCAACGCGATTACTGATCAGTTCAACAAACTCTTTTCCATACGCAAGTCCACCAGTCAGGATAATCGCATCAGCCTTTCCGCTGACAGCTGCAGCGGCAGCACCGATTTCCTTCGCTACCTGATAGGCCATTGCATCATAGACCTGTTTTGCTTTTGCGTCCCCTTTTTGAATCATCTGCTCAACTTTCACTGCATCATTGGTCCCCAGATAGCCTACAAGACCCCCCTGGCCAACAAGCATTTTCATAATTTCTTCTCTATAATAATTTCCTGAAAAACATAACTCAACAAGGTCTCCAGCCGGTACGGTACCTGCCCGCTCCGGACTGAATGGCCCATCCCCGTGCAGTCCGTTATTCACATCAATCACCCGTCCATTTTGATGAACACCTACAGTAATACCTCCGCCCATGTGTGTCACGATAAAGGTCGATTCACTGTATGGCTTACCGATTTCTTTTGCTACACGGCGGGCAACTGCTTTTTGATTCAGCGCATGAAAAATACTTTTTCGTTCAATTAATGAAAATCCTGAAACCCTTGCAGTATCTGACAGTTCATCTACTACAACAGGATCCACGATAAACGAAGGAATATTCAGCCCTTCAGCAATCTCAAACGCAATAATGCCGCCAAGATTTGATGCATGCTGACCGGAGTACCCCTGTCTCAGATCTTTAAGCATTGCATCATTTACGCTGTAAGTACCCCCTTCGATCGGTCTTAGGAGACCCCCGCGGCCACATACAGCATTGAGTTTGGAGACATTCATTCCTTCTTCATCAAGTGCTTCAAGAATTGTTTTTTTTCTGAACTGATACTGGTCAATAATTTTTTCGAATTGATCAATCTCAGCAGTTTCATGGCGAATTGTTTTTTCCAAAATGGCAGTTTCATTGTCAAAGATCCCTATTTTTGTAGATGTGGATCCTGGATTGATTACTAATATACGGTATTGTTGATCCTGCACGTTATTCCCTCCAACCTACAGACCAATGCACCCGCTTTGCAGGTGCATCAGTTTATTCAAAAATTATCTTCTGCTTAAAATATTGTGTTCACTGCGAAGAAATTGACTTCTTGATTTCGCCATACTCGCAATACGCTCTTCTGCCATTCGATCAGCAGCAAGGTAGCTAGGCACCCCGTCACGCTTTGCAATCTCAAAAACACGCGCTACGTTATCATAAACTTTTTCTACATTTTTCATCGCACGTTCACGGTTATAGCCGTATAATTCATCAGCTACATTGATTACTCCACCTGCATTAATAACATAATCAGGTGCATAAACAATGCCACGCTCATGAAGAATATCTCCGTGCTTTGTTTCTCTTAACTGGTTATTAGCTGCCCCTGCGATCACATCGGCTTTTAGGACTTCAAGCGTTTGGTCGTTAATAATCGCGCCAAGAGCACAAGGTGCAAAGATATCACATTCCACGCCGTAAATTTCGTTTGGTTCAACAGCCTTTGCACCAAACTCCTCAACAGCACGCTGAACAGATTCTTTGTTAATATCTGTTACAATCAGGTTTGCTCCTTCTTCATGTAAGTGACGGCAAAGTGTGAAGGCTACATTCCCTACTCCCTGAACGGCAATTGTTTTACCTTCAAGTGAATCGCTGCCGTAAGCTTCCTTCGCTGCAGCTTTAATGCCGCGATATACGCCATAAGCTGTTACAGGTGAAGGGTTACCGGATGAGCCGAATGCAGGTGAAATACCTGTGACGTAGTCAGTTTCTTCATGGATCAGATCCATGTCCTTCACTGTCGTTCCTACATCTTCAGCTGTAATATAGCGGCCTGCAAGACCCTGGATATAACGGCCGAACGCACGGAACATCTCATCATTTTTATCTTTAAGAGGATCTCCGATGATAACTGTTTTACCGCCGCCCAGATTCAGTCCTGCTGCTGCGTTTTTATAGGTCATTCCTTTTGCCAGGCGAAGCGCATCCTCAATAGCTGCTTCTTCTGAATCGTAAGTCCACATTCTCGTACCGCCCAATGCAGGTCCAAGCGTTGTATCATGAATGGCGATAATTGCTTTCAAACCTGAATTTTTGTCCTGGCAGAATACCAGCTGCTCATAATCGTATTGCTCCATATAAGTAAATAGTTCCATCGTAATTTCCCCCTAATTAATATGATGTACAAATCGCAAGTGCTAATGAATAGAGCTTGCTTTCAGCTGTATCAGCTCTTGATGTCAGAACAATCGGCGCTTTGGCACCGGAAATGACTGCTCCTACTTTACTGTTACCAAAATACATTAAAGACTTATATAAAATATTGCCTGATTCTATTGATGGGACGAGCAGAATATCTGCATTTCCTGCTGCAGGACCTGTAATCCCTTTATGAGCGGCTGCTGTCTCTGAAACTGCATTATCAAGTGCAAGTGGACCATCAATGAGACAGCCTTTTATCTGTCCCCTTCTGTTCATTTGCGTTAACGCTGCAGCATCAAGTGTTGCCTGCATAGCAGGGTTAATCGTCTCTACAGCTGCAAGTGGTGCGACTGAAGGGTTTTTAAGACCTGTCCCGTGTGCAATTTTTACCGCATTGTTAACGATTTGCACTTTCTGATTCAGATCAGGTGCAATATTCATTGCAGCATCAGTGACAAAGATACTTCTTCCAATAGAAGGAACTTCGAATAAAGCAACGTGTGAAAGAACGCTTCCTGTTCTGAGCCCTACTTCTTTATTCAACACTGCTTTTAATAAAACAGACGTTTCGACATGCCCTTTCATCAGCACACCTGCGCGTCCTGAACTAACGAGCTTTACAGCCTCAAGTGCAGCCTGGCTATGTTCTGTATGATGAAATTCTATTGCCTCGTGCTGATCAAGAGCGGGAAATGATTGTCTGATTATAGCGTTAATGGACTGTTTATCACCAACCAGTATGAAACGGCCCAGCTTTTTTTCAATCGCCATCTCCACCGCTTTCAGTACTTCCTGGTCTTCTGCAGCTGCAACAGCTACCGTTGCTCCCGCAGCCGATTCAGCTTTTCTGAAAATATCTTCAAAACGTATCAATCTATCCACTCCTTTCAATTTCAACCTGGTATTTCTCAATTTTGTAATATAAATTCCGGATTGAAATATCAAGTTCCTTTGCTGTTGCTGTTTTATTGCCGCTATGCTTTCTTAAGGTCTGTTCTATAATTTCTTTTTCAACGTTTTCCAGCTGTTCTGCCAGTGGCCCATTCATCTCCCGCTTAAACGACTGCTCGGTCTGAAGTGGTATTAAGTGCTTATGCTCAATCAGTTCTTCTTTAGGATCCATAAATATCATTGCTCTGCTTAATACATTTTCAAGCTCCCGTACATTTCCGGGCCAGTCATGATGGATTAACTGATCAAGCGCTGATTCTGAAATTCCTCTTACCGTTCTGCCAAATGATTGATTCAGCTTCAAAATTAACCTTTCACAGATGGCAGGAATATCTTCCTTATGCGTTCTGAGTGCAGGCAGCTGAAGCGTCAGCCTTGATAAATAATAGTAGAGCTCTTCCATAAACTTACCTTTTGCGATTGCCCGCTCCAGATTAATATGGGAAGCCGTGATCACCCTTGCATGTAACTTCTTTGATGAGTTGCCATTGTTTGCAGGGAGATTCTTTGTTTTGAGTGCTTTAAGAATCATTTCCTGTGCATCAAGACTCAGTTCTCCAATCTCATCAAGAAAAACAGTTCCATCTCCCGCTTTCTCGAATACCCCTGGTGAGGAGCCGTTGCCAAAAAGCGTCTCCTGCAGGAATACTGATGGCATACTGCCGCAGTTCACTCTGATAAATGAGTTATACTTCCGGTCACTTCCGTTGTGGATCGCATTAGCAAAAAGTTCTTTCCCGCTTCCCTGTTCTCCTCTTAAAAGAACGGTGGTCCCGGTCTTGGAAGCAACTTTTGCCTGTTCAGTAACGAGCATCATTTCATCAGAACTGCCTAAAATATCTTCAAACGTATATTTTGCTTCAAGTGACCGGATAATCCTTCTGGCCCTGTCTAGCTCACTCGTCAACTGATGTATTTCTGACAAATCATGTATGACACCAACGCTTCCTTTTAATTGCCCATTCACGATGATCGGAGCTACGTTAACAGCCACTTCTTTTTTATTTGGTCCGACAACCATTTTGACACCGCGGACTGCACGTCTGGTTTTAAGTACCTTCATATGCATACTTTCACCTTCAGAAATATCTGCTTCTGCCGGCTGGTTAATCACTTCAGCTTCTGTAAGCCCGGTTAACCTCGTATATGCACGGTTGATCATAATACCGCGACCCTGCTCATCAACAACTGAGATTGCATCATCACTTGACTGGATGATCGCCTCTAGCATCGTTTGAATTTCTTTCAGATTCGTCATCTCTTCAGCCAGGTTAACGACTTCAGTAATGTCTTTAAAAACTGCAAATGCACCTATAATATCGCCCGATTCATTTACCATCGGGATTCTTGTAGTTACGACTTTAGTTCCATTATCGAGCATGAGCTCCTGATTGTTTTCAGCTCTGCCGGTTTCAATAATTCTTGGCAGACCGCTGAGAGGCACAACCTGATAGATAGACTGGTGAAGTGCTTTCTTTTTTTCAATGCCAATCATGTCAGCAGCCCGGTCATTAAATAAGATAATTCTGTGATCACAATCAATTCCGATCATGCCGTCATGTGTGGAATTCATTGCAAGTTCCCGTATGTAAGAATCATGTTCTAAATGTGAAATAAGCGATTCTTTTTCTGTCAACAGTTGAAAAATAAGTGAAGCTACACTTCCTGGTATTAATACTGTCCTTTTAGATCTGGCTTCTCTCAAATGATTAAAAGTTTCTTCATCCCCAGTTACATCAATTATGATATCTGTTTCGATGCTTAAAAACTTTTCCCAGTGTTGGCCTGTCTGAATGCCCATAGATTGTGCCAATATCAGACCCGGCGCTTGCGGATCGTGATCGACAACTGCATACACTTGAAAAGCATCACTTTCAGCCATCACTTGCAGCAGGGCGACACCTCCACGCCCAGCTCCGACTATCAGCACTTTTTGCAATATATTTCATCCTTCCCTTATGTTCACGCAATATCTTGCAACCTCTTACATTGTACATGAAAGCCTTTTCCTTGACAATGATTTTTATACATCGCATAGTTTGTACATAATGATTGATATAAGGAGTTTAGTTATGGCACGAATTATTGCACTTATTATCCTGCTGATACCGGGTGTTATTGCTGCTTACGGTATTAAATTGATGAGGGATATGTTTTTTGGCATACAGGCTTCCTGGATGCCTTCCCTTGCACTGCAGTTCTTTTTGGGACTTTTAATGTTTCTAGCAGGCTTAAGTTTTATTGGCGGATTTCTTCTGCACAGAGACCGTAAGAAGAATAAGGTACAGCAGCGATTTATTAAAAAAAAGGAGTAAAAGCATGATTTGCTTTTACTCCTTTTTATCTTTAAATTTCTGAGCGAGATCCGGATAATCGGTTATCACACCACTGAGTCCTTCATTCATCCACTTTTGAATAAGCGGAGGCCTATTTAACGTATACAACCTCACAGGTATCCCATGACGCTGACAGTCTCTCATCAACTGCGGGGTCATGACTCTGTAATTCGCATGGATCGCGTCTGCATTTAATGATTGTGCCAGCAAAACAGGGTTGATACCTTTTCTTGAATAGAGTGCAGCAACCTCACATGTCGTAATCTTTTTGAGTATTTTCACACTTTCATGGTTAAACGTTGAATATATAATACGACCTTCCAGCTGATATTTTGCAACTTTTTGCACAACTAATTCTTCAAGCCCTTTGTAAAACACTTTATCATTTTTTAATTCAATATTAATGATCATCTCATTTCCCTGTGCCCATTCGAGTACGTCATCAAGTGATGGGATCTTCTCTTTCCTGAGCCAGCCGCTTTTAATAGAAAGCTTTTTTAACTCTTCCAGGGTCATGTCTTTAACTGCCCCTCTCCCATTTGTGGTGCGATTAACAGTTTCATCATGAATGACGACAACTTCAAGGTCCTTTGTCATATGAACATCGAACTCCAAACCGTAACAACCGGTTTTCTCAGCCTTTTTGAAAGCAAGCATAGTATTTTCCGGGTATGTACCGGAACTGCCACGGTGGGCGAATATGTGCGACACAGCAATCACCTCTCATTATATGTATGAAAAAAACGCCAGTGCAGTTACCGGCGCTTCAGTCTGTTGTTTTCAGCTTGCTTTATGTTCAAGTCTCAGCTTATCAGCAACCATCGCAATAAACTCACTATTTGTCGGTTTTGACCTCGCTGCAGAAACCGTATAGCCAAACATATTTGTGATCGCATCTACATTACCACGATTCCATGCAACCTCTATTGCATGACGAATCGCTCTCTCAACGCGGGAAGAAGTTGTATTAAATTTCTTAGCAATATCAGGATAAAGAATTTTTGTAATGGACCCAAGCAGCTCAATATCATGATAAACCATTGAGATCGCTTCTCTTAAATACATGTACCCTTTTATGTGTGCCGGTACACCTATTTCATGGATCACACTGGTGATACTTGCATCCAGATTTGGTTTTTTATTTTTTTCTTTTTTTGGTCCATTCATTAATGGCCGATCTTTTTTACCAAGTACCTGACGAATCACCTGGAGCAGGTTTTCCATATCAAAAGGCTTTAAAATAAAGTATGAAGCACCGAGTTCGAGTGCTTTCGTTGTGACATCTTCCTGGCCGAATGCAGTCAGCATAATCACATGGGGATTTTTTTCGAGTTCAAGCTCTTTCATTTTCTCCAGCGCATTCAGCCCATCAATATGAGGCATAATAATATCAAGCAGACAAACATCTACTGAAATTTCTTCCACCATATCAAGAAATTCCCGTCCATTAAATGCTGTACCTACTACCTCCATATCCGGCTGGTTGTTAATAAACGTTTCAAGTGTTGACACCAATTCCCGATTATCATCGATAATGCAAACCTTCATCTTCTCCACTCATATTCCTCCCCATCATGATTTCTCACTTAATGTATTCGACAAGTTGAATACATCCCCTTTTTATTTTAAGACTTTTTTTATAAATTAACAAGTTTTCTTTCGAAAGCTCACTTTTACTCTGCTTTTCGATATATTTCAACAATAACTGACATAATGTCGAATTTATAAACAGTTTATCACGGAACTTTTGTAATCACAAAAGAAGACAGACAAAAAAACAGGCTAAGAAGCCTGTTCATGTAACATATCCTCTATATATAAAGCGTAGCCTTCATTTGGCTGATGAATCAGCACATGAGAAACTGCTCCTACAAGACGGTTTTTCTGAATAATGGGGCTTCCACTCATCCCTTGAATAATACCGCCTGTTCTTTCAAGCAATTCCGGGTCGGATAAACGGATTTTTAATCCTTTACCTCCAGTCGGAAGATCAGTTTCAGTTTCGAGAATTTCTATCTCAAATGATTCTATCTCATGACCGCTGACAACTGTCAAAATCTCTGCTGCTCCTTTTTGAACGTCAGCTCTTTCAGCTGTACTGATTGTTTTTTGATTCCTGAGTGCACTTGTGCTCTTGAAAAGTTCACCGAATATCCCGCTTGATGCATTCTTTTTTATGTCACCGAGCATCCTAGTTTTATCATCAAAATATGCAATTTTTCCACCGGGACTGCCTGCTCTGCTTTTTTGGATATCTTTCACTTCAGCTTCTTTAATATGACCGGATTTCATCTCAACCGGCAGTTTTGTATGCTGCTCTGACACTACATGACCCAATGCACCGAATTGAAGCGTGTCAGGATTAATAAAAGTCAGTGTTCCGACACCATAAATTTCATGCTTCGCAAAAAATCCGAGCTGGTTCTGGCCATTTTCACTTTTCATCAACTGTACTTGTTTTGTCAGGGTTTGATGATCACGGATGACTTCTAAGCTGACTGTTTCCTGCTTGTTAATTGAATGAACCACTTTATTGAGTTCATCTGCCGTACGAACACGTATACCATTTACACTGCTGATTCTGTCACCTATTTTAATTCCTGCGCTTTTAGATGGTGAGCTGTTATTTTCTGTAGAATAAAACCCTGTCACTAATACGCCATCGGTTTCAAGCACAATCCCTATAGATTGCCCCCCGGGTATCAGTTCTGCTGCAGTACCAGGCTCTGCAGGTATGATCCACACCATCACTATGACAAGAATCAGCCTTCTGATCATATACTCGCCTCCTTTCCGTTGTATTAATAATGTGGGCGAATGTACGAAAAATATCACGTACTTAAATGAAAAAAGCTATCCGTTAATGGATAGCTTTTACACAGCTGACTTCTTAATTGTGTGAGCTAAGTTAATCAGCTCCTCTGCATGACTGATTGTTAAATCAGTAATCTCAACGCCTGAAATCATTCTGCTGATTTCTTTCACCCTGTCTTCTTTATCAAGAGGCAGTACACTTGTATGAGTCCGGTCATTTTTAACTTCTTTAGAAATAAATAAATGGCGGTCACTAATCGCTGCAACCTGAGGAAGATGTGAAATACATAACACCTGTGAATGAGAAGAAATCGAATATATTTTCTCTGCAATGGCCTGTGCTACTCTTCCGCTTACGCCGGTATCAACTTCATCAAAAATAATGGAAGTAATGCCTTGATGCTGCGAGAAAATTGTCTTAAGAGCAAGCATCATTCTTGAAATTTCACCGCCGGAAGCGACTTTAATCAATGGTTTTAACGGCTCACCGGGATTGGTTGAAATGTAAAATTCAATGTCATCAGTCCCATCAGGCTTGTAACGGTCAGGTAAAACATCAGCAAAATGCACATTAAATACGGCTTTATCCATGTACAATGCCTTCAGTTCACCATGGATTGCTTCAGTCAGGATATCTGCCCATTTTTTTCTGACGGCAGTTAAGTTTTCTGCTTCAACATTCAGGTCTTTCTTAACAGATTCCATTCTATATTTTAATTCCTCTAGTGAAGAATCTTTATTTGTAATGGCTTCAATTTCTTCTTCAATCTTTGAAAAGTATTCCATGATTTCTTCAATTGAAGAGCCATACTTTCTTTTGAGCTGGTTGATTTCATTTAGTCTGTCTTCAATGATCTGCAGCCTTTCGGGATCAAATTCCAGACTGTCTAGATGCTGCCTGATCTCTCTTGCTGAATCCTCAAGAAGGTAAAACTGGCTGCTGACAGTATCACTGATTGATTTTAACTCACTGTCAATATCTGCAGCATGCTCGATGTTCGACATAGCGAGGCCTGTCCAGTCTAAACCGCGCTGTTCTCCCTGAAGCGCATCATAAGCAGTCTGCAGAGATTCATACAGCTTTTCAAAATTAGACAGACGGATTTTTTCTTCCATTAATTCTTCATCTTCATTTAAAGAAAGATCAGCTTCTTCAATTTCCTTATACTGAAACTGGATCAGATCAAGCCGATGAGCCATTTGCTGATCGTTTTCTGAAAGCGATCGGATCTGTTTTCTCAGCTCATCATATTTGCTGTATACTTCCTGATAATTTGTTTTTGCTTCATTAATTTCTTTACCGCCAAACTGATCAAGTAAATGAACATGGGCTGACTCATCCATTAATTCCTGACTCTCATGCTGACCGTGAATATCAATTAAAGCACTTCCGACTTCTCTCAAAATTGAGATTGTCACAAGCTTCCCATTAATTCTGCACGTACTTTTTCCTGAAGAGGAAATATCTCTTTTGAGTAAAACCATTTCATCTTCAAGGTCAATACCAAATTCTTCACATTTCACGTGTACCGGATGCCCCTCAGGAGCTGAAAATACGCCTTCAATTTCAGCTTTTTTCTCACCATGCCTGACAAATTCAGCAGACCCTCTTGCCCCAACTAAAAGCTGAACAGCATCTATGATAATGGATTTTCCTGCACCGGTTTCGCCTGTTAAAACAGTGAGACCGTCTTCAAGCGGTAAAAATAATTCATCTATGATAGCAAAATTACGTATTGATAAGTCCTGTAACAAACAATATCACCCCTGATTACAGCATATCGATAAAGCGTTTTGAAATAATGCCTGCTTCATCTTCCGTTCTGCAAATAATTAAACACGTATCATCCCCGCAAATCGTGCCGAGAATCTCATCCCAGTCCAGGTTATCTATTAATGCACCAATTGCATTTGCATTACCAGGCAATGTTTTCATCACAAGTAAATGCCCCGCACCATCTATACGGACAAACGCATCTGTCAAAGTTCTTTTCAATTTCTGTAAAGGGTTAAACCTCTGGTCAGCCGGCAGGGAATATTTGTACCTTCCATCATGTAAAGGCACTTTCACAAGATGGAGCTCTTTGATATCTCTTGAGATTGTTGCCTGCGTTACCGGAAAACCAGCATTTTTCAATTCATCTACAAGCTCGTCCTGTGTTTCAATATCATTGTTTACAATAATTTCCCTGATTTTTATATGCCTTTGCCCTTTATTTATCATAATTTCACTCCATCTGTATGAATATTTATGCTCTAATATACAGTTATCTTACCGTAGATGATCCAATTTGTACACTCACGTCCATAGCATGTATCAACTGCAAAAAAAGAGAGAGCAGCCTAGTGGCTGTTCTCTGCTTTAGCTTTTTTGAAATTGGCATGTGCTTCCTTTACAATCTGTTCCAGATTTAATTCCGGAGCGATCATTCCAGTTTCTTTTTCTGTTGTTTTCAGGTGCAATAGAAATTCAATATTTCCATCTCCACCTGTTATAGGGGAATATGAGCCTGCAAGCACCTCATATCCTTCATTAACTGCAAAATCAGATATTTTCTTTACCACTTCATGATGAACTTTAGGATCTCTGACGATGCCTTTTTTTCCGACCTGGTCTCTACCGGCTTCAAACTGTGGCTTTACAAGTGCCAGTACATCACTGCCAGGTTTTAAAAGTGTTTTAAGCACAGGCAGGATAATTCTTAACGAAATGAATGATACATCGATTGAAGCAAAATCCGGGATACCTTCTGTGAGATTATCAGGCTTAAGGTATCTGAAGTTCGTTCTCTCCATGACCACTACACGCGGATCCTGCCTCAGTTTCCAGGCAAGCTGGTTATACCCTACATCCACCGCATATGATTTAACAGCACCATTTTGCAGCGCACAGTCAGTGAAACCGCCTGTTGAAGAACCTACATCAATCATGCATTTCTCATTAATGTCAATGTGAAACTCTTTCAGTGCTTTTTCAAGCTTCAATCCGCCTCTGCTGACATAGGGCATGACTTTTCCCTTCATCGTCAGTTCTGCATCTTCCGGAATTTTCTCCCCTGGCTTATCAAGTCTGGTTTCATTATGGAAAACCAGACCCGCCATAATTGCTCTCTTTGCTTTTTCACGTGTTTCTGCAAGTCCCTGATCGACAAGCAGTATATCAACTCTTTGCTTTTTTATTTTCATGCTCAGGCTCTTTTCTCCTTCATTGGCACAATGGAACGGATTACTTTTACAGCCTGTTCAGCGGTCAGGTCAATTTCCTCTAACAGCTGATCAACATTTCCATGTTCAATAAATTTATCCGGAATTCCCATCCGTTTAATTGATGATGTAAATTGATGATCATGTGCAAACTCCAGCACTGCACTGCCAAATCCTCCCTGAAGAATAGCTTCTTCAATTGTCAGGATCGGCATATTGACTGATAATAAATCTTTCAGCATTGCTTCATCAAGCGGTTTAATAAATCGGGCATTTACTACTTTCACTGAAACACCTTCACGTTCAAGCTGTTCAGCCGCTTCGAGCGCCATTGGAATAGTTGTGCCAAAAGTCAGGATCGCTGCATCTGTTCCTTCTTTTATGACTTCCCAGCTGCCGATAGGAATTTGTTTTAGTTCATCATCCATCGGAACGCCAAGTCCATTCCCTCTCGGATATCTCATTGCAATCGGCCCGTCGTCATAGGTAAGGGCTGTATGGACCATATGCTGTCCTTCATTTTCATCTTTTGGCATCATTACAACCATATTTGGCAGACTTCTTAAAAATGATACATCGAATACGCCCTGATGGGTTTCACCATCGGCACCAACAAGACCCGCGCGATCCACCCCAATAAAAACATTGAGATTCTGACGGCAGATATCGTGTACCACCTGATCATAAGCCCTCTGCAGGAAAGTTGAATAAATCGCAAGAAACGGCTTCATTTTTTGCGTAGCCAGACCAGCCGATAACGTTGTAGCGTGCTGCTCTGCGATTCCCACATCAAACATACGGTCAGGAAACTCACTGGCAAATCCTTCAAGCTTGGACCCTACAGGCATTGCAGGAGTTACAGCTACAATACGGCTGTCCGTTCTTGCTTCTTTTCTGACTGTCTCTGCCACCAGTGCACTCCAGCCTGGTGCTTTAGCAGATGATTTAATTAAATCACCTGTATCAATTTTATAAGGACCTGTCCCATGCCATGTACCTACTGTATCGGTTTCAGCAGGATGGAATCCTTTTCCTTTTTTTGTGATGACATGAAGTAATACAGGACCCTCTGTTTTTTTTGCATATTTTATATTTTCATCAAGTTCATCGAAATTATGTCCATCAACCGGTCCCAGATAAGTGAATCCAAGTTCTTCAAAGAACATACCTGAGACAAGGAGGTATTTGAGGCTGTCTTTCACCCTCTCAGCAGCTGAGGCAAGTCTTCCGCCAACTGCAGGCACTTTTTTCATCAGGTACTCCAGGTCATCTTTAGCTTTATTATACTTCCCTGCTGTTCTCATACGTCCAAGCACACTGTGAAGCGCGCCGACATTCGGTGCGATTGACATCTCATTGTCATTTAACACCACAATCATATCTTTTTTCTCATGACCGATATGATTTAATGCTTCTAATGCCATTCCGCCTGTTAAAGCGCCGTCGCCGATGATTGGTACGACATAATTACTATCACCTTTAATATCACGCGCAATCGCCATTCCCATTGCAGCAGAGAGTGAAGTTGAGCTGTGACCGGTTTCCCATACATCATGTTCACTTTCAATCATTTTCGGAAAACCGCAGAGACCTTTATACTGTCTGAGCGTGTCAAACTGATCTGCCCTGCCTGTCAATATTTTGTGAACGTAAGACTGGTGCCCTACGTCCCATAAAAACTTATCTGTCGGACTGTCAAAATGCTTGTGCAGCGCAAGCGTCAGTTCTACCACACCGAGGTTTGGCCCGATATGTCCACCTGTTGCTGATAGCTTTTCAATTAAAAATGTACGGATCTCTTCACTGAGTCCAATCAATTCTTCTTTATTAAGTGTCTTTAAAAAACCAGGATCTTTAATGTGATTCATATCCACCCGGATCACTCACTTTCCTTATATGGCGATAACGGTCAATTGCAGCGCAAAAGATCCGGTATTGCCTGAATGAATTCTATTTCGTTTTCTTAGTATCTTTAATTATAACAATGTTGAGTTTTTCCTCAAGAAATTGTAGGGTTTTTCCCACCCTGAATATGATATCTCTGGAAAACGTGATCGCCAGTGACTTGCCCATTGCTTTTCCGCCTACAGTTAAAGCAGCAATCAGGCTTGTCAGACCGATATTAATCGAGCTTTCAATAAGTGATCCTTCGCCTAATTGCAATTCATTTGCGAGCTGGATAATAACAATTGCAGCTGCGGCTCCGCTGATGATGCCGGCAATATCACCGATCACATCGTTACAGAAGCTTGCAAACCGATCTGCGTTTCTGACGATTCTGATTGCATGCCTGGCTCCATATACCTTTTTGGCTGCCATCGCATGGAATGGTTTCTCTTCACCTGCAGCTGCAGCGATTCCGAGCATATCAAAAAATACGCCGATAATCACAATCACTAATACGACAAATAAACCGATTGTCCAGTTTACCTGATTAAGTATACTTGTTGATAAAAGTGAAAAAATAGCCGCTAACACACCTGTGATAACGGCTATTGTAACACTCCACTTTATTGATTTATGTAAAAAGTTTTTCAAAATCATCACACCAATCAAAAATAAAGGGTGGTCGCGCTCAAGGTTAACATTACGGCTTAGGTCCAGTAGGTTTTCCCAATTCAATACCAGCTGTTGCCATACTGGGGGTTTCCCATTATATCGAATTCGACAGGGTTTCCCACTGCCGGACTGGATTGCCACTTAGTCCGCACTCTAATCCCCTGAACACGGATACATACAGTCTAGGGGATTTCCCCGGCAGCCCTGCTCCTGATTCCTTATCCTCTTTTGCAGAAGTGCTTTCATATGGGCTGAAAAGAACATATTAATGGCCAACTAATGTGTTCCCTGTAACCATAATCCCCTCATCTTCCACTCAAGGCAGGCTACGCTGCGGCTGATTGTCATCACTTCCGCAGGTTCATACAATCATTCTCCTGCATATGCTTTATGCCAGCTGAAAATGAAAGCCTCCGCGGTAAGCGGGTCATCGCCCACATGCCATTGTGGATCGCCCGCAAACCTTACTCCCAGAAACAGCCCAAGGCTGGGCGCCTCAAGCCGAAACCAGGAACTTCATCGATATGCCCTTTAGTGGATTTTTAGGCCCACCTTCGGAATCGGCGGACTGACTAGAATACTGCACCACCCATTTACGGGAAGTATAACATATTCATTTTTCCGCTGTCTTGTCAGACACTCAGTTTTTTCGATTGCCGATTAGATTAGTAAGGTCGAGCAGGATCTGGGGTTCAGGATGAAGGTTTGTTAAAATCATCCGGGCC
This sequence comes from Jeotgalibacillus terrae, assembly GCF_016908195.1. GTDB lineage: Bacteria > Bacillota > Bacilli > Bacillales > Jeotgalibacillaceae > Jeotgalibacillus > Jeotgalibacillus terrae. The sequence goes on from NZ_JAFBDK010000001.1 coordinate 187,642, forward strand.
TGACGGAGATGATATTCAAGCTTTTCTTTCGCTTCGCTCATCCCTAAAATCGCAGGATAAGTACTTTTTTGGCGCCCCTCATCACTGCCTACCGGTTTGCCGATTTCTGATTCTTCACCTTCTACATCGAGTATGTCATCCCTGATCTGAAAAGCGAGGCCTATATGTTCAGCGAACGCTCTCAGCTGATTCAGCTTTTCATCATTTAACCCGCTGATCAGTCCGCCTGCTGCAGCAGCAAATTCCAATAGCCTGCCGGTTTTTCTGCGGTGGACATATTCAAGCTCTTCAAGTGTAAGTGCCATATTTTCCCCTTCAATGTCAGCGATCTGTCCGCCTACCATTCCTTCAGCACCTGCAGCTTTTGCAAGCATAGAGATCAGCCTTACTTTCGAACGGTCATCTACCGGGGAGTCAGCAATCAATTCAAAGCTTTTAGTTAAAAGGGCATCACCTGCAAGAATCGCAACTGCTTCACCATATACTTTATGATTCGTAGGCATGCCTCTTCTTAGATCATCATCATCCATACTCGGAAGATCATCATGAATCAGAGAATATGTATGAATCATTTCAAGTGCTGCAGCAGCTTTCAATCCTCTATCCGTATGCTCACTGAATGTATCAATGACTGCGAGCATCAATAAAGGCCGTATTCTTTTACCTCCTGCGCTGATTGAATAAAGCATTGATTCCTTTAGACTTTCAGGTGTCTTCAAAGATTGAATGGCTTCATTCAGTTCGGCTTCAACTTTTTGTCTATAAGTATGACTGAATTGTTCAAGTGCACTCATTCAGACAGCTCCTCAGGATCAATAGGGGTTTCACCGCGTTCTGTCATCATAACCGCGATTTGTTTTTCGGCACTTTGCAGTTTGTCATGACACATCTTTGAAAGTTCTACTCCTTTTTTATAGTAATCAATTGCCTGCTCAAGCGGCACATCACCTTCTTCGAGCTTATTCACAATATTTTCAAGTTGTTCCATCGCTTCTTCAAAAGAGTACTGGTTATTCTTTTCCATCAGTTTCACGCTCCATCTTCTGATTCACTGTACAGTGTAGATCTGCAGTTTGCATTGATACTGTTATCTTATCTCCTGGCTTTACCTGCTCGCCAGTTTTAATGAGCTCATTTGAGTCGTCATAAATAAGTGAATAGCCGCGATTCATTATTTTCAAAGGGCTTAAAGCTTCTAACGATGCAGAGGCCTGAATAAATCTCTGCTTGTTCATATTTACTTTTTTTGATGTTGTATTTTCCAGTCTTTCGGTAAGACGGTAAAGCTTATTTTTTTTGCTTTCGATCTGACTTGAGGGATTCAGTCTGAACAGTCTTTCCTGAAGCCGCTCTCTTTTTATTGAAGCTTGCTGAATGATAGCTAAACCTTCTCTATTCAGTTTTTCATCAAGTCTGTCGAGATACTGGGCATGGGGCTCAACTAACTTCCCCGGCTTTTTAAAGACCATTGAATCAGTGTTCTGTTTCAGTTTCTGCTTTTGAAATTCAATCAGCTGATTAACAGCGCGATGCGACCTCACTTCAAGTCTCATGATACGTTCACGAACTTCCTCAATGTGTGGAACGGCCATTTCAGCAGCTGCTGTTGGGGTAGGTGCCCGCAGATCAGCAGCAAAATCTGCTATTGTTACATCAGTTTCATGCCCCACTGCTGATATAACAGGGACAGGAAAAGCAGCGATTTCGCGTGCAACCTGTTCATCATTAAAAGCCCATAATTCTTCAATAGACCCTCCGCCACGCCCGATAATTAAGACGTCTAGCAGCTTATCTTCTCCTGCCGCTTTTAAAGAGGCTAATATGGAAGGGACAGCCTTTTCCCCCTGGACAGAGCAGGGATATAGACGGATTGATGCAATTGGATATCTGCGCTGTGCTGTTGTCATAATATCTTTTATGACTGCACCTGTAGCTGATGTGATCACACCAATATGCTCAGGAAAAGCCGGCAGACTTCTTTTTTTATTTTGATCAAACAGCCCTTCCTTAGAAAGCTTTTCTTTTAACTGCTCATAGGCAAGATATAATGCCCCTACACCATCCGGCTCCATTTTTTTTACGTACAGCTGGTATTGGCCACTGGCTTCAAATACTGAAACATCCGCACTAAGGAGAACCTCCATCCCGTTTTCAGGCTGAAACTTAAGTGAACCGGCAGAAGAGGAAAACATGACTGCACTGATTCTTGTTTTTTGATCCTTCAGTGTAAAGTAAAAGTGTCCGCTTCCCGGCTGCTTTAAATTGGAAATTTCTCCTTTTATTAAAACATTTGAGAGATGCGGATCTGCATCGAATTTTCTTTTTATGTATTTAGTCAGCGCGCTGACTGTTAAATATCTTAATTCAGACATATGAACACTCCCAAATAAGCAAAAGCGGTTCCGATTAAAATGACCGGAACCGCTCAGCTGAAGCTTTATTTTACCTTAGAAAACCGCTCAGCTGATTCAACTGTATTAAATAGCAGCATCGTAATCGTCATAGGACCGACGCCGCCGGGTACAGGTGTAATCGCTGAAGCCTTTGCTTTGCAGGAATCATAGTCGGCATCACCACACAACTTCCCTTCACTGTCACGATTCATTCCAACATCGATCACAACAGCACCTTCTTTAATATGCTCAGCCGTGATCAGATTATGAATACCGGCAGCAGCAACAACAATGTCAGCCTGCTTTGTATGTGCCGTCAAATCTGCAGTTTTCGAATGGCAATAGGTTACTGTTGCACTTTCTTTAAGTAAAAGCTGTCCCATCGGTTTCCCGACAATGTTACTTCTTCCTACTACAACTGCATGTTTTCCGGTTAAATCTATACCCTGAAATTCAAACATTTTCATAATTCCATTAGGTGTACAGGGATAGAAAGCTTCCCCACCAGTCTGTAATCGTCCAACATTGATCGGATGAAAACCGTCGACGTCCTTTGAAGGAGTAATCGCTTCAATGACTGAGGTTTCATCAATATGGGCCGGCAGTGGCAATTGAACAAGAATTCCATGTATAGATGGATCTTCATTCAGTTCATTAATTGTACTGAGAAGTTCTGACTCTGCAACGGATTCAGCCATCCTGATCAGTCTGGAATAAATACCTAGATTTTCGCAGGCTTTTTGTTTCATTGAAACATAAGTTTGTGAAGCCTGGTTATCTCCAATCAGCACAACCGCAAGCCCCGGAGTGACACCCTGCAGGTTTGTAATTCTTTCTTTAAGCTGTTCTCTCATTGATTGTGCAATTTTTTTACCATCAATTATTTCTGCTGACATTCAAGACTTCCTCCCGTGATTCAATCACGTGAATGAAGGTTAGACACTGCTTTTGAAAGAACTCCATTCACGAATTTACTTGATTTTTCATCACCGAAACGCTTTGATATTTCAACCGCTTCATTCAGTACTACGCTAGAAGGAACATCTTCTTTTTTATATAATAATTCATACAATGCAACTCTCAGAATGTTGCGGTCTACTCTTGCAAGGCGCTCGATTTTCCATTTTTCAAGATGATTTTGTATAATCTGATCAATTTCTGTTAAGTGGTCATGTACGCCACTAACCAGATCAGTTAAATAATCATCATTTTTTTCGCCCTCCAGAATATTTTCGATCGCTGTTTCCGGCTCCATTTCATTCATTTCCATTTGAAATAGTGCCTGCAGCGCTTTCTCTCTGGCCGTTCTTCTTTTCATTTCAGGTTTAACTCCTTCTCTAATTACATAATATCCATGTCATAAAAAGATCATAGCATAAAAGTGAGCTTCCTACTAACTGAACATGAGCAGTTTTTGAAAATTCATGGTCAGTATGCGCTTTCAGTTACATTCCTTTTTACATGCAGGCTTTGTTAAACTTGTCACAGCGAACACTAAAAAATGCCGCTGATATGAGCGGCATTTTTTAGTGTTCATCATATTCAGTTTTGCTCTTTATCTTCTTCTTCAGTTTTAGCTGAATCAAACTGAATACCAACAACATGGATATTCACTTCATCAGCTTCAAGTGCTGTCATATTCATTAGCGTCTGGCGGATATTGTCCTGCAGTTTCTGAGCAACCTCTGGGATCGCGGTACCGAACTTAACAGTACAATACACATCAAGTACAATCCCTTCGTCTGCAAGCTCTACTTTGATGCCTTTGCCATGATTTTTTTTGCCAAGTCTCTCGGCTACACCGGAAGCGAAGTTGCCCCTCATTTGTGCGATACCATCGACTTCTGAGGCAGCGATCCCGGCAATGACTTCAATCACCTCGGGAGCAATTTCAACTTTTCCCAGCTGGTTTTGTTCAATGCTGCTCATTTGCAACAGGTTATTTTCATTTTCAGCAGTCATATGATCCCCCTCTTACTTAAGCCTTTTTTGACATGATATCATACTTCTCTAAAAATTTTGTGTTAAAGTCTCCACCCTTAAAAACATCGTGGCTTAATAATCTTAAATGGAATGGAATCGTTGTATGAACGCCTTCAATCACAAATTCAGATAATGCACGTCTCATCTTGGCAATCGCCTCATCACGTGTAGCTCCGTAAGTAATGACTTTGGCAATCATAGAATCATAATATGGCGGAATCTCATAACCTGTGTATGCGGCTGAGTCAATTCTGACACCCGGACCGCCTGGTGGAAGATACATTGTAATCTTTCCGGCAGACGGCATAAAGTTTTTCTCAGGGTTTTCGGCATTAATTCTGCATTCCATCGACCATCCTGAGAATGTGACTTCATCCTGTGTAAGGCTCAGCTTTTCTCCTGAAGCAACTTTGATCTGTTCTTTGATCAGGTCTACTCCTGTAACCATTTCAGTAACAGGATGCTCTACCTGAATTCTTGTATTCATTTCCATAAAATAAAATGATTTTTCATTATGGTCATAAATGAATTCAACTGTCCCGGCACCTGTGTAACCTACGGCTTCTGCGGCTTTAACTGCTGCGTCCCCCATACGTTCACGAACCTTTTGATCAAGTGCTGGAGAAGGTGTTTCTTCAAGTAATTTCTGGAGCCTTCTTTGAATTGAACAGTCACGTTCGCCCAGGTGAATCGTATTTCCGTGTGTATCTGCCATTACCTGAATTTCAACGTGACGGAAATCTTCAATGAATTTTTCTATGTACACACCTGGATTGCCAAAAGCAGCTTCAGCTTCCCTTTGAGTCGCTTTAATCCCTTTTTCAAGGTCTGCTTGATCGTGTGCAACACGGATTCCTTTTCCGCCTCCACCGGCAGTCGCTTTGATGATAACCGGGTATCCCATCTCATCAGCAAGCTTCAGCCCGTCCTCCGGTGAAGAAATAATACCTTTTGAACCTGGAACAACCGGCACACCGGCAGCTCTCATTGTTTCACGCGCTACATCTTTTGTACCCATTTTTGATATTGCTTCAGGACTTGGGCCAATGAAAGTAACATTACAGTCTCTGCATAATTCAGCAAAATCCACATTCTCTGCTAAAAAACCGTAACCGGGATGAATAGCATCTGCACCAGTCAATTTTGCAGCAGATATTACATTTGTAAAGTTAAGATAACTGTCTTTAGACAGTTTAGGTCCGATACACACTGCTTCATCAGCCAGTTGAACATGTAAAGCTTCTTTATCAGCTTCAGAATATACAGCGACTGTTTCGATATTGAGCTCTTTGCAGGCACGGATTACACGTACTGCAATTTCTCCTCTATTAGCAATTAATATTTTTTTTATCATACGTATTCTCTCCTAACTACTTTTTAACAAGAAAAAGAGGCTGTCCGTATTCAACAAGCTGACCGTTTTCAACAAGGATTTTAACAATTTCCCCTTCTGTTTCAGCTTCGATTTCGTTAAAGAGTTTCATGGCTTCAACGATACATACTGTTGTATCTGAAGAAACTTTTGAACCCGTCTTCACAAACGGTTCTGCATCCGGTGAAGATGATTCATAAAATGTCCCAACCATAGGAGACTTAATTTCAACTGTATTTTCGAGGTCAGCGGCAGGTTCCGGCTGTGTTTCCTTCACCGGTTCAGGCTTCTTCTCTTCCTTAACAGGTTCTGTCTTTACTTCAGGCTGCTCTGCAACAGTTTCAGACGCCGGAGTTTCTTCAGCAGCTGTTTCTACAGTCTTTCTAGATTGTTTTTTAAGCTTAAGCTTTTCGCCATCCTGTTCATATGTAAATTCATCAATTGAGGATTTGTCGATTAACTTAATAATTTCTCTGATTTCTTGTACTTTTAGCATCATTTACACTCCCTGATCATCATATTAATTAGCAGCAGCTGCTATTATCATACGCTAACAGCAGGCCTAAATTCAAGATTACTGCTATTTTATAAATTAAAACGCTTTCACAAAACATATTGTATCACAAATAAGAAATCTGTATAACGACGCATATTTTCACAATATAAATAACCCTGAAGGTAGAAATCCTCCAGGGTTAAGCTTTAAATTGATATTATTCTGCAGGTTCAAACATTACAGAGACAAATGTATTTTCACCCATTTCCCTGCGTCCAAGCTGTACGAGTTCATTCGCAGCTTCTTTTGAATGTTCATTGTCAATCGATTTTACAGTAATCAGCACTCTTTGATCATCTGTTCTTACCAGCGCATCTTCATAGCCCATTGCTTTAATCATTGTTTCAATCAGTTTTTCTTTTGATTCAAGTCTGTTCAGTTCCTCCATTGCTTCATACGCTTCATCTTTTTCAGCAGCTGTGAAATCTGCAGATGCTACTTTTGACGTCAGCTGCTCTTTCAGTGCGCTTCTCTCATCCTGAACTTCCATCCGTAATACATTAAACAGGTCATCGTTCCCTTCAGATGTCACATCCACCTCATCTTCAAATACCCACTCATCTTCAGTCTCTCCACTTACCACTTCAGAATCCTCATAAGTAACTGCCGCCTGATCAGTCGGTGACATCACATAATATACGGATAACAGGACCACAAGTCCGATCATCGTCATTAACCAGACCGTTTGTTTTTTCAGCATGATTTCATCTCCTTATTGATAAGGTATTACTGCCACTCTGTGTGTTGAGACATCAAGTGCCCTCGAAACTGCCTCGATGACCTTCTTTTTTACACCTGCAGATTCTGTCCCCTCAGCCGCAATTAACACGCCTGCAACCGGAGGCTTTTCAATATATTTCAAAACAGGCTCCCCGCTTGAGGCTGCCTGTCCGAAAACTACTTCCGAGGAAGTCGATTTTCTACCTGAAAAAGACTGGTGATCGTCCCTTTGTTCTTCTCCATTATCCTGCTGAATCTGCTCATTTTTTTCATAAACCATTCTCTCTCCACTGCCAAGTGTGATCATCACATCGACCTTAGAAGTGCCGAGAGATTTTTTTAGCAGCACAGTAATTTTGTTCTCAAGCTGTCTTTCAAGAACGGAAATTTCAGTCGTATCTTCCTTCACCTCTTCTTTTGGCAACTCGACAGACGGCTCATTTTGCGTGATCATGATCAACCCGATCACAAAAAGCAAAAGAATAATTGGGATCTTTTTGTTAAATGTAGGATCTCTGGAAGAAAAAATTGCTTCTTTTATTTTATTCATTGATACCCCCATTGTTAGTATAGGATTGTGATTTGAGAGGTTGGAATGCCCAGTAACTCAGATGTGTTCTCAAGCAGCGCCTCCTGATTTTTACTATTTTCACTCAAAGACAAAGTGATTGAGTACGCCTGATCTTTTTCTGATATCACCACTTCGTTGATCTCACAGTTGCATGAATCCTCTATCAAATTAAGCACAGTGTCTTCGCTTTGTTCTAATATGTATGCAGATTGATCAGTGGACATGCTTTCAATTAATTCGTCTGCATTCTTTTTTTCGTCTGACACCCATTTTTCCAATTCATCTGTTAATGAAAGCGTGATCGCCCCAGGGTCACCAAAAAATTGTTTGATTGGACTCAGCACCCAAAATAAAAAAATCAGCCCTGCTGTAAATCTGACAAATGGTTTCCATGAATCTGACGGTGTCAATATATCAGCAATCAGAAATAACAGAATTAATACTGCCAGTCCGATTGTCCAGTCTGTTAAGTACTGAATATGATCCACCTCACCTGATCATGATTGGAATATTGCTGATAAACATGACAACGATAATAGATATAAAGAAAATACAGCTTGTGAGTAACAGAGATGCAGCCAGATGAAACATACCCTTACTTGCTGCATCTACTGCGTCTGTCAGCCTGGTACTTGCAACAGGCTCCATCAGAACTGCTGTCAGTCTGTACATCACTGCAATCACAAGCATTTTGATAGCCGGAAATATGACAATCAGGATGACAATTAACCCTCCTGCAGCACCAATTGCGTTTTTTGCAAGCATGGATGATGCCATAACTAAATCAGCGGTGTCAGAAACAACTTTTCCTACGAAAGGTAGCATTGTTCCTGCAAGTGTTTTGACAGATTTTGCAGCAACACCATCAGCAGCTGAAGCAGCTGTTGTCTGAATGGATAGGATTGATAAGGATGCAACAGCTGTCACTCCGAGTATCCATAGGCCTGTCTGTCTGCAGAGTGCAGCGAATTTTCCCATACTGAAACGGTCGGAGAGCAGATTCAGCTGATCAAAGAATATCGATAAAATAAATAGAGGAATGATGACTGTTTTCATCAGGAATGTAATGGCATATACCATAATCAGAAGAATCGGGAATGAAGCGGCAGAAGTTGCCGGACCGCCGGAAAGTGTGATGGAAGCTATGTAGAGCGGTAATAACCCGTTCATAAATGCTGACAGAGTCTGAAGAGAATCAAAAATCACGTCCAGAAACAGCTTTATGCTTGATATAATCGTGAGTAATACAAGGCCTAAAATAACAATTGGACTGATGGCAGCGACTTTATGGTGATCAAATGACTGCTCGATTAAATGGATAAAAGAACTGATCAAAAGCAGCAGTATAAGCCAGAAGATCAGCTGTAAATGATCAGTAATTTCATAGAGCGAGTATTTCACAATACCTTCTATCCAGCCATATATGCCAGCATCAAAATTCAAGAGCGCATCAAAGACCGATTTTTTCTCTGACAGTGGAAGGCACTCACCGTATTCTCTTGTAAGTTCTTCCCAATACCTTGTCCATTCTGAATGGTCCTGTGCATCCAGCTGTTCCTGAACAATTGTTTCTATTTCATGATTGATTGTTGTTTCTTTCATGTCACTGTCTTCCCTGAAGCATATTTTCAGGCATCAGCTGAACGATCTGTTCAAGCAATTCAATGAAAACCGGAAATGCGATCGTTAGGATCAGCAGTTTGCCTGTCCATTCAATAATCATGGAGAGTAGCGGCTGCTCGAGCTGCTTCACTAGATGTATGCAGATTTCTGAGACAAATGCGATAACCACCACTTTCAGGAGTACTAGCGAGTACTGATGAAGTCCGGGCACATAACCTGTTAACTGCGTTAGAAAACCGGCTGCTTCTCTCATCTTTACGACCAGTTCATTAATTAAATAAACACTTCCGCAGAATGCCAGCATAAGTGCGGACTGTGGGGATCTGTCTTTTAAAAGAAGCGCTAAAAAACCAATCATAAAGCTGATACCGGCTGTTCTCAGTAAATCTTCCATCTGAATCCTCTAATCGTAAAACATAAGAACTGACCTGACTGCTTCAAAAAAATCACCAAGTGCCTGAATGACGATGTAAAGGACATACATTGCACCGAAAAATGCCAGCCACTGTGCATAGTCTTTTTTCCCAGCCTGTTCAAGAACTGTATATAAAAATGCCACCGCAAGACCGACTCCGGCAATTTTAAACAGTGTTTCCCCATCAATATACACCCGCGATCTCTCCTGGTTTCAAATAAGCAGCAAAACTGCAATCAATCCTGTCATAAAACCTAAAGTCCTGTATATTTTTACGTACTTCCCTTCATTGTCACAAGCATCATCATAAGCTGACTGCAAACCTGAGGTGATAAATTTCAATTCTTTTTCAAGAGATTCAAGATGAATATGATTAAATGCATGACTGATCTTTTCAATCCACTTTATGTCTTCTTTTTTAAGACATGAAAAAGTAGAGTGAGTATACACTGTTTCTTTCCATACCTGATCAAATGGTTTTACTGTAATTTCGTTCTCAATATGTTTTAGAAATTCATTTAATAAAGACTCTCTATCCTTTTGGGTGTTGACCATTTCTGAAATGGTAGCCCTTCTATCTACAGCTTCTCTCTCCATCCATTTACATAAGCGCACAAACTCAAGGAGCAGTTGTCTTCTTCTGATCAGCAGTCCTGCTCTCCTCATGCCTTCGAGTGTAAAGCTCAAAATAATACAGGCTGCTCCGAATGAGAACATCAGCGTGTATCAATCTGGTAGCTGCAATCCCGGCACCTGATTAAGCATAAATCTTTATGTGCCATTAATGATGACAGCTCATCTTTCTGCAGCAATTCTTCAACTGATTCTGCATGTGCGGTGACGATAATTTTTACACCGGCAGATAAAATCTCATCAGCTGCCTGCCCATCAGCCTGTCCCCCTATTTCATCCACAGCGATCACCTCAGGTCCCATTGACCTGAGCATCATTTTCATCCCCCGGGTCTTTGGACATTTATCGAGCACATCAATATGCGGACCGAATGTCAACTGAGGGACCCCTTTATAACAGGCAGCAATCTCAGAACGTTCATCAATGAGTGAAACTGTTTTTGACGGAATACCATCAGTTCCTGATGAAATAAATCTGACTGCATCTCTTATAAAGGTAGTCTTTCCGCTGCCCGGAGGACCGTAAATTAATATATGAGGCCATCTGCCGTGTTGTTTCCAGCATTCAGTCATCAGCTCATCTGATGTATATTTGAATTCCCTGGCGATCCTGATTGAAAAGGATGAAATATACTTAAATGTCGGCAGCTGATTCATACTTTCGATCATTTCCCCTGCTACTCCTATTCTGTGACCACCCTTAACTGTAATAAATCCCGCTGAAAGTTCATTTGCAATTGAATAAACGGAATGATCTGAAATACGCTCAAGCAGTCTGTGGCAATCTTCTTCACCGGGATAATACTGAATTTCTTTTTGTCCCGTCTTTGTTTTTAATACCAGCACTTTACCTTTTCTGATTCTGATTTCATTTACGCCATCAAGGTCTGGACCGGCTGACTCTACAATGATTTCAGCCAGCCGTTCAGGGAGATATGAGAGAATCTGGTGCATGTTTGGCTCCTTCATGTTTTACGACTATCCTATTGAACGAACATATGATTTATGCCCATAAAAAAAACTGCCCAATGATTTGGGCAGTCCGGAAAATTACTGTACACGTGATACATATGAAGCGTCTGTTGTATTAATAACAAGTTTATCGCCTTCATTCACGAAGAATGGCACGTTAACTGTCAATCCTGTCTCAACTGTAGCCGGCTTAGAACCACCGCTTGATGTATCGCCTTTGATACCCGGTTCAGTTTCTGTGACCTCGAGTTCTACAGTGTTAGGTAGTTCAAGACCAAGTGTTTCAGTCTGATACATCATAATCTGAACTTCCATGTTTTCTTTTAGAAACTTTAATTCATATTCAATCTGTGCTGCAGGCAGTTCAATCTGCTCGTATGATTCGTTGTCCATAAATACGTGCATATCACCATTTGCATAAAGGTATTGCATACGCTTGTTATCAATCTGTGCTTTTGCTACTTTCTCGCCTGCTCTGAATGTTTTCTCCTGTACTGCTCCTGTACGAAGGTTACGCAGCTTTGAACGAACAAATGCTGCACCTTTACCAGGTTTAACGTGCTGGAAGTCCATGACTCTCCAGATACCGCCGTCAACTTCTATTGTTAAGCCTGTTTTAAAATCATTTACTGAAATCATATTGAATTCCTCCGTTTTATAAGGTGTCTCACAGTTTTACCGCTAGTAATTGTATATACTTTACGGCAAAAAGTAAACGTAAATTTACATTGACCCTTTAAATAATAAGCATTGTAAAATTTGGCTGTTGATTTCCGCTCCAGGGGACCGCTTTCCGCATGAGCCGTCTTTTGGCTCCGGTTCAATATGACTTCCTCGCCGCTGTGCGTCTGCGGGGTTTCACCTGTCACGCTTCTCCTGCTGGGAGTCGTCCCCTTACGCTGCAATCACCAGCTGTTCTATACATTATTGGACTTTAACATAGCTTAATATTATAGGATAATCAGATCTTTTGTCGAGTGTGTCAGGGTTTCGTTTCCGTTTTCTGTGATCACAGTATCGTCTTCAATTCTAACGCCGCCGATTCCAGGAAGATAAATCCCCGGTTCTACTGTGACAACCATATTCTTTTCAAGTGTTGTTTCTGAACGGAATGACAGCCCCGGACCTTCATGTACTTCCATACCCAGTCCGTGACCGAGACTGTGTCCGAAATACTCTCCATATCCCTTGGATGCAATATAATCTCTTGCAATTGCATCTGCCTCTTTGCCAGTCATACCGGGCTTGATTTCATCCATAGCTTTTAGCTGGGCATCAAGTGTTACCTGATAGATCTCTTTGAGTTTTTCTTCAGGCTCACCGACTGAAAGTGTACGAGTCATATCTGATGCGTAACCCTTATGCAGCGCGCCGTAATCAAGTGTCACAAAGTCGCCCTTTTCAATCACCTTTTCACTTGCTACACCATGCGGAAGTGCTGAACGCTTACCGCTTGCAACGATAATATCAAAAGATGATGAGACTGCTCCTGCGTTTCTCATGAAGAATTCAAGTTCATTTGATACTTCAATTTCAGTTCTGCCCGGCTGGATAAAATCAAGAATATGTTTAAATGCAGCATCAGCAATGTCAGCCGCTTCTTTAATAATCTTAATTTCATGATCAGCTTTAATCATACGCAGCTTTTCAATTGTTCCTGAAAGCGGTACGAGTTCTGCTTTAATATACTCTTCGTATTGCTTGTATGTAGAGAGTACTAAATGATCTGATTCAATCGCCAGTTTTTTAATACCCATCTTCTCACACTGATCAGCAATTTCCTTTGTGATCGGTGCTTTATGTGTAATAACTTCATACCCTTCAGCCTGTTTTTCAGCCTGCTCTGTATAACGGAAATCTGTAATAAACAAAGCTTTATCATTTGAGATCAGAACCGCTCCTGCTGAACCTGTAAAGTTTGTCATATATCTTCTGTTATAAGGGCTGGTAATTAACATGCCATCTGCCTGACCGGCAATCGCCTGTCTCAATTTATCAATTTTACTCATGATCATTCTCCTTTGCATAATGTATTAGGGCATATAATGCCATTTCGTAGCCATAAGATCCAAAGCCTGCAATCTGACCGATTGCTTCAGCAGCAATCATAGAAGTATGTCTGAATGTTTCCCGCGCATGAATGTTGGATAAGTGTACCTCCAATACAGGAATTGAAATAGAGGCAACTGCATCTCTGAGTGCAATGCTTGTATGTGTATATGCAGCCGGATTAAAGATAACTCCAGCGTACCCTTCATCTGCCGCTTCATGTAAAGCATCAATCAATTCGCCTTCATGATTAGATTGTTTAGCTGATAATTCACAGCTTTTAGCTCCGGCGACAGCTCTGAGACGAAGTTCGATTGACTCCAGTGTCTCAGTTCCATAGATCTCAGGCTGCCTTTTTCCTAACCTGTTCAGGTTTGGTCCGTTCAGCAATAATATTTTCACCGCACTACACTCCCCTTTACCTGATACTTCGACACACAAATTAAGTGTAACATATCAGCTGTTTAATTATCTCTATGTTTAGCTGAATAAGGTTCGTCATATGAAACTGAATACCCTGTAAACAGTCCGTACAGAATAAATAGTGAGAAGAGTGAAAACCAGGTGTGCATCTTAAAATCAGGAGCATATAACCGCCAGTCCAGAGCCCATCCTGCAAATAAAAGTAAGATAAGGACCATCATTCCTGAAAAAATACCGGGATAAATTGATGACCTGTTTCTGAAAAACATATAATACAGAACAGTCCAAATGAATGAAACCATGATAATCATGATGCCAAATAAAATCTCACTGACAGCACCTGATCTCCATTCAGCTGTAATAAACGAAAATTCAGGCTTTAAAAAGTCTTTTTCAATAAAGTGCAAATAGACATAAATCCGGTATACAACGTAAAAAAACACAGCTCCTGCCGCTGCAGTATAGAGCGCAAGTGGAAACCTGTTGATTGTAGGGATCTTCATTTTTTCATCATCTCCTTCATGTCATCATTATGTCACGCAATTAAATTGGTTATTCGCACCTCAGACAGTAGAAGAATGACAGATTTTTTAGTAAACTGTAATTACCTTATTCATGATCAACCAATGGTGATTGTAGATTAGGAATGTAAGGAATAGGCTGGTGTAAATATGACGAATCAAAAACCCGCTTACGGCGGCCAGGCAGTAATGGAAGGTGTCATGTTCGGTGGAAAACGGCAGACTGTCACGGCAATCAGGAGAAAAGATGACTCAATTGAGTATTTTCAACTCCCGCGTAAGCAAAACCCGACATTTCAAAAACTAAAGAAGGTTCCTTTTTTGAGAGGTATCATTGCACTGATTGAAGCCAGTGCAAATGGCACTCAGCACCTTAACTTTTCCAGTGAGCGTTTTGACGTTCTGCCGGAGGATGATGAAAAAGTTCAGGAGGAGCAAAAATCTTCAAAGCTTGAAATGATCTTCGGGATCGCAGCAATCGGTGTGCTGTCCTTCTTATTCGGAAAATTTGTATTCACATTAATTCCCGTTTTTCTTGCTGAGCTTTTCCGCTTTGCTGTGCCAGGGGATGTGGGACAGGTTTTACTTGAAAGTGTATTTAAAGTGGTATTGCTGCTTGCATATATTTACTTTATTTCTTTAACCCCTCTGATCAAACGGGTGTTTCAATATCATGGGGCAGAACACAAGGTGATCAACGCGTATGAAAATAACCTTCCACTGACAGTAGACAATGTTCAGTCGCAGTCGAGACTGCATTACAGATGTGGATCAAGCTTTATTTTATTCACCGTGATTGTTGGAATGTTTGTGTATCTCCTCGTACCGACAGAACCGCTGACTGCACGTATTCTTAACCGGATTGCATTGATTCCGGTTGTACTTGGTATTTCTTTTGAAGTACTTCAGCTGACGAATAAAGTACGTGATATTCCAGTGCTTAAATTCCTTGGATATCCCGGCCTTTGGCTTCAGCTGCTTACGACAAAGGAACCTAAAGATGATCAGGTGGAAGTAGCGATTGCATCATTCAATAAAATGCTTGAGCTTGAGGAAGAGGCTGAAAAAGGTTTAAAAAAAGCTGCACTTGTCTAAACTAATAAAAAGGCTTGCTGCGGGAGGTGGCTGCATTGAACGTTAAAAAGTTCGTTTTCTACGCCGTTATTGGTCTGGGAGCGTTTGGATTAATTTCAATGATTGTTTTAGAACCAGGTTCACTGCTTAGAATGATTGTTACTTATGCATTAATTGCTGCAGTTATTTATGGGATTGTACGCTTTGTGATGTCACGGAGAGGGAACAGCCGTGAAAACAGTGCTTATAAAAAAGCAGTACGGCAATCTAAAAAGAAATATCAGCCGGCTAAACCCTCTGCTTCAAAGGTAAAGAGAATTCAGCCGGCAGCCCAGCAAAGAAAGCCTGCTAAAAAAGCTTCAGCTGCAAGATTGAATGGACCTAAGCTGACAGTGATTGAAGGTAAAAAAGGTAAAAAGAAAAAACGTATGACGCTTTAAAACACCTGATCGGAATCAGGTGTTTTTTCTATAGGCTGTATCAGTTCAAGTAACTCTTTTCATAAAAAAAGCTGAGACGTTGTCTCAGCTTTTTACATGTTGATATACAATTTTTATAGTCCACATTTCAACTGTGCATTACAGTTTGTACATGTGTTACAGCCGCCAATTTCTTTGACTGTACCTTTGCGGCAGACAGGACAAGTGTTGCCAATCTCAGAACCGATTGTCACATTTGTTGAACGCAGATCCTGAATAGTATCGATCAATACGACGTTCTGTTTCTGTCTTGGTTTTTCTTCTTTATTTTCTTCAGCCTTCAGCGTCAGCACCTGGCTGTCACGGCTTCCATCAACGTAAACCGTACCACCTTTAGCCCCGCCACGGTAAAGTCTTTCATACACACTTTCAACCTGTTCGACTGAGTAACCTTTTGGTGCATTAACCGTTTTTGAGATTGAACTGTCAATCCATTTCTGAATCACACACTGTGTATCAGCATGTGCTTCAGGTGGCAGTTCCATTGCAGTCACAAAGAATGCCGGCAGTTCATCTTCTTCTGTTTTATTATTCAGCTCAAGATACTCTTTTACAATATCAGCTTTTACTTCAATAAATTTGCCAAGGCGTCCGCTTCTGTAATAAGTGTAAGAGAAGTATGGCTCAAGACCTGTTGCGACTCCTACCATCGTTCCTGTACTTCCGGTTGGTGCAACCGTCAGAAGGTGCGAATTACGAATACCGTTTTCAAGAATTCCTTCACGTACCTTCTCAGGCATTTTCTTCATATACCCTGAATTAATGAACGCCTGTCTCAGTCTCATTGTTTCCTCTTTGGTTTCTCCTTCAAGGAACGGGAATGAGCCGCGTTCTTTTGACAGCTCGACTGAAGTTTCATATGCCGTCACTGCAATTGTTTCAAATATTTTATCTACTAATTGATTTCCCTCTTCTGAACCGTATTCCTTTTCACAGTAAATCAAGAGATCTGCAAGACCCATTACACCGAGACCTACACGACGCTCCCCAAGCGCCTGTTTCTTATTTTCTTCAAGAAAATAAGGTGTAGCATCAATGACGTTGTCCTGCATTCTTACACCAACTGAGACTGTTTCTTTCAGCTTTTCATAGTTAACTGTTTTATTTTTCTTGTCTGCAAACTCAGCAAGGTTTACAGCTGCTAAGTTACAGACAGAAAATGGTGCGAGTGGTTGTTCTCCACATGGGTTGGTTGCTACTACCTGCTGACCGTATGCTTTTGCATTGGTCATCTCGTTTGCATTATCAATAAAGAAAATGCCCGGCTCAGCAGAATAAGTTGCACAGATATTAACCAGGTTCCAGAGTTCTTTTGCTTTGATTGTACGGTACGTTCTGATTTTGTGGCCCTGCTCTTCCCACTTACGGACATCTCCTACTTCATGCCACTGTTCATTATAATAAGCCATTTCTTCTTTTGAATAGGCTTCCACATAAGGGAATCTCAGTGCATATTCCTGATCTTCCTCAACTGCTTTCATAAAGTCGTCTGTCAGACATACTGAAATGTTAGCGCCAGTCAGGAAATCAGGATTGTGAACTGAATAATTTCCTCCCTCAGCCAGCTTTTCTTTCGCATCATTAATGATATCTTCATTGAATCCGCCAAAACCTTCGATCTGTTCGTAATTTACAATACTTTGATACATAGCAGCTTCCTGTTCAGTCAGTGGAGTGAATTTTAGTTTCTCCTGCGCTATTTTTCTGATGAAGTCATCGTTTGTTGTTTCGAGCAGAAATCTCAGGATTCTCGGATTTTGCATTTTGGAGATAATAAATTCGACAATGTCAGGGTGCCAATCCGAAAGCATAATCATTTGTGCCCCACGTCTTGACCCACCCTGTTCTACAAGATGCGTCAGCTTAGCAATATCATCAAGCCATGATACAGAACCTGAAGACTTTCCGTTTACTCCCCTTGCAAGTGTGTTTCTTGGTCTGAGTGTTGAACCGTTCGTCCCGACACCGCCGCCGCGGCTCATAATTTCCATCACCTGCTTACGATGATCAGAGATTCCTTCTCTTGAATCCTGAATAAACGGCATAACGTAGCAATTAAAGAATGTTACATCAGTGTTCGCTCCTGCCCCGTACAACACACGGCCAGCCGGAACAAAACGCATACTTGAGAGTTCTTTATAAAACTTTTCTGTCCATTCTTTTTGAAGCTCTTCTGTCTTTTCAACAGATGCAAGTCCCGTCGCATTTCTCAGCGCAATTTGCTCATAAAAAATTTCAAGCGGCTTTTCGATCACATCAAGCGATCTGACAACAATTCCTGATTCCACTTCTTTCGGTGTATCAAGTGAATTTTTAAACTCTTCTTCCACCTGAACAGAGGCATTTCCGTTTTCCCAGTCAATGTCTTTTACAAAACCGAGTCCGCGTGCCGGGAACTTAGGATCTTCCCTAATTGTTAACACGACAAAGTCTCCTGCAGTTAACGTCTTTTTCTCAGTGTCTTTATATGCATACCGGTCAAGCATAACCAGCCTTGAAACGCCTTTGTGCGTCAGTGACATCTCCTCTGTAATCGGGTGCACAGCATCAAATAAACTGATATCCTCATTAAGTTTCTGTTTATTCAATACTGGTGCTGAAGCTGATAGCTGTGCCACTTTCATTTCCCCTTTCGACATACATCTTTATTAACCAGCATGTTAAGTACTTAACTACTGTATGTATTACCAATAATATAAACCCTCAAACTAAAAAACACAACATATTGTGTTTGCATTTTTAATACTCATACAATATATAGTTTTTTGTGTCAATTAGAAAAGTTTTGTCAAATGTAGAAAACAGCGAAAAACAGAAGAATTCTGAGAAAAAAAGAGAAAATGATCTATTAATTTGAGGAATTGAAATGATTTCACCCTTGTTCTTTTTTCACAATACGTGTCCATTAACTTGTCAAAATCATTCCTTCAATCTGATTATTTCCTTTGAACTTATTGAAGGCGACTACTATAATAAAGAATAGTGTGAGATAGAAAGGGGTTAACAACTTGGAGTCGTTATACGTATTAATTATTGTCCTTGCCGGAATTATTCTTTATTCAGTTTTCACTTATTTCCGACAGAAAAAAATTCTGAAGACTTTAACTGAAGAAGAATTCAAAAGCGGATACCGAAAAGCACAGCTGATTGATGTGCGTGAACAGAAAGAGTATGATGGCGGGCATATCCTCGGAGCAAGAAACATTCCACTTTCCCAGCTCAAAATGAGACTTGGGGAAATCCGTGCAGATAAACCAGTTTATATCTATTGCCAAAATGGCATGAGAAGCGGCCGGGCAGCACAGCTGCTGCATAAAAAAGGCGTGAAGGACCTGTATCAGCTGCAGGGCGGATTTAAAAAATGGACTGGCAAGATTAAAAGAAAATAATGAATCAGATAAAAAACCTCCTGAATGTTTCAGGAGGTTTTCACTATTTTATACTTCCACAGCTTCTTTCTTTTGATATCTCAGAACAGGCTTTCTGGCTGCCTGGGTTTCATCAAGTCTGCTGATGACCGTTGTATGCGGAGCTTCCTGAACGATTTCAGGCTTTTCTTCAGCTTCTTTAGCAATCTGGATCATTGCTTCAATGAACGAATCCAGCGTTTCTTTAGACTCTGTTTCCGTCGGTTCAATCATCATACATTCCTCAACATTAATCGGGAAGTAGATGGTTGGCGGGTGGAAGCCGAAATCAAGCAGGCGTTTTGCGATATCCAGTGTGCGGACGCCGAGCTTCTTCTGCCGCTTGCCGCTGATAACAAACTCGTGCTTACAGTGTCTGTCATATGGTAGATCAAAATACTCAGCAAGTCTTCTCATCATATAATTCGCATTAATCACGGCATTTTCACTGACTGCTTTCAGTCCGTCCGGCCCCATGGTTCTGATATACGTATAAGCACGTACATTAATGCCGAAGTTACCGTAATAAGGCTTTACTCTTCCGATAGATTCCGGACGGTTATAATCAAATGTAAACCCTTCTTCAGTCTTTACTAAAACCGGTTTTGGCAAATAAGGAATCAGGTCTTTTTTAACACCGACCGGCCCGGATCCCGGACCACCACCGCCGTGTGGACCTGTAAACGTTTTATGCAGGTTCAGGTGCACAACGTCAAATCCCATATCGCCAGGTCGTGCCTTTGCAAGTACTGCATTCAGGTTTGCACCATCATAGTAAAGTTTGCCGCCTGCATCATGAATAATGGCAGCCATTTCAAGAATATCTTCTTCAAACAGTCCTAGCGTATTCGGGTTTGTCAGCATAAGCGCAGCTGTCTGATGATCTACTACTCTTTTCAGATCTTCGAGGTCAACAAGTCCGTTCTCATTCGACTTTACAGTAACTGTTTCAAAACCAGCAACCGTTGCTGAAGCAGGATTTGTACCGTGAGCTGAATCAGGTACGATGACTTTTGTGCGGTTAAAATCACCATTTGCTTCATGAAAAGCTCTGATCATCATTAATCCTGTCCACTCACCGTGTGCGCCTGCAGCCGGCTGAAGTGTGACTTCATCCATTCCGGTAATTTCCACAAGGTGCTCCTGGAGATCATACATCATTTCCATTGCTCCCTGAACTGTGCTCTCATCCTGAAGCGGATGAATATGAGCAAACCCTGCATAACGGGCAACCGCTTCATTTACTTTAGGATTATACTTCATCGTACAGCTGCCAAGCGGATAAAACCCTGAGTCCACTCCATGGTTTCTCTTTGAAAGCGCAGTATAATGACGCATAATATCCAGTTCTGAGACTTCCGGCAGTTCCGGAGCCTCCTGACGTACAAACCCTGACGGAAGCAGTTCTTTAGTCTCGATTTCCGGTACATCAAGTTCCGGCAGGCTGTATCCGATCCTTCCTTCACGTGACAATTCAAAGATTAACGGCTGGTTTTCATTACGCATATTGTTTCAGCTCCTCTGCAAGTAGGTCAATTTCTTCTTTCGTACGCTGTTCAGTTACTGCGATCAGCATTTGATTAGCGCGACCTTCAAAATCTCTACCAAGATCGAATCCACCGATAATCTTCTTTTTCATCAGCTCTTTATTAACCTCAGATACTGGTGTATTAAGCTCTACAACAAATTCATTAAATGTATAGCCGCCGTTTATCACTTTTACGCCTGCAGCCTGAAGCTGCTTTTTCGCATAAGCTGCTTTCTGGAGGTTCTGGTGGGCAATATCCTGAATGCCCTGCTTACCAAGTGCTGTCATGGTAACCGATGACGCCAGTGCATTAAGTGCCTGATTAGAGCAGATATTTGAAGTCGCTTTATCACGTCTGATATGCTGTTCACGCGCTTGCAGTGTCAGTACATACCCGCGTTGGCCTTCTTCATCATTTGTTTCACCTACTAGACGGCCCGGCACTTTGCGCATCAGTTTCTTTGTCACAGCAAAATATCCGCAGTGCGGACCGCCAAATGCCTGAGGAAGTCCAAACGGCTGCGCGTCCCCCACAACGATATCAGCACCAAAAGCTCCTGGAGGTGTCAGTGCACCGAGTGACAACGGGTTTGAAGATACGACAAACATTGCCTTTTGTGCATGTGTGAGTTTTTCAATCTCATCGAGTCTTTCAATTTGACCGAAGAAGTTAGGATACTGCACCATCACCGCTGCAATCTCATCTGACATTAATGATGCTAATTCCTCAAGATCAGTTCTGCCGTCTTTTTCCGGAATCGTCACGACTTCAATATGCTGACCAGCTGCATAAGTTTCTAATACTGCTTTAGATTCAGGATGAACAGCGCCGGATACTAATACTTTTTTGCGTTTCGTCTGACCTGCTGAGAGCATTGCGGCTTCTGCAAATGAAGTCCCACCGTCGTACATAGATGAGTTCGCTACATCCATTCCAGTCAGCTCAGCAATCATCGTCTGAAATTCAAAAATGGCCTGAAGTTCACCCTGGGAAATTTCCGGCTGATACGGCGTATATGCTGTATAAAACTCAGACCTTGAAATAACATGATCCATGATGACAGGCGAATAATGATCATATACCCCTGCGCCAAGAAACGAGGTGTTTTTCTGTGTATCAGCATTCTTGTCAGCAAGCTGAGCAAGTTCCTTCATTAGAGCTGACTCCGTTTTTGCAGGCTTAATATTCAACTCGCCTTTAAAACGGACTTTTTCAGGAATATCTTCAAACAGTTCCTCAACTGAAGAAACTCCGATTGTGTTTAACATTTCTTTTTGATCCTGTTCTGTCATGGGTAAGTAACGATGCATCATTTTTGCTGCTCCCTTCTTATTTACCTTTTATAAAATGGAGATTTCACGACTTCAGCTTTCAACTTCTTTTTCCGTACTTCAACATATACTTCCTGACCAACTGAAGAATAATCTTTTTCAATCAGGATATAACCTACATTCTTTCCAAGCGTCGGTGATTGAGTACCGGTAGTGACAAATCCGATTTCTTTTTCATCAGCAAAAACTTTGTAGCCGTGACGCGGGATGCCTTTATCGATCATTTCAATTCCGACCAGTTTACGGGGTGCACCATGATCTTTTTGTTCTTTCAATACTTCCTGACCAATAAATGCGGCTTCTTTATCCGGCTTCACAGCAAAACCGATACCTGCTTCAATCGGAGTAATATCAGCCGTCAATTCCTGACCGTAAAGTGCCAGTTTCGCTTCAAACCTTAATGTATCACGTGCTCCAAGCCCACAAGGAAGCAGTCCTTCCTCTTTACCAGCTTCAAGTAATTTAGCCCATAATTTTTCGGCATCTTCAGGGCTGCAATACAGCTCAAACCCATCTTCTCCTGTGTATCCTGTTCTTGATACCAGTACGGATGAACCGCTAATGTTGACATCATCTTTAAACTTGAAAAAAGTAATCAGGCTTAAATCTTCTTCTGTACATGTTTGAAGAATTTTTTCAGCGCGCGGTCCCTGTATTGCAAGCTGCGCTACCTGGTCAGAAATATTTACAATTTCCACACCATCCATTTGATGACTTAAAAGCCATTCAGTATCTTTGTCATTATTTGAAGCATTAATCACTAATAAATAATCATTTTCATCTTTTTTGTACACGAGCAGATCATCAACTGTACCGCCATTCTCATAACACATAGCTGTATATTGAGCCTGACCTGTTTTAATTTTACTAATATCATTTGTCATCATCTTCTGAAGGTAAGCAAGACTTGAAGGTCCTTTAACAGTCACTTCACCCATATGGGAAACATCAAATAATCCTGCATGATTTCTGACTGCGTGATGTTCTTCTTTGATACTTGAAAACTGCACTGGTAATGCCCAGCCGCCAAAATCAATTACTTTTCCGCCTAAAGCTTTGTAGCTGTCATAAAGCGGTGTTTTTTTCAAAGTGTCATTCATCAGGCTTTCCTCCTTATAATCATCCATTTACACACAAAAAAGGACAGGGAAGCCCCTTTTTAAAAACGGGTCCCTGTCCTTTTCACCTGAAAGTTTACCTTACGGCTTTCCCCTTTGGTGGTTTCATCATTGAAACACTCTCCAGAGTTGCGTCCAGCAGAAGTCTTTTTGCCTGAGAGATTCACAAATATGTTTGCTCCTTCGGCGCTCTTATAAAAGAGTCTCTCCCTCTGCTATCATTCGCTTATATTTGTTTAATAAATGGACACAATAACAATATGTTTACTATTTTCTAAAAAGCTTGATTCTAAAATCATCTTTATCGTACCATCATCTTTGTTTTTCAACAATCATTAATTACAGTGAAGGGGAGAATTAATGTGAAATTTTCAGTCGCACCGGGAGAAGAAAATTGGAAAGAGAAATTTTTACAAACTCTTCACTCCGATTATTCTTCCTGTTTTCACCTGAATCAGCGTGTGCAACAATTACAGTCATGCTTTACCGCTTCACACAGAGAGCTGCTTTCACTTAAAGCTCTTCCTTCATTTAAACCGTTGGCACACCAGATCAAAGCAGTAGAAAAAGCAGTATTTGATATGAACTGCTCTGCGATCCTTGCTGATGAAGTTGGACTTGGAAAAACGGCTGAAGCTGCAATGATTATGAAAGAACTTCAGCTCAGACATCTGGCTCGTTCGATTTTAATACTCGTTCCATCATCGCTCGCTGGACAATGGCAGACTGAGTTATTTCAACTTGGAATACCTTCTATTATTCACAGAGGAAAAAAAGAATGGAGAAACCACCCTGTTATCATTGCATCTATTGATCTTTTAAAGAGAGAACCATTGAAATCCCAGTTCAACAGCCTTTCATTTGATCTTGTCATTAGTGATGAAGCACACAGACTCTCAAACCCGAAAACGTTGAACTATCAATTTGTTTCTTCATTGAATAAAACTTATACACTTCTGCTGACTGCTACACCTGTTCAGAACAAACCGGAAGAACTGTATATACTTTCTACATTGATTAACCCTGCATTATTTAAAGATAAAAGAGAATTTAAGAAGATGCTAAGCGAAAATAGTCAGGAATTTCATGACCGTATTCATTCAATCATGATCAGAACGAGAAAAAAGGAAACGGATATTAAATGGACGAAACGAAATATAAGCGTCAGATGGCTTGATCAATCCGGTTACGAAAAGCAGCTGTATACTTCTGTTGAGAAAGCTTTCAGAGAACTGAAAAGATTAAACACTCACCGCTTTACTCATCTGACTTTATTAAAGCAGGGCTGTAGTTCAAGCATTGCACTCTTAAAAGCGCTAAGAAGGGAACAGCACCAGGATATCTGTCATATTTTAGGACCGATCCTTGAAGTGAGTCCACAACACCTTGAGACTTCAAAAGGGAAAGAAATTTTGAAAATCATCAGAGAACGAAAAGACAAAGTTCTGATTTTCACACAATACCGTGCAACGCAACTGTATTTGCAGTGGTATCTGAAGCAACATAATATTTCATCAGTTATGTTCAGGGGAGGCTTTAAAAAAGGAAAGAAAAAATGGATGACTGATCTATTCAGGGATCAAGCGGATGTGATGATCGCTACAGAAGCAGGTTCAGAAGGCTTGAATCTTCAGTTTTGTCACTGCATTATTCACGCGGATTTACCATGGAACCCAATGAAATTAGAGCAGAGAATCGGCAGGGTCCACAGATTAGGTCAGAAAAAAGATGTTGAAATCATTTATTTATTAAACCGCTCTACAATTGAAGAAAGAATCTGGCAGCTGCTTGAGAGTAAAGTTCATTTATTTAAAACAATTATCGGAGAACATGAACAGGTGTTGTCGACTGTAAAAGCTGAAACAGAAAAATATCTGAAAGATGCATTATTAAACTCAAAATCCGAAGAAGAAATGAAGATAAAATTAAGTTTACTGGAAAATTATCTGGAAAATGAGGGCGTAAATCA
Organism: Jeotgalibacillus terrae; assembly: GCF_016908195.1. Lineage (GTDB taxonomy): Bacteria > Bacillota > Bacilli > Bacillales > Jeotgalibacillaceae > Jeotgalibacillus > Jeotgalibacillus terrae. Next base: position 212,779 of record NZ_JAFBDK010000001.1, read on the forward strand.
TGATGAAGGAAGCTTACAAGCTGGTCATTGAATATTTGAAATGTAATGGGGCCGTTGTGACTGAATCTGCAAATAAAGCAGTCGTCCAGCTGACTGAACAGCTGGACAGAAAATTTATGAACAGGCCCTTTTACTGGCATTACAGGGATGCACTGAATCAGTCCGGAGATCCGATGCACCTGATCGTACAGGAAACACCAGGGCAACTAAAAGCAAATGATTTACTCTCAATCCATTATGATCATCATATATTCCAAAGTATATTGGTATCAGCACAACAGGAAAATCAATTCTACACTGCATTTGAAAAGTCTGAAACACCATGTATGCTCTATCCCTGGATTACTATTCAATTAACGGCCTCATTTACTCCTCCAGGTTTAGCGGATATCAGGATCAACAGCCGGATTTCATTAATAACAGGAATAAAATATATCACATCAAATCTTTCATCTGACACTCTGTCACTTTCCGAAAAACGGCCAAATGGCAGTATTCTTCAACCTAACAGACTTCCGTTTGCAACAGCGATATCAATCCTTTATAACGGGATCGAAAATGAAGTTATAAATCAAACAAAAGATGTTCAGGCAGTGCAAGTTTGCTTTAAGCATATTTCTGCCGGACTGATTTATCTCAGGAGTTTCGAATAATCGATATAATCTCTTTTACAGTTGATTCCGGCGTACGGTCAGAAACTGAAACCATGTGATGTGCTACCTCTTCATATCCTGCATCTCTCTTGTTAAAAAGTGCTTCGAGTTCCTTATAAGGTTTTGCAGCAACAGGTCTTGTCTGATCTCCTTTAATTCTGCTGTACAGTTCTTTAAATGGAGCATGCAAATAAATAACGATTCCATTCTGCCTCATCCATTGCCCTGTTTCATCAAAATATAAAATTCCCCCACCTGTGGAAATGATTGAAGCCTCTGCTGCTTTAAGTGTTGACACTTCAATTTGTCTGAAAGCAGCTTCTCCATCTTCCTTGAAGATTGCACTGATTTTTTTACCAGCTATTTCTTCGATCTGACTGTCTAGATCGCTGTAGGATTCACCAGTTTTACTGCTTAACAGTCTTGAAACCGTTGATTTACCTGCTCCCATGAATCCGATTAAATAAACTTTCATTGCAGATCCCCTCTTTAATGCTTCATTTATTCTTATTCTACTCTTCGTCAGGTATGATCGCGAGTGAAAACAGTTCACTTGCTGCTTTTGAGTAATAATCACTCATCATCTCCGCGTGTCTGACCTTCTCGATTGACAGCGTTGTGATGACAACAGCTGAAGAAGTGAGTAAAATAAAAAATAATATAATGGGTAAGAGAATTGAACCTTTTTCATTTTGGAGATAACGTATAAAAGATTGCTTCTTTTTGTATTCCATCTAAAAATTTCACCTCCAGTGAGATCAGGTTTTCTTCTGCAGAAAATCTGATCGTATCTATTCCGGTCAGAAATATCTCATAGCCCTGCCCATCTACTGTTCTTCTCAGGAGAGAACTTTGCCTCGAAAATTTAATTGATGCTTCTCCATTTTTTAATGTAACAGTTTCAGATGAATAGGATTCAATCTTCAGCCGCTCAACTTCCTTTTGAAATTGTATCGTAAATATATCCCACTCTTTTGACAGCTCCTGCTGATTCATCAAATGCTCAAAACTGAAAATTAGCATCGCAAACAGGGGAGCAATGATTGATAGAACACTGATACTTACAATGACTTCGAGCATTGTAAACCCTTTTTGATTATGGTGTAACACAGATCCGGTCGCTTTCTTCGTTCGACACACATAATCGGTCCTCTGATAACTCAACTGAATATCTCCCCCCGTCTTTGTGAATATCCTGTTCAATTGTTTCTTTAGCATAAAACACCTTCACCTGATCATACGCAATACCATACATTCTGTAACGTTCTTCGGCTTCATCTGCTTTTATCACAATTGTGACGGCTAAAGGCAGAATAAACAGACAGAAAATAATACAGACATATAACCCAATAATTGATTCAATCAGCGTAAACCCACTATGGTTTTTCAACATAAAATCTGCCCCTTGCCAGATAAAAATGAATATTCAACGGTTCCTGATCAATCTCAAATTTTACAACTCCGAAAGTATTCGTGTTTCCTGAAGGGTTATATCTGAATAACGTCAGTGAACTGCTGCCCAGGAGTTTCACGTTTTCAGGCAGCTTCACTTCAGACAAAACCTTTTCATTAGGGACGTAACCCGAGACAATTGAGTAAGATTGATTTCCGGTATCAAAATAAACGGTTACCTGCTTATTACCTGATACTGCGGTTAACTGGGCATTGTGGAGATCTTGAATAAGGCGAGATTCGAAAGAGATTGAGGCTTCTTTTGAACGGGGATAAAACGAAACAGAAATTGCAATTAGAATACCAAGCACTAACAGCACAATGATCACTTCAATCATCGTAAATCCACTGTTATTTTTAAGGCTCTTCAATAATCGTCACATGCCCATCGGCGCCGATCGTCAGTTCTCTTCCATCCGGACAAGTGGTTTCATGCTGATTCAAATAACCACCTGTCTGCAATTCACTGATATCAGCGGGCAGCTTTTTTTCAGACATTCTGAATGACTCAACCTGGGCTTGTACCATCTGCTCAAAAGCCTCACAGCCTTTACTGTTAATTTCTTTACTTTGTGAAGAAATATTTGGAAGACTGACAATCAGCAATACTGATATAACCAATAACACGATGACCATTTCAATCAGAGTAAAAGCCTGGTTGTTCCTGAGCGTTTTAAATAGTTTTTTTCTCATTATAATTCCTCCATGATTTATATATTTTGCAGCAGATTAAAAACAGGTAATAAAATGATCAGGTATGCGCCTACTACTGCGAGGCCAATAAAAGTAAAAATTACAGGCTGCAGAAAATTAAAATACCTCCCTGATTTTTCTTCCAAAGCCGTCAGACAGTATTTACTGTAAAATCCCCACTCTTTTTCAAGGTTTCCATTCATTTCACCATGCTGCGTAATCCGCAGCATGTCTTCTGTAAAATACGGCAATAAAAGCAGCGTGTGATAAATACTTTGTCCCCTCTCAAGCTCATCATGTAGAAACCGGCCAATTTCTTTAAAGAGCGGTCTATAAGGCTGTTCAATAAATGTCTGCAGCATTTGCTGAAACGAACAGCCGCTTTTTAGCAGCATTGAAGCTTCTCTTGAGAATAGATAACTGTGGTAATGTCTGAAGTAAAAACCCGCACCGGGTAGAGAGGACAACACCTTCCACCTCTCGAGCGGCTGCTTTTTCATGAGGATGAAACAAGTAATGAGGGTGACACTGAAAATCACAGCGATGAGGATTAAACTTAATACAGGTATCACCCTGAATGCAGATTGCGCAATCATAATCATCTCCGACTGGTCATTGCCTACCGCTTCATACAGTCGCGTCATTCTTGGCAGCAGGTATAAGTTTAAGATCGCAGATACGAAAATAAACAGAAGGATTAAAAAAAGTGGGTATTGAAGGATCGTCAATAATTTTTTCTTCTGGTTTTCCCGATGCTTCATCAAAGATGCAGTTTCAGAGAGAGCTTGTCCAGTCTCGCCGGACTGCTCTGCAAAAAACAAATGCATACAGACGTAAGAAGGATAACCGAGGCATTTTAATGTTTCACTTAAAGTAGAGCCATTTATCAGGAGTTTTATAAGTTCATCCCTTCCTGAGAGTGAAGGAAATTGAAGAAATAAAAAACTGAAGGATTGATCCAGCGGATACCCATTCTCGCGCAGTTCACTTAAGCGGTGAAGGAAAACGGGCTGATCTTTTTTGGGGATATAAAGTTGACGGTGTGATCCACCTGTTATATTCCTGAGCAGATACATAACCTAGAGCCGCTCCTTTCCTGAATAGCTGTTCAAGCGTCTGGTATGGCTGAACAGGCATTTCATCCAGATAATCGCAGATCGCTTGAGAAGTCATTATTTCATAGATTGAGGTACGCGACTGCGCCTTACCATTAATTTGTACTTTCACAAGCCTTTGCCCCGTAGCACCTATTAAAGACTGTTTTAAGTCTTCTTTTCGAATGCCGAGGTCTATCATCCTTCTGATCGCTCCTTTCGAATCCTTAGCATGAAGCGTGGATAGAACAAGATGACCGCTTAATGCAGCTTTTACTGCAATATCCGCTGTCTCTTCATCACGTATTTCTCCAATAATAATCATATCCGGGTCATGTCTGAGAACAGCTTTTAACCCTTGTGCGTAGGATACCCCTGCTTTTTCATTAATCTGCACCTGCAGCACATGATCTTCATTTCTTTCGACAGGGTCTTCAAGTGTGATTATATTTCTATAAAGTTCAGTAGAGCAGTAGTGAATGAGTGAATAGAGTGTGGTGGATTTGCCGCTTCCGGTTGGTCCGGAAAACAGGATCAACCCCTGTGGCTGACGTACTAATGATGACAATGTTTTTGCGGAGTTAGAAAATAATGATAGTTTTTCAATGGGTACTGCAAAAGATTGTGGTAAAAGTCTGATGACAAGACTTTCTTTTCCTTCTGAAGAAGGGAGTGTGGAAATTCTGAGGGAAATCTTCTCACCATCAATGATGGTCATTGTGGCGCCGCTTTGAGGCTTTCTTTTTTCACCGATATCTAGAGAAGCTCTATACTTAAAGTGCGATATCAGTCTTTCACCCTGATTTAATGATATGGTCCTGAGTATAGACAGATCTCCAAGTGCTCGGATATGAACCACAACGTGCTGCGATTCAGGTAAGAAATGAATGTCAGACCCTTTGCTTTCGAATGCTTCTTTCAGTAGATTTTGTGCTAACAATTCTGTGCCATATGGCATTTTTTCACATCCTTTCATAAAGTTATTTTCACTATACAACATTTTTCCATATATGTCTTTAAATATTTTCAATCATTTGAATCTACAAAAAATGTCGGTTCAGCAATCATTACAACTTGTGTAATGATTGCTGAACCGACATGAATATAATCACAATGATCAGCCAGACATTTTATACATCTGTTTTTTATTCGAAAGACTTCTCAGGCCTTCAGGATTGTATCCTACGATCAGTGATTTACCATCAGTCAGAATCGGACGCTTTAACAGTTTTGGATCTTCAATAATCATCTTAACCACTTCAGATAATGGCATGTCTTCAACGTCCTTGTTCAGCGCTTTAAATGATTGACTTCTTGTAGCAAGTAATTCATCTAAGCCTTCAGTTGTCAAAGACAGCAGATTCATTAACTCATCATAATCAGGTGTATCTCTGAAGATGTGACGCTCATTCACATTTACTTCATTTTCTTTCAACCATTTTTTTGTCTTTCTGCAAGACGTACAACTTGGATAAGTGAAAAATGTGATTTGGTTCATGTTATTACCTCCACTTGTTTATATTTTGTTTAACTTTTGGAATGGTTTCATATAAGTTATATTTATTGTATACCACGTGTATAACAATTGTACACCTATAAAACTTGTAAATATAAAATTATTTTTAATTGTTCACAATTTTGTTTCATAGTAGACTGGTATAAGGGTATTTAATTATTGTAGAAAAATACATGAACTGTTTGATCACTCTATTTCATCAGAAAAACAGACTCTGTTTAATACTTGTATAACTGCAATGACAAAAATCACTCAATCGTCACATTTAATCATATGGGATATTTACTTTATAATATGGTATCCTATATAATAGGTTCGATGGATTGTTTGCGTAAAGGAGGGATTCGGATGGATAAAATGTATCGCGTTATGGGGTTTTGGACTGGAATTTTTTCTGTATTATTTTACTTGGGACATATGCCAAAAACTTCATTGCTTTTCCTGGCCCAGACAGGCTTTTTCATCCTTTTAGGGTACATGAAATTATCTGAGCGCATGTATGTGTATGTATTCTTTGTATACTTAACTATTTTCTTTGCTGGATTTACTTACTGGACAACATTTATGATGCCGCTTAAAGGTCCGCTTTAAATCTCTTCTTTTTATCTGAAGGAATGATGAGCAGATACTGACAAAAGAGACGCTTCCCTTGAAGGAAGCGTCTCTTTTGTTATTGTAAAAATGGATTCTGACGATTTTCATCAGAAAGTGTTGTAACCGGTCCATGTCCCGATAGCACATACGTATGAGAATCAAGTGTAAGTAATTTTTTAATACTTTGCATGAGTATATCCATATTTCCGCCCGGAAGATCTGTTCTTCCTATACTTCCCTTAAACAGTACATCGCCGGATATCAGGATTGATGATTCCCTGAAGTAAAAACTGATACTTCCCGGTGAGTGTCCCGGCGTGTGCATCAGCTCAAAACGAAAATTTCCGATCTGTGAAGATTCTTCCCTCTCCCATAGATTTTCAGCAGGAGAAGCAGTAATCGGTGTAATTCCCTGAAATAAACCGGAACCATTTTTATCAGGATCCTGCAGCCAGCTTTTTTCCTGTATATGCATGTACACATCGATTTTATAATGAGATCTTATTGCCTCCAAGGCCCCAATATGGTCAAAGTGAGCATGTGTAAGTAAAATCGCAACAGGATTAAGTTCTTTTTTAGAAATAAACTGCTTTATTTTTTCCGGCTCTTCGCCAGGATCGATGATCAAACATTCCTTATGATCATTATATAAAATATAAGCATTTGTTTGCATAGGACCCAGCGGCAGCTGAAACCATTCCATTATCATCACCTCAGACAAAGTTTAGCACGAATTATTATAAAAGACGAATACTCACGAAAGTGTCACGAATTACACTCGACATTATTAACATTTAACTATAAAATATATTAAGAGTACGCTTATATATGCACTAATCTCGTTTTATTTATGAACCGACGTATGGAAAGGGGTGCTTTTAATGAATGGATTAACAATTATCCTTGCACTGGTAACGATTCTGTCAGTAATCGGTACGATCACATCCTTTAAGGAAAAGAACATTATGGGTATTTTCTTTGCAATTGCTACATTGGGTGTTTTCGGCTGGTTTACTGTTATGACAATTGTATTTGACGGGTATCCTCACTAAAAAAAAAGCTGACCGCGGTCAGCTTTTTTTATTGGATAAATGTTTTTTAACAGAAGCAAGCTTATTCTGCATAGAATGGTCTTTCCTGTCTCTTCTTTCATCAATTCTGATATTTGTCGCCACTCTTTGTATCTCCTCTGAAAATACAGATTCATGCAGCTCCTGTATCACATTAAACAGCTCAGAAAGTTCTCCTTCGATTAAAGTACTCATTGGCGTTAACTGATAGGTAATGTCACCTTGTACTGACCGTTTTTCAAGTACCTCCTGTATCCCCGCGACATACTTGCTGACGCTGGGTGTCTCAGTACCGATTGGAATAATTGTAATATCTGCAATTGCCATCTTTATCCCTCCACTTGTTTCAAGATAAGATAAAAAGCTCCCTCAGGAGCTTTTTATCTTATTCATTATTTAAGCTTGGGTCTTCTAAGAGACGACCAGTTTCTGAATCATAGAATCTGAGAAGATCCCCGTAAATAATTTCGTCATTAAATGCAAGTTCTTCCGTTGCTTTATCAATCATAGGCTGACAGCTTTCTTTTTCAACAGGTTCACCTGTTTCTTTATCCCAGCAGGTATCTCCGGCATAAACAAGATCTTCAGTAATGACACGGCCATCGCGTAAAATCGCAGTGTTGTCATTTTCTTCTGAGAAAATGTCCTGACCGAACTGAATGCTGTTGCTGCCTTCTATTCCCATAATGTTTTGAATTGTCGGCTTCAAGTCAATTTGACCAGCAACCTTGCTATTTGTATCACCGATATTTTCACCCGGGATATGGATAAACATAGGAACGCGCTGCAATTGTGCTGAATCAAACGCAGTGATTTCTTCCTGTTCCAGATATTGAGCCATAGCAGCATTGTGATTTTCAGAAATTCCGTAATGGTCTCCATACATCACAATAACAGAATTTTCATAGATCCCTGCTTCTTTCAGGTAAGTGAAAAATTGTTCAATTGCTTCATCCTGATATCTGACTGTCTGGAAATAACGGTTAAGTGTTCCTGAATTCGAATCGAATTCACTAATAAATTTATCTTCTTCATCCAGATAGAATGGGTGGTGATTTGTCAGTGTGATCATTTTAGAATAAAACGGTTGTTCCATTTCCTTCATATGTTCAACTGACTGTTCGAAGAACGGAATATCTTTCATACCCCAGTTCACTGCCTGACCTTCCCCAACTGTGTAATCTGTCAGTGAATAGTAGCGGTCATAGCCAAAGTTTTTATAGACAATATCACGGTTCCAGAAACTTTTATTATTCGCATGCATCGCATTTGTATAATAGCCGGCTTCATTCAAGCTGTCCGTAAGTGTATTGAATTCATTCCCGCTGTGTGTAAAGAATACAGCACCACGGCCTAGTGGATACAGGGAATTATCCAGCAGAAACTCTGAATCTGATGTTTTACCCTGTTCAGTCTGATGATAGAAATTATCCATATATACTGTGTTTTCATCTTCTGTTAATGAATTTAAAAACGGCGTGATTACTTCGCCATTCATTTCGTTGTTAATCACGAAATTCTGCATAGATTCAAGCTTAACAACGATCAGATTTTTACCTTCACCAATTCCATGCATTTCATTGTTCACATCGGCTTTATTCGCCTGTACGTAATTACTTACATCAACGAGTGCGTCACTATCAGCGAGTGCACGCTGAGCTGACTGTTTTGATTGCAAATACACATCATAGAGATGGTAATTGTTGATTCCGATATTTTTAACCAGGATCTCACGGTCAAACGTTCTCGTTAAAAGCTGAGGACGTTCTGTCTCAGCCAGACCGAGGTTTAAGAAAAACGTTGCAATCGCCACAAGAAAGAAAGCTCTTCTGCTGACTTTAGTAGGCGCTTTAAACGACATATACGACGGCTTATATTTTGCCAGTAAAATCAGGACCAGCACATCAATAAAATATAAAGCATCTGTCATATAAATATTTTCCATTGCGCTTCCGCCAAGATCACCAAAGTTATTTGTCTGGAATAAAACCGGAAGCGTGATGAAATCATTAAAGAATCGATAGAAAACCATGTTGGCAAACAATATGGCTGTCAGTATAAAACTTGTCATAATCACATAGTTGTTCCGCGTTTTTTCCTTTTTAAATAGTAGTCCCACACCAAATATTAATAACAGGAAGCTGAGCGGGTTAATAAATAGAATCAGATCCTGCATAAAGTTTTCGGTGTCTACATTAAAGCTTGCATGATATGCAATAAACGTTTTGATCCAAAGGAACGCAATGGCAATAATGACAAGCGACAGCTTAGGCATTGACCATTTTTTGTTCATAAAATTTCCTCCTACACTTTCAATTACAATTTGTGGATATTGTTATGTCTTCAAATAATGATACTCCTGAATGTAAATAAAATCAAACGTGTCATTTACACTTTTAAAATCTTATTTACAATTCCACCTTTATAGACGTTTTAAACACTGAAAAGTTCCCGATTTTAGTGTTTTAATGAAAAATCAGCCTATAGTCACACGTAGTAAAAGCTGGATTAAACCTTAATTTTAACGTATTTACGGGAAATGTAAAGCAAAAACCCCGAAATTGTAAAAGCACGACAATTCGCACAAAAAATAAAAAGATCTCCTGTCAGACAGGAAATCCCGAAGTTTTAATGTTTATATTTTATAAGCCAGGCAGCACCGATCACGCCTGCATCGTTTCCAAGTGTTGCTACCTTTATCTCAGTAGATTCCGCAACTGTAGGAAATGCAAATTCTCTAAATCTTTCATTGATTCCATCAAGTAATATATCACCTGCTCTTGAAACGCCTCCACCTATTACGATTCTTTCAGGATTCAGTGCGCTACCCAGGTTTGCAAGTGCCAGTCCAAGATAAAACGTCAGTCTATTTACTGCAGAAACAGCTGCTGAATCACCTTTTTTCGCTTCATCAAATACATCTTTTGCTGTGATCGCATTGTGTTCATTCATTATTTTATGAAGAGCTGTGTGGCCTTCTGCACGTTCCATTTCTTCTTTTGCAAGCCTGACTACCCCTGTTGCTGATGCCACTGTTTCAAGACAGCCTTTTTTGCCGCAGTTACACTGATATCCGTCTTGAGGTACTGCTGTTATATGACCAATCTCACCGGCTGCTCCTTTAATCCCGTGGGCGATATCACCGTTCACAATGACGCCTCCGCCAACGCCGGTACCAAGTGTTACACATACTACGTCTCTTGCTCCACCACCGGCACCTTTCCACATTTCACCAAGCGCAGCAGCATTCGCATCATTCTCAATGACTACAGGTAAGCCAGTCTGTGTTGACAGTTCATCCCTCAATGCGACAGGCTTGTCCCAGCCTATATTTACGCCGGTATATAAAATACCAGTCTGCATATTCACCGGACCGGGCGCACCAACGCCGATTCCGATCACCTGTTCTTTCGTCAATTCCATCTGGGTCATTTTCAGTTTTACAGCTGCAGCAATGTCAGGAATAATACTTACACCATGGTTAGAGGTATTCGTCGGGATCTCCCACTTTTGAACAATCTGGCCTTCATCTGTAATAACCGCAAGTTTAGTTGTCGTTCCACCAATATCTACTCCGAAAATATATTCAGCCTTCATCAATTCATTCACCTTTACTTTCTTTTCTGATTTCACCTTTTAAGACAAGCAGTGCCTGTAAATATTCGTCTCTGCCAATCATTCCGGCTTCATACAAATCTTTTATTTCTATTTCCATTAATTCAAGTGTTGCCAGTCTGCCGGGCCCGTAAATAAACTGGCCATAGCGCTTTAATAACAGCTGTACATCATGCATACTGTTTAGGGCCATTTTATGCCACTCCCTGATATATTCTGCTGAACCTAAAGCTCAGTCATAATTTTCTTAACAGGAATATCATATTCCTCTTCAAACTCTTCAGCAGTCAACTGAAAGCTGTAAGCCATCGAGATGGTGTCTCCTCTGTAATCTGCAAGAAAACGGTCATAATATCCTCCTCCGAAGCCTATCCGGTATCCTTCACTTGAAAAAGCCAGGCCTGGTACAATGACCAGATCTATTTCACTCTTCTGTGCAACCTGTAAATGAGGCTCAGGTTCAAGGAGACCATAAAATGAAGGAACTGCATCATTTAATGATTGTATGTAATGAAAAATTAGTTTTTTACCTTCAGGCTCACACCTTGGCACGCATACCTTTTTCCCATCAGAAAGTGCCTGATTGATCAGATGATGGGTATCAATTTCATCGCCTCTGGATATTGTGAGCGCAATCACTTCAGATTGTTGCCACTCTGCTGATGAAGTGAGCTTTTTGTGTATGCTGTCAGTATAATCTATTTTCTTTTTTTCAGGAAGATTTATGAGCTTTTCAAGCATGAATTGCCGGATCTCTTTTTTTCTCAATTTACATGCTCCCTCCTTATGATAAAAAAACCGAAAATGCACTATACATTTTCGGCCTTTTTTACATTATTTCGTCTCGCGGTGAAGCGTCACTTTCTTCAGGCGCGGACTGTATTTTTTAAGTTCAATACGATCTGGATTGTTACGCTTGTTCTTAGTAGTGATGTAGTTACGATCACCAGTTTCAGTGCAAGCAAGAGTAATGTTTACACGCATCTTTATCCCTCCAAACATTCAAATGCTGTTTGTTACATACTTCGATTCATACGACTTATTTATAATATCATTAACACAGAAAAAAATCTACTATCTTTTTTAACTGTTTGTGATTCTTCTTATATTGAACGTGATACAATAATTCATAGTAAACAGGAGGTGAAGAAATGGATTGGATTATGCTCGCAATTGGGGGGGCAGGACTCATATTATTTATGATATCCTTCTTTTTAAAGGACCGGTCAAGCGAAACAGCTGATGAGCTGCAGGAGCTTTCAATGAGCCTGTATCAGGAACTCTCACAGCTTAAAAAAAGAACAAAATTGCTTGAAGAAGAACTGATGATTGACTCATCTTCCTCAAATAAACCGGTTAAACCAAAACAGATCAATGAAATACTGGTCAATCAGGTCCTTTCTCTTCATAAACAGGGAATGAGTCCTGAACAGATATCAAATCTATCTTCATTACATATAAGTGATGTATTGCATTTAATTAAAAACAGATCGTGAGGAATTCTTATGTTCGACCGAAGATCCGTCCGGGCAACCGGTCTTGGAATGATGGCAAGTGCACTGGTTTTATATAGTGCTGGATATTTTTTCAATAGTGTTCCCCACTCAGAACCCACTGATACAACCGGAAATGAAATCATACTTTCTTCCGAGGAATATAACAGTCTGCAACAGGAGCTGCTTGAATGGGAAGAACGGGTCAATTCACTTGAGCAGGCAGCAGCAGAACTTTCTGAGCCTGAAGATGAAGGGGATGAGGAAGGGGAACAAATCACCCGTATGATTTTAACGATAGAATCCGGTATGACGTCGCCTGAGATCAGTGAGCAATTATTCTCATACGGTTTAATTGATAATGAAGACTCTTTTAATGAATACCTTGCAGAACAGTCACTTACTGATAAAATTCAAATCGGGCAATACGATCTTAATTCAACGATGACTGTTGAACAAATTGCAAAATTAATTACGAACTAAAAAAGAAGCCTTTAAGGCTCCTTTTTTATTTATTCAGATCATATCTCTTACCTTTTACTAGGTAAAAGATGTTTTCAGATATATTGGTTACATGGTCTGCTGCACGTTCTAAATAACGGCAGACAAATGAAAGTTGAGTAATTTGCCCGATTTTTTCAGGCTGTGATGCACTTGAAGAAAGCAGATTCTTAATGGTTTCACCGTATAGCTCATCTACGCCATCGTCAAGTTCGGCAATTCTTTTTGCCTTTACGACATCTTCATCATTGTAAGCTTCTAAGACCAGTTCAATCATCTCTTCTGTAATGTCATACATTTTATGAACATTATCAATTGAACTGACGAAGCTGTCGTTCCCGATTCTGATTGTAGACTTTGCAATGTTGACTGCGAAATCCGCAATTCTTTCAAGGTCTGCAGCGATTTTAATCGCCACAATAATTCTTCTCAGGTCAGTTGCGACTGGCTGCTGCTTAGCGATTAATAAAATCGCCAGGTCATTAATCTCCTCTTCGATTCTATTCGCTTTGACATCCTCATCCATGATCAGCAATGACTTTTCAATATCGCGATTATCAAGTGCTGTTAATGAATCTTTAAGCGCTGCCTGGGCAAACTGTCCGAGCTCCACAATTTTATTATTCAACGTTGCTAAATCCGTATCATACCGCTCTCTTACTGACAATTTCTTCACTCCTTATCCGAATCTTCCTGAGATATAATCCTCTGTTCTTTCATCTGACGGGTTAGAAAAGATTTTATCCGTCTCATCAAACTCCACTACTTCCCCATTCAGGAAAAAAGCAGTTTTATCTGAAATACGTGCTGCCTGCTGCATATTGTGTGTGACAATAATAATGCTGTAATCTTTTTTCAGATCCTGTACAAGCTCTTCTACCTTTAACGTAGAAATCGGGTCAAGTGCAGAAGTAGGTTCGTCCATCAAAATAACATCAGGTTCAATTGCCAGACAGCGTGCGATACAAATACGCTGCTGCTGACCGCCTGAAAGTCCATAAGCATTTTCACTAAGACGGTCTTTCACTTCGTCCCAGATTGCTGCTCCGCGAAGACTTTTTTCTACGATCTGATCAAGAATTTTTTTATTTTTAATGCCATGAATACGTGGTCCATAAGCAATGTTGTCATAGATTGACTTCGGAAATGGATTTGGCTTTTGGAATACCATCCCGACTTTAGTCCGGAGTTCTTCCACCTGGTATTCTTTATCAAATATATTTTTGTCGCGGTAATTTATGACTCCCGATGTTTTAACCGATGGAATTGTTTCGATCATTCTGTTCAACGTTTTGATATAAGTTGATTTACCACAACCTGAAGGCCCAATAATGGCTGTTACTTCATTTTCTTTGATGTCCAGGTCGATGTTTTTTAGCGCATGATTTGATCCATACCATAGATTAAGCTGTTCAGTTTTGTATACTGATGATTTATTCTTTTTTACTGTTTCTTTTTCAGCTGTTTTTACTTCAGGCTTTACAATCGTTGTCATGTTGAAAAGCTCCCTTCATCCTTTAAATTAATGACTCTGTTAAATCCGGCTGTTGATTTCCGCTGCAGGGGGAACGCTTTCCGCAGGGCGTGCGGTGAGCCTCCTCGAAGCTACGCTTCTGCGGGGTCTCAACTGTCACGCTTCTCCTGCTGGAGTCGTCCCCCTTCCGCTACAATCACCAGCTGTGCTAAAACAACAATGGTCTTTTAACAAAGTTAAATTAATAACGCTTCTGGTATTTATTTCTAATAAATACAGCGATTGAATTCATAATAATCAGCAGCCCCATCAGAACGATGATCCCCGCAGCTGCTACATCATGAAACTCAACCTGAGGGCGTTTCGTCCAGTCAAATATCTGCATAGGAAGCGCAGTGAATGTGCTCATGATTCCATCTGGTGTAAACATTAAGATCGTTGGAATACCAATGACGACAAGTGGTGCTGTTTCACCAATCGCACGGGATAACGCCAGGATGCTACCCGTCAGAATTCCCGGTATTGACGCAGGAAGAACAACTCTTAAAATGGTTTGCCATCTCGTTGCTCCCATCGCAAAAGATGCTTCCCTCAGTTCATTCGGCACTGCACGGATCGCTTCCTGAGAAGCAACAATGATAATTGGTAAGATCAGCAGACTCATTGTCAGTCCTGCAGCCAGAATTGAAATACCTAAATCAAAGTAACGGACAAATATAGTTAGACCCAACAGACCAAATACGACTGAAGGAACACCCGCGAGATTTGAGATATTAACTTTAATGAAATTTGTAAATCTGTTTCTCTTTGCGTATTCCTCAAGATAAATCGCTGTACCCACACCAAGAAACATTGATACTGGTGCTACTACAAGCATTAGATAGACAGAGCCAAGAATTGCTGCCTTTATCCCTGAATTTTCCGGAATACGGGATGCAAAGCTGGTGAAAAATTCAAAGCTTAAATAGTCACTTCCTTGAGTCACAATACGATACAATAAAATCGCAAGAACGATTAAACCAAACCCTGTAGCAGCAGCAAAAACGCCTTTTAACAGTGTATTTTTAGTTAAACGGGTTTTTGTTTTTGCTGCCACTTCCTCATGATTAACGTATTTCATATTAATATTCCTCCCTGAAACGCTTAGAGATGAATTGTGCCAGCATGTTCATTGCAAGTGTAAACAGGAACAATGTGAAACCGACAGCATAGATACTGTAATAAATCGTCGTACCATATCCTGCATCACCTGTTGTAACCTGTACAATATAAGCTGTCATTGTCTGAATAGAGCCTGTTACATCCCAATTAAATCCAGGAGTTGAACCGGCTGCAACTGCGACGATCATTGTCTCCCCAATTGCACGTGATATGGCAAGTACAGTCGAAGCAACAATACCTGATAGTGCAGCTGGCAGAACAATTTTCACAGCTACTTCAAGTTTAGTTGCACCAAGTGCATAAGCACCGTCACGCATAGCATTTGGTACAGAAGACATTGCATCTTCTGAAAGTGAAGCGATCATAGGAATAATCATGATCCCCACAACAATCCCCGGACTGAGCGCATTAAAAATCGCAATGTCCGGATAGATCGAGCGGAGAATCGGTGTAACAAACGTTAACGCAAAAAATCCGTACACAATCGTTGGCACACCTGCTAGAACTTCAAGAATCGGTTTGATAAAACGTCTTACTCTGTCACTCGCATACTCACTCAAAAAAATGGCAGTGGCGATTCCAATTGGAACTGCCACTAATATAGCTATTCCGGTAATTTTCAAAGTCCCTACCACCAGCGGAAGAATTCCGTAGGCAGGTGTTGAATTCGCAAAAGGATACCACTCAGTTCCTGTTAAAAAGCTGAGAATATTTACTTCAGTAAAAAATGTAACTGTCTCAAAAATTAAAGTGAAAACAATTCCAATTGTAGTAAGCACTGAAACCGATGCAATTAAAAATAAAATTTTTGGTATCAGCTTTTCAGTAAACGCCAGAAGACCCCTGTTACTTTTCTGGGCGATCAATTCCTGAACCGAAATTTGCTGTGGCTCATTCATTGCCATGATGAAAACCTCCTCATTTATCCAAAGAACATAATGATACGAGAAGCGTGTCAAACACGCTTCCCGCTGTGTTTATTTATTCACCTGCAAGTTCTTTAATTGTTGCCATATCTTCGTCATATACTTCCTGTGGTGCACTTACGTAACCAACGGCTTCAGCAAGTTCACCTGCATTTTCAATCGCAAACATCATAAAGTCAGCTACTGCCGGATCTTCAGCTACTGCATCATTTCTTACATATGTGAATAGCGGACGTGAAAGTGGTGCATATTCACCTGACTCAATTGTTTCATTGTTCGGCTCAACCGGACCTTCTCCATTGTCAATCGGAACAACCTTGATATTATCCTGATTTTCCAGGTAATAAGCGTAACCGAAGTATCCAATTGCGTTAGGAGATCCCATTACACCCTGAACTAGAACGTTGTCATCTTCAGAAAGTGTTGCAGAACGTACAATATCTTCTTCTTCAAGAATCACTTCATTGAAGTAATCGTAAGTTCCAGAATCAGTTCCCGGTGAGTAGAATTCAATCGGCTCTTCAGGCCAACCTTCACGAATGTCAGCCCATGTCTTTTCTTCTCCTGTTTCAACCCACATTTCTTTCAGTTCTTCAACTGTCAGATAGTCAACCCAGTCATTTTCCTGATTCACTACTACTGATAATCCGTCGTAACCAAGTTCAACTTCTGTATATTCAACACCCTGCTCTTCAAGACCAGCTGCTTCTTCTTCTTTAATTGGACGGGATGCATTTGAGAATGAAGTTTCTCCAGCAATAAACTTTTCAAAGCCGCCACCTGTACCGGATACACCAGATGATACCTGAACGCCCGGCTGTGCAGCTGCATATTCTTCAACAATTGCTTCCATAATAGGTGCAACAGTTGATGAACCGTCGCCCTGAACCTGTCCGCTCAGTTCTTCTCCTGAACCTCCAGATTCATTACCTGAACCATTCGCTTCATCTTCTCCTCCGCAAGCAGCTAAAAATACTGCTGATCCTAAGATGGTTGACATTGCTAAAAATTTTGCGCTTTTCATTCTGTAATTCCCCCTGTGGTTTGTGTGATTTGTCCTACAGGTAATACAATACACCCCTTCTATTAATCTCATATAAATGAAGTGTAAAGGTTTTGTAAATCCATAAAAAAACTGAGCACTGCAATATGCAGTACTCAGTTTGATAGATTTCTTATTGTCCTTCCCCTGCTTCTTCTGCTGTTACTTCAACCTGCTGTTCCTGATCAGCACTTTGTTCATTCATTCTTTTTTCTCTAATATCAAAGTAAACATCAAGGGCTGCTGTACCCAGATTTTCATTGACATCTTCACGAAGAGGGGAGTTTGCAACGTTTGGATATACCCATGGCGCCATGACAGAAAACGCAACTTCAGGTTCATCATATGGCGCAAATCCGACTAGAGTAGAATTCGTTGTCTCAGGTGGAGCAATTCCCTTAGAACGATATAGTTCGTCATACTTCGGTCCGAAGTAAACAACTTCGGCTGTTCCAGTTTTACCGCCTGCAACATATCCGTTTCCTTTAAAGTCCTGGCCTGTTCCATCAGCGCCGTTAAATGAAAGGTAAAAGCCTTTTTTTACATGATCAAGCTCTGCCTGTGTATTATCAAGTCGGTTAAGTACTCTCGGTTTCATTGCCTTAACGAGTGGACCAAGTGATTCATTATTTGCACTTGGCTCACGGATTTCTTTCACAATTGTCGGTGCTACACGATTGCCTCCATTAATGACAGTTGATACATACTGAACCATCTGCAATGGTGTATACGTATCAAACTGGCCAATCGATAAATCGAGCAGTTTACCAGGATTCAGATCTGCTGGATTATTGGTCTGGTAGCCGACGCTTTCACCCGGCAGGTCAATTCCTGTCTCGCTGCCGAGACCAAACTGGCCGAAGTAGTTACGCATTTTAGTGAATGCATTAACTCCGATATTAATTGGCTCATCTCTTACATACGTGGCTCCAGCCATTTTGATCGCTATTTTAAACATATATCCATTAGATGATCGCTCAAGAGCATAGTGATCATTGATTGAAATAGGCAAGTCACCCAAATACCATGAAGCTTTATCAGGAGATCCAGCGATACTGATCACTTCATCCCATAAATAAGACCCCGGCTGAATCACACCATCCTGATACCCTGACAACACAGTTGCTCCTTTAATAGAAGATCCGGCTTCATACGCACTTGTAAACGTTCCAATATTATAATCCTGAATTTCCGGACCATCATCTGTTTCGATATACTGCTTTCCTGCCATTGCAAGCAGTTCGCCGGTATTTGGATCCATCATGACGAGGAATAAACGATCCATCAGGTTACGGCCATAGTCCTGTTTCAGACGTCTAAGCTCATCTTCTACAACCTGCTCAAGCGCCTTCTGCAGTTCAATGTCAATTGACAGCACAAGATCTTTGCCGCGTTCACCCTGCTGAATCAGCTGGGAATCAATCACATTACCTGCTTTGTCAGTAATGGTGCGGACTTTTGATTTTTGTCCCTGAAGTACTTCTTCGTATTGAAGTTCCAGATAGCTTGTTCCCACACGATCATTACGGGAGTAGTCACGCGCAAGATAATATTCAATCTTATTTTCAGGTATAGACCTAACACTGCCAAGTACAGATCTGAGCACCTCTCCGTAAGGGTATTCGCGCTTCCAGTCAACTGTGGTGTTGACACCCGGTAACGAACTGAGCTGTTCACTAACTGCAGCGAATTCCTCATCAGTCACATTTTCATTTTTTATGATCTGAGGAGACAGGTTGTATCCGGTTTGCATCTGCCTGTAAATGGCAAGGATCTCCATCTCCTGCTCTGTAATTTCTGCAAGCTCTTCTTTTGTTATTCTGTCACGGATCAGTTTATCGTAATCAGACTGTGACAGTTCACCTTCATCATAAAGCGCACGTTCTTCGTCTGAAATTTTCTCATCTGCCCGTTTTTTATTTTCCCTGATCCAGTAATCCTGAATATCCCGTTCAGTTACTTTATCAGCAGATAATTCAATCATAGACGAGAGCTTCGATGCAACTTCCATCATTTCTTTCTGGGAAGTCTGCTGTGTTTTTGTATAAGTAATCGCATTTACAGGTTTATTGTCTACGATTACCTTTCCGTTCCGGTCAAATATTTTTCCACGCGGTACACTCGCATTTACAACTACTTCTTCAGTTCGTTCGAGCTGCCTGGTGAAATCCTCACCATTTACAATTTGCAGGACGCCCAGTCTTAAAATTAACGCTGAAAACAGCAGAAATACTGCAAAAAACAGTATATTCATTCGTGCCGCAAGAAAATTTTTTTTAATTTTATCCTTTTTCGTGCGAGACTGATTTTTTTTCAACAAAAGTCTCCCTTTCTATACATAGTTCTATTAAACAATCTTAAAGGTTTTTTTCAATTATTACTAGAGGATGACACTCTTTTTCAATAAAAGGTCAAATCTTCCCATTATCATTCAAGCTCTGATAAACTTGGCTGGTGATTTCAGCTGTGCTTAAACAACACAATTAGTCTTTAATATAAAAAAGCTGACGTCCATAAAAGACGTCAGCCGGGTTTTGTACGTTAAATTATTTTGCTGAAGTATATAGCTTTTCAACAGCATTCCAGTCAACAACGCTCCAGAAAGCGTTAATGTAGTCAGGACGCTTATTTTGATACTTCAGGTAGTATGCATGCTCCCATACATCCAGACCAAGTACTGGTGTTTTACCGTCAGTAAGTGGTGAGTCCTGATTTGGAGTGCTTGTGATCTCAAGTTCTCCGTTATTTACAACTAGCCATGCCCAGCCTGATCCGAATCGGCCTGCGCCTGCTGCTGCGAATTCTTCTTTGAACTTGTCAAAGCTGCCGAACTTGCTGTTAATAGCTGAAGCAAGATCGCCTGAAGGCTCTCCGCCACCGTTTGGAGATAGAATCTTCCAGAAGAATGAGTGGTTAGCGTGTCCCCCGCCGTTATTGCGGACAGCTGTACGGATTGATTCCGGTACGCTGTTCAGATCAGCTACAAGCTCATCAATTGATTTCGCCTGAAGATCATCGTGACCTTCAAGTGCGTCATTTAATTTTGTTACATAAGTGTTGTGGTGCTTTGTGTGGTGGATATTCATTGTTTCCTTGTCAAAATGCGGTTCAAGTGCATCATAAGAGTAAGGTAGTTCTGGTAAAGTGTAAGCCATGATTGAATTCCTCCTTGTATGTAGTGTGATTTTCCGCTTGATGCGGAATCAACTGTTTTCAGATTATCAGAATAGATAAATCTATTCAATTAATACGCTTTGCAAACGCTTATTTCAGTCTAAAGACCGAAATCACACATAAAGAAAGAATATGATAATCATGACTGCCTGTATCGTACCTTTAGTAATAACTGATGTAATAAAACCAACCAGTGAACCAAACCCAATTTTCAGTGCCTGCTTAAATGGTGTGCGGTTAATAAGCAGTTCACCGATCACAGCGCCGGCAAGCGGTCCAATTAAAATTCCGATAACCGGTATGATAAACGGTCCAACTAATAATCCGATCGTACTTCCCCAAATTCCTGCTTTTGAACCGCCAAACTTTTTTACACCAAAAAGATTAGCCGCATAGTCAGCACCAAATAATAATAGAATAAATAAGATTTGAATGGTCCAGAATAGCCAGCTGAAATCAGCAAAAGTGAAAAACAGTCCGTACAGTATGAATCCCAGTAATATAAACAGCACACTAGGAATGATTGGATAAATTAATCCTGCAAATGCGATTACAAAACTTAAAATAATAAACGTCCAGAATACGAAATCTATGACCCTCACCCTTTCTTCTTATAGATACATGTCTGTTAAGTATATCAAAAAAAGCCGGCTGAATGTTCAGCCGGCTTTACGGTTTACTTACGGATACCAAGAACAGCTTCTGCGATATTCACTGAGTGATCACCAATACGTTCAAGGTTAGAAATAATATCTACAAACACAATTCCGGCCTGTCCGCTGCAGGCTCCTTCATTGAGGCGTAAAATATGCTTCTTACGGAATTTGCGTTCCATTTTATCAATAAGATCTTCTTTTTCAGCAACACTGCGTGCTTTATCATGGTCATTTGTATCAAGAGATTCAATTGACTGAGATACAGCTTCGATTGTCAGTGTAAACATTTCATTCAGATCTTCCATTGCTTCATCTGTCATTTTGACTTTATTCGCCTGCTGATAATCCACAAGCTCAATCACGTTTTCAAAATGGTCACCAATCCGCTCAATATCACGTACTGTGTCCATTAGTACTGAATGACGTTCAGATTCCTGTGTGGAAAGCGAACTGCCTGAGAGCTTAATCAAATAATCAGTGATTTTAGTATCAAGGTTATTAATCGCATCTTCCACCTGATAGCCAAGTTCAGCGTTCTTTTTATTTTTAGTCTTTAAATACTCATAAGATTCGTTAAGTCCCTGGACTGCAAACTGACCCATACGCAGTACTTCTTCTTTTGCCTGCCCAAGCGCAATTGATGGTGACTGTTCTATAAAGTTAGGGTCAAGATGTTTAGGTTTGAATTCTACGACTACATCGTTTCCTGGAACCACTCTCGTTACCACCCATGCTAGAGCAGCGATAAACGGGAATTGAATCATTGTATTTGTAATATTGAACGTACCATGCGCAAATGCGATCTGCATTTCAGGATTCAAGTTCATAAATTGATCGATCCATACAATAAAAGCAGTGAATGGAATGAGTAGGATCAAGAACAATACTGAACCGATCACGTTAAACATAACGTGTACCATTGCAGCTCTTTTTGCAGCAACAGATGCTCCAATTGATGCAAGAACTGCCGTAATCGTTGTACCAATATTATCACCAAAAAGAACTGGTAAAGCTGCCTGCAGTGTAATCAGATCTTCTGAATAAAGTCCCTGCAGAATACCGATTGTTGCACTCGAACTTTGAACGATTACCGTGAAAATGGTACCTACCACAACACCAAGAACCGGAATTTCACTCATACTCTGAGTCAGATCAATAAATGCCTGAAGCTCACGGAGTGGCTTCATTCCTTCCCCCATTAACTCTAGACCGTAAAACAGTCCACCAAATCCAAAAATGACCATACCGAGATTATTAATCTGCGGTCTTTTTACAAAGAACAACAAGAAAGCACCAACTGCTATAATCGGCAGCGCATATGCTCCTATATCAATACCGATGATAAATGCAGTGACAGTTGTACCAATATTCGCTCCCATAATGACACCTATTGCCTGACGGAGCGTCATGAACCCTGCACTGACAAGTCCAATTACAATAACTGTTGTACCGGAGCTGGACTGAATAAGAATTGTTACAACAATACCCGCAAGGACCCCCATAAACGGATTCGTTGTAAAGCGGTCTAAAATCGCTCTCAGTCTGTCACCAGCTGATTTTTGGAGACCGTCTCCCATATACTTTAAACCAAATAGAAATATCCCAAGTCCCCCGATAAATGTAAAGAAGACTTCCTGCCAATTCACTTCCATGTTTTCAACCCCTGTAAACAAATTTAGACATACTTCTTGAAAACCCTCTACAATTATTAATTCTTTATCGCATATAAGTAAAGGGGTTAACGGTAATCTTTACAATCGGTTAATAATAGCCGTTAATTATTACATTTGTGTTACAAAAACAAACGCTTACTTTTTCACTATTCGTTCATTTGCTCTTATGTATCAGGTGAAAGTACAATATGTTAGTAGTTATATAAAATCGGAGGTTTGGCGTCTTGAATATTTTTAAACAACTGATTAAAAGTTTATACTCTCCCCGGGATATTGCGAAGTTCCGGTTTCAGGGTATTGGAAAAACAATTTTGTTTGTGTTTCTGCTGGCTTTTCTTTCCATGATCCCTGCTGTGGTGCAGGTAGCCTCAATTGGTGAAAGTCTTTTTTCAGATGGAGAAGAGCTGCTGTTGAATGAACTTCCTTCATTTGAAGTGGTAGATGGGGAGCTGCAGTCTGAATCAGATGTCACTGAGTCAGCTGACAGTAGCGGTATTACTTTTTATGTGGATGGATCTGATAGTCTGACAACTGAGGATTTATTAGATGACGAGGCTGCTGTAGCATTTCTATCTGACAGGATCGCTGTATCAACAGGAGGCGGCGTGCAGGAATATGAGTATTCGACGTTTGAAGGAGTCAATATAAGCAGCGAAGGGATTGCTTCACTGTTAAGCTCTCTAGAAGGTGCCAAGTTTATTATTTACTTCTTTATACTGGCATTTATTTTTATTCTTCTTGCAGGCATGCTGTTCATTAAAGCGACTGTGTTTGGCTGGATTGGAACAAAGTTTGCAGCAACACTTGAAAGAAAGCTGACATTCCGTCACAGCTTCAGAATAGCGGCATACAGTTCGGCTCTTCCGGCGGTATTTTTTCTTATTACAGACCTTGCCGGGTCACTTATTCCGTTCCCTACACTGATCAGCTGGTTTGTCACGGGACTGATGCTGTATCTCTCTATTAAAGAGATACCAAAGCCTAAAAAGCGGGGTTAAATTGAATTGTTTTAAAACGCACTTCTACTATATAAATAGAAGTGCGTTTTTCTACTGTAAGTTCTGCTTTTCAAACTGCTGATTAAGTTGAGTTGATATCCGGTAAAGCTCATCTGCAATTTCTTTTACTTCTGTTATCATCGCTTCCTGACTTTCGAGCGTTTGACTCATTTCTTCAAATCCTGATGTTGTTTCAGTTGCAGCGTGAGTGACTCTCTCACCCGCTTCCCTGACAGATGGAAGGATTTTTTCAAACGCTATTGTTCTCTGATAAACTGAACCGACTTTGGATGAGGACTCATCCACTTGCTTTATCAATTCCTCAAAAAATTTCAGACCGCTGACAGACTGCTTCAATTTTTTTGCTGAATCATCAGCTATATGGTTAAACTTTGACTCGACTGTGTCGCTGACATCTGCCATCAGATTCATTGACTGATCAATTTCTGACAGGTAGTTTGCAGACTGCTCAGCCAGGTTTCCAACCTCTTTTGCTACAACTGCGAAGCCTCTCCCATGCTCTCCTGCCCTTGCAGCTTCAATTGAAGCATTTAATGATAGAAGCCTTGTATGGTCTGCGATTTCCCTGATTAATCCTGCTGCACGCTTAGCCTCTTCAGACTGGCGCTTCAACCCTCTGATTTCCTGACTAAGCGCCTGCAGCTTCTGATCTGTCTGCTGCAAAGAATCCTTCATCAGATATACACCGTTAATCCCCTCATCTCTTTTACCGATTAAACTTTCATTCGACTGATTGATCTCATATAAAGTCTGAATCATTTTCTCGAGATCATGCGACATAAGCAGTGTTTTCTCAAGACTATTTTCTGAAGATACAGATGTTTCCTTTGTTCGATGACTGATCAGCTGTGATTTTTCTTTTACCGGGATCAGTGTTTCATACATTTTATTAGAGCGGGTTAGCAGCTTTTCACCGGTAACATTAAGATTTTCGCCGGTCATTTTAATTTCCTCAAGCAAATTATTGATCGTATGTGTCATATAATGATAGCTTTTATTCAGCGAAACGATCTCTGGTATTGTTGTCTTGATCTGTTGATGTTCTTCCGCCTGCCGTCCTTCTCTCACTGTTCTCATATCATCTCTTAATAGATTAAGCGGCCTGCTGATTGATCTCGTCAGAATTAATATCAGTATGGATGCAATGACGATGACAATGAGTAAGGTCCGTAATATCATTTTCCCAAGCTGTGATTGTGCCTTCAGATAGTCTGATTCGGGAATCGCAATAAGATATGTACTACCTAGTTCCTGTATGTTAAAAAAAGAGAACAGGTAAGATTCACCTTCTATCGTATGGCGCAGTACTCCTTTTCCTGTCTTATTGATTTCCGCTAGCATTTCATTTGTCAATTCTAAATCCTGAGAACCTGTGAAAGGTACAACCTCCTCTTCATTAATCCTGAAAAAGCTGCCATTTAGTCCGGCCTGACTTAGTGCTGCTGATTGCTGATTCACGATCCCTGTTACAAGATCATTAAACTTCTCTTCATTACCGGGATAAGTCATTTTAGCGTTTTTGACCAGTTCATTTGTGATAGCAGTTTCTCTGATCAGCCGGTCCTCCATCAGCTCTTCAGCTGATTCTTTAGCAGTCTGATATCCGATAAACCCTATGTAAGATGTTGCTAAAATTAATACGGTTAAGACAAATAAACTGATCCGCATACCTAAACTTATTTTACTAATGAGATTTTTAAATACTGTTGCAGATTGTGTATAAACTTTTTTAATCCGTGACATGTTTCATATCCCCCTATGATTTATAGGTCTATTGTCACTTATTATTATTAATATAATCGCGCAATCCTGTTAAGTTTATGTAAACGGCACACTAACTGCGTTTTCGCCGGTCATTTAGTTGTAAATGTGATTTCAACACTGTTAGAATAAGAAGGAATACAATTTGAGTAAATGATAAAGGAGCGAATGACTGGTGGGAGACATTACACATCGTTCGAATACGCGCCCTGTAAAAGTCGGGGATTTAACTATAGGTGGAAATAATGAACTTGTCATTCAAAGTATGACAACGACTAAAACACATGATGTTGAAGCAACTGTTGCAGAAATTATGCGTCTTGAAGAAGCAGGATGTCAGATTGTCCGTGTTGCATGTCCTGATGAAAGAGCTGCTGATGCTATTCCTGAAATTAAGAAAAGAATTAATATACCCTTAGTAGTTGATATTCACTTTGACTATAAGCTTGCTTTAAAAGCAATTGAAGGCGGTGCTGATAAAATCAGAATTAACCCTGGTAACATCGGCCGCCGTGAAAAAGTGGAAGCAGTCGTTAAAGCTGCCAAAGAGAAAAACATCCCAATCCGGATCGGTGTAAATGCCGGCAGTCTGGAGAGAAAAATTCTTGAAAAATACGGCTATCCGACAGCTGACGGTATGGTTGAAAGTGCGCTTCACCATATTAAAATTCTCGAAGATCTGGACTTTCACGATATTATCGTATCCATGAAAGCCTCTGATGTGAATCTTGCAATTGAAGCGTATGAAAAAGCTGCAAAAGCTTTTGATTACCCGCTTCATCTTGGTATTACTGAATCAGGTACGTTATTTGCCGGCACGGTAAAGAGTGCTGCCGGGCTTGGTGCGATATTGAGTAAAGGAATCGGAAACACTCTGAGAATTTCGTTAAGTGCTGATCCAGTTGAGGAAGTAAAAGTGGCAAGAGAACTGCTGAAATCATTTGGTCTCGCATCAAATGCAGCAACACTGATCTCATGCCCTACCTGTGGAAGAATTGAAATCGACCTTATTTCAATTGCAAATGAAGTCGAAGAATATATCTCGACCATTAAAGCGCCATTAAAAGTTGCAGTTCTCGGCTGTGCTGTAAATGGTCCCGGTGAAGCCCGTGAAGCTGATATCGGTATCGCAGGTGCCCGCGGGGAAGGTCTTCTCTTCATGAAAGGCAAGACCGTCCGGAAAGTACCTGAAGAAACAATGGTTGAAGAGCTTAAAGTAGAGATTGATAAACTCGCTGAGGAGCACTACAAAAAGCAGGCTGAAGAAGCAGCACTGCAGAAATAATATAAATCCCGGCCACCTGGCCGGGATTTTTTATAATAACGGATAAATTAAAATTCCAAGCAGCATGGCAATCAGTCCGATTGCAATTCCAATTCCTCCTGCTTTGGCTTCTTTAGACTTTCTTGCCAAAACACCTAATATAATTGCTGCAGCACCAAAAATCACCGGAGCTGTAAAGAAAGCAATAATCCCGAGAATGATCGATGCATAAGCAAGCCAGATTCCTTTATTCGAATTTTCTATAACGCCGTCTCTCTTCCGTTCGGTATCTGTATACCATGAAGGACTGAACTGAGAAAGCTCATTACCTATCTCTTCATTATATTGCTCCGTTTCAGGAACTTCTTTACTTTTTTCTTCATTTTTCTCATCATACATTTTGCCTCCCTCGCTTTCTGTCTATAGCTTTAGCAGTACGCCTAAATGTATGTATGGAAAAATGTATGAATGTGTTATTGTATTGTTAAAGAAACGAAAAGGGGTCATTAGCACATGCGTTTAGGAATTGATATTGACGGTACAGTTACCTGCCCATCTTCACTCATTCCACACATTAACCAGGCTTTTAATACAGAACTCAAGCTTGATGATATAAAAGAATATGACTTAACAAAAGCACTGCCTGACATTGAACCTGGGGATTTTGCAAAATGGTTCGAATCAGCAGAAGCCGACATTTATTCACAGTCACCTTTAAGCGAAAAAGCTGATATTGTTTTAAATCATCTTCAGCACATGCACGAACTTTTTTATATCAGTGCACGTGGTACTGAACACCATCATCTGACGAAGGAATGGTTTAATCATCATCAGATCCATTTTGACCGGATTATACTCACAGGTTCTCATGATAAGCTTGAAGCAGTGAAAGAACACAGAATTGAATTATTCATTGAAGATAAACACGACAATGCAGTGGATATCCATGAAACGGCGGATATTCCAGTCCTGCTGTTTGATACGCCCTATAACCGTAAGCCTCACCCGGAAGGAGTCATCCGGATATTTTCATGGGAAGAAGCAAGATGGCATGTTAATCAGATCGAAAAAAAACTCAGTTCGCAAAGATAAGCGAACTGAGTTTTTTATTGGCATTCAGGACAGGTCCCGTAAATTTCGAACTTGTGACCTGATATATCATAACCACTCAGATTTTCATTCAGAGCAGACATTGGACACGTATGGATCTGTCTGGTTTTCCCACAGTCAAGACAGATAAAGTGATGATGATGATGCCCGCTGTCACAGACGAATCGGAAATGTTTTTCTCCGGACAGCTCTGTTTCTTCCAGGATATTTAATGACACGAATGTTGAGAGGTTTCTGTATATTGTATCAAAGCTGAGACCTTTAAATTCCCGGCTCATTTCCTCGAGCACTTCTTTGGCAGTCATATACCTGTCATGTCTGTCAAACAGCTCAAGCATCATTTTTCTTTTACCGGTTTGTTTGTATCCTTCAGTTTTTAATAATCCGATTGCTTCTTCAAGGTTCACATCTTTCACCCCATTATGATTTCTTTACAGCGAACCAATTTCGATAACCGATTGCAGCGAGTAAAATAATAATTGATGATACGACAATTGTGCCACCAGGTGCCAGATCCAAATAAAATGCACTGATTAAACCAACAATGACTGCAATCTCGCCAAACAGAACGGATAATCCGATTGTCTGTTTGAATCCCTTTGCAAGTCTCATGGCAGCAGCAACAGGTAACGTCATCAATGATGACACTAATAATATACCTACTATTCGCATTGAAGCTGCAATCACCAGTGCTGTCATCACCATAAAAATCAAGTGCAATGCTTTCGTCGATAATCCGGATGCTTTTCCAAACTCTTCATCAAATGATAACAGAAATAATTCCTTATATAAAAGAAAGACAACCAGCAACACGATCACTGCGATTCCTGTGATCAGATACAGATCACTTCTTCCTACCGCACTGACACTTCCGAATAAATAACTGAACAGGTCAGTATTAAAGCCGTCAGCCAGTGAAATAAAGATGACACCGACACCGATTCCGCCTGATAACAGAATTGGTATAGCCAGTTCCTGATAGTGTTTATACACAGCTCTGAGTCTCTCAATCAGCAGAGATCCTGCTACTGAAAAGCCCATTCCGAGCCACAGTGGATTCAGGCCGTTGAACATCACAAACGTTTTACTCAAAAACAGACTGGCTGCGATTCCTGAGAGTGTAACATGACTCAGTGCATCAGCAATGAGCGACAGTCTTCTGACTACAATAAATGCACCCAGCAATGGTGCAATCAGTCCGATTAATATTCCTGCTGCAAAAGCGTTTTGCAGAAATTCATATGTGAAAATTGCTTCTAACATTTAATGCACCCCGTGACTGTGATCATGATGAATTGTCTGAATGTCATGGCCGTAAAATGCGGACAGGTCCTGATCTTTTACCTGCTCAAAATCTTCTGCACTTCCATGGAAATGAAGTGTGTTATTCAGGCAGGCCACATGCGTTATTTTATTTGAAACCGTACCGGTGTCGTGTGTAACAAGCACTAACGTAATCCCCAGTTCAACATTCAGACGTTCAAGCATATCATAGAATGTCTGAACATTTTTGGCATCAACTCCAACAGTCGGTTCGTCTAAAATCAGCACCTGTGGACGGCTGACAATTGCTCTGGCGATAAAGACCCGCTGCTGTTGGCCTCCTGAAAGTTCACCGATATTTCTGTTTGAGAAGTCCTGCATACCGACTGCTTGTATCGCATCTATGATTTCACTTTTATATTTTCTTTCAACCCTTTTGAACAACCCTGCTTTTTTCGTCAGACCGCTGGCTACCACTTCATAAACCGTTGCAGGAAATCCGGTATTAAATGCATTCGCTTTTTGCGAAACGTAACCGATTTTCTCCCATTCCCTGAATTTACTAATCGGCTTTCCAAACAGTTTCACTTCGCCGCCTTTTGACTTAAGCAGACCGAGAATCAGCTTGAGCATGGTCGATTTACCGGACCCGTTTGGCCCTACCACGGCAAGAAAAGCTCCCTCAGGTACAGCAAGGTTAATATCAGTCAGTACCTGTTCTTTATCATAACGGTAATTTACATTAATCAGTTCAATTACATGATGACTCATCTTGTCACCTCTTCCAAATTAGAATCCTTACGATTTAACAATTCATTAGTATACACCTGAAGGGATCATATGTAAATGGATTCAGCCTGAAAAGTGATTCTCAGCTTTAATGAATACTGATAAACCAGGAGGTAAAATGAAAAATCACTCTTTTAACCTTGAATCTCTCCTCACGCTGTCACCAGCCAGGCTTCAGCTGTTTCTGTTAGCATCAGGGGTCTCTCTATCCGTTCAGGAATGTTCACAGCTCCAGCAGGTCGCTAAACTGCATAAAGGTACGCTGCAATCTCTTCCACTTTTGTACAAAGAAACCGAGCAGGTCCTAGGTAAAAAGAAAATGAAAGAACTACTCAATAAATCTTCATTATTTCTTTGAAAATAAAAACAGACTGTCCGCAGACAGTCTGTTTTCATCAACCTTTTTCAATCTCTTCAATTAACTTTTCGTTAAACGTTCTGTTTTGAAGCATCTTGATTTCATGTTTGTAAGGTGGTTTTTTATTCTTTTTATCTTCTCCAACATATGGCGTCTCCAGGATCTTCGGAATGTCCTTAAACACATCATGATGGACAATCCGGTCAATCGCTTCATAACCAATGTGACCGAACCCGATATTTTCGTGCCTGTCTTTTGAAGCACCTCTTGGGTTTTTACTGTCATTCACATGAACCACTTTAATGCGGTCAAGTCCAACAATTCTATCAAACTCTTCTAGTACGCCTTCAAAGTCCTGCACAATATCATATCCTGCATCATGAACGTGGCATGTATCAAAGCAGACTGAAAGCTTCTCGTTATGAGTAACACCATCAATAATCTTAGCGAGTTCATCAAAAGAACGACCGCATTCTGATCCTTTACCAGCCATTGTCTCAAGCGCTACCTGAACAGTCTGATCCTGTGTCAGCACTTCATTTAACCCTTCAATAATTCTTTCGATCCCTCTGTCAGCACCGGCACCAACGTGAGCACCAGGGTGCAGTACGATCTGTTTAGCACCAAGGGCTGCTGTGCGCTCAGTTTCAGAGCGGAGAAAGTTAACGCCAAGCTCGAAGGTTTCAGGTTTTGTTGTATTTGCGATATTAATAATATATGGCGCATGGACAACAATGTCCTTCATACCATGTTCTTTCATATGAGCAAGGCCCGCTTCAATATTAAGTTCTTCAATCGGTTTTCTTCTTGTATTCTGAGGTGCTCCTGTATAGATCATAAATGTGGATGAACCATATGATAATGCCTCTTCACTGGCACCAAGCAGCATCTTCTTACCACCCATTGATACGTGTGATCCGATCTTCAGCATATTGATATCCCCCATGTTAATGATTGTTTCTTCTGTTCTTTCTGCGTTCTTTCTTTTTAATCTGTTCCATTTTATAATTCATTTTCTTCTTGTAGCCAGGCTTCACTTTTTTAGGTTTACGGATCAGAGATTTTGCTTTCTTATCAATCTCATTCTCACCCTTCGGACGGCTTGATCGCTTATGACGATCATTCAGTTCCACCCATTCGCCGGCCTTTACTTCCTGATGGCTGAATGTAATGCCCTTTTTCTCAATTTGAGCAAGTGCATCTTCATCTGACGGTTCATAGATTGTAATCGCTGTTCCTGAGTGTCCTGCACGCGCTGTTCTGCCTACGCGGTGGATAAAGAAATCAAGATCCTTTGGCAGTTCAAAGTTAATGACATGGCTGACTCCTGGAATATCAATTCCTCTGGCAGCCAGATCAGTTGCAACAATATACTGATATTCAAGGTCTCTGATCTGCTTCATCATCTTGTTACGTTCACGAGGTGTTAATCCACCGTGCACGCGGCCTGTTTTCAGTCCTTTATTCAACAGGTAATCTGCTACTTCATCCGCTTTTGATTTTGTATTTGTGAATACAATCGCCAGATACGGGTTAATTGCATTCAGCGTATCGAAAAGAACGATCTCACGGGAGCGGCTCTTTTGTGGAACTAAAATAAATTCAATATTTTCAGCCTGAATCTGCTTAGGTTCAATATGAGCATATTGCGGATTTTCCATATACTTTTTAAGGAAAGGCTTCAGTTTCTCAGGAATAGTCGCTGAAAATACATAGATCTGAAGGTCCTCCTTCATACGGGATGCAATCTGATCCACATCTTCAATAAAGCCCATCTCAAGCATCAGGTCTGCTTCATCAATAACAATCGCCTGAGCAGTATATACCTGCAATGCCTGTTCATTCACAAGATCATTGATTCTTCCAGGTGTACCTACTACGATATGAGGCTGCTGTTTCAGCTTCTCAATCGCTCTTTGCTTATCAGTCCCGCCTACAAACACTTTACTTGTGATTGACGTTTTTTCAGTGATGACTTTAACTTCATGTTGTAATTGCTTTGCAAGCTCTCTTGTCGGGGCAGTAATCACAACCTGAACCTGCTGACGTTCTTCATCAACCTGGTTGATCAGCGGGAGCAGATAGGAATGTGTTTTTCCTGTACCTGTCTGAGACTGCCCGATCGCACTTTGACCTCTGTTGATCATTGGAATCATCTTTTCCTGAATCGCAGTAGGTGCATGGAATCCCAGTCTTTCAATTGCTTCCATAATGAATGGTTTGAAATTATATTGTTTAAATGATGACATAACCGTCACTCCTTTTATTCGCATCAAAACTTTATTATAGTCTTTTTTTCATTAAAAAGCTATGTAAATCTGAACAGCCGCTTTTCATGTATCCCGTATCTATCAATCTGAGCATATGATATGAGTGTACAGGAGGTGTTTTTCATGTATGGTTACAGACCTTATTATCCAATGATGTTTACCCAGTCAGTGCCAAAAACTTCATCCGCACTATCGTTAGCTTCAATCCAAAAATGGACCGGAACAGCACAGCAGTTTATTAAAACGGCCAATTCCTTTTTACCGTATGTTCAGCAGTATGGACCGCTTGTCAAAAACTTTCCAATGATGTGGAAACTTTACAAAGCCTTTAGTGAAACTGAGGCAGTGGCTGAAAAAGAGGTGAATGATGATCAGGTTGCCCATGCCCAGGCAGAGCCGATAGCGGAACCTGTTAAAACGTATGAATCCATTCCAAAGCTTTACTTATAGCTTTTAATTGTTCCATGAGTCCAACTGCTTTATACTGATGGTATAAAGTCTTACGTGCAGGAGGATTCTGATGAAGACATTAAAAATAACACCGCGCGGATATTGCTATGGTGTAGTAGATGCAATGGTGATCGCAAGAAATGCAGCAATGGATAAATCCCTGCCCCGTCCTATCTATATTCTGGGCATGATCGTTCATAATAAACATGTGACAGACGCATTTGAAGAAGAAGGGATTATTACCCTCGATGGAGAGAATAGAAAAGATATTCTCGAAAAAGTAACTGAGGGTACGGTTATTTTCACTGCGCACGGGGTATCACCGGAGGTTCGTGAAATTGCCCGTCAGAAAGGGTTAATTTCAATCGATGCAACGTGTCCTGATGTAACAAGAACGCACGATCTGATTCGTCAGAAGAAAGCTGAGGGGTATCATATCGTCTATATCGGTAAAAAGGGACATCCTGAGCCTGAAGGTGCTGTAGGCGTTGCACCTGACGTTGTACATCTTGTGGAAAAACCTGAGGATGTGGAACACCTGACGATTGATAACGATAAAATTATTGTCACGAATCAGACGACAATGAGTCAGTGGGATGTTGCAGATGTCATGGTTAAAGTAAAAGAAAAATACCCACAGACTGAAGAGCACAAAGAAATCTGTATGGCTACCCAGGTTCGACAGGAAGCTGTAGCCGAACAGGCAGGTGCAGCAGATCTGCTGATTGTTGTAGGTGATCCGATGAGTAACAACTCAAACAGACTTGCGCAGGTTTCTGAAGAGATCGCCGGAACACCTGCACACAGAGTTGCCGATGTATCTGAAATTAAACACGAATGGCTGCTCGGCTGTGAGACGGTGGCAGTCACTGCTGGGGCTTCAACACCTACCCCAATTGTGAAAGAAGTCATGAATTATATTGGACAGTTTGATCCGGAAAACCCGGAGACATGGCTTGGAGAAAAAAATGTACCGCTCGCAAAAATACTGCCAAAAATCAAAACACCTACTAAACCTGAAACAATTATGCCATATTCAAAATAAAAAAGAGCTGCTCCGGCAGCTCTTTTTTATATGAACTTAAACGGCTCAGTAGAAAGGTCTGATGCAATAAACTTTACTTCAAGCCCATCCTTTTCTGCCCTCACATTAAGTTCAGATGCTAATCCTGTTTTCATAATTTCTTCAACATGATGGCCCGGGTCAATAATAGAAATACCGGCTGCCTCTGCATCCTGGGCAGTATGAAAATCAACGTCACCGGTTACATACACATCAGCTCCTGCAAACTTTGCTGTCTGATAGTATTTACTTCCCATTCCGCCGAGAACAGCAGCTTTCTTGATAATCTTTTCAGGATCTCCGGTCATTCTGAGCGCCGGCACCCCAAGCTGACGCTTAACAACTTCACCGAAGTTGCGCAGTGTCATCGGAGCAGACAGCTTTCCAACGCGTCCAAGCCCATATTTTTCACCCGGTAATGATTCAGTAAACATATCATAAGCCGGCTCTTCATATGGGTGTGCGGACCTCATTGCTCTTATAACTTCTCTTTCTATTGAACTGAGAAAAATACTTTCAATTTTGACTTCAGCTGCCATTTCAGGCTTCCCCTGCTCACCTAAAAACGGATTGGATTCCGCGCCAGGTGTGAATCTTCCGGTACCATTTGAAGTAAATGTGCAGTCTGAGTAATCCCCAATCCGTCCTGCTCCTGCAGCTGTAATTGCTGTGCGGACTTCTTCAGCATGACTCTCCGGCACAAAAACGATCAGCTTTTTATATTCATCTTCATATGTTTTAACAAGCACTTCGGTCTCCTTAAGATCAAGCGCTTCAGCCAGCATATCATTGACCCCGCCTTTTGCCACATCAAGATTCGTGTGAGCAGCATAGACAGTGATATCATTTTTAATACACTTTTCGAGCAGTTTTCCTGCATTTGTTTCAAGGTTGATTGATTTTAAAGGTCTGAACAGCATAGGATGATGTGCAATAATAAAATTCGCACCTTTTTCTATCGCTTCATCTACTACCTCATGTGTCACGTCGAGTGTAGTCAGCACTTTGGATACTTTCCGGTTTAAAGCGCCGCTTTGCAGACCAATCGGGTCACCCTCCATTGCCAGAGATTTAGGGGAAAACTGCTCTAACAGCCCGACTATTTGATGACCGTTTGGCTGTTTCATTGGATCGCCTCCTCTATCATCGTGATTTTCTGTTCAATTTCCTGCTTTTTTTTATTCAGTGAAGATTGCTGCCCGGCCATTTCCATCTGCTGCAGAATTTTTTTATATTGATTCAATTCCTGTTCCCATTTTAATTTGAAAATGGCAGTCTGATTTTTAATCAGTACCGGACCAAGAAGTAATTCAGATGGTGACAGGTCTATCTGTCCTTCAGCACGCTCAGCCAATAAGACTTCATAAATTTTCTGATCTTCTTCAAGAATTCTTTCATCACTGATATGCCATCCATTAACCTGAAGCCAGCTTCTGATTGAAATCGCACTGATATTAGGTTGAAGGATGAGTTTTTTTACACCTTCGAGTCGGTCTTTACCGTTTTCAAGTATTTCACTGATCAACGGGCCTCCCATACCGGCAATCGCAACAGTTGTTACTTCTCCCGGCTCGATCACTGTTAGACCATTTCCCTTTCTGACATCAATATAATCACCCAGTTGATCCTGTTTTACCTGATTGACTGCAGACTGATAAGGACCTTCAACAACTTCACCTGCAATTGCTTTTTTAATTCTATTTTTTTTCACAAGATAACACGGCAAATAAGCGTGATCTGAACCGATATCAGCTACAATTTCATCCCGGCCGACATAGTCCGCCACTGCTTGAAGCCTCTGTGATAATTGACTGCTATTCATTTGAACACATCCTTTAGACTGATCGTTCTTATTCATATACAACTTGAAAAAAGAGCGGTCCGTTAACGGCCGCTCCTTTTACTGTAATGATATATGCAGATTATGCCGCGTCTTCTTCAGAAGATTCTTCTCCTGAGCCTTCTTCAGCGTCTCCGCCTTCTTCAGATCCTTCACCAGAAGAACCTTCTTCTGAACCTTCCTCAGATCCTTCTTCTGCGCCTTCTTCAGAACCTTCCTCTGGAGCTTCTCCGCCGCCATCAGTTCCAATTTGCGCTACCCATTCAGCCATTGCCTGAGCGTTGCTTTCTTCAACAAGACCTGAAGGCATTGAACCACGGCCATTGACAACGATATCAGCGATTTCATCAACTGATAGTCTTTCACCTACACCTACAAGCGATGGGAATCCACTGCCGCCTTCATAGTTTTCACCATGACAGCTGATGCAGGCATTCTGATAAGTTGCTTCAGGATCGAAGTCTTCGGTACCTTGACCGCCGCCTTCACCTGAGCCACCTTCGCCGCCTTCTCCTTCTTCCGCCATTTCTTCAGAATCGCTGAGACCCTGAACAGACATAAAGAAAACAACACCGAAGCCAAGTACCATAATCAGTAAAAATGGAATAATCGGATTCTTATTCATGTATAACCCTCCCTTTTAAGAAAAACTATGTAATTATCAACCTATAATAGCAGGTATGAACACTACATATTTTACTTTACTTTATGGGAATCGGAAAGACCCAATACTCAACTTTTCCCCTTTTGTCGCATTTTAGACACAAACAATAAAAATTTTTTAAAAAGCACCTATTTCTCTTGATATCACCATTCTTTGAATTTCAGACGTTCCTTCGCCAATTTCGAGCAATTTCGCGTCACGCAAATATCTTTCGAC
This sequence comes from Jeotgalibacillus terrae, assembly GCF_016908195.1. Lineage (GTDB taxonomy): Bacteria > Bacillota > Bacilli > Bacillales > Jeotgalibacillaceae > Jeotgalibacillus > Jeotgalibacillus terrae. The sequence goes on from NZ_JAFBDK010000001.1 coordinate 249,633, forward strand.
GTGATATTCCTTCATATATCCATAGCCTCCGTGGATCTGAATCGCTTCATCACATACTTCCATACAGATCTCTGAAGCATACAATTTTGCCATAGAAGCTTCTTTCGTGAATTTTCTTCCCTGGTCTTTCAGCCATGCTGCTTTATACGTCATATTTCTTGCCAGTTCAATTTTCATTGCCATATCAGCCAGTTTAAATTGAGTTGCCTGAAACGATGAGATGCTTTTGCCAAACTGTTTACGTTCTTTAGAGTAACTGAGCGCTCGCTCGTAAGCAGCCTGAGCAATACCTACTGCCATTGCAGCAATACCGATTCTGCCGCCATCGAGCGTCATCAGAAACTGTCTGAAGCCCTCACCCTTCTTCCCAAGCAGGTTTTCTGTTGGAACATTCACTTCGTCGAGTACCAGCTCAGTCGTATTGGAAGAATGCAGCCCCATTTTTTCATAGTTGTCTACAACTGTGAAACCGTCAGCATCTGTCGGAACGATGATTGCACTGATTTCTTTTTTACCATCGTGGTTTCCTGTTACTGCTGTCAATGCAAGGAATTTAGCATAACTTGCGTTCGTTATATAACTTTTGTTTCCACTAATTGTATATGTTCCGTTTGATTCTTTTGCTGTTGTCTGAGTGCCGCCTGCATCTGATCCTGCATTAGGTTCTGTCAGGCCGAATGAACCAAAAGATTCTCCCGAACAGATTTTTGTTAAGTATTTCTCCTTCTGCTCCTGCGTGCCGAACATATTAATTGGTGCTCCGCCGAGTGATATATGGGCAGAATATGTGATGCCTGTCGAGCCGCACGCTCTGCTTAATTCTTCTGTCACAATTGCGAAGCTTGTCGTATCTCCCCCTGCTCCTCCGAATTCTTCCGGAAAAGGCAGTCCCATCATCCCTAATGAGGAAAGCTCCTTAAAAATATCTTTTGGAAATGCTTTGTTGCGATCCCGATCGAGTGCTCCCGGCGCAACTCTGTCCTGTGAAAACTCCCTGATTGTCCGTTGAATCATCTGCTGTTCCTGTGTCAAATCAAAATTCATGTTGATCCCCCTTGTTTAAATGCGCTTACATAGTCATTATAAAAGAAAAGACTGAAAAGTCACAGTCTTTATTTTTTTCTATCTGTTATATGTATAAAATAATGAGGACAATCACACCCAGAACTCCGGAAACTGTAAAGTAGTGCTGTTTTGAAAATAGCCCCGCCACTGCCCAGATCAGACACTGAATACCAATGATCAGATAAAGCATATTTGTATTGCCATCATACATGAAGCGCCACAATTCTATTGAAAATAATAATATAATAAAGGCAGCTGCGATTCTGCTGAAAACTCTCACAGCAGGTGACGCTCCCGGCCTGAAACTGACGATCATGATGCCCGCACTGACCAGTATCGAAATGACTGCCTGCAGTGCAAGCGCAAGATCTCCAAATAGTAATGCAATGACTGTCAGTAAACTTCCTGCAAGTGAAAAACCGGCTACAAAGATATTCGCTTTTCTATCAGGCTTTTCTACCGCCTTGGTTTCACCCGTTTCTTCATATTCACCGCTTGTGTATAGATTAATTAAGTAGTCACAATAAGACTCAGGAAGCAGTCTGTTTTGTTTCCAGTACTGAATTTCATTGACAATGATCTCTTTCCTTTTCTTATCCATCCAGATCCCCCCATAGCCTGTTAAGTATGACTATACTCGAAGCAGCACAGGAAAAAAAGAAAAAAAAAGCTGGCAGCAGCCAGCTTTTTTTTATTCAAGAAAATCTTTCAGGCGTTTACTTCTACTTGGATGGCGTAGTTTTCTTAATGCTTTCGCTTCAATCTGACGGATACGCTCTCTTGTCACTCCGAACACTTTACCAACTTCTTCAAGCGTGCGCGTACGGCCGTCATCAAGACCAAATCTGAGTCTCAGAACATTCTCTTCACGGTCAGTCAGCGTGTCCAACACATCCTCGAGCTGTTCTTTGAGCAGCTCATATGCAGCGTGATCAGACGGTGACTGCGCTTCTGAATCTTCAATAAAATCTCCCAGGTGTGAATCATCTTCTTCACCAATCGGTGTTTCTAAGGAAACAGGCTCCTGGGCAATTTTTAGAATTTCCCTTACTTTTTCAGGAGTCAGATCCATTTCTTCTGAAATTTCTTCCGGAGAAGGCTCGCGGCCAAGATCCTGAAGAAGCTGACGCTGCACACGGATCAGTTTATTAATGGTTTCCACCATATGAACCGGAATACGGATTGTTCTGGCCTGGTCAGCAATTGCGCGTGTAATGGCCTGTCTGATCCACCATGTCGCATACGTACTGAACTTGAACCCTTTTCTATGGTCAAATTTTTCAACTGCTTTAATCAGACCCATATTTCCTTCCTGAATCAAGTCAAGAAACAGCATTCCTCGGCCGACATAACGTTTAGCGATACTGACAACCAGACGCAGGTTGGCTTCAGCCAGACGTCTTTTGGCTTCTTCATCGCCTTCTTCAATTCTGGTTGCAAGGTTAATTTCCTCCTGTGCAGAAAGAAGATCCACCCGTCCAATTTCTTTCAGATACATTCTCACAGGGTCATTAATTTTAACGCCGGGAGGAACACTCAGGTCATTCAGATCAAATTCCTCTTCCGCTTCTTTTCCAAGCTCTGTAACAGATGGGTCGGCATCAGCGTTTTCTTTCAGTACTTCGACACCCTGCTCACCAATCTGCTCGTAAAACTCTTCGATTTGTTCTGTATCTAATTCAAATCCGGCAAGCTTTTCAGCTATATCCTCATAGGTAATTTCACCATTCTTTTTTGCTGCTTCCAGTAATTGTGCTTTAATTTGTTCTAATGTTGCTGTTTCAGGTTCTGTCTGCTTGGAACGTGTTGACTTCTCAGCCATTTGTCCCCCTCCTTCCAACTTCCTAACGATGTTGCCCTTTTAGAGCTTTCCACAGTTGAAAAATTTCCATTCCCAATGCTGTGGCTGACTTCATATCATTCATTTGTTCAGCTTGTCTCAGTTCAGCTTCTTTTTGTCTGATTACCGTCAGCTGAGTATACTTTTTCATCTCATTTATATAATCTGCTATTTCTGCTTTTGTTACTTCAGCATTTAATTCCAGCATTGTTAACTCTGTTGCTTTTGACCGCAGATGCCTGTCAGGTAAACACTCGATAAATGCGCCAGGTTCAAGCGATTTTCCTTCTTCAATATAAGTAAGAAGATAGGTGAAAATAGCCTGATAATCATCTGATTGAAACGCAAGTCCACCTAGTTGATCCTGAATTGTATAAGCAGTATCGTTTCCGGTCATCATATAAGCAAGGAGGTAGCGTTCCGCTCTTTGATGTGCCTTCATAATTGTCTGCTTTTTCGGCGGCGGAAGTGGTTCTGGCTGAACCTCTGTTTCTTTGATAGGCATAAAAGTTTTCAGCTGTTCATCTAAAGACGAAAAAGAAACACCCGTATCGTCTGACAGCTGTTTTAAGTAAAGCTCTTTTTCCACTGCACTGCGAAGCGATGAAATTTCAGGCAATACAGCATTGATATAAGACAATCTGCCATCTTCAGACTGCAGGTTTTTGCCTGATCGTAAATACCACATTTTATAAGCCATTAATGATGAGGCATTTTGAATAATATCAGTTTTAAACTTTTCCGGCCCGAATTTCTGAATATAGTCGTCGGGATCTGTGTCAGCTGGTAATCTGCTTACTTTAACAGTCATCCCGTTTGAAGCCAATTCTTTTGCAGCTTTATAAGCTGCTTCGGTTCCGGCATTATCTCCATCGTAGCAGATGATGACGGTATCAGTCAGGCGTTTGATCTGCTGGATGTGCTGTTTAGTCAGGGATGTACCCATTGTAGCGATTGCATTGGATACGGTTTCCGAAGCAGCAATCACATCTGCAAATCCTTCAAACAATACCGCATATTTTTGTTTACGGATTGCTCCTCTTGCCCTGTGCAGGTTGAAAAGAAGTGAATTCTTTTGAAAAAGCGGTGATTCGGGGCTGTTCAGATATTTCGGCTCATTTTTGTCAGGATGAATAATTCTGCCGGAAAATCCTACAGTCCGCCCTTTTGAATCTTCAATTGGAAACATGACACGATTTCTGAAGCGGTCAAAATACGATCCATTATCTCGCTTAATCAGAATACCCGCATCTTCCATTAATGAAAGATTGAAACCTTTTTTCTCAAGCAGTGTTGCTGCTGTCTCCCAGCCCGGTAATGCCCAGCCAACTTTGTATTGGGCCAGTTGCGCTTCACTGAATCCACGGTTAAGCATATACTCCAGCGCTTCCTGACCATCCTCTGTATTCATCAGAAGATGATGAAACAGTTTTTCAAGGAGACCGATCCCTTCAAGCTGTGTTTTTTCTTCCTGGTTTGTTTCAACCGGAGCCGCTTCCCCGGTATCACTGAAATCAAATTGTATATCTGATTTTTCGCCAAGAGCAGCGACTGCCTCCTGAAATGGCATTCCGTTATGATCCATTAAAAATGTAAAAACATTTCCTCCTGCCCCACAGCCAAAGCAATGAAAAATCTGCTTTTCAGGTGACACAGAAAAAGAAGGAGAGTTCTCTCCATGGAATGGACATAGGCCAAAATAATTCCGACCCTGTTTTTTCAGTTGTACATACTCACTGATCACTTCTACAATATCAGTATTTAACCTGACTTGATCTACAACTTCTTCAGGTATTCTTTCTGGCACTTACTCACCACCAACTTAACTTTGTGATACTGTACTTTTCGTCAAAGATCTTCATTTTCCTGCATTTTAAGTCAAAAACTTTGAAAGCAGATTTGAAAATGACATCAGATCCTCTTCTGTTACTTTTTTAGGGCCTCCATGGAACCTGCCTTTTTTTCTTTCCTGTTGATATAGATATCTGAAAGAAAGGCTGGTTTCGATCGTGTCTTGATTGTACTCTTTTCCCCTGGGCGAAATGACATAAACCCCTTTTGACAGCAGCATGGATGCCAGGCCGATATCCTGTGTAATCACCAGGTCCCCCTGTTTTGCTTTATTTAAAATAAACAGGTCGCAGGCTTCACTCCCATCATCAATAAAAGTCCATAATGACTGATCAGCATCTGCACTGTAATGATTATAGGTGGCAACAAATCTGATCTGAACCTGGTCTTTATATCTGATGATTTCATCTTTTACTGCTCCGGGACAAGCATCAGCATCTACATATACAAAGACATGATTTATATTTTCCATAGTGGTACCATTCTGCGTTATGCCGCAAAAATCCTTTATTAATGTATCTTTTTATCACAATTTTTTATTATAGTACATTTACGTGCCTGCCGCCATTCTTTTTCACAAATATATTCTCTGTCTATCGTAAGCTCCTTTATTTAAAACAGTTTTTATAGCGCAACTGTTAATTAGAGCGGAAATGCATGATCTCTATTAACTGTAAAATACGTCATTCTTCAGCATGTAAAAACAGATGCCTGTATCGACATCTGTTTTATACATTCATCAGATCATTTAAAATAACATTCGCTGTTTCTTCAACGGCTTTATTTGTCACATCTATCACCGGACACTTCATACGGCTGATCACGTGATCAAAGTGCTTCAGCTCTTCTGCGATTCTTTCCATTTTTGCATACGTTGCATCATCTTTCAGGCCCAGTGCAATTAATCTTTCTTTTCTTATATGATTTAATTTGTCTGAACTGATTTTAAGACCGTAGCATTTTTTGGGATCGACCATAAAAAGCTCTTCGGGCGGTTCGATCTCAGGTACGAGCGGAACATTGGCGACCTTCAGCCTTTTATGTGCCAGATACTGTGATAATGGTGTTTTAGATGTTCTCGACACACCGACTAAAACGATATCAGCTTTCAGGATTCCCCTTGGGTCTCTGCCGTCATCATACTTTACGGCGAATTCAATTGCTTCAATTTTTCTGAAGTAATCTTCATCAAGGTCGTGCACCATGCCAGGCTCATTAATAGGTGACTCCTCACAAATTTCCTGCAGGGACTGTACAATCGGTCCCATCACGTCATGTGCAGTGAGCTGATATTTTTTGACTTCCTGCTCTATGTAGGAACGGACATGAGGTTTTACAAGCGTATACACAATGATTGCCTGATTCTCTTTTGCCAGTGTAATGACTTCATCCACATGACCTTTGTCTTCAATATACGGAAATCGTTTGATTGTAATTGCTTTTCTTGACTGCCGGAACTGGCTGACACTGGCTTTTGCTACCAGCTCAGCTGTTTCACCGACTGAGTCTGATACGACATATACATGCACTTCGTTCATGACTCCACCATCCTATTCTTCATCCTTTGAAAGGCTGACAAATGCTTTTGTGATATTTGTTTTAGTAATTCTGCCGGAAACTTCATATCCTGCTTCTGTTTTTTTCACAACAGGCAGCGAGTCAATCTGTTTACTGATTAACTTTGAAGCCACTGTTACGAGTAAATCTTCAGGCTCGCAATAAGTTACATTCGGCATCCTTGTCATAATAACATTGACAGGCAGACTCGTTAAGTCCTGCTGGCCGATACTTGCTCTTAGGAGGTCTTTTCTTGATACTACTCCTGCAAGAAGCCCTTTTTGATCGAGTACAAATAAAGTTCCCACATCTTCAAGAAACATATGGCAAATTGCATCATATACTGATACGTGATCCTGAACGGCTACCGGCATAGACTGATATTCTTTTACGTGAAGCTTTTTCAGATTTTCAGTCAGCAGCTGTGTGCCTGATTTTCCTGTATAAAAATATCCGACTCTCGGACGGGCATCTAAAAATCCGGCCATTGTCAGAATCGCTAAATCCGGTCTCAGTGTTGCTCTTGTTAAATTCAGTCTGTCAGCAATCTGTTCTCCGGTGATTGGGCCATCCGCTTTTACGATTTTTAAAATCTCGGATTGTCTTTTATTAAGTTCGATGTTGTTCACCACCCAGAAAATTCAATAGTGTTATACTGTTTCCCAATATTATATACTAAATGAAAGGTCAGTCATAGTAAATGATTTTAACCTGAAACAAATTTTTATTGAGTATTCATTCGAGAAGTGATAGGATTGTATAAAGATAAATCATGTGCGCAATGAAGGAGATATAAGTACCTTTGTATGAGCGACCGGGGATAGTGAAAGCCCGGGATAAAGGGAAACGGCACTCCGGAGCAATGCAGGAATCAAGGTGGGTGCTCTTAAGTGCATCAACCAGGGTGGAACCGCGGTCAAGAAGCACCGTCCCTGGACTAGAATGATCTAGTCCAGGGACGGTGCTTTTTTATGCACAGTAAACATTCACTTTAAAGGAGTGGTAAAGCATGACTAAAAATATGGACGATATTGTACACATTGCAAAACACAGAGGATTTGTATTCCCGGGTTCTGAAATTTACGGGGGCCTTGCAAACACATGGGATTACGGCCCGCTTGGTATTGAATTAAAGAATAATATCAAAAAAGCCTGGTGGAAGAAATTTATTCAGGAGTCTCCACATAATGTAGGGCTTGATGCTTCAATCCTGATGAACCCTAAAACATGGGAAGCTTCAGGTCACATTGGCAACTTTAATGATCCGATGATTGACTGTAAAAGCTGTAAATCAAGACACCGTGCAGATAAGCTGATTGAAGCGGCAATTGAAGAAAAAGGTGAAGAAATCATTGTTGATGGCCTCCCATTCAGCAAAATGTCAGAACTCATTGAAGAGTATGATGTTGCCTGCCCTACCTGCGGAGCAAAAGACTTTACTGACATCAGACAATTCAATCTGATGTTCAAAACGCATCAGGGTGTAACGGAAGGCTCAACAAACGAAATCTTCCTTCGTCCGGAGACAGCTCAGGGGATCTTTGTTAACTTTAAAAACGTTCAGCGTACAATGAGAAAGCGTGTGCCGTTTGGTATTGGACAGATTGGTAAAAGTTTCAGAAACGAAATCACACCTGGTAACTTTACTTTCCGTACGCGTGAATTTGAACAGATGGAGCTTGAATTCTTCTGTAAGCCGGGCGAGGACCTTGAATGGTTTGGCTACTGGAGAGAATTCTGTAAAAACTGGCTGTTAAATCTTGGTATGAAAGAAGACAGCATGCGTTTGCGTGATCATGATGAAGATGAACTTTCACACTACAGTAATGCTACAACTGATATTGAATTTAAATTCCCATTTGGCTGGGGAGAACTTTGGGGCATTGCAGACCGTACAGACTTTGACCTGAAGCAGCATATGGAACATTCAAATGAAGATTTTACTTATCTTGACCAGCAGACGAATGAAAAGTACGTTTCTTACTGCATCGAGCCTTCACTTGGTGCGGATCGTGTTACACTTGCATTCCTGTGTGACGCATATGAAGAGGAAGAGCTTGAGAACGATAAGAGAACTGTACTGCGCTTCCATCCAGCTTTAGCACCTTATAAAGCGGCAGTACTGCCTTTATCCAAAAAGCTTGGATCAGAAGCAATAAAAGTGTTTGAACAGCTTTCCCAGCACTTTATGGTTGATTACGATGAGTCTCAGTCTATTGGTAAGCGTTACAGAAGACAAGATGAGATCGGTACGCCTTACTGTATTACGTTTGACTTTGATTCTTTAGAAGATCAGCAGGTGACTGTCCGTAACCGTGACACGATGGAGCAGATCCGTATGCCGATTGCTGAAGTCCAGTCGTTCATTGAAAATAAAATTAAATTCTGATCAAAATAAAAAAGCGTGCTGATTAAATATCCGCCTTTGAAAAAGTCAGTTAACAAAGACCGGTTCATTTACGCTTCAGGCGTAGGCTTTCCGGACGGCGGTCGCTGAGCCTCCTCACCTTCGGTTGCGGGGTCTCAGCTATCCCGCTAATCGTCCCGGAGTCCACGCCTTCCGCTTCAATGAACCTAAGCACTTAAGAGAATGTTTAGAATCAAAAAAGATGACGCTGAATAAACAAGCGTCATCTTTTTTTATAATAAAATAGTAACTCAGAACTGAATCTTAATGTCATATGATAATTTGTTGTCTTAGTTTATAGTCTTCATACTAAAATTATACTCTTTACTTGTTCTCAGGGCCTTCCATTGTACGTTTCATGCGCTCCATCTGATCAAGAAATGATCTTGACTTTGCGTAGACGCCGACGTATTCGTCGTAATAGGTTCTGATTACTTTTTTTAACTCCTGCTTGGTCTGTTCCTGCAGTGAGACTTTTCCAAGGCGGTGAAGATCAATAAAGTAAAACAATCTTAAAATCCTTACTGCCTTCCCTGAGAGTGGCAGACGGTAGTCATCAAGATGCTTACAGCGGTGGCACAAAAAGCCGTTCATTCTGAAAGAAAAAGAAAAATCCCCGTCACCTGCAGCGCAGTTTGCACATTGATTCAATACAGGCTGAACGCCGAACAGCGGAAGAAGCTTCAGCTCGAAAATGTAGCAGATTACTTCTTCATCATAGCCTTCATTAATCAGTGCAAATGACTGCTGCAGTAATTCAAACAAAAAAGGATCCGGTTTTTTATCTTCAACAGCTTTATCAAGCAGTTCTGCCATATAAGATGCATAGGCTGCTTTATAAAGATCTTCTTTCATCGTTCTTGAGGAACTGATCATATCACCCTGCTGCAGTGATCCCATCCCGCTTCCTCCATGATACATGTAGATACCATGAGTAAACATTTGGGATACTGAAGACAGTCTGCTGTTCGTTTTTTTAGCCCCTCTGGCCATTAGAGCTACTTTCCCGAGCTCTCTCGTAAAAAGAATAACAATTTTATTTGTTTCACCGTAATCTCTTGTCCGGATGACAATCCCTTCACACTTATGAAGCATTCATCAGGTCTCCTTTAGTGCCGCTTAATATTCCTTATCGTTAAATCCGAAATCTCTTAAGCTGTTCGCTTTATTACGCCAGTCTTTTTGGACTTTCACCCAAAGTTCCAGATACACTTTTGATCCAAGCAGGTTTTCAATATCTTCTCTGGCACGCTGACCGATTTCCTTCAGCATTGCCCCTCTTTTACCAATCACAATTCCTTTTTGTGAGTCTCTTTCAACAACAATTGTAGCCATGATATCGATCACTTCACGGCCTTTTTCTTTTTTAATCTGTTCAATTGAGACAGCTATTGAGTGAGGAATCTCTTCACGTGTCATATGAAGTGCTTTTTCACGGATCAGTTCTGAAATGATGAATCTTTCCGGATGGTCAGTTACCTGATCAGCGGGATAGTATTGAGGACCTTCAGGCAGATATCCTTTTATCTGATCAAGCAGCACTTCAACATTGTTTCCTTCGAGTGCAGAAATCGGCACAGTTTCAGTAAATTCAAACTTTGAACGGTACTGGTCAATCACCGGCAGAAGTTCATCCGGATGAACCGTATCAATTTTATTCAGCACAAGAAACACAGGTGTTTTCACACCTCTAAGAAGTTCCATAATATATTCATCCCCGCGGCCGAATCCTTCATCTACATTGACCATAAATAAAATCAGGTCGACTTCACGAAATGTATTTGTTGCCATTTTAATCATAAAGTCGCCAAGCTTATGCTTCGGCTTATGGATACCCGGTGTATCAATAAAAATCATTTGACTGTCATTTGTTGTCAGCACACCTTGAATTTTATTTCTTGTTGTTTGCGGCTTATCACTCATGATCGCGATCTTCTGTCCAATCACACGGTTCAGGAAAGTAGATTTCCCTACATTCGGCCTGCCGACAATTGAGATAAATCCTGATTTATGTTTATTCTCCATTTAGATCCTCCGGCATAAATGCACCAGGCAATAATTCAGCCACTGTCAGTTCCTGAATATCTCCTGAAAGATTTGTTAAGTATACAGTCATATCCTGCGGGCAAAGCTCTGCAATAACCTGTCTGCACGCTCCACACGGAGGAACCGGACGTTTTGTATCTGCAACCACTGCGATCGCAGTGAATTTACGTTCACCTTCTGCATACGCTTTAAACAGTGCTGTACGCTCTGCGCAGTTACACATGCTGTACGCTGCATTTTCAATGTTACACCCGTGATGGACTGTCCCATCCTCTGTCAGCAGCGCTGCACCTACTTTAAATTTTGAATATGGCACATATGCTTTTTCACGTGCTTTTTTAGCTTCCGTAATCAACTGATTAACATTCATTTGTAAACTCCTTTAATAAAAAATATCGTTATGATTTGAGGGTTAAAAAAAGGAGAAGACTCACCGTGCCGGTTAAGTATTTCTCCTTACATTCATTATACTATAAATACATCTGCAGTTTATAAAAAACTGTCTTATAGAAGCGAAAGGATTTTAGGAATGAAAATAATTCCTCCCGCAATGGCCGCTGCACATGAAAATATGAAAACTGATGCAGCGCCGGCATCTTTTGCCTGTTTTGCAAGCGGATGCTGTTCAGGAGAGATCAAATCCACCGTTCTTTCCACAGCAGTATTCATCAGTTCAAGCGCAAGTACGATGCCAATTGTGATAATAATAACCAGCCATTCGAGGTTGGATATATGAAAAAACAGCCCTGCTGCAATAATCACAATCCCTGCAACAGTATGAATTTTAAAGTTTTGCTCTCTGTAGAACACATCTTTCAAACCATGCGCGGCGTATTTAAAAGACAAAGCAAATTTCTTTGGATTCATCATCAGGACCTCGAAAGTCCAAATTCCTTCAATATCTGATTTTGTCTGCCGAACATTTCAGCTTCTTCCGTTTCATTCATATGATCATAGCCAAGAAGATGCAAAAACCCGTGTAATGCGAGAAAACCAAGCTCTCTTGAAAAAGTATGATTGTATTCTTCAGCCTGCTCTCTCGCTTTCTCGACTGAAATAATAATGTCTCCAAGCATCCTCGGCATGTCTGCATCACTGATAATCTCAATTTCCTCTTCAGACATTTCCTCAAGGGCAAAAGAGATGACATCAGTCGATTTATCCTTACCGCGGTATTGTTTATTGATCTCCTGAATTTCTTCATTTGTTACAAAGGAAATAGAACATTCAGCTTCACCGACGTTTTCTTCTTTGGCAGCAAATGAAAGAAGGTCGCTGATTAATGCAGTATCATCCTCTGACAGCAAAGATGTTTCGTCAATAAAATCAATATGGAGTGTTGTCATGCTTCCTTCTTCCTCTCTTCTTTCTTAAATTCGGGGTATTCTATTCGCGAATGAAAGATCCCGTTTAATGTTTCACAAAATACTTTTTTCAGGGTTTCAAGTTGTTTTAACGTAATGTCACATTCATTGAACTGTCCATCCTGAAGCCTGTCCTTAATAATTGAATCGACCAGCTTCTTAATCTTTTCAGAGGTCGGGTCTTTCATTGAGCGCACTGCTGCTTCTACACTGTCAGCAACCGATATGACTGCTGACTCTTTAGTACGGGGTTTAGGACCCGGATACCTGTAAGATTCTTCGTCAGGTTCAAGCCCTTTTTCTTTCGCCTTGAAATAGAAGAATTTCAACAGTGTTGTACCGTGATGCTGTTCAGCAATTTCAATGAATTCTGCAGGCATTTTATGCTTTCTGAGCATGTCAGCCCCATCTTTGGCATGTGCAATTATAATATCACGCGAAGTCTGCGGATCCAAATGGTCGTGCGGGTTATATCCTGATATCTGATTTTCAATAAAATAATGCGGCCTTTTCGTTTTGCCGATATCATGATAATAACAGCCGACCCTGGCTAAAAGCCCGTTTGCTCCGATCGCTTCACAGCCGGCTTCAGCAAGGTTTGCTACCATCACACTATGATGATAGGTACCTGGAGCTTCTGTCAGGATCTTTTTCAGTAAAGGATGATTCGGATTCGAAAGTTCCACTAATTTCATGGTTGATAAAATTCCGAAGCCTGATTCAAACAACGGTAGAAGACCAATTGTTAAAATAGATGACAGCACGCCAGAAATGATTGCAAATACAGCAAACAGCGTATAGTCCATCGCTGAAAAGCTGCCGCTTTCTATAAGTGTCACCGCAAAAAGAAAAATCATATTAGCAGCTGAGACAAACAGTCCTGCTCTCAGAAGGTGTGTACGACGCCTGTGATCTGACAGGAACAAAATCCCTGCTAGACCGCTGAATAGAAAGTAAAGTGAAACGTCCACGTTAACGGAGCCTGTCATCATATCATTAAATATAATACTGGCACAAAACGCCTGCAGCATCGCGATAATCAGCGCTACTCTTGTATTAATCATACTCTTTAAAAGCATAGGTGCCATTGCTGCCGGAAAAAGATAACCGACCTGGAGCACTTCAAGTTCCCTGATTAATTCAGCCGCTTTCATTAAGCCGAGTGATAGCAGAAAAATAATACTGACAAGTACCAGATACAATCTTTTTGTGTCTTCACTGATTTTCCATGTAGAAAAATGAAAATAAAGAATCAGAACAATTAACAATGAAAACAGAGTCAGTCCGATATATGGCTCTAAACTTGTTTCACTTGTTGTCAGTCCAAGTGCTTCAAGCTGTCTGTATACATCCCTGTCTATTAAATAGCCCTTTTGAACAATTACCTGACCTTCGAGAATCTGAACCGGTTCTACCGACTCAATCGCCTGGGCAACTCTGGCTTCAGTCTGTTCAGGATCAAAAATATTGTTTTCAACAACAGCAAATCTTCCAAGGTCCATAGCAGCTTCTTTCAGGTCATCACTAATTGAAAATTGAGCGATATATTCAGCAGCTTCTTCCTGTTTTACAGTTACTTCTTCCTGCTTAAAAGGATCCTGCATGACTCTTTCAATCTGATCAATTGTTATCCCTTTTGCATCTTCAAGACCCTGATCCGATGCAGCTAGCAGCTTATTGAACGTCTCATCATCAATTGAACCGGTTACATCTTCTGATACATCTTCAGACAAGGCATTCTTCAGCTGTTCGAGCATTTCACCGGTTACAGGCTGACCGGACTGAGGTTCCTCATCTTTAGCCGACACATTATACTCCTGTGCAAATTCAAAAATTGAACTCACTAATGAAGTTCTGTTATTCATGATTTCCGGCCTGTACTGATAGACTTCCTCAACCTCAGATGCAGCCCTTTCCCTTTCTGCTTCAGAAAGTCTTTCATCTATAATTGTCTTTGGAGATCTGATCGTTTCATCAGCTACAGAAAACAGTCTTGTATTATATGTGTCCGGACTTACGTGTGAAAAAAGCAGCAGAAATGAAGCAAGCCCCACTACCGACAGAAGCAGCCACTTGAAAAATGTATAGTTCAAAAGATTCTTTATTTTATGAATCCAGTTCTGCATAAAATCCTCTCCTGAAAACCAGTATGTAAGCAAATGGTGAAACTTAAGTTGGCTGACAAATTCATAAGTTTTAAAAATAAGTCCATAGCATCACTATGAGTACTAGTATAGCAAAAAATGTATAGTTAAGATATTGAACATTGTAAAACAAAAAGCCTGGACAAATTTGTCCAGGCTTTTCGATATGATTTGATTGCTTTTCAGATATTTTACATACTTCCTTTTTGTTCATACGCGCCGATAATTTTCCCAACAAGCGGGTGTCTGACTACATCAGCCTGATCAAGGTAGTTAAATCCGATACCTGGCACACCTTTAAGAATTTTCTGGGCAGCCACCAGACCTGATTCCATACCGTTTGGGAGGTCAACCTGACTCTGGTCACCTGTAATGACCATCTTAGATCCGAACCCAAGACGTGTTAAAAACATTTTCATTTGCGCATATGTTGTGTTCTGCGCTTCATCAAGAATGACAAAAGCATCATCAAGTGTTCGGCCGCGCATATAAGCAAGCGGTGCAATTTCAATGACACCTCTTTCAATAAATCGCTGGGTCTGTTCGGTTCCCAGGACATCATGCAGCGCATCATACAGCGGTCTTAAATATGGGTCTACTTTTTCTTTTAAGTCACCCGGTAAAAAACCAAGACTTTCTCCTGCCTCAACAGCTGGTCTTGTCAGGATAATTTTTTTCACTTTATTATTCTTTAATGCATGTACAGCAAGTACAACTGCGAGGTACGTTTTTCCTGTCCCTGCAGGTCCAATACCGAAAACAAGATCTTTTTTACGGATCTCATTAATGTATTGACGTTGACCCATTGTCTTAGCACGAATCGGTTTTCCTTTAGCATTTTTAGTGATTTCCTCATCATACAGTTCATCAAAATACTCAATTGTTCCGCGGTGTGACATCTGAACGGCATAAATCACATCTCTCTGACTAATTTGAACACCTTTTCTGATAACTTCAAGCAGCTGACTGATCACACTTTTAGCCTTTTCAATGTTTTCACTCTTACCAGTAATACGCAGCGCTTCGCCGCGGGAAATAATTGATATATCCAGATCTTCTTCAATCGTTTTTAAATGTGTATCGGAATTCCCAAAAAGCTGTACTGCTTCATTTGGATCCTCTAATTGAATATCTACTGTAATGCGTTCTTCAATCATTCACGTGTCTCCTCGATAAAAGGTTTTGGTACAGCAATATTTTCTAAAACCTGATAGAAAATTGTTAATTTAACTGTACCATTCTCAATATCTTCATGCAAAATTTTCTCTTCTAAAATCTTACCCTTTCCTTCAACTTTACTTAATATATTTTCAGCTGCAATTGATTTTAACAGGCTGGTGTATTCTTCTGCACTCATCTTTTGTTTATCCTCTGTTACTTCTTTATAGGTTTCAGTTATCAGGTAAAACGGAGTGGAAAAGCCGAAGATCTTTATCTGTTTCTCTTGTCTGTGTTTAGTTTGAAGATCAAATGACTGTCTTTTCACGGGTAAATATGGCGTACTCAGAGATCCGGCTTTCAATGCATATGCATGATAGTTACTGCCCGTATATTTATTGATTCTGCTATCAAGTGGCATACTTACATTTGCTGTATACCATGTAACAGCCTGTACACTGCCTTTTGCCATCACAGGTTTTTCATGGTCTTCCCTGCCGATATAGCCTGATACAAGTATATCACCTTTAGAGACTACATCATCCTTTTTAACGGCAGGCGAACCGGCACTGACAGACAGTGTATGAACAGTACCTGCTTTTGAAGCAACCAGATGCATTAGCGTTTCTTCTTCAGACGGATTGGAAACAGTTTTCTCCCTTAATGTAATTATCAGCCGCGAACCTTTTTCCTCAAATTCTGCCCATGACAGCTGTTCAATATGTTTGTATAGAATTCCTGTACTCTGCAAATTAATGAGAAGTTCAGATTTCAACACACCCGGCTTTATACCGTGATCTTTTAGAATTTCAGCAGCCTCAGCACGCACTTCGGGATTAGCCCCTTTTATTTCTACTGACCATATGTATTGAAAGGCATATAAAAAGGCTGTAACTGCAATCAGGCACGCTGCAGCTGACGGCAGATAAGACCTGCAGAATAGATCAATCCGATTTCCCGTGCGGCTCAGAGAAATGCTGCAGCCCGTTTTGCGTGCTGCTTTTCTTAATTCTCCGAGATTACTGTATCTGATAACGAATTCCGCCCGATCAGAAAGCTGCTTGAGATCTGTTATTTCTATGCGATTCAAAAGCAGACGATTGATCACTTGAATTGTGTACTCACCACGAATCTTTACCTTAACTCGAATCCACTGTTTAAACATCAGATCATCCCTTTAAAGAAATAGAGTGAATGTGACCATGAATCGATACTTCATCGTGGGTAAGTGTGCTGACTGATAAAATTTCCCCCTGAATAATCAGTATTCCTGAAGCAATATGAAGTTCAATACATGAGTCTGAAAAATGATTTAATCCCTTATGGTTTTCAATTTTTAAGGTTTTCATCGCAATCCATTCAATTCTCGGCAAATCTGAGATTAAATCTTCAGGCAGGTCAAGCCGGGCTGCAGTCCGGCTGATCCAGGTGTTTTTAACCATAAAAAAACCCCCTCTATTTAAAGTATGTTTTAAATAGAGGGGGCATAACTTATTATCTTTCCCGATGTCTCCGCTTTGATCTTGGAGGCCCGAGCACCTCAGAGAAAATAATGCCGTTCACGACATCTCTCGGCTTCAATTCCCTGCTTATCGTAATATCAGATTCCTTAATCGGATCAGCAGGTTTTTTTGTTTTTCTGCTTTCAACTGCCATTTCTTTAACAGGCTCAAGCTGTTTCTTTTGAGGTGCTGCTTCTTTTTTCTCCTGCCTAGGAGTTTTTGAGTTGCTTTCAAAAGATTTTCTTTGTTTATCATACTCTTCAGCAAGTTTTTTTGCATGCTGATCAAAGGTTTCTTTCAGATTTCTAGGCTTCGATACTGTCGGCTTTTGCACCGGCGGCTTCTGTTCAGATGTTTCTTCCTTTTTCTTCTTGCTCAAAAGACTGAACACAGCCGCTACGACTGCCATAATAATGAATTCCACGGAGTCAGCCTCCCAGCTTTAGTTTCTGCTGTCACCTTTTTCATCTTTATTTCCTGTAATTTTACCAATTGAATCTCTCATATCAGTATCAGCGTCAATGTTCTTAATGTTCATGTAATCCATGACACCGATATTCCCTTCACGCAGTGCTTCAGCCATTGCAAGCGGTACTTCTGCTTCTGCCTCCACAACTTTAGCGCGCATTTCTTCAACTCTTGCTTTCATTTCCTGTTCCTGTGCTACGGCCATTGCACGGCGTTCTTCAGCTTTTGCCTGGGCAATATTCTTATCTGCCTCAGCCTGCTCTGTCTGAAGTTCTGCACCGATGTTTTTGCCGATATCAACATCAGCAATATCAATCGAGAGAATTTCAAATGCAGTTCCTGAGTCAAGTCCTTTTCCAAGTACTGTTTGTGAAATCATATCAGGATTTTCCAGTACTTTTTTATGATTGTCACTTGAACCGATTGTACTGACGATCCCTTCACCTACACGTGCTACTATCGTTTCTTCACCAGCACCACCGACAAGTCGGTCAATATTCGCACGCACTGTAATTCTTGCTTTCGCTTTTACTTCAATACCATCCATTGCAACACCGGCGATAAACGGTGTTTCAATCACCTTAGGGTTTACACTCATCTGAACGGCCTGAAGCACGTCACGGCCAGCCAGGTCAATGGCTGCACAACGCTCAAATGCCAGTTCAATATTCGCACGCTGAGCGGCGATCAGTGCGTTTACAACGCGGTCAACGTTACCACCTGCAAGATAATGACTCTCAAGCTGATTAATACTTACATCCACACCAGCTTTATGTGCTTTAATCATCGGATTAATAACGCGGCTTGGTATAACACGTCTCAGTCTCATACCTACCAGTGTGAAAATACTTACTTTAACCCCTGCTGCCAATGCTGAAATCCACAGTGCTACCGGTACAAATGTAAACACTACACCAAGTGCAATGACTGCAGCTACTACAATAATAATCAACGTAATTGCCTCTGTCCCCATCCAACTCACTCCTTAAATTTAATCAATCTCTCTCACTACAATACGAGATCCTTCTGCTTTTACGACGATTACCTGCTGGTCTTTATTCACGTAACCGCCTTCACTGACTGCATCGATCCGTTCATCGTCAATAATGATGGTTCCTGAAGGACGTAATGCCGTTCTGGCTGTCCCGGTCTTTCCAATTAATTCATGACGATTCACATTGGATACGTATCCGCTTTCAGTGTTAGTGGAATCACTCAATATAATCTTTTTAAGCAAATGAAGGTTTTTGCCAAGGAATTTCACCATAATCACCATCCCAATTACTGCGACTAACAGAGCCACAGATAATGCAATACCCATAAAAGCAACACTTTCTCCGGCAAGCAGGATACTGACAGCAATCGCCACAAGACCTGCGATTCCCAAAATTCCTCCCGGCACAAAGATTTCTGCTATGATCAGCCCAATGCCGATCAAAAATAAAATCAGAACTTCCATGCCTGCAAGACCGGCAATCAGATGTCCGAAGAAAAACAGAAGAAGTGCCCCCAATCCTAATGAGCCTGCAATGCCAAATCCCGGTGAATATAATTCAATCACAAGACCTAGACTGGCCATTGAAAGTAAAATAGGAACAACAATCGGGTTGGTAACGAACCGTGCGAGATTCTCAGTAAAGGTCGGTTCAATATTTACGAGATCAGCATTTTCATACCCGAGTCCGCTGATTAATGCATCCAGACTTTCATAGGTTCCTTCTGAATAGTCATACTTTTCAGCTTCTGCCGGGGTAAAAGTTAGTAGCTCACCCTCATCCACCAGACCTTCTATTTCTATAGTCTGATCAACCATCGCTTCAGCATAGCGCGGATCCCTGTCAGAAAATTCTGCTGCATTTTTCATTGCTGCAAGCCATGCACTCTGCGCTTTTCTGTCAGCGTCTCCACCTGTACTCGTAATCACAGCTGAAGCGCCCATTTTTCCAGATGGTGACATGTATATCTCCTGTGCGTATAAGGCAATAAATGATCCTGCTGAGAGCGCATTGGGATTGATATAGGCAATGATATCAACTTCAGCATCTGCCATAATCTCCGCTATTTCCTCAGCGGCAGTCACTGCTCCGCCAGGCGTATTGATATCAAGAATCAGTTTTTCAGCGCCATTTTCTTCGGCTTCTTCTATAGAACGATCGAGAAAAGCTGCCAATCCTCTTTCAACTTCTTTTTTTACCGGTGCCACATAAATCTTTTGTCCATCGGCAAATGACGGCTGAACAAGTGAAAACACTGACAGTAAAACGACCATAACAGCAAAGAGTTTCACTCCGGTAAATTTCATTTTACTCCCCCCTTCTATATACCAGTGACTCAGGCAGTAATGATTTACTTTATATACGTATGTATCATGAAAAGGTTTCACTTTTATTCTGAATGTTCAACATAAAAAAATCAAGCCGCGCTGCACATTGCAAACACGGCTTGATTGATCTGAACATGATGAAACAAATTCAGTTTTTTTATGATAAGTGTTGGAGAACCATTTTATTAATACGGGCTCCATCAGCTTTGCCTTTTACTTTAGGCATAATGCTGCTCATCACTTTGCCCATATCAGCTTTAGAGGAGGCATTGGTTTCATTGATCGTTTCGATCACAATGACTTCAAGCTCTTCTTCAGATAATTGACGGGGCATATAGGTTTCAATTAAGGCAATTTCCTCAAGAAGCTTATCTGACAAATCGTCTCTTCCAGCAGATTTAAATTCAGCATAAGAATCTTTACGCTGTTTCAATTCACGCGAAAGTACGGTCAATTCTTCATCTTCTGTTAATTCAGTACGGCCAAGTTTGTACCCTTCATTTTGCAATGAGGACTTTACCATGCGAATGACAGAAAGACGTTCCTTTTCCTTATTTCTCATTGCTGTTTTCATATCTTCATTCAGACGATCCAACATACTCACTTCATGCACCTACTTATTCCTATATTAATTAGAATTTGCGCTTTCTTGCAGCTTCAGACTTTTTCTTACGCTTAACGCTTGGCTTTTCATAGAATTCACGCTTTCTGAACTCCTGAAGAGTACCAGCCTTTGATGTAGTCTTTTTAAAGCGGCGAAGAGCATCTTCGAGTGATTCGTTTTTACGAACGACCGTTTTTGACATCTCTAATTCCCTCCCTCCGAACACTACGCTTACATATTCAAGCAAAGAGAATCACGCATGTGTATTCTTCATTGCATGCAGTAAGATAGGGATACTTACTGACATTCATGGGTAATCCCATGTACTTATACAGTATAAACCAACAATTTGCGCTGGTCAACAGGTATTCGAAAGAATAAGAAGCCTTTTCACCTTTGAATTAAAAGGTGAAAAGACTTCTAGTCTATGTGATAGATATGATTAATAATCGCTGTCTGCAGTTTCGCCCTGGATAATTTTAATTCCAGCACTTGCACCCAAGCGTGTCGCTCCGGCGTCAATCATAGCCTGTGCATCTTCAGCAGAACGTACGCCGCCTGATGCTTTAACACCAAGATCCGGTCCGACAGTTTTTCTCATAAGTGCAATATCTTCCGGTGTTGCGCCACCACCTGAGAAACCTGTAGAAGTCTTAACAAAATCACTACCTGCTTCTACTGACAGCTCACAGGCTTTTACTTTTTCTTCATCAGTCAGCAGTGACGTTTCGATTATCACTTTTGTCAGTGCTTTCCCTTTAGCAGCTGCAGTGACTGCCTGAATGTCTCTCTTGACTGTATCATAATCGCCGCTTTTCAGCGCGCCGATATTGATGACCATGTCTACTTCAGTAGCCCCGTCTTCAATCGCCTGCTTTGTTTCAAATGCTTTCGTTTCTGTCGCACTTGCTCCTAATGGGAAGCCGATCACTGTACAGACTTTTACATCAGTCTTATCTAACAGTTCTGCAGAAAGTTTTACCCAGTAAGGATTCACGCATACTGACATAAAGCCGTGTTCTGCTGCCTCCTCACAAAGTGTTGTGACCTGGTCTTTTGTAGCTTCAGGTTTTAATAGTGTATGATCGATCATTTTTGCAATAGAAGTCATAATAAGTTCTCCTTTTCGATTAGATGTACGTACCTATTTTAACATTAAGTCTCCGGATATCCTAATAAAATAAAGAAAAACTCTGCAAAAGCAGAGTTAGACCGTTAATTCTTCATCTTCAAGCACTCTTACAAATTCACCTTTATTGTAAGGGTAACCTGATTCTGTGATTTTTACTTTAACAAGTTTTCCAACCATTTCTTCTGATGCCGGGAATACGACTTTCAGATAGTTGTCAGTGTAGCCGACATATAAAGATCCGGTTTCGTCCTCTTTAAAACGTTCCTCAGGAATGACTTCAAGCACTTCATCCTGGTGACGGGAAGCATATTCTTTTGCGAGCTGATCAGACAGTGAGATCAGTCTATGCACGCGTTCGTTTTTCACTTCTTCATCAACCTGGTCATCCATTCTTGCAGCAGGCGTACCAGTACGCTTTGAATACGGGAAAACATGAAGCTCAGAGAACTTCTGATCAAGAATGAAATTGTATGTTTCCATGAATTCTTCTTCGGTCTCACCAGGGAAACCTACAATCACATCTGAAGTAACAGCAAGACCAGGGAGTGCTTTTTTAAGCTTCTCAAGTCTCTCTGCAAAGAATTCCATCGTATATTTTCTTCTCATACGTTTCAGGACAGTATTTGATCCTGACTGAAGCGGGATATGAAGGTGATTGACAACCATTTTAGATCTGTCAATGACATCAATGACTTCATCTGTCAGCTGACTTGCTTCAATTGATGAGATACGGATCCGCTTCAGACCCTTCACTTTACTTTCAAGGTCTGTCAGCAGCATCGCTAGGTTATAATCTTTCATATCCTCACCGTATCCACCCGTATGAATACCAGTCAGTACGATTTCCTTGTATCCTGCTTCAACAAGCTGCTGAGCCTGTCTGATCACTTCCTCAGGATCTCTAGAACGCATCAGTCCACGCGCCCACGGAATAATACAGAACGTGCAGAAATTATTGCACCCTTCCTGTATTTTCAGTGAAGCTCTCGTACGGTCTGTGAATGCCGGAACATCCAATTCCTCATAGACACGGTTTTTCATAATATTTGTTACGCCATTGATCGGCTGTCTTTCCTGTCTGTACTGCTCAATATAGCCGAGCATTTTTGTACGGTCCTGTGTACCGACAACGATATCAACACCAGGAATCGCCATAATTTCTGCAGGAGAAGTCTGTGCATAACAGCCTGTTACACAAATCACAGCATCAGGATTTTTACGGATTGCCCGTCTGATGACCTGTCTGCTTTTTTTGTCTCCTGTATTCGTCACTGTACATGTATTGATCACATAGACGTCAGAAGACTGTTCATATTCGACTCTGTCGTATCCGCCTGCTTTAAACAGCTGCCAGATTGCTTCTGTTTCATAATGGTTTACTTTACATCCCAACGTGTGAAATGCGACTGTTCCCATTTTTTCACCTCATTAATTCAAAATGATAGGAAATCGCAGCCAATATGTATAATGGTGCGGTTTCAGTTCTTAAAATTCTTGGTCCAAGTCCACAGCTGACTGCGCCTGCTTCAAGCAGCTGCCCTGCTTCCTGTTGAGAAAATCCGCCTTCAGGGCCAATGACAGCAAGGATCTTACTGCCCGGTGTCAACCCGTTAAGAAATGCAGCAAAGTTTGATGTTTCACCCGTTTTGGCATCTTCTTCATATGCCATCATGATAGCATCATATTCACGAAAAGACGACCCCAGCTGCTTTGTGGATATTGGTTCTGATATAACTGGAATGACAGACCGGTGTGATTGTTCAGCTGCTTCCTTTGCAATTTTATTCCAGCGCTCAGCCTTCTTTTTACCTTTTTTCTGGTCCCATTTAACAATCGACCGTTCAGCACTGAAGGGTTTCAGACTGACCATACCAAGCTCTGTCGCCTTTTGAATGACATACTCAAGCTTATCACCTTTAGGAAGTCCATGTGCAATAGTGACATGTACCGGAAGCTCAGACGTTTCAGTCAGCTGTTTTTGCACTTTCACCTGCAGAGATAAGTCGTCAATACTGATAATTTCTGATTCAAAAACCTGCTCAGGACCTGTTACTGTAATGATCCTGTCGCCTTCATTCATTCTCATCACACGGACAATATGTTTATAGTCATCTCCGCTGATATCAAAACAGCCGTTTTCATCCGGCTTCTGCTCTGTAAAATATCGCTGCATATGAAATCACTCTTCCGGTCTTGTAGCAATAATGGCTACCCAGTCTTCCATTGTCATCACTTCATCGATGTCAAACCCTGAAGCTCTTAGTGCATCTTTAACCAGATCTTTTTTCTGTTTTATAATTCCTGAAGTAATAAATGTGCCGCCTGGTTTTGTCAGTGAATAAGCATCATCTGTAAAGGTAAGAATGACTTCTGCAAGAATGTTAGCGACGATCACATCTGCAGGCTCTGATGTCCCGCTTAAAAGATTTCCCTCTGAGACAGTTACAATATTTTGAACATGATTCAGCTGAATATTTTCCTCAGCCGATTTCACGGCTACTTCATCAAGATCAAGCGCATGTACTGATGCCGCTTCAAGTAATGCCGCAGCAATACTTAATACACCTGAACCTGTCCCTACATCAATCACCGTATCCCCTTTGACAACTGTGCGCTCTAATGCCTGAATACACATGACTGTCGTCGGGTGAGTCCCTGTTCCAAATGCCATTCCCGGATCAAGTTCAATAATCAGCTCGTCACTTGATACTCTTTCATAATCTTCCCATGTTGGCACAATTGTGAAAGTTGATGAAATTTTAACCGGATTATAGTATTTTTTCCACGCAGTGGCCCAGTCTTCTTCATTTACTTCACTGACTTCCACTTTGTTTTTACCTATATCAATATTAAATGATACTAGGTTACTGACTTCCTGTTTGATCCCGTCTACCGTTTCAGCGAGAAAGCTGTTGACCGGTAAATAGGCTTTCACCATGACGCCTGTATCAGGATAATCTTCAGGGTTCAGTTCATAGATTTCTCCAAATTGGTCTTCTCTATCTTTTAGCAGCTCTCCAGGATCTTCAATCACAACACCACTGGCACCTGCTTCATGCAGGATATTGGAGATCGGTTCAATTGCTTCGTTTGTTGTATGAATACTTATTTCTGACCACTTCATCAGACCAGCTCCATTTCACTTCAGGTTGTCAGGGCACAGAGCCCTGACAATTTAGTTTTTATTAGTCACCTTTGAACGCACGCTTAACCTTATCAAAGAAATTATCATGCTGCTCATCAGGGACTTCACCGCTGATTTCAGCGAATTCACGCAGCAGTGTTTTCTGTCTGTCTGTCAGCTTCTTCGGTGTAATTACCTTCACCCGGATATGCTGGTCACCCTGGCCGTATCCGTGCACATTTTTAACACCCTTGCCTTTCAGACGGAATGCAGTCCCTGACTGTGTTCCTGCAGGAAGCTTCCACTTTACTTTACCGTGAACTGTTGGTACTTCAAGCTCATCACCAAGGGCTGCCTGAACAAATGTAATTGGCATATCAAGAAATACATCATCCCCGTCACGCTCAAAGATTTCATGAGGTCTGACACGGAATACAACATACAGATCTCCCGGAGGTCCTCCGTTAGCTCCCGGTTCACCCTGGCCTGCTACTCTCATCTGCTGACCATCATCAACGCCTGCCGGAATTTTCACATGAATCTTCTTACGTTTCTTCACTTTTCCGTTTCCGCCGCACGTTGTACACTTATCTTTTACAAGTTTGCCTGACCCTTCACAATGGTGACAGACTCTGCGGTTTACGATACGTCCAAATGGCGTCTGCTGCTCTACATTCAGCTGGCCTGAACCATTACAATGGTGACAGGTTTCAGGTTTCGTACCTGGCTTAGCTCCGTCACCGCCACACGTTTCACACTGCTCTTCTTTTGGAATTTCAATATCTGTTTCTTTACCAAAAACAGCTTCTTCAAATTTAATTGTCATCGTGTACTGCAGATCATTTCCCTGTCTTGGCGCATTCGGGTCACGTCTTCTGCCCCCGCCGCCAAAGAACGAACTGAAAATATCTTCAAATCCGCCAAAGCCGTCAAAACCTGCTCCGCCGCCAAAGCCCTGATTAGGGTCTGTGTGACCGAACTGATCGTAGTGAGCGCGCTTTTGATCGTCACTTAATACTTCATAGGCTTCTTTTACTTCCTTAAATTTGTCACCGGCATCCTCATCTTTATTAATATCAGGATGATACTTTTTTGACAGCTTACGATAAGCTTTTTTAATTTCTTCTTTAGAAGCACCTTCTGAAAGTCCAAGCACTTCATAGTAATCCCGTTTACTCATATTTCCACTCCCCGGTCCTTTTGCATAAAGGTTATTTTATCACTTTTCGGACTGTGCTTGCAACGGCAAAGAAAAAGCCAAAGCACCGTGACTTTGACTTTTCCCTGCATCTGAAATTATTTCTTGTCGTCGTCTACTTCTTCAAAGTCTGCATCGACCACATCATCTTCAGGCTTAGCGCCTTCTGCCTGCTGTTCCGCTTCAGCTTTCTTTGCAGCTTCTTCATAAAGCTTCATTGAAAGTGCCTGAAGGATTTCCTGAAGGGCATCTTTCTTCGTCTTGATTTCTTCAAGATCATTTTTCTCAATCGCTTCTTTCAGCTCGTCACGCGCTGCTTCAGCTTTTTTCTTTTCTTCTTCATCAGCGTTCTCTCCAAGGTCAGATAATGTTTTATCTGTCTGGAATACAAGCTGGTCTGCTTCGTTACGGACTTCTGCTTCTTCTTTACGCTTCTTATCCGCTTCTGCATTTTCTTCTGCTTCTTTTACCATACGGTCGATATCTTCATCTGATAAAGAAGTAGTCGATTTGATTGTAATCTTCTGCTCTTTCCCAGTACCAAGATCTTTCGCGCTTACATTTACAATACCGTTCTTATCGATATCGAATGTCACTTCGATCTGAGGTACGCCGCGTGGTGCCGGCGGGATATCACCAAGCTGGAAACGGCCGAGTGTTTTATTATCCGCTGCCATAGGACGCTCACCCTGAAGGACATGGATATCAACTGCATTCTGATTATCTGCTGCAGTAGAGAAAGTCTGTGATTTTGAAGTTGGGATCGTTGTATTACGTTCAATCAGAACGGTAGATACGCCGCCCATTGTTTCAATACCAAGTGATAGTGGTGTTACATCTAAAAGAACGACGTCTTTCACGTCCCCTGTCAGTACACCACCCTGGATTGCTGCACCCATTGCAACAACTTCATCAGGGTTAACGCCCTGAGATGGCTCTTTACCAGTTTCTTTCTTAATCGCCTCCTGTACTGCCGGAATACGTGTAGAACCACCAACAAGAATGACTTTATCAATTTCAGAAGCAGACATACCTGCATCTTTAATTGCCTGGCGCGTTGGTCCCATTGTGCGTTCGATCAGAGAAGATGCAAGATCTTCAAACTTTGCACGTGATAGGTTCATTTCAAGGTGAAGCGGGCCAGCTTCTCCTGCAGTGATGAATGGCAGTGAAATTTGAGTTGAAGTCACACCTGAAAGGTCTTTCTTCGCTTTTTCCGCTGCATCCTTCAGGCGCTGAAGTGCCATTTTATCTTTTGACAGGTCAATGCCATTTTCTTTTTTGAATTCTGATACTAAGTGGTCAATGATTACCTGGTCAAAGTCGTCACCGCCAAGACGGTTATCACCAGCTGTTGAACGTACTTCAAAGACGCCATCGCCAAGTTCAAGAATGGATACGTCGAATGTACCGCCGCCAAGGTCATAGACAAGGATTGTCTGATCTTCTTCCATTTTATCAAGACCATATGCAAGTGCTGCTGCAGTCGGCTCGTTAATAATACGCTCTACTTCAAGACCAGCAATCTTACCTGCGTCTTTAGTAGCCTGACGTTCAGCATCGTTAAAGTATGCAGGGACAGTAACAACAGCTTTTGTTACTTCTTCGCCAAGATAGCTTTCAGCGTATCCTTTTAAGTATTGAAGAATCATAGCAGAAATTTCCTGAGGAGAATATTCTTTTCCTTCAGCTTCTACTTTGTGATCTGTACCCATATGTCTTTTAACAGACATGATGGTATTAGGGTTTGTAATAGCCTGACGCTTTGCTACTTCCCCAACCTGCTTTTCACCATTTTTAAAAGATACAACTGATGGTGATGTGCGGTTACCTTCAGGATTAGCAATTACTTTTGCTTCTCCGCCTTCAAGTACAGCGACACATGAATTTGTGGTACCTAAGTCAATTCCAATAATTTTACTCATCTTAACATCATCCTCCCAAATACAATTATTCGTTTACTTTTACCATTGAAGGACGGATTACGCGGTCCTTCAGCTTATAGCCTTTTTGTAATTCTTCAATGACTGTATTTGATTCAGTACCTTCTTCAGATACCTGCATAACCGCCTGATGAAGGTTCGGGTCAAACTGCTGACCCACTGATTCAATTACTTCGACACCTTCAGCTTTCAATGCTTCAAGAAGGCTTGAATGAACCATTTGCATCCCTTTTAACAGTGAAGCAGATTCATCATTTGTCGTTTCTATATTTAGCGCACGTTCAAAATTGTCAAGAGCAGGTAAAATACCTGTCACAACATTTTGAGCACGATACTTCTGCAATGTTTCGTTCTCTTTTTGAATACGGCGTCTATAGTTATCGAACTCAGCACGAAGCCTCAAGTATTTATCTTCAGCTTCTTCTGCTTTTTGCTGCCAGTTTTCTTCAGCTGCTATTTCTTCTGTTTCAGCCGTTTCCTCTGACTCAACAGCCGCATCCTGCTTTAGTTCTTCAGTTGTTTCCTGCTGTACTTCTTTTTCTGACACGATCTTTCACCTCCTTGAAATGATTACCCTATTTAAAAACTGATAAACGCTGTATTGACAGATCATTTATCATGTCTGATGACAGTAAAATACACTGCACGGCATGATTGACCATGCAGGTATTTTATTTATCATCCCGGTCATAGAAGGTCGAGAGCGCTTTTGATAAATCCATGCTGATCACATTCAAAAGGCTGATAACCCGTGAGTATTCCATTCTGGTCGGCCCTAATATAGCAAGTGATCCACTCTGACCGCCAATCACCGGAAAAGATGCAGTAATCAGTGATACATCTTTTAATGCTTCATTATTATTTTCTTTACCAATCCGGATCTGAATGCCTGATCCGCTCGTTTCTTTTATCAGCGGGTACAGATAATCTTCACTGTCAATGACATCCATCAGCATTCTAAGCTTATCAATATCATTAAACTCCGGTTGATTCATCATGTTCATCTTGCCGCCAAAGAATAATTTATCATGAACAGGTATATTCATAATCTGCGCAAATGCTTCGATCATCAGATCATAGTTAGCAATATGCCGCTTTAAAAATAGTGCAACTTCTTTGTACATTTTATCCTGAAGCTCAACCAGTGGTGTTCCCGTCAGTTTGTCATTCAGGATCTTAACCATACGTTCTATATCCTCCGGGTTCAGGCCGGGCGGGATTGTAAAACGTTTATTCTCCACATGTCCTGTGTCAGTGACAATGATTGCAATGGCACTCTCGAGGTTCAATGGAATAATCTGGACGCTTTTCACTTTATTTTCATGATGGTCAGGTCCAAGCACTATAGACGTATAATTTGTCATTTGTGAAAGAATTTCAGCAGAACGCTGAACAACGTTTTCGATCTCTAAAATTCTGTCCGCAAAAATGGACTGGATCTGAGACATATCTTTTTTCTTCAGTGCCTGCGGTGAGAGCAGATGGTCTACATAGAATCTGTATCCTTTTTCTGAAGGAACGCGTCCGGAAGAAGTATGGGTCTTCTCTAACAGCCCCATTTCTTCAAGGTCGTACATCTCATTTCTGATCGTTGCAGAACTGAATGGAATGTTTTCCTTCTTCGATAAGCTTCTCGAGCCTACCGGCTGGGCAGAGCGAATAAAATCATCAATAATTACTTGAAGAATAAGCAATTGCCGATCAGTTAACATCATTCATCACCCCTGTTAGCACTCACTAATCACGAGTGCTAAATCTAATTTATAAGTTATCAAATGATGATTTTACTGTCAACGGGAATGCATTAATTTAATCCAAGAAAAGATTGAAACACTTCATTTCCTAAAAATCTGCCTTCTTTCGTTAACCTTACACGGTTATGATGAAGCTCCAGCAGCCCTCTTGTAGTCATATCCTTCAATGGCTCACGAAAGACATGATCAAGTTCTTCGTGAAATTTTTCTTTAAAAGTTGGGAGAGCTACACCTTCAGTTTTCCTGAGACCAAGAAACATCTCTTCTTCCATACTTTCAAAGCGGGTTACTTCTGCCTCGTGAAATACAGGCCGCTTCCCTTCTTCAACTGCCTGAATGTATTTTGATACCGGACCGATATTTGAATACCTGATACCATTTACATAACCATGTGCCCCGGCCCCAAAGCCGTAATAGGATTCATTGTTCCAGTAAGTCAGGTTATGCAGGCTTTCGTAGCCATGCTTTGAAAAGTTACTGATCTCATATTGATGGATGCCTTTAGAAGCCATTTTTTCCATCAGCAAATCGTACATTGCAGCTTCTGTGTCTTCTCCGGGCAATGGCAGACGTCCTTTTCTCATCAGATTATAAAACACCGTTTTCGGCTCTACGATCAGTGAGTATCCTGAATAGTGCGGCAGGTCAAGGTCAAGTGCACGGTCCACTGTATCTTCAAAATCTTCCAGTGTCTGCTCAGGCAATGCATAGATCAGATCGATACTGATATTGCTGAATCCTTCTTCCCGCGCTTCCCTGATCGAGCGGTATACGTCTTCTGTCCGGTGGTTACGGCCTATTTTTTCAAGCAGTCTATCATTAAAGGATTGAACGCCGAAGCTGAGTCTGTTCACACCGTGAGCTTTTAAGACGTTTATTTTCTCTTTACTTAAATCGCCCGGATTGGCTTCAAAAGTGTATTCAGTAGATTCATTAATATTAAATACACGGCTGATACCCTCACAGAGCTTTGCTAGCTGCTCGGCATCCAGCGCAGTCGGTGTTCCGCCGCCGACAAAAATACTTTTCATCGGTTCTGATTCTTTATGAGCAGACTCCATTTCTCTGATCAGCATCTCAATATACCGATCGACCGGCTGATTTTTCATAAATACTTTATTAAAATCGCAATAGTGACAAATATGATGACAAAACGGAATGTGTATATAAGCAGCTGATGTCATGATTTCATCCATTCCTTTCACACAGAAAAAGGGACGTATTCTGCTGATGGCAGAACCCGTTCCCTTTCTGTTTCAGTAAAATTATTTATCTCCTTCATCCATCTGAAGGACAGCCATAAAGGCTTCTTATGGTGATGTTGGTACGGAGTGTATCTTAATGTATTCTATTGTATTTAGCAATCAAGACAGATCAAGGGTGTATCTGTTCATTTAGTATCTTATCATCATTTATTATATTTTTGTTTATCTCAGTGTATTTTATCAAAACGGTGGCACTACGGTGGAAAACTTATTTTATGGAGGGATTTCTAATGGAAGGAAAAATCAAAGAAGAATTTTTATCGTTAACGGAAAAATTGAATTCAAACGAGGAAGCAGCTCTTCTATATTACTTGCTAGGTCATATAGAAGGTGGAGAAGATGAAAGAATGATGAAAATTATTATCAAAAGAATGAAGGACCTCAGAGAACGCGAACAACAAGACAGAGGGCAGGAAGTTTAATTACGATAAAATAATGGAAATTTTTTAGGAATAAAGTCTTTTAATCTGAAAATCTTCATGTAGAATTGAAAATGAAACAAAATTATACAAAATAGGGGGATTTGATATGTCGAAAGAAAGAAAAGTAAAGAAGCCAATTTATAAGCGTTGGTGGTTTATCGCGCTTGCAGTAATAGTTGTAATTGGTGTGATTGGAAACCTGGGTGGCACTGAAGAGGTTGCGGATGACGCTACTGAAACTGCCGCTACAGAAGAAGCTACCGCATCTGAAACTGAAGCTGAAGCTACAGAAGATACCACTGAAGAAGCTGTTGAGGACGAACCTGCAGAAGAAGAGGCTGTTGAAGATGATGTGCCAGCTGAGTTTAAATCAGCATTAACTAAAGCACAAATGTACTCAGATACTATGTACTTTTCAAAGGAAGGCTTGTATGGTCAATTAACAGCTGAATATGGTGAGCAGTTCCCTGAAGACGCTGCACAGTATGCAATGGAGAATGTTGAAGCTGATTGGAACGAGAACGCTTTGAAAAAAGCTGACTCTTATGCGAATGACATGTATATGTCTAAAGCTGGTGTATATGATCAGTTGACTTCAGATGCAGGTGAAAAGTTCTTACCTGAAGAAGCTCAATATGCAATTGATAATGTTGAAGCTGACTGGAATGAAAATGCACTTCAAAAAGCAAAATCTTATCAAACAGATATGGCTATGTCAGTTGAAGCAATCCGTGAGCAATTAACATCTGAATACGGTGAAAAATTTACTGCTGAAGAAGCTGAATATGCTGTAAGTAATTTAGAATAGCAGTACAATTTAAAGAGCCCCTGCCGGCAAAAGCAGGGGTTTTATTATGCATGATTTACCCCTACCACTTCATCAAACTTTACTTTAATCTCACCAGAAGCATCTTGTATTAATATGTAACGCTTTTGATATTCGATCAATTTTACTTTTCCAGTCAATAACTCTCTCTTGTGACCATTAAAAATCTTTATCTCTACAACCTGATCAAATTCCATTGATTCCTGAATCGTCATAAAGATCAGCTCCATCATCTGATCATCCATGATCGGCTGTTTTACTGCATTGTACTCATACTCAAAGAAGTCACGCAGCTGACCTACATGTTCAGGCAACATCATACTGGTCCACTTGATTGTACCGCGGTCTCTATTTTGATCATCCACTCAGATCACCATCCTTTCACGCTTAATAATAGGAACAATTGAAAGAACGCTATTATATTGAAAATTACGTACCGCTCCACGCTTCAAACAGAATGCAGTGAATGAGGTCTCACTAATATTCCGTATCTTGATTTTACGTTCCGAACATTGATCGTTCTTATCCATATAAATCATTTTCAAGGTGTAGCCCTGTTGTTGGTACTGCAATAGCTTTTCCTTCATCATTATTCCCTCCCTTTTGTCTGATTATACGAACAAACGTTCTTTTTGTAAACAAATAAAAAAGCGACCCTATACAAACAGAGTCTCTTTAAAATCACATTTTATTACTTTTGACTTGCTCTGTAGTGCATCAGAATTGCTTGTGCTCTTGTAATTGGTTCACCTAACTTTGTGCCATCACTGACCTTTTCCTCCTGTGCCCACTTCACAGCCGCTGCAAGCTCCATCTCATAATTAGAGTGCTTTTCATAGTCCATATACTTGCCATCTACGTTAGAAGCCCACGCACCGCCTCCCAGGGCAAGCCAACCATCTTTTTCAGCATACACTGTGAATGCAGATCCTTTATCCAATTTTCGAATCAGTTTACCTTTAACATTCGGTTGATCTCTAAGGCTCAATCCATCTACTTTTACTTGCGCTGTCCCAATACCTTTCACTAAATCCACCTCTTTCACAATTTTAAGTTTATCAGCTGCTGCCGTCTTGACTCCTGATTTATAAGCAGCTTCGATTTTGTCTCTGAACGGTTTAAATGATCCATACTTATTTAGAATCAACTGAGGGCAGTATTTGCCGCTCCACGCTTGGTGAGGGCGTACATGATCAATCGGCAGTTTGAAAGCGTGCATAAGATATGCATGAAGGGCAATTGCATTATACTCAATCGCTTCACGATCGCACCCTGCGTGCATACATTTCTCTACTCCAATGGAGCTCATGTTCCCTGGACCTGTACCATCTCCACAATGCCAGGCATTCTCATCAAACGGAATGTGCTGAATGATGAAATGCTCGTCTACTGATAAGTGCCACGATACATGACTGGTGTCCTTCGGATGATAACTTGAAAGGTTATGAATGAGCCGGTTGTGCATTTCAGCATTTGCATTGCGGCCCGGGTTTCCAGTGTCGTGATCAGTCGTATATTTTGGAACCATTTTATTTCCGGGACGTACTTCAGGATTGCCTTTCTGAATTATATCCACGATCACTGTTGCGTTACCGATTTTTGAACCGTGTTCTAAGGTGATCAAGAAGCATCGTCCTTTCTGTTCTGATCTTGTGGTCGATCTTCACGAAGCTGAGAGAACCGCTCACTGATGATCGCTGGCAGCTTAATGCCGAGGTGCCCCATATTTTCAACAATAGAGATCCCCTCCATACCGATTAAGAACATGATTAATGTGTATCGGATGAAATACCCTTCACCATCACCGGTGATAGCATCCAACTGAACAGCAACGATAATCGCCAGGAACATAGTTGCCTTTTTCATGATGCCCTTAAATGCGATTTTACTGTTAAGTTTTCGGTCATTGATGCCGATCATGATTCCCGTGATGTAGTCCACGATCATAAAAATGGATAGGGCAACAATTAAGTTATCCCACCCTCCAATTAAATAAGAGACGACTGAAAAGCCCCCTCCCCAAAAGAATGAATATGCTGTATCTGTACTATGCTGCATGATTGGCCTCCTCTTAATTTGGCTATTCGTCATGTTGTCCTCTTCCTCTCGTGATGAAATGGACCCCCTAATAAGAAATATAAAAAGAGCACCTCAAGTGAGATGCTCCCGTGCTTTATTTATTCGCCATACTTGTAATACCATTTATGAATCTTTCTATTTCTTCTCCGTGTAAATTGAATATAACTTCTTCACCAGTTTTGGTGTAAGAACCTGTGAGAACACCGAAACTTAAATCAAAATTTTTAACAAAGATCGTGTCATCTGTTATACCCTTGATCAGTTTAAATGCTTTCATCCCAGACCTCTTTTTTTATCCATAGTTCTAAGATTATCGCTGTGCATCTTTTCCATATTGGATTAACCTTTCAATGTCAGAAACCTCTATTAAATGATGAGGCTTTTTCCCACTTTCCTTATCCTCTGAGTTCTGAAGAATCAAAAGCACTATTAGCGAAAAAATAATACTCTGTAATTTACTGACTGATTCACTACCATAAGAGGTCATTTCTTCTCTAATTAGCACCAGTTTAGGGGTAAATGAGTTTATGATCGCATCTAGATCTGAAGAAGTTATTTCATAATCTATGTCATGAGCAAAATTATTTCTAATCTTATTGAACCTTTGATATGCTTTTATATCTTTCTTTGTAAAGACTCCCATAGCAGCAAGTAAATTGATCTTTTGCATTAAGTACATTTTTTCATAGTTTAAAACTGAAGGATCTACCAAAATTGTATCTAGTAAGTTTTCAAGATGATTTTCCATTATCAAATGTCCTTTTAAAACTATAGTCAAAATAGACTGCTCTTCGAAAATATACTTATGCATTTTATAAATCCAGGTCGCTGTTTCTTCATTAGTTAACATAAAAGCTCCTTTCCTTTTAATAATTATCATTTCTAAATTTTTTATGAGTTTTTTACTAATACCATAATTCAACAAGTGATGAGGCTATTCCTTTATTTTCTACGAAAAAATACACCTTATTCAGGTGCTCTCTACGACGCATAAGATTCCGATCATTCAGCAGTGACGATTAGATCCTGCTTGCCTTCTCCGATTAAAATTGCGTCTACGTCCGCCTGGTAACGTTTGTAAAGACTGATGCTGAATACGTATGAATACTGCTGACTACCGTCCATAATTTTTGTTGCGATATACATTGCCATCATTAAATTCCTCCTCCATTTAGTTCAGGTATGATGATAAACATTAGTTCTTCCATTGTTGCGTCTTGCATTTGTATCTTAGCTTTTAACTGCTCGTTTTCTTCAAGTAATCGTCTGGCTTGTGGATTGTTACGGATCGCTGAATCTGATATAAGATTTTTATTTTCATCCACACTATTAATCCAGATTGTTTTCTCAAATTCATCCCCAAGTGCATACTGCTCACTGATAGCGTAGTCGTAACCAGTTAACAGAGTAGGTTCTGATTCGTGGATTTCAACTACTTGTTTTGTATTGATTTCATACTCTAAATAAACCAACTTAAACCCTCCTATTCTATCCGTAACTCATATAGATAAACGTCCGCAAAATTTAGATTACCTGAAACACAGTGTACAATGATGTAGTATTCTCCACTCAAGCTACTAATATCTAAGCTCTGAACTCTCCTTGAAAAATTAGAGCCGTTCCTGATACGGGCAGTATAACTTTGAAAGTAACTGTTTTTAACTGGTGATATAGCAACCGAAAAGTCTCCTGGTCCTGACGCAGCCCAATCTACATAGAGTGTTGATAGGTTTGTAAGATCAATAGGTATGTCAGTTGCTACCGAAGTGTTCTCATTATTAAATTGACCCCCGCTTCTTATACGTATATCTGAAGCTCTTTTTTCTACAAAAGAACCTGTACCTCCTAGTCGCGCTTGAACCATGGGAATGTATTCGATACCTTCTTTATAGATTTGGACAAGATACTGCATGAACTCTTTCCATACACCTGAGATATTACCCTTCGGCAACACCTTTTCTTTCCATACACCTCCCACGTTCTGCCATACATTCTTAACTTCAGTCCATGTACCGGATATATTAATCCACGTTTTTTTAGCCATGCAAACACCTACTCATACTGGAAGTAGACGTCTCCGTCGCTTCCGCCCGTCGGTTCTGTTGTGCCAAACGTGATCTTACGCTTCTGATCTGGGTTCAGTGTAGATTCTTTTCCGTTAAGCGCACTTTGTAATCCAGTGATATTTCCGATCACATGTGCACCAGTCGTCCCTTCCGCCGAATGCGTCGTAAGCTTCTGCAGTACCTCATTCATGGCCAAGACTAAATTTGTCTTATCATCAGTGGTCAATGTAGCAAGATTTCCAATGCTATTTCCAATCTGAGTAATATCTTCAGCAACATCTTCATTCATTGTTTTTTGAGCCTGGGCAAACGCATCAATCTTCTGCCAGTTATCATTTAAGATCGTATCCAGGTTAAAGTTGTCAGTTCCTTCAGTAACTGGATTCGGCAAATATAAATCCAATTCAGGTGAATATTCTTTTACCATCAGTTGACCCCTCCTCCCATATTTTCAAGCAGCAGCTCATTCACTTCACCGATTGTCATAGAGCTAACCTCACCAATCGTCAGGAACCTGAATTCATAGGTAACGGGCAAATGAGCAGGCTTCGTGTTCTCAATCGCTTCCTTCAGTGCATCAAGGTTTGGCGGTCTGCCGATCTGAGATGTAAAGGTAATAACAATCGTGCCGTTAAAATCAACGACCACATCACCATTCGTGTATGAATCAGCGACTACTTTAAGCAGCACCGCATCCACCTTACCTGAGCCGCGCATCTTCGACTTAATCACACCGCGTCGTTCTTCATATGGCTTCTGGTGATTCGTCGGGATCTGCAACTCTCTTTCAAAGATGTCCAGTCCCCATGTCGCCGTATCAACGTCCATCTGTAACCTGATATCATCAAGGTCAGCTTTTAGTGCTGCAATTTGATTTCCTTCAGCGTCAAACACCTCATTGATATACTGGCTTTTACGCATGAAAAGAGGGAGTGTTTTAATCATGTCAGACAAGACTAATCACTCCCATCACTGCGACTTCATCTTCAGCAACATCAATATTTACTGTGCCGCTGTTCACTGTAAGCCCTGTGTAGTCAGCCACTGCGTTTGAGTTGATAATGATGGACCCAATCTGAGCATAAGAAACAAAGTCCTGTTGAAAAGCAATATCACGCAAATGAGCTGTCACGTTGTCTGTGATCTCATCCAGTGCCTGCTGCTCTGTAAAGCCTTCGTTTGTTGTCAGTGTGAAGGATAGGTCAATATCAACACCGGTAGCGCTGACGACTGTGGCAAAGGCTCCAATCGGGGCAGCACCATCACCTAAACCAGTAATGCCTGGATCAATGTATTCTTGGACATCTTCTACAATCGCAACACTTGCAGGTACCCGGTTGCTATCAATAATGACTACCTTCACCGTGTTATCCCCATTCCACAAGGGAAACACCCTTGCATCACCCACACCCTGCACTTCTTTGGCCCAGTTCATGTAATGGTACCTGTTTCCGGAAGTAGCAGGTGTTCTGATCCGGTCATAATAACGTTGCAGGATATCAGCATCTGACTCTGCTTCAAAACCATCATACGTTGGTTCCGGATTTGTGACGCTGTTGATATTATCGAGTGTTACCGGCATAGATGTGATCTGATCCGCAGGCACGACTCCATTCTCACCAGCTACAAGTGCTCTGACTGGAACATCAGCTGTGCCGGCTACTGTAACTGTCTCAGTCGCTTCAAACTGAATGCCAGCATCCGTTTCAAAGAGATCGCCTTCATTGATCGTTCCGTTGCCAGTGGCTTCGACTATACCGATCGCAAAAGTAGCAGTTCGTCTTTCAACTCCTGTGCGCTCTTTAATTCGTGCAGCAAGCTCTTCACCGGACAAGTTTTCAATATCCAGTTTTTCAGAGACAGCTTCATTCTCCTGATATGCTTTTTCAAGCTCTATTGAAACGGGCTTTGTCATATCGAACGTAAAGGTACCTACACGCTTGTCATACTGATCACTGATCTCACTCAGCATATTGTCGTGAATCTCTTGTCTATCCACTAATCGTCACCTCCTCCGGAAACGTGTCGTAAATTGAATTTACAGTGAATGATACAGATAATTTACCTTCACTTTTAACAGCACTGAAATTGGTTAAAGAGTTAATCTCTTGATTCACCAATAGCGCACCTTTTAATTCGTTCTCCATTGATTTGTTTATAAAGTCTGCAGGATAGTTTGTTCCGATCAAATCTTCAGCTCTAATACCATGATCGGGATTATCCATATAGACAACAAATCTTTGTCGGGCCGTCAATATAGTTTTGTGAATCCACTGTTTAAGTGCTTCCTTGCCAGTGATCTCTATCATCTTTCCATTGCTAAATACAAATTCTCCTGTCTCAAAATCAAAAAGAAATGATTTTCCCGGAACAACAGGTTGCTCAGTTTGGGTAATCGTTTCATTGAATACCAGCTCTGTGATTTTCGGAAGCATGTCACACCTCCACGTCTATGATATAAAACTGCTGCATATCGCCAGAAGGTATCAGGATCACTTTATAACCGATCTCCTTTAAACCATTAGAAAATGTCCTCGACTGCTTTAAATGACTGCTGTTAAGCAAGATATTCTCATTCAATCTTACTTCAAGGGGATACAGCCTGGTGATTATGCCGGTTTGTGCTCCTAAATAGGATTTGTTGTCCCGCTCTTTGAACATTTTAGCCAATTCAGTAATTGGGTCCATTACTGCACCCCTTTCATACTTAAATCAAGGCTCATCATATGAATGCCATTCTGTGCTGTATGCTGAACCGACTCAATCATATACAGACCCTTCATACCTGTGATTGGCTCATTGATTTCAATCATCCTACCTGCAAGGACCCGACTATCTCCCAACATCTCAAGTGAGTTATCTTCAAAAACTTTTCCCAACTCTCT
This sequence comes from Jeotgalibacillus terrae, assembly GCF_016908195.1. Classification (GTDB taxonomy): domain Bacteria; phylum Bacillota; class Bacilli; order Bacillales; family Jeotgalibacillaceae; genus Jeotgalibacillus; species Jeotgalibacillus terrae. The sequence continues at coordinate 288,656 of NZ_JAFBDK010000001.1, forward strand.
CAAAGTGTTTCGTGCAATGTTCCTCGCGCGTGGCCGGTCCTCTTCTTGCACATCCACAATCTCTGAAAGTAGTCCGTAAGCTTGTATCAATGAATCATTACTTACTGATGCAAGCAGCTGGCCGTCAGAAGTGACTTGTATACTGTTCTTCATTCCTTTAATCGTTCTTTTACGTGATGGTGCGGTCATTACATCTGTTCCATTGCTGGCATATATCCCCCGCTCATAATAGGTAGGAACAATCACAATATCTCGTGATCTGTAAACATGAAATTTACCTTCATACATTTCAAATTGATAGTTAACACCCTGATCAGCTTCAGCCTGCAGGAGAACATCTTTGATTATGTCAGAGAGCGTTTCATTCATATAAATCTTATCGATCTTAGTTGGAATTTTAATGATAGAGTAGATCGGAATATTGTAATCGCTACAGATCCGTTTAATCGCCTGGTCAGCAGCAATACCATTGAACTGATAAATCCGTTTTGATTCATTTAAGTAATATGCAAGGTCAAACGCTGTAAAGGGAATAGGCTGCCTGCCAGTTAAATCTTCGTCTATTACGATACATCTTGTTACCTCACGCTCCCCATCTTTTAATATGATCATATCACCCAGATTAACGTGCTTTTTCGGATTGTGAATGGCATCGCCGAACGCATTTCCAAAGTTCAGCTCTACACCCAATTCATCTTTGTTTGAACGCCAAGAGATCTGATCAGTGATTGGCGTGATGTCCAACAGTTCATTTCCTCTTGCTCTCCATAATTTAAGCGCCATGACCATCCTGCCTTTCATGTACAAAGTTAAACTGACTTAATGAAAGGGTGTAATAAACGTCAGTTGAACCATCCCTCGGCGTATAAGTAATTTCATCGATCGACGCAGCCATATTAATGGGGGTATCTGTAATGATCAGTCTGATAGGGACCCTGCGAGCCATCCACGCTTCAATGATCTCTATATATTCAAAGCCTCTATATGTCTGATCGCGAGCAAAAGAGTAATACCGGTTTGGAAAAAATGACTGCAGTGTGATAGTTTTTAACCCTTCAAGTCCGATTAACCTCAGTGCCTTCTGATCTAATCGATTAAACGTTTCATTGTTATAAGGGAGTTTTATTTCAAACTCTTCCGGCACAATAGGCAGCCGGATCACCTGTTCTCTATTATTAATACTTAAAAAGATGTCCACCTATTGCACCTCCTACGAGTTATTCAAACGTTTTTGAAGTTCACGAACTAATTCATTTATGATTTCAGATGAAGTCATGTTTGCTCCATAGATATTTATATTCTCAACAGTCACACTTCCACCCTCTGAACGTGCCATTTGAACAGAGCGATCATGAGGGTAGACTCTTGATCCGTTTGGCAGGTCAACAATTTCACCGCCACGTTCATTAATTTGAGCCAAGCCACCCCGGAAGTAACTTGTCCCCTGAGCAAACTTCGGGATCGTTGGTACGTTCATTTCAAATCCTTTACCACCGATACCTGGTACCCAGTCAGGAATTTTAATACTCGCAAAGTTATTGAATCCGGTGATCATTGCATTGAGCTTATCAATAATATAATTTACTCCCACTCGTGCAGCAGCCTTCATCCCACTCCACATGACTGAAAACCCATCTTGAATACCTGAGAATGATCCTGTTAATGAAGTCCATAACTGCGAACCCTTTTCACGTATTGTGTCCCAGTTCTGCCAAAGCAGAATACCTACAGCGATAACAGCACCGATCGCAATCGCAATCCAACCGAGTGGCGATAATGCAAGTGTTCCGTTTAGAAGTGCCTGGGCAATTGTTAACCCTGTGGTGACACCTTTCCATACTCCTTTTGCTGCCGCTACTCCAAGTACACCGACTTTATATGCCGCCATCGCTCCAACAATACCGTAAACTAACGGTCCAATAGTAGACCAATTATTTGTTACGGTCTCATAGATGCCCATTGCTCCATCAGCTACACTTGCCATCGCATCTACAACTAATGGTAGGCCCTCATCGCGCATCCAAATTAAATACGGTTGTGCTTTTTCAAGACCTGATGTTAAAAATTCACCTGTTTCAGATGCAGCGTTCTTAAAAGCATCAATTGTCGGTTGATTCTGATCAATTGCACTTTTGATATTGTTAAAAGCAATGGTCCCTTGCTCGCCTACCCAAGACAACGCGCCACTTGCGATTGACATAGCTGATGAAACTTTCTCCTGAATGGCTGGCATGTTATCAGAAGCAAAGGTTACAAACCTCTGAAGGTATGGAATTGCCCCTACTCCTAACTCAGTAGCAAATCCCTTAGCTTGTGCCTTTACATTGTTCAGCGACATCCTAAACTTTTCAGATTTAGCGAGATCCTCTTCACTGATCACATTTGCTTTCCCCTTCAAGTTATCAAGTTCTTTACTTGTCATATTAAGGACCGGTGCCAATTCTTCACCAGTAGTAGAAAGCAAAGCAGTTGCAATAGCATTACGCTCTGTTTGATTTTCCATTCCCTGCAGGGCAGTGATTGTTTCATTAAAGAGCTGTTCCTGCGTTTTTAATGCACCTGATGAGTCAGTAACAGCAACACCAAGCTTTCCAAACAGCTCCGCCCCTTCACCAACACCATTTGAAGCATCCATTGCTTTTTCGGCCAAAGCCGCTAAATCTCCGGAAGCTTGTTCAACAGAGTAACCATAAGACTTCATGACATGGTCCCATTGTTGGAAACCGTCTGTGCTCATACCTGCCACTTGGCTAAACTTCGTTATCTCTGATGTAGCTTCCACAGCTTTCATTGCCAATCCGCCAAGTGCCGCAGCCCCTGCTGCTCCTAAAGTAGCCATGCCTGCTGCCATACCAGCTGCACCTTTTGCAACACTGCTAAACCTCGAAACAGCAGTGCTCCCGAACTCTTTCACTTCATTTTTAGTGTGTTGCACTTTTCTTTGAAAATCTTGCGTACCGCCAGTTGCTTTTTTAACTCCTGAGGCAAAGTTTCTATCTTTGAGGGTAAGCACTGCAGATATAACACGTTTCCCGGCCATGTCTGAGCCTCCTTACAAAAAAAGAGAGCCTATGTGGAAACTGACCATTTAGCTCTCTCTTCATCAGAATATAATGACATACTTGCTTCCATAAACATTTTCGTATCCTCCGGTAAATTCATTAATTCATCTAATGAAAACCCCTTTTGGAGATAGTGATGAAGAAAATACAATTCATCATCACTATTTATTAGTTTTTTAAATCATCTACCCTTTGTATCGCATCACCATAACCGGCCATTTCAAGACCTGTTTGTGCGATAAAAGGAATCTCACCAGGTTCAAAGATTTTTTCTACAATGTCTATTGGTTCTGCACAGCCAAAAGCAGTCTGTAGTTCTTTATCTTTAAGGTTCGGCTCTACCACAAGGTTATAGACGAGATATGGATCTGCTTTATCAGCTTGATTCGGATCTCGTGTCATCGCAATAGCTTCAACACAAAGTGAACGTTCCGGCTTTTGGATGGTGATTGTTGCATCAAGCCTTGGCAAAAGAAGCTCAACCTTTGTATCTTTTTTAAGCTGGTACTTATCCTTCTCTCTTAAAATATCTGTGATAGAAAGTTTTTTCGGCATTGAGATTCTCCTTCATAATTTAAGTATTTTATGCTGAAATTAGATCGATCGGATCATAGTCAGCAAAGTTGAACGGCATTTCTTCAGTACCCAGTGTTTTCTGCTCAAATTTCATCAGCATAAATTCATTAAATGTGACTTCATTGATCGCTACACGTTCAGCCCCAAATGCATCCGGATCAGCAATTTTGCCAACAATATTAATGTCTGGAATCTGACCTCTTTTAACAAAGTCAGCCAGCAATGCAGATCCACGACTATATACTTTTTTCACGGTCATAGTACCTTCCCCGGCCCATCCAGTCATCTTTTTATGAGTAGCTCCATCACCAGGCATGTTTACATCCTCATAATTAATGACAACCTTGCCTTCAAAGGTTTCCACGTCAAGCCATTTTTCGCCATTCACCCATACGGCACCATAAGTGCCATTGATGACGCGTTTACTTGGAATTTTGTTCATGCTTATCCTCCTTTAGATCGCAATTGAAAAGTCAAGGTCTTCCATTGTATCTACGATTTTAATATTTCCTGCTAAGAATACGTTCTTTCTAAAGGACGTTTCTTTTACCCTTTGCTCATCCCAGTCAGTTGTATCGAAGCCAGCTTCTTCCCATGCTGCTCGTTGCGCTGCTACATCAATACGAGCCTGATTAGTGGCGTTAGGGTCAAGGATTTCATCAGTCTGTAATCTCGTGAAATAACGATTTACAGAATTGATAAAGATGACTTGATTATCATAAATGTTATTCACTTTACCTACATACTCATCATCAAAAGTAGAGTAAATATCATCATGAATCATATCCATCGCTTCAATCACACGGATGCTCTTAAACTCATCATTCTTAGTACCATTTGGCGTGATTGTCACGAGGCTGTTAACACCACGACCAATCTTAATTTTTTCACCATCGTTAATAAGGATAAGCTCGCCTGCATCAACTGCAGCATTAGGATCTTCAATTTCTGTAATGCTCTCCACTTCATCCAATACAAAGTATGTTGCTGAACGTGTGAATGGTAGACCCGCCAGAATACCGGCAATTCTTGCTGTGAATTCTGCTGTGTCATAAACCTTTTCTCCAACCTTGATATCGTTAGTTGTAAAGTTAATGATTGCTTCATGATCTTCCCCTGCGTTAGGCAGCACAGCTTTAAACGTTTTGCGGTTATCAGCCCTGTTTGTCTTAATCCATTCAGCTATAACTGTCACATCTGCTGTTTCAATTGCTGGAACGGCCAGATAGTTAAAGCGCTTATTTTTTAAACGTGTGAGTGCTGCAGTATAATCAACTGCTGTTGTATCAAGACGCTCTACGATGACCTTACTTGGATCACCTTTAAAAGCATTCGCAATATAATCGGCATTCTCAGGTGTCCAATCAGCTGTTTCAACAGCAGTAGGGTCTTTATATTCAATACTTTCAAATGTTCCGGTGTCATCTTTCAAAATCAACGAAACAATTCCAAGCTGACTGCGTTGGACTAGCGTTTGAGCTTTTCCTGTAAACGTAATATTAATCTCAGGTAGTCCCATAAGATCGCTCCTTTATTTCTTAAATTCAAGTTCTTCCATTTTTTCAACTGGTGGTCTATCATGCTGCACCTGTTCCGTCACCCGCTCGATAATTTCATTTTCAAGCCCCTCATATTCTCTTCCGTCATAAAATTCAAGAGAGAAAGAAAAATTGAGAACGCCATCAGTTAACACCGCATCAGCATCAATAATGTCGAGGTGCCTGTCCTTTACCTTTAGTTTCAAGTCAAACGCATATTCAAGATTCTCCTGTACATCAAGAACCTCTATAGAATATGTGTAACGATCTGAAGGAAAGTAATAAATTTGAACCGTCAACATTTTATGCACATTGTCCACATCACCTGACCGAGTGGAGGGGAGTAATTGCACAAAAAAAGAAGGTCTCGGAAAACCTTCTTTAACATCTCTGCTATTGATTTCAACTTCGAATGAAGCGAGTTTTCTTCCAACTGCTGCAGCAATATCTTTGTATGTGATCATAGCTTGCCACTGTCCAGCATGTCATCAAGCCAAGCCTCAAGCATCTTGTCAAATTGACCTGAACTATCAAACTTCTGAATCCCTTTTTCCATTACTTTTTTGCCCGGGACAAATCCATGCTCATCTCCATCTTCATCCACAATCCTATGACCGTGTTCAATCAAGTGCGCATGTGGCTGTGAGTTAATTACACGTACAACGATTTGACCATCTTCGTCCTTAAAAGCTTTCCCACGCTTAAAGCCTTTATGATAATTACCTGTTTTCTTTTTCACTTCGCTGCGCGCTACCCTGGCGACTTGCGTCCGGGCTTTACTCCCAATCTTCCTCATGATTTTAAATGACTCTTTCGGGAGTTTTTTCTGTGCTACGTCAAGGAGGTCTCTTTGAAATTCAGAAAGGCCTTCGAGTTCCATCAGTCAATCAACTCCTGACAAAAGATTTCAAGTGTCTCATTTTTAAAGAAAGGGTTGAGGATATATTTGATTTCAAAACGGTGACCACGGAAATGAATCTGCATGTTTTTTGTGATCTCTTTACCTGCCCCATACCGGACAATAATTTTATGAGTCACATTCGTCATGATCGTGTCCGCTTGTTGACGCTGTAGGCTGCCTGTTTGAGGAACAAGTTCAGCTGAGATCGTCTTCAACTTTTGGTATTCGTAAGTCGTTTCATTCAGCTCATTCAGCGTTTTAACATTGTCGTAAATATCAATGAGAAATTTGGTTTTATTATTCGTTCGTTTCGGCATCTGAGAACACCTCCTGAACAAAGAACGGGGTCATAGCATCCAGTGCTTCCTGCATTTCTTTTTCCGCTACCCGGTACTCATAATAGATCCCGGCGCACATGATGACCAGGTATTCTACCTCCCGACCAACAGCATTCTGAACATACTTCTCTCCCTGCTGAACATAAATAGAGAGCATAGAATCATCCATGCCCTCATCCCAGTTCAAATGAGACTTTAATTTCACGACATATTCTGCAGTCGTCATTTGACATCACCCTTATACTCCGGCGTTAGGATCTACCTCGCCTACTTCGTAACGGTAAACAGCCGGCTCAAATGGAGAGTAAACCAGTTGACCATCAAGTAGGTTGTAAATTTGGAAACCGATTTTGTTCGTGCCGGCAAACTTCTCAACAAGCTTCTGCAGTTCCATCGCACCGATTACATCCTGAATGTGGAATGCTTTGAAATCACCGAAATAGAACACAGGCGTTTCATTATTAGCACCGCTCACTTCATCAGCAAAATCTAGTTTATGGCCAAGTAGCTTGTATCCTACACCATCGGTAGACTGATGCAATAGAGGGCGGCCTGTTGTATCTGTCATGCCTTCAAGCACAGTCAAAGCTGCACGGTTTACAATCCACATAGACTTTTTAAGGACCGCAGTAACTGGCTGTCCTTTCATTTTCACTAATTGCTGATAAAGTTTTTGTGAGTATCCCACTGCAGTGATGTCAACTGCTTCAGACTCATAATATGGAACGGATTTTTTAGCAAGAGCCCCTGGGTTTTCGTTTCCTACGTCATCCCCATTGAACATATAGTTCGTTTCCTTACGAACATACGCTTTTTTCAATTCTTCAACCACGATATCCTCAACATTAACACCTGACATTTTGATGAGCTTTTTACTGACTGTTGCCAGTGCATCAAACTCAGCTGGATCAAGTAGGATTTCATCAAACTCAATGTCCGTTTCAGGCATCTCAGCTGTACGTTCTGTTTTATTAACGTTCGCTTCAGCTTTTTGTACAAGTACAGGGTACTTCACATTACCAGTAGTTCTATGACGTGAACCATATTTACGCAGTAGGTTTTCTTCCTGCGCATAGGTGATGATCTCATTAGCAATTACTTCTGGAATTGTTACTGACCCATTACCAGCTTCTACACCCAGTGATCGTGCTTCAGCTTCTGAAATATTGCCGACCACAAAGTTAGCAAATGCAGAACGAATTTCTTTTTCTTTTGTTTTTGAAGTTTTCTTCCCACGGGTTGAAAGTGCGCTGCCGATTGCTGTCATCACATTTGAACGTTGCTCGTCAGAAATGCCTGAGCGTTGTTCACCTTGTCTTTCCTCTCCGCCCTCTTCTCCTGAATCAGCATCTCCGTCCGCCGAACCATCTTCGCCATCACGCTTCTCATCATCCTCAGAACCATCACCACGATCTTCTTCATCTGCAGAATCTTCTTCTCCGTTTGCATCCATGTTTGCTAGTGTATTAGCAATTTCCTGCAGCTCAGTGGCGAGCTCTTGAATCTCTTGATTAACTGCTTCAAGACCCTCTGCACGAACTTCACCTTGTTCAACCTGTCCGCGTAGATCCGTAAGTCTAGCTTTAGTTCTCTTTTGCAGTGCAAGTAATGTTTTTCTTTTCATTTGATACCCTCCAAGGCATGATTTATTTTTTATTTAATTGACAGTGCGTGGTTAATTTTCTTAATAATATTGATTCGTTGCTCCACTTCACTGTCCAATTGCTTACTTCTTACAAGAGAAGCTTCAGTTTCCTCATATGCCGGTATACTTACAATTGAAATTTCATAAAGCTCTACTTCGAGAATGGTCCGCAGGGCTGGATCTGCAGTATAGTCCCACATCTCTTTTCCTTCCTCGATGTAAAAACCAAAAGAACACTGATTGATGTCCCCGCGCTGCATGCTCTCAGCGAGATCACGACCTAGTGATGTATTTGGCAATTCAATCTCGAACCTCAAACCACGTTCGTCTTCTTCCAGTCGCAGGGTGCCTGATTTCGTCCGGCCGAGCACATGATCCCAGTTATGGTTGAATAATGCTCTAATATCCTGATTCTCTGAAAGAGTTCTCGAAAATGCGCCTGGCTCAATGACTTCTTCAAAGTAGTCCCCGATACTTGTTTTTGAATTAAACACTGCAGCGTATCCAGTTACTTTAGGAGGTTGCTGATCGGTAGCATCCCGGGCCTGAAGCTTGGTGATGTTAAATGTCCTCATTTCCCGTTTTCTCATTTTGTTCATCACCCCCCTTCAAGCTATTATCAGTAGCATTTTTCTCGCCGATCTTAGACAGATCATTTGAGATATATACAGCCTGCGTTTCTGGCGTGTTCTGTTTCGGGAATCCGAGCATTTCAGCCACATTATCCGGTGATGTGATACCTGTCCGAACGATGTTATATCCGATATTTGTTTTCGTGCTATACGTTACGAAGTCAAGTATATTAATCTTGAATTTCACTCGCTTTTCTGAATCACGACCAAAAAAAAGAAGACTCAGGTGGTCTTCAAAATTCTTCATGATTGGACGTACAGCTTTATTGTGAAGGTACATCATAGCCTTTTCTAAATCTGATTTAGTCAAGGCAGTATATGTGTCTACATTAATGCCAAGAAATTTTCCTAAATCCTTTTTATATACATTCAAGTATGAAAGTGTTTTGTCATCATCGATCATGCTTTTCATTGGTTCAATTGAGTAACCTTTGCCTAATGGAATCATTTTGACTGAGCGTGATTCATCAATCGCTTCAAGCTGATCAAGAATTGCTTTAATTAATTTCGACTGAGCGCCGTTCTGTGGGTTAATATGCGCGTCCAGTTTAAGCATGAAAGCGAGTAACCCACCTTTAGAGTATTTGTCCGTCAATACCTTTTCGGCGCTCATAACGCCTTCTAACGTGTTTTTGCCGAGCTCCAATAACCCGACACCTTTTAGATGATCAGTACCAATATTTTTAATGTGCCTGATCATATACCCCGGCACTTTCTGACCATTGATTGTAAAATGTTCAATCAGCCGCTCGTCTATTTCTGTATAGACGTTATTAGCAATATGGAGCTTGTCACCGTCAAGGACTGGAAATACTTCGCCATGAAGTAAATATGAATTTGTCATGAGCTTGATATATTCTGATCCAGTTAAATAATTATTAGGACGTTTCAAAGTTTTCAGTGCCTTGTCATGCTTTAACTCATTACCTTCAGTATCGGTGATCATGATCTCCGCTAACATCATTTGATTACTAATATCCTGCAGCAGTTCATATACGTCACTTGATTCAAGAATGTTTTCATCACTTGCATAACGTCCGCCGTAACGGATGGTATTTGAGAATATTTCATCAAACCATCCACGCTTTTCAAGTTTGCTGTATACGTAATTAGAAAACCGATCTCTTAACCCCAATTTCTCACCGCCTTCCACCTCTTAAATAACCTAAATTACTTTTTCACCCCTGGCATTATTGGACCATTACATTGAGGGCACTTTATTCCATCTAAATACTTGTGGGTGTCTTTAATTTCCCAATCACAATTTATACAGTAATAGCTTTCTTTGGGTGCTTTACTCATATAACCACCTCATCTATAAATCTCACTAATTAAATCATCCATGCCATCCTGATCTACATCATCCATCTGCATCATTGTTTCTTTATGAGCAACTAAAAAAGCCACGAACCCATCAATCTTTTTCTTTGATTGACGTTTCGATGGCCCTTTCATTCCGTTTATGTTAGTAACAACTACAAGATTTAATGCACAGTAAATGAATAGTGGATTATCTGTCTGAATACGCTGCTCATAAATAAGGCGCTCCGAATCATCAATCATAGCGTTCATAACGTTCGGGTACTGGTTCACAGCAACACATTCCAAACCAAGATTCTCACATTTTTCAATCAGTTTCTGAGACATGGCCGGGTCATAGTTCAACTGCTGCACGTCATATTCATCCATGCACTCTTTGATGTACTCAAGCACCTGGTCCTGGTCAATCATCTTACCATCACAAAGCTGAACATACCCACGCTCAACAAGATCACGATAAGGTACGTTGTCCTCTTTTTCTCGATAATCAAGATCAGCGTCAGGTATAAAGTACATCTGCTTTACTTTTAATAATGCCTTACCGTTATCATCAAACGTTGGGAAGTTTAAGCTCACACAGGTTAAGTCAGTGGTCTTTGATAAATCCAGTCCGATATAACATGTCTCACCTTGCAACTCGCCAAGATCATCGACAAGAACATGTTCAACCTGATCCTGCTCGAAATAGTTTTCAGCTCCATTCACGAATACGTTAAGATGCTTCGATAAAAACTCAGCTTTCTTGTGGGCAGAACGTGCAGCTGTAATGTATTCAGTTTCAAGTGCACTCATAGTAACTGACACGCCGATGTTCGGGTTAACCATCGCCCACACTTTACGATCTGTCCATTCATATCCTTTATCCGGTTCATAAATCATGACAAAACTTGAATCATTGTCATCATTTTTCAAGACTTCTTTAGCTTCACGGTACACTCGCATACCAACTGAAGAGGACCCTTTACCAGCAGTTGAGATATTGAACATCAAAGGCTCATCCCGTGAGATTTGAGCAGACTTGAAGTTATCATATTGCTCCATATTCTCCTGGGCGTGCAATTCATCATTCAGAACAAAGTGAGGGTTTGACCCTTCAATGCTGTCAATGTTACGAGACATAACAATAAATTGGTTCTGAAAGGCGATTTCTTCACGAAGATAATCATATGTGATTGATGAAATAGAACCTTTAGGCCCTTTATAGACGTGAGAGCTTTCAAGCAGCGCATCATGATTCAATACAGTGGCTGCAAACGGCTTTGCTGCATATTGTGCCTGGTTGAAATCACTGGCACAGCAATAACAATCCGCTCCGGCTACACCTTCACCATACATTGCGTAACCAAGTGCACCAACTGCAATCAATGTTTTACCGTTTTTCTTCGGTACCTGAATGTAAACCTCTCGGATAACGCGGACAACATCACCGCTCTCGTTCTCTTTCACCCATCCATAAATATTCGCGAAAGCAAATTGCTGCCATTCTTCTAATATAAGAGGTTCGCCAGCAAGTCTACCTTTAACATGTCGAATGAAGGTTTCTACCCAGTCCATCATTTCATTGGCTCGGTCTAAATCGAACCATATATCTTTTCTTTTCTTCCATCTGTAATACCGATCCACCATGTCCCGGATCGTTTTGGGATATTTCTTAGGAGACCGCCGCACTTTCTTTGCAAATCGGTCCGCATAGTTTACGCCCGGTTCGATCACATAGGCTCACCACCACCATTTTTAACTTTGTTTTTTTCTCCACTTTTGACGATGAGCATCTAGCTCACTTACCCTGGCTGGAGGTTTCTTCACTTCTTCATCTTTGCGAACTGAAGATCCACCGGTAATCATTTTGCTCTGCTTCGACTTATTTGTAAGTCCAAGCAAATCCAGTGCTTTCGTTTTTTTATCAGACCACACTTCAACCTGCTGCGCTAACGGATGCTTTGAGTGATTCGTTGCGCCGGCTTTATTGGTGTGTCGCTGAGTTGCCGGGAACCCTTTGTCCCGCCAGTCCACATACATCGTTTGATAGATTTCAAAAATATCAAGGTAGGACTCAATCAACGGGTCCAGTGTAACGGTGTAAATATCAGCATCCCTCATCAATTTCAAAATCCTATTTTTCTCAGCTTCGGTTTTTTCGGCTACGATTTTCTGACGCTGCTTTTTGGTGGACAATTCACACCCCCCTTTCTTTTTTGAAAATCTTGTCTAACGAAATAAAAAGGACAGGCAACCGGTCTTGGGCAAAAATAAAAAAATTTATTTTTGGGTGGGGGGCTTCTGAAAAAAATAATTTTTAAAATAATTTTCTTTTTCCCCGTAATTCTCTTCAATGCTGTGACACTTCGGACATAAAAGCTTTAAGTTATCAGGTTCCAACTGCAGCGTCCGGTCCTGCTTGACCTTTACCTTGTGATGGACCTGAGCTTGCTTACCGAATACAAACTTGCCACAGCGTTGACAGCAGCCTTTCTCTCTTTCATAAACAAACTGTCTTACAGCCTTCCATTCCTTGGAGTTGTAGAGTTGCTTGTTTGATGTATCATAGAGACTCTTCTTCTTGGGCTTCCTGGTACCCTGATGCTCTTCACAGTACCTGCCCTTTGCTACCTTATTCGGACAGCCATTGAAGTCACAGTATTTCATTATTCTTCAACTGTAGACAGCGATTCCTCGATATGGTTACGGATAGTCTCAGCTTTTTTCATATTGCCTGGAACATCAATATCATTTTGTTTAGCAAAGGCAAGCAGCTGTTTAGCATCCATAACATCTAAATCAATATCTGTTTTTTCATCAACTGGCTGACCATTAATGATTGTTGTATCTTTGCCGGTTGCCAAATCAATACCACCAACAGACAACTGTGGATCTTCAGGTGTCAGCATTGACTTTGGATTCTTCGTCACTTCGAATGAAGGCTTTACTCCACGCTTTACGAATACAGTCTTCTGCGCTTTCGTATCCCAATACTCTGTACCTGCTGCTGTCTTTCTCGTTTCTACTAACATAATGAATCGCTCCTCTATTAAATTATATTTTATTCAAACCTGAATGCTTTTCTGATTTCTGCAATACACTCTGCGATTTCTTCTGCGCAATCATATCCGCTGTCTTTTAGTTTTGTAAGTAAAGCCAAATAACTGAATAAGGAATCAAGTTTTGTTTTATTCAAGTTTATGCCTCCTTTGTACAAAATAAAAGAGCACCCATAAATGAGCGCTCTTTTTCATTATGTGCTATGGCTTACCAACCACGATTTGTCATAGCTGTTATTGCAGATTTCTATAATTTCACTATAATTCTTTTCTGCAATACATACCTAATCATTTTTTTCCCGTCAGTAAACTGTCAGTATATACATTGACAAATTTGATTCTTTTAATTACTTCAGCATGTTTTTTATATATATGACTAGAGCTGTATCCAAGATCATGAGCTATGGTCTCCAAAGTCATGCCGTCCACATACTTGAGCTTAAGTATTTGGTGTTCTAATCCCCGGAAACTATCAATTAATTGCAGTAAACTTTTCATATCTTCCTGCTTACATTCCAGCTCGTTTTTAATTTGTTCTATCACTTCTTCCAACCTTGCGCCATTCGAATCAGCAGCTAGTTTTACATTTGATAGATCACCTTCTACCCAACGCTTCAATTCTAGTTCCGATCTTTCAAGGTTGAATTCCAGAAAAGCAATTTCATCCTCTAATTTTTGATAGTCCTTTAACCATTCAAACAGTTTGACCACCCACTCAATATAATATTTGTTATTGAAATAAGCGCGCTCTCTTTCTCTTTGCTAACAGCCGCTCCACATCATGAAGCTTTTTCCACCCATTCAATCTGGAAACAGTTGTTTTCCCTATGTCTGCAATCTGTCTATCAAGATACTTTCGCTCTTTTAAATCAATGTACTGAGCAACTGTGAGCTTCACATCATCAAAGTTAGGACTTAAAGCTTTTGTGTCACTGTTCTTGTATCTCATGCAGCAGTTCCTCCAATGCTTCAGCAATGATTTCTTCTTTATGAGAATCAGTCCCGCTCCTGGCATTGATCTCGATCATTGCTTTGTTGTGTACAATCTTTTCTTCGATATGTTCAACAATTTCTTCAAGAGTGATATTCAATTGGTAGCCCTCCCGTTATCAAAGATCATCAGACAGCCTACACCATAGCCATGAGGTTTAATGTCACTGGCAGCCTTCCATCCTCTATCTTCATGCTTTGCTATCAGGCTCTTTAACTTCGATTCAGTCAACGAGTATACGAGTTTCTTCAGCGGTCTGTGGTTCTTCATGTGTGAAGCTCCTCTCTTTTACTGCAGCTATGATCTCTCTTTTAGCATTAAGAAGGATCTCAAGCATCTCAGCAAGGTTCTCAGCGTCACTTACTTTTATTTGATGATCCAGTAGCGCCGTACAAGCCCGCTCATAGTTTGGATAGTAACCTACAAATCGGGTGATATACTGACCTTGGAGCGGCTCTCCTGATTCATCTGTTTTCTGCACCTGTTGCTCAAGCTTAAAATTGAGCGGGTCAGTCGTTATTAGGTACTCACCTATTTTCAGTTTCATATGATCGGTTCCTTTTCATCGATTATTTCATGATGCACTTTTGCACAGATCGGGCAGACATCTTCACCCTGCGGAACAAAGTCGCCGCATAGAACGCATTGATCCATGAGCCTGCTCCCTTCTAATTAGATACTGCATATCGTGTTTCAATCGAACACATTTCTGGCAGGTTCGCTCTGACCAGTGCGTTTGCAAATGGTGGAGGAACTGAATTACCTACCCTGGCAACCTGCGCTGATTTCGGGTACCTCTTGCCTTTATAGTCTTTATCAATGATGTAATCTATCGGGAATCCTTGTGCCTTGAATAATTCGTGTGGCTGAAGCATTCTCATGCCTATGTCAGTGATCTGATAGTTTTCACCTTTAACTGTGATTAAGCCAAATCGGTCTTTTGTAGGTATCGTATGAAGTGGCTTTACAATACTCTGTCCGATCCCCTGACCGTAGTATTTAGTCAGAAATGCGCTGACTAATCCGAATCTGTTTGCTGTTGGTATAGTCGGCACTGGCTGTCTGATATCACTCGCCCTGGTCTCTTTCCCCTGATGAGTGTAATAATGCTGCAGGAAGTGCGCTTTACCTTTAAAGATGTATGGATGATCAGTGTCTAAAACGAATTTCTTGAGTCCTCTTTTAATCCTGAGCATTGTATTATCACTCAAAGGCTTGTCCCGCTCATAGATACTTGGTGCAGCTAGTGACCAGTCAATCACTTCAGCAGCAGTTCTATATGGCTTTTTCAATCCTAATTGCACGTTTATATCGTTTGGATCAGTGTGAGTAGCTTCCGGCCATGTAATTGACCGACCGTCACATCGAGCGATTAAGAACAGCCTCTTTCGGGTAGTAGGCGCTCCGTAATCACATGCCTTTAATACTTTGAACTCCACTTCATATCCGTGTTGCTTAAATGCTTTGACAAATGACTGAAACGTTTTGCCTTTCTTATCCGGGTCCGGTTGATCACCCTTCAGTGGTCCCCAGTCCTGGAACTCTTCTACATTCTCAAGAATGATAACTCGCGGCCTTACCGTAGCAGCCCACCTGACACCGATCCAAGCAAGCCCTCTGATGGTCTTATCAACCGGCTTACCGCCTTTCGCCTTGCTGAAGTGTTTACAGTCCGGGGAAAGCCAGCACAAGCCGACCTTCCTACCCTTGACTACTTCACGCGGATCAACATCCCATACAGACTCACAATAATGCTCAGTGTGCGGATGGTTTGCTTTATGCATAGCAATGGCATCTGGGTCATGATTGATTGCAACATCTACATTCAATCCAGTGGCCATTTCAATACCAGTACTTGCACCACCGCCGCCGGCAAAGTTATCTACAATGATTTCTCTGAATAGATCTAATTGCATGTATCAGGCTCCCTTCTACGACGTTTAATGTTCGGATAACGACATTAACCATTGTCTAAGATTGAATGTATTTTCCAATAAGAGTCATTCATTAAATTGTTATCTTCCAATGTCATCAAAGCCAATTTAACAGCTTTCTCATATATTTCTAATTTATTCTGAGACTTGTAATACGCATCAACATTTAGGTTTGCTAATTCCTTGTAATGATTTACTTCTTTCTGTAATCGCTGAACCTCTTCAAATAAATCTACATTAATTTCATCTTGGCTCATTTGCCCCATCCAATTTCACTCCTTTTAATTACGACACATCTTGTGTCAGATCCGATTCATTTGTAGCTGGCCCAATCCCACTCTTGCTCACTTCTTTTTTTCTCATCATTACGACCTTTGTTGTAACCTGAAATTAAAAGCTTGATATTTTCACCTTCAGTATCTTTCTCAATAAATTTCTGAGCCTCTTCAAATCTAAAGCCCATCCGATCAATTAAAAACTTCATTGAGTCATTTGCATTCATATCATTACTCGCTCCCTTTGGTGGTTCGGTGCTGCCTTCCACTTAAAGTCAACCAGGTCCCCTTTACGGTTATACGTCATTGACCCTTTGGAGCGGCAGTCGCTGCACCTATAATCATTTCTTGTATAGTAAGTTCTCTTGATGTCTTTTACTTTTGTCATGTCACACTTACAATCAACACACTGCATTTATTTTCTTTCCTCCATTGCTGCAGGAAGCCAATCAATCGTTAACCCGCTCCCTGGCTTTATTAAAATTGCATGATCCCTGAATATCTGTAGCGGAATGCTTTTAGCTCCACCGGCTACTGCTGCCTGCCAGCGCTCTTTTAGCACATCATGAGGTAATAGATATGTCTCATTCATTGAAGTGAAGCAGACTATCAGGAAGGCTTTACCGCCTTGATTCTCCCACCGGTCAAAGTATGCTACCTGATGATCGTGAACGTTATGGAGCGGGAAGTTTGTTTTAATCGCTGTCTCCTTTGCGTCAAAACAAACTGGCAGCTTCCCGATCAATCCGATATAGTCAGGCGCACCTTTCGCTTTATAAAAGCCGCTCATGATCCGCTGTTGCTCTTTCAACGTCACTGTGACTTCTGGGAACTGTTTGATGATCTCCGCTTTACCTGACTGCTGATATTTGATGTTTGCCATATCGATATAAGTTTCTAACATCTTGCCCCGCTTACCTTGGCTTGATCTCATCCTGAGCACCATCCTTTTTAAACAATTCGTAGAGCGGCCATTCTGGATCATTTCGCTTATCCTTCAAATATTCATTCAGCAAGGTGTTCATCTTCGGTTGATTCTTCGGTAGCATGTACTTATTTAGCTTGCCAACGTGATCTTTCATACGGAGAGTCCGCTTTTCATTGACCACGAAGTCAATTAAGAGCGCCAGGGCTTTATGCTTTTTTCTGATTGCTCCCTCAAACAGCACACTAATTGGCATGATCCAACCTTCTTTCAAGATTCACGAATTTATTCATTTCCTTGATGAATGCCATGCTGACAGTACCCACTGGACCGTTACGCTGTTTCGCAACAATGAACTCAACAATGTTTTGATTCTCGCTCTCTTTATCGTAGTAATCATCACGGTAAAGAAATGCAATCACATCTGCGTTTTGCTCTACTTCGCCAGAGTCTCTCAGATCACTCATCATCGGGCGTTTATCCTGCCTTGATTCCACGCCGCGTGATAGTTGAGACAGCAGCACGATTGAGACATCCAGTTCTTTAGCGATCATCTTTAGGTCCCTTGTGATCGAACCAACCTCTGCATTACGATTTGGCTCGCGCTTATCTGACTTCATCAGCTGCAGGTGATCAATCACAACAACCAATTTCCGATCTGGGTGTAATTTCTTTAGCTGCTTCAGATCCGCCCGTATGTATCCCGGGGTGCAGTGTGAAAGGTCGTGATAATACATATCTTTTTTGCCCAGTTCGCCCATTGCATAAGTGATCCTGCTCCAATCCTCATCTGCTACATGTCCCGCTCTCAATCTCTGAGCGTCGATTCTTGCTGTAGCTACAAGCTGACGTTCAACCAGGCTTCGGTTTGTAGTTTCAAGAGAATATACAACCGGAATGGCGTTACTGGCGTTTGTAATCCCTGTGGCGAAGTTAAGTGCCAGGGCTGTTTTCCCCATACTCGGACGAGCGGCTATGATTGCAAGCTCAGTCGTGTGCAGGCCGTTTAAGATTCTATCGACATCAGCAAAGCCAGTTCTGATCCCTGTTACTTCTTCAAGCTGATTGGATCTCTTTTCAATGTCGTCAAATACTTCGACAAGCACTTCTCCAATCGTCCTGCGCTTGTTATCTTCAACAGAATCAATATTGTTCAGCTTATCTGTAATTGCCATGACCTCTGACAAGTCTCGCTGCTCAGTGGCGATCTGTCTGAGCTTGTCTGATAGGCTGAGTAATTCCCGGTACTGAAACTTTTCGAATACGAGTTTCTCTTTATATTTCAAACTATCAACGGCTGTTGTAGGTGAAAAGTTCATCAACTTCAGTAGACCTGATATATTGCCTGCATTTTCAAGCTCATTCATTTTTCTGAGCTGTTCAGCGATCGTTGTTAGTTCAATTGGCTGATTGGCTTCTTTCATGACATTCAATGCTTTGAACATGGTGCGGGTCTTATGCTGATAAAAGTGGTCTGGCTTAATACTCATTTCATCCAGTAGTTCAGGCTTCTGCATCAGTGCACTGATTATGTCGTATTCTGCTTCCTGGTTAAACGGCTGTTGTAGGTTATCCACGAATACCGAGCTCCTCTCTAATTTTCATGAGCGCTTCAAGCCGGGCCGGATGATTACCTGTAGCAGCCTGTGCACCTTCAGCAATTTTTTGATTGATATAGTCTTTTGTTTCGTTAAGCCCGGGCACGTTTAATGTCGCTCCGGAAGGTTTAACCCTGATGTCTGCGATGGTTGGAGGGAATCGGTTATCAAGCATGTATTCATCAAGTGCCCGTTCAGTTGGTTTAAAGTCCTGATCTTTCAGCAGCCGGTGCCATTGATCAAGTTTTATTTGATCCCAGTTGAATGATGGATATACACTGGCGATTGATTCAAAGATTTGTAATACCTCTCGTTTAGTCATCGAGATTCAAGTCCTCCTCTCCTGGCCTTTTTGTTTGATGTGTCTTTGCACCATTATTGGAGCGGCTGTTTTTAAACTCGACATCCAGCGCCTGAACATCTTCAATCGTCCGAACGTTTCTAACCGACCACTCAAGCAGTATGCTTTTGATATAGCCCCATGAGCGTTTGTTTGCTTCAAGTGCCTTCTTTATGGCTTCAATCACCAGTTGCGGGGACAAGTCATCAATCCAGTTCAAAATATCGGTCATTAAGTAAGGTGATGCCGGACCAATGTTTTGTTCGTAGAACCGAATTGGGTTTTGATCTTCATGTTTTGGTTTTTGGTTTTCAGGGTTTTCTTTTTCAGGCTCAGCCTGCTCATTATTATTATTAAAATCTAATGAAGTAATCTTATGGTTATTGTGAGTGTCAATTTGACCCGTGGAGAGGTCATTTTGACCTGTCGAGGGGTCATTTTGGTCTCTCGTCAGATCATTCAACTTTTGATAATCGATGCGGTACCATTTGGTCTTATCAATCTTGATTTTGTTATAGTGATCTGCGGTGATCAGCACACCTTTATTTTCAAGGTTCTTGATGACTCTTTTCACCGTACTGGCAGACCAAAACGGAAACTCTTTGTGCCACTGATCAATTTTTTTATACACCCACTTATGACCGTCCCGCTCATTGTTGCTGTGCTGTAGCCAGTAGTGGAGCTGCTGCGTGAATATCGCCTCGTTAAGGCCGAGCTTCACCGCAAGGGTAGGAAGCACCTGAAGAGGTGCCTCATAGATTAAAAGTTTTGACATGTTGAATCCCCCTGTTTACTCTATAGCGCTCTGCTGAAGAAATTTATTGATAAAATACTGCTGACCTTTGCCAGTTACTTTTGTGGTTTTATTAATCGTCACATGGCCGTCAGAGTGCGTGACCGCTGTCTCTTTGATGCGGAACAATCCGAGATCCATCGCTTTTTGTGTTGGGCTATTGAAATTAGCACCGCGTTTCTTGATCAGATAACCTTGATCTCGTAGCAGGCTGAACAGTCTATTTTGCCCTGTATCGAATCCATTTTGCTTTAGCAGCTTAGCCAGGTCTCCGATCAGAATGCTGCCATTTGAAGCGCTGACTGCATCAGCAAATAATCCTTTTGGTTGTAGCACAGCAATTTTTTCGTTCTGCTCTCTGACTGTTTTTAATGTCGACTTAAACATTAACTGCGTCTGTTCATCCGCATGCGGTAGATAGGTCTGGATAAACATATCTTCATTCGATACGTACCCGCCGGTCTTACGAATTGAAGGCAGCACTTCAGATGTTATCCATTTTCTGAAACGTTTAGCTGATGGCTTACGGCTCTCAAGAATCACGTCATAAAGACCATCTTCATTTACAAACACTGCCTCTTGAGTCCCACCAGCTGTTTGAAGGGGGTGATTTAAAATCACGTCCTTCTCTAAGCGCCTTTTGACACCTGCAACCTGACCAAGACCGAGAATCTCACACAAGTCTTTCAGTACAAAATAAGGTTCACCTTGGCGATCCATCACCCGAACTCGTTGATCCTCAAAAAGCTTTGTTATCTGATTCATCTATCTGACCTCCCGATAAAGTAGTTGTCAAAAAGCAGGGTTTCTGATAGCATGAACTCAAATATGTTTTGACTATCGAAACCCCCAGAGCTCATCAGTTCCCGCTGATGAGCTCATTTTTTATTCTTTGCTGTAATGATCAGCCGCTCCTTCAAGCTGGCCCGGTCCCAATACCTCTGATTAAATAGTCTTTTAATCAACTTCATTTACCTTTGACCTCCTGACCAGCTGTATGCCACATCCCACAGAGACCAATCGTGACGATACTGATTGCCGATCCCAGGAGGATAAATTCAAGTCCACCCATTTCGTTTCACTCCAATCTATTTTTCTAGCAGCAAAAGAGAGGATCACAAACTGCTCATAATTCAGTGGTCCACTGGTTATCTCATCCTCTCCGCTCTCACGTCTCCATCTGAGAAACTCAATATAATCTTGAACTGTCATTTCTTTAACCTGAAATAAGAAGCGTGTTGGAAAACAAATGCTGAGTGAATATACGGTTCGATTGTGACCCACTCACCATTTGATAAAAACTGAACTTCTTTTCCATCTGCATATTCAGCTGCAGCTGTTCTTCGATCAACTTTTTTATAATCATGATTTTGATCTTTCGGAAACCCAATTGTCATACTTCCTCCTATCTCCCCTAAACTTTGCTATTCTTAGTAAGAAAGGGGGTGTAAAAATGAATACAAAACTAGACAAAATAGAACAAGAAGTATTAAAAGAATTTAAAGAAAAATTCAGTAAAGATGATGATGGCATCTCTGATCTTCTAATTCAGATGTCAACTCTTTCAGCGAAAGTTACAAAAAGCTTTTTAGAAAAATACGAACGTGAGCAACAGGATCAATAATTTTTTTCATCAATACCTTTTAAAGATTGTTCAAGTTTTGATGCGAATTCTTTAATTAGGGTCGTCGTTCCAGCGGCGACCTGTTTTTCTGTTTCTGGAGCTGTATGTTTTATTTCAACCTGAAGTGCTTTTTCTCGAACCACTTCAACAGCAGACTCAATAATGAATGTTGCAACTTCACCATTCATTTTCCAGCGATATTCTTTTAACTTTTTAATCGCTTCTTGATATGTGTCACTATCCTGCAAAGCAGCATCCGCTAAATCAGAAATTGCTTTTTTTGTTGTTTCTCCTGCCTGATGAAAGTTTTCCTCAAGTGCTGACATTTTCATTTAAAGACCTCCAATTTTTTAGTTAGTCTGTAGTGATCCACAACTCTAATAAGATCTTTTTTCATTTCGTTTAATACTTCAGGATCGTACATACCTAAATTACTTATGTGTACTCTTTCGTTAAGTAGAGCAACTCTGAAAAACTCATAGAAGTGTTGGTGACTTGGAACTCTAATGTTTTGGTGATACCTATGATGAATCTCAGCTCTAAGAGATTTACTGAAATCAAGAAAAACCTCTGAAGATCTATCAAGCTGTGTTTTTTCTTTTTCCAGATCAGACATAATATCTTTCTTTAGATCCTGTATAAACTTTTCATACTGCGAGTCATTCGCGAACTTAAGAATGATATCCCCCATTGTTGGCCTCCTCTTTTAATTCAGTGACGTTGTTTAGATCAGTGAAGTCTTTACCGTTATTTCTTCTCAAAAAATCTTCCAGCTCGTAACAGGTTACCTTTAACCGCCCTAGCTTGAGAGCGGTTAAATGTCCGGCTTTGATCAACTCATATACTGTGTTTTTATTCGTTTTAAAGAGTTTAGCTACATCAGCAATGTCATAGAGTTGCGGAATGGTTCCTGATGTTTGAAATTCATATTGCTGATTCAAAATTATTACACCTCCTTTGATTGGTTCTGAGTGAATCACCCAGAACCGGCTTTAGTTGACTCTTCAAGTTTCATAAATGAAACTTTATTGTCAACAAAATAGGCATCAGAACTGATATCAAGCTTCAAACAAATTTTTCTGATTTCCGTTCCAGAAAAATCAGGACCCCATCCATTTAACTTTTTATTAAGATAAACACGGTCAATACCAACCATTGAAGCTAATTCAGTTTGCGTGATGCCAATATCTTTTAGATAGAGTTTCAACTTACTGTAAGGTTCATGATGTCGCTTTTTTGTATCCAAGCACCATTCACCTCCTCTCAGAAGGTTTCATATATGAAACTCTTAAAGGTAGATTACCACCGCGAAGTTTCATAGTCAACTACTTTTGTGTACAAATTTTATTTGTTTGTTGTCAAATAAGAAACTTTTGTTTATAATCTTTATAACAGGAATCGAATTTCCTTAAGGAGGAAAAACAATTGCATTCAATAGGAGAAGCTATTAAAAAAGTGAGAACAGAACGAAAACTTTCCCAAGAAGAATTCGCTAACCGTATAAATAAAAAAATGGACATGTCTATTACTAAAGGCATGATATCTAAATGGGAGAAAGATTTGACTGAACCAAAGGCAAATGTTTTGAGAGCTATCGTCACTACATTTGGTGTCTCAATGGACGAGCTGCTTGGAGTGGGTGAGTTCGCTGACAAATCTCATTACCGTGTTATTGCAGCTCATATTGATGATGATGTAACTGAAGATGAACTTGAGGACATTATGGACTATATCGAATATATAAAAAACAAAAGAAAGTGATGTGAAGATATGTGAGATATGAGAAGCTAATGGATCAGTATCCGGAACTGGTAATTGAAGAGGATAAACATATGCACCCAAAGTTACCAGGGGTTATAGTCGATAACTATATCGCGATCAATAAAAACAGATCACTTTATGAGAAACATTTCATTCTGGCTGAAGAGATAGGTCACTATTTAACAACTGCTGGTGACATTACTAAATTAAACACACTGCCAAAACTGAAAGCTGAAATCATAGCCAGACGTTGGGGATATGAAAAAATTTTATCACTCGATGATCTTGTTTCTTGCTACGAGAAAAAACATCTGACCGCTGAAGATGTCTCACATGACTTTGAAATTGAGCTTAACGATCTAAAAACAATTCTTGATTATTATTTTGATCGCTACGGCCCGTCAGTTAGACATAAAGAATACATAATCAATTTTGATCCATTTATAGTGATTGATATTAATTCATTGGAAGGGGGTGAATATCTGTGAAAGGTGGAGTTAGAAAAAGAGGTGGAACCTGGTATTACTATTTTGATTTAGGGATGGTTGATGGTAAACGCAAGAAGGTTGAACGAACAGCTGAAGGTGCTCAATCGAAGGGTGAAGCTGAAAGAGTGTTGCGTAGGAAGATCCTTGAATATGAAAATGCCGGTACGGTTTTTAAGCCATCTGAAATGACGCTGCATGACTTTCTAATGTTCTGGCAGAAGGAGTATGTAGAGCTGAAGTTGAAACCAAACACGCAATATAATTATGAGAGCGTTATCAGGATTCACATTTTGCCGCACTTAGGTAAATATAAGCTCAAATCATTAACACCTCATGTCATGCAACAGTTTGTAAATTTAAAGGTCCGTGAAAAATGGGCACGCAAAACAATCGAGATCATGATAGGGATCTTAAACAAATCATTAAAGCAGGCTGTTTATCCGTATAAGTACATCAATGAAAACCCTATGCAATATGTCGAATTACTAATCGAAACGCCCAGAAAGTCAACAAGAGAGGATTTAAAGATACAGTCCAGGGAGAACCTTAAATTACTAAGTGAAAAGATCACTGAAGGTCACCCGTTTTATATTCCTTATGTAATTGGCCTGAATGCCGCTCTCCGAGTAGGAGAAACGTGCGGACTGGAGTGGAGACACATTGATTTCGATGAAGGTGTGATCCAAATCGATCAGCAGCTCGTTGGCCGCAAACATAAAGTAAACGGCAAAGACAAATTGTTTTGGGAGATCGGACCGCCAAAGAGTAAAGCCGGGTACCGCTCCATACCTGTAGGAAACAATCTTTTGTCCATATTGAAAAAAGAGAAGCGCAAGCAACTCGAGAATCGTTTGAAATACGGTGAACACTATACCAGTTACGAAGATCACGATTATGTATGCAGGAAAGAAAACGGAGAGCGATATACACCATCAGTTATTAAATATCAGACGCGTGAACTTATCCGTGGGAAACTAGAAATTGATTTTAACTATCACTCCCTCAGACACACGCACGCAACGATGCTCATTGAAGCCGGACAGCCGACAAAGACTGTTCAGCGACGCCTGGGTCATAGCCGGGCATCGATCACTGAAGATCGTTACGTACATCTGACTAAGAAAATGGCGAGAGATGCCGCCGATATTTTCGATACGATCACCAGTCAATTATAAACCGGTGGCATATCGGTGGCAAACTCCACCGTCATGATATTTATTTATACCCTTACCCCTTGATATGACTTACTTCTCTCCCTCATCCATCTGAAGGACAGCCATAAAGGCTTCCTGAGGCACTTCAACTGAGCCGACCATCTTCATACGTTTCTTACCTGCTTTTTGTTTTTCAAGCAGCTTTCGTTTACGTGAGATATCTCCTCCGTAACATTTAGCAAGAACGTTTTTACGGATTGCTTTAATTGAAGATCTGGCAATGATTTTATTTCCGATCGCCGCCTGTATAGGCACTTCAAACTGCTGACGCGGAATCAGTTCTTTCAGCTTCTCAACAATCAGTTTACCTCTTTCATAAGCAAAATCTCTATGGACAATAAAGCTTAGCGCATCTACTTTTTCTGCGTTGAGTAAAATATCCATCTTCACAAGGTTTGATTCACGGTAACCGATCAATTCATAGTCAAATGATGCATAACCTTTTGTACTTGATTTAAGCTGATCAAAGAAATCATAGACAATCTCAGCCAGCGGAATTTCATAAACGACGTTAACACGCGATTCATCCATATACTGCATATCAATGAAGTTACCACGCTTAGACTGGGAAAGTTCCATGACAGGACCAACATAATCATTAGGTACCATAATGGTCGCTTTCACATATGGTTCTTCAACATGATTAACTGACTGCGCATCCGGCATAGCCGACGGATTATCAACCATCATGTGCTCACCATCTTCAAGGTACACATCATAAATTACACTTGGTGCAGTTGTGATCAGATCAATATTAAATTCACGTTCAATACGCTCCTGAATAATTTCCATGTGCAGAAGTCCGAGGAATCCGCAGCGGAAACCGAATCCGAGTGCCTGAGAAGTCTCAGCTTCATATTGAAGCGCTGAATCGTTTAACTCAAGCTTTTCAAGTGCTTCACGAAGGTCTACATATCTTGCTGTATCGATTGGATAGAGACCACAGTAAACCATCGGATTCATCTTTCTGTATCCCGGCAGCGGCTCTTCAGTCGGCTTCACAGCACTTGTGATCGTATCACCTACGCGCGTATCACTGACATTTTTTATGGCAGCAGTGAGATACCCTACATCACCAACAGTCAGTTCATCCTGAGCGGTGGCTTTAGGTGTAAACACTCCTATCTCATTTACTTCAAATTCTTTACCGGTTGCCATCATACGGATCTTATCGCCAGGCTTTACTCTTCCTTCTACGATTCTGATATATGCAACAACCCCTCTATAAGGGTCGTATAGAGAATCAAAAATAAGTGCCTTCAGCGGTGCTTCAGGATCACCTGTAGGAGCAGGTACTTTTTCTACAATCTGTTCAAGAATATCCTCAATTCCGATTCCTGCTTTTGCTGAAGCAAGCACAGCATCTGAAGCATCGAGGCCAATGACATCCTCCACTTCCTGACGAACACGTTCAGGATCTGCAGCAGGTAAGTCAATTTTATTGATAACCGGCAGAATTTCAAGGTCATTATCCAGTGCCAGATATACGTTAGCAAGTGTCTGGGCTTCAATACCCTGCGCTGCATCCACAACAAGGATCGCGCCTTCACATGCTGCAAGAGAACGTGATACTTCATAAGTGAAGTCTACGTGTCCAGGTGTATCAATCAAGTGAAAAGTATATTCTTCACCGTCTTTAGCCTGATATTTTAACTGTACTGCATTTAATTTAATCGTAATGCCCCGTTCTCTTTCAAGATCCATTGAGTCAAGCAGCTGGGCTTTCATCTCACGGGCTGTCAATGCTTGAGTCTGCTCTAGAATACGGTCAGCAAGTGTTGACTTCCCGTGATCAATATGGGCAATAATTGAAAAGTTTCTGATGTTTTTCTGTCTATTTAAACGCTGTTCCTGATTCATTCAATGTCCACTCCTGTTTTTAAGACGCAATTATACTAGTGTAAAGTATATCAGTTTAACAGGCGCGTTTCAATTGCACACTTTAAGGGGCATTGACAGGCGTTGATTCCAGCATATATTCACTCATTGCATCAGAGAATATATCAGCGGTTGCTTCAAGCTCCTCGAACTTGTTATCCACTCCACCGAGTTCAAGTAAAATTGAACCCGGGGAGAGATCCTGATTAAACTTTCCATTGGTATGCTCACCTTTTTTCACATATACACCACGTGAAATGCCCGGGATTTTGAGGTTCATCCGGTCATGAATTGCTTCAGCAAGTTCTCTGTTCGCTTCACTACCGTCATGTTCGCCACCAACGACAAAAGCTACTTTTGCATAACTCTTATCGTTATATTGTAATGTCGTAGCTTCTCTTCTCACTGAATCCCTGTGAACATCTATAAAATAATCAAGTGTGTTATTTGAGGTTATCGCTTCCTGCACAACACTTTTTGAAACGTCATAAGCCTGCCAGTAATCTTTCCCAATCGTATTCAATTGAGCAACTATATCTCTCGTATCCACTTTTACAGGTATGCCATTTTCATGGAAAAACGTTTTAAAGTACTGGCCGGTTTGTGTAATATTTACTTTAGAGTGATGTGCAAGATTCGGATTAGAGATATCAGGCAGATAAGGCAAAAATGATTCTCTGGAATGAGTGAAGTAGATAAAGACACGCGGGTTTTCAGACTGCTCTATATTAGAAGGAGCCTGAATAACTTCGACAGCTTCCCCTTCTTCTCCGCTGAAAAACCAGTCTGCCGGGGGTACAGATTCCGAGGGCTCAGGAAATTCATTGGCCAGCGCTTCTGTACTGAACCCTTCCAGCGCGAGCCAGTTTTCGGGATTGAAGACAGTCCCGGATAATGAAGACCACACATTTCCAAGCTCATCGCCTGATGAGAGGTGTGCATATTCAGTCTGCAGCATCAGGAAAACAGCGCGCTGTGGCATTTCGTCAGGGAGATCGAATGAAAATGACATGACCTCTCTTTTAATATCCGGCATGTACAGTCCGGCTGCCATAACTGAGATCAAAAGTAGAAAAGTTTTTAAAAATAAATTGATTGAATACAATGACTGCGTTTTTTTCACCAGGGCACCTCCTGATTCAAATCTTTTTGCAGTATATGTATTCAATCATTTTTCAGAACGTTATTCAGGATAATGCAGGGCCTGATCAAGGGCTGCTGCAAGCATATCAGAAGCCTGTTTGATGTAGAGGTCCGTTTCTTTTGGTGTGACAATCAGGTTTTGTCCGATTGGTGACAGAATTTCTTTGAAAAGTTCCTGCTGCTCTTCTTCCGACAGACCGCCGATTAAACCCATATAAGCATTTTTCTCGTGTGGTTCTGCTTCATTTTGATTTAATTCTTCAAGTGACCGCTTCGTCATTAATAAGGAAGATGGTCTGTTATCCTGACTTGACTTCATTTTGATCGTTTTCTCAAAGTAACCAAGCGTGTCTTTTGTAATCGAAGCAGCATCTACTACAGTCGGAATTCCAATTGCAATCACAGGCACACCAAAAAGATGACTGTTGATTTCCTGGCGGTTATTGCCAACTCCTGCTCCAGGATTAATTCCTGCTGACGACAGCTGAACAGTGGTATGCAGCCTCGAAGCCGATCTTGCAGCTAGCGCATCGATGACAATCACAGCACCAGGCTTATACTCATTGATCACCCCTTTTAGTGTAGAAGCTGTCTCCATGCCTGTCAGACCCATGACACCCGGCGCTAATGCAGTTGTTCTTCTGAATCCACCTTCAACGGCTCCAGGCTCCACTTCAAATAAATGATTTGTCACGAACACCTTTCTGCACACTTCAGGACCGAGTGCATCAGGCGTAATCTGCCAGTTGCCAAGCCCTGCAATCAGGATCGGCGTATCTTCTTTGACATCGAGTTCAATCAGAAACTGTCTGATTACACTTGAAAGTGCCTTTGCTGCTTTCTCAACCCATTCTTCATTTTGCGTCCGGAGCTGTGGCGCTTCAAACGTCCAGTAGCTTCCTTCTTTTTTGCCGGTTGCAGCGGCGGCTGTCTTACTTACATATATTTTCTTCAGCGAAAATTCATTAATTATTTCTTCTTCAATGGTAAGTTCCTGTTTGCCGGAGAGTTCATAGGCTTCAAGTGCGAGGTCAGTCCGGAAAGCCATCCGCTTCACTTCCTTAGTGGAATTTTTATTTAGGTTGGTACCAAAGCGTGTATTCTATTCTTTAACCAAATAATTATTTTCATGACTATTGCATTCTCCCGGTCTGTTTGATAAAATATCCCTTGTTCTTATGTAATTGAATCTAACCGGTTCCTTACGAGAAACCGTATGCCGTAAACGGCGTGAATCATGTTAATCGAGTTTTCTAAAGTCCTCGATTCAGTTCGGGAGGTGACATAAATGCCAAACATTAAATCTGCAATCAAACGCACAAAGACGAATGCTGCTCGCAACGAAGCGAACATTCAGCAGAAATCATCAATGCGTACAGCGATTAAGCGTTTCGAAACTGCTGTTCAGAACGATTCTGACAACAAGACGGAATTACTTTCAAGCGCTGTAAAACAGCTGGACAAAGCTGCACAAAAAGGGCTTATTCACAAAAACAACGCAGACCGTCAAAAGTCTCGTCTAACGAAAAAGCTTAACGCATAATAAAGAGACCGATGCTCAATATTGAGCATCGGTTTTTTTATTTAAACTCTGTTAAAGTTGGCTGTTGATTTCCGCTGCAGGGGGAACGCTTTCCGCATGAGCCTTTTTTTGGCTCCGATTCAATCGGACCTCCTCGAAGCTACGCTTCTGCGGGGTCTCACCTGTCACGCTTCTCCTGCTGGAGTCGTCCCCCTTCCGCTGCAATCACCAGCTGTGCTAAAACAACATTGGACTTTAACATAGCCTTTATTTAACAAATATCGGCAGCCTGGTAATAAACATTTCAAGAATCATCTCTTTCCTGCCGGATGAAGATTTTAAGGCAAGATCGCATGACGCCAGTTCAAGCATCACTTTTTTCAGATGTTCACCTGAAAGCCTGGATGCATGCTGACCAGCCAGCTTAACTCTGAAAGGATGGACCTTCAGCCTTGAGGCAATCTGCTGCTGACTGAATCCTTTTTCGCTCATGTTTTTCACCTGATAGATCAGTCTGAACTGGCCACTCAGCAGTGCGAGCAGCTTTAACGGTTCCTCTTTCTGTCTGAGGAGATCATGATAGAGTTCAATCGCCTGAGCTGTTTTTCCGGTTAATGTGAATTCAATCAGGTCAAACACATTATGCTCTACTGACTTTGGAGTCAGCAGCGTTACATCTTCAGCTTTTATCACATCAGCACCCTGGGCGTAGAGAGCAAGTTTATCGATTTCTCCAGCGAGCATAAAAAGATTTGTTCCCGCTAAAACGGTCAGTTTTTCAACTGCTTCATCTTCTATTTGCATCTTGTGGTCGGCTACTTTGGATTTGATCCAGCCTCTTATATCATTCACCGTTAATTTTTTTGCTTCAATGACCGTTGCCGACTTTTTTGTCAGCTTCGTAATTTTTTTACGTTCATCAAGCTTCTCTGCAGGCACATGGATGACAAGTACTGTGTAAGGTGCAGGAGACTGAAGATAAGCTTCAAGTACGTCAGTCGGCTGTTTTTCTTTTTTCTTATCTGCTGTATAAAACATTGCCCCGTCAACAAACACAAGACGCCTCTCACCCATAAAAGGAAATGACTCAGCATCCTCTACAGCCGCTTCAAGACTTCCTTCATCAGCAAGATCATGCAAAGAGAAATTAAAATCCATCTCAGTTTCCGGTATCGCATGCCGGATCAGCAGCTGCTTTGTTTCGTGAAGCAGATAATCTTCTTCACCGTATAATAAATAAACAGGCGCCAGCTGTTGTTTTTTTATGGCAGTCCATTCTTTAACAATCACTTATATCCGCCTCACTTTAATATGTATCTCCACTATTGTATAGGAAATCATCTTCCCTATACAATAGCGGACGGGCAGAAGGTAACTGCCTTATATAAACACTTTACATCCGGTCCCGGGTCACCGGATGTAAAGCTGTTTGTGCTATAGTATCTGTATCCATTTATGAATTATTTGTGATAAGCTGTTATTAGCCGTTATTTTTAAATGGTAACTATGGATTTTTATAAAATGATGCTCTATACTTTAAATTGTATAATAGGAGGGGTAACCATGAATGAATTCGAACAAAATGTTCAATCGAAACGAAACGACCTGATTGATTCCGGCGTGGCATTTGTTGTCTCATTTGGATTTTTCGCTGCATTATTCATCGTAGGAACAGTCATCTCAGTCGTGGGATCCTAACACCCTTTAAAGAGCCTTCAAGGCTCTTTTATTTTTTTGCTTTGATAAAGTTAATTGTACATTTCAGCAGCTTAAGACAGTCTTTAGCTTACTTTTTATTATCATATGGCACTGCCTGCTCAAAAGTGCCTTGATTTCCTTCAAATATATACCTGACCGCTCCGTGATCTGCTGTGATGTAGATCCGGCTCCCTGCAGAGTGCAACCTTTCTAAAACATCGGGATGAGGGTGACCGTACATATTATTTTTCCCTGCTGAAATAATCGCCGTCTCCGGTTTCACCCTATCCAGAAAAGCCTGTATCGTTGAAGAATTACTGCCATGGTGCGCTACTTTCAGCACGTCAATGTCTTCAAACTGGTTCATGAGGGCATTTTCTGTACTCTCACCAATATCCCCCGTAAACAGCCATTTCTTTCCTCCTGCTTCAGCAGTTAATATAAGCGAAGCATCATTCCCTTCATAGTTCTCACCCGGCACAAGTAAAGTAAATTCAGCATCACCAGACTGCCATGAAACCGTTTCTGATATTTCTCTTACAGGTGTTTGCTGTGCCTGGAAGGTATGCAACAGCTCTTTCATCTCTTTTTTCTCTGTTGAACCTGCACTGGTCCATACTTCACTGATATAAAGTTCCCTTGCAAGATCCGCCGCTCCCCCAATATGATCCCAGTCGTGATGTGTCAGAATCATGAGATCTATTTTTGAAACTCCCATACTCTTTAGGTAGGGAAGAACGATATTCTGACCGACTGAATAATCACTATCCGCCTTTCCAAACTGAACCTGCCCTCCTGTATCAATTAATATATTCCCCTGTTTATACGGTAACTGGATGAGTACACTGTCCCCCTGACCTACATTAATAAATGTTATACTGCCCCTGCTGCTTATATATGGTGCAGCAGTCATCGTAACGACTAAGACCATCGCACTTATGGTTGAAAGGAATCGTTTCCTCCTCTCTGAGAAGAACAGGATCAGGTAACAGAAAATAAGCAGGATGACCGTATTGAATAGACCGGGCTTCCCTGTAATCAGAACCGAAAACCTGATATCTGATATGACAGCTGAGATATTCTCTGTATGATGAATGATAATTGAAGGAAGATATGCCAGAAGGACAGCAGCATCCATTGACAAAAAAGACAGAAGATAGAGCAGAACAAATGCAGGAAGAATGATAATTGTGTAAAGAGGAACATAAAACATATTGACGATAAAAGAAGACAGGGAAAGCTCATAGAAATGCCACAGAATGATCGGCAGTGCACTGAGCTGGGCAATAGCAGTAACTATAAGC
This sequence comes from Jeotgalibacillus terrae, assembly GCF_016908195.1. Taxonomy (GTDB): domain Bacteria; phylum Bacillota; class Bacilli; order Bacillales; family Jeotgalibacillaceae; genus Jeotgalibacillus; species Jeotgalibacillus terrae. The sequence continues at coordinate 321,194 of NZ_JAFBDK010000001.1, forward strand.
AGACTGACAGACTTATGTTTTAACCGTAAAATCAGTCCTGATGAACAGGCCAGCGCAAAACTGACTGCGTAACTGAGCTGAAAACCTGCCTGAATGAGTTCAAGAGGAAACAGAAATAAATGAATTATAAAAACAGTACAGAGGATATGAACGAGGGGGAGACGTATGAATAAATACTGAAGACATAATCCCAACAGAACCATCCCAGCTGCCCTTAAGACAGGCGGGGCAGCACCAGCCATTATCGTGTAGAGCGGCAAAATGATAAACATTCCCATCCTGACTGTCTCTTTCGTCAGGCCAATCCTGAGACCTGTCAGCCAGATCAATAATGTCATCATTCCGACATGCATACCGGAAATCGCGAGCAGATGAATGACACCAAGGCGCTGATACATCCTGATCTGTTCATCCTCCATTTTACTCCGGTCACCAAATAACAGCGCATTTGCAATGCCGAGACTGTTTTGAGGAAAAATCTGTTCCGTTCTTTCAATCCCTTTATGCCTGATCATGTTTAATTTATCCAATACTGACTGATCAGTCATCACGCAGTTTTTCACACTCTCAGCCCGGAAGATCCAGTGGATGTTTTGATAGTATAAGTAGCTGCGATAATCAAAAGCATGAAAGTTCTCGGCAGATGAAGGCTGTATCAGCTCCCCTGTCCATTGACATTGTGATGCGTCGGGCAGTCTTTCTATCAGACTTTTCTGCTCTTGAGGAATCATTATGATCAGCTTTTCTTCTTGATGAATCGCTTCTGCCCGTAGATTTGTTGAACCTGTAAAAGGAGATGTAATTTCAAGTGTGAGGGTTTTTGTGTCTGCGCTCATATTCGTTGTGAGCGTGTTGAGATGATGGTTTGTATGGAGAAAAAAGAAGAAGGATATACATAATGAGGTCAGGATACATAATAATCCGGGGGATTTAAAAATAACGTATAAAAAGAAAAGTACTATAACAGGAATCCATTCCGGCTGATAAGCCCCAACAGCACCAGCTAAGGCTGCAGGGGCACTATAGAGCAGTACTTTCAATTTGTTCTGCTTTGCTCAGCAGGTGTCATCAACTGTTCAATTGAAGCCGGGTCAAACGGAACGCATTCTGTTTCGACTCCCGATTGGGCGAGAAGCTCAATTGCATAAGGATGATTTTTATAGTCACTGGCATAGTAAATTTTTGAGATACCCGCCTGTATAATTGCTTTTGTACACTGCAGACATGGAAAATGCGTGACGTACAGGCTCGCACCTTCAGTAGCAGCGCCAAACTTGGCACATTGAAGAATTGCATTCATTTCCGCGTGGATCGTTCTGACACAGTGATTATCAATGACATAGCATCCTTCATCGATACAGTGCGTTCCTCCCTTGATCGACCCATTATATCCGCCGGCGATAATACGCTGCTCACGGACGATTGTAGCGCCTACTGTGAGCCTTGTGCATGTACTTCTCAGTGCAAGCAGATGGCTTTGTGCCATAAAGTACTGATTCCAAGAAATCCGATTCATTTTTGTATGCCTCCTGACAGCTGCTGCTGTGTATGATGTTGGTTCTGTAAAGATTCGTCTCTAAAATGTACTGATGAATTCTTTCAGTTGTTCAAATGTTTTTTCACCGATACCTGAGATATTCATCATATCTTCAATCGATTTGAAATAACCGTTTTCCTCTCTATACTGAATGATTGCTGCAGCCTTAGATGGTCCGATCCCGGGGATGGTCTCAAGTTCAGTGGATGTAGCTACGTTAATATTGATTTTATCAGATTGTACTGCCTGATTTACAGCCTCTTCAGATATTTTCTCCGGGATAATAATAACCATTTCATCAAACAGTTTTTGCGCCATATTCACAGCAGTCATATCTGCAGCAGGTAATTCCCCGCCTGCCTGCTCTACGAGATCAATGACTCTGTCACCGTTGTTCATCTCGTACACGCCTGAGCGTTTAATTGCGCCTTTAATATCAACAAAGATGATATCGGCTTCAGCAGCTGAACCCTGCACTGCTTCTTCTTTTAGTTCTGAAGGACTTTCATTGAGCGGACTGGAAATAGGCGTAGTGTTTTGTGAAGACTGGAAGAATAGAAAAATGGAGATAAAAATAAGTGGGATAAGAATGAAAATATATTTCTGGTGGTTTTTGAGCCATAACAGCATTGTACAATCCTCCATGAAAGCAGAAGACTGTCAGAAGATTACTTTTATTATATGACGGATGGACAAATTGTCAACAAAAAACACGAAGAGTTATCTCTTCGTGCATGTAAAAAAGATGCGCTCACTCATGTCTGAAGGTTCTTTATCTGTAAAATCTGCTGTGACAGATTCCACTTGAAACCCGGCCTCAGAAAGCCACGCTTTATATTGATCGATCGTAAATGTCCGCTGTTTGTGAAATTCGTCAAACCTGGCATACAGATCACCCTCTTCTTTTATGAAAAAAGTCAACTCATGCTCAGCGCTGTTTTCAAATTCCCCTTCAAACGAATTCCAGATGTAAGCTGCTTCCCCGTCATCATAAGAATAAGTCTGTCCTGCAAACAGTTCATTTACTTTATACACTGAATGAACGTCAAACAGGAAAAGTCCATTTAAAGCGAGCATCTGATGCATATTGGTAAATGTCTGCCTGACAGCTTCTTCTGTTTCAAGGTAGTTAAGGGAATCACAAAAGATTGTGATCAGATCAAACTGTCCAAGCTCACCGGCTTCAGCCATATCCATCTGGAAAAAGCGGATGGATTGCCCTGCTTCCATGGCTTTTTGCTGCGCCATGGAAAGCATGGATTCAGAAAGATCAATGCCTACCGTTTCAAATCCGTGTACCGATGCTTTAACCGTCCATTCACCTGTTCCACAGCCGACATCGAGCAGTCTTGTCCCATTGACCTGAAAATGTTCCTTTTCACGTAAGAGAACACTCATCCATTCGTCATAAGGGACATCACTCATCAGCCGGTCATATACATACGCAAACTGATCATAAGCCATTAGCTGATCGAACTCGCCATATCTTCAATCTGAGCGTCTCCCCAGAGCTTTTCAAGCTTATAATAATCTCTTTCTTCACGATGGAATACATGTACAATCACATTGCCAAGGTCAACAAGTACCCATCTCGCTTCATCGTACCCTTCCAGACGTTTGACAGTATAACCCTCTTCTTCTGCACGGTCCTTCACTTCTTTAGCAATCGCCTGTACCTGCTTGTCAGAGTTACCATGGCAGATCACAAAATAATCTGCGATCAGTGAAATCCCCTGCATATTCAGTGCAACGATATCCTCTGCACGCTTATCGTCTGCTGCTTTGTATGCAAGTGATAATAATTCATTTTCTTTAGACATACTCATTTCTCCTTTTGCATGTATTCGTTATAAGTTGCCAGCGTATCCGGAAATACCGGCTGGCTTTTGCTGATCAGAAACAGAATGGATTGCTTAAGCGCTATTTTCATTGCCTGGTCAAGGTTCTGACCGGCTGTTTCTCTGACATTTTCAACACCGCTGAACGTTCTGCCCGGTTCTATATAATCTGCAATATAAATGATTTTTTCAAGCTTACTCATTCCCGGCCTTCCGGTTGTATGATATCTGATGGCATTCAGAATATCCTCATCGGCAACACCGTGCTGTTCTTCTGCGAGCACTGCACCAACAGGAGCGTGCCACAGTTCATGGTGAAAGTTCAGAAGTTCAGGATTTAAGTGTCGGCTTAAAATGATTTCTTTCATTTCCTGTTTATCATGGAATTTTGCCATATCATGAAGGGCTGCTGCGAGTGCAGCTTTGTCCGCATTTTCATCATGAGTGTTTGCCAGTTTTATGGCAGTATCAATTACGCCGAGCGTATGAATATACCTTTTTTCAGGAAGTATGTCTTTTACAATCTCTTTTGCTTCTTCAAGCTTCATAAAGTCCCTCCTTCAGAATATATCGGTACGCACGATCATGAATTAAATATCTGCAATCCTGCTTTTCAGCCAGGCGCTTTCTGATCACAGTTGATGACAGTTCCATCACCGGTCCATTGATCATGATGACGTTATCATCTTGGGCGCACTGATAGCCGGGTCTTTCGAATCCTGCAAATGTAAGCAGACGTTTCAATTCCTCAATCCGGTGCCAGGTCTCGAGTGACTCTATCATATCACCACCGATAATAAAGAAGAATGCTGTATCCGGTTCATGATGCGTTAAATGACTGATCGTGTCAAATGTATAAGAGGTACCTTCTCTCTGTATTTCAGTCAGGTCAAGCTTAAAGTAAGGTACATCTTCTATACTTTTTTCGATCAGCCGGCATCTGTCTTCCACACTGGTCTGACTTGATAACTTTTTATGCGGTGGAGCGGCATTCGGAATGAAACGCACTTCATCTAGTGATAGTGCATGATAAGCCTCATTAGCCATAATTAAGTGGGCGATATGGATCGGGTCAAATGTTCCGCCCATCAATCCTACCCTTTTTTTCATTATTTTCTTACTTTCGGCAGTTCAATTTTTTTATTTTCACGGGACTCTTTGTACAGAACAATTGTATGGCCGATAACCTGTACAAGCTCTGCTTTTGCGCCTTTTGAAAGTGCAGCTGCCACTTCATCTTTATCTTCTTCACAATTTTGAAGAATGCTTATTTTAATCAGTTCACGTACTTCAAGCGCCTCTGAGATCTGCTTGATCATGTTTTCATTCACGCCGCCTTTTCCTACCTGGAAAATTGGTGACAAGTTATGTGCTTCTGCACGAAGAAACCTTTTTTGTTTACCTGTTAACATAATTTCACTCCTGTTTCATATCTTTTGTTATTTTATTGATCATTGACGCTGTATCAGGTATTTTGTCAGTCCATTTCTCAAATGCCAGTGCACCCTGAAAGACAAACATCCCGACTCCATTAAGTATATCCGCTCCGGCCGCTTCAGCCTTTTTCAGAAACTGCGTTTTTAATGGATTATAGATGATATCAGCTGCGAGCGATCCTGCTTTCATCTCTGTAGCATCGAGTGCATGCTGATGTATATGAGGATACATCCCCTGAGACGTGGTATTAATGACAATATCAAAAAGGCCAATCTGATGCTGCGCTGCAGCCAGGTCCATACTGTCACCAGTCAGGCCATGCGATTCGATGAGCTGATCAGCTTTTATTACTGTACGGTTTGCGATACTGATTTTTTCCGCGCCAAATGAGTGCAGTGAGCCTGCAATTCCTTTTGCGGCACCACCTGCACCAATTATTAAAATTTGGCTGTCTGACACTTCCTTAGTTGTGCGCTTTGTCAAAAGAGACTTTAGAAATCCATCGCCGTCTGTATTATAACCATAACTTTTTCCATCTCTGATCACTACTGTGTTTACTGCACCGAGTTCCGTGGCACGGTCCTCAACCTCATCGAGATACTGAATGATGTTTTCTTTATGAGGAATGGTCACATTATACCCTGAAAAATTTCTTTTTCTGAGGTCTTCAATCTGCTCCCCGAGCTGGTCAGGAGGAACTTCTAATGCCTCATAGCTTCCTTTTAATCCGCATTCCTTCAGCCAGCTATTATGCATAAATGGCGATTTGGAATGATGAATCGGATAGCCGATTACTGCAAGCTTCATAAGTTGCTCCCCCTCCCGATCAGATTAATGACTTTCTGATAATCGCGCTTACGCCTTCCGGAACATAAGCGGCCACTTTTACGCCGGGTTCGTTAATTGTAATCCACCCGAGACCTGAAAATACAATATCCATTTTTCCTTCTTTTACATTAAACTCGTGACGTTTCAAAGGAGGAAATGATTCAAGATCTTCCTGCCTTGGTGGTGAGAGCATCTCTCCCAGATGACGCTCATATAAGTCATCTGCTTTTTCAAGCTTTGTTCTGTGAATATCCAGTTCATTTGAAAAATAGCATGTGAAAGAATTTCTATTCCCGCTAATAAAATCAAATCTGGCCAGTCCTGCGATAAATAGTGTCTGTTCTTCATTAAGCTGGAACACTTTTGGTTTCAGTTCTTTTTTCGGCAGTACTTTTTTCAAGTCCTGCTTGTTCACTACATGAGCCATCTGATCACGGTTAATAATACCCGGTGTATCAATGATAGCCTTACCGTCGTCAAGGGGAATCTCAATCATATCAAGCGTTGTACCAGGGAACTGGGATGTTGTAATGATATCCTCTTCACCTGTTACTTCTTTAATAATACGGTTAATCAATGTTGACTTCCCAACATTCGTACAGCCGACAACATATACATCGCGGCCTTTACGTTCTCTGTCGATCGCCTCAAGTACATCCTGAATATGATGACCTTTATCAGCGCTGCAGAGCAGAACATCAATCGGTTTTAACCCCATCTGACTCGCTTCATACTTCATCCAGTTGATCAGTTTGTTCGGCTTAGCAGACTTAGGCAATACATCCGCTTTATTCCCGATTAAAAGAACGGGATTCTTACCTACAAACCGGTGTAGCCCTGTCAGAAAACTGCCGTTGAAATCTGTGATATCCACCACTTTAACGATCAGTGCATCGGCTTCTCCCAGACCATTTAAGATCTTAAGAAAATCATCATCTGTCAGCGCAACATCCTGTACCTCATTGTAGTGTTTCAGCTTAAAACAGCGCTGGCATACAATCTGCTCTCTCTCTAAGCTGGATGGAGGCGCATATCCCAGACCGTTTTTATCAATCGTCTGGATTTCCACACCGCAGCCGATACAAGTAATTTTTTCCTCACTCACTTTTTGTCCTCCCATTGAATCATGTTTTTTCTTTTAAAGAAGTTAAGCAGTCTTTTTTCAATGACACGGTTAAACTTTGTGAAAAAACCATCAGTTTTCGCTACCGGTACAACTAATATGGTATAAAGCTTATTTAAGTTACCACCTAATACGTCTGTCATCAGCTGATCCCCGATGACAACAGTTTCATCTTTATTGACATTCATATCTCTAATTGCACGTCTGAAAGCACGTCCCATAGGCTTTCTGGCATGATAGATAAAAGGAATACCAATCGGGTTTGAAAATGCTTCAACTCTCAGCTGGTTATTGTTCGACACAATTGTGACCAGAATGCCTTCTTTTTGCATCCCCTCAAGCCATGCAGTCAGCTTCGGTGTAGCTTCTTTTCTATCCCATTCAACCAATGTATTATCAAGGTCTGTAATAATCGCTTTTATTCCCTGCTCTTTGAGTTTAGCAGGTGTTATTTCAAACACGCTGTCTACGTATTCATTAGGCAAAAATAGTTTTATCATTGTTCTCCACCTCTTCACTTCAAGTCTATATCATACATCATCTGCCTGGTTAGTTCAAAATGAATCTTTTATTAATCTATTACACAAATCGTTCGACAAATATCGTCTTTCGCTTTTTCCTGTGGATAACTTTACTGTATCTCAATCGTCTGACCTTATCATATATTTAACCCTTATTAACATCTTTTACACAGGTTATACACTATGACCTGTGGATAAGGGAACGCTTGTTCTTTATTCAGTGGTCTGATACGATTTTGCTATGGATATTTGAAAGGAGAACACCTTCATGAATGAACTATCACTTGACGCTTTAATTCAGGCATATGAAGCAGCAAAAAAACAAAAGCTTTCAGACGATTTTCTGGAGCTCCTTGAACAGGAAATTTTAAAGAAAAAGAATTAAAGAAACTCGAGATAAATGAGTAGGACTGGCAAGTTTTCTGATTTTTTTCATACGGTTAAATAACCGGTGAAAGGAGGAGAAGACTTGTCATTTTTTTTAATTTTATCGGCGATTATTGACCTGCCGGCTCTGACAGGCTATTTTAAGCAGAACGCTTTTCCTGAACCTTTAAGTAAAGAGGAAGAAAAGAATGCGATTTTGAGGCTGCAAAATGGTGATGACGAGGCAAAGAACCTGCTCATTGAACACAACCTCAGACTTGTTGCACATATCATCAAGAAATTTGAAAATACAGGAGAGTCTGTGGAGGACCTGATTTCAATCGGTACAATCGGATTGATCAAAGCAATTGACAGCTATTCCTATGATAAAGGAACAAAACTTGCAACCTATGCAGCCAGGTGTATCGAGAATGAAGTTCTCATGTTTTTACGTTCACTCAAAAAAACAAAAAAAGATATCTCGCTTCATGATCCGATTGGTGAAGACAAAGACGGACACGCCATTAGTCTGATTGACGTACTGCAGAGTGAAGATGAAGAAGTGGATGAACTGATTGTACAGAAAATGAGCGGAGAGAAAATCAGGCAGGTCGTCACAAAACTCGATGACAGGGAACGTGAGGTGATTACTGCACGATTTGGTATGAATGGTCAGGATGAAAAAACGCAGCGGGAGATCGCAAAGGAACTGGGGATCTCGAGAAGCTACGTTTCAAGAATTGAAAAAAGAGCATTAATGAAATTGTTTCATCACTTTGATGATGATCAGGATTAAAGTTCTTCAGTCATTTTCATAATCAGGTTCGCAGAATTTACTGCTGCTGTTTTAAGATACTGATCAAAAGATACATGTGATTCTTTACCTGCAATATCAGAGAGTGACCTGATAATGACAAACGGTGTATCATATTGATGGGCCACCTGGGCAATTGCTGCTGCTTCCATTTCAAGAGCCTGCAAATCTTCAAATTTACCCTGCAGCGCTTCAACTCTCTGCGGATCATTCATGAAGGAATCACCTGTTGCAATCAATCCCGCAACAGACTTGATATCACCGATTGATTTTGTACAGGAAAGAGCGGTCTCCTTTAGTTTTGCATCTGCCACAAAAGCAGCAGGCATCCCCGGAACCTGTCCATATTCGTAATTAAAAGCAGTAACATCAACGTCATGATGTCTTACTTCATTAGAAATCACTACATCTCCTACACTTAGTGAAGGATCAAAACCACCGGCTGACCCGGTATTAATGATACGGTCCGGATTAAATCTTTCCATTAGAATAGTCGTTGTCATCGCAGCATTTACTTTACCAATACCGCTTTTAACAAGCACGACTTCTTTTCCGCGAAGAATACCGGATGTGAATTCACTATTAGCAATGGTCTCAGTCCGGATATCTTCCATACTATTGCGAAGGTATTCAACCTCCTCTTCCATTGCGCCAATTATACCTATTCTCATCAAAATCCCTGCCTTCTGTGTCAATCTGAAAACTTATTAGAACTTACCATAACAGCCCGTAAAGTTCAATCTTCCCATGGTATAATAGCTTAAAATTGAAGAAGGGAGAACCGGGATGAGTTTTCAGCTTGATTTAATCAAAGATAAGGTTGAGTTTTTTGAAGCTGGCACGTTAAATGAACTTGAGAAAAAAATCCAGGCTCAAATTGACAATAATCAGGCACTGATGCTTTACGTACATCAGGTACAACATCAGACAGTATTTACACCTGAAGGCAGACCTTATTATACGGCGAGTGTACATTTCAAATCATAAAAAAGATGCTGCATCGTCTGCAGCATCTTTTCAGGTTCTTTTACAGTTGATCTACTTTTACGGGTTTCCAGCCTTTTTTGTCCACCCATTCCAGGTGAACACTGTATTGTGCAGCCGGAGCATCAGGTGATGACACTTTTACAACAGAGTTTTGCGGGCCTCCATCATTTCCAACCCACCATACAGTCATCGTGTTCATATCAAGACCTGTCGCATAAGCAGCGGCTTTCAACTTTTCATTCCAGTCCACGCTGCCTTCAACGTAGGATGAAGTGTGTTGACCAGTTTGTTCTGTGCCAACAGGCTTCCACTCTCCATCATCAGGACTGGCAGTTTCCTCTGCTGCAGCTGTATCACGCTCTTCTTTTTCACGTTTCTTCTTTTCAGCTTCTTCTTTTTTCTTTGCTTCTTCTTCCTTTTCTTTCTCCTTCTTCGTCTCAGAGGCATTGTTGTCCTCATCAGACTCACGGTTTGTGTCGTTATTTTCCTGATCTTCATCTTCAGCGTCTATTTCAGTTACAGACAGTTCATTGTTTTCAGGATCTTCATTCTTCTCTTCATCATTTTTAGAAGCATTCTCCTGGACCTGTTCAGCAATTGATTTTTCTTCTTCAGGTTCAGCTGCCTGATTTTCATTACTCCCAAGAAAAATAAATGCTGATACACCTGCGATCAGTAATAACACAACTGCAATAGAACCATTTAACAGTATATTTTCTTTCCTTTTTTTGCTTTGTAATTTTGTTCTGGAATTATTCATTTTCTCACTCCTCGTTCAACTCTTCCCTGATCATATAAATCTAAACCAGCATATCATGAGCACCTGCTGTATTCACAAGAGCCGCTATTCCTTTTATCAAAACAGGACGTCTGACCTGCAAGTATTAGACGCATACAACTGATAAAAGTTACATCTAAGTAAAAAAAGAGACTGAACAATTGCTTCAGTCTCCTCTGACGGGTCATTGCACCCGATTGTGGCAGTGCATACTTAATTGATTGATGTAATGCGGACGTCCATGTCTCCGCCAGGTGTCTGTACTTTCACTTCATCTCCTACAACCCTACCAATCAGACTTTTAGCAATTGGCGAATCGTTAGAGATTTTTCCTTCAAACGGGTCAGCTTCTGCACTTCCGACGATTGTGTATGATTCTTCATCACCATCAGGAAGTTCAACGAATGTCACTGTTTTACCCAGAGAAACGACGCCGTCAAGCGCCTGATCATCTTCAATAATTTTTGCATTACGGATCATAGACTCAAGTGTTGAAATGCGTCCTTCAACGAATGCCTGCTCTTCTTTAGCAGAGTCATACTCTGAGTTCTCTGAGAGATCTCCAAAGCTTCTTGCGATTTTAATTCTCTCTACAACTTCTTTTCTCTTTACTGATTTCAGATTTTCAAGCTCGTGCTCAAGCTTTTGTTTACCTTCTTCAGTCATTGGATATACTTTTTCGTTTGCCAAATCCCTTCACTCCTTTAAAAAATGCATGAGTTCTTTCATGCTATGTGATTGAAACCCCTTTTATGAAGTATGCTAAAAAGAGGATAAATTATCCTCTTCAGCCTTTGCTATCATATTACACAATAGACTTTTGTTCAAGAATTGTTTGAATTTTCGTTACCATCAAATCAATCGCAACGTGATTCTGTCCGCCTTCAGGAATAATAATATCAGCATAACGTTTTGTCGGCTCAATAAACTGATTATGCATTGGGCGTACGACATTGATATACTGATCAACAACTGAATCTATTGTACGTCCTCTTTCGTTAATGTCACGCAGCATCCGGCGGATAATCCGGAGATCAGAATCTGTATCTACATAAAGTTTGATGTCCATCAGATTTCTAAGGCGATCATCTTCTAAAACAAGAATTCCTTCGACTATAATAACATCTTTTGGTTCTACAGGAATTGTTTTTTCAGATCTTGTATGAACTGTATAGTCATATACAGGCTTTTCAATCGCTTTGCGTTCAAGCAGCATACCGATATGCTCAATCAAAAGATCATTATCAAATGCAAGCGGGTGATCATAGTTTGTTTTCAGACGCTCCTCATAAGGAATATCACTTTGATCTTTATAATAGTAATCCTGTTCAATAATAGCGATCGATTGATCCTGAAAAACATCGTAGATTGCTTTTGTTACAGATGTTTTTCCTGACCCTGAACCGCCTGTTACACCAATAATAACGGGTTTATTTTTCATTTTGCCGTTAGCTCCTTTCTCATTCTCGTTGAGTGGACGCAGCGGCTTATTCACTTTAAATTTTGCAATTTGAAGCGGATGTATGGCAGCGTCTAATCCTTTATTGTTAGCTATGTTAAAGTTGGCTGTTGATTTCCGCTGCAGGGGGAACGCTGCAATCATCAGCTATGCTTAAACAACATTAGGCTTTAACATAGCTTTACTGCTAAAGCTTCCAATCTATAATTCAATCATAAGTTGGACTGTTTTCACAAGTTTTGTGTCTTTAAGTACTGCGGTCTGAACGGTGATATTTATTAGCAAAACGATTTACTTTCTTTTACTGATTGTCAGACCGTCGCCTACAGGAAGGATGATCGTGTGATAATGTTCATTTGCTGCGATCCACTGGTTGAAGCGGTCAAGCTTTCTGAGCATTTGTCTGACGTTACGGCTTTCATTACCTGTCTGCTCTGCTACTAACCCTTTAAACAGGACATTATCTGTATAGACAGTCACCTCATCCGTAAAGTACGGTTCGTACATTTCAAAGAAGCGGATATTCTGGCTTTTCGCAGCATCTATAAAGGCGGCATCGAATAGCCCAAAGGATGAAACCTGTTCAGAAATCTCAAGCGCATCTCCTTCTAACAGGTGGATACGATCCTGAAAACCTGACTTTTTAACAAATTCTCTGGCCAGCTCAGCTCTCTCGGGGTCCCTTTCAATTGATATGATATGTGTCTGTGGAAGAGCCTCAGCCATTCTGATAGCTGAAAAGCCGATCGCCGTGCCAATTTCAAGGATCCGGACAGGATTCTGTACTCTGAGTAATTGAAGAAGTGTTTCAATTCCTTCAGGTTCCATAATAGGCACCTCATGAATACGCGCATATTCAGCCATTTCATCAGCCAGCTCTGAGCGCAGGGGATAGAGACTTTTAATATATTGATGGACTTTATCCACTATTTTCTCACCTTTTCTGATCTAAGCATCCATAAAAAAGAGCGTTCACTTACTACCCCTTTAAGGGCTGTAGTGATAAACGCTAAAAAATACTTTATCTATTCTAACATAAAATCAGAGGGAAAGTGAATGTTCTTTCCCTCTTTCATCATTTTATTCCTCATCATTTACACTGTAGATGTATTGTTCTGCTTTCTGCTCATGTTCTTCGAGCGTTTCTGAGTAATACATCGCGCCGTCTTCAGCTGATGTCAGGAAGTAATAGTACTCAGAATCTTCCGGATTGATTGCCGCTTCAATTGATGTCGCGCCAGGTGCTGCGATTGGTCCAGGCGGAAGTCCCTGTACCTGATACGTGTTATAAGGGTCCTGGATTTCAAGGTCTTCAAATAGTACTCTTTCCTGCCACTCACCTTTTGCATATAACACTGTCGGGTCAGTCTGCAGCGGCATTCCTTCTTCCATGCGATTATAAAAAATGCCCGCAATCATTGATCTGTCTGTCGTGGCTGCCGCCTCTTCTTCAAGTAGCGAAGCCATTGTAATCAGGTCATGTACAGTCATGACTTTTGCTTCTTCAGCACCTGTTCCCGTATAATCACCTTCAGCAAATTCAGGGAGCAGATCCCGGTAAGGTGCTACATTTGTATCCATGGCATCCACCATCTGAGTAATAATCTCTTCAAGAGAAGGATTTTCCTCATAGTACGGATAAGTCGCAGGGAACAGATAGCCTTCAAGTGCAATCTTTACGTTTTCACCTTTCACCTCTTCTGTGATCAGCGAAGGATATTTCTCCATCAGAGAATTAATAAAAGCTTCATCTGTTACTTTTTCCATGAACTCTTCCTGCGTATAGTCGGTGTTTTCAGCAATAATATCACCGATTTCCTCAAGCCTTAAACCTTCAGGAATTGTCACATTAAATAATGGCTCATGATAAACTCTTCCTGTCTTCAGACTTTCTGTAATTTCACTCAGTGTCATAGCCGGAGACAAATTATACGTACCTGCCTGAAATTCAGATTCATTGTTAAACTTCAGATAGTATTTATAGACCTGAGCATTTTTGATAACACCGCTATCCTCAAGCGTCTGTGAGATTCCATCTACTGATGAACCGATTGGAATTTCAACTGAAATGGCGTTTTCATCTGTCTCATCCATCGGTTCAAGTGCTGAGCTGATATATGAATAAGCCCCAAGTGCTGCGCCAATTGATAGAAACACAAAGACGATCAATAAAATAAATACAATCTTTCTTACCTGTCTGGCTTCATTTTTTCTTTCCTGCAAGTTCAGCTTCCACTGATCTATTAAACTTGATTTTTCGCTCAATCAATTTCCCCCCAAAAACTGGTGCTCAATTTTCTCAATGGTCTCATTATACAATAAAAATAAGCGGGGGCAAATAGCTGCCCCCGCTTTCGGTTATCTTACTCGTTTTCTTCCTCATCAAGGAAAGTATTCAGCATTTCCTCAATCAGATCCCATTCTTCTTCTGATTCAACAGGCTTCAGTTCGCCTTCAGAATTTTCATCATTCGGCTCGAATGATGACGCATGGATTTCAATTTCCTCTTCTTCTGTATCTCCTACCGGATAGTAAAGTACATATGATTTTTGAAATTGATCTGAATCAAAAGTAAATAGTACTTCGCAAAGCACTTCATTTCCCTGCTCATCAATTACTGTAATCTGCTTTTCTCCGTGTTCCATTTCAGTCACCTCATTTAGTATTGCTGTCTAGATACCCTTGAAGGATCATAACAGCTGCCATTTTATCAATTACTTTTTTTCTTTTACCTCTGCTCATATCTGCTTCGAGCAGCACACGTTCAGCTGCCATTGTACTTAAGCGCTCATCCCAGTAGACAATCTCAGCATCAATTCTTCTACCGAGCATATCACCATAACGCTGACTGGCTTCAGCTCGTGGACCAAGCGAATTATTCATATTTTTAGGAAGACCGATGACGATTTTCGAAACGTCATGTTCTTCGGCTATTTCTATGATCCGCTTAAAGCCAAACTGACCGGCAGCTTCATTAATTTTTACTGTTTCAATCCCCTGGGCTGTCCACCCGAGGGCATCACTGACGGCGACTCCAATTGTTTTAGAGCCGACGTCAAGTCCCATAATTTTCATTTTCAACCCTCTTTATGCTGCTGAAGGTAAAACTTCACCAATTCTTCAATGATTTCGTCCCGTTCCAATTTACGGATAACATTCCTCGCATCCTGATGACGTGGAATATAGGCTGGGTCACCTGATAAGAGATACCCCACTATCTGATTGATCGGATTGTAGCCTTTTTCTTCGAGTGCTTCAAATACCTGAACAAGAACCCGCTGTACTTCCTGATCAGCTGAATCATCTCCAAAGTCAAACCGCATCGTTTTATCAAATGAGCTCATCAACAACACCTCACTACGGAATCACATTCATTCCAATTATCCAACTATTGCTATTGTACACCAGATAGCAACAGAATCAAATTGATTTAACCCATTCAGGCACAAATTGAAGAGCTTCCTCTACCCGTGAAGGATCTTTACCTCCTGCCTGAGCCATATCAGGACGGCCTCCGCCTCCGCCTCCGCAGATAGCAGCAATTTCTTTAATCAGTTTGCCTGCATGGTAACCCTGGTCAATAAGATCTTTCGTCACACCTGCAATCATCTGTACCTTTCCATCATTCACTGCGATCAGTACAAGTACACCTGAACCGATTTTGTTTTTCACATCATCAGCCATCGTTCTAAGTGTATTCATATCAGATGCCTGAACTTTTTCTGCAAGGACTGAGACGCCATCGATATTCTGAACGCGATCCATGATATTTTTAGCTTCAATATTGGATAGTTTCGCGTGTAGAGATTCGTTTTCACGCTGGACAGATTTAAGGTCAGTCTGAATTGCTTCGATCCGGCTTTCAAGATCTTTCGGGTTGGATTTCAGCACTGCTGCAGAACGATTAAGCACGTCGATCTGTTCATTCATCAGTCGGTAAGCTGACTCACCCGTTACTGCTTCAATACGTCTTGTACCTGCACCGATTCCTGCTTCAGATGCAATTCTGAATAACCCGATCTCAGCAGTATTGCCAACATGGCAGCCGCCGCAAAGCTCAAGGCTGTAGTCCCCGATTGATACAACACGGACTTCAGAGCCGTACTTTTCACCGAATAATGCCATTGCACCCATTGCTTTTGCTTCATCAAGTGATTTAATATCTGTGCCCACAGAGTAGCTTGTCCAGATCTTTTGGTTTACAATCTCTTCAATTTTGCTTAATTCTTCTTTGGTTACCTGACCAAAGTGTGAAAAGTCAAAGCGCAGACGGTCTGGTGAAACCAGTGAACCAGCCTGATTGACATGGTCACCAAGTACATCTTTTAAGGCCTGATGCAGCAGATGGGTTGCTGTATGATTTTTTGTAATCTTATTTCGTGCTGCATCACTGACGCTTGCAATTACGCTGTCACCCTTCTTAATTGAACCGCTCACAACCGTTCCTGTATGAAGGTTCTGTCCGTTCGGTGCTTTTTTAACATCGTTTACTTCAATGACACAGCCTTCATGTGTAACAGTCCCTTTATCACCAATCTGACCGCCGCTTTCCGCATAAAACGGTGTCTCTGCAAGTACAAACTGGATGTCGGTTCCTTCAGAAGCTTCTGTCGCAAATTCACCATTGATAACTAAATCCTCTAGAGTAGTCGTATGCGAAAGTCTGTTATACCCTACGAATTCACTTTGTGTATGGATGTCACCAAGCACTCCACCCTGAACCTGCATGGACCCGCTTTCCTGGCGTGCAGCTCTCGCGCGGCTGCGCTGGCCTTCCATCTCTTTTTCAAAACCTCGCTGATCAATTGAGAGACTATTTTCTTCAGCGTATTCCTGGGTAAGCTCTACCGGGAATCCGAAAGTATCATACAGTCTGAAGACATCTGTTCCGCTGATTTCATTCGAACCGTCTACCTTTGCTTTTTTCATCAGGTCAGTCAGAATCGCAAGACCTTCATTCAGCGTTTCGTGGAAGCGCTCTTCTTCTGTCTTAATGACTTTCTGGATGAATTCCTGCTTGCTTTTCACTTCAGGATAGAAATCAATCATAATATCAGCTACTACCGTTACAAGTTCATACATGAACGGGCGGTTGATGCCGATTTGTTTAGCGTAGCGGACAGCTCTTCTAAGCAGGCGACGTAATACGTACCCTCTGCCTTCATTTGAAGGAAGTGCTCCGTCACCCACAGCGAATGCGACTGTTCTGATATGGTCAGCAACCACCTTAAACGCTGTATCTTCTTCACTATTCTGTCCGTAACGTCTTTTTGCAATTAGCTCAGTTGCTTCGATGATCGGCATAAACAGATCTGTTTCAAAATTTGTGGGAACATCCTGAACGACGCACGCCATTCTCTCAAGTCCCATCCCTGTATCAATGTTTTTCTTAGGAAGCGGGGTATATGTGTCATCTGCATTGTGGTTGAACTGTGAGAACACCAGGTTCCAGATTTCAAGGTACCGCTCATTTTCCCCGCCTGCATATAATTCAGGGTCAGTCGGGTCGTTCCCGTACTCTTCACCGCGGTCATAGAAGATTTCAGAATTAGGTCCACTTGGTCCTTCTCCGATATCCCAGAAGTTGCCTTCGAGTCTGATGATTCTTTCTGCAGGAACACCAACTTTTTTATGCCAGATATCATAAGCTTCATCATCTTCAGGGTGGATCGTCACTGAAAGTTTCTCAGGGTCAAAACCGATCCATTTTTCTGACGTCAGAAACTCCCATGCCCATTCAATTGCTTCTTCCTTGAAGTACTCACCAATTGAAAAGTTACCCAGCATTTCAAAGAATGTGTGGTGTCTGGCTGTTTTACCGACATTTTCAATATCATTTGTACGGATCGATTTTTGTGCATTCACGATTCTCGGGTTTGCCGGAATAACACGTCCGTCAAAATATTTTTTCAGCGTCGCAACACCGCTGTTAATCCATAGCAGTGACGGATCTTCGTGCGGTACAAGTGAAGCACTTGGTTCCACATCGTGTTTTTTCTCTTTAAAGAAATCTAAGTACATTTGTCTGATTTGTGCACCAGTCCACTTTTCCATCATAGTTCCTCCTTAAAATTCCCGAATCGTCTGAGACAACAAAAAAAAGGGTCCTCAATCCTACACAGGGACGAGATAACACTCGCGGTACCACCCTGGTTATGGGATTGAAAACCCATCACTCTCATTGCTTTAACGCAGCAGACGGCAGTTTTTCACTGCACTCCGGACCAGCTTTCCACTGACGCTCCATTAAATTCCTTTCAGCCTGAGGGAATTCTCTCTTTAAATGAGTCATTCAGCGTACTTGTTCCTTCTTCGAGATTCATTATTCTACCTGAAATTATATGAGAGATCATGAGGGTTTGTCAATTCAACCTTGAGATGTTTCAAGAAAATCGTAAGGCGTGACCCCTTCCATTCCAATCATCGGATCTGCCCCACCTTCAAAAGGATCAGCATTTTCATCAGTTACCTCAACTGCACCAGCAAGTCTCTCAGTCAATGAGGTCATCCGTTTTAAGTCATCTTTTCTTTCAACGCCGTACCGGAAAGCATCTTCTTCCCCACACATAATCAGAAATTTACTGCTTCTGGTGATCGCTGTGTAAAGCAGGTTTCTTCTAAGCATTCTTGAGTAACTTTTCACAACCGGAAGGACCACAATCGGAAATTCACTTCCCTGGGATTTATGAATGGAGCAGCAGAATGCATGAGTAATCTGATTCAGATCCTGTCTTGTATAAGTGACTTCAACTCCGTCAAATGAAACCAGAATCATATCCTGCTTTTCAGTATTTTCCTTCGCGTAAAAAATGGAAATCACTTCACCCATATCACCGTTAAAAACATTGCTTTCGGGCTGATTTACAAGCTGCAGCACCTTATCACCAATCCGGTACACAATGTCTCCCCACTTCAGTTCTTTCCTGGATCCATCATCATTAGGATTCATCAGCTGCTGCAGCAGTGCATTCAGCTTATCAATCCCTGCCGGACCTCTGTACATGGGTGCAAGTACCTGAATGTCTTTAGCTGTATACCCTTTTTTCATTGCATTTTTTACAACTTTTCCAACAACCTCGTCCATCTGCGCAGCTCTGCAGGGGATAAATGATCTGTCAGCAAAAGGCTTTCTGATCGTGTCAGGCACCTGTCCTTTTTTCATATGGTGAGCAAGCTCAATAATAGAGGATCCTTCTTCCTGACGGTAAATATCGGTGAGCTCAACTGCAGGGACTTTTTTTGCTTCAAGAAGGTCCTGCAGCACTTGACCCGGCCCTACTGAAGGAAGCTGATCCTGATCCCCAACCAGTATCACCTGCATAGAATCCGGTACAGCCTGCAGGAGCTTATTCGCAAGCCATGTATCAACCATTGACATCTCATCAATAATTAAAAGTCTGCCTGAAATCATTCTGTCGTCGTCTTCCTCATCCATATCTTCCTGACCGTTAAACCCAAGCAGACGGTGGATCGTCATTGCTTTCAGACCGGTTGATTCCGTCATTCTTTTCGCAGCTCTTCCGGTAGGAGCGGCCAGCACAACAGGGAAGGGATCGTCTTTTGCATACTGATCAGGGTCAAGTGACAGCCCGTGAAGCTCAGCGTAAAGCTCAACAATCCCTTTAATAACAGTTGTTTTTCCGGTACCCGGACCCCCTGTCAGGATCATCATGGGAGAAGACAGTGCGGTTTGAATTGCTTCTTTTTGAGAAGGTGCATATGTAACACTGATTCTCTCTTCCAGGTCACCGAGTGCCAGCAGAAATTCCGCTTCCGGGAACTGATCGTATATATCAGTGTTTGAGATCAGGCGATCGATGCTTGAAGCGATTCCAACTTCTGAAAAATACAGTGAAGGCAGATAAACTTTTTTATTTTCCCCGACAATTTTTGTTTCTTCATGCAATTCAACCAGACGTCCTGATATATCACTGTACTCAATTTTTTCGGGCTGGTGTTTTTCAAGCAGTTCCTTCACTCTGATCAGCAGCTGTTTTGAGTCAGCATACACGTGACCTTCCTGCATGGATAATTGCGTGATTGTATACAGACAGGCAGCTTTAATTCTGTCAGGGTGTTTACCTGAAAGTCCCAGCTGCCTTCCAAGTTCATCAGCCTTACCAAAGCCCACTCCCTCAATATCATGTACGAGCTGATAAGGATTCTTCTCAATCACCTCAACAGTCGTTTCCTGGTAAAACTGATAGATCTTCATCGAAAGCTGCGGACCAAATCCCCAGTCATTTAACAGCACCATGATGCGCTCTAACCCCTGATGTTCAATCAACACTTCATGGATGTGGTGAGCTTTCTCCTCTGAGAGCTTTGGCACTTCAAAAAGAACAGATTCATTTTCCATGATTTTTGAAATGGCATTTTCTCCGAGCGTATCAACAATTTTTTCTGCAGTCTTTCTGCCGATTCCGTTGAATAAATCACTTGAAAGATAGTGGATAATTCCCTGCTTGGTCTGAGGCAGCTCCTTTTTAAACCGTTCAGCGATGAACTGGGGGCCAAAGCGCGGATGCTCTTTCACTTTACCGTAAAAAACGTACGTATCATCCTCCTGCATCGATGGAAAGTGACCGGTTACAACCATTTCCTTCTCTGCATTTGCAATGTTTGTGTCAGACACACGGATCCTTACGACTGAATACATATTGTCTTCATTGTAAAATATAGATACGATCAGCGTTCCTTTTACGTATAGTTCTTCAGTAAACAGATCCGTCTGCTGCCCCTTCATGAAAGACTCCTCCTTTAATTCCCTTCGATTGCCTGCTGCATGATTTTACGTCCGTTGAGTGCAAGATAATGACCAGGCTGCACATCAATTGCCTGCTCAAAACAGCTCAGCGCTTTTTTTGCATCTTCCTCGAATCCTGCATAAGCAACACCGAGGTTATATAGTGCGTCCGCGTGATCTGCGTCAAGTTCCACTGCACGGCGTAATGCGGTAATCGCTTCAGTACCGTGTTCAAGATTAGCAAGCGCAAGTCCATACTGAAAATGTGCTTCAGCATCTTCAGGTGACAATTCAACTGCCCTCTGAAGATATGGTACAGCAAGTTTCACCTGATCATTATTCATGAATGACATGCCAAGCATAAAATAGGCATCGTGGTCTTCAAGTCCCGCCTTCAGTGCTTTTTCGTATAACACAGCCGCTTCCTGAAAACGTTCCTGATTATAATACAGATTAGCGAGTGCATAGTATGCTGCTCCGGCATTTTCGTCGAGCGTCAGTGCTTTTTGGTAAAATCGTTCTGCTTTTTCAATTTCCTCAAATCTTGCAAGAATGTTTCCAAAATTAATATAAGCAGCAGGGTCTTCAGGGTTTTTCTCAATCTGTTCATTCAGAAGCTTTAAGGCTTCTTCAATGTCACCTTTTTGAATCAGTTCAATTGCTTTTTCATTTAAAGATTGCATTTATTGTGTCTCCTTCGATCATCTTAGTTTGGGCTAGTATATCATACGGCACAAAAAATGACCTGATGTGAGAACGGCTCACAAAAGGTCATGTTATCTGATTATCCGACGTACATCAGCTGCTTTGAGCTTTTAAAGATCTTGTCAATTGTACCGCCGCCAAGGCATTCATCTCCATTATACAAAACAACTGCCTGTCCCGGAGTGACTGCACGTACCGGCTCATCAAATACAATCTCTGCACTGCCGTCATCTTTCATATGAACTGTCACACCCTGATCGGGCTGACGATAGCGGAATTTTGCTGTACAGTGAAACGGCTCTGTTGGCGCATTGTCAGATGTGAAGCCCATTTTAACAGCTGTAATCGAATCTGAGTAAAGCGATTCGTGTTCAAAACCCTGTCCGACATACAGCTCATTTGTTTCAAGGTTTTTACCTAAAACAAACCATGGCTCACCTGATCCACCGATACCAAGTCCATGACGCTGACCGATTGTGTAATACATCAGGCCGTCATGACTGCCGACTTTTTCGCCTTCCATTGTGACCATATTACCCGGCTGTGCAGGAAGATACTGGCTGAGGAACTCCTTAAAGTTTCTTTCACCGATAAAACAGATGCCTGTGCTGTCTTTTTTAGCAGCTGTTGCAAGTCCTGCTTCAGCAGCAATTTTTCTGACTTCCTTTTTATCAATATCACCGATTGGGAACATCACTTTTTCGAGCTGATCCTGAGACAGTTGATTAAGGAAGTAGGTCTGATCTTTATTCTGATCTAGTCCACGAAGCATTTTCACTTCACCGTCAGCGCGGTCAATGCGTGCATAATGGCCTGTTGCAAGGTAATCTGCTCCAAGCTTCATTGCATGATCGAGAAATGCCTTGAATTTGATTTCTTTATTACACATGACATCAGGATTTGGCGTTCTGCCGGCTTTATATTCTTCCAGGAAATAAGTAAATACTTTATCCCAGTACTGTTTTTCAAAATTGACCGCATAATAGGGAATTCCTATCTGGTTACACACACGGATCACATCATTATAGTCTTCTGTTGCTGTACAAACGCCATTTTCGTCTGTATCATCCCAGTTTTTCATAAAAATTCCGATGACGTCATACCCCTGCTGCTTCAGTAAGTATGCAGCAACAGATGAATCAACGCCTCCGGACATCCCGACAATTACTCTTGTTTCAGCGGGTGTTTTCGTCATATATATCACCTTTACTTATCAGCCGCTAAAAGCGTGCTGTCATTTTCTTAAGACTTTGTGCAATCGTTACAGCGTCTTCAGCAGTATTGTTATAACCGAAGCTGAAGCGGACCGAATTAAACAATTTGTCACTATCAGCGCCATACATTGCCGATAGCACATGTGAGGGCTCTACAGACCCTGCAGTACAGGCTGAACCGCTTGAAGCTGCAATGCCTTCAAGGTCAAGATTAATCAGGAGCGATTCAATCTCAGCACCCGGAATGCTTAAGTTTATCATGTGCGGCATTGCATGCTCAAGAGATCCGTTCACTTCATATTGTACGCCTGCATCGTTCAGTTCACTCAAAAGCGTTTCCTTGATTTTAAAAAGGTGCTCCGCTTTTTCTTCCTGATGATCAAAAGCATATTTAACCGCTTCAGCAAAACCCGCAATTGCAGCCAGATTCTCTGTGCCGGCTCTTTTCTTTCGCTCCTGCTCCCCGCCAAACACTGTTGGCTGGTGAGGTGTTCCATTTTTTATATAGAGAAAACCTGCACCCTTGGGTCCATTAATTTTATGAGAGGACACTGACAGCATATCAATCCCGTCATTCGTAACATTGAGGTCAATAAGGCCAAATGCCTGAACGGCGTCTGTATGAAAAACTGCCTGATGATCTTTCAACTGCTCACCGATTTCACTGATTGGCTGAAGCGTTCCTGATTCATTATTGCCATACATCACAGTGACAAGAATGGTATCTTCACGCAATGCTGCCTTAAATTCCTCTATACTGATTCTTCCATTCTCATCAACACCCAGGTACGTTACATCAAATCCCCGACGTTCAAGCTCTTCGCAGGGATGCAGTACTGCATGGTGTTCAACTGCAGTCGTAATAATGTGATTACCCCTATTTTTCATTGCTTCCACTGTACCGAAAATGGCGAGGTTATCAGCTTCCGTTCCCCCGCTCGTAAAATGAATTTCATTAAAATGAACGCCAAGCTTGTCAGCAATCAGCGTTCTGGCATCGTCAAGTATTTTTCTTGCTGCTCTCCCTGTCTGATGAATACTCGAAGGATTCCCATAAGTCTCTTCCATGACTTTGATCATCACTGAAGTGACTTCAGGAAGCATCGGGGTAGTTGCAGCATGGTCAGCATAAATTCTATTCAAACTAAAAACCCTCCTGTTAAATGTAGAACATATAAGCGTCTGATTCGCCTTCTTCTGTATAATTCGCTAAGTCTTCTATCGTTGTGTGATCAAGCACATTCCTCACAGCATCTCTGATTCTGATCCAGAGCTCTTTTTGCGGCGGCGCTTCATTTTCAAGGCCTTCTACAGGACTGATTGGCCCTTCAAGCGTTCTAATAATGTCACCGGCAGAAATGTTTGCAGGTTCGTCTGCAAGGATATATCCACCATATGCACCCCGGACACTTTTAACAAAGCCTGAATTTCTGAGTGGTGCGATCAGCTGTTCAAGATAATGTTCAGATAAATTATGAGTTGTTGCAATTGATTTCAGAGAGATCGGGCCTTCCCCGTAATTTTTTGCCAGTTCAATCATGATTGTCAGACCATAGCGGCCTTTCGTTGAGACTTTCATGTGTCATCCACCTTTTCGCCTTTTTGCTTTTGCCATTATAGCATATAACCTTTAGAATTGGCATGAATGCAATCTATTGGATTATGATGAAGACAATGAAACGGAGGAGATCTTATGGCTGTTAAACCACTTGCATACAGAATGCGGCCGGCTGAAATTAATGAAATCATCGGGCAGACCCACCTCGTTGGAGAGGGAAAGATTATCAGAAGAATGGTTGATGCAAACCAGCTGTCATCGATGATTTTATACGGTCCTCCCGGAATTGGTAAAACGTCTATTGCCTCAGCCATTGCAGGCAGTACGAAATATGCTTTTAGAATGCTGAATGCGGTGTCCAACAATAAAAAAGATATGGAAGCAGTAGTACAGGAAGGAAAAATGTCTGGCAGAGTGATTCTGCTGCTTGATGAAGTCCATCGTCTCGATAAAGCAAAGCAGGATTTCCTGCTTCCACACTTAGAGAGTGGAACAGTTATCCTCATCGGGGCGACGACGAGTAATCCTTATCATGCAATTAACCCCGCGATCAGAAGCAGAGTCCAAATATTTGAATTAAAACCGCTGAATGCAGAGGAAATGAAAGCTGCTGTTGAACGGGCGATTCATGATGCTGACAGAGGATTTGGAGATAAGAAGATTAAGATTTCAAAAGAAGCTGTCAGTCACTTTGCCACAGCAAGCGGCGGGGATGTCAGAAGTGCCCTGAACGCACTTGAACTTGCCGTATTGTCATCAAAAGAAGATGATGAAGGTAGCATAACCATCTCACTTCAGACTGCAGAAGAATGTCTGCAGAAAAAATATTTTTCACATGATAAAGACGGTGATGCCCATTATGATGTGATGAGTGCATTTCAAAAATCAATACGCGGGAGTGATGCCAACGCAGCTTTGCATTATCTTGCAAGGCTGATTGAAGCGGGAGACCTGCCGACGATCGCACGCCGCCTGCTGGTCATTGCATATGAAGATATCGGACTCGCCAGTCCCCAGGCAGGACAGAGAACACTTGCAGCGATTGAGTCTGCTGAGAGGCTTGGCTTTCCTGAAGCAAGGATTCCACTGGCAAACGCTGTCATTGAATTATGTCTGTCTCCAAAATCAAATTCAGCCATTTCAGCGATCGAAAGCGCTCTAGCTGATATCCGTAAAGGAAAAGCGGGTGCTGTTCCCGACCATCTGAAGGATGCTCATTACGAGGGAGCTGAAAAAATGGGTCGCGGTACCGAATACAAGTATCCACACAGTTATCCGGGCGGATGGGTTGCCCAGCAATACTTGCCTGACACGATAAAAAAAGCTGTCTATTACGAACCGAAAGAAACCGGTAAATTCGAACAGGCATTAAAGCAGATTTATCAGAAATTAAAATAAGGCCGGGACAACATTGTCCCAGCCTTTCTTTGTCTAATTAGTTCACTTGTATATCGTTTTTATGAAGCGATATCTCTTTTCGTAAATACAGTAAATGCAAGCGTCATAAATACCGCGAAATAAATCACAAGCATAATAATGGAAAACTGCATGGTCATACCATCAACAATCGGCATATTCATTTCATACTGCGAAAGGTTGGTATTTGCAAACAGACTGTATTTTGCCCAGTCATAATAGGCTGCAATAAATCCTGTTGCCGTTCCGCCTACAAATAACAGAAACAGACTGATTCCAATAGCCAGCGAGCTGTTACGGAATACAGCTGAAATCATAAATGCCATTGTTGTCAGCATAATCACATCAAGAGAATTGAAAAGATATAGTCTTACAACATACGCGGCCATACTTTTTTCAACAACCTGGCCATCCTCAAATACTAAGCGGACAGAAGAACCAGGGTCGAAAAAGATCAGACCCAATATGACAGAAATCACGGCTGTAATTGCAACAAGGCATAAACCAAATGCGCCCACGGTGATGAATTTAGATAAAAGGATTTTCCATCTGGCAATCGGCCGGATCATCAGCAGTTTGATTGTCCCCCATGAAAACTCACTTGCTACAATCCCCGAAGCCACAACAATTGCAAATAACCCTATAAGAGAGATAAGGAAAGTACTGTTTTCAAGATAAGACCAGAATGTATCCATTGTATTTGGCGCAATGTCATTTTCAAGCGCATATTCGTTAATTGCAATTCGTTCTGCCGGATCGTCACCCATAAATCCAGCTTCACCGGTTTCAATCATCTGCTCGAGTCTGGCATTATCTGCCTGCAGCTGCTCCTGCCACGTCTGATTCTGATCTTCACCAATAGAATTGATGAACAGCATAATGACTGTTGCAGCAATCGCTGCTAAAACGACTGCCCCGATCATGACATAAGTAGCTGCTCTTGAAAACAGCTTCATCCATTCATTCCTCATAAGATTAAACATGAGCAGGTTCCCCCTTTTGTTCTGATGTTACTTCGAGGAACCTGTCTTCAAGTGATTTAGCAGCTTTTGCAGCTCCGAACACAGATAATCCTTCTTCTACACACCATTTAATAATTGCCGGTATCTCTTCTTTTTTACAATTAATCAGCAGGTCATCCTGTACAAGCTTGATTTCAAATGCAGGAAAAGCCTGTCTCATGCTATCTGCAATTTGCGCTGCACCTGAGATTTCAATTTTATAGACATGGGACTGGTTACCGACAAAGTCCTCAATCAGCTGAACATCTTTCAGTTTACCGTTTTGAATAATACCGATCCGGTCACACATCATTTCCATCTCTGAAAGCAGGTGACTCGATACAATGACAGCCATGTCACGTTCTCTTGCAAGTCTTCTTATGTAATCACGGATTTCACGGATACCTGCCGGGTCCAGACCGTTAGTCGGTTCGTCAAGAATCAATACCTTCGGGTCATGCAGAAGACTCTGCGCAATACCGAGGCGCTGTCTCATACCTAATGAATAAGTTTTCACTTTATCGTTGATGCGTTTTTCAAGTCCGACGAGCTTAACCACCTCATCGATTTTTTCTTTTGAGATCCCTTTATACATACGTGAGTAGTGAATAAGGTTTTTGTACCCGGACATAAATTTGTACATCTCAGGATTTTCCACGATTGCACCTACGTGCTGGACCGCACCTTCAAAATCGTCTTTCACACTTTTACCATTTACGATAATGTCACCTGATGACAGTTTCATCAGCCCCACAATCATACGGATTGTTGTTGTTTTACCTGCACCGTTAGGACCAAGGAACCCAAATACCTCACCGCTGAAAACATTAAATGAAATGTCGTCTATTATCGTTTTGCTGCGTATCTTCTTTGTGACATGTTTTAATTCCACTACTGTCTGCTGACTCATTTTCCACTCCCCTTTTTTCTTATTACTATGTGTTACGCATATAATGGAAAAAAGTTTCAGACAAAATAAAAAAACGGCTGAATCGCCGTTTTTTATCTGACTGTTTTAATTTCAATATCTTTTAAGAATTCTCTCATCACATAGCTTGCTGCAATTAAACCTGCTGCTGAAGGTACAAATGCATTTGATGAAGGCGGCATTTTAGCTTTTCTGATCGGTGCGTTTTCTTTTCCGACTGTTTTATTGACTTCTTCACGCGTTACGATCGGACTTTCATCTGAAAAGATCACCGGAATTCCTTTTTGAATACCGTCTTTTCTCAGGTGTTTTCTTATTATTTTCGCAATTGGATCTGTATGCGTTTTTGAAATATCTGCAATCTGGAAACGTGTCGGATCCATTTTATTTGCAGCACCCATACTTGAAATAATCGGAATGTTTCTGTTCAGACATTCTTTCATCAGATGGATTTTATATGAAATCGTATCTGAAGCATCTACAACGAAGTCGAGTCCGTAACTGAAGAATTCTTCATACGTTTCTTCTGTATAAAACATCTTCAGTGAATGGACTTCACATTCAGGATTAATGTCTGCAATTCTTTCTTTCATCAGATCTGCCTTTGGCTGACCCACTGTTGAGAGAAGTGCAATGATCTGGCGGTTGACGTTTGTAATATCCACATCGTCTTTATCTACAAGGATTAAGCGGCCGACTCCGCTTCTCGCGAGGGCCTCCGCTGCAAATGAGCCTACTCCTCCGATTCCGAGAACTGCTACTGTTTTACCTTTTAAAAGATCAAGTCCTTCTGACCCGATCGCAAGTTCGTTTCTTGAAAATTGATGAAGCATGTAATCAACTCCGTTAATTGGATTTGCGCCTTTTAGAATAGCTTATTATCGTGCTGGATGCAACTTAAATCCGATAACTCTGCCCTTAATTAGAAGCTCTGTTAAAGTTGGCTGTTGATTTCCGCTCCAGGGGGAACGCTTTCCGCAGGGCGTGCGGTGAGCCTCCTCGCGCTTCGCGCTGCGGGGTCTCACCTGTCACGCTTCTCCTGCTGGAGTC
>NZ_JAFBDK010000002.1 GCF_016908195.1 Jeotgalibacillus terrae
ATATTTGCACGTGTAAATTCCATCATTTCTGATGCCATATCAACGTCACGAATACGTGATTCTGCAGCCTGAAGATTTTCAGATGCATTATCAAGATTTTTTATTGTATGGCTTAATCTATTTTGATTAGCCCCTAAATTTGAGCGAGCTGCAGATACACTCTCAATTGCAGTGTTTACCAATGCAATATCAGCATCGAATGAAGTACCAGTTGCTGTAACACCATCAACGCCTAAATCAGCTGCTGAAAATCCACCACTTGGTGAAGTTATAGTTAAATTAAGTTGTTGACCTGAGTTTGCACCAATTTGGAAATCAGAATCAAAGTTACCATCTAACAGTTTTTTACCGTTAAACTCTGTGCGATCTGCAATTCCAGTCAATTCAGCATTAAGTTCAGTTAACTCTTCCTGAATTGCTTCTAAATCTTCAGTTTCCAAAGTTCCTTCGTTACCTGCCTGCACGATTAATTCTCTTTGTCTTTGAAGGATAGCATGAGTTTCATTCAATGCACCTTCAGCTGTTTGAATAAGAGAAATTCCGTCTTGAGCATTTCTTGATGCCTGATCAAGCCCACGGATCTGTCCACGCATTTTTTCAGAAATTGATAGACCTGCAGCATCGTCACCAGCACGGTTAATACGAAGACCTGAAGATAGTTTCTCCATTGCATTTCCTGCTGAGTTAACGTTCATGCCCATTTGACGGTGTGCATTCATCGCGTTTAAATTGTGATTAATAATCATTGTTATTTTCCTCCTTGAGTATACCCATTCACTTCCTTGTGAACGGTAAGTTTTATAGCAAGTCTCAAAGGTCGGCCGCCCTGTAATTCCTGCTTACACTAGTTATATCGGCTGTGGGTCGAAATATTTAACTATATTTTGCACTAATAAAAATATCCGCTTAGTAAAAGCGGATTAGTCCTTAGAAAATAACTTTGTAATATCTATAATATTGTTGGCTGCTGTGTTTTCCTCCTGAATGGCAAGAAAGATTTCTTTCCTATGTATATCAATATGCTTTGGTGCATCGATACCCAGTTTGACCTGATCCCCCTGCACTGAAAGCACAGTGATTTCGATGTCATCTCCAATCCTGATTGCTTCGCCTGTTTTTCTTGTCAGCACTAACATCGAATCACCCCTTTACGGCAGCCGCTGAGACTGGCTGTTTTCTAGAGTAGTCGTTAAGAATAATCTGCTTAGCTTTCTTGTTAGTCAGGTTAAAGACAATCGGCGCCTGGAGATTGGCTGTTGATTCATTGAATGGATCTCTCACTGTTAAAATGACATAGACCATCGAATCTTCAGGCTTTTTAAGTTCGAGTGCATGTGTCACTGCATCATCGAGTTTGATTTCATACCCTTTAAAGAATGAAAACGGATTGCTTATGATAAATCCGAGTGAAGAAGTGTTCACAGATTGAAGAACGAAAAAAACATCATTATCTTCAAATGATAAAACCGTAAATTGTTTTTCGTCTTCAAAACCCGGAATTCCTTTTTCAAAATGCCAGATATCTTTTTCGTTCAGTTCGACTTCACCATGGTACTTTGTTTGAATCTTCATGGAACAAACAGCTCCTATTTTAAATTTCCTGGTTCACGACGCTGAATCTGATTGAGTTCAGCTGTTGCATATGAATTTTTACTTCCTGTGGTGTGTAATTGATTCTTGGTTTTTGTGCGCGTGTATTGTTTTCAACTCCGCCTTCTGTGAACTGAATATCTGTGGTACTAGGTCGATAATCCATTTTAACGCTGAATGGCGGCGGGACAAATCCAATGTTAAATGATGGCGGTGGGCCTTCGTAGTTTCTTTTTGCGATGGCCTTAATAGGGTCACCACCATTTTCAATTTTCATGAGTTCATCGCCTTCGGATGCTACTCGCTGCATACCTTTCAAGACATCCTGATTACCTTCTGCTGCCCACTCGCGAATGCGTCGGGAAATCGGTTTGATATCCATGGAAGCCCATGCTTCAGTCTGATCAATCGTGAGCCAGCCTTTGGTTGTTGTGATGCTCATTTTAGAAGGGGTCTGCTTTAGATCAAGTACTGCCTGTGGCTGTTCGATCTGTTGCTGACCCCGAGGTGATTCCATGCCGATTTTAGCTTGTGTCTGATCAATCAGTATCTGAGGAATTTTCATTGGTTATTCCTCCTTTTTATCTAAGGAAATCCATGAGTGACGGCTGGATGATACGAGAACCTACGCTTAATGCTGCACGATGTACACTTTCCTGAACCTTCATATCAGTAATCACTTTTTCAAAGTCGATGTCTTCATTGTCAGACATAACTCTTGTTGAAATGACTTCCTGCTCGCTGACCCGTGATTCCATCAGTTCGATACGGTTGTAACGGGCACCGAGTGATGAGCGTTCGTTGGAGAGGTTAGTCATATGAGTGTCCATGTTTGTCAGGAAATTATTAATGTCGTCGCCTGTTGAGTTCTCATTCTCAAGTGTTGAGATAATATCATCAATATCATCAAACATTTCTTGCGAGAATACCGATGTTCCATCAATATTCACTTTAATGTGAACACCTTTAGAAAGTTCAATTTCAACAGCTTCATCGTTTTCAGGATAAACACCACCTGCTACATCAAGTGGTTTTGATGTTGTATTTGTTCCATTGAACAAATACTTATCACCAAACTTTGTATTGCCAATCTCTTCAATATGCTCTTTTAATTGCTCAATTTCAGCTTTTGTTGCTTTCCGTTGTTCTGCATCATAAGTGTCGTTTGACGTTTGAACGAGCAGTTCGCGAAGACGCTGCATTGCCTGATTTGCCTTATCAAGCGATGTATCTGCGTTTTCAACCCAGTTGTAGGCTTCAGAGAAGTTTCTTTTATACTGCTCGACTTCTGTTAAGTTACGACGGTATAATACACCCTTCATCGCAACAACCGGATCATCAGAGGGGCGTGAGATTTTCTTCTGAGTTGCAATCTGCTCCTGATATTTAGCCATATCATTATAACTGTTCGATAAGTTGCGAAGCATATTTCCCGCAAGCATTGATTGTGTTACGCGCATAGATTATTCACTCCTTTTATCTGCCGACTAGTCCCATGCCGTTAATAATTTTATCTAACATTTCATCGACCATTGTGATGTTACGAGCAGCTGCGTTGTAAGCGTGCTGGAACTGAATCATATTGGTCATTTCTTCATCTAATGAAACAGAACTGACTGATTGGCGTTTTTGATTTACTGATTCACGAAGGACTTCACTGTTTCCTGAAAGACGGTTTGCCTGAAGTGCCTCTACACCAAGTCCGCCAATTACACCTTCATAGAATGAGTTCATAGAGGCGGTTCCGATTAATGTCTGATCCAGATCATAAGTTGTTGGCGTATCAAAACCTTCTAAGGTAACTTGATCTCCGTCCATCACCCAGTTTTGAATATTAGAAAGGTTAATTGCGTTTTTACCATCACCAGCGTTGACATCACCATTTGCAGAAACAGTTGTTGATGCAGCAATTTCTTTTGAAGTTAAACCTGTCATTTCAATGAGCTTAGACGCCCCTACATGTTCTTTTCCGATGTCAGTAGTAAAGTTGGAAGTATCAAAAAAATCTTTCCCTGAGGCATTCTCAAGATCAATACCCATATTGTGGATATCATTAAAAGTATTGGCAAACGTATAAGCCAGTTTGTCCAATTCATCTAACATATTAGGATAGATACCTTCCTCCACCTCAGCACCAGTTCCATCTTCATACTTGTAGCCATAAGACTCAATCAACCCACGAATTTCCCCGCGTGAAAAGATAACATTCCCATTCTCATCAGCAATATCTAACTTCTTGCTTGAGATCTTGTTGCCTTCACTCGTAAAGATATAAAGACTTTGCACACTATCAGCTACCGATGTAGAAAGCTTATCTCCACCGGCATCCGTTCCAAGCTGGTAATAGTTGTCTTTGGATACAAGAATCTCTTCTTTACCATTCGCTCCGACAATACTGATATTATAAAGACCTTCTGCTTCATCAGCAGGATCTCCTTCAGATTGAGTAGTTGTTACTTTAATATCGATATAACCTGAAAGCTCATCTACCAGATTATCACGACGGTCATAGAGATCGTTCGGAACGTTCCCGTGTGGTTCAACGTCTCCAATCTGACCGTTAATATCTGCTATCTGTTCTAACAGGGAGTTAACGCTATCTAGTGAAACCTTAATTTCATTACCGATATTGCTTTTGATCTGTGTGAGTGAGTCATTGAGGTAATGGAATGTGTCTACCACTGACTGTCCCCGTTCAAGTACAACATTTCTTGCTCCATCGTTTTCAGGATAAACCGAAAGATCCTGAAGCGACTGCCAAAACTCTCCCATAACTGCCCCAAGTCCGTTAGACGTTGGCTCGTTAATGATGTTTTCCATTTCGCTCAGTGCGGCAGAACGAGAATCCCAATAACCCAACTTGTTATTTTCCTGACGAAATTGAATGTCCAGAAAGTTATCACGTACACGCTGGATGGAATTCGCTTCAACCCCTGTACCCATTTGTCCAGGGATTTGCGGCTGATTCATTGCTGCTGGAGCGAATGGCGTTGTTGTGCCAAAATTCACACGTTGTCTTGAATAACCGGGCGTATTGGCGTTAGCGATATTATGTCCTGTTGTGTGCAGCGCACTTTGCTGAGTGAACAGTGCACGCTTTGCTGTTTCTAGCCCCATGAAAGTTGAACGCATCTTTTATCTCCCCTTTGTTATGCCTGCGAATCAAACATTGATCTGGCAGGTTTGTCGTCATCATCCTGATTGGTTTTTGAATAGTTCATTGAGTCCGGCTGTGGCATTAGCAGGTCGAGGTTCAGTGAGACAAGCTGCATGGATTGAGTTAACAGGTCCTGATTTAATTCGTTTACTGCTTTTAGATCCAGTACAACTTGCAACAACTCATCCTTTTCTGACTGAACATCCTCATTCGTCACCATCTGCTGACGCTTATTTTCTAACGCACTAATCGCCTGGATATGCTTCTGCTCATCTTTAATCAGCTGATTTAACTGATCAAGATTATTTTCTTTGATCACAGCTGTTTTTTGATGTGCAAGCTCAAGCAGGCTTCTATGCAATTTGGTTTGTTGTTGTAAGATTGTTTTAATTGATTGCTCGGGCATGTGAGTCCCCCATTTTGTAGCGAAGATGAGGGACAGTCCCGGGTCTTCGCTCTTTTGTGAAGAATTGAAGTGCCGGGACTGTCCCGGGTCTTCAATCATTGTCACGTTATATATCGGACAAATTTTGCATTATTAAAGGTTTATGAGTATACGTTAATGATCAGCCCTTGAATTTCTCCAATCGTGCCGAGGATATCAAGACCTTTTTTCTCTTTGTCGAGTACCTGGTTTGTGAGGTCAATCAATTTTGAATCGATTTCTTTAACGATTTTGTATACCTTTGTGCGTCCTCTTCGATTGAAGCCTCTCTGATCTTCAAGTTGAAGGCCGTTATTAACTGCTTCTTCCATGAACTTTTTGACGAGACCTTTATACTTGCGGAGGTCTTCTACTGTTCTGGAATCTGAAAGTTTTTTTCCCTGGTCTTCTATTTCAGCGCTCATTGCAGTCAATTTATCGATTAAAGTAGTAGTACGTTTCTTGGAGATGACATCCTGAAAAGAGACAGATTCTTTTGCGACCTGTTCTTTCTTTTGAGTTTTATTTGTCTCAGTTGTTCTGCCTACGCGTTGTACATCCATAAAGTATCCCTCCGCTGTGAAGAGTCAAGTCTTCGCTTTAAAAAATGGAGGAGCAGATTATCTACTCCTCCATTGATTGTAACATTATTGAAGCAGCTGCAGAATGCCCTGCGGCAGCTGGTTGGCCTGTGCAAGCATTGCCTGCCCTGCCTGGTTTAAGATGTTATTTCTTGTAAACTGTGACATTTCTTTTGCCATGTCGAGGTCACGAATACGTGATTCGGCTGCTGTTAGGTTTTCGTTAGCAGATTG
The DNA here is from genome assembly GCF_016908195.1 of Jeotgalibacillus terrae. Lineage (GTDB taxonomy): Bacteria > Bacillota > Bacilli > Bacillales > Jeotgalibacillaceae > Jeotgalibacillus > Jeotgalibacillus terrae. Next base: position 5,987 of record NZ_JAFBDK010000002.1, read on the forward strand.
AAGGTTAGACACTGTGTGCTCCAGGCGGTTCTGAAAAGCACCTAAATTACTTCGAGCTTTAGAGACAGTTTCGATAGCTTCTGAAATTGTCGTAATAGCACTTTGAGCGCCACTAGTAGTTTCTAAAGAAATATTTGAAGCTCCTGATCCTGTCCCGCTTGATAAGTTAAGTTCATTTGCTCCCATACGATCAAGGCTTATTTGAATATTTTCTCCATCATTAGCACCGATCTGCAGCATCACTTCAAGAGAAGTTACTCCTGAAGCTCCCGACACACCATTGAGCAGCTCTTTACTGTTAAACTGAGTGTTTTCTGCAATTCTATCAACTTCTTCAATTAATGCATCTATTTCATCCTGAACTGCTTCTCTATCAGAATCTTCTAGAGTGCCATTAGAAGCCTGTACTGCAAGTTCCCTCATACGCTGAAGAATGTCATGTGTAGAAGCCAATGCACCCTCCGCAGTCTGAATCAAAGAAACCCCATCCAACGCATTTCGCTCAGCCATCTCCAACCCACGAATCTGTGATCTCATCTTCTCAGAAATCGCAAGACCTGCTGCGTCATCTGCTGCACGGTTAATGCGTAGACCTGATGAAAGCTTTTCAAGACTTTTCGATGTGTCATTCATTGTTTGGTTTAAGTTTCTGTATGCGTTTAACGCCTGAATGTTGTGGTTAATTCTCATAATTTATTTCCCCGCTTCCATTTTGTTTGGTGAGTGGTCTTTCTCTTCTACCATGACGTGCTGTTCGTAAGGGTTTGCTTTAGACGGACGAGGCTTTGTTGTCTGGTTTGCTTTTGTAGCCTGATTCCAGGAGTCGCTGATTTCCTTCAGAAGCGTCAGCACTTCCTCAGCCTTCCCGGCATCCTTCTTCAGATTCGCCATCACAATCTCATCCGCCATAAAGTTATACACAGCATCCAATTGATCAGCGATAATACCACTTTCGTAGTTCAGCCCTGCCCCGAGGCGGTGAAGAATATCGTTCACTCTCTGGTATGACTGGTTGGCTTCTATATAATTCTGTTCTTTCGTATCCTGAATCGCTTTTTCGAGTTTCGTAATCGCTGCTTCATAAAGTAAGGAAGTCAGCTCCTGAGGTGATTTCTGATATAAAAGTTCTTTTGATAAAAAGTTCATCGTTTCCCCTCCTGCTACTCTATTTATCGGGGAAAATGGAAAATGATTAATAGGTAATTTTTCATTTATATAAAAAAGTCCGGACGTGTGTGTTTTCCACGTCCGGACTTTTGAAGACCAGGGACTGTCCCCTGCCTTCAGTACTGCTTCTCCATCTCCTCAATCAGCAGCAGGATCTCTGCAATCACTGCGTAAAGCTGTGGAGGGATGGTGTCCCCCAGATCAATGTCCAAGAGGTCAGCGAGCAGGCTGTTGTCTTCTTCAAGGTGAATATTGTGTTGTTTGGCAAGCTCCAGTATTTTTTCCGCAAGTGCGCCGCTTCCCTGGGCTACGATATGCGGGGAGTCGTCCTTTTCGTCATAGCGGATGACTGCAGCTGTCGGGCCGCTGATTTTCCGTTTTGCGGCTGGATTAAAATAATGTGGTCTCATACTGAAAAATCATATCCCTTCTCAGTCATGATTGGCACTGCCTTCTCCTGAAGTTCAGCTTCTTCCGGCTGATCTTCTTTTGTCAGACGGTCGAACTGAAGCTGCTGCACCTGATAACCGATCTGTTCAAGACGGTCTTTTGCCAGGTCAGTGATCGGTGCCATTTTAGCTTCAAAGCCTTCCTGGTCGTTTTTCATTTTAATAGAAAGATTACGTTCAGATACATTCAGCGATACACCGATCTCACCCATTTTTTTCGTATCAAAGAGGAAGTAAAGATTACAGTTTTCCCAGTCAATCTTCTGACTGCTGTTTTTCGACTGCATGTAGACTTTAAAATTCTCCACTTTTTCCTGCAGAATAAATGGAAGTGTCATGACCATGCTCTGCAAACCATTCGTATCGGTTTTACTGAGCAGCTGCTGACCGATCAGCTGGTTCATGGACTGATCCGCTTTCCCTTCCTGACTCATTTTCAGAAGCATCGCTTTTAGCGTTGAAGCCATCTGTTCATTTCCTGACCCGCGAAGCAGTGAATGAGCCTGCTCATTCTCAAATGTCATACCCATTGAACGGACATGTTCATACGCATGGCGCGCTGACGGTTCGTTGTGAAGCATCTGCATAGACTGCTGGAGCTGCATTGCCGTTGTTCGCTGCTGGGATGCAGGCTCAAGCTGCATGATTTCTTTTGAGACGAAATGCTGTACTTTGACATCAGAAGGCTTGAATTCAATTTTCTCCATCATTGATTTAACTTCAGATGTGATCCTTGCAGCCTGCGCAACTTCTCCACGTGCTAAAAGCTTTGACGCTTCAGCCAGCTGACCGCTTGCTTTCAGCAGATTTTTCTCTGTCTGCATATTTGTATGAAGCATAAAGTCACCTTTTAAAATAGCCTGATCGAGCATTTTAATCGTGGCTTCAAGAAGTGGTTTTGTCTGCTGAACGGCAGCCTGTTTCGGCTGGTTTGCAGCAAACTCAATCTGACTCAGGTTGCGGCTGATGTCTTTCTGGATATTTTTAAAATCAAGCGCGGCCTGAGATAGACGCTCACTGATTCTCGTCACAATAACGTCCCGTGACTGCATGGGAATTTGAGAAATCAGTTCATCAGACAGCTGGTACTGTTCCGAAGCAGCTTTTAAAGGATAAGCAGCTGAAGCCTGCTGGATTCCCTGCATCATTTCCTGTCGCGCCTGAAGCTCCTGTCCATTTTGGATAAACTGTTCCGCCTTCGCAGCTGATTGCTGAAGCGCCTGTTTCGTCTGTGGATCAAAGTCAGCCTGATCGCTCAGCTTTGCAAAAGATTCTACAACTGCTTTTACATCCGGAGATTTACGGATCGATGTTTTCGCTTCTTGAATCATCAGCGCCTTTGATTGATCCACTGGCTGACTTTCAACGACAGGTTTTACGAGTGAATCAAGCTTTACAGCATTGTCCAGAAATTTCGTTGCCTGCTGGTTATTTGCAAGTAATGCCGGAAAGTTCTTCTGCAACTGCGCAGCAAGTTCTTTTACATTGCCACCTGCATCAAACTGTTTGAGCAGCGACTGAACCTGTTCCGGTGCTGCTTTCATCAGTAATTGAAGTGCCTGTGTCAGTTGCTGTCTGGCTGCGCTCTCGATTTGACTTGTGCTGTGCTGACGTCCTGCAGTGATCTCAACGCCGGCACTTTTTAAAAGTGCTGATACTGCTTCACTGATTGGAGGTCCGTGCAAAGCAGAATGGATCGCAGTCAGTTTATTTGCTGTGATTGACAGATTTTTTGAGACAGCTGCCTGAATCGTTTCAAGCTTTTGACTGGACGGGGCATCAGTTTTAGATAAAAAGTTCCTAAGTGCCTGCATGACTTCTTTGTTAACAGGGACGCCTTTTTCCATTAAATGATTGACCGCCACTTTCAGCTCAGGTGTTAAAGGTTTTCCATCATTCAGTTTCACAAGATCTGGTTGTTGCTGAGACTGCTGAGGATTCTGCTGCACCTGACGAACGACTGGCATACCATCTTTCGTACCTGTTACTTCAAGTGATACGCGCCCATTAGCTGGCAGCTCGCCTTCTGTCTTTACTTTAACTTCCTGACCTTTAACCTGAAGCGTTGCCTCACCGTTGCCTTTGCTTTTCACATTAGCAGAAAATAAGTCACCTTGTTTCAGCGCTACTTCTTTCTGGCTACCTGACTGACTGCTCACCGCTGGATCCATTTTAATTTGCACGATTCATACACCTCCGTTTATACATAAAAAATTGCCCATCGAATGAGCAATTTTTTATCAGTTCTGTCTGAAGAATTTCAACAGGTTCTCAGCCGTCTGAGTAGCATCCGGTTTGTACGTGCCATTCTCAACAGATGCCTTCAGCTGATCAATTCTCTCCTGCCGGCCTTCCTGGATTTTATTTAAGCTTTGCATTTCCTTTGCTTCTGATGAAATCTCAACCTTATCAGCCTTTTTTTGCTTCTGTAGTTCTGTCTGCTCTACTTTAGCTTCCTGGCGTTTATAAGGATTGATTGGATTTTGATGAAAAGGATTAATTTTCAAAGCTCTCACCTGCTTTCCTTTATCGATATTAGTGTGTTACCCATTATATCGGCAGGCTGAACAAAAATTAAAGACGCAGGGGAAATTTAGAATAAAAGTCCCATGCGTCTGATGCTTATTTATTGCGGTTTGAAAGGTAAGTTTTCTTATTGCTGTTTGCTACTGCTTCACGAAATTCCATATTCGCTTCATGCTGCGCCAGGTCAGTTTTGATGTTATCTGTACATGATTTACAGATCTTCCCCTGAATAATCAGCGTACCGCAATTATCACACGGATAACCAAGCCCCGGGAATTGTGCCGGATGGAGTCTGCGCTTACGAACCCACTTGTGAAGCAGTCCCGCTGACGCTCCGGTAGCTTCAGTGATACGGTTAATCGATGCTGCCCTGTTTTCACGCTGTCTCAAAAAACGGTACACTACCTCAAACAAATCCTCTTCTTCTTTATGACACTTCGGGCATACATCACGTAAGCCGTTGTAGTTAAAGATTGCATTACACTTAGGACAATTTTTTAATTCTGCCATGTTTATGTCCTCCTCAGTTGTTTTCTTTAGTATAAATCGAATGAGGAATAAATGGAAGATAATATGTAGGTCTTTTTATTTAGACAATGAAACTTTGTCACCAGTTCGACCTTAAATCATCTTCCAATCGTTAAAGATCTTACTTCACCCGCTCCGGATTTTTTCAACACACTGGCAGCTCTTCTGATTGTTGTACCGGTTGTGTAGAGGTCATCAATGAGCAAAATGTTTTCTCCATTTAATACTTTTTCAGTCTGAAATGGATTTTCTCCTTTATGACGTGCAGCTTTCTGTTTTTTTGCCTGAGAAATTTCAGTATCAATTCTCTTTAAGAGATTCTCATATGAAATTCCCGCACATTCTAGCAGCGCTTCTGTCTGATTAAAACCTCTTTCTTTTAACCGTAAAGAACTGACTGGCAAAGGGATGATGATAGATTTTTTATAAAGCTTAATGTGTTCAATTAATTCCTGTCTGAAGCACCCCGCAAGCGCATAATCCCCGTTATATTTAAAGCGCTTGATGAGCTCTTTCAACGAATCATTGTATTCATAGATTGAATGATTAGAGATCAGTACGTCTGAGTAGTTAGGATGCTTTGCCCACATTTCACAGTCGCCGCAAACACCGTCCGCATTCATTGAGCGCGAACATATAGTGCAACGTGGGTCCTCAATTTCCACAAACGTACTGCGGCAATCCACACAAAACGGATCCTCCACCCTTTTAAAAATCAAGTCACTCCAGCCGACCTCTTCGAATATCCTGGCGTGACAATACAGGCACCTCATTTCAAATACCCCAGCTTCTGCGCTTCCTTATTCATCAGCACAATATGCCGCTGCGCTTTCACGATCGCATCAGTCAGTCCGGTATGAAAAAGTGTCACATCGCCGTGAGGTTTTGCCGGATCGCGTCCAACACGGCCAGCGATCTGCACAAGCGCAGCTTCAGTAAATACAGGATCACCGGCACCCACAACCGCCACCTCCACACCCGGAAACGTAACCCCTCTCTCTAAAATAGTCGTTGTCAGCATAACCTGGTGCCTGCCTTCCCGAAACGCCTGCACCTTCTGCCCGCGATCTGGATCAGCTGAGTGAACGAACGGCACATCAAGCAAATCCGCATAAATCTCCATCGATTCAATGTCAGGCATAAAGACAAGCGCCTTCGGGTGTATAGTGAGCCATTTTAAAAGGATCGGATCAACTTTCTTTTTGAGCAATGACTTACGCCAATTACCAAGCCATTTCGTTTTCGGAACAGGTAAAGGATGACCGTGGAATCTTGCAGGAATTTTAACTGTCTGATCCGTTTTAATTTTGCGGGAGGGTGTGGCGCTGAGGTAAATGAGTGTGGAATTCTTCTTGCGGGCATGCTGCGCAGCTTTTTGGAGAGCGTGGTCTGCAGCATACGGAAAAGCATCAACTTCATCAATGATCATCACGTCAAACGCTTCTCTAAACCTGATCAGCTGGTGGGTGGTTGCGATGGTGACGTGGGCATGCGGCAGACGATCTTCACTGCCACCGTAGAGGGATTCAATTTCTGAAGTGGGAAAAGCGCGTTTTAATCGCGGGGCCAGCTCCTGCACAACATCACGGCGGGGTGTAGCAATACATACGCGTAATGCGTGTTGAAGTGCATTTTCAATCGCTGGAAACAGTATCTCAGTCTTCCCGGCACCGCACACTGCGTGGATGAGGATGGATCGCTTTGAGTCAATGGATTGGATGAGAGCAGCTGATGCTCTTTGTTGCGGAGGTGACAAGCTGCCTTGCCACTGAAGAATTGGTGCTGCGGGCGGCTCTTTTTGAAATGGTGACGCGTTCCATAACACGATCCGCTCACACTCAGACGCTTTCCCCATCTGAATGCAGTTGCGGCAATAGGTACATAACCTTCCGCATTTACCGCATGCGTGAGTCGCAAACAGGTAGCGCTTGGTGTTACTACATCTATTGCATCTGAATTTTTCTACTGCCGGGATCATGGTGATTTCGTTCTGGCATTGTTCAAGCGGAAATACGTTGAGGACTTCGCATAGGAGAAACTGTCTTCCGGAGAGGAATTGCTGGGGAGTGATCATTGCGTGGACTCCTTTTATGTGGTTTTTAGATACTGGGTAGTGCCCGGGTTTTCGCCCGGGTCTACCTTCTTCACCGGCTGGGTACTTAGAGCAGGGTCAGACCCTCTACTACTTTTTCATCCACCCAAGACCCATCGACCCTTCGCCTAGGTGCGTGCCGATCACTGGTCCAAAGTGGCTGATGCGGAATGAAACGTTTGGCAGTTCGCTGCTAATCTCATTTTTCCATGCAATGGCTTCTTCTTCGCGGTTGGCATGGATAATGACTGCCTGAACTTCTTCGTATTTCTGTGCATCTTCTTTTAATAGGTCAACAATCCGCTTCATTGCTTTTTTACGGGTACGGATTTTTTCAAACGGTTCAATCTGTGTGTCTACAAAGTGCAGGAGTGGCTTTACCTGAAGGAGACTTCCGATAATCGCCTGGGCGTTTGACAATCTCCCTCCGCGCTGAAGGTGACTCAGGTTATCTACCATAAAGTACGCGCGCGTTGTTTCCTTCAGCTCGTTTAAACGCGTCATAATCTCCTCGGCACCGGCGCCATTTTTAGCCATAGCCGCTGCTTCAATCACAAACATTCCCTGAACCATGCAGGCAATCTCAGAGTCAAATGCGTACACGTTTATATTATCAACCATCTCACCGGCCTGAACCGCCCCGGCGTATGTACCGCTGATCCCGCTTGATAAATGGATCGTAACCACTTCATCGTGTTCCTGACCAAGCTCTTCAAATAACGTAGCAAATGTTCCCACTGCCGGCTGCGACGTTTTAGGCAGGTCATTGCCTTTACGGACTTCTTCATAAAACTCATCCGTCGTCAGATCAACCTCTTCCTCATACGTCTTGCCATTCATGATGACACAAAGCGGCACCATACGAATATCATACATCTCACGCAGCTCCACCGGCACATAAGCCGTACTGTCAGTAACCACTGCCGTTCTCATTGAATCATCCTATCTATTTTACATTTCCAACTGAATGGATCTTTATATATGACACTTGTCATGTTCTATTCTAGCTTACTGGGTGGGATTGTGCATCTTATTTGGGGATGTTTTTTTGGGATGAGGGTTGGCGGCTGGGGCGGATAGGACATTCAATTTGGCTCATGCGACCTTCGCCGCCGCGGATGCGACACTCAACCCGGGTGTATCCGACCTTCGCGGGGCAGCATACTACATTCAGTAGGCATAATACGACGTTCAACCTCCAAACCCTCTTCATGCTCTTTGGAAACAAGCCCTTAGTTTCTTAAAGGCATGAAGTGGGGCTGGTACCGCGAGCAAATTTGCGGATACGACCTTTGGTTCCACTAATAAGGCCTTCACCAGCTCGGGTGCGACCTCCACCACTGGTGTACCCGTACTTCGCGGAACCCAATAAAACCTTTGCTAGCAATAACACGACCTCCAGTATTTCTCCCATCATTTTCTAACTTTATTCAAATCCTCCGTCGACACTTCATGTAACGGGCTAATAAATATCTTTTGTTTGCCTATTATTTCAGATTTAAAACCTAACTTATCTAGATAGTTCCTGGCGCTTCTGGTGCTAGGAATATTCAGAAAATGTGAGATGTCGTTTGTTGTTGCGGTTGGGCCACGAAGAAGAAAATAATCGGTTATATTTTGGTGCAGCATGTCATCAACTCTTTTATTGCAACCAGGACACCGCCATCCGTTCCTGATTTGAATGGCAATTTTGCAACAGGCATAGCACATGACTCCATTTAGCAGATTTGAATAGGGAATACCTGAATTGCTTACATAGTCTTTCCAAAAAGGTCGTATATTTCTTTTCAACAATTCCTGGCAAAGAATTTTCATCTGAGCGGATGAAAGATGAGGAGTAGCGCTATTTTTCATCTTTCTATAATGATGGGTGAATCGCTCCACACGATGAATTTTCTCATAGATTTCCTGTTCGGAATCCTTCACTGTAAATTCAACATTTTTGTTAGTATAGATAACAAGATCATGTATAGGCACATTCAAATTTAAATAATTTAACACGTGTGAAATACACTCTTTATGTCGCGATACCTGAAACAATGGACAAGTAAAATATGCCGTTTGTCCATTAGAAATTCTCGTCAGGACACCACCTTTTTTATCAAAATGAAGATTGCCAACCATATTTTTGATTTCTGTGATCAGTATAAACTGTGGGGTAATGATAATAGAGTCGATTTGGAAGGTTTCTTTAAAGAGGTAGAGTGTGAGATTTTTAAGCTGAGCGCTTTGAGGGGTTAAGATTTTAGAAGCTAGTGAATCGAAGTATAGTTCTCCGTGAAGGCCGGCTTCTTCAATCGATAGCTGCTCAAGAACCCTGCCATATCCCGGATGGTGCTCAGGAATCCGCTGGATCAGAGCCTTGAGCGTTAAATGTTTGATAGATAGGACGCGAGTATTGGTATTCAAAAGTTCACTCCTTTCTGAAATTAGATTTATTATAGTGGATCCGGCAGATAAATACTAGATAAAGGAAATAGTTTTTGAATATGTCTTTAGTTCATCAAGCAGGACTGGCGCGGCTACCAAATTTGCGGATAAGACGTTCGATTCCGCTCATACGACTTTCGCAGGCGATAATACAACCTCCAATCCGGGCGTATCCGACCTTCACGAACTCAAATACGACATTCACGGAGCATTATACGACGTTTGAGGACCACACCCTCTTCATGCACTTAGGAAACAAGCTCTTAGTTTCTTAAATGCATAAAGTGAGGCCGGTGCTGCAACCAAATTCACCGATACGACCTTGGATTTTGCTCATACAACCTTCGCCGGCGCTGATGCGACCTCCAACCCGGGTGTATCCGACCTCCGTGGAGCCGAATACGACCCTCACCAGCGATAATACGACCTCCGGACACGCCTCTGCCCGGCCCGACCCCAAAACAAAAAGAGCACCCTACTCAGGCACTCTCTCCTTCAAAACCTTCTCATAATAAAACTGCTCACACTCTGTCAATGTCATCGGCTTAAAATAGTAATACCCCTGCATATCACTACACCCGTTCATTTTCAAAAAGTCACGCTGCTCCTCAGTTTCCACACCTTCTGCCAGCACGTCGAGCTCCAGACTATTAGCAAGTTTAATAATAGAAACCAGGATCGCTTCTCCCTTAATATCTGTCATGATCTGATCAGTAAAGTGTTTATCGATCTTGATTTTATCAACCGGAAACTGATTCAGATAAGACAGGGTTGAATAGCCCGTCCCAAAGTCGTCGATTGCGACGCGGATGCCGAGGTCGCGCAGGCGTTCGAGTGTCTGAACGCTTTCTTTGTGTGAGAACAGTTGAATATTCTCGGTGATCTCAAGCTCAATCTGGTCAAATGGAATTTTGTGTTCGCGTATGACCTGCTCAAGAAAAGCAATAAAGTTTTTATTGCGGAACAGGCCTGATGAGATATTAAAAGCAATCACGCCGTCAAAGCTGAAGTGCTTTCTCCAATCAGAAAATTTACTGAGGCACCAGTCAAGCTGATAGCGCGTCAGTTTTTCCATCATGCCGGATGTCTCAGCGATCGGGATAAATTCTGCCGGTGAGACCGGGCCGAGTACCGGGTGTGTCCATCGTGTAAGAACTTCAACTCCAGTAATCCAGTTTCTTCGCGAGTCGATCTGTGGCTGATAGACAAACTCCAGTTCTCCGCGTTCAATCACTTTTTTCAGCTCCTGCTGGATGATCAAATCGCGTGATACGCTTTCATGCATAACAGGATCATACATGACAGCTTTTGTGAGCTGTTTTTTCTTCGCTTCATACATCGCAATATCTGCTTTATCAATCAGCGTATCCACAAGATTACCGTCTTTCGGAAACTGACTGACGCCGACACTTGGTTCGACATGAATTTCAGGACGGTCCTGCAGCACGAAAGCTTTGCTGAACATCCCGATCAGCCGGTTGCCGAGATCTTCTACTTCAGCCTTATCAAGCAGATCGGGCACAAGAATCAGGTACTCATCCCCACCGAGCCTTGAAATGGTAATTTCTTCAGGGAGATTTTTTTGCAGCCTCATCCCGATTTTGTGAATCAGCCTGTCACCTACATCGTGACCATACAGGTCGTTGATGATTTTGAACTGATCGAGATCCAGGAAATAGATTGTAAACGGATGGTTCTTTTCTATATAATCTTTCATTAATTCATAGGAATAGCGTCTGTTCGGCAGACCGGTCAGGTGATCTGAATTCGCAGACTGCCAGAGTGATTTCTCCATTTCCTTCTGTTTATTAATATTCCGGAAATAAACAGAAAGTCCGCCCTGCCTGTTCGGGTAGGCAGTAACTTCAAACCAGCTTTTAATCGGTCCATAGTATTCTTCAAACCTTGTCGGAATCTGATCGTGCATTGTTTTAAAATAGTGTTCTTCAAAATTAGTTCCCCAGGCATCAGGAAACAGCAGCCACATATTTTTACCAATCAGTTCTTCTCTTGATTTGAATAAAACTTTTTCCGCTTCATGGTTAACATATGTAAAGCACCAGTTTTCATCTAGCGAAAAGAATGCTTCATTCATACTTTCTAAAACGTCAACTGCGTTCTCAGCAACCACACCTGAGTCGACAGCCGGCAGGACTTGAAACAGCATGCGATTTTCATTACATTTGGTAATGGAAAGCTGACAGTGATCACGCGCAATGGTCCTGAAATAATATTCGAAGGACTCATTTTTTCCGCGCCAGATTTTCTGGCACTCTTTTTTGATATGCGGTGCTCTGATCAATCGGTTCAGCTCGCTGTATTCTTTGCCGGCATGATCAACCATGGTTTCAAACTGATCCCACGCCGGGTTGGTCAGCAGCACCGTTCCACTGTCGTCCACGATTCCAGCCGGAACCCGAAGCAGCTTAATTAAGTGTTGTTCATCCATGGTCATCACCTCCAAAATTCTTATTCAAAACTAACACTTACAATTGCTATATCGTCTTTTCTGTTCAGATCTGAAACAATTTTTTCAAAATGCTCATGTATATCATCGTTCAAGTGCATTTCCTGTAAAATAAAGGATTCACCATCTGACAGACGCATATTCATAGAATCTGTAAACCCGTCTGTATATAAAAGAAGCTTTGTTTTCTCACTGACCTGCACTTTTCCTGTCTTCACGTCAGGTTCCTTAGACAAGCCGATCGGCGGGTTCGCACTGCTCAAAATAAAGCTTTCATTTCCAGAAAGCCCGACTGCTCCCGGATGCCCTGCATTGATATAGGAGATAGATTTTTCATCGGTATCAATCAGCATATAGATCCCTGTACAGAAAAAGTTCTTATACCCTCTCCCTGATTTGAAGAATTTATGGAATTGTTCGTTCAATTTAAGATACACTTTGCCAGGTTCAATCTCATCAGTAATAATCCCCTCAAGCATCGAACGGATTGCCATACTCATCATGCCGGCTGTCACACCATGGCCCATAATATCAAGCAGAATCACACCATATTGATGGGAACTGATTTTGTACCATGCATATAAGTCTCCTGAAAGCTGATCTGATGCAAGATAAAATCCTTTTACTGTAATGTTTTCCTGTTCAATCGGCTCAAGCACGACGCGTTTTTGAATCGACTTTGCCATATCAAGATCCTTCTGCTGTCTGAGCTCAAGCAGCTTCCGGTCGGTTACATCCATATGTGTAATCACGGCACCAATGATATTGTTTCTATTGAAATCCATCAGCGGGGTGACATTCATTGCAAACCAGCGTTTCTCTCTCGGGGCATGACATGGGTATTCCACCACAACTCTATCTGTCGTCCCATCAAGCACTGTTTTAATCTTCCTGACCGTTTCCCTGTCGGACACAGTAAAATAATTACTGCCAACACCAGTTTCCTCAGGGTCTCCACCATTGATCCGCGTGTAATCAGACCATGCGCTATTCACGATCAAAATATCACCCTGTTGATCGATAACCGCAATATGATGCGCCATTGATTGAATAATATTATCAGTAATTGATTCCAGACATTTTCCCTTTACATTTCCGGGGTCTACCATGTTTTATCCCCCTTTCTGTATTTTGTCTTGTTAGTAGCGGGTATTGAAGTACCGGGACTGTCCCGGGTCTTCACTCCTCACCAGCCGGGTACGTAGTGGCGGGTCAGACCCTTTACTACGTACGCAGCTACCCCACAAACGTATGCCGCCCTAAAATCTCCGGAATCTGCAGCAGGTCGAATACTTCCATGACTTCTTCACGCACGCGCCTGATGTAGACGGATACGCCTTCGTCTTTTAGTGACTGGACAAGGTTTAGCAGCAGGCCCATGCCTGAGGAGTCGACGAATTCGACTGCTCCGAATTCGATGATGACGCTTTTATAGCCGGTTAGTGCAGGGATCAGCTCGTCTTCGATTGTTTCTGTACAATCGATATCAAGGTCGCCTTCGAAGGTGACTTTCGCACGTTCGCTTTCCTGCTCGATTTCATATGAGAACATCATATTCCCCCTTTCAATAAGGCAAATATCAGCGCAGGACGATCTGACCTTTAGCGTTGATACTCGCTGTTAGTGCGTAATGATTTTCTGTCAGTATTTTTTTACGATTGCCAATCCGGAGTACGGTGCCTTCAAGTGCCGTCCCGATTTTGATTGAAGCGTTTGACGGTACGGCCAGATGCGTCGGTGTTCCACTTTCTGCACCTGTCTCACCTATATACATGCCTTTTTCAGCATAAGCCTCTCCACCGCGAAGTGTGCCGGTGATGGTCATGTAACCGCCTGAGTGAATTCTTGAATGTACACAGCTCTGACCTTGAATATAAAGGTTGCCACCAGCATGTATTCTGCTGTTTAGCACGTTTTGTACGCTAATCACTGATTTTGATTCATCAAATAATTCGAGTTCTTCTTCGAGCGAGTCCAGTTGTTGAGAAAGGTGGGAAAAGATGTTCAGTGACATCGGCTTGCTTGATAATGTCAGAAACAATGCTGAGATCTGTTCAGCCGTTTCTTCCCAGCGTTCATCGTCTAGCTGAGCGCGCCCTTCTTTTACAAGCTGGACATATTTTTTAGCTCTTGGAATAAAATCGCTGAACTTCTTTTCCATTAAAATGCGGACCAGCGGCTGGAGACCGCCTTTTGCAAAGTCAGTTGTTTTGAATCCCGGTGAATTCACCAGTTGGGTAATGACTGCGATGATTCTGTCAATGTCCTGTTTCAACGCACCGACCAGTATGGACAGCTTGGATGTCACCATATTATTCTGTCCTGCTGACAGGTCTGAAGAAATGACGTTCCCCTTCACACTGATCGCACCTGTTGCATTACAGTGTGAACCGCTGATATTTTTCGCAATGATGACATTTCCCTGTGCCTCAATCTTCATACCGTTATGCACTTCTCCGGTAATTTCCACATCCCCGAAAAATGAAATATTTCCTGATTCGAGACTTACATCACCGTTATGAAGCAGCTTTGGCATAATCGCGATTTTCACGAGCTGCCCGCGCTCTTCAATATGAGGGCGTCCGAATTCACTGGCAACGACTTTATCACCGATCAGTTTCACACCTTTACCAAGCCTTAAAATAACCGGATAAACAGGTTTTGGCGGCAGTGATTCACTGAAAACTGAATACCCTGAGCTTCCTTCTTCAGGCGGGTGAACGATCCCGATAATGTCGCCCGTTTCGATATTCGGAAATACTTTTGTTTCACGGAAATCAACCTTGCCGTGCTCGTCCTCTTTCATACCTTCTTTCACATTGGTTTCCACTTTTAATTCAAGCCAACCGTCTTTGCCGTCAGTCGGGGCAACTCCACGTGCAATTGTATATTCTTCAGGCTCAGTACTCCTGACTGCCCGCATGAGTTCGATCTTATCAACGTTTTGCAGGATTGATTTCTCCTGCATATCGGCTTTGATTTCACGCTCTGTCACATTCAGATAGGTATCTTTTTGCTCGTTGAATGAAATTGTAAGGTGTGAACTTGGTTCAGCATCAAGAATCGTTCGCGTGATTTTATAACCCGGCTCGATTTTCAAATAGGCTTTCAGTTTGTTTTGATCAATCGTGATCGACCACTCTGTCTTTTTGATTTCATCTTCAATTGACAGCCGGTATGAGTCATTTGGTGAGAGGATAAACGTTTTCTCCTCAATGAGCTTTTGATTCCGGTAAAGCTTGATCTCTTTTGGAACGGTGACGACCGGAAGCTTGTGTGACCCCGCTTCCATCAGAAGTTTTCCGTCTTCCACCCAGACTGCACCATGTTTTTCGAGTAATTCTTCACTTGTAGGCTGATTTTTTCTTGCAGATGGTTGACCTGTTTTTACTTGTTCAACCTTTTCTACATCTACCTTGTCAAAAAATGATTCCGCCTGTGAAAACCAGTCTTGAACTTCTTCATTTTCCTTTTCTGGTTCATGGATATCAGACGGCGGTGCTGGCCGCTCATCTTTTCTGACAGCAGGCTCTCCTTTTTCATTCAGCATTGTCAATCTGACAACAGCCTGTTTTGAACCGATTTTCAGAAAACCTTTTGCCGGTGTCTGAAGGATCTCGATATGTACGTCCCGCTTCGAAACTTCAAGCAGGTCGACTCCTGTCTGCACCGCTTCCTGAATCGTTTTTCCTTTTGTTACAACACTTTGCATCTATTTCACCTGCCCCTGTAGTTTTGACATGTTACTTCGTTTTAAATGTATCAATCAGCTCAGTCATCTCCTGTGATGTTTCAGCAAGTGACTCTGCCTGGCTGTGGAGTGAATGCAAAAGATCACTGATGGTAATCGTGATTTCAGTTGCTGCTTCAGACTTGGACTGAACGTGATGTCTCATCAGACTGATTTTTTCTAAATACTTATCTGCATCTTTCGGCGGCGCGTAGATTCTGACGAAGCGTTCAGCATCTTTCAGCATATGGGTGACTTCTTCACTTTCATGACGTGCCATCATGGCTGATTCAACCGTCAGCTCTGACATCCTTCGCGCCGTTTCCTTCGTTTCTTTCTCAAGCATCACAGACATTCTCTCAGCCTGCGAAGTGTATCCTGAAGCTTTTTTTAACAGGTAATTCAGCCGGTCGGTCATCCTGTTCATGCTGACTGACAGCTTTCTCAATTCACCCTGATCATCAATATCATTTTTTACCGTTAAATCTCCGCCCTCAAGCGCTGACACCTGGTTAATCAGCTTCTGAATGTGGATTGCGACTCTATTAAAAAACTTAGAAATTAAGATAATCAGTAAAATCAACGGCAGCAGTCTCGTTACCATCATGACTAGCGCATTCCGGTAGATCGGTGCTGAAATATCCGATTTATCAAGCGCTACGTATGCTGCATAAGAATCGTTAACCGGAAAGTAGATCCTGTAATACTGGTCACCGTCTGAACCCATATCTGAGCCGATCAGTGTTTGTGCCTTTTCAGTCAGCGTACGTTCACTCCCTGCAGTAAACGTCCATCCCGATTCCGCCATTTCATAAACCGCGCCTTCTTCCATGACCTTCAGATTCTCCGTCATTTCATCAATCAGTGCCTGTGGGCCCGCCTGATTCAGATAAGCTGTAATATCTTCAGCTTCTACATAAATATTTAAAAAATAATCAGCGCCTTCCGGACGGTAATAGGCATATTTGTGACGCTCATCGTTAGATATATTTGTACCTGTCACTGTTTCAGAACTGACGAGAGAGTAAGCTTCATCATTGTTTAAAATATTGACTGCTGCTTCATAATATCCTGCCTCTTTCAGGCTAAAACCCGCATCACCCGGTTCTGATGTCACAGTTGCCGTCACATCATCTCCGGTTTCCTGAAAAATGGTTACACCGTCGAGGCTGAATTCTTCTTTATATTGAAGCAGCTGATCCCTGGTCAGATTGCTGCCGTTTAATTCATCTAACTCAGTCGCAATCAGCCTGGCCTGTGCAAGCATGCGGGTGTCGAGCTCTTCTTCTAACAGTTCGAGCGCTGTTTCCGTCTGGTCAAAACGCGACAATAATTCCTTTTTAATCTCATCAGCACTATTTTCAGTCTGTGCTGCGATCTGCTGCTGGACGAGCAGCGCGTGAATGATGGCGCCAATGATACCGACCACCACGACTGCTGCAAACGTCCAGTATAAAAATTGCTTTCTAAGCGGCGTATATTTTGCCATCTTCACACCTCCTAGCCCTGTGGAACAGCTTTGACTGTATTCTGCTCCTGCCGGCTGATTTCTGTTTTATCAGGATGCTCAAATGTAAGAACAAGCGCCGAGCCTTCCTCAGAAGTGTGAAGGTGAATGAATGAAGCGATTTTCAGCATAACCGTAAACCCCTGTCCCATCGATTTCTGAGTAGAATATCCCGTGAGGAGTGTAGCTTTTGGAAGCTGCTCCAGCGGAATCCCTGTACCTGAATCTTCAACAATAAAGTGAATGGCGCTTTCATGATCTTCCACAATGGTCACTTTTCCGTGCTCAGCATGTTTAAATACATTTGTCATGGCTTCTGACAGAACGAGTAAAAAACTCATCGTTGCTGATTTCGAGTAATCGCGTTCTTCAAAACACTTACGCGCTTCATTTCTGATCTTCGAAATGTCAGAACGCTCCTCAATCCATCCCTCACTAAGAATATGTCCTTCTTTAAACGCCTCTACTTGATGCGGCTCAATCAGAATAAGCTTGTTATGCGTTGCAGCTGCAAGCACATCACGGTAGACAAACCACTCATCTTTCTGCTCACGCTTTTTAGTCTGTTCTGTAAACACACGGTGCAGAAACAAATCATTTTTATGATCGAAATGAACGTCCAGCATCGCCTTAATGACTTCTTTCTCAGCGTTAAAATGTGTGATTTTCTCAGGCAGGTCCTCACCCTTCATATCCCACTCAAGCAACTTCGCACCTGCTGACAACAGTACATCCTCATGAGCACGAAGCGCCTGAGGGTTCAGCAGAATGGCTTTGTAAAAAAGCTTATTACGCTCTTTTTTCTTATAAGAAAGTTTTCCTGCAATCTCCATCGCAAGATAACCAGTCTTTACCCCATGCAATAAATTCACAAGCGGCTGATCAGATGGCGGCACCGCAGAACGTCCTGAACGCAACCTGCTCATCAGCAAGGACAATAACCATCTCATCGCAACCCCTCCCTCATATTCATCTGATATGTATGACAATCATGTGAATACCCGTACAACATTTAAAAAGATGCTTTTATATCCAATTAAATCATTTGTTAAACATGACTAAAGTTCTATTATATTTAGTATATTTTACCCCTTTTCGATAATAAACACAATATGGTTTGACATGATATTACAAAAAATATCCATTATTTCGACAAACTAAATACCTAACATACGTATAATGAAACTTACTGATTGACAACTTGTATATACACGTTATAGGATTATAGATGCTTAATGTAAGCGCTGTTTATTTGGAGAGTGAAGACCCGGGACAGTCCCGGGTCTTCACTGGCAAGCACTGTGGCTCCAGTTGTCGTATTTTGACTGGCAGCTGTCGTATTTTGCGCTGCAGCTGTTTGATACACCCGGGTTTGCTGTAGTGAGTCACGCGTATGCCTGTGGTCATAGACAGACCGATTTTAACTCCAATTCCCAGTGTTTTTTCCCGAATATCGGGAATAGATGAAATGAAGTGCCACGGAAATGAAAACGGTTTCGAAAGGGAGGTTTTATAGATGAGCGATGTGAATCGTGAACAGGTGCGCCAGATTGTTGAGGCAATCGGCGGACAGGAAAACATCAACACAGCGACACACTGTGTTACACGTCTCCGCTTCGTCTTGAATGACGAAAGCAAGGTGGACAAGAAGAAACTTGAGTCAATTGATCTTGTTAAAGGATCATTTTCCAACAGCGGGCAATTCCAGGTCGTCATCGGCCAGGGACTTGTCGACAAGGTGTACAAAGTTTTAGCAGAGGAAACAGGTATTCAGGAAGTGTCGAAGGATGATGTAAAAAGCGCAGCGACAAAGAATATGAATCCGCTGCAAAGAGCCATCAAACTGTTAGCTGATATCTTTATTCCAATTCTTCCGGCAATCGTAACAGCAGGTTTACTGCTTGGTTTGAACAACGTACTGACAGCCGAAAATTTATTCGGTCCGGATCCACTGATCGTCACGTATCCTCAGTGGGCTGATATTGCAGAAGTTATTAACATTATAGCCAGCGCCGCCTTCACCTTTTTACCTGCATTGATCGGCTGGTCAGCAGTAAAAAGGTTCGGGGCCAATCCTTTAATGGGTATCGTGCTTGGTCTGGTACTGGTACATCCTGCCCTGTTAAGTGCATACGCTTACCCGGATGCGCTGCAGGAAGGTACAGTGCCAACGTGGAATTTATTCGGCTTAACCGTTGAATCAATCGGTTATCAGGGTCAGGTACTTCCGGTATTAGTGGCAGCTTATCTGTATGCAGTGATTGAAAAGTTCTTAAACAGACGCGTACACGATTCAATCAAGCTACTGGTTGTCGCACCGGTATCAATACTAATCACCGGTTTCGCAGCATTTATCGTCATTGGACCACTGACATTCGCAGCAGGTACAGCCGTAACTGATGCAGTTGTTTATATGTTTGAAAACTTCGGCTGGTTAGGCGGTCTGATCTATGGTGGATTCTATGCAGTCCTTGTTATCACAGGTATGCACCATACATTCCTGCCTGTAGACTTACAGCTGATTTCAGATCAGGGCGGTACATTCCTGTGGCCGATCCTTGCACTGTCAAATATCGCACAGGGTTCAGCAGCATTTGCGATTTTCGCTGCAACGTTCTTTATGAAAGGGAAAGATGAAAAGCTCAAAGGACTTGCAAGTTCTTCAGGTATCTCGGCTTGGCTCGGTGTCACAGAGCCCGCTCTATTCGGGGTCAACCTGCGCTATAAATTCCCATTCATCTGCGCATTAATCGGCTCTGCTATCGCAGGTATCATCCTTGGTGCCAACTTCGTTCTCGCCAATTCAATCGGCGTCGGCGGTGTACCGGGCATCATCTCAATCCAAAGCCAATTCTGGGGCATATTCGCAATTGGTATGGGAATCGTTATCGTCGTCCCATTCGCCCTCACACTTGCATACGCACTAATCGTGAAAAAAGGAAAGCTTGAGTAGACAATACGAACGGGCTGTGAGAAGAAATTTTCACAGCTCTGTTTTTTACGAAAAGAACGAAGAGGCGGGACTGTCCCGGGTCTTCAGTGTTCACGCATGGGCAGCGTAGACCCGGGTCAGACCCTCTACTACTTTTTAAGGAGGCATTCACATGGCACAGCCCTGGTGGAAAAAAGCAGTTGTGTATCAGATCTACCCGAAGAGTTTTAACGACACAACTGGCAACGGTGTGGGTGATCTGAACGGTATCACAGAAAAACTTGATTATTTGAATGAACTTGGTGTCGACGTCCTATGGCTGACTCCGCCTTACAAATCACCTCAGCGTGACAATGGTTATGATATTAGCGATTACTTCTCGATTCATGAAGAGTACGGATCAATGGAAGATTTCGACCGTATGCTTGCAGAAGCTCACAAGCGCGACATCCGCATCATTATGGATATCGTTGTGAATCATACTTCTACTGAGCATGAGTGGTTCGTTGAATCCCGTAAGTCAAAAGACAATGAGTACCGTGATTTCTACATCTGGAAAGACGGGAAGGAAGATGGCTCTGAGCCGACGAATTGGGCATCGAAGTTTGGCGGGAATGCGTGGCAGTATGATGATGCAAGCGGCCAGTATTACCTGCACCTATTTGACGTGACCCAGGCTGATCTGAACTGGGAAAATGAAAAGGTTCGCCGCGAAATTTACGAAATGATGAATTTCTGGGCTGAAAAAGGTGTGGATGGCTTCCGTCTAGATGTAATCAATCTAGTGTCAAAAAATCAGGACTTCCCTGATGAGACAGGTGAGGGCGATGGCCGCCGCTTTTATACAGACGGTCCGCGCGTGCATGAGTATATGCACGAAATGAATCAGGAAGTATTCTCTAAGCATGACCTGCTGACAGTTGGGGAAATGTCTTCAACGACGATTGATCACTGTATTAAATATTCGAACCCTGAACGAGAAGAATTAAGTATGACGTTCAATTTCCATCATTTAAAAGTGGATTATCCAAACGGTGAAAAGTGGACAATTGCTGATTTTGATTTCCTTCAGCTGAAAGATATTCTTTCAACGTGGCAGGTCGGAATGAATGAAGGTGGCGGATGGAATGCGCTGTTCTGGTGCAACCATGATCAGCCACGCGTTGTATCGCGCTACGGAAATGACGGTGAATTCCACCGCGAGTCAGCAAAAATGCTTGCGACAACCGTACACATGATGCAGGGTACGCCTTACATTTATCAAGGCGAAGAGTTCGGGATGACTAATCCGAAATTCACATCAATTGATGAATACCGCGATGTTGAGTCGCTGAACATTTACAATATCCTGCTTGAACAGGGTAAGAGCGAAAAGGAAATTCTTGAGATTCTGCGCCAGAAATCACGTGATAACTCACGTACGCCGGTGCAGTGGGATGATACTGAGCACGCCGGCTTCACAAGCGGTACGCCATGGATCCCTGTTGCAAAAAACTTTAAAGAGCACAATGCAAAAACTGCGCTGGAAGACCGTGATTCAGTCTTCTATCACTATCAGAAGCTTGTTCAGCTACGTAAGGATCACGATATTCTGACTGATGGCAACTACGAGCTGCTGCTGGCAGATCATCCGGCAATCTTTGCTTACACGCGCAGCACTGAAAATGAGACGCTGCTTGTGCTGAATAACTATTATGCAGAGGAAACAGTATTTGACATGCCTGAAACACTAGCTGAAAAGCTGGAAGGCTTCACGCCTCCTGATGTGATGATTCAGAATTACAGCGATGTAAATGGGGATGCAGCGCGTTATACGCTGCGACCATATGAGTCGATTGTGTTTCATTATAAGAAGTAATTGATTGAAAAATCCGCCCGGGATCGAGTCCTGGGCGGATTTTTGTGTGGTGCGGGCTGCTTTTCTGGCGCGACGGTCGCATCACCGCCCACGAATGTCGTATGTGACCGCTCGACGTTCCGATACACCCGGGTTGGAGGTCATATTATACGCCGGTGAAGGTCGTATATGCACAATCGAGTGTCGTATACACCAAATCCGGCGCAACAGTAAAACGCCGCACTTACTCCGCTTCCATCGCCATCTCCACAGCTCGCGTAACCACACGTACACCCTGCTCCAGACAATCATGATTAAATGTCATATCCGGATGGTGAAGCCCCGGCGCGAGGTCTGAACCAAGACCGAGCATGACTGCTTTCAGCTCAGGTTTTTCAATTGTATAGTAATGAAAATCATCACTACCTGGTGTCACAACGCGCGGACGCAGCGACTCTTCTCCCATTTCTGCGATAATCGCTTCACGCATGACGGCCTCTGCTTCTTCATTAATCGCAGCGGCCGGCGTGTAATCGATCCACTCACCTTCAATTTTCACACCAAGCAAGTCGCTCACTGCAGCAACCTTTTCTTCAATCATCCGCTGCAGTTCAACCATCGTCTCATTCGTCTGAGCACGCACATCGAGTGCAAACGTCGCGGAACCCGGAATGATATTATAGTTTGAAGCGCCTGCGTGAAAGTTCGTCATTTTAACAGAGTGCGGTATCATCGGTGAAAGCCGTACAGCATGCATCTGTTGAGCCAAAGCAAATCCTGCTTCAATCGCATTTACTCCCTGATGAGGACGTGCGCCGTGGAGGTCTTTACCCGTAATCTTACCTTCATAAAAAATTCCGCCACCGTGTGAAATCGCAGGAGCAGCTTCTCCGAATGAGAGTTCTTCTTTTGGTCGAAGATGAACGCCAAAAAGCATCTTCAATCCATCTGCCCCACCGCTTTTAATGACAGCAAGCGAGCCATTACCCTGCTCTTCAGCTGGCTGGAATATGCACCTGAACGTACCCCTCAGCGAATCCTCTTTTTCTTTTAAAGCTAAAAGCGCTCCAATTCCAATCGTCATATGCGCGTCATGACCGCATGAATGATTCCCCTGCATCCTGCCGTCCACTTCCTGCCATAGCGCGTCAATGTCCGCACGCAGTCCAATCACCGGCTCACCGCTTCCCACTTCAGCAATTAACCCTGTATGCTTTTTGAAAAGCTGAACGCGGATTCCTGCCCGCTCAAGCGTATTTGCAATATAATCAGTTGTCTTCACTTCCTTAAAACTGATCTCCGCAAGTCCGTGAAGATCCTGCCAAATCTGTTCAAGTTTCATTCCTTCACACCTCCACAATCGTATGACACTCACTTAATTTCTCAAGAATCTGTTCATCCACATCAACACCAAGTCCAGGCTTTTCTGCTAAATGAACGTAAGGAATCTGATACGTTAAATTACCCGGATCCTCAGAAAACAGCAGCGGTCCGGTCAGCTCAGTCGATTCAATATTCTTACGGGACATCGCGGCATGATAACCGGCAGCTGATCCGATTGATGATTCAACCATCGAACCGACCTGGCACGTGAGTCCGGCTGCTTCAGCTGTTTTTGCCATATTAATCACCGGATAAATCCCACCGCTTTTCATCAGCTTTAAATTAATTATATCAGCAGCGCGGGTGTTGATCGCCCGCTGAAGATCCTTTTCTAAACAGATGCTTTCATCGAGCATAAGCGGTGTCTTCGTTGCTCTGCGCAGTTCATTCATTTCAGCAAAGGCTTCTGGTACAAGTGGCTGTTCAACCCAGTCAAGGTTCAAACCCTCACACTGAGCAAGCGCTCGCTTAGCTGTCTCATACGTACCCCAGCCCTGATTCACATCGACCCGGATCGGAACTTCTTCTCCAACTGCTGAGCGGATTGCTTTCAAACGCTGTACATCAACTGCTGCATCTCCACTCAACTTGATTTTTAAATGCCGATAGCCGCTTTCAAGCGCAGCGCATGCAGCCTCACTCATTTTTTCAGGAGATCCGATTGAAATCACTTTTGGATAACTGAGTGACTCATGTGCTTTGCCACCAATAAGATCATAAACAGGCATCCCTGTGATTTTCCCCATCAGATCATAACAGGCAATATCCACCGCCGCTTTGATCGAAGGGTTCCCTTTAAGCCCAAGGTTCATACGGTGATGAATCTCTTCGATTTGAAAAGGAGTCAGCCCTTTTAACTGAGGTAATATGACTTTTTCCAACAGCGCATATGACCCATAAAAAGATTCTCCTGTCACATGTTCATCTGGCACTGACTCCCCAAAACCCTCATGGCCGGTGTCTGTCGTCAGCTTCAAAATAATAGAAGGCATGGACTCAAACCTTGCATATGATACGACAAACGGTTCTTTCAGCGGGAGATGAATCCCCCATATTTCAGCACGAATAATTTTCAAACCAATCCAACTCCATTTCCCGGGAAATTATGTCGATATGTATGGAAAAATGCACCTCTTTAAAGAGATGCATTTTTTATTAAGGTGCCGCAATAAACTGAATCGAAGCAATCTTCCACTCGCCTTCAACTTCCTTCATAATTGTCACCTGACGACCGCTTCTTGTTACTTCAGCTCCAGACGCCGGGTCAGTTGTCGTCAGTTCCATATTTGAAAATACCTCAGCAGACCCTTCTTCGTAGCCACTGATCGTCTGTTCGACAACTTCTCTCTGCACGTCAAACTGGGTGAACACTTCTTCAAGCGCTTCGCGTTCTTCCTCTTCATTGTAGTAATCTTCTCCAAATAAAAGCAGATCCATATAGCCTTCTAAATCTTTATTATTAAAGGTTTCGATATACTGATCGAATACCGCCATAATCTCTTCCTCTGCTTCAGCTGGCACTTCAGCACTTTCTACATTACCTTCTTCGTCGAATACAATACCTTCTTCTGACTCGATGCTGCTGTCAGGCGCATGCGTTTCCTGCCCCTCGCCTGTCAGTCCATCATCTGCTGAATTTACATTTGTATCCGTACTTTCTTCGTCACTGCATCCTGCAAGCATAACCGCAAGCAGACCGGCAGCCATTGTTGTCTTAAAAAGCTTATTCATTAAAACCGTCCTTTCTGCTTAAAAAATCTACTCTATTAAAGTTGGCTAATGATTTCCGCTACAGGGGGGACGCTTTCCGCAGGGCCGGCGGTGAGCCTCCTCGACGCTCCGCGTCTGTGGGGTCTCACCTGTCCGACTTCTCCTGTTGGAGTCGCCCCCTTCCGCTTCAATCATCTGCTGTGCAGATATAACATCTGACTTTAACAAAGTCTAAATTTATAATGTATTAACCCCTTTAATCAATACCATATCAGCTGGCTCTTGGAGTGGAGGGCGGAGACTCTCGCCCCAGGAAGGGACAGGTGAGATCCCGCAAGGCGAAGCCTGAGGAAGCTCACC
Source organism: Jeotgalibacillus terrae (assembly GCF_016908195.1). Taxonomy (GTDB): domain Bacteria; phylum Bacillota; class Bacilli; order Bacillales; family Jeotgalibacillaceae; genus Jeotgalibacillus; species Jeotgalibacillus terrae. Next base: position 31,105 of record NZ_JAFBDK010000002.1, read on the forward strand.
GCCCGGGGGCAGGAAAGCGCAGCCCTCCACGGAAAGAGACAGCGGTATTTGAATACATATGATATATGAAAATCTTGGTACATTCACTAAAATCCTGTCCCCTCATATGATACAATAAACAAGGGTGATATATATGGCAACTACAAATAAATATATGAACATTTTTCAAGAACTCTCCTCAGAAATAAAAAATGGGGTTTTCGAGCCGAACTCTCTACTCCCTTCTGAACACGAACTGTGTGAGCGATTTAATACATCAAGAGAAACCATAAGGAAAGCGCTTACACTTTTATCGCAAAACGGTTTTATACAGAAAATGCAGGGCAAAGGCTCCCTCGTTCTTGATATAAGTAAAATGACGTTTCCTGTTACAGGTCTTGTCAGCTTTAAAGAAATACAGCAGTCGCTTGGCCGTGATATTCAGACGACTGTGCATAAGCTTGAACTCATTGAAGCAGAGGACTGGCTGTCTAATCAGCTTGAGTGTCCTGAGCACGCATTGACGTGGGAGGTTGTCCGCGCTCGAACGATTCAGGGTGAGCGGGTGATCCTTGATAAAGACTGGCTGCTTCAGACAACCGTGCCATCTTTGACTGAAGAAATCTGCGCAGATTCAATCTATGCTTATCTTGAAGGGCAGCTTGGATTAAACATTTCCTACGCTAAAAAAGAAATCACAGTTGAGCCTGCAACAGATGAAGACCGTGCGCTGCTCGATCTTGACGGTTACAGCCACATCGTACTCGTTAAGAACTTTGTGCACCTCGAAGACACATCGATCTTCCAGTACACAGAATCGCGTCACAGACTCGATAAGTTCAAGTTTGTAGACTTTGCGAGACGTCGTAAATAAGATGAAACTCCGCCGTTAATCCGGGCGGAGTTTTTGGTTTCTTAAGGGCATGGGGAGGGCGTCGTGCTGCGACCGATGCGGGAGCTCACTACAGCTAAATCACGTCTCACTACAACTGAGAACGGTCTCACTACAGTAAACCCGAGTGTATCCTACAGCTGCGGGGCAAAACACAACAGCCACCATCCAAAACACTGTAACAGCGCCAAGCATGCACGCCCCCTCACACAACAAAAAAAAGCCCCGTCTCAAAGACGGAGCCTCACTTAACAATTATCGTACCTCTACCCAGCCGTTCTTAATTGCTGTAACAACAGCCTGCGTACGGTCATTTACATTCATTTTCTGCAAGATGTTACTTACATGGTTTTTAACCGTTTTTTCTGAAATGTACAGTCCTTCACCGATACCGCGGTTACTTTTACCGTCAGCAAGCATCTGAAGCACTTCACACTCACGCTTTGTTAACAGGTGAAGCGGGCGGCGCACTTCCATCTGCTGGAAGTTACCAGTGAATTCTGCTTCTGCCAGACGGCGGAATTCGTTTACAAGGTTAACTGTTACTTTCGGATGCAGGTAAGAACCACCGTCAGCAACTGTTTTGATTGCTTCGATCAGTGCTTCTGAATCCATTTCTTTCAGCATATATCCAAGTGCACCTGATTTCAGAGCATGTGATACGTAGTTCTCATCATCATGAATTGACAGGATGATGACTTTTGCGTCAGGATGCTTTTTCACAAGCTGGCCTGTTGCTTCTACGCCGTTCACATCAGGCATGTTAATATCCATCAGTACAACGTCTGGCTGGTGTGTTTCGTACAGCTCGATTGCCTGAGAACCATCGTCGCCTTCTCCTACGATTTCAAACGTATCTTCAAAATCAAGAATGCGTTTGACTCCTTCACGGAATAACTGGTGATCATCAATAATTAAAATCTTTGTCATGTTAGGTTCCCCCTCAATCTTTAACTTTGAATTGGTACATTGATACTGATTGTCGTACCTTCGCCTGGTTTGGATTGAACATGCATCTTTCCTGATACGAGTTCAACCCTTTCTTTCATTCCGATCATGCCATATGAGCCCTGCTTTTTCTCTGAAGGATCAAATCCCTTACCGTCGTCCTTAATGATTGCATTAACGCAATCCGGACGTATCTCGACTTTCACACTGACTTCACGTGCTTCTGCATGCTTGATCGCATTTTGAACGGCTTCCTGAATCAGTCTGAAGAGCGAGACTTCATATTTTGGATCTAATCTTGATTCTTCCCCAATTTGCTTAAATGATAACTTAGCACCATTACTATACTCTTCGATAGTACTTAAGTATTTTCTGAGGGTCGGAACAAGACCAAGGTCATCGAGCGCCATCGGTCGAAGGTCGTAGATAATTCTCCGTACCTCTGACAATGCTGAGCGGACCATCTTTTTATAACTTTTGATTTCATTGATGGCTTCTTCAGTGCCTTTATCTCTGAATACACGTTCGATCAGATCGGATCTCATGAGTACGTTTGCCATCATCTGAGCCGGACCGTCGTGTATTTCCCGGGAAAGTCTTTTACGTTCTTCTTCCTGGGCTTCAATAATCTGCATCCCGAAAAGCTGTTTCTGCGCTGCATCTTCAAGCGCTGCACCGACTTTTCTTAAATCACTGTTCAGGTAGCTGAGTACAACAGTAATTTGAGTCACAAGATTTTCAGCCCGGTCAATGGTTTCAACCATGTTCTGTAAGCGGCGTTCAAGATCGTCTCTTCTTTCACGCAGCTGTTTTTCTTCCTGTCTGTTAACCGAGAGTTTCATTTGAAGATCATGCGCCGTCTCGTATGCCTGACGGACCTGTTCTTCAGAAAAGTCTTTGAAATGATGACTGACTTCCGCAAGGCGCTTTCTTGCAAATCGTGTGCGCCTTTCAAGATCGTCACCTGTATAGATCACACTTGCAATTTTTTCACGAATCAGACCAAGCTCTGAAATGAGCCGGTCATACTCATTGCGTGTCTGCTCACCGATTTCAAAAATTTCTGATTTACTCTGGTCCACAGTCTCTATCATTTTACCCAGTATCGAATCGAGTACCTGGGTATCTATACTATTTGCGGACACGTGCAGACTCCTTTCTCTCGTATACATGTCTTTACAAAAAATTATACTGTTAAACCAGTAAAATTGAAAGTATTGTGGTAAATAAACTTTACCACCGCAACATGTCGAAATTACTCAAAAAAGAAGCTATTTTAAGATACCTTTTTGGCCCCGGTTTATTAAATAAGACCTTATCTATTATAACATCATCACTTTGTCGCGATATTAAAGTTGCATTACAAATGACGCATATGACATTTCACCTTTATTTCATCTCTGCAAAAAATGACGCAGGAGCACGTTTCTTGTTATAATTGTGTAACAAACACACAGATAAAGGAGCAAAATATGCTTAAAAAGTATCTAACCGTCGCGGGAGAAAGTGAAAGTGAGATCGTTATTCAAAAGTCCCGCTTTATCACCTATACAAAACGCACTGAAACAGAAGAAGAGGCTCAGGCGTTTATTCAGGAAATTAAAAAGAAACATTCTTCCGCCAATCACAATTGTTCAGCCTATATGATCGGAGAACACGATCTGATCCAAAAAGCCAATGATGACGGTGAGCCGTCCGGGACTGCAGGCGTTCCGATGCTTGAAGTGTTAAAGAAACAGGGTCTAAAGGACACAACTGTTGTGGTGACGCGTTACTTCGGGGGTATTAAGCTTGGTGGCGGCGGTCTGATCCGTGCATATGGCAAGTCGGTTACTGAAGGATTAAAAGCAGCAGGAATCGTTGAACGGTCACTGAACAGAATCATGACGTCTAAAATGGATTACACATGGCTTGGTAAAGTTGAGAATGAAGTGCGCTCTTCTCCATATCCTTTAAAAGAGATTCACTATCTTGAAGATGTAGCAGTTGAAACGTATGTTGAAGAAGATGAAATTGATTCTTTTACAGCCTGGATGACAGAACTGACTAACGGGCAGGCTGTCATTGAACAGGGTGAAATGGTTTACCGGGAGCAAATTGTAACCGAATAATCGACAATTGTAATGAAAGTTTCATTTTACTGATAGCGGGAAAACAAGTAAAATAGAGATTGGCGATTGTTTTGCCGCTCTATGACAGGTTTTCCCGGTCATAAGAAACGAAGATCATGATTTGGAAATCCCGAGTAAAGGAGCCACTCGAAATATGGACAGAAAAACGTATAAGAAAAAGGCGAAAGCAAAGCGCATCAGGAAAGTGATGCTGATGGTGGGTATCCCGCTGCTTTTAATCGCTGTATCCGGGCTAGTATACGGTGGCTATCTGTATACGAAAGCTCAAAATGTGGCTGATGATTCTTTCGAAGAAGTTGAAGGAAGAGACCAGTCAGAACTTCGCGAAAAAGAAGTTGATCCTGATGTTGATAATGTATCGGTTTTGTTTCTTGGTGTAGACGGAAGTGATGTCCGTGAAGAAGCTGCCGGATTTGAAAACGGCACAACACGTACAGATGCGATTATCCTGGCTACATTAAATAATGATGATAAATCAGTCAAATTGACAAGTATTCCACGTGATACACTTGCTTACATTCCTGAAGTGGATTACGAAGATAAAATCAATCATGCACACGCATTCGGCGGACCTAAGGCTTCAATGGAAGCTGTTGAAGAACTGCTTGATGTACCGGTTGACTATTATGTACGTATGAACTTCTATGCATTTATGGATGTAGTAAATGCACTGAATGGCGTTGAAGTGGATGTACCTTTTAATATGTATGAAATGAACTCGGATGACCAGAAAGATGCGATCTTCCTTGAAGAAGGCCGTCAGACAGTAGATGGTGAAGAAGCACTTGCTTTTGTCCGCTCAAGACATATGGATAGTGACATTGCCCGCGGCGAACGCCAGCAGGAAGTCATTGACGCTATTCTTGATAAAGCAAAATCTGCCGGTTCGATTAACCGCTACGCTGATGTGATTGATGCAGTCGGCGACAATATGAAAACAAATATGAGATTCTCAGAGATGAGAGCATTTATGTCTTACGCATTGAACTCTAACCTGTCAGTTGATATGCATACATTGGCTGGTGAAGGCGTTATGTATGACGGTGTCTACTATTATGAAGCTTATGAAGAAGAACTCGAAACAGTCCGCGCTGACCTGCGCGAACACCTGGGACTCTCATCATTCGTCTCAAACGATGAGTCATCAAGCCTGACAGAAGACAACACGTACAGTGAAAGTGAAACAGCCCAGGAAGATGAAGACTCAGAATGGTAACAAAAAGAGCGCCCAGCCGGCGCTCTTTTTTATATCTATCTTTTATTTATTGATAAGTCTACGGTATAGTGAATTAAAATAATATATTGCTACAACCATTTTCTATAAAATAAACTGAGGTTCATTGTAGTGGAAGGTGGAGACTCCAGCAGGGGAAGCGTGACAGCTGAGACCCCGCAGATGCTAAGCGTCGAGGAGGCTCACCGGGTCCACAAGACGGGCTAGCCACTTGGAAAGCATCCGCCTGTCACGCAGCGAGCCGGTTTCTTCCACAAAAAAAGTTGAGACATCTGCGTCTCAACTTTTTTATCTATTCCCGCGCATTCCTCACGCGCATTAATTTCATTAATGGTCTGTAATCTTTCCCAACAAGTCCGATGCTTTCTGCAAAAAGCTCAATTGCAATCAGCATGACACCAATCACTAATACTGAACCCCATACTGTAGACATCGAGAAGATCAGTGCAGACATTCCGAATGTTGCAGCAATCGCATAGATGATCAATACAGTCTGCTTATGAGAATAACCAAGCGCCAGCAATCTGTGATGCAAGTGGTTTTTATCAGGTGCAGATAATGGCTGCTTATTAACAAAACGTCTCAAGATCGCAAAGAATGTATCAGAGATCGGTACACCAAGCACAATAATTGGAATGATCAGTGAGATCACTGTTACGTTTTTGAACCCAAGCAGGGCAATCACTGAAATCGCAAATCCGAGGAATAGTGCCCCCGTGTCACCCATAAAGATTTTTGCCGGATGAAAGTTGTAGACTAGGAATCCGAGTACACTTGCGAAAAGCAGCATGCCGATTGCCATAACGAAAATGTTTCCGTCAAGCAGGGCCATCAGACTGATTGTCCCAAGTGCAATAGAAGATACACCTGCAGCCAGTCCATCAAGTCCGTCAATCAGGTTCACTGCGTTTGTAATACCAACAATCCAAAGGACTGTCATCGGAATACTGAACAACCCGAATTCAAGCTGGCCGCCAAACGGCAGGTTGATATATTCAAGCTGAATGCCTCCAAGAACAACAACGAGCGCTGCAGCAATCTGTCCAAGCAGCTTCACTTTTGCAGAAAGTTCACGCATATCATCGAGCACGCCGACAATAATAATGATGATACTTCCGAAAAGCAGCGGCCAAGCAGCTTCATTTTGAGGATTGATCAATACAAATCCAATCACAAAACTGAGGAAAATCGCCAGTCCTCCGAGTCTTGGCATAATCTTCTGGTGGACTTTTCTGTAATTCGGTTTATCAGTAGCGCCTATTTTAAAGGCAAGTTTTTTTACAATCGGTGTAAGAATAATCGAGCTGATAAAGACGATCAGCAGATTCGTTAAAAAAATCATAAGTTTCCTCCTCGAAAACGGTCCGCTTTCATAAATGGAAAATGATTGATTTCACTTTCCATGCAGATTATAGCACAAGTTGTCATAAAAAGAGAACAGTTTCCCAAACTTTATATCGTTGGTCCTACCACTTCTTCATTGAACAGACGATTTAATCAGGTATAAGTTTCACTTTTTCAGTTTTTTTCTGTTAAAGCTGTGCAGATTCAACGATGACCTTTAACAACACTTATCATTTTATTGAGTAATTTCTTTGACTGATCTGTCCATATCACTAATATCAGGTAGCCTGCTGCGAGGATCAAAGCGGATAAGATAAGGCTCAGTAATCCGCTGATTGCGTGCATATACTTAAAAATACCCCCTAATGCAACAGATAAAACTAGTATCTTCATGAGTGGTTTGCCAGCATTCGGTACCAGCCCCATCTTCATTTTTGCCATCACAAGAAGCATCACAAGCTGTGTGAGGCCGCTGATCGTCATTCCCCAGGCAATAGCTGCAGCACCAATGGTTCCGGTTAACAGGAAGATCACGCTAATATTAACAGCAAAAACATTGATCGCACCAATCCATACTGCAAGCCAGTTCAGGTTATGGGCATAAAAGAATCTCGTCAGGTACACATTAAGTGCATGTGACGTCATGCCGATCACAAAGATCTTAAGAAGGTCAGCTGTAATAACTGAATCTTCACTGCTAAAGGCACCGTATTCGAACACAATCCCAATCAATGCATTTGCATGAAAATAAACAAAGACTGATGCCGGAACAATCAGCAGACATAAATATGTAATACCTTTAGTATACATCTGCTGCAGTTCCTGCGTTTCTTTTTTCACAGCCATCTGACTGATTAATGGAAATAGTACAGTTGTCACAGCTGTGATAAGAATGCTCTGAGGGATCTGTATGAGCTTTGATGAGTAGTTCAATGCTGAAATCGTTCCCTCTCCCATACCGGAAGCAAAAACACGCTGAAGCAGAAAGTAAAGCTGGATTGTTGCCCCGCCGATTAAAATCGGCAGTGCACGCCAAAGATACCTCTTCATCAGTCCTTCAGATCCGCCGCTAAAGGCCGTCTCCAGTGATAAATGGCGTTTCTTCAGCTCTGCTAAAAGATAGCCATACATCAAAATGGCCGCTGCAAGCACCGACCACGCATACGCATCAATACCGATCACCGGCATAAACGCGACAGCCCCGCCTACATACACAATGTTAAATAAAAGCGGTGCGAGTGCTGAAGCTTTATAAAATCTGTTGGCATTCAGGTAGCCGGTAAACAGCATAGACACCGTTAAAAAGAACGTGCCAAGCGACATGATCCTGAATAAATCAGCAGTCAGCGTCTGCGTTCCATCGGCCATCCCGCTGAAAAACAGACGGATAAATAAATCAGGTACTAAAAAAAAGAGCAGCGAACACCCTGCTGCTGCTAGACCTGTATATGTAAAAATAACCGATGCCGCTTTTCTTTTACCCTGATCAACTTCATTTGTATAAACGCTGATAAAAGCGGTCGTCAGCGCCCCGCCTGCTGCAAGGTAAATAAAGTTCGGAATCGTGTAAGCAGTAATAATCGCATCAGCCTCTGCACTCCTGCCAAAATGAACTCCAATGGCTACTTCCCTCAGAAAACCGATCAGCCTGGCAATCAGATTAATGACTGCCACACTGCCGATTATTGCTGCGATCTGACGTGGTGTAAATGATTTCATATGATTCATCCATTCAGTTTTGATCGATAAACTCCTCAAGAATAGACAGGATCTTCACTCGTCCGCTTTGAAACGGCTTTGGCTCAAACGTTTTCACCTGTTCAAGCACATCAGCAAAATCCTGTTCGTCATTCCATTCGAGAATATGACCAGAGTCATAAAACTGTCCGACAATCTCAAGCTGGTGATCATCATTATGCTCCCCATACTTCTTCAGACGCGGCGCAGCAATCATCTTTTTTCCGATCTTAATGCCAGTCGTAATTGAGCCTGTGCCGCCGTGTGTGACAATGAGAGACGCTTTGTCGTACATCTCTTCCATCTCTTTGTAAGACATGAAAGGAATCATCTTCATACTTTTCGTTTTAAATGAAGTATGACCACTCTGCACGATGACTTCTTCACTGATCCGTCCGGCTTTTATCTGTTCTTCAATTTGTTCAAGTAATCGTTTAAAGGGCAGCTCATGGGTGCCCAACACAACAAAAATCAATAGATTGAACCCCCATGCACCGCTTTCGGATAATGCTCTTTCATCGTCTCCCATTGCACGATAAATAAGTCGGCAATCGGATACACCATTCTTCCCGATAGCGTAGGTGTTGTAGTTTTGGCAAAGCTTTCAATAAAAACGACCTTTTTACCGAACATCTTTGCGATATAGCACATAGGTACTGCAGTATGCGCACCCGTCGTTACAATGACATCCGGCTTTATTTTAAAGAAATAAATAAAGGACATGATGACGTTGTACGAAAACTTGAATAAGTACTTAATTGGATAATTCCTCGCACCATATACGAGAAATGACATATGATACTGGGATTTTAACTCCTCGGTAATCACTGATTTCTCGGTAATAATATGATAGTCGTATTTCTCAAATAACGGTTTCAGCTGTAAAAGCTGGGTCAGGTGTCCACCCACTGATGATATGAAGAGCACCTTTTTATTCCGTGACGCCATTGTGTTACCCTCCATTAGGAAAATAAAGCTGCCCGAGCTTCTGAATGACACGCGTTTCGTCATTTTCCGCTGCACGTTGTAATCCATTTTCCCGCAGCTTTTCCCTGTAAGAAGGATCTGACAGTACAGTCCGAATTCCCTCTGCCAGTGAAGCAGCGTTTTTCGGTTCGACCAGATGTCCTGCCTGCTGATCCAGTAAATATGGCAAACCGCCAGTACGGCTTGCAATCACAGGTGTGCCGCATGACATCGCTTCAAGCGCTACAAGCCCGAAACCTTCAATATGAGAAGGCAGGACAAACGCATCTGAAGCTGACATCCATTCAGCCAGTTCCTTTTGATTTTTCGTTCCTACATATCTTACCACATCATCAAGGTTTCGTTTACTAATCTCTTCCTGAAGTTCAGTAAAATATCCGGGACTTTTCTTCGCTCCGATCAGATACAGCTTCGACTGATCAAATGCTCCGTCTTTTTTCAGCAGATCGATTGCTTCTATTAAGTCAGATAAGCCTTTTTGTTTAATCATATTCCCCACAAAAAGGATCGCCTTTTCCTGCTCATTGATGCCGAGCTTACTACGCACCTGCTGCTTTTCATGAGCTTTAAATACAGAGCGGTTTACACCCATATTTAACAGTTCAAGCTTTTGGCTCGGCGCATCAAATTCCTGTGCAATCGTGTCATACAGTTGATTACCGACTGCAATCGTATGATCAGCATTTTTAATAATATTTTTCGTCATTCGGTGAGTAATTGGTGAAATTCTCGCCATTTTATCAATATCGCCGCCGTGCGCAGTAACGATCATATTCGTTTTATAGATTTTTTTATATAGCATGCCAAACAGACCGCTCGGGAAAACGTAATGGGCATGGACCACGTCTGTTTTTTTACCTTTAGTCACGAGGTATAAAAGGTTTTTCAATGCCCATACGCCGTACTTTTTCAGAGCGTTTACTTTCCCTCCGCGCGGATCTTTAATGGCAATAACGTCTACATGATGGCCTTCTGCTCTCAGTGCTTCCACCTGGTTCTTCACAAATATCCCGAACGTCGGATGCGCTTTGGATGGATACATATTCGTGATGACTGTAATTGTTTTAGGCATTGCCGTCTCCTCCAAACCGCTGCTTCAGCTCCTCAGGAAATGCAGCAGTTTTCGCATGAAAATTTTCTGCGATTTCCCGTACGTTTTCCTGATGAGCGTGCCAGTCTTCTTCCATTAAAGAAACCTTTTCAATTAGTGTAGCTTCTGATAATTGTTCAATCTCTGTGTAATAATCATGCTGCTCAATCAGCCTTGAAAATGAACCAACCTTTTCATGATAGCCTACTGCTATGACAGGTGTACCTGTTCTCACCGCTAAAATTAATGAGTGAAGCCTTGTTCCGATCACGATATCCTGCTCAGCCGAAAAATTCATCAGAGCATGCGGCTTCATATTTTTATCGATAATCTTTGAGTCATGCGCCATCTTCAGTCTGATATCCCTGACGACTTCAAGGTCCTGAGGATATTTAGTTGCATAAAAAGTCACTTCAATCCCTTTTTCCCCAATCAGCCGGTCAAGCGCCTGCGCAAATGACGTAATATACGCCTGGTATTTCTCTTCACGGTGAACAGGCCAGTACTGGCTGCTGTAATAAGGTACCGCTGTGACAGCAACACGCTTGATCTGCTCAGTCTTTTTTCGCGGCGCTTCAGGAACGAGCCCGAATGCAGGATCCGCCGTCATCCCAATCGGTTTTTTTACTCCGATTTTTTCAAGCAATTTTTTTGAGTCTTCATCTCGAACTGTAATGATTGAAGCGGCATGTGCAATCTGCTTGATAAGCATCGTACCTGCAGGCGTAGTGATCGGCCCTGCCCCGACGCCCCATACAGCCACTTCACAGCCGAGTTTTTTACCGATCACGGCAATACTTGCATAGACCGGTGCATCTCTTTTATAAAGGTCCATCAGCAGTCCGCCGCCGCCAATGATTAACAGGTCAATATTTTTTAAGACTTTCATATGTGAACGCAGCGTAGAAGCTGCTGCGATCAGCTTATTCGATTTACGTACGAGCAGCGGTGCTGATTTCACCTGATGCTCCTCAATCGTTTTGTGCGGGTAGTTACTGAACACCGTAATATCCTTCCGGCTGATCCCGGCATAGGTTTCAAGGCTCTGCAGCATGCCTGCTAAAATTGCCTCATCCCCATTGTTATCGTGTCCATAATTTCCTGCAATTGCGACTCTCATCGTGTCATCACCCGGTTTCTCTGTTTTGTGCAATACGTCCATTATAGCAATTTAAGGCATCAGACAAAACATAAAAAAGAACCAGTTTGGAGGTGGGGCGTAGCAGCGGGTCTGACCCGGTTCTACGCCGGACGTCGTGTGATGGCTGGTGAACGTCGTATGCTGCCCCGTGAAGGTCGGATACACCCGGGTTGAAGGTCGAATATATGCCGATGAAGGTCGTGTATGCACAATCGAACGTCGCATCGGCTCATTCCATCGCAGCGACTCCCCATCGTAATGCCTTTAAGATATTAAGGGATTGTTTCTAAAGGGCTTAAAAGGCAGCTTCGCGGTTCCGGGACACCCTTGCAGTGTTGCATCTGCTGGTTACCCCGCCACCTCCCCTGCAGCAGCCTCCTATACATAAAAAAACAGTCCGGCATCATCACCGGACTGTCTCAATATTACTTAAGGCTATAGTAGTCTACGATTCCTCTGAACACAGCTTCAGCATAAATTTCCATATACTTAGAGCTTGTCAGCTTAGCAAGATCAGAAGGGTTTGTCATGAATCCAAGTTCAACGAGGATTGACGGGATATTCTGATTGCGCAGAACGTAGAATGCTTCTGTCTTAACTCCACGATTATTCATACCTGCACGTGCAACAATTTCTTTTTGCACTTCATTTGCCAGGTGGTAACTTTCAGTCGTGTTGTCATTATACTGAACATCATAGAAAGTTTCGGCTCCTGAAACAGAGCTTGAACCAATCGCGTTAGCATGAATACTCACAAAGATTTCACCATAGTTTTTATAAGAGAAATCTACACGGTCCTGAAGTGATGGGAATGTGTCACTCGTACGCGTCATTCTTACATCGGCACCTACTGATTTCAGTTTTGCCTCGACACGGCGTGCCACTTCCAGGTTAATTGCTTTTTCAGTGTAACCGCTGACAGATGCACCAGGATCTGTTGCACCGTGCCCTGCATCGATTACAATAATACGGTCTTTAAGGATATTACCTGAGTTATTGATCAGCTTCAGGTAAGTTTTATTAACAAAACCAACTTTTCCGCTGCTTGTCTTGATTTTTGCCCAGTAACCGCTGATAGAAATGACATCAACGCGATCACCCTGGTTGAGCACAGTGACTACCGGATGCGAAACGCCTGTGCCAGCTCTTACATTCAGTGAAGCAACAGTTGCTTTAGCTGAAAGTGAAGTAGCCGGTTCCGGTGTTGGAACGTTAATCGTGATATATCCTTTATGGATAAATGCAGGAAGACCATTGTGTTCAATTCTCACCCAATCTCCTGTACCACCGAACAATGTGACCGTCGTACCGTTTTTAATTTTCCCTACAACTGTAGCAGATGATGAAGGACCAGAACGGACATTCAATTCATATGCTTCAGTTACACGCGCAGTATCTGTTGGAGAACCAAGTGCGTCTCCAAGCGTGTCTAAAAATGTTACATAGTACTGGTGCACATAAGCCTGTTTACCGTTGAAATCCACTTTCGCCCAGTCGCCGTTTAACGAATAAACATTCAAACGGTCTCCATCATCAACAGTACCAAGAATCCCATGAGATGTACCTGGTCCTGAACGAACATTTAAGTCATCCTGTTTTACAACAAGCTTTGCAATCACAGGATCAGCCGGAGATGGCTCCGGTTCTGGCTGTGGTTCCGGTTCAGGTGTTGGTTCTGGATCTGGCGTTGGCTCCGGATCCGGAGCTGGCTGAGGCGCTTCAACTGCAAGCTTATACTCATCATTCAAAGCACGGCTCATAAATGCTGCGAACTGTGCACGGTCAACGTCTGATAACGGCTTGAAAAGATTGTTACTGCCGTTAGAGATCCCGTTATAGTACAAAGCGTTAATATAAGCGATTGCCCATTCACTCTGTGAAGCATCAGTGAAAACCACCGGCTCCTGAGCTGCTGCTGCAAAGTCAAGGTCAAATGCTTCTGCAATAATCTTACTCATCTGTGCTCGTGACAGATTTGCATTCGGGTTAAAGCTATCATTGCCATCTGTGAAGATACCAAGTCTGACAGCTCTTTCAACCCATCCTGATGCCCAGTGATCTGTCGGGACATCGTCAAAAGTGGCAGAAGAAACATTCAGTTCCACGCTGCCGCTTGCAACAACCAGCATTTTCGCTGCCTGTGCCCGCGTTACTTTATTGTTCCATTTGTAAAGTGTGGAACCATTTTCTTCATAGCCGGAAATAACTCCTAAACTATGTAAATATTCAATTTCACTTTTCGCCCAAAAATCTGAATCTACATCGCTGAATACGCTGGAGGCTTTCGAAACACTTCCTACTGACAAAGCACTAAACACTAAGATGAGAGCTGGAATTAATATCAAAAACCTGCTTACATTTTTCAATCTGCTTTCTCCTTTCGGGTTTTAGTCATCGACTATGGTCATTCTAGCAAACTATTTTCTTATTGGCTATGAGGGATTTACAGTCTTTTAAGACGATTTTCTATGAATCTAGTTTTATTATCGTTGGAATAGGGTATATGTTTAGCTGCTTTTATAAAAAACAGTTCTTTTTTACCATTTTTTTGTTTAAAAGGCTTACTTCGTTTCAGGCGGACGCTTATCTCCTAAAAAAAATCGACCGTATCAGATCAAAATGATTTCCGACTTTAACCATCTAGTTAGATCAGAGTTAAATATCCTCTTATTAAAGCTGATGATTGGAGCGGAAAGGGGTGACTCCAGCAGGAGAAGCTTGAGGAGGCTCACCGCACGCCCTGCGGAAAGCATCCCCTTGCAGTGGAAATCATCAGCCTCTTTCAATAAAGCTATTTTTTTACCCTCTTATCATTCCATCGTCAAAATACGATACATAAACGTACTGAACTGACTGCGGTTTACTGACTCGTTCGGTCTGAAGTTGTTGCCTTCATACGGTACAGTAATGCCTGCTTCAGCAAGTGCGTGAATTTCTTTATGTGCCCAGAATGATTCAGGCGCATCATTAATGACTGGCTCATACATTCCATCAAATCCATAAGCTCTTGTCAGAATGACAGCCATCTGAGCTCTTGTAAGTGACGCAGCCGAGTCAAATGTGCCGTCTGCTTTACCACTGATGATCCCAGCATTGGCAGCTGCAGCAATTTCTTTATAGTAGATATGGCTTTCATCAATATCAGTGAAGCCAGGATTGTCTACATTGTCAGTCGGCAGATCCATCATTCTTGTCAGAAGGACAGCTGCATGTGCTCTGCTTAACGTTGTCACCGGCTTAAACGTTCCATCCTGATAGCCTGTAATCAGTGAGCGGTCTGTTAAATAACCGATCTGCTCTCTTGCCCAGTAATCATTAGGGATGTCTCTGAACAGTGCTTCTGTGTAATCATCGCCGTATTCAGCCTTCAGGTCATCGAAGTATACTGTTCCTGTGTCCTGCTTAGCTGCGTTCGGTTCAGTTACATATAACTGATTTACTTTAATCGGCGCGATTGCTGAAGCCGGCATTTTAGCTTTGACATACTTCCAGCCTGTCCAGTTAAGCCCGCCGTCCTCTGTGAAGTCAATCGTATAAGATTGTCCTGCTGCGTCTGAAAGTTTTCCTCTCAGCCAGTGATTATTGCCGTCTCCGTATACCCACATGCCAATGTAACTTGGTTTGCCGTCTATTGAGACAGATGATGCATTTGCATAAGCGGCTGCTGTGCCGGCTTCCCCTTTAGAGAAATCGTACGACAGCTTAAGCGCTGAGCCACCTTCTCTGACAGGAACAGACACATTATTTCCCGGGAAAGATACAGATGCTTCTGCGCGTGCTGATGATGCTTTCCAGACACTTGGAGATTCAAGTGCATCCAGCTTCTTCGCACCTTTAAATACTTCTACGTTAAGACTGCCGCTGATGCCTCTGACAGTTGCTTTGACCACAGCATTTCCGGCATTGCCGGCTGTGAATGTGCCATCTGCAGTGATCGAACCGTTGCCCGATGCTTCCCAGCTGACTGCTGACGCATCTACACCTACCGCGTTGCCATTCTGATCATAGCCAGTCACTTTAAATGTCTGTTCAGTTCCTGGTGCCATTACTGTAGCAGTCGGTACGATCTTCACCGTTTTCAGATTATCTGTCACTTCAACTGAAATACGCTGCGTGACTCCCTGGTAGCTTGCAATAATCGTGCCGGTTCCTTTGTTTTCCGCAATAAATTTACGTCCTTCGATCCGGCCGATATTACCTTCTAATTCGTACTGAACGTCTTCTTGTTTAAATGAGAGTTTGTGACGATTCACATCTGTCAGATACTCAACAGAAAGCTCTGCACTGCTTCCCAATGTCACATTACTTTGACTGATCTTTGCTGACATATATGCCGGGGCTGAATATGGCGCTTTACTGACCGCAGCTAATATAGTAGAAATAGATCTCATATTGCCTGTAGATGTGCGGTTAATCATCGTTGGGTATGCATTCCCATATTGTCTTGAAACCATCGTGGTAGACCCGCCGCCATCAAGATTTAATGCTTGATACGCACCAATACTTACAAGGTACTGCGAAAATTCCGGGAGCGTCATTCCTGCACTTGATGAAGTTGCATCCACTGTCACCAGCTTTACCTTTTCACCAGTTGCATCTGTTACAACCGCTGTTCTTGCAGTTCGCTGCCTTGCACGGGCACTTGTAGAATCAATTGTCATATCCACTTTCCCATTTTGAACCAGCAGTGGACCGCTTCCGATCATATATTCTGCATTTTTCCATTTATCTTCTACATCCATCTTCAGAGTAATCTGATCCCCTTTTGCTAAAGATGTATATTGCGATACATTCGTGCCGTGAACAGAAATGACATAACCGTCAGAAGGAATTTTTGTTGAATACGTTCTACCTGGTAATTTGACGTTTTCAACAGTTCCTGTAATTTCCTTACCAAACTCCGCTCCATTTTCAAGCTTGCCTGATAATCCTTTGACAGTAATTTCTACGCCATGTTCGTTTGCACGGGTTTCCGCGTAACTCCACGAAGGTGTATAAATAATCGTTTCATTTGCTTTTCTGGCTTTATTTACTGAAGAAACTGAGAGCGTTTTGCCATTAAAAGAGACGCTTGAATCATATTTAAAAGTATCAATTTGAGCTTCCCCCTGCGCATTCACACCAAACGCTGAAGGCACACTCATATACTCAGCCATTCCATCTGAAATGACGCCGTATGTAGCCACTTTATTGTCCTCTGCTACTATATAAGACGGCATGGCACTATCGAAATGAAAGAAAGAGGCATTGACTGCTCCAACCATGTGATACAGGTTCTCGGTTCCTCCCGTTGCCTGTGACTGGACGGTTCCAAGTGACGTGAGTGGTGTTGGGACACCAAGATCAACACTTATGTACGGGGATGAAGTATCAATATCCAGAATGTTAGAAACCTGATTCCTGGCATTCATGGAAAATGATGATTGAGTATGCTGCACGCCAGGTGTTACTTCGTATGAAGCTGCCTGGGCATCTGTTGCAGCAGTACCTGCTATGGCTAAGCCAACTACTGCAGCGGCTAAGGGACGGAAAACGGTAGAAAAAGATTTTTGTAACATGTAAACCTCCAAATGTAATCTCTAAGATGAACTACTAACCTTTTCCATTTTAGTAGATGATTGCTGAAACATCAATGCGATAAAAGACATAATATATGTTACATTGATATGACTTTGATATTCTTTTGAAATAATTCTGAAATATTTTACGTGTAAATGTCATACATTAAGGGTAAATGCTTTATAATATAGGATAATTACACGCATAAGAACGGAGGTGTCTGCGTGACTTTCAGATTAATAGGTTCAATACTCATTTCTGCTCTATTTCTCTCGCTTTTTGCTCCTGCTGTCAGTGCTTCAGACGAAGAATGGATTCTCTATTTTGACCAGCCCGAACATAAAGAAACGGTAAAGACACTGCTCGAAGACCAATTGACAGGAGAACTTCCCCAGTCACTTTTAATCTCCGGCCCTGTACCTGAACATCCGCTGATCAAACGTGCTGAACGCAATGTCTCCAAACAGGCAAACGCAGAAATCACCCCTGATATTTACATAGACGACCAGTGGGGTCTTTCAGCTGTGAACCAGTCTTCCATTCAGGAACTTTATCCGGAAGCAGGTGAAAACCTGTTACAGGATCAGCCGCTGGTTGTAAATGAATCAGAAACACAGACAAATAACGGTGAATTCGATGCGCAGACGATCACTTTTTCTCCCGATCAGAAACTCTCACGTATTTCAGTAGAGATTGATGACAGTGAAACCCTCTGGGGAATTGAGGCTAAGGATCAAAACGGTAATTTAATCGGGATGAATTATGGAAGGTTTTCAAAGCTTGATTTACTTGTTTCAAGTGAAGAAACAATCACAGAGATTCACCTGACACTGCTTGATGAAAACGAGAACCCTTCTTCATTTAACGTAAAATCACTCATTGGTGTAAATAATCCGATCGTTGCAGTACTTGATTCCGGTGTGGCACTTCATGAAGATTTCTGCTCAAACATCCTTTACAGTCTGAGTAAGGATTATACGAAGGAAGCCTATTCATGGGCGCAGGATACTTACGGTCACGGAACTCATGTCACCGGCATTTTAGCATCATGTACGAACAACGGTCTGGGCACATCCGGCGTATTCGGACATGCACCGATTGATATTCTCCCAATGAAAGTCCTAAATAACAGAGGATCAGGAACCGATTTTGAGATCAGCCAGGCATTATATGATGCGATTGACTTAAATGTCAGTGCAGTGAATATCAGCATTGCCGGAAAAGGAAAAACGGAACTGCTTAAAAACGCAGTGATAGAAGCAGCTATTCATGAAATCCCTGTTATTGCAGCTGCAGGGAATTATAACGCTTCAACTGAAGACGTATATCCTGCTTCTTATCCGACTGTCATTACAGTAAGTGGTGTGAATCAGCAAATGAAAAGAGTCGGCACCTCCAACTTCGGATGGGAAGTTGACCTGACTGCACCAGGATTTGAGGTACTCAGTACTTATATTGATCCTGTCTACCGTAAAATGAACGGCACATCCATGGCTGCCCCGTTTGTAACAGGCGCAGCAGCCCTCATCAAACATCAGTATCCTGATGAACCACTTCTTTCTATAAGAAAAAGATTATTTGGTAGTTCAAAAGATATTATGTCTCCAGGGTATGATATCTGGTCAGGGAACGGGTTAGTACAATTCTCGCCTGAGAGCTGGGAAAACACAGTTCCTGCTGTAATGGAGTGGATGAATTACCGTCCGGGACAGCCATACGGCTTAAATGAGTTTCACTTATTGACAGATGAAAGCCTGAGCGGCAGTCAGCTTCAGGTATTTGTAAATGGTCGCGAAGCGTATAACGGTGAGATCAATAACAGCTATCAGTCAATTGAGATTGATGCACCCGTTCAGCCCGCATTTAAAATGTTTACAGCCATTACTGACGGCGATCAGATTCTGCACCAGGAATATTTGAATCTTGCACCAAATGCTCAGGCAAGTTTTACGTTCAGTGATACCGTTGACGGCTATTGGGCTTACGAAGAAATTATGCAGGCCAGCTCAACAGGCATCATTAACGGATACGCAGACAGGACTTTCCGTCCGGATTCGCCAATCAGCAGAAAGCATGCGGCACTGATGATGAATAGACTTTTTGAATGGGATACACTCCCTTCGATGCAGTCATCTTTCAAAGATATCGAATCATTCGATTTTATGACAAGGCACTCTATCCTCTCTGCCAGTCATGAAAACGTACTGAATGGCTATGAAAATGAACTGTTCAAACCTGGTCAGCAGCTTTCAAGATCACAGATGGCTTTAATTCTGTTTCGTGCGTTACAAATTGATGAGTCAAATAGTGACATAGATCTATTATTTACAGATGTTTCACCTGAAAATGAAATTTTTTCTGCACTTTCTGCATTAGTTTCAAAAGGAATTGTTACAAATCAAACTCAATTCAGACCATATGAATCTATCAGCAGAGCTCAGTTTTCCGCAATGATGACAAGGGCTCAGCAGTACATGAACTCAAATTAAGAAGAAGCCGGTGCATATGCACCGGCTTCTTTTTTTGCATTTATGACAGTCTTGCAATCTTTTGTTACATAACTGTAAAACGAAATTTTCAGTTATTATGCTATGATTTCCCTAGTTGATTTTTTCGAGATTCAGAAACATTACTTTTGGAGGTACGGAACTTGAAGTTATTAAAAAAGACGCTCGTATTACTTTTAGCCCTTACGTTACTTATTCCAGCGGCCCTTGACAACAACAGAGCTGAGGCAGCATCTGCATCAGACCTCACGAACTATGCCAAGAGATTCTTAGGAACACCATACGTATACGGAGGAGCATCTCCTTCAGGTTTTGACTGCTCAGGTTTTGTTCAGTACGTAATGAAAAACTCAGCAGGCATCTCCGTACCAAGAACATCAAGCGCGCAGTACGGCGTTGGAACAAGCATTTCAAAATCCAATCTGCAGCCGGGAGATCTAGTATTCTTTAACACTTTCGGAAGCGGTGTGTCACACGTTGGAATTTACATAGGTAATTCTAATTTTATCCACGCACACACATACAAAGGCATTAACATTGATTCTATTAATGACCCTTACTACTGGGGTTCAAGATATGTAGGCGCTAAGCGAGTGGGATCATTCGATGGTTCACCTACACAGACTGCACAGTCAGCACCATCTTATTCAGGTATTTATGCTGATATTACAAAAGACTTCTGGGCATATGATGATATTGCGTATTTAAAGAAAGAAGGCATTATGTACGGTAAAAACGGCGGAGCTTACTTCCGACCTTATGAAAACCCTACTCGTGCTGAAGTAGCTTCATACCTTGCAGAAGCGCTTGGACTGGCGCGTATTGACACTGCAACACCATTCGGCGATGTTGCTTCAGATTACTGGGCACGCGGCGCAATCAATGCAGTCAACAAAGCGGGTATTATTACAGGAGACCAAAACGGCAACTTCCGTCCGACTGAAAAGCTTTCAAGAGAGCACATGGCGCTTATCTTTACGAGAGCATTCAACCTGAAAGCTGCTTCATCAGAATTAGAGTTTACTGACCTGTCTTCAGATTATTATGCTTACGAAGCGATCCAGTCACTTGCAGCTTCAGGTATCACAACTGGTAAAGCAGACGGTTCATTCGCTCCACGCGAACTTGTTAACCGCAGCCAGCTTGCTGCATTCCTGACTCGTTCACTTAAATAATGTTACCTTAAAGTTTCATCCGGCTGAATCATTCTTCCGGGTGAAGCTTTTTTTATGGAAGAAATACATGTTATAATGCATTGACATGTTTTGATTGGAGGTTTTTTCCGTTGGCCAGAGAACGTATTGCCGGCATAGACTGGTTAAGAGCTTTTGCCTGTTTAAGTGTTGTATGGGTACATTCCCTTTCAAGGGCGCTCGTCACATATGATCTGCCTGAAGCGTCGGTTGAACTGGCAAAAATGCTTCAGATCACATTTATCTTTGCAACACCTATGTTTGTTATGATGTCAGAATATATATTAAGCTATTCTTATCCTGACCGTGTTCCAGACGGCTTCTGGAAAAAAAGAATTTCTTATATTCTTATTCCCTATTTTACGATCCCATTTATTTATGCCGGTTATTTCGGTTTCATTGGCACATTTACTTGGGAAGCCATTTTTGACCGTGCATTCAACTTTATACTATATGCTAGCTGGCACGGTTATTTTATTCTGATTATTTTCCAATTTTATGTGCTACATTTTATATTTAACCGGATTCACAAATACTTAAACCCTTATTTGATGATTTCTTTATCCATTTTAATCACAATGGGTTACAACCTGTTTTTCAAAAACTTCTCTTCTCCAGGCGGCAACTGGGATCTGATCTGGAATCATTATGGGATTATCTTGTTCCCGGGATGGCTGGCATTTTTTACGGTCGCTTATTTTGCTGGAAGATATGCTGGAGATATTAAGCCTTTTTTAAAGAAGGCTGGACCAGGATTTATTATTTTGACAATCATCGCACTCCTATATTGCATTGATAACGTGATGGATGGCCTTACAAGTATTTCATCCCGCAGAAATGACGTATTAATTTATACAATCCTCTTGTTTATGACGGTGCTTTCGATCTCCGTTTATATTAAAAAGGTTCCTTATTTGATAAAAGTCATTAGTAAATACTCTTTTGCAATCTACCTGCTGCATCTGCTGCTTCTTCAGGTATACGCGAAGTATTTGCCGTACGAACTGTCTGTGATTGCATTTACATTTAGTGTATTCGTATTTGGCGTAGTGGCAAGTATCGCGATCTCCTGGGTGCTGAAATGGATCCCGGGTTCACAATTTTTGATCGGTCAGTTGAAGAAATAGACGAGTTTCTACTATTATATATATGCTAATTAGAAAGCTCTGTTAAAACTGGCTGTTGATTTCCGCTGCAGGTAGAACGCTTTCCGCATGAGCCGTCTTTTGGCTCCGGTTCAATTGGACCTCCTCGAAGCTACGCTTCTGTGGGGTCTCACCTGTCACGCTTCTCCTGCTGGAGTCGTCCCCCTTCCACTTCAATCACCAGCTGTGCTAACACAATATTGGTCTTTAATATAACCAATTAGAAAAAGCTGTTATCAAATCCTGATAACAGCTTTTTCTATCTAATTAATTAGTACTTCCTATCCTCAAGCATCAACTGCAGAATCTTTGCGATCTGTGCTTTGCTCATAAACTGATTAGGCCTGAACGTGCCATCATCATAACCGGACACATATCCTGCGCTCGACAGGGCATCAACATGAGGTGCTGCCCACGCATAATTACCCTGCAAGTCTGTAAATGACTTAGGCTCACCTTCTGGCAAATCAAATGTCATATCAAATATTTTTGCCATCTGTGCACGTGATAACGAATTGTCAGGATTGAACTTTTCTGCTTTCACGAAAATGCCCAGATCAGCTAGTGCAGCAATTGCATCGTAATTTGGATGTGATACAGGTACATCGCTGTAGCCCGGGTTTGGAACGTCTGCTTGCACTTCATCCAGGTAGAGGACGTTATAAAGAGCCTGTGCTGCGTCAGCTCTTGTCAGTTGTCCATTCGGATTAAACTTTCCTTCTTCATCACCTGTTACGATTAGTCGTTTCGACAAACCGTCGATGTATTCTTTTGCCCAGTGAGTGGAAGAGACATCACTGAACATTAATGGATGATGATACGTATCAATAAACTCATTCGCCATTACGCGGTAACCAATCGTATTCGGATGGATGTCGAACTGATTCGGGAACCACTGAAAAGCATCACGTCCGAATACAGTGTCAATGTCAATGTATTTTCCGCCTGCCTGGATCACCTGACGTTCAATTGTGTTATTTAAAAACTCAAAGGTGTCGTAAAATGCCTCTTTTTGTACCGGGTCTAAAGCTGGCAGCGGGAAAGCATAGCCAAATGCGTAGACGTCTGCATCCGGGTTGATCGCATTAATCTCTTCATGCAGCATCTTTAAGCGATTATTTAACGCAAAATAAACACGCGTAATCTCCTGACTGTCAAATGACAGTTCCCCAGTTTCCTCATTTATATTAAGTATACCAAGAAGATCATTACCTCCAGCTGACAGTGTAATCAAATCAGCCTCACTAAGCTGCTGCCTCAGTTCCTGATTTGTTTTCAGATCTTCAAGCAGCTCAACTGAATCAAAACCGGATCGTGTAAACTCCTTCGTATACTCTGCAAGCTTACCTCTCTTCTCCAAATCCTGAGCAATATAATCAGTGTAACCTACATCCGGCATCCTCTGGTCATTAATCCCGGCAGCATACGAATCGCCAAGTGGAATATATGTAATCGGCTCTTCAAGCGTATGCGCACCTGCACCCGGCAAAAAGACAGCAAACAAAACAGTAAGGCTAATCAAAGCAGACATCAACTTCTTCAAACATACCACCCCTTATTACTCATTTTTTCTATTATACTATGTGAATATGGGATTGGAGAAATTTTTGGTAAATAAACTGGGTTTAGTACTTTCATGTACATGCTGCATACCCAGCACTGCACATCAAAAAAACACCCGCCTCCCAGGCGGGTGTTCACACATACTTATTTTACAATCGGCAATACTTTCACATAATGACCCGACACATAAGCTTCTTTATTTATACCTACATCCGATGTGATTTTTATCCACGGGATGTCAGATGCGCCTGATACTTCACCTTTGATGATGACCGGCATATCAGTTTTAGGATAAGTGAAAAGCTTTGTGCTGTCCGTCAGTTCAGGGGCTGTTCTGATGTTTAAGCCTTCAGTTGTCGTGATCCCGATCTGAACTGCATTTTTCAGGTCTTTTCCGCCCAATGCTTTATCGATACGATACATATGGCCAGCCGCTTTAGCACCCCAGTAAGGATCTGAAGCGTATTTTACGTTAAAGCCATATCCCTTATGACCAAATGCTGCCCCGTTTGCATGAGGGCCGGTTGGTGGAATATAGTTTTTATTCCAGAATTCATTTAAGAGCTCGTCCACATTGTCCTGTACTGTTTCGAAATGATCATTTGCAGGATTGTCATCGTAGACACGGAGTCCGAACAGGTTGTTATAAGTCTGAGCACGCTCGCTCATCCCGTAAGCTGATTCGTGCTGTGCAAGAGCCAGAATCATCAGCGCATTTACGCCATCTTCCTTTTCAACCTTTTTCAGATGTTCTCCAAGACCAACTAGCTTACTGCGTTTATAAGCATCTTTATAGACTGTGCTGTTTGGATTGCGTTCTTCTAATCTTTTTAATTCATCAATAATATATTGATCAATTTCTTCGGCTGTGTAATTTGTGGCACTTCTTGCCGGAAGGTGCTGGAAGTATTGATAGCCTTCCGCTACTTGTCTACCATTTGCATCAAAGAATGTAGCGCCATCCCAGCTGTAATAAGTCCGTCCCTGTTCAAGTCTGTCAGGTGCAGGGCCTACTACGTAACTTGCTGAAGACTCTCTGCTGTTCATATAAATGCGGTGCACAAGTTCACCTGAAGCATTTACCGAATAACTTGAACGGTCTTCAAGTACGCTGAACGGAATCAGCTTTACATTGCTATGTTTTACATAACCGATTTTGTTTCCAACCTGAACTTTCACCTTATCTTTATCCGCATCAAGGTAGCGAAGCTCAGTGTCATTGACTACATATGTCCATGCAGATGTCATTGATTCATTATATACGTTTGTTAATGAACTTGTAGGTGAAGGTACAGTTAACGCGATACCTGTGTTCATTTTAATAACGGTTTCACCAAAAGTCAGGTACTTGCCTGAACTTCCTTTATAAGCGCTGAGTGCTTCATTATATGTGGCATATTCTCTTTCCACAAACAACTCACCTGCTGAGGTGAATGAACCAATTCCGTATCGTGCTTCCGGTTTTGCCGGTTCTTCAGGCTCTTCCGGTTCCTCTGGCGTACCAGGCACTTCAGGATCTTCTTCATCAGGAACAGGCTCTGTTTCAGCCTTAATCGTGTTCAGTAATTCATAGATTACTTTAGCAGCCTGTCCACGCGTTGAAGCTTCTTTTGGCGCAAAGTACTGCTGGTTGTTAATCGTTTTACCATTGATAATTTTATAGTAAACGTTCACTGATACGTGCTCTAAATAATCCTTATTAATTAAATCATTATCCGCAAAACGAAGCGTTGCTCTTTCAGCATCAATCTGAAGATAATCAAGTGCGCGTTTCAGCATAACTGCCATGTGTTCGCGTGAGATCTGCTGGTATGGACGGAATGTGCCGTCCTGATAACCAGTAATAATTCCGGCTCCGGCAGCTCCCTGAATGCGGTTGATTGTCTCTTCATCAGACGGCATATCGCTGAAGTTTTGTGTAGTATCAGGCTCTAAGTTCAAAGACCTTGAGATCAGTGAAGCAAATTGTACGCGTGAGATTTTATTATACGCGCCAAATGATCCGTCATCGTAACCTTTCATGATATCCTGACTGATCAGCGCTCTGATCTGCTCCTCCATCGGATGACCGGTGATATCATCTTCTGCTTTTACCTGACCGGCTGATCCGATCAGTGGTACAATCAGTAGCAGTGAAAGAAATAACTTCACTGCAATATTGCTTTTTATCATTCTCCTGCACTCCCTTTATGTGTATCTTGATGCCATGACTTTTTACAAATTTACCTATCTTCTATCCTATCATACAGACAGCATTTTTCAGCTGTTTTTTACAAAAAAGAGGACTTTCTATACAGACGATTTACGAAAGAAAACAGATTCATTTTTTACAAGTGTTCACGAATTCTTTACACTGAGTGAACAGATTGTCTTGTATTTTCATTTATGTATTGATATCATCTGTCTTTATCCGCTATTATTAAGTGGATTGCTTAACTAAAGGAACAGATGAAAATCTGCGCGATATAAATCTCCATCATTATTGAAAAGGACAGGAATGAAACTATGCTCAAGTCGTTACAAACCAATGAAAAAATCATACTGCTTTTCTTCTATTTCATCGCACTTCAGCCAGTCATTGATGTGCTCACAACATTCAGTATCACACAGCTTCAGATCAGCGCGACAGTCGGTGTCCTGATCAGAGTGCTTTACATGGGTGTCAGCGCCCTCTTCCTATTAATCAATTGGAAAAATAGCAAAATCGCTAAATTTGCAGTGATTTATCTGCTAGCATGGGGTGTATTCCTGCTGATCAACCTTGGTGTCAGCTATATGGAGAAACCACTGTTCTATTTCGGTGAAGAAATCAAATACCTCGTGAAGCTCTCATACTTTAACGTTGTATTACTGAACTTTGTTTTCTTATTCAGATATTTCTCAAAACATCTGAATCTGGCAAAAGTATTTTTCCATAACATGATGATCGCTGCGATTTTTATCGGTATCGTCATGGTGGTCGCTATTTTAACAGGTACAAGTCTTGAAGCATACGAGTGGACGAAGACCGGATTTACAGGCTGGTTCTTTGCAGGAAATGAACTTGGTGCATCACTTGCCATGATTCTTCCGATCGTTCTATACTTTGCTATTTTGAAAACAGAAAAATTAAAAGACTTTGCTTACTGGATTCCATTTATTTTAGTCAGCTTCTCACTGATCATGATCGGTACAAAAGTCGGTTATGGCGCAGTCGCAATTACACTTGTGATGGGTCTGATCAGTGCAGTATTCGCGCTCATTGCTAAAGTCAGCCATTTTGGCAACCTGAAAGTCAGTGCTGCATTCACACTGGCACTATTAATTGTGCTTGGTGCAGTCACACCTTTTACACCAGTATTTATGAACACATACGCACATATTGATCTGCTTGAAGATCAGCGTGAGAAAGAAAAAGAGCAGGAGCCGCCTGAAGAAGGTCAGGTAGAAGAACCTGTTGAAGAAGAGGAAAGTAACCTGAACAGTCTGATCTTAAGTAACCGGGATCTTTTCCTGAACCAGTTTGGTGAATATTATGCAGAAGCACCTGTTACTCAGAAATTTTTTGGTATGGGATATGCCGGTAACTTTGAAGAAGTACCGAAAATGATTGAGATGGATTATTCCGATGTCTTCTATTCAGTTGGCATCATCGGGGCAATCCTCTACTTCCTGCCAATCCTTTATATTGGATTCTCAGCCGTCAAAAATGTACTGAAAGAATTCAAAGCAATCTTCTTCCCGCACTATGCACTTGTGATCTCAAGCATCGTGCTCGGACTCGGAATTGCACATTTTGCAGGCCACGTATTTACAGCGCCGGGTGTCAGCATCTACCTGGCAATCGTCGCCGCATATTTCTATCACCACTTGAAAACGCAGCATGCCTGAACATAACCCGGTGCCTTTGGTGCCGGGTTGTTTTTTGGGGACGGAGTTCATACTCTATTATGCAGGGACAGAGTTGGCACTTCGGGGACAGAGGTTGTAGAGTGTTAACTCCGTCCCCAATCCCTGTCCCTTCTGCAGGGGTTGGCGTAAGCAACACCTGCTGATACAATATATAGGATGATTTCATAGAAGTGAGGTTTGGATGTGGAACAGTTAATGGGAAGACTGATGCAAAATGAGACAGTAAAGTTTATTATGGTCGGTTTTTTTAATACATTTCATTATTATTTGTGGTATTTGCTTTTTACGGAAGTACTGACGATTCATTATATTGTGGGTCACTGGATGGCGTTTTTGATCAGTATGGTGGGGTCGTTTTATCTGAATACGTATTTTACGTACCGTACGAAGCCGAGCTGGCGGAAGTTTTTTCAGTTCCCGCTTACGTATGTCGTTAATATTTCGGTATCAACCGGAGCGCTTTATATATTAACTGAGTGGCTGCAGATCGATAACAAGATTGCACCGCTGCTTGCCTCTGGCGTCGCGATACCGTTTACCTTTGTGATTTCGAGAAAAATTTTGAAGACGGAAAAGGATTGATCCGGTGAAAACGTTAAGTATTGTTATTCCGTGTTATAACGAAGAGGAAACAGTTCAGAAGTTTTATGACGAGACAAAACAGTGGATGGAAAAGATCTCCGCTGACATTGAATATGTATTTGTAGATGACGGAAGCAGCGACCGTACGCTTCCTATGTTGAAAGAAATGGCTGAACAGGACGATGATGTTCATTATATTTCGTTCAGCAGAAATTTTGGAAAAGAAGCTGCGATTTTAGCAGGATTTCAGTATGCCAAAGGCGACGCAGTGGTTCTGATTGATGCTGATCTGCAGCACCCTCCTTCTCTGATTCCGATGATGTGGAAGCATTTTGAGGATGGGTATGATCAGGTTATTGCTAAGCGTAACCGTGCCGGTGAGAAGTTTACCCGGAAAAAGTTAACGAATTTGTATTATAAGCTTGTTAACAGACTCGTTGAAGTTGAGATTACAGACGGTGTGGGTGACTTCAGGCTTTTAAGCAGACAGGCACTTAATGCACTGCTTTCATTAACAGAATATAACCGTTTTTCAAAAGGACTGTTTTCGTGGATTGGTTTCCATGAAAAGATGATTGAGTATGAGAATCAGATCCGTGTGGAAGGATCGAGTAAATGGAGTTTTGCGAGTCTGCTGAATTATGGAATGGATGGCATCCTGTCGTTTAA
This sequence comes from Jeotgalibacillus terrae, assembly GCF_016908195.1. Lineage (GTDB taxonomy): Bacteria > Bacillota > Bacilli > Bacillales > Jeotgalibacillaceae > Jeotgalibacillus > Jeotgalibacillus terrae. The sequence goes on from NZ_JAFBDK010000002.1 coordinate 59,698, forward strand.
TAATAAGCCACTGCGTATTGCTATTTATAGCGGTATCGGCATCACAACGTTTGGATTCATTTATATCCTGATTACACTTGTGAATTATTTTATAAATGGTGTGGAAACGCCTGGTTATTTTACAACGATCTCTGCAATTATTCTGCTTGGTGGTATTCAACTGCTGTTTCTTGGTATTATCGGGGAATACATTGGGCGGATCTACTATGAGACTAAACGACGTCCCCAGTATTTAATTAAGGAAAAAAACTGATGGAGGAACAGATTGTATGCCAGAAGATTTATTTAAATGGGTAAAGTCTAAAATGAAAAGGGAATGGAAAACCTCCTTTATTGCTGCATTAATCATTGGTTTTCTGACTCATATGTTTGTGATGACGAACACACTGCCCAACCATGATGGGCTGATTAATGTCTATAATACTCAGGAAAAATATGTGTCGGGGAGATTTTTTCTCAGCCCTCTTGCAGGAATCAGTTCTTATTTTGATTTGCCATGGTTGAATGGTGCACTTTCTATGTTATATCTTGCATTGACAGCTTTATTTGTCACAATGCTGCTAGATATCAAAAAGACACTGTCTGTTATCCTTACAGCCGGTATGATTGTTACCTTTCCGACAGTGACTGCTACTTTATCATATATGTTCACTGCTGACGGTTATATGCTTGCAAACCTGCTTACGGTCATTTCACTTGTCATTGCAAAGAAATGGCGGTTTGGTTTTATTCCTGCATCACTTCTGTTTTACATCAGTGTAGGAACATATCAGGCAAACCTGACGATCTTACTCACATTCGCAGGAATTTATCTGATAAAAGAATTACTGAATCATAAAAGTACTGTCAAACATTTCTTTGAATACCTTCTTCGCTTCTCAGGCGTGGCGGTTCTTGGGATGGGGTTATATTTTATACATTTCAAAATCTATCAAGCTTTTTTTGCCGGACAGGTTACCAGTTATCAGGGGTTAGATGAAGTTGGATCAGGAGGGGTGGGCGTCACTTCTTCTCTACGGAAGATCTATGACAGCGGAATGGAGTTCTTTTTCAATGGGCTTGTGACAGGATCGACTCCGCAACTATATGAATATCTAAACATTGCCTTCTTTGTTATTTTAGCCTGCGGATTGCTTACCGGTATTTTGAGCAATAAAATCTATCGTCACCCGATGAAGCTGATTTTATTAGCGCTGAGCCTGTTTGCATTACCTTTCCTGGTATATCTGCTGTACTTTGTGTCTCCAGGTGTTACTTATCATATGTTAATGGTGATGGCCATTGCAGCAGTTTATATACTGCCAGTGGTGATATATGATCAGTTATCCATTACACATCGCCCTGCGGTGTTAGTCAGAGCATATTCATGGATATCTGTATTGTTAATTAGCGTCATCATTTTTAACTATGCAGTTATTGCAAATATCTCATACTTTAACATGGATTTGAGATATGAAAAATCTTATGCAACCATGAACCGGGTGCTTGATCGCATGGAACAGACGGAAAATTATGAGGATGTAAGTCAGCTTGCAGTCATAGGCGTACCGGATATCAGATCAAGAATGGGTATTAGAATCTGGGATACCATTCCTGAAATAACCGGGGCCATGAGTGATTCCTTCATCGGTTATCCTGTTCATGTTCAGTACATGCTGGGCACATACTTTGGAGAAAATTTCTATCTCCTCCGACATGATGCACTCGACGCATACACTGAGCTCCCTGAAGTCAAGAATATGCCAGTGTGGCCTGAAGAAGGCTCAATCACCGTGATTGATGAGACAATGATTATTAAATTCAGAGAAGAATAAGTTCACAAAAAGGCTGGGATTGCTCCCAGCCTTTTAATAATTTCAAAGGAAATTGTCTATTCATTTTGTAACTTTGCTGTACGATTCTCCAGGCTGTTCAGCGGACTTTCATAAAAGAAATAATAGTCCCCATTCGAAACTGCAGTCGTAATATACTGCTCTTGCGGTGAAAACACCAGCACACCATTACGGTCTAAATGGCGATAGTTTTCAAACGTATAATTCGTTGGCAGAATTGCATGTGTTGGATCAATTTTATTCAGTTCAGCATCGCGCAGCTGCACTTTGCGTGAAATCTGTACGATATCAAATGATTGGTCAATGCTCCAATACATCGATTCAGTTGCAGAACCAGCAAACAGCATAGACACTTCACCATTCCACAGTCTCAGCATAAGATTACCGTTTTCTTCTCCCTCTACAAATAATGTTGCATAATCGTCTCCTGTGACAAAGTCAGTATCGCCGATAATCGTACGCCCAATGCTAAGATCATTCAGCATCTCAAGGTAAGCGGTCCCGCCTTCTCCGCCTCCATCAATTGCTTCTTCAATACCGTACTTTTCAAAGAGTTCAGGTACTGCCGCGTTTAACGTATCATCACTCAGCTCAGTCGCAACAAACGTATCAATCTCTGTAAAACCGATATCACTCAGCTGATCATCAAGTTCTGCTGCGTCAAGTCCCGCATCAATTAACACCGTTGACTGGTCTGCAAATTCAATCACAGCGGCATCTCCTTCATCGTCACCAAGGAAATGTATACGCGTGTCTGACAGTGGTTCATATAAGTAGTCAGATGTACGTTTTAAAAACAGCGCAAAATGCTGGCGTGACGTTTCCTCGTAAGGACCAAAGCTGCCATCAGCATAACCTGTTGTAATGCCCGCTGCTGCCACACGGCTTATGTAGTCCTGTGTCTCTTCAGGCAGTGACGTCGTATCTGTAAAGGTAATCATGTCATCCCCTGAGATCAGGTTGTACGTTCTTACAAGCACTTTTGCCATCTGACTTCTCGACAGAGTGCCTGCAGAGTCAAAATACAGTTCTCCATTCTGATCCGTCTTCCCCCCGATAATATTAAGGGCATAAGCAAACTTTACTTCCTCATATCCATACATACCAGGCTTCAGATCAGTGAATCCAGGGTCCTCCCCTTCAAAACCATTAATCTCCTCTTCTGTAAAACCGATATCACGCAGCAGCATCTGAACGGCATTCAGCCGGTTTACCGGTGCCTCAGGCTTAAACGTGCCATCCGGATAACCGTTGATCACACCTTTTTCAACGAGCCAATCGATCTCTTCTTCATACATTGTGACATCTGAAAATGATGCAGCTTGTCCGGACAGTGACGGCATAATCAGCAAAAGTAATAGCAGAGTTGTTAAAAGCTTTTTCATAAGTTCCCCTTTCTTATCATTATGACTACAAGTTTATCACAAACAGTGACAAAACCTCATTCCGAGTGGTACGCTTAGTCAGTAAAAAAGTATTTACAGAGGAGATATTATGCGTAAGGAAAGAATTGAATCACTCAAATTTATGAGGGTAGTTGCCATGAACCTGGTTGTGCTGATTCATGTTACAGCACCTGCGATGGTCAATGTGCCCCCTGATCATTTTTTATATGACATTTATTTAATGCTAAATCGTTTCACAAGGTTTGAAGGCGCAGTATTCGTATTTTTAAGCGGACTTGTACTCTTTTATAATTATGAAGATAAGCCATACACGCTCAAAACCTGGCTGACATTTTACAGACGGAGGTTCATGTTTATTCTTGGTCCTTACCTTGTCTGGTCCATCTTTTATGAACTCTTTTCCTATTATATGGGGTACCGTCAATACGAAGGGCTCCGTGCAATCTGGGATAACCTGCTAGTCGGCGGCTCTTATTATCAACTTTACTTTATAATGATTCTCGTACAGCTGTTTTTCTTCACACCGTTTTTCATTTATCTGATTAAAAAGTTTAAGTTCTTAAACCGTTATTTCTTTATCATCGGTTTTGTACTCGAATTCCTCTATACAATGTGGAACAGTGAAACCGGTGCGATTACCTTCCCGTTTTTCATGGTTTATCTAGGAAGCTTCTTCTTTGGCGGCTGGGTTGGTGTTCATTATCAGAAGGTGAAACATCTGTGGAATAAGAAAGCGGCCTTTGGATTCGCTGCGATGACGATTGCATTCGGATTGCTCTATACGTATGCCTTCTATTACAGTTATACGATCGGTGATCCGATTATGTCTTACAGTATGCTGACGATTGTAAAACTATTGTTCTTTGCAGCATCATGCTACCTGTTATTTAAAATGGGTACCTGGATAGAACAGAGTGCTCCATCCCCAATCCTTGCAGTGATTGAGCGGCTCAGAATCTATTCATTTGGATTCTATCTTGTACATCCGTTCATTCTGGTGATCTGGTCAAACCTGCTTGTTGCAGAAACATTCCTGGAATTTAACATCTATATTGCACTGCGCTTCCCGCTCGTCATGCTGAGCACCTATCTCTTTATCAGAGTGTTCCATATCATGTTCCCTAAAGCATGGTTCCTGTTCGGAAACCTGCCGGCAATTAAAAAAGAATCACCTGAACCATCAAAAAGCTGAGACATTGTCTCGGCTTTTTTCTATTAAAGTTGGCAGTTTGTCGACCTAGAGGAAATGAACAGTCACTTATTACATAACTACTCACTTATGAGACTATAGTCATTATACAATTTCAATTGCTAAAGTTTGAATCAGTCCGGTCAGAAAAGTCAGTAAGTTTACAGGAAAAACAGGCAATCAAACTATCGAATCATTCATATACTTCCCTAGGTATTCCATTATGATCAAATAATCTGCCTTGTGTATGAGCGCAAAGAATGATTTTGGGGATTTCAGTAAGTTAATACTTTAATTTTATAACAAACACGTTACAATTATATGTATGTGATGCTAAAGGTGTATATACACCTAACTGAAAGCACACACTTTTATACTTAATCAACAATTAGGAGGACATTATACTATGTCAGTAAATCGTAAATTTTTAGCTGGAACAGTAACGACTGCACTTGTTGCATCTGCTGTTGCACCGGCTGCAGCTGCTGAAGAAGCACAATATAACGCTCAGGAAGAACTTTTCACAGATGTTCCTGAAACAAACTCACACTTTGAAAATATCTATAAAGCAGTAGACTACGGTCTATTAAGCGGTTATCCGGACGGCACTTTCAAGCCGCTAAACGCACTTACTCGTTCAAACGTTGTAAAAGCACTTGGTAAATTCGTGATCGCTTCTGAAGGTTATGACAACCTTGCAGACTACCTTGCAGACAACGACCTTTCAAGCGTTGAACCTTTCAACGACGTGACTGCTGATTCACGTGACTCAGAGCTTTATAACTTCTCACTAATCGTAAAAGAAGCAGGGATTTTCCAGGGAAGCAACAACAACCTGATGCCTTCAAACAATATCACTCGTCAACAGATGGCACAGGTAATCGTAAATGCTTTCAGCCTTGACGAAGTGGAAACCGATAACGAAGCTGTTGTTGAAGACCTTGACACAGCATTCTCAAGCTACCGTGATGACATCCAGATCCTTGCTAACCTTGGCGTTACAACAGTATCTAACTTCCGTCCACTTGACGAAACTTCACGTGGTCACCTGGCTTCATTCCTGACAACTGCTTATGAAGTCTCGACTGATGAAGATGGTGAAGAACTTGCTTCAGGGATTTCTGGATTTGTCTCACAAGATGATAACGCTCCCGCTGAAGGTGCAGTCGTTTCAATCGGCGATCAGGAAGCTGTAACTGACGAAAATGGTTTCTTCCAGCTTCTGAATGTACCTGCTGGTGATGCAGAAGTTTCTATCACTAAAGAAGGCTACAAAACAGTTAAAAAGGATGCAACGATTCTTGAAGACACTGTGACTGCTTTTGATGGTGATCTAGGTGATAAGATTGTTACTACTGCTATTTCTGTAACAGGTAATATCGTGAATGGAGATACTGGTGCTGATGTTGATAATGCGATTGTATCTATCCAGAAACTTGATGAAGAAGGTGAATGGACAGAACTTCTATCTCAGGAAGATGTAGATGGTTCTTACGAAGTTAAAAACGATAAGGACGTTCTTGAGCTTGGCGGAGAATACCGTCTGGTTGTTGAAGCTGATGGCTTCAAATCATACACTCAGGACATCACTTTAGATGATCAGAAAACTGTTAACACTCTTGCCGGTATTCAGCTTGATGAGATCGAAAAAATGGACCTAACAGTGAACGTAACGGACGCTGCCGGTGATGAAGTAACGACAGCAAACGTGAAGGTTTATGAAGAAGGAAATGATACTCCTGTACTTGAAAGAACTGATGAGTTTGATTTCAGCGACCTTCAACTTGAGAGCGGTTCTTATGAGCTTGTAATCGATGATGGAACTTCTGCAGTTTCATATACTGAACTAACAATTGAAGAAGGTACTGACCTTACAACTGATGTTCAGCTAGAAGAAGGTAATGAAGTAACTGCAAAATTCGGTTTGGAAGAAGTTGATGTTGACTTTGATTCTGAAGGTGCTATTCAAGTAGAATTACTTCGAGGCGGAACATCAGTTGTTACAGAGACGCTTACAGGTTCTGATGAAGATTCAATTACTGCTACATTTAGCCGTGTGGCACCAGCTGATTATTCACTTCGTATAAGTGGTGATTACGTTCAGACAAAAACTTTCCCATCATTTACTGTAGATGGAGATGAAACAGTTGAAGAACGTGTTATGACTGCTGGAGTTGTAATTGGAACTGTTTTAAATGATAACGAGGCAGTTGTCAATCTGCTTAATGAAGAAGGAGAAATTGTAGAAACTACTACTCCTAGTGATGAAGGTGTATACAAGTTCTCAGGTATTGCCTCTGGTGATTATACAGTAGAAGTTATCTCTGAGACTAGAAAGAATGCATCTGCTGAAGTAACAGTTAGTTCAAATACTTCTACTCCTCAGAACTTTGATTTAGGTGTTCTGCCTACTTCTGCAAGTGTATCAGGAGTCGTTCGGATTGAAGGAAGCTTGGCCGCTGTAAATTCAGGAACAATCGCGTATTATAATGAAGATGGTGAACTTGCAGCTTCAACAGAGATTACTGATGGTAAATACACAGTTACAGAGTTAGTTGCCGGCACTTATGAAGTAGTCGTTCGTGATGGTGAAAATGCTGAAAACCCAGACCAAACTGAAATTGATACGTTAACTGATTCAATTACAGTAGTAGCTGGCGATGAACTGACTAGCATTAATTATCTTGCTAAGCAAGGCGGCGACGCTGCACTTGAAATCACTGCAGTAGACAGTGAAGGTGAAGAAATCGATCTTACTGATGCTGTTGTAGAACTAACAGACGCTTATTATGCAAATGATGAAGACGATGAAACAACTGACCTTGGCGTATGGAACACTACTGCTGATGCATCAACAATTTCATTCGATAACCTTTCTGCAGGTACTTACGACTTCGATCTAACACTTGGTAGCTTTGTTGACTACGAAGGTACAGCAACAATCGCCTCAGGCGAAGCAGCTGAACTTGAAATCACGCTTGAAGAAACTGCTTCTCAGCGTGAAGTTGATTTCAAAGTACTGGATGAAAGCAATGTTGATAAAACATCAAGCGTTAAAGCAGTCATCTTTAACGAAGATGGAACAGTTAAAGAAGTACTTGCTGATGATGCAACTTCTGTTGACCTGATGGACGGCGATTACACAATCGCGTTCTACCTTGACGGTTATGCAGTATCAACACGTGACTTCACAGTTGACGGCGAAGATGTAACGATCCCGGTTGTTCAGCTTGTAGAAATCTCTAACTAATATTTGTTTAAAGAAGCATCTCAAGGCTTAACCGCCAAGAGATGCTTCTTTTTCTTTTACTGACTCTTTTTGCGCCTTTGTTGCGAGATCATACAACGCGCATACCTGATTTCTACCGGCCTGCTTAGCGATATAAAGGGCACTGTCAGCGCTTTCAAAAAGCTCTTCTTTTAGATCGGCGTGCGTATGACTGACACCTGAAGAAACTGTAAGATGCAGTGCAGTGCCATCTTTTAATTTGAAGGTGTGATCATCAATTCCCCGACGGACTTTTTCAGCAAGTTTTTTCAACTCTTGCTTGTTTATATCCGGCAGCAGCACTGTAAACTCTTCTCCTCCATTTCTCGAGATAATTCCCTGGTGACCGGTAAGTTCTCTTAGACGTATCGCCACTTCTTTTAACACCTCATCGCCGGCTGAATGGCCGAATGTATCATTAATCTGTTTAAAGTAATCTATATCAAGCATAATCAGGCCTACCGGATTACCGGTTTCAATATATTCATTCATATAATGATTGTAATAGTGATCAAATGACCTGACATTAAAAAGTTCAGTCAGCGGATCTTTTCGCGCATTTTCCTGAATTTCATAAAATGTATCCGTCGCTTTACGGATATATCTCGCAAAGTAGAGGACAAAATAGCCGCCACCGATGGCCATAACTGCATGAAACAGTGCGGCTCCCGCTACCTCTACGATTGAATCTGACACAATCCAGAATGCGATAAAAAAGATCGAATGTGCATACACCAGCAGGAGCGTCCATTTTTTCCACACGCCCCATTTAACATACTGACCAATAAGCCCCGTTCCAAGTCCGATCGCCAGAATCATAAAAAGCGCAACGTGAGATGAATAGTTCACATCAATCATATACCGGCCCGCAATCACAACGCCTGAAGCAATCATAGCCGGAATAAACCCGCCATAAAAAGCCACCATTGCGATTGCCACGTGCCTGAGATCAAGTATCGTAATATCATTTATCGTAAAGCTGAAGTTCATTAATAACACACCAAACACACCCGCAATCAGTCCGTCAATTACTTTAAGACTAAGTCCGGATTGAAGCTTCAGTTGATTCCTTTTAAACAGCTGATGCCATACAAAAGTAAAAGAGATCATGATCGAAATATTAATAATAAAATCTCTTAACATCCTTTCGCTTCCCCTCGAATGCTGAATTTTTCGACATTTTTGATATTATAACATATCCAGGGTAGGATGACTTATAAAATACCTATAAATCAAACAAAATTATACTATATATAATCCTCCTTTTTACCCTTTTCAAATATCAAACTGAATCCGATGATATAGATATCAGGTTAAAGAGGAGCTGAAATCGTGAATAAAATGGTCAAATCATCATTTTTCATCCTTTCAACAGCAGCATTCTTTACAACAGCGCCGGAGCAGGTATCCGCTGAAGAACATACCGTCAGCCCGGGTGATACGCTTTACAAAATTGCTAAAGAACACAATATAACAGTTGATCATTTGAAAAAGGTGAATCGTCTGCAAACTGAAACCATTTATGTCAATCAGGTTTTAGATATTTCACCGGCAATAGAAGTAACAGATACTGCTACACTCAAAACAGCTCAGAATAGACCTGATGAATCAGCAGAAATCTATACTGTAAAAGCCGGCGACAGCCTTTCTAAAATCGCAGTCACAAACGGTGTAACCGTTCCGGATCTTGTTACATGGAACAAGCTTCCAACTAAAAAAATCATGGTTGGTCAACAGCTGACCGTACGATATAAAAAAGTGGTTTCTCCCCCGCCAGCTGAAGAAAAGCCTTCGAATCATACATATACCGTAAAGGCGGGAGACAGTTTATCAAAAATCGCCTCACAATATAAAGTAACAATTCAACAACTGATAGATTGGAACAGGCTCAGCTCCACTATCATCTATGTAGACCAGCAGCTCATCATCCATTCAGGCGGGGATGTACTGCCGCCGGATGATACCGGCAATGCAGATTTATACAAAGTAAAGTCCGGTGATACACTTTTTCAGATCGCTCTGAAACACAATGTCAAAATGAATGAACTTCTTCAGTGGAATAATCTGAAGTCTCCAAGAATTTTTGTAAATCAGACGCTTCATGTCAAAAAGCCTGAAGGTCCCACACACGTGGTAAAACCGCCCGTGGAAGTACCTGATAAGGCGTCTGACGTGATTGAAATTGCCATGCAGCAAATCGGTGTTCCGTACGTATGGGCAGGCAACACACCCGACGGATTCGATTGCAGCGGCTTTATTCATTACGTGATGAATGAAGCGGGACAATCTATGGGCCGGCATAATACGCAGGGGTTTTATGACCGTTCATATGAAGTCAGCAAGCCTGAACCAGGTGACCTCGTGTTTTTTGAAGATACCTATAAGTCCGGCATCTCACATATGGGTATTTATATTGGAAACAACCAGATGATCCACGCAGCTGATAACATCGGCGTCATCATCAGCTCACTTGATAATGTATATTGGAAAAAACACTTTGAAAGCTTTAAAAGATTTTACTGAACCCGTCAATCTGGCGGGTTTTTCTTATGGTTATATATTGCCATCTTTGACCCTATGAAAACTTTTTTTGTATAAATATGTTCTTTATCGTTGCAAGCAAGGAAAATATATACTACTATTATATGAGACTATTTAACCATATGTTTTTCTATTATTGGAGGAGATTTCTTGAAAAAGGATAACTGGGAGCTCAATATTTCATATGATGACTACGCATATGAAGTTACAGGAGATTTCAAAAACGTCGAGGAACATTTATCACTTGCAATTAATCACTTGCAAAAAGCTGAAGCTACCAACGAAAAAATTAAGTTTGACCTCAGGATTTACGGTAAAGCACCTTCAAAAATAGAAGAACTCTCAAAAGTAAATCAAACGACAATTGAGATCGACACAGAACTAAAATCGTTTGTAGACTCACTTGGTACAAGGATCGAATGGATCTACTGCCTGGGATTAAGCTATTACGCAAATCTGGTCAACCAGAACAATATCGCAACAGCCAAATCACTTAAACAACTATACACAGCAGCCGATATCCGTCCGCCTCAAAACATACATTTATGCATCAACCAGTGCGTACGGAAAAAATACCTGCAGCCGATCGGCAAATCAGTCGGCCAGAAAGCTTATTACATTACAGATGAAGGTATCACATTCATCGAGCAGCAAATTCAAAACGGCAAAACCAGCCAAAAAGAACTAGAATATGAATCTGAAGAACAAAAAGAAGCAGTTGAAACTTTCATCTCAACACTATCTAAAAAAAATCGTGCATCCTTGGACCAAATGAATGGCATGAGCGAAAAAATCCTGCTCATGATGCACCTCATGAAAAAAACAGGCCTGACAAAACCAGTACGCCCCCACCTCATCTACATGCTGATGGTACGCGTATTCGGCTACGACGGCCTCCCCCGCTCAGTCCACCTCGGACTAAGCAGAACCAGACCGTTAACCAAAAAAGTAAAACTCTCCAATAAAGTACATTACATGCTGACTCAGGAAGGCATTGAGTGGGCTGAGGAGAAAGCTGTTGAGGGGCAGAGTGCAGATTTTTAGGGGGACTTATTGGGGACGGAGTTTATACTCCACTTTCCAGCTGAGATCGGGGACAGAGTTCACACTCCACTTTCGCTATGAACTCTGTCCCCGTTGTTTACGTTGTTCTATTCAAATAAGCCTTGCTGTCTGCATCAGACAGCAAGGCTTTAGTTTTGGGTTGGGTATTGTGCTTGGCTTGGGGACGGAGTTGGCACTCCACTTTCGACACGAACTCTGTCCCTTGATCTTGGAGTGTAAACTCCGTCCCCACCTGCTATCCCAAAAACAGAGTGTAAACTCCGTCCCCATCAACTAACTCACCTTAAACTTCGCCACAATATCACTCAATTCTTCAGCCATTTTCGTCAGTGCCGCTGAGCTTGAGGCCACTTCCTGCATAGATGCGCTCTGCTCTTCTGAAGCAGCTGCGATTGATTCGCTTTCTGCTGATGAATCTTCTACCATTTCAGCTGTGGATTCAACTGAACGAACCATCTGCTGCGTGCTCGCATCAAGTTCGGTGATGGCTCCCAGCACATTTTTAGCGGCTGAAACGATCTCTGTTGTGGACTCCTCGATTTCAATGAATCCCTCACCGGTTCTCTCCATCGCTGTCATGCCGTCGTATACTGCTGCTTCACCATCAGTCATCACTGTGACAGAGCGTTCAATCCCTTCTCTGATATGGGAAATCAGTTCCTGAATCTGGCCTGCTGAGCGACTTGACTGTTCGGCAAGTTTTCTGATCTCGTCTGCTACGACTGCAAAACCTTTTCCATGCTCACCCGCACGTGCAGCTTCGATTGCCGCATTTAACGCGAGAAGATTTGTCTGTTCAGCAACATCTGTAATAAGACTGACAATGCTGCCGATCTGCTGAGACTGATCACCAAGAGTTTGAACTGCCCTGGCAGCTTCATTTGTTTTTGACTGAATTTCTTTCATTTTTGCTGATGTTTCTTCCAGGTGCTTCTTCCCTGTCGTCACCTGGGCAGAAGAAGTCGTTGTCGCATCATTCGCAGAGGTCAGATATCCTCTTATATCTGTAATTCTCGAAGAAATATCCTGCACAGTATGTCTGGATTCAGCAGCCTGAGACGTCTGTTCATTCGCATTTTCTGAAATCGTCTGAATCGATCCTGCAATCTGCTCGCTCGCCCGATTTGTCTCATCAGCACTCGCACTCAATTCCTCCGAGGAAGCTGCAAGCGTATGCGATACCTGATAGATTTGACTCACCATTCCTGATAGGTTATTCTTCATCAGGTTCAAGCTGTCTGCAAGCTCACCAATCTCATCCTTATTTTTAACCTGTAGATCTTCAAGATCCAGATTATTGTCACTCATTTCCTGTAAATGATTTCGCACTTTTACAATCGGTTTTGACAAACTTCTTGCAAACAAAATCACAATGATGATACCTGCAGCCAAAGCAATTCCCGCAGTAATCGCAATCAGCGTCAAAATCTCATTTGCTCCTTCGTTAAAATCCATATAGTAAGAACCGGTTGAAATAATCCAGCCCCAATTCGGATCATAAGCACTGTACATGATTTTATCAGCAGTTGACTCAGGATCCCCCGGCAAAGTCCAGGCATACTCTGTAAAGCCGCCACCTGCATAAGCTTTCTCAAAAACATCCTCTACAAACTTAAAGCCATTCACATCTTCTGTACCCGTCATATTCTGACCCTCAATTGAAGGATGAGCAAGCAAAGTACCCGTCTCATCATACACTGCAAAATAACCATTATCACCTAAATCAACAGGCGTCTCAATCAGCCGAGTTCCATCCTCCTGAAGCGGTCCGATCAGCTTCTCCTTAACACTTTCCTGTGCCTCTTCAAGTGAAAGGTCCCCTGCCTCCACCTGTTCATTCGCAACCTCAATCATCTGCAACGCTAAATGCACTGCATTCTCAATCATCACTTCTCCGCTCTCAGTCAAATTATCCTTCGCCGATAAATAACTGACCGTCCCTAAAACCACAAGCGGAACAAGCAACAGCAAAATACACACCGTCAACAACTTCGCCTTTACACTCTTCATCCCCAGAACCCCTTTGTTTGAATATTTCGTCTATAAAACTTATATCGACAAGCGAAAAGGGTTTTTGAGTATATAGTCTTATTTTATTAGGAGATAGGTTTATGAGTGTGAGATTAGAGGTATACAATACGCACTTTAGGGACGGAGTTAACACTCCACTTTTAAGGGACAGAGTTCGTGTCAAAAGTAGAGTGTTAACTCCGTCCCCAAGTATTTCTGCTATTAAAAAAAGCCTCCCAAAATCAGGAGGCTTTCTTCAATAACAGATTCATTTATTTTACTGCATTGTTTCAACATCTAAGAAAACCGAAATCATCTTAGCTGCCTGTGCGCGTGTTGAGAATGCAAGTGGGCGATATTGATCGCCATAGCCTGATGCAATACCAGTTTCATATACGAATGATACAGCATTATTTGTTTCTTCTCCCCAACCTTCTACATCTGAGAAGTAGTCAGTTGATTCAGGAGTGAACTCATCTCCATCAACCATATAAGCTCTGTAAAGCATAAGAGCAAGCTGTGAACGCGTAACCGGTTCGTATGGTCTGAACTCACCGTCAATACCATTTACGATACCGTTAGCTGCAGCTGCTGCAATCTCAGCCTGCGTTGATTCTGCTACATTTTCAAGATCACTGAATGAAGCTTCCTCTTCAGTTGTAAGTTCAAGACTTCTTACAATCAATGAAGCTGCCTGAGCACGTGAAAGGGTACCAAGTGAATCAAACATTGTGTCAGTTTTACCATTCAAAATGCCACCATAATACAGGTCAGCTACATAAGACTGGTACCAGTTGTCAGTCATGACATCTTCAAAAGGTGTTAGTGCAACGATTCGGTTTTCTTCTTCAGGAGCAAAAGTTCCAAGTTCTGCAATATATTCAGCAAATGTTTCATAGTCTCTGAAGCCTGGCTCAGATACACGGCCATCAGCATATGCTTCTGCAAATACTTCAAAGTCATCTCCACCCTTAGCAGTGAAAACGTTCGTTGCAACTTTGTACATTTCATCTTCTTCGATCATCACTGCTTCGTCACCCATCCAGACATAAGCTTCCTGAACGCGTGAACCTGCTTCCATTGAAGGATCGAACGCAAATTGCATACCTGCTACGTGAAGGAATGCACCAGCTGGAGTTGGATACTGACTTACACTGTGCTCCAGAGCTTCTAAAATCTCAGCTCCTGAAAGCTCCATTATCGCAAGATCATTACCAAAAGGCATTACCGTCAACACTTCACCAAGCGTAATTTCTCCAGCTGGAATTGATGCACGGATACCACCACCATTTTGAAGAGCAATTACAGTATCCTGATCAATAGACTGTGCTTTATCAAGCATAGCGTCAGTAATTAAATTACCAAGATTAGTCTCACCGGTACGCACCTCTTCACGCGTACCTTGAAGAAATACTTCAGATTCTCCTCCAGTTACTTCATTTTTCAAATCTTCAACTGCTTCAGAATATGGAACCAGCATTTCTGCCGCCTCAGTATCTTCTTCAGTTAGTTCTCTAACATCATGAAGCATGCCTTCATATGAACTTACGACACCTTCATCATCAAATGTAACGTCAAGCTGTCCGAGTTGCTTATTGTCTCCTTCAGTTTGAACAATTAATGTATCACCAATTTTTTCTGGTTCATCTAGTTTAAAATGTGTATGACCACCTACGATAATGTCGATACCTTCGACTTCCTGTGCTAATACTCGGTCATTATCTAATGCAGCATTGTCGTTGTAACCAATGTGCGTCAAAGCGATAATTTTGTTTACACCAGCTGCTTCAAATTCAGCTACTGCTTCTTCTGCAGCTGTAATATAGTTTGAGAATGTTACGGACTCAGGACTTGAAATATTTTCTGTTTCTTGAGTCGTTAATCCGAAGATTCCAACCTTTTCTCCATTTACTTCTTTAATAATTCCGTTATAAATTTCTCCGTTTTCAAATTCAGCTGTATAGTCCATTGACTGAAGTCCATCAAAGTTTGTATCTCCTGAGAAATCCACATTAGAAGCTACAAACGGGAATTCAGCACCTTGAACAAATGCAGATAGTTCCGGATGACCGGCATTTGTGCCTTTGTCAAACTCGTGGTTACCAAACGTCATCGCGTCGTAACCCATCAAGTTCATAAATGCAAGATCAGCCTGTCCAAAGAATTCATTGAAATAAAGTGTTCCAGAGAAAACATCCCCCGCATCAAGCAGCAGGTTATTTTCCGGCATCTCAGCCTTTAGGTCTTTTACAAGCTTGACACGCTTTGCAACATTGTCAAGATTCGCATGCGTATCATTCGTATGTAGTACTCTTAGTTCAAATTCGTGGTTATCTGCATGAGTTTCAGCAGCCTGGAATCCGAACACGCTTACTGCCATTGCACCAGCAACAGAAGTCATTAGTAACTTTTTCTTCATTTGACACCATCCTTGTAATTTTTTCTGACAGACTTATTATATATGTAATTTGTAAAGGAAAGTTAAGAAAATTGTAAAAACATATATTGAAAGCGCTGTCAATTAAAATCCTACCATTCTTCTCCTTTGAGAACAACTTTGAAGCTAGTATATTTTTAAAATTTCTGATATAAAGTTGAACTGCTTCTTTTTGAGTATTTTTAGAATGTTGGATTGGCTGTATAATCATAAATAAATACTTACGAAAGGAGCATACAATGAAAATTAAATTGTTATCTGTTTTAACAGTATTCTTTATATTTTCGAGCACAGCTTTATCAGCAGGCTTTTCAGATGTGCCCGATGATCACTGGGCCAGTCAGGAGATAGGGGAACTTTCTGAAGCGGGTATTATTGGAGGGTTCCAGGACGGAACATTCAAGCCTGAGAGACAAGTATCAAGAGCGCAGGCCGCAGCACTGATCGGGCGGACGCTTGACCTGGATGTGACAACAATTCAGAATCCGGGATTTACTGATATCACTGAAAATACAACCGGCTATCGCTATATCGCAAAGCTGACAGAGCTTGGGATCTTTAATCAGACAGCACAATTTAACCCAAACCAGTCACTGACACGCAGCCAGATGGCAAAAATTCTGACTGAGTCTTTCAGCCTGACAGGCAGCAGCATGAAACGCTTCAGCGATTTGACACCAGGAGGAGAAGCCGCGTCATATGCTAGCACGCTTTATAAAGCAGGCATCACAACAGGCACATCCTCTAGCACTTTCAGTCCAAACGCACCTGTACTACGGGCAAATATGGCTGTTTTCCTAAGCAGAACACTCGACTTTTTATTAGAAAATCCCGACGGCAAAGCAGGGACTGATTACAAAGAGCCCAGTGCTGTCGAACGCGAAATTTTGAGGCTCGTTAATATCGAACGTCAAAACGAAGGATTACAGCAACTGGCATTCAAAGCAGAAATGCAATTTCTTGCTGATCTCAAATCAAAAGATATGTCAGACAACAACTACTTTGACCACAACTCACCAACCTACGGCAGCCCGCAGGAAATGGTCACCTACTTTGGCTACCCGTGGTCATACGTAGGCGAAAACATCGCAGCCGGCTACCCAACAGCCCAGGCCGTCGTCAAAGGCTGGATGGACAGCCCCGGTCACCGCGCCAACATCCTTAATGAAAATTATACACATATCGGAATCGGGCATTATGAAGGCGGGTATTACGGGCATTATTATACGCAGTTGTTTTTGAGGGAGTGAGTGGAGGGTGTTTTTTTGGGGGACGGAGTTTCCACTTCATTTTCGAGGGACAGAGTTCGGATTTTCGGGGGACGGAGTTAAACAAGTTAATAGAGTCTAAACTCCGTCCCCCTCTGCTCCCCTACCTCACCTCAATCAACTCAACAATCACACGACCTTCTCGAGCCCCATACCACGTCGATTTCACAATCCCAATATTTTCTACATAATAATCTACATAGTCATTCCCCTGGACTTCTACTGCATTTGTAAAGGTGCCTGCGGGTGTTGTCACGGTTGCGTTTGTGTCTGTGATTTCTAAGATAAGTCCATTCTGGTCCATCCATGTTCGGCCTTCTTTGATTGGGTATCCCAGTGCGAAGCTGAATGTCAGCTGGGGTTCACCGAAGACGATACCGTTATTTGATTCAATGATTAATGATTCTGAAGTGATTTCATTATTTGTTCCGAAGTTTCTTTCCCAGACATTGCCCTCTTTATGATTAATAATCGTTGTAGAATCACCTGTCTGATATGTATACGTTTTTGACTGATCCGGCATAAAGCTTGCCTGGTAGAATGAAGGCTTAAAATCTTCATTTAAAAGACGTGCCATGAATAATGTGAAGTGCTGACGCTGAATCTGTTCAGCGGGTCTGAATGTGCTGTCCTCATACCCTGTCGTAATATCCGTGGAGGCAAGTCCGTTTACATAAGGGTTTGCCCAGTGATTCATTGGTACATCAATAAATGAGATACGCTGATGGTCGTATAAGTCATATCCTTCACTGAGAATCTTCGCCATCTGAGACCTCGTTAATGGTGCATAACGGTCAAAATACTGATACCCATTTCCGTCCGTTTTTCCTGAAATAATGCCCAGTTCAACAGCTGCAGCGACCTCTTCGTACCCATAGCTATCAGGATGCAAGTCAGTAAAACCAGGGTCAGATACATCTTCAGTATCCACTCCAATTTCCCGGATCAGCATCTGGACTGCCTGCAGTCTGCTTAATTCAGCGGTTGGTCTGAACGTTCCATCATTGTATCCTGACAAAATTTCCTGCTCTTCTAAAAAGCGGATCTCATCTTCATACATATTTACATCTGTAAATGCCTGTGCCGGCGCTGTCAAACTCATCGCAGCAATGCCTGACCCTATATATGTAACCAATTTTTTCAAAATCAGCTCCTCCTAACATTTATTAAAATAAACCCCAAATTTCTCATAAAAATTATCATTTTCATTACGACTAATACAGTTCATTTAAAAATCATTATTATACTAGCATATATAAACGAATTTAGATATGATAGCATTCAGCTGCGGTAATACTTTGGTTGGTAAGCCAGCAGCTCTCCTTATTTATAAAAAAGCCGGGCATCAGCGCCTGGCTTTTTCAATATATTTATTCAGGTATCCAGTCTGTCTTCCATAATCGTTCACTCGCTTCAAGCTCAAACTGATCGTTGATAGAGAGCTTGTAAATATCAGGTTTTGTTGTCTGCAGACTGAATTCATATCCATAGCGGTCATCAAACCAGCTCATAATACAAGCAAAAATATTCCCATGAATACCGATTGCGATCTTTTTCCCCTTATGTTCATCAACCGTTTCTTTCAAAGCAGCGATTCCACGTTCAATTACTTCATTGTTAGATTCTCCCTCAGGAAACTTAAAATCCCTATCGTCGAATACCTTTTTAATCGCAGTAAGCGGCTCTTCAAAATGATGATCCCGCGCTGCCAGATCACGCTCTCTAAACCGCGGATCGATCTCAACCTCTTTATTCAATTCCTTAGCAAGTCCTTCAACCGTCTGCCTCGCCCTCACATAAGGACTCGAAACAATGACTTCAATTCCCTCATTAACCAAAACCTCAGTCACCTTCTCAGCAGCCTTCCAGCCCTGCTTCGACAATCCCCTCGTCTCCTCAAACTCAAGCGAAAACACCGAATGAGCATGCCGAACCATATACACCTCTGTCACCATCACGCACCCCTCCCCTCAAATCCGTTTACACTGACTTGTTCCTATATTTTACTATAGTAAGGACTGAGATACTATCTATATGATATGTCTCCTGATTGGGGACGGAGTTTATACTCCATTTATAAGGGACAGAGTTAATATAATGCCAGAGTCTAAACTCCGTCCCCAACTAAAAAGTAGATTTACAAATCTACTTTTGTTCTTTATAATGAACATAATATATTTTATAAAGAATTTAATAAAGTGAAGCAGGGGGTGCTTTTTTTGAATAGAAAGAGAAGTAAATGGCGGCGCTGGTTAATAATAGACTTAGCAATTGTACTAGTTTTTACAGGTTTTTTTGGTGCATACGCTTTTCACTTTTATCAATCATTTGCAAGTGCGTCTAAAGACATTCATGTTTCATTTGATAGAATAAAGTCGGAGAAAAGAGTATCTTCAGTTCGTTTTGAAGAACAGGATCCTTTCACAGTCCTTCTTTTAGGAGTGGATGAACGTGAAAGTGATCGCGGACGGTCAGACACGCTGATTCTCGCTACTGTGAATCCCAAGACCGAAACAACAAGCTTACTCAGCATTCCAAGAGACACGTATACAGAAATAATTGGTTACGGGACAATGGATAAAATTAATCATGCCTATGCATTTGGTGGTATTGAAATGGCGATCGCTACTGTTGAAAACTATCTTGATGTGCCGATTGATTATTTTGTAAAAGTAAACATGGAGGGCTTTGAGGATATTGTTAATGCGGTGGGAGGAATTACAGTTGAAAATGCATTTCCGTTCAGCTCAAACGGATACACGTTTGAAAAAGGTCAGATTAATTTGAATGGAAAACAGGCGCTTGCATACGCCCGCATGCGCTATGACGACCCGGATGGTGATTTCGGAAGACAAGAACGTCAAAAACAGGTCATCGAAAATATTATTAAAAAAGGGGCGACTGTATCCACATTGTGGAACTACAATGAAATCCTGGAGGCACTCGGAACAAACCTGAAAACCAACCTGACCATCCCGCACATCATCCAGATCCAAAACGACTACAAACCAGCCCTTAACCATATGACAAAACGCAGCATCGAAGGTGGCGAGGACACCTATATTGATGGAATCTATTATTATAAAGTACCTGAGGAGCGGATTAGAGAATTGCAGACTGAGTTGAGGAGTGAGCTTGGGTTGTGAAGAGTTTTTTGGGGGACGGAGTTTATTTGTTTGGGGACGGAGTTAACACTCCATAATATAGGGACAGAGTTAACAAAATAAATAGAGTCTAAACTCCGTCCCCAAATCCGTCCTGCCCAATTCACCTACCCTTATAATGCCTCCTCACCTCATCCAGCATCCCGGCTTTTTCTAAATATTCAACCGGTGCTAAAAATGTGATAGTGACTACGCCAGGATGGCGGCCGATTTCGATGGAGCCTGTGATGGTGGTGCGGTTCATGATTTCAGGAACGGTTACGCCAAACAGGTCGGCTGCGCGCTGCAGGCCATTGTCAGTTGCGAGATTCAGGTTGGACCCTGTGCCGATCACTGAAACGGGCAGTGATTCCTCAAGCTTTTCGATGTTCCATTGCTTTGCTACAGCCTGAGCCGATTTCAGTTCAGCTTCGGTAAATGGTTTAGCTGTATAAGGAAGGTCTTCTTCATTTGGCAGAAGAATTGGTCCTTCAAGATTTACATTTTTGATCACATGAACCTGTAAATGAACGATACCTGAAACGTCAGCAGTGTGACCCGCAATTTCGCCGTCGCCCTGCATCGCGTGCATATCTCCGAGGTACACACCGCCACCAGGTACTTTTACCGGACAGATCAGCGTTGAACCTGCCCGCACTCTGCTGATATCCATGTGGCCATCAGTTCGGTGCTCCTTCAATTCATCTTCAGTCACCTTATAATCATGCGGTGCACCTACTAAGAACGACCCAAAATCCCCCGCATTGTGAGAATCAGGAATTGGCCGCGAAGGTGTCGTACCGAGTTGTCCCAAAAACGGTCTCATCCGTGCTATCACTCCAACAAGGTCATGCGGCGCAAACGTAACAATCGGATTCTGTACAGATTGATCCGGCGTCATCATATAATGACGGCCGTCACGCGCAATCGTCTCAGCCGATTCCTTAGACATCGTCACACCCACATCACCGTGCTCACTAAAACTGATCGTATAGCCATTTGTAAAAACAAAAGGCGTCACATCAGCGTGACAATCCGCACATCTGATTGCCTCCTGGCCGATCCCCTCAATCACCGTATCCGGATACATCGTCCCACACTCCGGACATTTCACCGCAACAAACGGATCACCAAGAAAACGGCCATCCACCGGCGTATCATTTCCTGAAGCAGTCGCCAAAGACGTCACATTAATCGAACGAATCTTAATGACAATCGCATCCCCCGGCTCAGCACCCTCAACAAACACAGGTTTCGTTACCTCATGACCACCCCTGATACAAGGCGTAATCATCGGCCCCCAGCACCCCGGCGCCGTATTGGCAATAATATGCCCGCCATCGCGAACCGGTCCAAGCATCTCCTTCTCCGGATCCAAAACCCCATCAATAAACGAATTCACCAGCAAAGTCTCAGTCGCTTTCGACATCTCCATTTCCCCTTTCTGAAAATTCAGTTTTATTATAACTTATTTTTGAGGATATCTCGAGTTCGAGGTTTTTGGGGGGACGGAGTTTATCCTACATATACAGGGGACACATTTATGGGGGACGGAGTTTACACTCTATGATGAAGTGTCAACTCCGTCCCCAAACAAAAGCTTTTAATCCTCCCGCTTCCCCGCTCGCCAAATCACCCCAAGTGGAATACCAAGGATTCTCGAAAGCTGAGGTCCAGAAATATCTTTTATTGTTTTTAAGTGCTGGATGATAATGATTTTTTCATTCATTGGAAGTTTCTTTATGTCGGGGAGTTCGATAGAGCCTACATGAGATTTGATTAAGTCAATTGCTTCAGTATCGGAGCGTTTAATTCGGTATGGGGATTTTCTTTGTGGAAGTTCGTAGACAGCTTCTGTAAATTCGATAAAGTAACTCACTGCTTTCATTGGATCACGTGAAAATAACGCTAAAATATCCTGGCAGTCACTCAAGTCTTTGTACGCGGACCGCTGATCATAATATTCCTGACAGCTGCTCCAAAAATAATGCGCAGGCACTTCAACCATAAAACTTCTGACACAGTTTTGATGAATATACCGAATGGCAGTGTGAAGGTAGGAGATATTTTCAATCGGACTACTGTAAAATCTTCCTGCATAAATTGAACCGCTGCCTCTGTATTTTTGATTGAAGTACCTTGCATAACTTCCATTGAGGCTCTGCATAATCCTTGAAATAGAATAGTCTGATTCCTTTATTACAAGATGATAATGGTTGTCCATCAAACACCAGGCATAAACCTTAAATTTCTTATCTTTTTTGATTTTCAAAAGCTTATTAAGAAACATTTCCCTGTCAGCATCATCATAAAATAATAACTGTGAATTAATTCCTAAAGTATCAATATGATAAATACCCGTACTGCTTATCTTTCTTCCTTCTCTTGGCATCGCAGTCTCTCCTTTTTTTAATTTTTTAGGGATGGAGTTTACACTTCACTTAAATCGTAGTGTAAACTCCGTCCCCCGGTTTCCAAAACCCCGGGACAGAGTCAGCACTCCACTCTTAATGGAGTATGAACTCCGTCCCCAAAGTCTCTTTTAGTATCCCTGTCTCAAAACCTCAACCAATCTTCCAAGCACGGCGGCCATCTGACCGCGTGTGAGCTGGTCTTTTGGTGCGAATGTGCCGTTTTCTTTACCTGTGATAAGGCCGAGCATTTCTGCCTGGTAGACGGCGTCGCGTGCGTAGCTTGAGATGTTGTCATGGTCTTTGAATTCGTTTGGCATGAATATAGTTGGTGCCAGGTATTCATTACTGTGGTTAATGCCGCGCATGATCATGGCTGCCATTTGTTCACGTGTGATTTGTTCGCCTGGCGCGAATGTGCCGTTTTCTTTACCTGTGATGATGCCTGCATGATAGGCTGCTTCGATTGCTGAAGCTGCCCAGTGATCTTCGCTTACGTCTGTAAATACGCCTTCAGCTTCTTCAATTGACAGCTGCATTGTACGCGAAAGCAGTACTGCGAACTCTGCACGTGTCAGGTTCAGGTTTGGTCTGAATTCGTCAGGTGTTTTACCTGTTGTGATATTCAGTGACGCGATTCTTTCGATTTCAGGGCGTGCCCAGTGATCTTTAATATCATCAAAAGTAACGTCGCCTTCAATTACCTGATATACACCTGGTGCAGTCATCATGTAGACAAGTCCATCGTCAAATTCTGATCCGCCTGCATAGTGCCATTTGTTATCTTTCCATTGCTGAACTGATACTTTCTTAACATCACTAACACTGCTGTCGTCATACACGACATTGGCAAGGAACATATGGTCAAACGTATCAACCATTTCCCCGTCTGCAACTGCAGTAAATCGGTATGCATCAGACAATGCTGTTGCATTTCCGCCAAGTTCTGCTGATTCATCCGTTGCAATGTTGAATGCCACACTGTCTGCAGATGCGTTCTCACTCAGGAATCCTGCAGGTACAAGCACCTGGAATGGTCCCGAGCGGAATTCAAGGTCTTTTTTCGCTGCAGCAAGTGTCTTAACAGCCGCCCCACTCATCATCAGCGTTGCATCTACTGTGCCATCCGCCTGCTGCGGAATTGCTTTTAGCATAAACAGTTCATTCGAATCTTTCACAATCTGCTTCGCTGCTTCTTCATCAATATTCAGAACGCGAGAATCATCTTCGCCTTCTTTGAATACGATAATGTCCTTTGTGTAACCAACATTTCCAGTCACATCAACTGCGATTACTTCAAAGTGATTTAATCCAGGCTGAAGGTCTAATTCAATATCTTCAACCGTTGTTTCAAGTGCTTTTTTCTCTAAAAGCTTTGTCGGAACTGATGCGAACTTTTCATCTCCATTTACATATAGACGAACGTCATCATAATTGTCTTTCAGATCAACGGAGATGACAGGATTATCAGCATTTTCATCAACAATATAAGGCACTTTATCGCCAGACAGTTTAACTTCAGGTGCTTCACTGTCTACGATAATTGTACGGTTAATGCTGATTTCATTGCCTTCTTTGTCTGTCGCAGAAACAATAATGTCATGAATGTCATCACTGTCGAATGTCAGACGCTTGAAGAACATGTACTCTCCTTCAAAAACTTCAAACGAATCAACAGCCTCACCATTTACAGTTACTTTTTCAACACTTGATGCATCTGTTACATAGCCGCTCACGAATGTTTCGCGGACAGGTGTCGGCTCAAAGAATGCCGGTGAATCAAGGTAGATTTGCGGTCCTTTTGTATCAGTACCCTGCTGTACAGTCGTTTTCACGCTATTGCCGGCAAAGTCAACCGCTTCAACCTGAATACGCTGGTCCGGATCAATCTTTTTAGTGAATGTGAATGACTCTTCTTCAGGTGACAGGTAAGACTCTGTCACACTCTGACCATCTACTAATACATTCACGTACTGAACGGCTTGATCGTCTTCAGCAGTAAAAGTGATAGTTGATGCAGCTGTATCAAGTGCTGCTTCAACTTCAGGATCTTCTGTATCGATTTTAACCGGAAGTGAAAGCTCCTGCCATTCTGCTCCGTCAAAATCAATTTTCGCCTGAAGCGTCAGATAGTACTGACCGTCAGCTGCTGTGCGGCCATTGACTTTACCGTCCCATGCCCACATTGGTGACGTTGTTTCAGCGTCCAAACCATCTCCGTATAAATAATTCTTACGAAGTTCGCGCTCAGTGCGGATTGTGCGCAGTTCGTCTCCATCTTCATCAGTGACTGTTACCTTCAGCTCTTTCGCATTTCTGAGAAGTGACACGACAGGTACAACTGCATCCTGCATGCCGTCTCCATCCGGAGAAAATGCGATCAGTTCAGGGTCTACAACGTACTCCTCAGCAAATGGATCAATGCCAAGATCCTCAGCCCATTCGCCAAACATGTCAAATGAACGCACACCAGTGAAGCCATAATAAGTCATTTCATCCCACTGAGGTTCATCAAAGATCGGCGGCGCGTTCCAGTCCCCTTTAAAGCCTGCATAAGGAACTGTCAGTACCGGGTTCATATCAGACGGATCTGTAAATGTTACAAACCCTTCTACAAAATAACCATTTTCAAAAATGTCTTCAGGTGTTACTACAACATCGTCCTGAAGCAATGTGACATCTGACAGATCGATTTCAACTTCAACTGTTTCAGTATCCATCGGTGCCACTTCAAGCGTTAATGCCTCTTCTCCATTTAAAAGAAGACCGGCACCAGTGATTTCCTGTCCGTAGATCAGGTTTGGTGCAATGAAGCCTTCTGTTAATGCATCTGTCTGCGCATTAACCGCAACATCATAAACGATTTCTTCATCTGTTAAGTTTTCAACCATCAGTTCAAATACAGCTGTGTCACCGTCAATTTCTTTCAGTGCAACTGCTGCATCACCTTCTGTGTCAGTGACAATTGCCGGTGCAGATAATGCTGCATGAAGCTGCATCAGTCCTGCTCCCTGACGTCGTGGTGAAATCGCAAGTCCATTTGGATCCATGACTGGCGCTGCTGTGTTCATCATGATCGTTTTTACCCAGTCAGATCTGTATTCTTTTGCGACTGTGTCTTTAAGCTGCTGCATCACAAGTGCAGATCCACCTGCGATATGCGGCGCAGCCATTGACGTACCGCCCATTACAGCGTATCCATCTTCATTATCAGTCGATAGAATACTGCCGCCTGGTGCTGTGATTTCCGGCTTGAACTCAAGGTCCGGTGTCAGTCCCCAAGACGTGAAATCACTTAACATACCAGCCGTCGGATTCGGCTGTGTCAGCTCGTCCCCGTTAAATGAAATCTCAACAACTGAACTGTCAGCAAGCGCTGCTGCCAGACGATCTCCTTCAGACTTCACCATAAATAACTGTGGAATGGTAATTTCCGGGTCAGTCGCCATACTCACAAAACCATCAGTATTATTGTAAATAATAACCCCTGCAGCACCTGCATACTGCGCATTCAGCGTCTTTGAAACGAAATCAAGTTCGCCACGCTGAATCAGTGCATATTTGCCAGCTACATCGATATCCATGAAGTCTTCTTCATAACCAAGACCAGCATGCACGACTTCAAAGTCCGTCTGCACATAATCTTCCGGATCTTCTTCATTCGCAACTGAATAAGGCGCAAGACCGGCTTCTTCACCGTCAATTGTCACCTGTACAGCTTTAGAATCAACAAATACGTTATCTAAAGATGCTACCGTTACAGCATTTTCAGACACGGCAGGTGAACCTACCAGGCCGTAATCCGGATTACTTGCGTATGGATAGTAATAATCGTCAGCAAATAATGCTGAGTTACCAGCTGAAATCGATACAAGAATTCCTGCATCCACAGCACGCTGAACCGCCTGCTGCTCAGGATCAGTTTCATCCACATAACCTGCAGTTGCACCAAGACTCATGTTAATCACATCCGCTCCAAGACGGATTGAATCGTCAATTGCCTTAATGAAAATGTCACTGTAAGTCGTGGAAATCAATGGATCACTGCCGAATACTTTCATCGCAAGCAGCTGCGCTTCAGGTGCAACACCTTTAATGCCGCCATTTTCAGTATCACCGTTTGCAGCCACTGTTCCCGCAACGTGCATTCCGTGAGACGCTTCCACACCAAAATCTTTTACCTGCTGATTTTTATCGAAATAGTTATAGCCATAAGGCATCTTTTCAGTCAGATAAGCCCCTTTCAGACCAAACTCTTCGATCGCAGCATTTACATCTGCTTCATCAAGTTTTACATCAGTATCTTCACTGATGACCATGTCACGGTGCGCAGGATCCATCCCTGAGTCAACAATCGCAACAACCAGGCCTTCTCCTTTATAACCGTATTCCTCCCATGCAAGCTCTTTTTCAATCAGCTCGCCTGAATAAGACATATCCGGTGATACTTCCGGACGCTCATACTCATTTGCAATATGTACTTTCTTCACACCGGCGATCTTCTCAATCTTCTCAAGATCTCCCGCCTGAACAGTCGTACTGAAACCATTCACAATCGTTGTGAATTCGTTCTCAACAGAAGCTGCCGTAAATTCCCCTACTTCATTCTTCGCAGCCTGCTGACTCTTCAGCACTTCATTAATAATCGCTTCCTGCTCAGCAGTACTCAGTTCCTGGAAATCCTCTCCTTCCTCAGAAGCAGCCTCCATCGCTGAATCACCCTCGAGCTCAATAATCACCCGAACCTCTTCATCCTGAGCCATACTCATTGAAACCTTACCGCTCTCCCGCACCGGCTTTTCCTTTGGCAACGCCCCAAAAGCAGCACTGCTAAAAGCAAGCATCAGCACAAGTACACTAACCAACAACTTCCTGCCCACAACCTCAACTCCAATCATATTCTAAATATTTCCTTGCCATACTATTATAGATGCAAATATTCAGAAAACGAAAGGGGTATTTTGGACTAATGTGGGATTTATTTGGGAAGAAGCGAATTTTTGGGGACGGAGTTGGCAAACAAAAAAAGAGCAGGACCATCCAGTCCCACTCTCAAAATTCCAATTTATTCATTGATTCATTGATTCATTGATTCATTGATACTACATCTTCCTCAGTCTCATCACGATTCACATATCCTACATTTCTCAGCTGATCCACATTGAAGTTGATCACTTGATTTTTCAAGTTCTCAAGTTGCTGATCATAGGCTGTTTTTGAAGTGACAGGGTCTTCAGAAGCGATTGTATTGATAATATATTCATTGATATATTCATAGTAATGAACGGCGTCTGCCATGTAATTTCCTGCGTCAAATGTGATTTCTTTTTGATCCTGAAAATCATAGAGTTCAGCATTGTCATACTGGCTCAGCAGTTCAAATACCTCTTCTTTAAATGCAAGTCTTTCTTCAAGGTAGCGGTTATGCTGCAGGTAATAACGGTGCTGATTGTAAACCGGATAGGGTGCGTAGAAAAACGTGAATGTTGTGTCCGGATTGTCTTCAATGACCTGAATAACGTTTTCTTTAAACGAAGCGATCATGACTTCTTTTGTTTCGTTTTCAGGATATTCCTGAAGCTCAGGTGCCCGCTGCAGCCAGCCGTCAATTCTTTCTATTGATTCTTCCGGTGCTACCTGTCCGAATTTATATAATTCTTCCGGATTTCGGCGCAGCTCATCATTTGACACGTTAGCCAGCACGTTATTCGCTGCAAGTCTTACATTATAAGAATGAAACAGATATTTAATATCGTTCAGTTTACTGTCATCATACATATAAGTAGGGAAAGGGGTCGCAGAATCCAGCACTTTTTCAGGATCCTCTGCAAATGAATAAAAGTTCAGCTCCCATATTACATGATTCAACTGCTCATTCTCCTGAAGCGCGAATTGCGCAACCATCGACTGTTCTTTTGCATAGGAGGAAGCAAGTGAACCATTCAGGCTTTCGGTGTTCAATGTGTCATCCACATAGTCTTCTCTGAAATTCCGCCCCATTGAAGTAGCCGTGATCAGTGTTTCATATTCTTTATTTCGCAGCAGCCCCGGCATCTGATACCTGGCATCTGCATTATATTGAGGCTCGATCAGCCCTTCATCACGGTAATAAAAAAGTGGATCCAGTATATAAAAAGCCAGTGCGATCGTGCCCACAAGTCCTATGACTGAACTGAAAAACAACATAATAAACTTTTTGCCGGACAATGATTTCACCTCTAAAAGTTAAAGTAAATAAATTCGCTTACTCTCGTTAAATACAGTAAGGATGCTACAAATATAAGACTGACAGCCACTCCTGAGCGGACATTCGGTTTAAATTCTTCCAGTCTCTCAATTGAATTCTTCGTAAAGAATACAAGGATGTAGCCTAACATTACCAGTAACATCGTTGACCAGCCAAAGAAATAAGGCGTTGCCTGAAAGTTCATATTTAAAACACTGCTCAATACTGCTGACAAGCCAGGTGGTAAATCGAGTGCCTGGAAGTTAAACATCTTTACGACCATCTGATTTGCCGTAGTCAGATCAGGTGCTCTGAAATAAACCCATGCAACGTGAACGAATAAAAATGTGATGCCCAGTGCAACTAAGCGCGGCAGTCGGTATTTCCCTTTACTCCATGCCCGGTAGATTATACTTGCCACACCATGCATGACGCCCCACACAATAAATGTCCAGCCGGCACCATGCCAGAATCCGCTGATAAAGAAGATCAGAAATAAATTAATATATGTTCTGGTCGGTCCTTTCCTGCTTCCGCCAAGCGGGATATATACATACTGCGTGAAGAAACGTCCCAATGTAATATGCCACCTTCTCCAGAACTCCTGAATGTTCAAGGATTTATATGGAGAATTAAAATTCACAGGTATTCTGAAGTTAAAAAGTAATGCAAGTCCGATAGCCATATCACAATAGCCGCTGAAATCAAAATACAATTGAAGTGTGTAGGCTAATGTCGTAATCCAACTGTCGACAACTGAAAGTGCCGCAAGATTTCCATAACCGTCATTTGCATACTGCGCAAATGTATCAGCAATTAACACCTTTTTAGCAAGACCGATGCTGAAAATAAACAGGCCGGATGAAAAGTTCAGAGATTTGAACACCGCATTCTTTTTATCTTTAAACTGTGAAATCATTTCGCTGTGGTGAACAATCGGCCCCGCAATCAGCTGCGGGAAAAATGTGACGAATAGTGAATAATCGACAAAATTGTATGTGCCTGTCTCACCGCGATAACTATCCACTATGTAAGCTATCTGCTGGAAAGTGAAAAAACTGATAGCCAGCGGAAGTGCGATCTCAAGCAGCGGCCAATTCGTCTGAAAAAATTGATTTGTATTCTCTATAAAAAAATCAAAATATTTAAAATAGCCTAGCAGCCCAACATTAAAAACAACACCCAAAACTAAAAACAGCTTCTTATAACCTATTTTCACAGATCGATTGATCAGAATCGATACAAAATAATTTACAAAAACGGATGCCAAAATTAAAGGGAGGTAACTAATATTCCAGAAACTATAAAAATAAAGAGAAGCAAGGACCAGTACCAGTCTTGAATATATTTTATTATCCAATTTTAATAAAAGATAATACAGTACCACCACTACTGGTAAAAACCCTAATATAAACACATAGGAATTGAAAAGCACTTTGAACATCTCCTTAAAACTCTAGCTCACTAACTAGAAAAAACTACCACAGTCAGTTAAGGAGAGTCAACCTTTTTCGGGAAAACCCACCTTTTCTCACACTGTACAGAAAAATTTTCAACTTGAGCTTATGACATGATGAAAAGCCCTGAGAGTGACAAACTCCCGGGCCTTGTAAGTCACTTATTCATCCAACTAAATCCACGCTCAAGTATATTCAAGTGGTGCGGCTTAATCGGTTTTTCCTGCTGGACGTTTTTCTTAAGAATAATGCGCTCTATGTATTCAGGAATTTCACTTTCACTGAGCAGCCACTGATTGCCTTCTATGTTTTTATGGTTGCCTGGGACATTGATCTTGACCCGTTTTTTGAAACCTACGATTGAATAGAAGTAGTCGTGGAAATATGGAGGGAGTATTTTCTTTAGGGCTTGTATGATTTTTTCATTTTCCTGCAGAGGATTTTTCATTCTCACATCTCCGTCTGACAGCCAGATCGGCCGCTCCTGCGTTCCGTCAATCATACCCCTTGCTTCATTATATTGAATCACGAAAATGCCGCCACTTGTAAAAACAATCCGGTCAATCATCAACTCATCGTCAAGTGTACGATGCGACAGATTCAGCTGAGTCAGTGTACGATTTTCTATTTTTAAATTTAATGTGTTTTCATTATCAAGGCTTGTTAAAGCATGAACCATGATCCGCCACCCTTTTTCATTTTAAATTAACAGATAATTCTATTATATCTTTCAGTTTCCAGATAAAAAGGTTATATGACAAATTAATGAAAAAGGTCCTATAACAAATTTTGACGAATAGTTCTATCAACCTGCATTTTATATATAAAATGCTCTCACTCTGTCGAATTCTGAATCCAGCTGGAATCCAATCATAATTCCTGCTAAAATAACTAAAGCCGTTCGAACTGAAAAGGAGAACTGATATGACAAATAATGATATTTTAATCCGTTTACGATATGCACTGGATATTAAAAACGTTGATATGATTGAAATTTTCCGCCTTGGCGGAGTCGATGTAACGAAGGATGACGTCCTGAAGATTCTTACGAAGGTTGATGAGGACACATTTTATGATCACGATGAGCCCGAAGAAACTGATGAGTATATCAAATGCACCAATTCAATGCTTGAATCCTTTTTAAATGGATTTATCACTTTTAAAAGAGGACCACAAAAATCAAAAACGGGAGAACCCGTTAAACCTGATCGCTCCATCAAAAATCATGCAAGCGTCAATAACGTCCTGCTCAAAAAAGTAAAAATTGCCCTCTCCCTAACCAGCGAAGACATGCTCGACATCTTTGACCGTGCAGGCATCACAGTCACAAAAGGCGAACTCGGCGCACTGCTCAGAAAAGAAGGCCAGAAAAACTATAAGCCATGCGGCGACCGTTTTGCACGGAACTTTTTGAAGGGATTGACGTTGAAGTTTCGTGATAATGTGAATTGATTTTTGGGGACGGAGTTTAGACTCTGCTTTTTTGGGACAGAGTTTGAATTCCTGTGGACGGAGTTGGCACTCCATTTGGAGTATCAACTCCGTCCCCATTTTCTCTTTCCCGTTCCATCTCAAACCTCCACCCATCTCTCCTCCTCAGCACTCTTCAAAATCGCATCCACAATTCTCATATTATAATGTCCTGCTTCAAAATCAGCGAAATCGCTTTGCACACCCGAATGCTCAATTTTGTTATAAAACGAGAGCATCAAATTTTTGAGACAGTCAGGCCAGCCTTCCTGATGTCCGCCAGGGAAGTGTGCGTAGCTGCTGGCGGTTTCTGACAAAAGGCCCGGATCTTTCATGAGCAGTTGATTTGGTTCGCTTCGTTTGCCGATCCATAACCGGTTGGGTTCCTCCTGATCCCATTCCAGCGTCCCGTCTCCCAGTGAAACAGTGTAGTGAAGATGATTTTTTTTGCCGGCTGTTACCTGGGAGACGTTGAACATCCCCTTCACCCCATTTTCGAACTGAACCAGCACGTTGCCGGCATCTTCTGTAGAAATGTCGACTGATGTAAATGCCTGTCCAGGTTCATTTGAAAAAGTTGAGCCTTCAGATACTGTGGGTTTTTTTCGTGTGGAATGAAGGGTTGTCAGATCAGCCATCACGCGGATGATGCGGCTGCCAACCAGATGCTGAAGGGTATCACACCAATGCGAACCGATGTCAGCTATGGCTCTGGACTCCCCGTTCAGCTGAGTATCCATGCGCCAGCTGTAGTCAGTATCATAAAGACACCAATCCTGCAGATAACCGCCAGAAACAAGGTGCGGGCGTCCCATCTCCCCATTCGCAATGCGGATTCTTGCTTCTTCAACGATCGGATAATGCCTGTAGTTAAAACAGACACCGTGGACCAGACCAGAATCTTTAGCAATTTGAAGTAGTTCAGCAGACTGCTCACTATTTAAAGCGAGCGGCTTCTCAGAAAGCACATGCTTTCCAGCAAGCAGAATTTTCTTATTCAGCTCATAGTGAAGCACATTAGGCGTGCAGTTATGTATGACTCGAATCTCGGGATTTTCCAACAGCTCATCAATCGATGAATACGCATAAGCAAGCCGGTACTCCGCTGCAATCCGTTCCGCCTTCTCTATAGACCTCGACACAATCGCAGCTGCCTCCACCCCCGGTAGCCGTTTCAACGCCTCTAAATGCGCCATCGCTGAAAAACCAGTACCTACCACCGCTGCACGAATTAACTCTTTCATCTTCTCCATCCCCTTTGCGGATAAATGAATATTCAGATAGTGGTATTATAGCACTTCTTTGGGGACGGAGTTTACACTCCACGAAAAAGGGACAGAGTTCGCTCTAAAATAGAGTCTGAACTCCGTCCCCA
This sequence comes from Jeotgalibacillus terrae, assembly GCF_016908195.1. GTDB lineage: Bacteria > Bacillota > Bacilli > Bacillales > Jeotgalibacillaceae > Jeotgalibacillus > Jeotgalibacillus terrae. Next base: position 92,796 of record NZ_JAFBDK010000002.1, read on the forward strand.
AAAAACGGAGTGTCATCTCCGTCCCAAAACCTCAGCCAATCTTCTCACTCCCTCCACAATCTCTTCTTCCCTCGCCGCACTGAACGACAGCCTCAGTTTATCCTGTCCGTGCTCCTGTTCTAGACAGAAATGTTTTCCGGGAATGTAGGATACGCCTTTCTGTGTGGCTTGGTTTAAAAGTTCTGTAGTATCAACACCCGGAGCAGTTAGCCAGATGAAGTAGCCTCCGTCAGGCTTGGTCCAGGTTACTTCGCGTGGCATATATGTAGTGAGTGCGTCAATCATTGCATGGCATTTACGATGGTAAACGTCCCGGCATGACTGAAGATGACTCTCCCAGTCCACGGATGCCAGAAAAGTTGCCATGACAGATTGTGCAAATGGATGGTCCAGATCTTTTTTGAAACGGAACAGGGTCTGAATCCATTCCCGGTCAGCTGCTACCCATCCAATACGCATGCCTGGTGCAACAACTTTTGATAACGAGCCGATATAGAGCACTCTGCCTTCACGATCCAGAGATTTTAATGTGGGGACGGGTTCGTGAAAATGAAGTTCCCCGTATGCGTCATCTTCCATCACCAGAAAATCGTAAGTTGATGCCAGGTTGAGCAAATGTTTTCTACGTGTTATAGACATCGTTGTTCCTGTTGGGTTTTGAAAGGTTGGAATAGTATAAAGCACCTTTGGCATTGGTTTCCCTTTCTGCTTTCTTTTCACCAGCAACTCTTCCAACATATCAGTATTCAACCCATGTTCATCAACAGGAACGGTCAGAATCCGGCCAGTATAATTTTGAAAAATCTCGAGTGCTTCCATGTATGTTGGTGATTCCAGGATAATGTACGTGTCTTCATCAATTAAAATTCTTGCTATCAGATCAATTGCCTGACACGCTCCTGAAGTAATCAGCAATTCCTCGCGTTTCACACTAATGTTTCTTTCGGTCATACGCTCGAGTAACTGCGTATGCAGCTTTTCGATTTGCGGGCTGCCGATATAATGGAGCGGCAGGTCACGCTCTTCATTTAAAAGGAGTGTCACTGCCTGACTCAGTTCATCTACAGGGACCAGTGAGGCATCAGGAAAGCCAGAGCTGAGACGCACACATCCTTTAGGCACATGCGGCATCCATGTGCCAGGGGGATCTTGTTTGATCGCTGAATGGATGTTTTTAGAAAAATAGTATAAATATTTCATAATGTAAGACCTCCATTTTTTGAACAGAGTTTATACTCCAATATAACAGGATAAAGTTAACAGACTATAAACTCTGTACCCAATCAGCACTTCAATTTAAAACCATTTTATTATAAAATAAAATCAGAACTTTCAGAAAAAATAATCGGAGTGACTATATGGATAAAATTAAACAGCCAGCTACACTGTTTCTGGCCATACCAATTGGACTGATTCTCATAATCGTCGCCTACTCTTCCTCACAAACGTATGAACAGCAAACGCTCATTCCTGTGATGAAAAGTCTGTCTGCTCCTGACTGGCTGCGTGCCCTCATGGATCAGGTCAGCTTCACTTATGCAGGGAGTCTGGTCAGCACTCAGTCATTGGGCTACGCAGGATTCACTGAATTCTTTTTAAGAAAAGGCGCACACGTCATTATCTTTTTTTCAATCAGCTTTTTTCTCTTCAGACTGCTCATTCATCTGATTCCATCGGTGAAAAAGGCAGCATCACTAAACTTGGCTCTTGTTATTCTTTTTGCATTCAGCGATGAATTTCATCAGTACCTTACAGGTGGAGGACGGACACCCACATTTCACGATATCATACTCGATACAACCGGAGGGATACTCGGTTTAGCCGTGGCGTTTGGTATTTTTGTGCGTTATAAGAAACGGCGGAAGAATTGGGGACGGAGTTAACACTCCATTTGAAGTGTTAACTCCGTCCCCAAAAAACGAAGTGCCAACTCCGTCCCCCTAAACCCCGCTCATCAACTCCCCAAATCCATCCACAGTCCTCATCTCACCGCCAAACTCTCTCACCCCCCAGACCTCTTCACAAAACACATCACACAGCATACGTTCCCTTTCACCATGTCTCACTGCAAACCCCGCTGTCAGCAAACATTCTGTGAGTTTGGTCATTTCTTTCATCATGTGTTTGGCTTCAAATGTTTGCAGGTCTGTGGGCATTTGTTTGAACTGTCTCAGCTCTTTCAGAATGCGCCCCGCCTGTTTTTCAAGCTCAGTATGCCATGATGAAGCTTGGATCGCTTCCAGCTGTGCCTCCACCCACTTCACAAAAATATCGTCAATGCCGTTTTTCAGCAGACGGATCAGTTCGAGAGCCAGGATGTTTGCTGTGCCTTCCCAAACGGTCAGCACCTGGGCATCACGGAGCAGCCGCGGTGTAACGAAGTCTTCGATATAGCCGTTGCCGCCGTGCATTTCGATTGCTTCATGCGAAAAGTGAATCGCATTTTCAGCGGTTTCTTTTTTCAAAAGAGCGATCAGCAGTCTTACAAGCAGGCCTTCTTCACGGCTGGCTGATCCATCAGTCACTTTGTCATACAGCGCGATCAGTTCGAATACGCTGACCGTTTCTGCGTGAAGAGTAGCGGCCATTTTACCAAGGGAATCTTTTACCATCGGATACTGGGTGAGCGGCGCTCCGAACGCTTCCCGTTTTTCAGCGTAGTCTTTTGACTCTAAAAGGGCCCGCCGCATAATGCCGATTGAGGCGACTGCGTTACAGATGCGCGAGAGGTTCAACGCCTCGAGCATATAGTTGATTCCTCTTGCCGGATCGCCGACAACATAAGCTTTTGCTCCGTCAAATTCCACTTCACCTGATGGCACTGCGCGCACGCCGAGCTTATCTTTCAGACGCCTGATTTTCACACCGTTTAATTCACCATTTTCTCTCCACGGCACTGCGAAAAGTGTGAGTCCTTTAGAACCTGACGGCGCTCCTTCCATCCTCGCAAGCACCATCACTACACCAGCCATACCGGCATTTGATGCGAAATATTTTTCTCCGTAAAGACGGTATTCACCGTTTTCAAGCACCGCTTTTACCACATTGGCCCCGACATCTGATCCTCCCTGACGCTCTGTCAAAAAGGTCGCACCTTCATACAGCGGCAAGTCACCGGTTGAACAGACGTGCGGTAAAAAGCGGCTTTTTACACTGTCATCTGCATAATGATCGAGCAAATAAGCGGTCGCCATGGTGAGCGTTACCGGGCAGTAAAAACCCGCTTCCGCATGCGATACGAGAAAGCCCTGTGCAAAACTGTACAGATAGTTCCCCTTACGCCCCAGCGGCGGAATCGGCTCATGAACGTAGCCGACAATCCCGCTCCCGTAAACCTGCCGCACAGTTTCCGCGTATCCCTCATTCACCCAGACCTTCGACTGATCATTCCCAAACCGGTCATACTTCTCAAGGCTCGGCGCCCCCTCGCGATCTGTGTGCCGCGCCCGCTCGTCAATCTCGTTCGCTGCAGCACGGCCAAGTTCAGGGAGTTCTCCGCCTGCAAACTCATAAAGCGCATCATCCAGCTTTTCTTTCAACAATTTTTTTAATGTCTCGTTTCCCTCAAAAAAATTCCGTTTGGTATCCAGACGCTCCTCAGTCAGCACACGCGTCATTTCGCCACCACCTCACGCAGCACTTGTTTTAAGATTTTGCCTGAAGCATTCCTCGGCAGTGCCTCCACCTGTTCATAGATCTTTGGAACTTTGAATGACGCAAGCTTTTTCGCTAAATGAGATGAAAGCTCGCTGTCACTGATCTCCGTTTCAGCAGCAAAAACAGCTTTGACCGTCTCTCCCCACTGAGGATGCGGCACACCAATCACTGCTGCTTCACGCACGCCTGGCACAGTCAGCATTGCTTCTTCAATCTCTTTTGGATACACGTTCACTCCACCTGATATAATGAGATCCTTTTTACGATCCACAACCCAGATGTAGCCGTTCTTATCACGTGTTGCAAGGTCCCCAGTCCGTAGCCAGTTGCCCGTCATTGTTTTAGCAGTCGCTTCAGGATCTTTGTAATACCCGAGCATATTGCCTTCCCCGCTCAGCAAAATTTCCCCAACTTCATCCGGCCCGGCCTCTGTGCCATCCTCATTGAAAATCTGCAGATCAGTATGAAGCGGCGCACGCTTTCCAATACTGCCTGCTTTTTCAGCGTGTTCGTCAGCATGCAGCAATGAACCGCTCGGACCCGCTTCAGTGAGGCCATATACACAGACCAGCCGATCCGTGTGAAATGCGGCGGAAATTTTCTCAATCTCACCTTTAGATAAAGGAGAGCCTCCATAAATCCACCACTTCATCGATGACAGATCCGCCCCCTTAAGCTTCGGATGCCCTGCTGTCAGTAAATAAGCAACCGGCGCACCAAAAAAGTGAGTAGTCCGCTCCATCTCAACCGTTTCAATCAGCAGCTCAGGTGTAAATGTCGGTGTCAGCACAAGCGTTGAACCCACATACAACCCTGCCATTAAAAATAAATGGAGCGGCGCAGAATGGCTGAGCGGCATCATTAACAGGATCCTGCTTTCAGGCTTCACCTCCATCTCCACGGCAATCATAGAGGCCACTGTAAAAATGTTGCGATAGCTGAAAAGCACGCCTTTAGGGCGCCCCGTCGTCCCTGACGTATAAAGAATAGTTGATTCATCATCCTCTTTGGACTGGCTAATCAATTCCTCATCACTTTGGATAAACATGTTATTGTAAGAAAGCCAGCCTTCTTCAGGAGCTCCTGTCGTAATCAGGATTTCAGGTGATGGCAAACCTTTTGCCGCACCTTCCACCCACTCGTGAACGATCAGCGCTTTTGCATCAGAATGATCTAAAATATACGCAAGTTCCTCAGCCGTCAGCTTCACATTAACCGGCACCACCACTGCATCCAGCCGCTGAACTGATATGTAAGCGATTACAAATTCAGGCGTATTCGGTAAAAACAGCGCGACCTTATCACCCTTTTGAATGCCCTGCTGCTTTAACCCCTGACTGAACTGATTGACCTTCTGATTCAGCTCACCATAAGTCATTCCGTTCCCCATAAAGCGCAGCGCATCACGACCTCCATACTTTCTTGCCTGAAAAGCCACTAATGATGATGTGTTCATTCTCCCTACCCCTTTTCACGTAATTTTTGTTCAAATTCCTGCAGGAGTCCTTGCATCTCACCCTTCATTTCCTCAAGTTCAGCAATCTTCTCATCAATTTCCGCCGTCCGCTGCCGGCCATATTCAACCGTCCGTTCGAGCTGTCTGCGCCCCGAACGATCCAGATCAAACAGCAGCACCATCTCCTTAATCTCATCAAGCGAAAAACCAAACCGCTTTCCCCTGAAAATCAACTTCAACTTCGCCAAATCACGCGCACCAAACAACCGGACATTCCCCTCAGAACGCTCAGGACAAACCAGTCCAAGCTCCTCATAATAACGGATCGTCCGCGTCGACACCCCAAACAACTTAGCCACCTCACGAATCGTCATCATCTCACCCCTGCATAAAAATAAAATATCATTTACGTTAACGTTAAGTTCAAGAGGGGGAAGGGAAATTCCTTTATTGGGGACGGAGTTAACACTCCACAAGAAATATGAACGCTGTCCCCGATAATCAGAATACAGCAAAAGGGACGGAGTTTAGACTCCATATGAAGTCTAAACTCCGTCCCCAAAATCTCTCTGTGCCCCTAAAACTCTCTCATCCGCCGCAGCACCACCGCAATTATTGCAGCTAATCCAAGCAGACCTGCCAGTAAAAACCAGGCCGTATGGAAGTTTCCGCTAATATCGATGGTGAGGCCGAAGAGTGGCGGCAGGATAATGACGCCTGCTGAACCGATGGTAAGGCTGACGCCGCTTGCTGCTCCGGCTTGTTCTTTTGGTGTGAGTTCGGTTGCGATATTCATCCATAGACCGTTAAATCCGGAGACAGCGAAACCGAGTATGATGACGATGAAAACGAGCAGTGGCACCGGTACACCATCCGATAAGAACGCCATTCCAAGCGTCCCTGTCAACGCCGTTATGATAATCATCATGAGTACTGGGAATCTCTTCCCCCCGAATATTGAATCGCTCACCGTTCCCCACAGAATCCGTCCAACCGACCCGCCTACTTCTGATAAAACGAGCATCGTTCCTGCAATTGCAAGACTTAGAAACAATTCATCTGTTACAAAAAATAATAAATACGTGTTCACACTCATTTGTGATCCGTTTAAAATGAGGGCAATTACACTGATCATCAACAGTGGTTTATATGTAATCAGGCTGCGCATACCGCCTTTCATTGACGGTTCGCGGCCGGTTTTTTCAGCCAGCTGCTCTCTGTAAAAGCAGTAGGCAACGACACCGCTCAGCATCAGCACAACACATGCCGCTGCGAGTGCAATCCGCCAGCCGAACATAACTGCAAGCGGTAAAAGTGCAATAGCAGCAAGGGCAGAACCGAATGTGACACCCATTTGTTTGATGCCCATAGCAGTTCCCCGTTTAGCTGGAAACCAATACAAAATACCCCGATTCGTTACAGGATGGGTGGCTCCGTATCCCATGCCGCCAATCATAATAAAAAATAGCAGCATATAAAACGATGAGGCAAACGTTCCAACTAAAAATGCACTTCCGAGCACGAGACAAAGCAGCAGCAAAAGCCGTCTGGTCCCAATCTTATCCGTCAGCATCCCAGCCGGAATACTCACCAGCATCTGACCCAAAAACAAAAAAGAAGGCAGCAACCCTACCTGCGCCTTCGTCAGCATAAGATCCTCAGCAATTAAAGGTCCAAGCGGCGCAAGCGAACGCCCCACAAGCGCCACCGCCACCTGAGCCAAAAGCAGCCAGCCCAGCATCTGCCATGAAGTTGAAAGTTGTCTATGTATCGTTGACATGGTGTTGGCTCCTTTCTGACATTCTTTCATATATGTAATCTATCTTGTTCAAAAGTCTTAATGGATGATACTTACATCTTAACATTATGTCACAGATAGCATATAACAAAAGAGACTGCTCAACGCTACGATAGGTGTAGTGTTGAGCAGTCTCTTGACTTGTATTTGGGGACGGAGTTAACACTCCACTTGAAGTGTTAACTCCGTCCCCAAAATAACCAAACTCTGTCCCTGCTATGCAGAGTGCCAACTCCGTCCCCAAGCTATCCTCCAAGCAAAGTCCGATCCGACAACTCCGTCCCCTTCATTTTGCCGAATTCGTTCAGCAGGTCTGAGACGGTGAGGTGCTTTTTACGAGCGCCTTCTTCTTCAAAGATGATCTGGCCTTTGTCCATCATGAGGATGCGGTTGCCGAGGTCGACGGCTTGCTGCATGTTGTGAGTGATCATGATGGTTGTGAGCTGTTCGCGCTCGACGATTTCTTTGGTGAGCCGTGTGATCAGTGCGGCTCTTGATGGGTCGAGTGCAGCTGTATGTTCATCAAGCAGCAGCAGGTCCGGCTTTGTGAATGTAGCCATGAGCAGTGAGAGGGCCTGGCGTTCCCCTCCTGAGAGCAGTCCGACTTTTGCACGCAGACGGTCTTCAAGGCCAAGTCCGAGTGTCTCTAGCTGCTCTTTAAAGAAAGTTCTCCGTTTAGCGGTAACGCCTGGACGAAGTGTACGAGGCTTCACGCGGCTGTAGGCAATCGCCAGGTTTTCTTCAATGGTAAGCGTGGGTGATGTCCCGGCCATCGGGTCCTGAAAGACACGGCCAATTCTTCTGGCACGTTTATATTCCGACAGTCTGGTTACGTCCTGGCCGTTAATGACGACTTCACCCATGTCAGGAAACATTTTACCGGCAATTATATTAAAAAGCGTTGATTTACCGGCTCCGTTACTACCGATGATCGTGATGAAGTCACCTTTTTTTACATCGAGACTGATCTCATCAATCGCCACTTTTTCGTCAGGCGTTCCTTCATTAAATACTTTGTAGATCTCGTTTAGCTGAAGCATGGGTCACTATCCTTTCTGCGCGCTGAGTCGTAGGCGGCGCTGTCGTTTTCGCATCGTTTCTTTCTGCTTGGCAATGGCTTTTGGCAGGACGAGGGCTAAAATCACGATGATCGCTGTGATCAGCTTCAGGTCGCCTGTTTCGAGAAATTCCACGCGCAGTGCGAGGGCCACAATGATGCGGTAAATGATTGCTCCGACAATGACTGCCAGCGTTGTGCGAATGATTGTTTTTTTACCGAAAATCGCTTCACCAATAATGACAGAGGCGAGGCCGATCACGATCATTCCGATCCCTGCGTTCACGTCCGCAAAGCCGCTGTATTGTGCGACAAGTGCACCAGCAAGTGCAACGAGTGCGTTAGATAAGCCAAGTCCGAACACTTTATAAAAATGAATGTTTCCTGAAAAAGACGTAATCATTAGATGATTATCACCCACCGCTCTTAAAGCCAGACCGAATTCCGTTTTTAAAAAGAAATCGAGCAGCACTTTTACGACAAGTACGACTGCTACCATGACACCCATAATCGCCCATGTGCCGCCGATGCCTTCACGGATCCATGTGAAAAGGTGGGTCTGCGTGAGGAGCGATACGTTCGGTGCGTCCATAATGCGCAGGTTGATTGAATAGAGTGCAATCATCATTAAGATTCCTGATAAAAGCGGATTAATTCCGCCGACTGTATGAAGCAGTCCTGTAATCACACCTGCGATAAAACCTGCCGCAAATGCCGCTGTTACAGCGATCAGCGGATTTGCACCGTTAACAAGCATGATCGCTGCAACTGCCGCCCCTGTTACAAAGCTACCGTCAACAGTCAGATCCGGAAAATCAAGAATTCTGAAAGATAAATAAACGCCAAGCGCCATTAAAGCAAACATCAGTCCAACCTCAACCGACGTGAAAATAGACATCCACATACAACTCTTCCTCTCTCCCTTTGATCAAAAAGAGCGAAGCAGCGCGCTCCGCTCATTGCTTTTACTCTGTAAATTCAGCCATCTCTTCCCATTCCGGCTTGATCTCAATGCCCATCTCTTCAGCCGCATCCTTGTTGATCATCAGCTTCAGATTGCCCGGGTACTGAACCGCCATTTCACCAGGATCAACGCCTTCTGTTAAGATCTCAACTGCCATCTGACCGGCTTCATAACCGATATCCCCATATTCAAACCCGTAAGCTGCAAACCCGCCGCGCGCTACAGAATCAAGTTCGCCGACAAACAGTGGAATATCCTGATCGTTTGCCACACTGATCACAGATTCGAGCGCTGAGACAACGGTATTATCCGTAATAATGTAAAATGCATCTACTTTTCCAACAAGCGATTCAGCTGCCTGTTTCACGTCTGCAGATGTTGAAACAGCCGCTTCTTCAACTGTCACGTCTGATCCGACAGCTTCTTTTACCGCGTCAACCTGAACAACAGAATTCGGCTCGCCTGCGTTATACACCATTCCGATCGACTTCACATCAAGCTCACTCGTCATAAACTCAACCGTATTAGAAATCGCATCCGGATGCATATCCGTCGTACCCGTCACATTACCACCCGGTGCCTCCATATCCTCAACAAGACTTGCCGCTAAAGGATCCGTCACCGATGTAAACACGATCGGAATATCCGTCGTCGCATTCAGTGAACTAAGCGCACTAGGCGTAGAGTTAGCAAAAATCAAATCCACACCATCCGCCACAAACTTCTGCGAAATCGACTGACTGTTATTCTGATCACCCTGTGCCACCTGATCATCAAATGTCACATCAAGTCCGGCCTCTTCAAATGCACGCTTAAATCCTTCCGTTGCCGCATCGAGTGAAGGGTGCTCAACAATCTGCGTAACCCCTATCGTATATGAATCTGAACCGCCCTCACCATCAGCAGCAGACGTCTCAGAAGTCTCCTCACCACAAGCCGATAAAATCAACACCGCAGACAACGCTGCACCAGACAACCAAACCTTCTTCATAAAAAATACCCCCATATCAATTCACTTTTTCACTTCGACGCTTTTAAGCTTTTATGCTTTTATGTGTTAAAGTTATTATACATGAAAATGGGATTAGTGCAATAGGTTTAGGGGAATTTTTTGGGGACGGAGTTCATACTCCATGAGTGAAGTAACTCTGTCACCGGGAGAAAGCAACTCGGGGACGGAGTTGGCACTCCATATAGAGTGTCATCTCCGCCACCTGAAACTTTCTGCAGACTTATTCGTAATTCTAATCAAGGAGGAAATCTCATGCTTGAATTATTAACATCCATCATCCCACTTATTTTTATTGCTTACACAGTACATAAATATCGCGAAAAAATATTATCTTTACCGATTAAACACATATTTGTAGTGGCAGGATTATTTTTTGTAACCATTGCAGCGGCTACGTTTCTGATCTACTACGTGGGCAACTGGCTGGTGGGAATGATTCCATGGTCCCCCCTTCGTTTACCCGCATTTATCGTCATTGTGATTGCAGTGATTTACCCTGCTAAATGGCTATTATGGTCGACTGTGTTTCGTGTGTTGTATGTGGATGCACAGCTGAAATAGAGAATAAATACACTCGGGGACGGAGTTCGCACTCCAAATACGGACAAAAATAGAGACAGAGTTTTCACTCCATTCAAAGTGTAAACTCCGTCCAAAAATAATAGAGTGCCAACTCCGTCCCCCAAAAACAGCTCTCAAAAAAATATCACCTCATCACTCACCCGCCTGCATTCTTCTTCGATCCGCCTGACGATCCAGCGTTTTGGGAGGTTTTCTGAGGTCTTGTATTGATGGTGCTCGTAGTATGGCATGAGCTGTTTGAGCCATTCGTACATGAGAAGGTTTTGGCGGCAGGTTTGTTCGAGCCCCGTGAGGCCGCCTTCTATTGAGAGGTAATGTTTGTAAAAGTGATCATAGTGCCGGCTAATAGCTTCTTCTATCTGGAGGGTGGTCTGGCGTTTAATAGTTTTCAGGTCGACTGTAACCTGATAGCCTCTCAAAAGGTCTGCAAGAAGTCGCTTCAGTTCACTAGTTACTTCTATATAAAAGACATTTCTTCTTAGCAGTTCGTATTTATAATCATTGTCGTCGGGGTAAAGATATCGCAGTTTTTTTATGTTTTCTTCTATTAAACTACTCATATCTTTTTCAAGAAGCGGCTTAAGCTCTCTCTCAACATCAGCTGAAATTTTTTTACCAAGAATAGCTTTTTCTTCTGTTAAAGAATCTTGTGTCGGCACTTCTTCTATCATTTTTTTCTTAAAAAAAGCCATTCTTATTCCCTCCATTTCTTTTAAATATACAAAAAAAGCTGCCGCGGCAGCTCGTTTAGTTGTAAAAGCGTTTGAAGCTTTCGAATTTAGACTGCCAGTAACCGCCATCCAGACTTGAGATCGTGACGCCATTGTCTCCTGCGTGGATGAACTGGTTGCCACCGATGTAAATACCAACGTGTGAAATCCCTTGTTTGTATGTATTTTCGAAAAATACGAGATCCCCCGGCTGCGGGTTGCTGACTTCAAAGGACCGTGCATGCTGCCCTTCAGAGTTGGTACGTGAGATATCAAATCCTGCCTGCTTGTGTACGTAGTAAATAAAACCGCTACAATCAAATCCGCCTGGTGCCGTACCGCCCCATGCATAAGGCGTACCAAGGTGTGACTGGGCTTCTGCAAGCAGTTTGCTGACGCTTGCTGTCACATTCTCCGAGCTCTGTGAAGTCTGAACTGGCCCTGTAGACGACTGGTCAGGTTGAACCGATCCTTTTAAACGAAGCTTCTGACCGACTCTGATCATGTCCGAGGAAAGCTGATTGATATTCTTTAATTCTGAGAGCGACATTTTATGTAAGACGGCAATTTTACTGAGCGTATCTCCGCTTTTTACAATATAGTCACTGGCGGCCGGCTGAACAGTAACATTTGGCTGGGATTGCTGAGCGGTTGCGCTCTGGCCATCAACTGTCAGCTTTTGTCCTGCGTATATGATATGTCCGCTTAAGCCATTTAGTTCCATCAGTTTTGCAAGACTGATACCATGTCCGGCTGCAATTTTAGATAATGTATCACCTGATTTTACAATATATGTACTGTCTGCTGTTACATTCAGAGTCGCTGTATTTACCGGTTGACTGACTGGTGCAGCGCCTTTTAATTTTAATGACTGGCCTGGATGGATAATATGAGATAATAACTGATTAAGTGATGTCAGGTCAGCTAACTTTGTACCTGTTTTAGCTGAGATGGCTGACAATGTATCCCCCGGCTGGACGATATAGACTGCTGCCTGCATCGTGGCAGCACCGGTGCTTTTACCTGAAGGAGCGGTTGCCGCTGAAAAAGTTGCCTGCTCTGAGGAAATCTTCAGTATCTGATTCGGCCGTATAAGTTCAGAACTCAGATTATTTAACTTCTTAATATGATCGACAGATGTTTGATATTTGTTTGCAATCTTCCAAAGAGAATCCCCGCTTGATACCGTGTAGGTACTTGCCTGGGCTTCAGAATCCGTTCCCCCAAAAGCCGCCACAGCGATCGTTGCTGCAGCCGTATAGAACCACTTTTTCAACCCGCACACTCTCCTTCTGACAGTTACATTCAAATAACCCGCATCAATAATTTTCTGATAATTAAAACATAAGTCTATAATACTTCCTTTTGAGAGAGAAGTGATATTACAAAAGTGTTACAAATGAGTTTTTGAAAGGGTCCTTTTTGAGGATATGAAAAGGGACAGAGTTCGCACTCTGCGGGGACGGAGTTTATACTCTATTCTAGAGCTAACTCTGTCCCCGACATGTGGAGTGCAAACTCCGTCCCCAAATCAAACTCTGTCCCGGAGTAAAAACTCCGTCCCCAAAAGACTCTATTCCATAAGACTCTATTCCATTAACATATAAATCAGCTTTGCGGCCTGGGCACGTGTTGCCGGCTGTTTAGGGCCGAATTTGCCGTTGTTAAGGCCTTGCATGTAGCCCAGTTCTGTAGCTGCGCTGACTTCTTCTGTGAAGTAGATGTTGTCCTGGTCTGTGTAGTTTGTTGTTGTATCTGTCTGGTAATCTGTGTTGTTTTTAACATTATAAGCACGTACGAGCATTGCAGCCATCTGTTCGCGGCTGATTTCGCGGTACGGCGCGAATGTGCTGTCTGTAATACCCGTTGTGATGCCTGCTTCGAAGGCTGCGTTGATCTCGTCTGCATATGCACCTGTTACATCATCAAAGTAGCTGTCACCTTCTGCTGTTAAATCTAGCGCACGGACCACAAGCGCTGCGAATTGAGCACGCGTGACTTTGCCTTCTGTATCAAATGTGCCGTCCGGCTTACCGTTTACGACGCCGTTTACAGCAAGGGTTTCGATGTATTCTTCAGCCCAGTGGCCTGCAGTATCACTGAATTCAACACCTGGTTCTTCTGTGTCATTCTTATCAAATGTCAGGCTGTATTTAGCGAAACCGTCTTCACCTTCACCTGCATAAGCGATATGACCGTCTTCTGTCAGGTAATCCTGCGCTTTCGGTGACGACTCAAATACGACATTTACATCAGCATCGATTGGCGCAAATGTCCAGTTGCTGTCTGCAGAAGGGTTGATTGTGCCTTCTTCTAGAATGTAGTTGATCAGCACGTTACGGTTTTCATCCGGTGATTCGATGATGATGTTGCTGCCATCGATGCCCGGGAAGCTACCGCCGCCGCTTGCACGGTAGTTGTTTGTCGCAACGATAAATTTCTGTTCAGGATCAATTGGCTCTCCATTGTACTGAAGGTTTTTGATCCGGTTAGCAGATTCGTCAATCACGTTTCCATCAACATCATATTTCAAAGGTTCAGTGACATCAATTTCATAAGTAACGCCGTCAATGACGTCATAGTTGTATGAACGGAAGTCTCCGTTTACAAGCGACTGCTCTTCAGTTGAGTCAGGATCGATTGTGTTAAATTGACCAGCTGAGCGCTCAAGCCATTCTTTTACATCAGCGCCTGTAATCAGTACAGCCTGCAGCGTATTCGGGTACAGATAGAGGTCCGCTACGTTTTTAATTGCAAGCTCGCCGGCAGGAATGTCTGTGTAGTAAGACGAGTCGCCGCGCGTTCCTGCTTTAAATGGAGCGCCTGCTGATAAAACCGGCAGTCCTTCATATTCAGTTCCCTGAATATAATTTTCCACATACCATTTCTGAGCGTTTGTAACGATCTGGATGGATGGGTCATCTTTTACCTGAGCAAAATAGCTGTTAATCGGCGCAGTTGTTGTTCCTACAGCACTTCTTACCCAGTCAACTGTTTCGTTATGGTCCTCTTCAATCACTTCATACAGTTCTTCCACGCGGTCAACCAGCGCATTCCCTTCATCATCCGCAATACCGCGTGTTGACGTCTGCGCGTTCATCACTTCCCACTTGCCGTCTTTCAGCTGAATATCAAGGTCAACAAGGCCAAGGTGGCTGCCCCAATATCCAGGCATCACTGAAGGCACACCATTGATCGTTCCTTTTTCAACGTCTACCCCTTCAATACCCGCGTAATCCTCAGACGGGAACAAGCCGTGTGAGTGACCGAAAAGAAGCGCATCGATTCCCTCAACTTTTGAAAGATCATATGTAGCGTTTTCTTCCATACCGTTTTGCGTAACAGATCCGATACCTGAGTGCGGAATCGCAACGATCAGGTCAGCGCCTTCTGCTTTCATTTGTGGAACGTACTTTTCAGCAGACTCCACCATATCTTTTGCAATGACTTTCCCTTCTAAATTAGCTTTGTCCCACTGCATGATCTGAGGCGGAGCGAATCCGATCACACCAACCTTAATCTGATGCTCATCGCCTTCTTCATCGACTACCGTGCGCTCAAGAATTTCATAAGGTTTAAAATACGACACATCATTTGAAGGATCATCATCACCATCATCTATATACACATTTGAATTCACATATGGAAACGCAGAACCCTCAAGCGACTGATCCAAAAAGTCCAGGCCATAGTTAAACTCATGATTCCCAATGTTCCCGGCGTCATAATTCATCATATTCATTACTTTATAAACAGGATGCGTCTCGCCTTCTTTCAGCGGATTCTCCTTTGCAAAATAATCACTCAGCGGATTCCCCTGAAGCAGATCCCCATTATCAAAAAGCAGACTATTTTTCGCTTCCTCGCGCGCTTCCATTACAAGCGCAGCCGTCTTCACCAATCCATATGCATCCGTCTCCTGATCCTGATAATAATCATAGTTCACAAGATTCGCATGAATATCAGTCGTCTCCAGGATCCGAAGCTTTACGACATCCTCACCCATTACCTCAGCATACGACACAGACGGCGTCGCCATCGGTACAATCAGCCCCAAAGCCAAAGCTCCTCCAGCAAACGCTTTCAATTTCCCACCTTTTCTCACCATCAAAAATTCCTCCCTATGTATCATTGGTTAGATCAACCAGTTTTATTTTACCATTTGGTGGAGGGATTTGGGAAGGCGGAGAGTAGCAGGGTTTGGGGACGGAGTTGAGACACTATGTTAGGGGGACGGAGATAACACTCTATATTTCGAGTAAACTCTGTCCCCTATTAGTGGAGTATCAACTCCGTCCCCAAAAACCAAAGCGTAGTGCAAACTCCGTCCCCCAAATGAACATTCTTTGTCAAAACCACATTCCCTGCTTACATTTCCCACGTTACATACTATAATGGGGTATATCAACTAACGAAAGGACGTCGGTTTCATGAAATTCAAATCACTTTTAGCAATATTATTTGCTTCGATTTTATTGGTCGCTTGCGGCAATGAAGGCAGCGAGGAAGCTGCATCTGATAGCAATGACTCTATTAATATTAAAGAATTGGTGAATGATTTCAGTACACGTGAGGTGAGTGCTGAGCAGGCTTCTATTACAGGTGAGACGCTAACCATTACTGAAGAGGATGGCAGTGAGAAAATACATGATGTGTCGGGTGAGGATTTCTTTGTATCGATCGCACCTTTTGTTAACCAGACCCACTCGTGCACGTTTCACAGTCTGACTGGATGCCAGGGCGAAATGGTGGAAGAAACGTTTGACGTTTATATTGAAGATTCAGAAGGCAATGTGATCATCGACGAGAGTATGACCACTTTTAAAAATGGCTTTATTGACCTGTGGCTGCCACGTGATGAAACATATAGTGTAGTAATTGAACAAGATGGAATGAGTACAGAAGCTGAGATCTCAACGTTTGAAGGAGATCCAACCTGCATTACAACGATGCAACTCAGCTGAAAAAATGACGCAGGAGACATGGGCCTGCGTCATTTTTCATTCATTGATCTCAAATTCAGCGGCGAGGTCATATTTGTCATAATCCCCTGAACTCCTAAAATCTATGACATCCTTTACAATGCGGTATTCTCCACTTTCAAGAGTATCGTATATGCCCGACCATGATGTTTTCCACTCATCAGCAGCATCAGGTAGCACTGTATATCCTACATCCTCAAATCCGTAGTTCTCTTCCAGCGTGATCGGGACCTGATACCAGTCATCATTGATTTTCTTTTCCAGCACATAGGATGCGCCGTAAAGCACCTTCTTGTCAGAATCGTTTTCAATCAGCACAGTCACACCTGTTTTTGAAACTGACTCTTCGATCACACTCATGCTGACACCTGTAAAATTATTTACCTCTTCAGCATCTGTTGGCTCCCAATCAGTTTCTTCTGCACCAGACGAAGAGCAGCCTGTCAAAAGCAGTATAAACGTAAGTATTCCTGAAATGACATGCGATTTCACAATGATTTCCCCTTTTATCAAACTGTAAATGTTCTATTTTATAGTAAACTCCACAGCAAGATAATTCCGCTTTTTAGAGTTCTCTGACACAGAGTAGTTGATTCCTTTCAGGATCCGGTATTCACCTTTATTAAGCTCGCCGTACAGCCAATCCCATTCCATTTCTTTTTCTGCGGATGAGCCTGGGGCAATGGTGTATCCAATTGCGGTAAAACCATATTCCCCTTCAACAGTGATTGGAACTTCAAACCACTCACCATTTACCTTTTTCTCGAGTATATAAGCGTTTCCATACATCACCTCTCTATCGGAATCGTTTTTGATCACCACAGTCGCCCCCTTTGAGGAAACAGACCCTTCTTTCATTTTCATGCTCACACCCTCAAACGTATTCACTTCCTCAACCTCCGATGGCTCCCAGTCAGCTTCTTCCGCGTTAATAGTAGAACATCCGGCTAAAAGTAGCATTAATAACACGCCTGATAAAATATGTAATTTAGTCATTTTTTTACCTCCTTTTGGAATTAGACGTGGGGGAGTGGAAGAAGTTTCATTCGGGGACGGAGTTTGTACTCCACTTGGAGTCAGAACTCTGTCCCTTATATTTGGAGTGTTAACTCCGTCCCCAAAGCTGCACACTACTAATTTCTCATATTACATAATAATCCATTTTTGTCCCTATATTTATGATACACTCTTATCAATTCTTAGACAGGGCACAGCTCAGTCTCTCTTGTGCCCTGAAACCTTTCTTAAAACTGTCCGTATATCTACTTGAGGTGAAACGATGATTTATCAGGAAACGAATACAGATATGTTTTACAGGATTTTTTATCAGTTGTTTTTTATTGGTTTTGGATTATTTGTTTTAGCTGCAGGCCTTTTTCCAGTTTATCTGCTATTTACAATGCCTTCGTGGTGGATTTTGACGGTGGCGTGGATGACGCCTTTTCTACTTTGGATTGCCTGGTATATGGCTAAGGCTTCAAGGCAAAGTTTTATGAAGGAAAAGTATCTGTCGCGCTATGAGATTAAGGATGGCAGACTGACTGGGGTGTCTTACAGATTAGATGAAAAACCACGGATGCATGATGTTGATCTCAATGATGTTAAGCGCGTTGTGGTCACTTCGTATATTTTGAGGCTGAATATCCACCGTCATACAGGTACATTGGACACTCATTATTACACACCTGTCACTGCGCCGGCTTTGTATATTGTGAGCGATGATGATGTGGTTGAAATGCTGATCAGTGACCATCACAATCCTGCTACAAATGAATGGCTGCAGTTTTTTGCTGACCAGGGTATTCCGGTAACTTATACAGATGAAATCATGCATTTTATCGGCCATACAAAATTTTGGAGTGTAAAAAAGAGAGAGAAATACGTACGCGATGGAAGTGATCTCGTTGACTACAAAGCACCGTTTAACTGGCCTCACGATGCTGAAGAACTCTATGAAAAATGGAAAAATCAATCTCCTTTAAAAAGACTAAAAATCGATGAAATTGAACTGAAAACGCATCAGGAAAATCAGAAAAAGAAGAAATTGCGCTCATTTTGGGCGGTTATTCTTTGGATACTGATGGTTATAGCTCTTTTGAGTGCGCTCTAACAGTGTAGTTGGGGACGGAGTTGACACTTCAAATGGAGTGGCAACTCCCTCCCCAAAGTTTGAATCCTATCTCCCTTCAAACTCGTCTATACTCAGTAACAACAAATTCCAGGAGGTTTTATCATGAAAAAGTACATAACAGGAGCTGCGGTGGCACTCGGTTTGAGTACGTTCCCATTAGCGGCGGATGCTTCGTTTAGTGACGTGACAATGTATGGTGACGAGATCAATTATTTAACAGAGCTGGATATCATCAAAGGGTATGACAATGGTGAGTTCAAGCCTGACAATCAGGTGACGAGATTGCAGGCTGTGCAGATGATCTTGCGCGGTCTTCAGGTGGAGCCTGATGGTGAGAGTAGCACTGAATTTAGCGATGTTAACGCTGGTGATTACGGTTATGATGAGATTTTTGCAGCGGTTGAGCTTGGCATTATTTCGGGAAAAACGGATCCAGAGACTGGTGAGCAGTATTTTGATCCATATGCCCCGCTGACCCGTTCACAAATGGCAAAGATCTTAACGAATGCTTATGTCCTTGAAGAGGAATGGAATTACTTTTTTACAGATATCAGTCATGATCATTGGGCAAAAGATTATGTAGATACGCTGGCTTCACACGGTATTTCGACCGGCTATGAAGACCGGACGTTTAGGCCTGATCAGCAGATTAAACGTGGGCACTTTGCGTTATTTATGGCGCGAATGCTTGATGATCGTTTTGTGGAAGGCGATGTGATGGAGTATGTGAGTTATATGCCTGATCCAGAGGACTTTGAATTTAACGACGAAGCTTACCAGGAGGAGCACAAATTTTTAGGATATGCAGAAGATGGTTCACAGCTTTGGGAAGTAGTTACTACAAATATTCAAGAGGCATCAGATAGTTTTGGTGAAACTAGTACCGAATATAGAAAATATTTAGAAACAGCAGACGGTTTATTCATGAGTAGTACAGATTCTCTGGAAAACCTCAACGAAAGCAATATAAATTTAGCTTTCCCTTATCCACTAAATGAAGACGGCACAAGTATTCACAGCGATTATGATTTTTCCTACACATCTTTCTATATCAGAGAAGAGATGACGATCAATGATGTAAACTATAAAAATGTTGTTGTGGCTACTTATCACCCGGACTATTCTCTATCAAGTCCTTATACATCATCAACCTATTATGCACCTAATCTAGGGTTAGTAGATCGATCAAGTTATTGGTTCGGAATATAGTTATTTGGGGACGGAGTTGACACTCTATGTGCAGTGCCAACTCCGTCCCCATTTTTTGGTGTATTAACTCCGTCCCCAAACCTCAACGCCATAAGCCTCCAGCACATACATCGGCACATGAAACTTCGCTGTTTTCAGCGGATCCACGATTTGTCCTACCTGAACCTGGCCCGCTGCACTCATCAGCATGGTCATTTCCGATAAAGAAAGCCCTGTCTGCGGTCTGATAAGGTCGATCATTAGCTCAACTGCTGTGTCTGCCGCTTCGTCGAGGGTTTCTTTTGATACAAGCGCTGTCAGGCCTGCTTCGTTCTCTAAAAATGGGTAAGTAATACTTTGTTTTTTTACAACTTTCACTGTAATTTTAACAGTAGCCGGAATTTCGATGCCGGATACGCTCACCTCGCCGTCTCCCATTGCTGCATGGAGATCGCCGAGTGACAGCAATCCTCCCTCATGAAACACCGGGAAGTACAATGTTGCGCCAGTTGTAACCTCTTTCGTATCCATATTCCCCCCATGCGCACCAGGCGTTCCGCATGAAATGCTGTCTTCTTCAGGCGCAACACCGATTACCCCAATCATTGGGTTCAATGGAATGCTTAACTTATCATCAAAAATCGCTTTTCCATCGCGAACCGGAATCATTTTTACCTCGAAATTCTCCATCCGATGCCCCATCACACCTAATCCGGGGCCCGTCACCATAACACCACGATCACCAATCTCAATATCATCAATCCGAACCTTTAAAATATCACCCTTTTGCGCGCCTTCTACAAAAATCGGGCCAGTCGCAGGATTCACCTTACTCCAGTCAATTGAATCAAAAGCCGTATCCTCTGACTCTATCTGATTCTCAAAACAATCGTATGTATCTACTACAATCTGATCACCAGATTTCACCTTCATTGCCGGTTCATTCGCCTGATCCATTGCGTAGATGAAATTTTCTTTTGCTAAATGGTTTGTCATTGATTCGTGCTCCTTTCAGTATGGATATATTTATATATTTCTAACTGCGAAATAGAATTCCTTTATTTTTCTAGAAGGAGTCTGGTGACCTGGTGTTTAGGGACGGAGTTAATACTCCATTAACTCTGTCCCCGAATAGCGGAGTGTTAACTCCGTCCCCCAAAATTCGAATTCTAACCTCACCACCGCGTAAACAACTTCCCATCCCTATAGTAAGCAAAAGGATTTTCAGCAAATCTGTCTGCTATGGTCAGGTAGTAAAAGATCTCAATGTCTTCACGTTCCTGGTATTGTTCGTATTTATTTAATTCATGCAGGGTCTGTTTTGCCAGCTTTTCTTCATTTGTAAAGTGTGGAATATACCCTCTGGTAAAATAATTCCATGTTCCGTCGCCACCTGCAATCTGGTCAAACTCCAAATAATCTTCAGCTTCCAGGTCTATAAGGGAAATTTCTCTCCAGTTGTCACTAAACTCTGATGTGTCATCAACTCTCGCTAAGTCTTCGCCATAATATACGGAGCCTGCTCTGTAATAGGCGTGATATCCTTCCTCTGCAGCCGCTGCTACACTGGAATCATAAAAATAAATCACAATTTCTTCTTCAATATTTGGAAATAGCTCTGAGTTGTAATAATCTCCGTATTGAGCAAGAAACTCTACTTTTTCAGAATCAAGATAAACATGAAAAACATGTTCCCGGTATTGAACGGACTCTCCAAACGCCTTTTCATATGCTGGCGGCGGATTTGGCCCATATACATACTCTGAAAATACGTTCCAATCCTCCCCACCTCTGATATATTTAGAATCCTTGTTTGGAATTTCTTCAGCTAAATAATCAATGCTCATCTGCACACGTTCATCACTCACCTGATAAGTGATATCTCCTGATTTGATTGTTGCACCACCACTATCAACAACTGCTGACTGATTGAAGAACGTTTCCATCCATTCAACCGTGTCCTGCTGCCAGCTTTCTTTAAAAGGCTGGTCTGACTGATTTTCTATCACTATTGAAACGAGGTTGTTTTTCTCAAATAAGATTGTCATTTCAACAGGCTGTTCAAATACATCATTTTCATATAAAAAAGTAAGGTTCTTCTCGTTAAAATTTTCGGCTTCATTTAATAACTCAATGTCCCCCAACTGCTCAGTTACTTCCTCTCCCGTCATAAAAAATTCAACTTCCGGCACAAAAATTCCCGCTGTCGGAAAAGCCTTTCTGTAGTCTTCTTCAAATACTCTTGCCATAAAAACTGAAAGCTGAGCACGCGTCACGCCATTCTCCGGTTTAAATAACTTATTTTTTGCATCAATTGTAGTAACCCCTTTAGCTGCTAAAGGAGCTACAAATAATGATTGCTCTTCATTGATATCTTTAATCTCACCAAAGTATTCCCCTTCCAACTCAAATGCCCTGGTCAAAGCTTGAGCCATTTTATAACGGGAGAGCTGCGAATGAGAATAATGCGTGCCAGTTTGAATATCATCTATTCTCCATTGATCAATCTCCAATGCACGTGCAAACATTAATGCAGCCTGATACTCCGATAAAAACTGATTAGGGCGAAACGAACCATCCTCATATCCATTAATAATACTGCGTTCACTCAAATAATCGATCTCCTCCGCAGCCCAGAACTCTGGAGAAACATCAGAAAAAGTCTGTGCGCTTGCTTGATCATAATTTGCTGTGGCTACTAAAATAAATAAAGCCAATGAGCTTAAAAGTATTTTATACATATTGCCCCCTTTTTTTGCGCAGTCTTTTTTCCTACTTTTGTATGTTTACCACTAAAGAGGGGGTTTTAACTTGGGGACGGAGTTAACACTCTGATTTTTCAGTTCAACACTGTCCCTAAAGCGTCAACTCTGTCCCCAAATATTATTTCGGAATTATTTGACTTTTTAGTTATTAAAGGTCATATTATCTATAAAGGAGAGTGGTAGAATGGTCGCTATTAAAAGAAAGTTCCCGGATTTTATAGGCATTACTATAAATTTTGATGAAATTCTTTCTAATGAGAGAAACCAGTTCCGCTTTCCTACCAGAAAAAATGCATTTTATACGATCAAAGAGTCTGATTACGTTTTAAATTTACGTATGAAAAAAGCAGATAGAACGTTAATAAAACAAAGAAAATATTGCAGTTATATTGAACTCCATATAGATGAAACATTACAAAAGGTAAGTTGGAAACTATCTTTAAAATACGCTCATAATCTTCCACGACAGGAATTGTGCCACATGATTGGAACATTCAACTCAGGGACTTTAAAAGGCTGGGAATATGAACTTATTGTCCTGACAAAAGAGCAGCTTTTGTTCAAAAAAGAACAGCGGATCACGCCCGAAGAACGCATAAAACAAATCGCCCGTGAAACAGTGCAATCTGATAAAGAAAAATATTCAGTCAGTCCAAATGTTGATGGAAACAGAAGAAACAGCGAATGGTTTGCAGGCAGTTTTGCCGGAAAATAGAACGAATTGAACCGGAACAGAGTTTATTCTGTTCCGGTTATTCATTTTTTCAAGCACATGAGAACGGAGTTAATACTGCAATTTTTTATTTAAACTCAGTCTCCGGTGTGTACACTTGATGACACTACAACCTCTGTCCCCACTGTGCTCACCAGATCACACATTAACCTCCGTCCCCACCATCGCACCCCAACCCCCAAACCACCTTCGCCGCCTGCGCACGCGTAGCGGTCTGTTTCGGCCTGAATGATCCTTCAGCTGTACCTGTCATGATTCCAAGCTCATAGATGGCATTAACTTCTTTTTTGAAATGGATCTGGCGGTGATCTTTGTAGGAAGCTGTAATGAAAGTCTCGTAATCAGTGAGGTGAATGATGTTGTAGGTGCGATACAGGATAACAGCCATTTGTTCGCGGGTGATCGCGCGGTGTGGGGCGAATATTTCGGGATTAATCCCTCTAATAATACCTGCTTCATAAGCTGCGCTGATTTCATATTGAAGGTTTCCGTTAACGTCTTGAAAGTAGTTTGTGTAGACGGGTTTGAGGTTTAGTAATCTTGAGGTTATAGCGGTAAATTGTGCGCGGGTGATTTTGTCTTCGGGGGCAAAAGTGCCATTCGGCTTGCCGGTAACAATCTTTGATTCCGCTAGGGAGTTGATGTAGTTTTCAGCCCAGTGATTGTTGATGTCTGTAAAAGTAGTAGATTCAGAGTAAATGTCAGAGGAGCAAACGAGGTTTTCATACAGTTTATTGGACTCGGTAATGGCTGGCTGCAATGGCCAGGGGATCATGAATGTGCACATAAAAATGAATGTACATTTTAATAATAGTGGTTTTTCAGGCAGATAAATCCCTCCAATTAAATATGTTTTCATAAAGAGATCGGTTGTAACAATGAAAGTGGATACGAAGTATGAAGGTTTTTGCAGAAGACTAAACGAGGTGAATTTATCATAGCATAATTCAGAACTGAAGCAAGAAAAATTTGGGTCGTAATTCATACTCCATATTAAGAGGCGGTTCCATCACCGGAAAAAAGGCAGTTTGGGTCCATCCCAAACTGCCTTCATCTTAGTCCCTATTCTTCAATCTTTTCATTCTCTCTTTCATCGCAACCCGCCTGGCTTCGGTCAAATCGTGCTTCGGTTCGCTGACGAAATTTTGTTCAGTCGTTTCTTTCACATCAATGAGGAGTCCTTCAGAAACATCATGACTGAAGTTACTTTCAGCAATATATTCTTCAACCGTTTCATCTTCCTGCCAAAGCAGTCTGACCAGGCCGTTTTCAATGGAATCTATCGTGTACAAGCCTTTTCGCATGAAAACCCTCCTAGGATTTTGGGGACGGAGTTAACACTCTATATTCATTGCCAACTCTGTCCCCGGTTAGTGGAGTGTGAACTCCGTCCCCAATAAGAAAATCAGTCGAGCTCATGCACAACATTTCCATCTGGATCAATCAGCTGCGCTGCATCGCCATCATTGTTCCAAATATATGCACCTGTCCAAAGCAGACGGTCAGCTCCTGCAGTCGCGCCATTTCCTGAAACGATTTGCACGCTTGCACCGGCTGCGAGCACGTAGTCGTCCGGGAATGTGTATGTCTGATTCCCTTCAACACTCACAAGCGTCCAGCCGCTCATGCTGATATCAGATGACCCCTGATTCTCGATTGTTACAACTTCTGTTTCAAGATTTTTACCAGTAATACGAAGGTCATCTGACAGGTCACCATCATCGCCAGGCACTGGTTCCGGTTCTGGAGTTGGCTCAGGTTCTGGCTCTGGTGTCGGCTCCGGAACAGTAAACTCTCCACCTTCTTCAACAGTCAGTACATCACCATTACTTGTGAAAATAACCGAACCATCTTCTGTCGCGTAGATGTTAACCGGATACTGCGCCAGGCGCTGCACCACTTCATCATGCGGGTGTCCATAAGGGTTATCGCCAAATGAAAGCACAGCATAGTCAGGATCAACTGCTGCTAAAAATTCTGCAGATGTACCTGTATTTGAGCCATGGTGTGACACTTTCAGGACTTCAGATTCAAGGTCCATTCCATCCACCAACAGTTCTTCTTCTACATCAATTCCAGCATCACCAGTCAGCATAAAGTCCATGTCACCATGAGTCAGCTTCAGCACAATAGATCCGTCATTCATATCACTTGCTTCAGGATCAACCGCAATCGCAGCCAGATCCGTCCGTTCATCATCTGAAAGTTCATCGCCAACTCTTACATCCCTGTAAAAAACGCCCGTGTCTTCAATCGCATCTAAGTAATCTTCAAACACCTGTGTCGTATGAACCTGACCGCTGTCAAAGGCCTCTTTTACATCATAATTGCGAATCACATCGGCAGCTCCACCAATATGGTCTGCATCCGGGTGCGTAATAATAAGCGTATCAATCCGCTTCACACCTTCAGCCTGCAGAGCCGCTTCCATTACAGAACCATAACGGCCCGCATCCACTAGCGTTACTTCACCATTTGTATGTTCAATCAAAATCGCATCGCCCTGACCAACGTCAAGGAACGTCACATCCATTTCACCGAGCTCACCAGTCTGACCGGAACCGCCGTTATCGCGGAACGATTCATTTAAAAGGCGTGCCATAAACAACGCAAAGTGCTGGCGCTGAAGCTTATTTTCAGGCTTGAAGGAACCATCCTGGTATCCAGTCGTTACCCCTGCATTCGCTATTCTGCTGATATGCTCACTCGCCCAGTGACCACTAGCCACATCGCTAAATGAATAATCCTTATCCGAAGAAAGATCATAACCCTCAGCCATAATCTTTGCCATTTGCGCACGCGTCAGTGTGCCATATGCATCAAAAAAGCGCGACCCATTTTCAGCTGTTTTGCCTCCGATAAAGCCAAGTTCAACTGCTTTTGCCACTTCCTTGTAACCATAATCACCAGGGCGCAGATCCGTAAAACCTGGATTAAGCACCTCATTCTCTTCAATATTCGTTATCCCCATCTCACGCAAAATCATCTGAACCGCCTGCAGCCTGTTCAGCGCATTACCGGGGCGAAACGTACCGTCATCATACCCCTTGATGATTCCTTCACCAGTCAGATAATCAATCTCATCTGCGTACATGCTGACATCATCAAACGCAGCATCAGCCGATAAAGGCGTTGCCAAAAGCAAACCGGCAGTCACCGTTGAAACAAATAGTTTTTTCATATTGTTGCCTCCTTATGTATTATGAGTGAAGACCCGGGACTGTCCCGGGTCTTCGGTTTGTTTGGGGACGGAGTTTACACTCCAAATAGAGTATGAACTCTGTCCCCTGAAAATAGAGTGTAAACTCCGTCCCCAAAAATAACTATTATACAATTATATTACAACCACATTACTTTTCAATAGTTTCACCAAACTTGTAAATATTAGCTATTTTCAAAGACATGTTTTAACCACTCAAATCACTTCATCGCTGACAGCACCTCAGCCGTCCTTTTCACATCCACCATCCCCTGATCATCAAATTCCAAATATCGTTCATTCCCCGCAAGAGTAATATCTTTGCCTTTTCGAATGGTATTCGGCTTTTTGAGCGTGATAGGCAATTCATTTTTAACCAGTTTCACCGCATATTCTTCCGGATTAATATCCGGGTAAGATTTTGTATTCATCTTTGCTCTGAGCTTGTCCTGTTCAAGCAAATAGTAATGATCCGATCCTTCAACGCCCCACCAGAATCCCCAGAAACCACCCCTGGCATTTGGAACATAACCCCAGTTACCTGACATGTGTTGCTGAAGCTCTTGATAAAAGCCCTGCCATGCCTCACCGCTCCACGTTGCAGGAGATGTTGTCCGGTACGCCTGCACCTTATCTTCAATTTCATTTATATAGGAAGCATAATCCTCAAATAATGGGTGACCAACCTGCTGATGTCTGTGCAGAAAATTAAGTAGCCTCGTTCTTCTAAATGGTTTGAAACCAGCCGCCGTCACTGATTTATAATGACTTTGGTCAGCAATTTTGAAATACACCGGCAGGATCGTATAATCCGAAAAAGCTTCGCTGGCATATGTCATATATTTAACAAGCTGGTCCGAATGATTAGAGGTAAAAGTTTTATCCTCTATGAGAATGACATACTGATCATTAACTTTAATCAGTAAATCGATTTTCTTATGCTGCAGTTCAATTCTCAGATCATGAACATATGGCAGCGGCACACCATGTAAATTAAAAAGCTCACCTAACAAGTCTTTCCCTGCTGCATGCAATGTTGGCTCCGTATATTGAAAGTCAGGGTGCGCCCAGCTTAACAGCCATTTTAAAAAAGCATCCTGCGTCAGTTCACCAGTTGCAAATTTAAAAATATTGGGCTTTTCCTCTGAAAAACCGGCCGGTCGCGCCTCAGCAAGCAGCGTTTCCACATTATAATTTCGCTCAGGTTCCTCCCAATAACCTTTTGATAAAATCGCATCCGCATACATCGCAGGGAAAACTACTTTATCTCTGATATCAAGAATTTGAGCATGCGTCTGAGAAACCTGTACAAGCAGCGTGTTCTCATCACGCACAGCAATCACCATTGGGAAACTGCCATTCATAATGCTGTAGTCGCAGTTTTCACATTTGAGGACTTCGTCAGTCTGGACTGTAGTTTGTTCATTTTCAATATGTAAATCTTCAATAACAGTTTCAATTAGATTTCCATTGCACTTTGGGCAAATTTTATTCATTTGGGCCTCCTGGATGATTTAATTGAACATATATTTTTGTCCCGGGTTTTCAGTTAGCTACTCCAATCTTCTCTAACTTCTTCAAATCCACTTCATACTTCCCTTCATACACACGCGCAACTGAAAGAATCTCTTCTTTTGGACCATAGTACAAAATCTTGAAATCATCATTTATGTATTGCACCACAAAGAAATCATCAAAATCACCGAATGTACGCGTATTAATGGTAACGAATCCTTCGTTCTGAGCAGTTGCTTTCACACTGATCCGGCGACCGCCGCTTTCTACATCAAACCCATGCTGATTGACTTCTCTCGCAAGGTTTCCTCCTGTGTGCAGTGCGCAGTAAAACTCCCCAATCCTGCCAATCAGGTGTCTCAACTCAGTTGCACGGCAATTGAAAAGACTCATTTCATTTCTCAAAATCTCCTGATATTCTTCAAATAATTTCTCAATCTGCTCCCTGCTGATGTTTCCAAGCTGGTGATTTGCACTTTCCTCATACATCACCTTCTCGCCATTTTTCCACTCACCAACAATTTTCTCTTCAACCGTACTCTTTGCCCTGTGAAAAATCAATCCGGTGTACCTATGGTGTTCTCCAACAAACTTATATGTACTCTTATTAATATAAATAAACAAATGTTTATCAAAACGAATTCCTTTATTGAAACGGTTATAACAATAATCCGACAAAATCACACTCTCAGGGTTCGTTCCAAACTTCATAAACAACTGATGCTGCACCTCAGCCCGTGACACAAAATCATTCACCCGTCCAGACATTACTTCCACTAGCTGATCATAAATCTTCATCAGAAAACACTCCATTCATTATGATATCTGAAGACCCGGGACAATCCGGAGTCTTCACTCTAAAAACTAAGGACGGAGTTCACACTCAAACTAGAGTGTCAACTCCGTCCCCAAATTTGCATTACCTCAAAACCCTCCCCAAAAACACCGCATACTGCGCTCTAGTAACCGGATCGTTCGGTCTGAACTGTCCATTCGACCCTGTCGTCACGCCATTATGATAAAGGATCTTTATGTATTCTGCTGCCCAGTGATCTGAAGGAATATCTTCAAATCCCGGATCAGTTTGCCCTTCCAGTCCAAAGCTTAGAACAAGAATCTTCGCCATTTGCGCTCTGGTAAGCGCTGCTTCCGGCTTGAAATCAGGTGTTTTAGCAAAAACACCTGCCTGCTGCATACTCATAATTTCATCATAATAAAGGTAAGACTCCGGCACGTCCTGATAGGCTGCTGACTTCTGAATCACAGGCAAATCGATTACTCGTGACAACAGCAGTGCCACGTGACTCCTCTTAATTGATTGTTCAGGACGAAAAGTGCTGTCACTGTATCCTTTGATGATTCCTTCATTCACTAAAGACATGATCTGCTCACTCGCCCAGTAATCACTAGAGACGTCTTTGAAGTCAGACGTAAGGATATCAGCAACTGGCTGTTCAGCTCTAACCTCATCCACGATGATTGGAATAGATACGTTTATGCCCTTATAAGTCAATTCCAGGACTGTGCTGCCTGACTGCTGGAATTGAATCACTCCATCTTGGATTGTGGCAATAGCAGGATCCTGCATTTCCGCACTCACCTCATCCAGCCTTACATTTTCAAATTGATCATTTGAAATATAATAGCGAATGTCAGGCAGAAAAGTATCTCCCGGCTTCCCCTGAATAAGAGAAGCCGCTCTCAGCTCACCTTTAATCAAGATCGGAACAGTAATCTCGCTTCCCATGAACGTTATGGTAAGGTCATACGCTCCCGCTCGTATCAATGAGATACTTCCATCCCGATTTATCACCAGACTCTGATCATCACTCAAAACCCATTTTCCTTCATCCGAAGCCAATACTCTGGATTCATTAATTGCAGTCTTCACCATTATCTGAGGCACCAGATTCTCCCCAATCGTCCCGCTTAATGGACCCTCAACACTCAACACAGGTAATACTGTCAATGAAAAACTGTGAGTTTTACCCTGATAAGTCACCGTGATTTCAGCCATACCAGCCTCTTTAAAATAAACCTCTCCACGATCAACTTCAGCGACTTCTTCATTCGAAGACATCCAGACTGCCTGATCACTCTTAGCAAGGTCAAGTGCCTCTCCATTTTCTAAAAGGGCAGTTGCATTTACTTGTTGCGCTTCTCCTACAAACCCTTCAATCACTGCCGGACCCTCAATGACCTTCACCTGATCCGGTGCTGTGAGTCCGGTCAGCTCTTGAAGCTGTAAAAGCCCCTCTCCGTAATATATATCACGGCCCTTCAAACCAAGATCAACAGTGGCCTCAAGCAATTGTTCTTTTATCCACTTAGAATCGGCTGCAGGATATCTCTCCATTAATAAAGCTGCGGCACCTGTTACATAAGGTGCTGCCATAGAGGTACCGCTCATTCTGACATAGCGATCATTCAGATAAGTGCTACCAATGTCTGTTCCCGGTGCTGCCAGATCCACTGCTGGACCAATAGAAGAAAAACTGGCATAGTTACGGTTTCGGTCCACGGCACCCACAGCAATGGTTTCAGGGTAAGCGGCAGGATAAGAAACCTCATGGCCTGACTTTTGTCCATTGTTACCTGAAGAAGCAATCATCAGAACCCCTTCTGCTTCAGCCTGCTGAATCGCTCTTCTCGCAGCGGAAGAATCATACTCCGATCCAAGACTCATATTCACGATATCTATCTCGTTTTTAACTGCCCAGTCCAGCGCAGCAATCATACTAGAAAGCGTACCTGTTCCGGTATGGTCAAAAGCTTTCAATGCATAAACGTCTGCACCGGATGCGATTCCTTTGATTCCGATTTGATTATCAAGCGCTGAAGCAATTCCCGCCACGTGAGTGCCATGACCATTATCATCGCGATAGGAAGACGTATAATTCACAAAAGACGCGCCGCCTGCAATTCTCAAATCATTATGCGCCGCAATACCTGAATCAATGATGCCGATTTTAACTCCACGCCCTGTCAGGTCAGACTCCCACAGTGAAGGTGCCTGGATCATCATCGGTCCCCACTCCACAAACTGTTCGTCCAGGGAAATTTCAATATTTCTTTCTATATGGTGAATGAGTTCAGATTGACGCAGTGACTCATAAGCTGAAACAGAAAGCCTTGCTTCTGCCAGATTGAAATTTTCATAGTAAGATATGATCTCGCCGCCCGCTTCACGAATCAGCTGTCTTCCATCTTCACTTTCAAACTCAATCAAAAATTCCCCTTCAAGCTGTTTTCCGGAAACCTCACTTCCAATAAATACAAACGGAATGAGCAGCAATAAGAATGAACAGATATGTTTCAATAATAATTCCTCCATGTATAAATTCTATGATGTTAGTATTTATATCGGAGCACTGCCTGCAGATTTAAATGAACGCCCACTAAAAAACCTGCTGAAAGGCCAGCAGGTTTTTAGTGATTACACATATTTGGGGACGGAGTTTACACTTCAAGTGTTAACTCCGTCACCAAATTAAAAAGGGACAGAGTTGCTCACAAAAATGGAGTGGCAACTTCGTCCCCAACACGAACTCTGTCCCCGGAGTGTTAACTCCGTCCCCACAATGAATAATGAATTAATTATTCATCATCGTCTTCATCTTCATTGTCATCATCGTCGTCCTGATCGTCATCTTCCTCATCCTGCTCATCATCTTCAAGCTCAAATTTCAATCTGCTGCCGTCTGCAAATTTCACATGCACTTCAAGTTCTTCAGGTGTGAAAGCAAGTGATGCAGTGATGGCTTCTGTCAATTCTTCTTCAGTGATCTCTGAAGTAACACCCCATTCAGTGATGTAGCCATTGATTAAAGATAGAGCTTCTTCATCTTTAAATTCTTCTTCGTTCTCTGGCGTTTCAATTTCAACTTTTCCGCTTTCCTTACCCTTTTTCAACTGATATTTTAGTTCAAATTCATGATCATCAGCTTCAGCTTCAACTTTCAATTGCTGAATGCCATTTTCAGCAGGCTCTGAGTCAGGTAATTCTGTATACACAGATGCTTCCTGAACTGCACCCTCTTTAACATAAACTTCGATAAAGTCACCTGTACGGATCTGATCTGCTGCCATAAATCTTGTTTCATACTGCACTAACAGATCTTTCGCGATTGTAAATGTAAGTTGTTCGCCACCGACAGTTGTCAGTGTAAGTGTTCCTTCATTTTCTTCAAACGAAATGTTTTCTACCTGGCCATCAACTGTGACTGCTCCATTTTCTTCAAGCAGCTCTCCGTATGTACGGTCGAGAACAGCTGCCATTTGAGAGCGTGTGATATTTTTTTCAGGCTGGAAATTTCCTGATAATGTACCTGTGAAAATATCGTAGTCTACCGCTACATTCACATAGCCGATTGAACCCGCAGGAATTCTGTTTACATCTTTAAAGTCAGGAATGTCATTCATTGATGCAAGTGCTTCTTCTTCAAGCCCAAGCGCTCTCACAAGAACAGACGAAATCCATAGACGCGATGCAGGCTTGTAAGCATCCACACGGTTTTCATCAGTACCAAACAGTCCATTTTCAAGCGCAACAGCCACGTAGCCTTTCACAGCATTAGGCAATTTGTCAGCATCATCAAAATGCAGCTCAATGTCATCCGGGTTCATGGCTTTTGCTTCCTCTTCAAGCTCAAGAAGTCTAACTGCGGTAATAATCGACTGAATACGCGAAACTGGCTGATTCGGTCTGAAGTTACCATCCTCATAACCTACAAAAATACCTTTAGACTTCATACGTCCAATCGAATCCTTCACCCATTCCAGCTTCTTCGTGTCTTCAAATTCAACACTCACAGCCTCCCGGTTATCATCCTCAGCAGCAACCGGCGCCTGAACAAGCCCAAAAACCAAAGCAGCTGATAAAGCCCCACCTAAAAACTTATTCATACAAATCCTCCTCCAATTCTTATTATGAATAACAAAACTGTTATACAACATAAGAGTACGAAGGATGTTTCAAACTTGTAAGGGTATAAAGGATTATTTTTAAATTTTGTTTGGTTATAAAGAATTAAAATGGCTCATGTACTATTGGGGGCGGAGGTTGAAGTGACACAACACGTGCATATCAGGGACAATTTTGGCAGTGTGAAAGCTCTCCCCCGCCTCTGCCAAACATGGCTTTTCACAATTCTTTAAAAGTTATATCGAAATTCTTCATTATTCCCAGTCCTCATGTCTTTCATAGCATACTTATTCTCATTCACTTCCGAATCACCAAGCACCACTACATACCTAATTCCTTCCCTATTCGCCCGGTCCATCCCCTTACCTACCTTCTTCTTTCCATATTCCACTTCAACCCTCAATCCATCCTGCCTCATTGTTTTTGCAAGCTTCAACGCTTCTTTTTCAGTGCCAAGCGGAATGATATATACATCAGCCAGCGCCTTCATATCTTCATCCGAAGTTATCATACTAAGCGCTGTACAAATCACATCAACGCCAAAAGAAATTCCAACTGTCGGATAGCGCTGATCGCTTCCAATTAATCCGCCAATCGCATCATCATAGCGGCCGCCGCTGCCAATACTTGAGCTTAATGTAGAATTGTCTTTCAGAAACACTTCGTAGATCGTTCCCGTGTAGATCTCAAGTCCTCTCGCTAAAAACGGATTGAATTCACATCGGTCGTCTATACCAAGTGCAGATAAATAACCCTGCAATTCCTCAAGATCGGCAATCCCTTCTCTTGTCTGTTCATTTTTCTCTGTTATATCAGATTGAAAATACACGAGTGATGTAGCATCCACGTTATTCAATAATTTTTCAATTAACAGGACTGCATCATCAGGAATCCGTTTATCGTGCAGTTCTTTCACGACATCTTCCACCCCGATTTTCTCCACCTTATCAAGACTCAGCACGACTGTTGCCATCATATCTTCAGGCACTCCATATCCTTCAAGTATACCGCCAAGCAGTTTTCGGTTATTGTATTGAATCACAATATCCAGCTCCAGCTTCTGGAATACATCCACTGCAAGCATCATCAGCTCTGCTTCCGCTGCCTGAGTTTTAACACCAGTAATATCAACATCCGCCTGTGTGAACTCACGATTCCGACCTGTTTTGATCGGGCCATCTCTGAAAACTTTTCCGATTTCATAACGCTTAAAAGGCATCCGCAGCGTTGGGTTCGTCGCAATCACTTTGCTGAACGGAATCGTCAGATCATAGCGAAGCGCAAGATCCCGCTCTCCGCGATCACTGAGCGTATACATTTCCTCTAAAATTTCAGCACCGCCCGCGTACTTACTCGCCATCAATTCTGTGTAATTCAAAATTGGCGTCTCAAAAGGCTGGCAGCCATATAATTCACACGTTTCCTCTATCGTTCGCTTAACATTCCGCCTGATTACTGCGTTCTTCCCTAGATAATCCTGTGTTCCTTTTACATTCTGATATTTCATCTTCTTCATGACTGTTCCTCCTCTTTTTTTGAAAATAAAAAGAACCCCACGAGAAAGTTGTTACACATTTTCTCATGAGGTTCATTATAAATAGCCCTTCGCTATGATCTATTTTGATCAAAAAATGCGAAAGGCTAGTTGTGATGATGTAGTTGGCTGTTGCTGGTTGAGAGTTGGTTATTCATAGTATTCATCTCCTGATTGAGATTATCATACAGAGTTTGGAATGGATTTGCAAATTTTTTAAGAGGTTCCGGACGGTGAAGTGATTATGCGGAAAAACTGAATATCTTAGTATTCTTCAAGGTTATTTAGTCATTCTGTCTTGAAAATCACTTGTTGAATATTTATTAGCTAATCTAAATAAAATTACAATTAACTAGTTAAAAAGTCATACCCTATTCCGATATAAGATATAGATTATATAAAAGGGAGAGTTTTTGATGAGGAGTGTTAGGGGTAAGTTATTAATCATTTCATTTATTTTATTGGTTGTTCCGGGGCTTGTGATCGGGTCGATGAGTTATCTTTCAGCTAAAAGCAGTCTGGATGATTCTGGCCGTACGATGATTAAGAATGCTGTGACGATGGCGCTGCAGATGATTGATGGGTATCAGCAGCAGGTGGAAGATGGGGATCTGACGCTTGAGCAGGCACAGGAGCAGGTAAAGGTTCATCTGCTTGGTGAGATGCAGGAGGACGGTACGAGACCGAATACAAATCCTGTTGATCTTGGTGAGAACGGTTATTTTGTTATTTTAGATGAAGAAGGTAATGAAGTGGCACACCCTTCACTTGAAGGTCAAAATGTGCTGGACGTTCAGGATGTGGACGGCAGCTACTTCGTTCAGAAACAGATTGAAACCGCGCAAAACGGCGGTGGTTTTGTTACATATTCATGGGGCTTCCCGGATGACCCTGATCGGATCGGTGAGAAGATCATGTATAACGAGCTCGATCCAAACTGGGGCTGGGTCGTGACGGCTGGTTCTTATATGGAAGATTTTAATGCGGAATCCAACAGTATTCTGTGGATGCTTGTGTGGACAATTGCTGCTTCTTTAGTCGTTGGTACAATCATCATTATTTTACTATCCAATCATTTATCAAAACCAATTAATGCGGTTAAAAATCAACTGAATCGTCTAAGTGATAATGATTTAACCGGATCGTTTGAAGAAATGAACCGGAAAGATGAGATTGGAGAGCTTGGTTCGAGTCTTATAAAAATGAAGGCAAACCTGAGCGCGATGATTCAGCGGATTCAGCAGGTGTCACATACGCTCGCCGCATCTTCTGAAGAACTGACAGCGAGCGCTGAGGAAACGAATCGCGCCACTGAACAGATCGCAGGTTCGATTCAATTGATTTCTGAAAATGCTGAGACGCAGACTGAGCAGGCGGCTTCTTCTCAGAAGTCTGTATATGGTATTTCAGAAGGAATCAGCGGCATCAAAGATCACCTCATTTCAGCAGGTGAATCAACTGAGACAACGGCAATTAAGGTCTCAGAAGGTAAAGACCGTGTAATGAATACAGAAGCAAAAATCAATGACATTCAGGAAAAATCCCAGCGTGCGTCAGGTGCAATCCAGCAACTTGGCGGTAAATCTGCAGAGATTGGAAATATTGTGTCGCTCATTACAGCGGTAGCTGAGCAGACAAACCTTCTCGCACTCAACGCTGCTATTGAAGCTGCACGCGCCGGCGAACATGGTAAGGGATTCGCTGTTGTGGCAGATGAGATCAGAAAGCTCGCTGAACAATCCGGCCGCTCTGCGTCTCAGATTCAGGAGCTGATCTTTGAAATCCAAACGGGTATTCAGGAATCAGTGACGTATATGAAAGATGGCGAGATCTCCGTTTCAGCCGGGATGGAAGCAATGAATTTAACAGGAGAAAGCTTCAACGAAATCGAAAAAGCATCTGCAGTTATTTCAGAAGCTGCAAGAAATGTACTGAAATCTGTTACAGACCTTGATCAGCGGACAGCCAGCATGGTCGAATCCACTGCCAGAACCACTGAAATGATCGAACATTCTTCTGCAGAGTCACAGTCAATCGCGGCTGCATCTGAAGAACAGAGTGCATCGATGGAAGAAGTTGCTGCAAGTTCTGCTGCGCTTTCTCAGATGGCTGAGGAGTTGAGTGGGATTGTTGGGGAGTTTAAGGTTTCTTGATTGATGTAATATTTAAAGAAGGGCGTTTGAAGTATCACCTGATGATACTTCAAACGCCCTTTACATGTTGCGATTACAATTGTTAAAATTTCTTTTTTCTCCTGCTTTTTCGTCTCTTCTCCAATGTATAAGAAAAGCGATACTTTTTTTCGATCTGTTTTGTTAAAAATTCGAAATCTACTGCGTAATATTGATTGTTCTTGCGACGTCTTTCTTCAATATAATGCTGCAGTAAATGAAAAAGCCTCACAATAGAAGGACCGGAAGCACTTTTGAATATCCACAACGGTAGATACCCCTTTCTCACCATCATCCCCCAGAAATGAAAAAACGAGCATAGCTCCGAAGCTGCTTTCACCTGGTCTTTTGACCATTCGGCAGGATGACTCAGATAAGCCAATTTATCTGCACGGTCTTCCATCTCATAAATCATTTGTCTGGCTGCAATCATTTGAGATGTATCTCCCTGCTGATAGTACTCCCGGATCGCTTCAAACACAGCTCCCCGTCTCGAAGCCATACTCATCAAAATACCGGACACTCCTGAAGCAATTGCTGCAATTCCGACAAGTAAGCTTAATTCGATGTTCCCTGTAAAGCTGAGAATTGGTTCGTTAAAGAAGATTAAAGATAATAAGACTGAAAATGAAACCAGCATGTAGCTGATGATTTTTTTGTTTTGCATGAGGTCTCCTTGGTAGTTAGCATAGAATGATTTAAATATAGTTCTCTTTAAAAATGGTTTAGGTTATAACTGTTACCCTTTTTTGAAATGGCAAGTTTTTTCAATCTGGTTCAAGTTACAAAAGACCCGATACAAAAGTATTATAACAGTAGATTTCCAGTTTAAGAATACTTTTTACAAATTAAAAGGGTGTAGAATAAAGCCACATAAATGAATGATACTCATTTATGTGGCTTCAT
Source organism: Jeotgalibacillus terrae (assembly GCF_016908195.1). Classification (GTDB taxonomy): domain Bacteria; phylum Bacillota; class Bacilli; order Bacillales; family Jeotgalibacillaceae; genus Jeotgalibacillus; species Jeotgalibacillus terrae. The sequence goes on from NZ_JAFBDK010000002.1 coordinate 130,080, forward strand.
CTTCTATGATATTACCCTACTCCCTCAACCGCTCCACCGCCCCCTTCTTCCACTTCTTCACCGCACTCACACTCACCATATACCGCTCTGCAATCTCCCCTACAGTCATATCATCAATAAACGTATGCCAGAACCACTTCCTCTGATGCGTTGTTAACTTTTCTGCATACGGCGCGAGCATATCGATCTCTAACAGTCTGTCCTCTGTAATATCCATATTCATCTGCCAGTATTCTTCAGATTTCACCGTTTCCCGCTCCAGCAGTTTGTTCTGTTTTCTCATAAGATCGAGCATCCCACCGCGAATATACTGGTATGCGAACGGGGCAAACTCTCCACTTTCCTTATCAAATTTCTCTGATGCTTTCCACAGCGCTATCCGTCCCTCCTGCAAATAGAGATCATGATCACGAGTGATATGAAGCTTTTTCATCATATGAAAAATCATTGGTTCAAACTGTTCATATTGCTGTTCAAATGTCAACTTTGTTTTCTCCAAAATGGAGACGCGTCTGCCTTATATTCCCTGGGTACGTGTAGTGTATAAGAGAAATATCCAGGCAGCGATTCAGCGTTTTTGACGTATGACGACATTAAGTACGCTATTTTGCAGAAATGCTTGCCAATACGTAATGTTTCGGCACTATAAAACCAAAAACTATCAAACTTTTATATAATACAGTCGGAGTCTGCCTAAAACTACCTCCAACCAGCACATAAAAAACCTTCCTTTCAAAAACAAAAGGAAGGTTACTTTAATATAGATTAGGTTAATCATGTTATATTTTAACTATCTCTTTGATTCTGCCGGTCACTAGACTCTCTCACAATTAATTCTACATCCAGCTCTACATTAACGTGCCCAGCAAGGTCTGGTTGTTCTATTTTCGTGATGAGCTGGTCAACTGCAATTTCTCCAATCTTCTTAACAGGCTGCTTGATGGTACTGATCTCAGGGTTTACCATTTCGGTTAACTGAATACCATCAAACCCGATAATCGCAATATTTTCAGGAATTTGAACATGGTGTTTTTTAAATGTTTTAAGGGCACCAATTGCCATCAGATCGTTTGCATAGAAGATGCCGTCTACATCTTTGTGTTCCGATAACAGCCTTTCAGTGATATCTGTGCCGCTTTTTAAGGTAAAGTCCCCTTCATAGACTAATGGTGTCCTGTCATATAATTTCATTGTATCAAGGTAACCTTTAAGTCTCCCACGGGCTGGAAAAACTGATTTTGGACCACTAATATGAGCAATCTTTTTACAATTCAATTCTATGAGATGTCTTACTGCAAGACTTGCTCCTTCATAGTTTTTTACGCTGACAGAATTGTTACTGTCGGATTGTACTCCCCGGTCAATCCTTATAAAAGGCATTTGTACTTTGTCGAGATAGCCTTTTATTTCTTCACTCAAATCGGATTGAGCAAGCAGAAAGCCGTCTATATATCTGCTTTTTAAATTGTTCCAGAAATCCTTGTTTTTCAGTTCCTCTTCATTGGTACTGATCAGTAACAGACTGTATCCATTTCTTTTAGCGATATATTCAATTGATTTGATCATTTCCGGAAAGAAAGGATTCGTAATATCTGGTGTAATAAAAGCAATTGTATTTGACTTTTGTTTTGCTAGACCCCGTGCAACTGCATTAGGGGTATAGCTGAACTGATCTAACACTTTTTGTATTTTTCTTTCTGTTTCTGGACTTGTGTAACTTACCTTATTCAAATAACGGGATACAGTTGCTATAGAGACACCCGACTCTTTAGCGATTTCTCTGATCGTAACTTTTTTCCTGGTCATGGCATTTCTCCTATCATGACGAGTAATTTATTGTGTGAATTATAACACAACTTTAGTTATTTTATGGTCCCAGACACTCTTTTAAGATTATGGTCTGACACGCACGTCGCCATATTCACACTTCCCGCCTTTTGCCATTGACAGGCCAAACATTCCATGAGCGAAGCGATCATCCTGATGCTCAAGGATTTTTTCACCGTTTATTGAAAATTGGATAACTGCTCCACGGATTTCAACTTCAAAAAGGTATTCCCGATCATGCTCCCAGTGATATTCAACAGTCTTCAATGTTTGAAGGCCAAAATCATTTATTTGAAGAGCAACTTTTCCTTCACCTGCAAACCCGGCCTGGTAATACTTTTGAGTTCCAAGCGCATGAAAAATAAGTGCGTGATGTGTTCCTGAAAGTGGTTTTAACTGAGATGAAATCATACCATCCCTCATATAGTAATGTCCTGAGAAGGAAGCACAATCTGTATCACTTTCGGCAGTCATTCTGTCATTTTCCAGTCCCCATTGTCCTCTATGATGAGCAAACGGTGTCACACTCATAAATTCAACAGTTTGCTTGGCAAAGTCTATTTCGTAATCTCCTGATCCATGAATATGAAATTCATCTAAGAAGATTTTTCCGAAAGCACGATTATCTCTTGGAGATGGGCTTTTGATCGCAATTCCGACTTCCTCTGCAAAAGATCCGTATGTATCAGGGATTTTAAAACTAATTGTATTCCATTCTTCATTATGAAGAAGAATTGTTTCAAGTTCTGTCACTTCTTTTGTAAATGTGTTACGAATATATGGAATGACATAAATTTCTTTTCCCCGATACTGCTCTAAGTATAATTTCGCTGAAACAGTCTGTCCGCTGTATGCTTTAGGGGCAAATACAGGTTTATATTTTTCATCATTAAATGATTCTCTACGGTAAAATGTCTGATAGTAAACATGGCTCTTTTCACCTTCAAGCATACGATCAATGAAAATTTCCAATGAACCCTCTGATTGATAACCGATTTTATCATTCGGTTTCAGAATAGTTTTAAACGGAAGGTCTGTTTTAAAGCCATGAGTTGCACCCGGAAGTGAAAAATCAAAGTAAACCTCTTCTTCTTTGTAGCCCCTTACCAGTTCCTCTGGCGGAGCGTGATCTGAGACACGATATCCTAATAAAACGAGCGACTTAACGAATGTTGGAATATCTAAAATATTTAAGTAACCGGAGACACTTGAAGTTACAATGAAATCATTAATTGGCTCTCTATACTTTTTCTCAACCCCACTAATTCCAGTGAACGTACCCACGATTGAACCGACATTTCCAGCATTACAGTCTGTATCCCAGCCACATGCAGTGGCAATTTCAATCGTTTTCGACAGATCTCCCTCTCCATATACAAGTGCCAGCACGCATACTCCGGCATTTGGGATGATATGACACACACCAGTATATTTATCGTACCCCCATTCATCTTCCAAATACTGACGGCAAGCCCAGAAGTCATCAGGATTTTGCTGATGAAACTCAAGCACTGCATGAACAACTTTAGCGTATGTAGAGTTTGAAGGAATTTCTTTCAATGCACGTTCAATTACTTCTTTAATTGTATCCGCTGAGTACGCTGCTGCAATACCTGCAGCAATAAACCTTGCTCCGTACAAACCATTTTTATCGTGAGAAACGCTCGCAGCTTTTTCAGCATAATCAGCTGCTTTTTCAGGCTTATCAGGGAACAGCCAACCCCATGTATCAATAAAAATCTGACCGCCAATCTGTTCAGCCATAATGATCCCGTTTGTTTCTGCTGAACCTGACTCTGGTGCATGCATTCCTTTTATGAGGTTAAGGTAAGCGGTATGCTCTGTGCTGATCCCATCTCCACCCCACCAGAACATGCCTATACCTTCTCTGGAGTAATTCAACCATGCTCTTGCTACATCCTGGGCTTCCATTTCCCGATCTGTGGCATCGTCCAGCAATGCCCTCATAAAAAATACTGGCCCGTTTGCATCGTCGTCTGCAGAAAAAACTTCATAGTCTTTTACATACCCATCAAGTTCACCATACACATCTTTAATCATTTCAGGTGTCCATTCAGTTGGTTCAACAGGTGCGCCAAGTCTGATGCCCGCATTCATCCCAAGGAATCCAGCATATGTTTTTTCTATATAATCATTTGGAATCACTTAAAACCCTCCTGCCTATCCTATAATTTGGTTCATGATATTCATCCTGTTAAGATCCTCTTTTATAATATGAATTGCTGTTTCGCTGAACTGCTCAGTAATGTGGTTAAAATCAAGACGGTTCGTTTTTTCCAATAAGGCAATATCTTCATCTTTAATCACAGAATGTCCATACATTGCACCTAAGATCACGCCTGCCATTACCCCGATTGAATCTGTGTCACGACCGGAATTAATTCCGTCATATATTGATTGATAGAATTCCCCATCATTTATCAATATGAAGCCTAATGCAAAAGGCAACTCCTCAATAGAACCGAGGCGGCTCGGCGTATAATGATCGGATGGTAAACCAACTTTATCTATATGACGGGAAACATCATCTCCCATCGGTGAGTATTGGAGTATTGCCTGTTGAAATGCTTCTACCGTTTCATCCATAGAAGCGCTTTTTTCTTTCATTTTTTTAGCTGCCTCAGTAACTGCTATAATTGCACCTTTAGTTCCGTCCTTTGCAAATGCAATTGCTGTTTGAATAATATCTTCTATAGTTACTTCAGGCTCAAATGCCTTTGCCACACAAGCAGCTAGAACACCCGCTGCTTCAAGTCCATAGCTTGTCTGGTGTCCCATAGCGAATAGAATTGCTTCATCATATGCTGCCTTTGGATTTCCTGCATTTACAATTCCAATAGGGGCTATATACATAGCAGCCCCACAATTAATCATATTGCCATAGCCACCTTCACGAGGCTCACAGTTCGCTAATGTATGACGCAAAAAAATATATTTTTCCGGATAAAAGAGACGTTCTATGATTTTATCTTCCCGATCAAATTCCGGAATATATGTATCGCGAAAAGCAATTTCTTTAACGAATTCATTTGCCATATCATATGCATCAAGGTGTCTTTTTTCAATGTTGTACACATTGCATAAGGCTAATGTCATTAATGTATCATCTGTCACAATTCCATTTCCGCGTTTCTTCCCTTTGTGAGCATCATAACCCATATTCTCTTTGTACCACTTAGTCTGGAGGCTCTCGACTTTTCCATAACGTTCCTTTATTTCAGTATAACTGAGCTTTTCAACAGGAGCGCCGAGTGCATCACCCAGCGCCGTTGAAATCAGAGCTCCTTTCACTCGATCTTTAAATGTCAGCATATTAACGATCCCCTATTCTATTTTTTCATTTGCCAGTTCAGTTAGTTCAGTACCACCTGCTGCATACCATTCATCTACAAAGTCATCAAATGCTTCAATTGGTAATTTTCCTGTGATAATATCAGCTGAATATTCTCTGTATAGATTCTCCATTGCATCCCACTGTGAAACGAATTCCTGTGGTAGGATAAAAGCATTGTCTTCTGCGAAGTATTCATTTGCAAGTTGCATTGATTCATTAGCTGGTTCACTCAGCATTGGTGTTTCTTCACTGATTGGCATAGAGAATTCTGCATTTACAGGCTCCCAATAACGTGAATACCAATCAGAATAGTACGCATCAGTCAGCTCAATTTGATCATTTGCCACTTCATGATGTTCACCTTCAAAACCAAGGCGGTCCAGTTCCTGCCCTTCTGGACTTGCAAGATAATCCAGCACTTCAAAGACTAAATCTTTATTAGGAGATGTGGCAGATATCGCAAGACCTCGTGATTCCTTTGTGATATCAGATGCACCAAATCCCTGATACTCTCCTTTTGCTGGAGGAAGTACTACCAATTCAGCTTCTTCACCGTTCACTTCTTTAACTCTGCTGTTATAGAAATCAATAACCTTACCATTTGTCCCAACGATTAATCCGGCTTTACCGTCATAGAATGCATCTTCTTTGGTATCCCACTGTTTTGTTAAATACTGATTATCAAGCAATCCTTCTTCATAGAGTTCTTTATAAAATGCAAGTTTTTCTTTTTCTTTTTCTGATACTTTACTGAATACATAACCATCATCAGTTTCGAGCCATGACTGATTAATGCCAAAAGCATTCTCAAAAATATAATCCAACTCACTGATGTCACCTGCTACAGTCACAGCATATTCAGCGTTTCCTTCTTGCACAAGATCCTCAAAGAACGCTTTGTAGTTATCGATTGTTGGATCAGCTAACAGTGCTTCAGATGAAGGCAGACTGTTCATGATATCTCCACGCACCACTGGCACTTTATAATCGATCGGCTTAACCCATAGAAGATAAGGATAGTTATTCAGTCTCAATTCATTGTGAGGCTGCAATATATCTTTCAGATTCTCTGATTCTTCAATGTAAGGACGCAGGTCCTCCAACAAATCCTGATTGGCAATTTGCTGGTCTCCACCCTGGAAATAAATCAAATCAGGAATTTCACCACTATTTAATAATAAACTTAATTTTTCTGCATAATCTCCCTGTGCTACTTCAACTAACTCAAATTGAACATCAAGATCTTTGTCTTCAGCCAGTTTTTCAGAAAGCGTTTCATAATACTTCACTGCCTGATCATTTGATGGACCATCATCTTTATATGCTACCTTAAGAATTGTTTTTCCATCTTCCGTAGTTTCTGATTGCTGCTCATCATCCGCACTACACGCTGCTAACGCACTGACTGCTACCCCTGCAATTAATAACCGTTTAAATTTCTCCATCCTCATAGACCTCCAATAATTTATATTTTTTAATGCAAAGACTAATGACTGACCCAACCCATTTAAATTGTTATAAAATCAATCCTTCTCCCCGCCGTCCATTGTTCCTTTAGTAAAGTACTTCAGGATTAATGGATATAGCAAAAGTAAAGGAACGACAGCAATAATGATGGTACTTGCCTGTAGTGAACCAAAGTCCAGGCTGGCTAATAATTCTGCAGACATATCCGTGCCTGCTAGCATTGTCGTATTATCCTGAGTAACAACGAATTGTCTTAACACAACCTGCAGCGGCCACTTACCCGGATCTGTCAGATAAATTGTGGCACGGAAATATTCATTCCAGTGATAAACGCCATAAAACAAAGTAAGTGTTGCCAGGGCAGGTTTAGAAAGTGGCAATACGATTTTCGCAAAAATCTGCAAATGTCCTGCCCCATCGATTCTTGCAGCTTCTATCAGACTTTCAGGAATCTCCTGGAAAAAACGCATAAGAATAAACAAGTAATATACATTAATTGCTTTATATAGGATTAAGGATGCATATGTATCTAATAATCCCAAGTTTTTAACTAACAAATACTCTGTAATCATTGATGGTTCGAATACCATAATTGCTATAAGAAAAATCAGCACGACATTTTTACCTACAAAGTTAGTTCGTGCCAGGACATAAGCTGTTAAAGCAGTTAAAGTCAGATTCACTAACGTACCTACAATTGTGATGAATACTGAATTACCAATACTTTTTAAAATCAACGGATTTGATAGAATAATTTCATAGTTAATGAGCGAGAACCCTTTTGGTAAAATGCCGAGCCCTGATAATTCATTCACTCGTTCCGGAGATGAAAAAGACAAAGCAAGTAAGTTCAGCAGTGGAATCAGTACAGCCAGAGAAACAAAAAACAAAATGGTGTATATAACGGTCCTTGACCAGTTCATTCGTCTCATGTTAACCCCTCCATTACCAGACACCTTTTCCTGTGAAACGTTTAGACAGGAAGTGCGTGCCCAAGATCAGAACCAAACCAATTACACCTTTGAATAAGCTGGCTGCTGTTGCATAAGAATATTGCCCGTTTAGAAGTCCAATTCTGTATACATACGTATCAAGAATATCAATTTTGCTGATAACTGAATCATTCATTAAGTTGAACACCTGATCGAAGCCGGCATTCATAAAAAATCCAAGGTTTAAAATGAAAACGGTTACAACTGTAGTTGCAAGAGCTGGCAGCGTGATGTGTCTCATCTGCTGTAATGTACTTGCACCGTCCAGCTTCGCCGCTTCATACAATGAAGGGCTTATTCTCATAATCGCTGCGATGTATAAGATACTGTCCCACCCTGCACTGCGCCACATTTCTGAAAATACAAGTACCCATCTGATGTGGTCTTTACTAGTCATAAAGTCAATGCTTGGCAGCTGGAAGAAATTACGGATTATGTTTATGCCTCCATCAGGATTTAAAAAACTGATCCAAATACCAGCGATCACGACCCAGGATAGAAAGTGTGGTAAATAAGATATTGATTGTACATACTTTCTATACGGTCCTGATCGGACTTCATTAATCAATAGCGAGAGAATAATAGGGATTGGAAAGATAAATATGATCTTCATCGTACTGATGATAACTGTATTTTGAAGAACATCCATAAATGCAGGGGAACTGAATAAAACTTTGAAGTGCTCCAGTCCGGCCCACGTATTTTCATCAATGATTCTGTAATTTTCGAAAGCTAATTTCATCTCATAGATTGGAATAACATGAAATATCACAAAATATGTGATTCCGGGAGCTAGCATTAAATATAAGATCCAATCTTCCCGCATTTTCTTTAATGTGGAATTCAAAGTAGACTCACCCCTCTTGTAAGAGCTCTTCCATCTCATATTTATACGGCATACCTGACTGCGCACCTTTTTTTGTTACAGCCAGACTGCCTGCAAAAATTCCATACCGTAAACACTCTTCAAAGGGTTTCCCTTCCGCCAAAGCTACTGCGAAAGCTCCGGTAAATGTATCCCCAGCCCCTGTTGTATCAACAGCTTCAGCCATTCTTGCAGAAAGCCTGATCACACGTTCTCCATTATGGTATTTCACGCCATTTTTCCCACATGTCATAATTAATTTTTGCGGATATTCGGCCATGATTTGCTCTTCATTACTGCTATGACTGATCACTTCCTGCACTTCGTATTCATTCGGTGTCAGATAACTGATTTTCGATAAAACATCCTCGGGAAGTTTGACTGCAGGTGCAGGATCAAGAATAATTGTTTTTCCCTCTTTATGTAAAAGCGGAATTAAATACTCAAGCATACTTATCGGCGTCTCTAATTGAAATAGGAAAATATCATAATTCATCAACTGGTCTTTAACTTGTTTGGTGTAAAGCCCATTTGTATATTGGTTAGCGCCTGGTGTAATAATAATTCTGTTATCGCCTTTATATAATTGAATAAAAGCCGCACCTGTTGATACCCCGTCAACAATATTCAAGTGCTCAATATTAACGTTTTCTGCTTTAAAATGATTAAGTAAAACTTGTTTTTGTTCATCATTACCTATTGAGCCAAATAGCGTGACATCTCCTCCAAGTCTGGAAGCTGCTACTGCCTGATTAGCACCTTTACCCCCAAAATTCATAAAAAAATTATCTCCAAAGACCGTTTCTCCGAATTTTGGCAGCGTACTACATTCTACAAAATAATCGATATTAATACTGCCGATTACAGCAATTTTTTTCATAGCTCTACTCCTCAACTTCAATATTCATTAATGGGGCATGCTGCTGAGCACCGTAAACATCCCGATCTCCCGCACTTCCAGAAGAAATATCTCTTGCTATTGTGATCTTAATGCCCAATGCAGGATCAAAATAGACAAAGTGATGTACTTGATCTGGACTGATTTGATATAATTCAGCAATTTTATCTATTGTAAGAACATTTTGTTCTTTGAAATGCTGGTACTTGGCGGGATCATCAAACAATATATCCAAAGTGACTTCAAATGGACCAGAATTTTTACTTCTGATTACTTTCGCATATTTAAACAATGCAGTCATTTTTTGTTCACTCCCATCCATTCCGTTTTAAACGGATTAGCTTCAATTTCTAATAAATGATAAATGGAAAATTCATAAACCGGGCCGAACACCACATCACTAGGGGCAAATGGGAAAGCCAGATTGCCTGCTGTTGATTTTCTTCCTTCATAACCATAATGCAAGAAAGTAGATCTTAGGTTTGCACAAATTGAATTTGCCATCTCCTGAGTTACCGCCAGCACTTCAAACATAACGCCAACTTCGTGACCCCCGAATGTATCAGGCTCTTTATCTCCCATTACTGCGTTTTTACCGTAATGGTAAAAGTTAATCTGATAATCTGTTTCAGGAATCTCGCTAAAGTAACTTTTAACCTGTACCAATACTTCTTTTTCTACCTGATCCAACTTTTGCAACAAAAGTGGATCCCGAACTCCGGCAATCACGAATGTTCTAAAAGAAGTCTGCCTTGCCCCTTCAAGTTTCACAAAGGTTTTAGTCGATTTTTTATACTGACTGTTTCTTACTTCAATGACACCCGGACTTTTTTCAGTAAAGCTGCATTCTGATAAATCCAGTTCAAAACCAGGACCTTTCAACAGATATGGATGTTCTTTTTCATAAAATGTATGTGCAGCCACACTCGTCTTCGTACATGTTCTATCAGGATTAAGCGACTGTACCGTAAACGAATCCTGATAAATACTTCCTAAAATACTATCTTTCGTAGTTCCGGGCTCTGCACAAAGTGCACCACACTCAAGAATCTTACCCAGGTGATAGGACAGCCCCTCATTCATCCCGTGATAAATACCGATTGCCGCAAAAGGGGACGGATCATATGCACGCCCGCAAATAATAATATCTGCACCTTCCCTCAGCGCGTCTACAATCGGCTCGTGACCCATCTGTGCTACGATCGATCGTGTTTCCACGATCGCTTCTTCTGTAAGCTGAGGAATATTTTTTGATAAAGGCTTTATTTTGTTATCTGCAAGAGAATTGATAATACTCTCTTTCTCAAAGTCTGCCCAGATCACAGCTAGCTTTGCCTCGTACTTTTGCTCCCGTATAATTTCGTTCACAATGTCAATTGTTGCTTCAACATGCGGTCTTGCTCCAGCTCCACCCGCCGATCCGATAATGATCGGAATATTAGCTGGAATGCCTTTTTCAAACATATACTCAAGATCTTTTTTAACTGCCCGTTTACTAACAATTGACTGGCCTGCTCCAAGCTTATGAGGTCCAGCATCAGTTGATCCGGCATCCACAACGATACCGTGAACCTTTTGTTGAAATGCCCGTTCAAAAGATTCTCTCGGGTATCCGTATCCAAGCATGCCATTTGGTGAAACGATATTGATAGCACTCATATATATCCCCCATATAGTCTTATATTCATAAAATAATAAGATATTATCTAAATAAGTAACCGGTTACATATGTATCTAAAAAAACAACCAGGCTTTTATGTAACCGGTTACATAAAACAATATAATATTTATATTCATACGTCAACATAATTTTTTGAAAATTTAAAATGATAATATTTTATAACCTAAAAAGCTGGTGTGGATAGAAACTAAATAGACATCCTTTCATATTAATAAATTGTTATTTTTTACTTAATAGTAAAATATTTTTAATTTTCAGAAGGATTTTATAAAATGATGTCGAAATTATACGCAACGGGACTTCTTAGGGACACTTCATTGTATACGTTAATAATCGTTTTGGCAGAGGCCGAACAGAGGAGAAATGGATGAAAGAAAATCGCGTGGATTACGAAATCAACAGCTCAACAATGGCAATCAGGTGCGCCAGGCATCTGGAATATCAGACAATGATTATGGAGCCTGACAGAACCTGCTACTCCGCACACACTCCGGTCAAGTTGATCAATCAGGCATGTCTTGATAAAGGGAGTTCATACTCAGGCAGACTGGAATCAGCCAGACACAAGCTTTGCATTTACAATAAGATTCCGGTTCTTGTTGATCAATTTGAAGAAATCATTTTATTCCCAACTCACTCACCATCACATATTGATAACACCTGGATCTCAATCGATCATTATAAAAAAATCCTTCCCCACACTGAAAAAGGGAAGGCCACTGTACTATTTACGAATGGTGAAAGATTGACTGTCAACTGTTCTATGAGCACATTCCAGAGACAATATCAGCGTGCAGCAACGATTCTCATTCATGAAATTCATCTTCCAAAGAAACGGATGAACCTTTATTTGAGTATGCCGCCTGTGAGGGATTAATGACAGCTCAGACCTTCAGTCAAAAGGGATTGACAGACTAAAAATACCCGGTCCACTATTTTTAGGCTTAAAGACGGGCTGATTGACTCTCATTTGAAAATTTCTATGGTACTGGAAACCTTAATGTTAATTGCTACATCTAATCCTGAATAGAAAAAGACAGTGATATGCGCTGAAGCATTGCATATCACTGTCTTTTACACTGCTATCCGGTGCAGTCAACTTTTACCCTCTCGGAATCACCGGCTGTTTTACTTCAGCCTCTTTCATGGGCAGAACATTTGTCAGTGAAACGAGTGAATGGGTAAGTTCTTTCAGTCTATTCTTAATTTCAGGATCTGCGAGATGCCCGTGCTCGAAGTGATCGTTATGGGCATAGACACCACCAGGGACAATGTGTGCCCGGAAATAACTTGCAAGCGGGTTGAGCTGATGTTCGATGGCAAGATAGTGGTGGTATGTGCCTCCTGTTGCTACAAAGCCGATTACTTTACCGCGCAGGGCGTCATTTGGAATCAGGTCAAAGACGTTTTTCAACGCCCCGGTCAGTGACCCCCTGTAGATAGGCGTTCCAATGACGAATGCATCTGCCTCTATGAACTTTCTGATGATTTGATCTGTATCACCCTTATAGGTAAGCGGATCGCGCCCATCACAAAAGTCTATTTTATATTCAGCAAGATTGATGGCTTCAACCTCAACATGTTCATATTCTTTAAGTAGCGATGCAGATTCTTTGATCATGGTAAACGTTTTTGATCCGGACAGACTGCCTGACAGGGCTAAAATTTTCATGCCAGCACCCCGCTTTCCTTCAGCGCCAGTTCCTTCTCTTTAACCAGCGGAATGACTTCTTTACCGAAGTGCTCGAGATCCGTTTCGTAATGAAAATGTCCTGTCAATACAATATCTACGCCGATTTTTTTCAGTTCAATGATTCGATCAGCAACCTGTTCAGCTGTTCCAATCAGTCCGGTTTTAAATCCGTCATTGTACTGAACGAGATCTTCGAACGTGGAGTTTGCCCACATGCCCTCCTTCTCTTTCGACGCCTGACCAGCATCCTTGACTGCCTCTTTGAACCCTTCAACTGCTTCTGTATCAGCGTGTAAGACGATCTGTCTGAGAAGATCGATTGCTTCTTCTTCCGTATCACGTACAATTGCAAAACCATTTACCGCAAATTTCACTGTACGCCCTTCCTTTTCAGCAAGTGCACGTACTTCAGTAATCTGCTTTTTGAACCCTTCAATCGTGTTGCCGTTCATAAAATACACGTCTGATACACGTGCTGCCATTTCCTTTGCAGCACGGGAATTCCCTCCCTGAAAAATCGGCAGGTCCCCGCCCTGAACCGGCTTCGGTTTAAAGGGTGCTTCATTGATCCGGTAGAAATCTCCTTTAAAAGTTGTCTTCTCCTGTGTCCAAAGCTCACGCAAAACGCGGGCAAACTCCTCAGATCTTCTATAGCGCTCATCATGGTCAAGCCAGTGCTCGCCATAGCCGATGAACTCCTGCTTGAACCATCCGCTCACAATATTGACAGCCGCTCTGCCGTTACTGATCTGATCAAGTGTAGCAAGCATTTTTGCATATACAGCCGGGTGCCATAAGCCTGGATGAACGGCCGCAATCAGATTGATTTTCTTCGTCACAGCAGCAAGTGCAGAACCAAGCGTGATCGCCTCAAGCTGATTTTCAGCTCCATAACTCGCGAAAAACCTTGTCTGTAACAGTGCATAATCATAACCTGCGTCTTCTGCAATCTGTACATATCGTTTATTTGCCTCAAAGCTCCAATCTGTATCCTGTGGAAGCTTTGATACAACCAGTCCTCCACTGACATTGGGTACCCAATACGCAAATTTCAAATTCGTCATGTTGATCGTCTCCTTATGAGTAAAGTAAATAGACGAACATCCCTGTCAGTGTTACGATAACTGTGATGAACAGAGATATCCGGTGCAATCTGGTGTCCTGGATCATCGATGGAAGAGGTGTTGCCGCACCTCTTCATTTTTATTTACAGCACAATAAAGCCCGCCTCCTTTTTATCCAAAAACAAAAGGAAGCGGGCTTTTCCGGCCACAGCCACCTCTCATCTTCGGAAACAATCCTCTGAAATTAGCACCGTGCGACGCCGGTTGCCGAGGCTTCATTGGGTCAGTCCCTCCGCCTCTCTTGATAAGAAGTAAAGCTATTCAGTTATTAAACCCATCTTAATGGTCGGAATTATAATTGTCAAACTTTTTTTAAAATATTCAGACAGTCCTTATCTTTCCCGAACTCCTTATGGCATTCTATATGTGTACAAACCATTTGCATCGGATTTTATCCAGCCTTTGCCTCCAAGGTTATACCACTGCTGTCCATCAGATGTAACTTCTGTTCCGTAAGTTTTGTAGCTGTCACCTGGTGCAAGGCCGCCTTCTGGGTGCCGCTCCGGATTAACAGCAGGTTCCTGATACGTTGCTGTAGAAAAACTTGCCTTCACGATATACGGTGTAACAATTCCATTATCTCTATGCACCCATCTGTCAGGGTTTGACTGCACTCTAAAATAGTCAACACTGCCATTACTTGCTTTTTCATAGACTTTAACGAGCCTGTCTGCTGCAAGCGTACCGTTTAGACCAACACCCGGACTGCCGTACGTATTGATGGTATCATCACCCGTATTACTTACCGTTCTTAATGTTGCCCATGAACCGTCGAATGAATGAAGAATTGGATCGACTTCATCCGGTTCACCAAAGTCCTGGCCGATTAATGCCAGTGGATCTCTTGCTGATGCAGGATTCAGCTGCTGTGGTGCCCAGTATCCTTCATGCATTTCAAAGTGAAGATGGATACCTGTTGGACCTTCAGTATATCCTGTGTTACCCATGCCTCCGATTCTTTCACCCTGGTTAACTGTCTGTCCTTCTCTTACATCCACACTATTCAAATGAGAATAGAAAGATTCATACCTCTGACCATTCACCTCGTGAGCAACTCTAATAATCGTACCATATCCTGTATAAGGACTTGTATTTGACTCGTCTACGTGTGTGACAGTGCCATCAGCCGTTGCATATATCG
This sequence comes from Jeotgalibacillus terrae, assembly GCF_016908195.1. Taxonomy (GTDB): domain Bacteria; phylum Bacillota; class Bacilli; order Bacillales; family Jeotgalibacillaceae; genus Jeotgalibacillus; species Jeotgalibacillus terrae. The sequence continues at coordinate 145,123 of NZ_JAFBDK010000002.1, forward strand.
AACTGTCAAGTCCTCCTCCTGACCAGTCAATTCCGTTGTGAGCATTCTTAGTGAAATACTGGGTAATGACATTAGATTGTGTAACCGGCGTAACAAACGTGCTTGCGCTGGCCTTCGAACTTTCTCCAAAAAACGCAAATGTACTGAATACAAGCATTGCTGCTAATACATACTTAATAAATTGTCTCATGTGTACCTCCCTGAAATTTAATACATGACAATTATATACACGCATGACAATTCATTGACATGGTTCATTCCAATGATTTCTATTTTGCTATTTTCTGATTCAGATATGATGATACATTTTCATGATTTTTACATATCAATGAAACATGGTTAACCCTGCTAAATGTCCAGTTATAAAGATTAAGTTATATGTAATACGGCTCATCCCATCTACCACAGGGTTATCAGAATAACAGAATCTTAAACATTACAAGTTTGTTCCAGGAATAAAATATTTTATTTTTAGACTTTATGCGGAGGAGATAGTCTGAAAGTTTACTGTACTTAGTGGATGGGTGGCTCAAAGATCATATGTTGTATTCTGCTATCACTGATATATCTCTAAGAAGCGGATAAATCTTTACTTGAAAATGTCATCGGTAAAAGATTAAAAAGGGGGACAGAGTTAACACTTCAATAAAAGTGTCGACTCTGTCCCCTTTTTTTGGAGTATCAACTCCGTCCCCATACCCTGAATCTGTTCAATATCCTACCATGGCGCATTCCATATCAAATCAAAAAAGTGAACCTCACCGTAATCCCCGTCTGATCTATACACGAGGTCAAATCCTCTTTGTTTCCACTCTTCAGCAAGCTCGCTGTTCCCTTTCTGCCGTGCCAGTTCAGCTGCTATTCCATAAACAGCACCTGACTCTATGCTATTTCCTTTCAACTGATTGCGATCATATCTGCCTGAGATAGAACGCTCAGTCTCCCATTCATTTTGTAGCCAGTTCCAGAACTGATCATCCGACAGACTCAATTCTTCAAGCTCTAAAGCGATGAGCAGCTGGTCCACCATATGCACTTCATCTGCCTGATCGAAATTTTCTTCTTCAATTAGATAGAATTCATCATAGAAAATGTGATCTGCCTGCGCGGCTTTCTTATAAAGCTGCTTCATGCCTCCCAAATTCAGATCTTCAAACTCCTCCATCCCATAGCTGAGCACTACACGATTACTAGATTGCTGATGCTCCCAGTCGTAAAAGTCAGCCACCATGCCATCTTTCACCTGATTCTCTTCAATTGACTGAATAACATGAGCTTTGTTTTCCATATAAGGCAGCACTCTCGCATCATCTATCCATGCATTTGTCCGAGCGGGCTCCTGACCTTCGATTTTCCACGCAAGAAATTGTTCACCATTATTTTCAACTAAAAACTCTCTTTCAATAACATGCAATTGATTAGCCACCTCTTCAGCCAACTGTTGATTAGCCAGCCACTGAATATATAACCCTGTAGATTCCAGTAAATACTGTTCACTTTCATCCATTCCATATGAACGTATTTTACCGTAATCCGTCAGATAATGGGTTTCTGCTATGTCATGAAAAGATTCTGCCGACCAATACGTGTCATCATCCGGCTTCATCATGAGCATCACTCCTATTGCACCGATCAGAATGAACAACACAGTTATAATCCAAATAGACTTCTTCATTAAATCGGCCTGTTTTTGAAACGGTTTGTTTTATCCCATTTGATGGTTTCCCGCTTCACGATTCGTTTCCACACATAGATCACAGCACTCCGTCCAAGTAAAATGACAAACAGCTGCGCATACGTAAAATACATGATGAGTGCAACTGTTACTTTTAAAGGTGAGACCGTCCGATCCATCACGATTGCACCGATCAACTGACCTGTGTAGACAATATAACTCATAAACCACAGCATCAGAATTGGTGCGGCATATGTCGGCTCGAATAAATCGAATAGGCTCCCAATGAAAAAGAGATGAGAAAATAACAACAGGACCGCAAACAATAGATACACGGTCAAATGCTGAATCGAATGATGAAAAGCTTTTTTACGCCAGAATTTTGATGATAGAAACAGTTTCTCCAGTAAATACAGATTTCCAATCAGCCATCTAGTTCTCTGCTTGATAAACGTCTTAATCGTTTCCGGCTCCTGTTCCCATGTTTTTGAAGCCGGTACAACAGGCAACAGATACCCTTCAGCTGTGAGACGAATCGTCAGTTCAGCATCCTCTGCCAGCGCATATACGTCGTACTTTCCAAGCTTATCGATAATGTCTTTTCGCAGCAGCATATTGGTTCCTGCTAATGACCCCAGCTTTAACAGCTGCCAGCGGCCTGATTGCATCAGGAGCTGAAAAACCTGAAACTCGAGTGCGATCATTTGTGTTAGCAGGTTTTTGTCTGCATTTCTCGTTTTGACATATCCTACTGCACCGGCAGCCTTTGGTGTTGTTTCCGCTTTTTCCACAAGAAACTTCACTGCATCAGGCTCGGGCTGATTATCTGCATCATAGACCAGAAAGTACTCAGATTCGATAATTGATAATCCATAATTCAGGACGCGGGACTTACCTTTAGGCTCCCCGGGAGGAACAGAAATGTAATGAATCCGGCTGAATGCCTCCTGAAAAGACTTCCCGATTTCAGGTGTCCGGTCAGATGATCCATCATCAAGCAGATAGATGTTCAACTCTCCTGGATAATCAAGCTTAGCCATTGCATGAAGGGTATCCTCTATCACAATTTCTTCGTTATGAGCAGGAATGAGAACAGACACAGACGGATATGTTTCTAACTTGATTGGTTGTTGTTTTTTTGCTCTAAAATAAACACCAGCTAACGTTAAAACAGAATAAAAAACCAGTAACGTCCAGAAGAACGTCATGATCAATAGCAGGACGATATTCAATTTCACGCCCCCCTTTGATGATCAAATTGTTCCATGATTTTTTTCAAGTTTCCAATTTCATATGAAGTAATGTGATAAGGCAGTTCAATGTAATTCACATACTCTCTCAATTTATCTTTGAGCCTTTCTATCACGATTGCTTCACCCTCTGTATTTGTTCCCTGCAGGAAGACAAAAACTTCACTTTGACTAGGAGATGTCACCAGATCAAATTCCTCTCTGACCGTATGCAGACAGGTATTGATAAAATAATGTCTCAGTGAATCCCTGGCCGTCAGTGGAACCGAGTCCTTTACATTAAAATAGATGAGACGTCCCTTTTCACTTCTACGCCGCATAGCAGTTTCAATTAGCAACCCCCGTTCCATAAATTCAGGCATCGACAGAGCTTTAGTATTCCAGTCGAACTTCTCAAGTAAGCCGATTCGCTCTTCTAAACTCTTATTCTCTTCTACTAAAGACTTAACATCATGTACAATCAGCCAAAGACTAAGCAGAGAAGCTGTTAACAGAAGATGAGCCGCAATCAATATGTATTGACCACCACTGAAAATATCCTCCATTTGTGCATAAATCGTTAGACCAAATCCGTATATGATTATGGTAGACAGGACAATTAGAAAATTAATTTTTGTTCTGAAAAATACCATTAAAACAAGAGACAACATGACGAGCATCACATGATTTGAAGCGTAACCTTCAGGGAGCAAAGCCAGCAGACCAAATGTCACTCCCCATAATAGAAACAATAAATACAGACGTTTCTTAAACATGTACATTCCTCTTTCTACGGATAAAATAAGCCAGGCCAAAATCCTGGTCTTACTGTTTTATACCCGTAAAATAGGATTTTAGAACCACTATGAACACATCTGTATATTAAAAGAATAAAAAAGGGGAACAGAGTCTTGTCTGTCATATACTCTTCTCCCCCTTGCAAACGCTTCAATTTTTTTGTATGATCAGTCATGTAAACGTTTACGTAATCAATTGAATAGTCAGGAGGCATGTAATTTGGCGACGATTAAGGATGTGGCACGGGCTGCAAATGTTTCAATAGCAACAGTATCCCGCGTGTTGAATAATAAGAGCGGTTTCTCTGAAGATACGAGGAAGGCTGTTGAAGAAGCAATTGAAGAGTTAGGTTATGTACCTAATGGAGTAGCCCGGGGGCTGATCAGTAAAAGAACGAATACGATTGGTCTTTTAGTGCCGGCGTTGTCAAGCATGCTTGTTTCTGAAATGGTGTCAGGTATTGAACGGATTGTCCATGAACAGGGTTCTAGCCTAATTGTTTGTCACACAGAGTCTAATGGAAAAAAAACGATGCAGTATCTTCAACTGCTGCTTGCCAAGCAGGTTGACGGAATCATCTTTACAAGTGGAGTTCTGCTTCAGGAATATTACCAGATGATTGAGCGTTCAGGTATTCCCCTGGTTTTATTGTCGACAGAATCATTACATCTTCCTGTACCATCCGTCAAAGTAAACGACCGTCTCGCGTCTTTTCATGCGACAGAGTATATGATTCAACATGGTCATAAAAAAATCGGGATGATTAGTGGAAACCGGAATGACATGATTGCGGGTGTACCGAGAGTAGAAGGATTCAGAATGGCTTTAAGCAGCCATCAGATTCACTTTGAAGAAAGCATGATCGCTTCTCACAGAGGGTTCAGTTATATAGATGGTGCTACTGCTTTTCGCAAATTGATGACTGATCACCCCGATATAACTGCCATCGTTGCAGCAAGTGATGACATGGCGCTCGGCATGATATCTGAAGCTTTCAAGATGGGTATTAAAATCCCTGAACAGGTTTCAGTGATCGGTTATGACAATATCCCGATTTGTAATGTCAGCATCCCTCCACTTACAACCATTTCACAGCCGGTTGCAAAAATGGGTGAGGTTGCTGCAAAGATGGTTTTGGATATGATCCATGGTGATGAAAAGCAGGAAAGTGTCGTTTTCCCTCATGAGATTATTGAAAGACAGAGTGTGAAAAAGATGAACTGAGTATCTCCTTAACGGGAGACTTATCACTTTAGAGTAAACGTTTACTCTAAAAACAACTTAATAAATCGCTTATTTTTTTATATTTAGAGTAAACGTTTACTCAATTAAATCTAGGAGGAACTTATTGATGAAAAAACATTATGGAAAGTTTTTAGTATCAGCAGGAACAGCAGCTGCAATTCTTGCAGGCTGCAGCGGTGGCAGTGATGACGGAAGCGTCACACTCGAACTTTTCTCAAATAAATCTGAGAGCATTGATACGTATCAGGCTTTGATTGAACAATTTGAAGAAGAAAACCCGGATATTAATGTTGAGTTAGAGGCGCCTCCTGAGGCTGAGACGGTATTACGTACACGCCTGACTAAGAATGATATGCCTGACATCCTATCAATTGGAGGAAATGCGACTTATGGTGAGTTCGCACGTGAAGGCGTGCTTCGTGATTTATCTGATACGGACCTCCTTTCACAGGTACAGTCATCATATGTAGATATGCTTGGCCAACTGGCAGGCCCTGATGTGGAAGGCAGCTTCGGTGTACCATATGCAACGAATGCTAACCACGTGATTTATAACAAAGCCAAAGTTGAAGAACTCGGGATCGAGATTCCAAAAACATGGGATGAATTCATTGCTGCACTTGAGACAGCAAAAGAAGCCGGAGAAGTTCCTCTTTACTTAACGTTACAGGAAGCATGGACAGGTATGGCGATCTGGAATGGGATTGCAGGTAACATCGTACCGGAAGATTTTGCTGAAATGAAAAACAATGGAGAGGCTTCATTTGTTGAGGATTATGATGAAGTCGCTGATAAAATGCTTCAGCTTCTTGAATACGGTCATAGTGATAACTTCGGAATCGGATATGGCGACGGGAACAATGCATTTGCTAACGGAGAAGGTGTCTTTTATATCCAGGGTAACTGGGCGATTCCTGAGATCAGAGAAGCTAATCCTGACATAGAACTTGGTACATTTGCACTACCATCAAGTAACAACCCTGAAGAGAATGATCTTGTATCAGGTGTCGATGTAGCGCTGGCCATAAGTGAATCAACTGAGCACCCTGAAGAAGCTGAAAAATTCCTGTCATTCATGCTTGAACAGGATGTCGCTGAACAGTATATGAATGAGCAAAGTGCCTTCTCTGCTGTTGAAGGGGTTTATCAGGAGGATGAAGTATTTGACGGGATCCGTGAATACTTTGAAAACGACCGTCTGGCAAGCTTCCAGGATCACTACTATCCTGCAGGTATGGGGGTTGAAAACCTTGTACTTGATATGCTGATTAACGGCAATAAGACTGAAGGACTTGAAGTGATTGATTCAGAGTGGGAAGCAGCACAAAACCGGTAAAATTTACAATGGGGGCTTGTCCCCCATTGTCATTATGATGGCTGTTGATTTCGCTGCGGGCATGACCTGTGTGCGTGCGCGGAGCAAGGTCAGCAGTCAATCTATGTTGAGGGAGTGAAATACGTTGAAAAGAGATCATGCATTCTTACTGATGGTTATCCCTGCCTTTGTATTATTTTTCATCTTTCATACTTATCCTGCACTCCAGGGTGTCTTTTACAGTTTCACAAACTTTAAAGGGTATGGAAATTGGGATTTTACGGGCTTTTCGAATTATTTTAAAGTATTCCAGGATTCAAGAGCACTTGGCGCTTATGGATTCACATTTCAATTTGCGATTGTCTCTACGATCTTAGTAAACATTATCAGTGTACTGATTGCGATGGGATTAAATGCAAAAATTAAATTTAGAAAAACGCTTAGAGCGACATACTTTCTGCCATTTATATTAAGTGTTCTGATTGTGAGTTATATTTTCCAATTCATCTTCACTCATATGGTGCCGGATCTAGGTCAGGCGCTTGGCATTGAAGCACTTTCTAAAAACATTCTGGGTGATCAGGACCTCGCCTGGGTCGGAATTGTAATCGTTGCAGTATGGCAATCGGTAGCATTTAATACGCTACTTTACTTAGCAGGGCTATCCACAGTTGATGAGCAGCTTTATGAAGCAGCTGATATTGACGGCGCTAAAGCATGGTCTAAATTCTGGAGAATTACATTCCCGCTGATTGCACCATTCTTTACAATCAACATGGTCGTTGCCATGAAAAACTTCCTGATGGCATTTGATCAGATCATCGCTTTAACAGGTGGTGGACCGGGACGGGCAACTGAATCGATCTCTCTCTTAATCTATAGAGGTGGATTTGAAGCCGGTCAGTTTGCTTACCAGTCTGCGAACGCAGTCATTTACTTTATCGTGATCGTTGTTATTTCCGTTGTACAGCTTCGAATCCTTGAAAGAAAAGAGGTGAAATAACTGATGAGTAATCGTATTAATTGGAAAGCAACCATTCTGCTAATACTCGGAACCATTTTCATTCTGTTCCCTATTTATCTCACAGTGATCATCGCATTCAAAACACCACAGGAAATGAGCGGTAATATCCTGGCGCTTCCTGAATCATGGGGCTTTGGTAATTTCACTGAGGCGATTGAAGTCACGAACTTCTTTAATGCGCTCGGTAACAGTGTATTCGTGACTGTACTCACAGTTATTATTGTCATTTTGACTCACTCTCTTGTTGCCTATGCCATTGCGCGTAATATGCACAAGAAGTTTTATAAGTTTCTATACTTCTATTTTATCAGTGCGATGTTCATCCCCTTCCCGATCATCATGCTCCCGCTTGTACTTCAGACAAGCAGCTGGGGAATGGACAACCTGGTAGGTCTGGGTATTTTAAATGGGGTCATGCACCTTGCGTTCAACGTCTTTATCTATGTAGGTTACGTCAAAACATTGCCTGTTGAGCTTGAAGAAGCAGCAATCATAGACGGTGCGAATACATTCCAGGTGTTCTGGAAGATTATCTTCCCTATGATGAAGCCTATGCACGCAACAGTTGCAATCCTGACAGCTCTTGCCGCGTGGAATGACTTCATGCTTCCGCTTGTCATCTTAAGTGACTCAAGCATGTACACGCTCCCTCTTGTGCAATATGCATTCCAGGGTCAGTTTAGTACAGACTATAACCTTGCATTTGCGTCATATCTACTCGCAATGCTGCCAATGGTCGTCCTTTATATATTTGTACAGAAATGGATTATCGGCGGTGTCATGAGAGGTTCATTAAAATAAACATATAGCCGGGGAACGAATTTTGATCGTTCCCCCTCTTACATAATCTTTTCTAAATGGAGGAATACATCTGATGAAAAAAACCTGGTGGAAAGAAAGTGTTGTCTATCAAATTTATCCAAGAAGCTTTAACGATTCAAATGGTGACGGAATTGGAGATATCCCGGGGATTATTGAAAAATTGGACTATCTAAAAGAATTAGGCATTGATGTGATCTGGCTCTCCCCTGTCTATCAGTCACCGAATGATGATAACGGGTATGATATCTCTGATTATCAGGCGATCATGGATGACTTCGGTACAATGAGCGACTGGGAAAACTTACTGGATGAAATTCATCAGAGAGAAATGAAGCTCATCATGGATCTTGTGGTAAATCACTCCTCTGATGAACATGCCTGGTTCGCTGAATCACGCAAATCAAAAGATAACCCTTACCGTGACTATTATATCTGGCGCCCGGGACAGGACGGGGAAGCACCAAATAACTGGGCAGCCACATTTGGCGGGTCAGCGTGGGATTATGATGAAGCCTCAGGAGAATATTACCTGCACTTATTCAGCAAAAAACAGCCTGACCTGAACTGGGAAAATCCAAAGCTGCGAAATGAAGTCTACGATATGATGAAATGGTGGCTCGATAAAGGCATTGACGGCTTCAGAATGGATGTCATTAACTTCATTTCAAAAGCGGACGGGTTGCCTGACGGACCAAATCCGCACAATAAAAAATATGGAGACGGCAGTCAGTACTTTATGAACGGCCCGCGTATCCATGAATTTTTACAGGAAATGAACAAAGAAGTCATCTCACAATATGACGTCATGACAGTAGGAGAAATGCCTGGTGTGAATGTTGAACAGGCGATTGAATATACAGACGCTTCACGCGAAGAGCTGCAGATGGTATTCCAGTTCGAGCATATGGATCTTGATTCAGGACCTGAAGGCAAATGGGATCTGAAGCCGTTCGACCTTCGTGATCTGAAAGAAAGCATCTCACGCTGGCAAACAGGTCTGCACGGCACTGGATGGAATAGTCTCTATATGAACAATCACGATCAGCCAAGAATGGTATCACGCTTTGGAAATGATAAAGAATACCGCGTCACTTCAGCAAAAATGCTCGGCACATTCCTTCATATGCTGCAGGGCACTCCTTACATTTATCAAGGTGAAGAAATCGGTATGACAAATATTCAGTTCGATTCCATCAAAGACTACAAAGATATCGAAACGCTGAACTATTACCGTGATGCACTGAATGAAGGGAAAAGTAAACAGGAGATTATGCAGTCGATCTATACAAAAGGCCGTGACAATGCAAGAACGCCTATGCAGTGGAACGGTGAAGAAAATGCCGGGTTCACCTCAGGCACGCCATGGCTTGCGGTGAATGAAAACTATAAAGAGATTAATGCTTCAAATGCAGTGCATGATCCGGATTCTATTTTCCATTATTATAAGAAGCTGATTTCTCTGCGGAAGCAATATGAGATTATCCAATATGGCGATTACGAGCTGTTGCTGCCTGATCACACTGAAATTTATGCATATACAAGATGTTATGAGGGTAAGAAACTGCTGGTGCTGACGAATTTTAGTGATCAGGAGCAGGTGTTCAAGAAACCTGGTGACCTTCAGTTTGAGGCGGATCGGGTGCTGATTAGTAATGAAAATACAGCGTCATTGGAGACTGATGAGGTTGTGTTGAGACCTTATGAGGCAGTCGTTTATTTAGCATTATAAAAAACAGCAGGCTGGAAAAATCCAGTCTGCTGTTTTTTGATAGATTTCGACGGTCCGGTTGAAGACTATGCAGAAGGCAGGTACCAGGAAGTACGCTCTATTTTAATGATGTTCCTACAAGCCACTGGGCTAACCCTTATGTAGCTGACTTATTTGCAAGCGACATTGTAAAAGGAACAACGTCAACCACATTTTCACCAGGTAATTCTCTAACACGCGCGCAATTTGCATCGATGCTTGTACGCTCTCTTGAATTAGAGGCAGAAGGGTACATCACCATTTACAGATACAACACGTCTGGCAGCTCAAACACAGAATGAAATTACTGCAGCTTATTAGAACGGTTTAATCAAGGGTACGTCTGCTACTACATTTAAGCCAAACCAGGCGATTGCACGCGGACAGATGGTCACAATGCTGAAGCGTGCATTTGAGCTTGAAACTGGTAAACAATTCGTAGTTTAAGACAATGACATGTTTACTGACTTAGGTAACCTTGATGAAGAAACACGTTCTGCTGTTCAGTGGGCTTCTGATTATGTCATTGTCATGGGATATGATGAATTATTCAAGCCTTGGGCAACTGCTACGAGAGCTCAGAGTTCGAAGGTGCTTTCGATTAATAATTATTTGATCCGGTAGGTTTTGTTTGTCAGGAATAACATTATGTGATTCAGTATCATTGTAAAATCAGTCCTGGCTTTGGCAAGACTGGTTTAACTTTGTGTCAATAAAATTTGATTTGATCTTTCTTCATCGTGTTTAGATTTTCTTCGCATACCTATGACTATGTACTTTCATTTAATCATAACTAAAAAATGAGTGACGACTCAACGCCATCACTCATTTTTATTTAATCCTCATTCATTTGAAGTTCATAGCTTTAATAGTTTTTAGGACAGTGAAGGTATTTTTACAGATATATAACTATAACCACGTGAAAAAAGTCTTAAATAAATTCCCAAACTTGTTATGTTTTTTCCCATTGTAGCTATCTATTAATGTGCAGTTTAATTACTATAAGATAGCGTTTTTTACAAAGGAACCGGATACATTTAATAAGACTCTATAATCAGTGCTTAAAATTCCACCTCAATTTAAATAATGCAATCTCTCCAGTTTTGAATAATCCCATCTCATATTTAATCTTCAAAAGAAATATGGGATTTTAGCTAACCACACTTGCACAATCAATCATTTTCTGAACCGCCTCATCAAAGTCTTTTGTAGAAGCAAAAAGTTCTTCATCCTTATTGTAAATATGAAAATACTCATCTACAAACGTTAAGGTATATCCACTCTCATTGAGTTCAACCCATTTTTCATTGGATGCTCCAATTGAATGGTAGTAAGTACATTCTATGCCTCTTTCTTTTAATTCAGCATAAATAGCATAACTATAATACTCTTGACAGTAGCCACTGGTCATCGTTGTTTCCAAAAGGAGAATATCTTTTTCACTGTTGTATCTAATGAAGCGTTTTTTGCCACAACACTCTTGTAAAATTTGAGGGTATTGGATAAAGTATTGTCTCCAATCAGTTACGGTATGATGTGCAATAATTTTTTCTAAGTCCTCATTAACTGTTTCAGGTGAAATTTGTTGTAATAGTAATAATAAATAAGATACATTTTTGTCACGTAAGAAACGTTTCCAACTAATATCACGATCAAACCCTTCAATTAGGAAGCTATGATTGTGACCAGATTCAAGTAAATAATCACCGAAAGTTAACAGCGCTCTACTTAGTAAATTATTGGGGACTTTAAGCTTTTCTGCACCAAAAATTGCGACTGCCTTTTCATAGTTAATTTTAAAATTCAACTGCATTTTATTGTGTTCTTCTAGAGACAGTTGATCGATCTCATTAGTTTCAATCTGGAGTAATAAGAATCCGATATCTCCTTCAAAATAAGGATAATCTTCTGCTCTTTCTAATGCTTCTCTCCATTTATTATCCTTCAGCATTAATTTTGCTTTTTTTCGCTCTTGATTTAATTGATATCTTGAGAAACCAGTTAATTTAGAATTTGGGCCTGCTAAATATTTATCCAATTGTTCTACATGCTGAACTAAAACATCAATAGCTTGAATAGAATTCATGAAATCTTCAATTCTATTATATATCGTATTGATTGTTACATTACGAATAAAACGCATCCAACGTTCAAATGAATAGAAACTATTACCGTAGGAACGAAGATATGAAACTACGGCATATAACTGTAATCGATCTGTATAATTAATATCTGAAGTCATCGCTTCAAATACTAGCCTTTCAATATTGATAATAGATGCTTGAGTCGTAAGCGTTTTAGTGCATATAGAATCCAAAGTAATATCAATATCATTTAACCAAGACACATAGTCAAATTTTAAATTTAGTAATTCTTCAAAGCGTATATCATTCCTCTGATTTATTGCTGAAAATAGTCGATCGCTATTGCTTGGATAGCGAGTTAATTGATTGTACATTAATGCGTAAAAAAATTGCAAAAATGAATCATCATACTTATGTTGCTTATGTTTCCAGAAATAATCCGACCAAATAGTATCCATTTTATGCATTAGTTGTACGCTATTTTCATATCCAACTGATTCTTGATATTGTTGAAAACGCGCTTTGAAATTTTCAAATGATGTTAAGGGTTTACCACGAGCATTCATTTTAATATACAAAGTGTCTTCTAATTGGAATGTATCTAAATCAATAAACTGGAATGTAATCGGTGCGTTTGATTGCAACATTTCAAATAAATCATTTGGTAATTCATAATTGCTTGCAAAAACATGAATATCATCAATCATTTCAAGCATCGACAATATGGTTGGATCATTTATCCATTCATAATAGAAGCTTGACTCATTTTGAATTTGAGTTGATAAACAAGCTTTTGTTAAATCTAAATCTGTTAATGAAATAATCATCTGGCAAAAAAGTTTACTACTCATTCGGGTCTCATAAGTAAACTTTTTAAATATTTCCTTATTGTTATCAAGTTTATTTTCTTTTAAGGCAATATACCAATGCAGTAAAAATAAAGTTGTTAATCGTTGTTGTCCATCAAGTGGAGCAAAATGTTTGGCTTGATCAACAGTACCATAAATAAAATCTAATTCGACTGAATCCCCTGTTTTGAGAGAATGAAATAGCACTCTTAAAAAATTATGACGCATAATTTCCACTTCTTTATTTTTTCGTCCTTGAACATAGTCCCTCTGAATAATAGGAATCGAAATTTTATATTGATTTATTAATTCCCAAAAACTATAGACCTTTGAATCATGCATTTGATATCACCTCGTTCTTTAAATGTTTTGTAATAACAGGGGCTAATACATCATTTATGTTTTGCATATATGCTTCACGGTCTTCTTGGTTCCAGTGATGAATCTGAGTAGTTTTCTTACTGTAATATTTTAGAAATACATTTTTAGTGCAAAGTGGTATATATACACCATTTTGATCGCGTTTAATGATTTCTTCTCGCTTTATAGGAAAAATACTATTCTTATAAGAACGGTTAGTCTTAGCATCTAGTAAAGTACAATTTGAGATATGATTTGAATATTCATCTCCAAAATGTTTGACAATTTCTTGTTGAATTTTCTCAAACTCTTCAACTTCCATTGCCTCTTCTTTAATAATGTGTAAATTTCGTTTTAGCTCTTCACTAAAATCTGAATCTTCAACAAATGACAAGGCATCTTTAATATATTCTAATTGTTCCTCTTGTTTTCCAGGTACTATACTTTGTAATGCATGTATATGTTCAATATCCCACCTTTCATTTTTATAACGATCAAAATCAAATCTTTGCTTTGAGTTCTCATCTTGTTGTAGGGTCAAAATATTAAAAAGTAATAGTGTATCTTTAACCTTTGATTTTTCATTCTCATAGTCTAGTTCTGATATATTCCAATCCTTTATGCGATGCTTAATCATATCGTAAAGTGATTTTACAAACGCATCTTTTCTCATTGTCTGTGCATTTGATAAAATGCTCCTAATAGGTTGGCCAATTTCTAGCAAGTGTCCAATTAAGTGATATAATTCACGTTTTACGTACCACTCATTAAATTGGTAATAGAGAGATCGCACCTCTTTCCAAAGGGATTCAACGATCTCATACCTATGTTCACCTTCATCCACACGACGTTCTATTTCATCATGGAAATCATGAAATGTTCTATAAGATGTTTTTATATTTGTAAAGTTTGGGAATTTTTCTATTACGAGTTCAAATAACCACTCAATATGGTTGTCATATTTTATACTGGTAGGCTGCAAGAAGAACCAAAAATCAGGATTTTGTAAATGTTTTTCAATTTGATCCCATTGTGTTGCTAATTCTATCTGTTTTAATTTTATGTACTCATGTTGTGATACATTATTTCCTAAGTTTGTCTTGCTTAAAAATAATGCTTTTATTAACTCAGCATTTGTTAGAGGAATTTTTCCAATGTTAATTCTTGTGAATAAATCGATTGAATCATAATGAGGGTCAAGTTCATACCATAATACTTTAACTTGTTCTGTTAAACGCTGCCATATATGGACGGGAGAGGTTTTTTCAGGATGTTTTCCGAACCATTCTCTAATAGTTTCAAGTGCATTATACATATGGTAGTAATCAATGTTGTCGTTACGCTGGCTTTCTCCATGTAAAATATTCGCAATAAATGAATTGCTTCCAATACGAGTTTCGTATGTTATTGTGTATCCTGTCCCTTCATAAAACGGAATAATGGACTGGATATATTTTGTTATAAGTAATACTGTTGTTAAGCGCTGTTGCCCATCAATCACTTCAATTTTATCTTCATGTTCCTTAACAATAATCGGCTGAAGCCAATAGTAATCATCTTTTTTTGGATCCATTTTATGAAACTCCCAGATATCATCTAACAACTCTGTAACTTGAAGAGATGTCCACCTGTAACCACGCTGATAAGATGGGATCCAAAATTCTGTATTACTCTCCATTATTTCACCTATACTTTTAGGTATTAAACTCGACATACTATAAACCTCCTTATAAAATTGCTATCTCAATACTTCCGAATAATTTCAAATCTTGAATTATTTAAATTAATTATATAGCGCGGAATGTCAGTATTAAACCAAATTATTCTAGTTCATATAGCAATCAGATAGATTTAATTAAGTTGTTTAAGCAATTGAATAACAATGGATCATGTTTTACGTCTCCATGAATCCCAATTATTGTTTGCACATTAGTGATCAAAGACGACATATTCTTAATACTTGGGCATATCAATCAAATACACGTCCTTCATATATTTCAAGCAAGCGACAGCACTTTGCCATCGCTTGCTTTTCACAACTCTCTTATTCATTTATGATTAATCATTTTTCCCCATCTTTATCGAACTACTCCCCACTAATCGTAATCGTTTGCTCAAAAGGTGCTACAACAAATGGTGTTCCCGATTCGATATTCATCTTAATATTGAATTCTCCGGATTTAGTTGGTAAACCTTCTAACAGGTTTTCTATTGAAATATCTGTATTGGTTGATTCAACTTCTTTTTCTACTGAATTACCCTGAGCATCTGTAACTGTAATTTGAATAAGTACATCATCACCCTTGTAATGCATATCTGAACTTCTTCCAGTAGCTAAATTAAATGCTCTTGTACGATTAGAAAAACCAACTATTTGAAAATCAAAATAATCGTTCGAATTGTAAGTGTACTCTGGAGGAGCTCCACGAATCTCAAACTCAAAACTATTTTCAAACATAATACTATTTTCTTTTAACCCTTCAGTAAAAGTCTGACTTATTGAAGATGACCAAAACTGATCATCTTTAACAAAGATTACATCTGCACTAATCCCTTTAATATCATCCCTATTTGTATAAAATTTGTTTAATCCTTCTTCTCTATTCGAACTGGTAGATCTGAATACAAAATCTCCAGATTCATTTTCGAAAGATACAAACACATGATCTACCCTCATTGCTGCTTCAGTTGTAGTTTTAGTAACTAAATCAACTGACTGATAATTCTCCAAATAATTAAGTGTGTTTTCACCTGCATTTAATACGAGGTCTTCTTCAATAAATGAATACGATGACTGTCCGGCTACACCAAAAATATCTAGGTTGTAGCGTCCGCTCGGAATTTGAGTTTCATGATGCACCGTAAATTGGCCCATTACTACACCTGTGTCGTCTAAGATAGCTGCTCCAAAACTCTTATACCCTTTTTCTTCAGTAAGACCTTCAGGTAGAGTAATGTCTAAAGTGGAGTCTGGATACACATCTACCGCAAATTGATTTTGATTTCTAAATTCTTCTTTAGTAATCGATTTATAGAAAACCCGGTCACCTGTGTGGAATACAAAAGTTAGCCCTTTAGCATCCCCTATACCAAATCCGGAAACTTCTGCACTGTACCTCGAAGCTTCTTCTTTCAGATTGAGAATTTTGGCTTCATGTTCTTCATAAGAGCGATTCTCAAAGTTTCTGAATACACGAACGCGAATATTTTCAGATTCAAAGCCTTCTAATTCTAAATCAAAAGTTAAAGTAACAACCTTATCCCCAATTGTTTCAGTTTCAGCTTTAAAATTCTCATTAGCCTCTTTTAATGTATCAACTGCACTAGTGATTTCTGCTACAGTTACTTTATAGGTCCAGTAAACTTCATCAGCAACAGTGATTGCTTGTTCAAGTACTGAAATACTTGATGAATGCTCTGCAGAATCTGCACGACCTACTGTACGTTTAGCCTCAGAGATCATTTCTCTTAACGGAGTACGGTCTACATAAATTTTGGACTGTTTAAAAGTGGCGATCGCGTCTCTTAATTCTGTTGAATTCTCATCAATTTTATTTTGATTATCTACAGTTGCACCCTCTAAATCAAGTACTGTTTTTACAGTTTCTAATGTAGTTTCAAGTGTTTCTTTAGAAGAACTCGGATAATCATCATGACGACCTTCATACTCTGCGTTCAGCAGACGTCCTTCTGCCTCGGCGATCAATCTTTCAAGTTCGCTCTTGTCCAGTACAACTTCAAACTCGGGCAGTTCTCCCTCAAGTTCCTTACCATCAGCATCGACAAACTTAATCTCTACACCTGGACGTTTAGTTTTTTGGGTGATTTCAGTACCATCCTTGATTTTCAAGGTTGCAGCACTTCTAATCATCAGATTTGCTACCGGTTGCTGAATATCTACTATCGATGTAGAATTGACCACTACATTATCTACGGGTGCATTAATAATGACATCATGTCCTTCTTCCACCCATAGTGTTCCTTCTACTTTTCCTTGCCCCTCATTCCGAATCTGGATAGTATCGCCGGCAGTTACAGTAATATTTCCTTTAAACGTCGTGTTGCCTGTGAATACGATTGATTCACCGCCCCCACCTTCAAATGAATGTGAAGAATGAGCTGTATCAGTTACGTTTTCCAGCTCTAGATCATCTACTTCTTGATCAATTGTGAGATTTACAATTACGCAATTTTTAACTGTGTTTTTATCTCCAATGACATGAAGTTCATTTAACTCTGTACCATTAAAATCAAATGTCTGTTCAGCTACACCATCTGGGATGACTACTTTTTTAGAAATGGTAGCTAATTCTTCTGTGAGATTAATTTCTTTAGTTAAATGAATTTCTTCTACATCTATACTTTCTTCAGCATATTTGAGTGCTTCTCCAGACGTAACAGTTGCGATTCCATCTTTTACAGAGAGACCTTGGAATTGAACTGTTAACTTATAAAGAATCGGCTCGTCATACCCTTCAATTTTGCCTTTAAAGTAAAATTCACCTACTTCATCCGTTACCACAGTGCCTTCCCAGGAAACAGTTCTTTGTTCTGTAGAAGTATCATTCATCGTAACAGTAACAGTTTCCGGAAGCTTTACTTCTTCTCCACGTGCTACTGTTGATTCAAGCGTTTCCACAGATACAATTTCTTTTTCCACTGGCTCAACTGGTTTTGGCTTTGTAACTGGCTTGCCAGGATTTGAAGGAACAACAACTGGTGGTGGATCAATATCAGGGTTTTTAATGTTATCAATCATCCCAATATTATTCTTTACCTGATCATAATTCCTGATCAGTTCCTTAGCACTCTTGTTTTCAGGAACGATTATATTTGAAAACGTTAGTTGTTCACTTAAATTTATTGCTGCAGTTGAAGATTGAATATCAAATTTATTAACATTACCTTTCCCTGTAAGGTTTAATTCGGCATTGTCAGTATTCAGCAGATTAATATTCATAGATCCGGATAGTGTTAACAGTCCAGACGTCGATATATACACTGTGCCTGCTTCACCAATCATATCGAAATTGGAAACATTCTTTAATAATTGCATGACAGGAATTCTTATGGCTGACTGTAGGCTGCCATCAGCGAAAATAGCAAAACTTAATAAAGATGACGTTCCTTTTATCATTACACTTGTTCCTTCAAATGATTGAGCAACAGTGTTTAATGAAGCATTCAAAAACTGTACGTTAAATAATTTTTCGGAAGCTGCTGACAGTTCTTCAGAAGGCGTGATA
This sequence comes from Jeotgalibacillus terrae, assembly GCF_016908195.1. GTDB lineage: Bacteria > Bacillota > Bacilli > Bacillales > Jeotgalibacillaceae > Jeotgalibacillus > Jeotgalibacillus terrae. Next base: position 163,516 of record NZ_JAFBDK010000002.1, read on the forward strand.
GATGTTCTTCCTAAGACTGAAATATCAGTACCATCAAAAGACCCTTGATCCGTTCCATAGACTGTTAGGTTATTAATACCTTTCAGATTCTGAACCTTCACATGTGTTCCTTTAATAATAAGATCAGCATTTAAGCTTGTTAGATTACCGTCTAAAATAACAGGTTGTGTCTCACTTTTTCCACTAGCTTTTAGTGTCAGCTTCTTTAATTGAAGCTCACCATCTTTAAATGAATAAGTTACCTCTGCATCCTTCAGAACAGCCGAATTACGTATGTTGAAGATTTCTTTCAGGTCTTCTGAAACTCTGTATGTACCAGTTGTAAGAACTACATTTTCATCGTCAATACTCAGTAATGCTCCAGTTGCTTCATCCAACTTATTTACCTGTTCACTTCGGTGAATAAATGCAGCCATTTGCCCACGTGTCACTGCAGATAAAGGAGCGAATAGTTCGGAAGTTTTACCTGTCGTAATTTTATGTTTGATTAACTCTGTCAGGTAAGGTGAGTACCAGGAATCTGCATTTACGTCTTTAAAAGGATTATCAAGTAAAGACGTTTCCTTAAATCCGAATCCAATCGACAATATTTTCGTCATTTGCGCTCTAGTCAATGTTTCATATGGTCTATAAGTCTGATCCTCTTCATAACCACTGATAATTCCAGCATCAACAAGAGCAGATATGTATGGATAATACCAATCATCTTTAGAAATATCGTTGAATCCCGGGTCAGGAACATTATGTATGTCTAAATCAAGCGTTAGTGTCAGCATTTTCGCTGCCTGTGCCCGTGTAACTGACTGGTATGGACGAAATTCTTTATTTTCATACCCTTTAATAACTTCACGCTCAGTCATTTGATTCACTGCATCATAAAAATAATCTGATTCTTTTACATCTAGGAATGATGATTCAGCTAACACATTGGTTGGTGTTGCAGCCACCACAGCACCTGTCATCATTGTTGCTGAAATAGACATTGCAGCAATTTTGTTAATTCTGCTTTTTTTGTTTTTCTTCAAATAAACTCCTCCTAATATGATAAAATATAACCATTTCTTTTATACCATAAAAAAGGACCATTTACTATAATATTTGGTAATAAATATATATATAGCAGTAAATAAAATGTATTTTTTAGTTCCTATGACCTGAACGTGATTAAGTCTACTTATTCATCTTCATATTATCCAAAATAGCTGACATTCATTTTCGAAGATATATAGCAACGGTACTGCTGAATCATTCTAAAACCGTAATTTCACAAATGCCATTGTTCCGGTTAAACTTTTTGAAGAAAACATTTCATTTACAAGACAGTAGCGGAGCAGAGTTCAGAAGGTTAGTTTTGCAGAGAAATTGACCAGCCGGGCTATCATGAAATTCTAAGACTCGCTCAGACGATTGCAGATATAAATGGTGAATCTGAAATGAATGAGCAGTCCGTTGAAGAAGCGCTTCAGTAAAAAAATAAAGCTTCTCAGGTTCATCAGTCATTAATGAGGTAATTCTGTATGACAGAGAAAAGGAATTTCAGAGAAAACACTTATTATCATATAATTATGCTCGGCAATAACCGTATCTTTATTTTTGAAAGGAAAGAAGACATGAAAGAATTTAAGCGTGCGCTGCGGCACGCTCACCTGAAATATCCTTTCATAGTACCGTCCTATTGTTTTATGACGAATCAATATCATCTGCTGATCCGCGCCAAAAAAGTTCCACTTGGTTAAATCATGGTCGTTGTAAACCACCGTTATAGAGACTCCTATTCAAAACGCTCCGGACACATCGGGCGGATTTATCAAAAACGGTATTACGCCAAAGAAGTTGATGGACCGCTTGGCCTATTAATGGTGAGCAGTTATATCCACCGCAATCCGATCGGAACAACGATTCCGATCGTTGACTACTACCCCTACAGCTCTTACCCACCCTGCCCCACCTTACCTTGACCCGTTCTTATTAAAAGAGCGCTGCCTGATGTTTTAGCGAAAACAAATACTGGAATACCGGGCGGTGGCTGAGGAAGGTCAGCATATGCCCGATGACTGGGTACCGGAGATATAAATGTGTAATGGGAGAGCTTTAAGTTCTTAAAACCCCCTGTCCTCTAAACATTTATGACTATTTATTTCTATTCATAGATAACCCAAAAGCGAGTGATTTCTCAACTGAAGTGACCCCTAAAAGTTAGACACGGTTATTTCGTTTAGGCAGCTTGAGTAAAATGATTTCGGTAATGCACCGAACTCATTTTTAATTTTGCCTTTATGCGTTTCGTGTTGTAATAGTTCATATAGTTTTTTAGTTCTTTTTTAAAATGTTCGACACTTTCAAATTCCTTTAAGTAGAGGAATTCAGATTTCATGATGACGAAAAAATTCTCCTTGATGGAGTTGTCATAACAGTTTCCTTTGCGCGACATACTTTGTATAATCCCTCTCGATTCAAGAACGTGGCGATGTTGTTTCATCTGATAATGCCAGCCTTGATCGGAATGCATGAGTAGCTGGTGTTCCTCTGGCAAATGCTTTAAAGCATTATCCAACATCTCTGAAACCAATGAATACGTCGGTCTAGAGCCAATCGTATAGGTAATAATTTCGCCATTGAATAAATCTAAAACAGGTGATAAATACAGCTTTTCGCCAAACAATTTAAACTCTGTCATATCCGTTACCCACTTTTCGTTTGGTGCTTCCGCTGTAAAATGACGGTCTAAAATATTTGGCGCAATTTTGCCAATCGTCCCTTTATAGGATTTATATTTTTTCATTCTTACTAAGCACTTTAAACCAAGCGCCTTCATAATGCGTTGAACCTTCTTATGATTCACTTTTTGGCCACGATTCGCCAGTTCATCACGAATACGACAATACCCCATAACGGTCTTCATGTTCGTTGTAAATCGCTTGAATTTCAGCTTTTAGCTCGGCATCTGGATCTGGTCGATTGATCTTCTTTACTAAAAAGTAATACGTGCTTCGCTTAATGTCTCCGAATGTCACAAGCGCCTTCACCGAGTATTTATGCCTTAATTCATAGATGACCTTTACTTTGTCTTCTTTGGTGATGTTCCCTTGGCTTGAACTAAGGCATTCAACTTTTTTAAATACTCATTTTCCATACGCAGACGGTTGATTTCTGCCTGTAGTGCTTCCGGTGAGCCTTCTACTGGTGCTTGTTTTGGTTGTTTGTTCGTTTTTTTCATGGATGGACGCCCCTTTTTCTTGGAAAAAAGTGCATCCAATCCTCCTTTTTCTAAGCGAGTTCGCCAATTTCGGATCATTCCAGGGGAAGAAATCCCAAAGAAGACCGCAGCTTCATAAGAGGACACATTATTTTCCTGCTTATAGTTAAGTACGTCCATTTTAAACTGTACTTTATAAGATGCATAGGATTTTTCGAAAACAGCTAATCCGTGGTAGTCGAATTGTTGAATCCAATTCGCTACTACCGAAGTAAAGGTTCTTAAAGATTTTGCGATTTCTTCCATACCTTCTAAACTACTTTTATATCTCGTAATCGCTTCAAACTTTTGGTCATTTGTAAATTTGGTCATAGAAAAACTGCACCTCCAATTGTTAGATGTGTCTAACAATTGGGGTGCAATTCAATATCGCTATTACTCGCTTTTTGTTACTATTTATTCATTTGTAGTTAAATAGTTTTAATTGTTTTTCAGCACAGGGAGCTCATTTCTTCTGAACTTTCTGATAAAAATTTTTGAATTTAAAACTAAATTCATAAATTAAAAGAAAACGAGTGATAGCACATGGCATCACTCGTTTTGTCTCTCCTTATTTAATTGACTCGGGTTGTTTACCTTGAGTTTAAAAATGGGAGCTTTTTAAAGATTATCTAATAATAATTATTCAACGTCTACAGTGATTGTAGTAGATGATACTGTTGTTGTACCGTCTTCAATCTTAAATAGAATTGTACCTTCATCACCATTGCTCGTTGAAGTTCCACCTAAAACATCAAATGGTAAACCAGCAGTAAAGTTAGTACCAGTAAATCCACTTAAAGGTGTAGCAGTTAAAGTACCAAGAGTTTCATCAGTAGCATCAAGCTGACCATTATCATCTAAGTCAATATATAGTACCGGCGCATCAGCATCTGGCGCAACTGTATCAGTACCTGCTACATCGTTAACTCTAACTTTCGCTCCAGTTGCAGCATTATGTTCGATTCCATAAACAATTGAATCTCCAGTAGATTGTGCTCTAACATCTAGCACATCTGAAATATCAATATTTTCGCCAGCTGCAGTTACTGTAGATGGAGCTTCCCAATCTACTTCTGTTGCAAACACAGCAGAATCAGTTACTGTTACATTAAAACGCTTGACAACTTGGTCAGCAGCATTTCTAATAATAACTTCTGTTGAACCTTCACCTTGAGATGTAAAAGTTACATCTGTAGTACCCGCTGCTGCAGGAGCATCTGATGTTACAACTGAAGTATCAGCGATTGTAATATAGTAGTTAGCATCATTATCAGTATTTACTAGATCTTCGTTTCCAACGTAGTATCCAGTCGATGTAAGTTGAACTAGATTCAGTGTAAACTCGTTGTCAAAAGAAAGGTCATTCGCTAAGTTATAGTCTTTTGACTCTGAATCTGCAGTAAACCATAGATCATACTGATAAGGTGTGCTTTCAGTGCCTGTAACATCAATCGCAAAGCGACCTACTTCAGTCCCGTTACTATTTCTAACAATTACAGTACCTTTACCTACATTATCAGCTTGAACGTTAATTTCAGTAACTTCTCCTGTTCCTGCATCAGAGTCCTCAGTGATAGTCACTAAGTCATTTCCTGCTGCATTAACTGGAATATCATACGTAAGCTCTGAAGCACCTGGAGTTGTATCAGTGATTTCAATTGAGTCACCATACTGATCTACTCCAGAAAGTGCATAATCACGATCTGATCCATTAAGTAATTTAACAGAATTTGATTGTAAAGATACACTATCTAGAACTCGAAGGTTTCCTGGAGTATCATCCTGTACAGTAAATGTAAATTCTCTAGATACTGTTCCTGATTGGATAGTGATAGTCGCTGTTCCCGGTGCATTTGCAGTTAAAGTTGTTCCTGAAACTGAAACTACAGCAGGATTAGATGAGCTTACAGTAACTTCATCTAAAGGAATAGAAACGCTATCTTTTCCAGAAAAATCTCCAACAACTCTAGATACTGAAGCACTTTCACCTTCAATTAATGTTGTACTTCTATGAGTGAAGTCATCAGCAGTTCCTAAAGTATCATCAGCTCCGAAGTTTGTAAATGTCGCTGATTCTACTGAAGTAGCTAGTCCTTCAAGATCTCTTACTTCAATGCTACCACTGTCAGATACTACAAACTCATTATCAAGTGTAACGATAACTTCAACTTCGTAATCACCTACAGCAACTTGTGGAGCAAGAAGTCCTGTAGTTGAATTATTAGTATTTGTTGCAAAAATACTTGCAGCATTACCATCTTCATCTACAGCAGCAAACTCAACATCGTAACCTTGTTGTAATAGATCATTGTAGTCAGTTACAACATTTTGACCATTTATATTGAAAGTTAATAATTGATTTGAAGTATCATCGTCATATGTTTTTTCATTCAATGCAATTGATGAAATTTCATAAACAAAATCTACATCAAAATCAAGTGTTTCTTCTCCAACTGCAACAGAAACAGTATAAGTTTCTCCGCTTGTTAATGGACCGCCTAATCTAACTGTAGCTCCATTTCCATCTTCAGTAGCAGTGAATGATTCAACTGTAAATCCATCAATAGAAATATCAGCTGCATCAAGCTCTCCTAATGAAGTACCAGTTAGAAGAAGTGTTGTTGGGTTGATAGCTCTTACTTCTGTTACAGAAGTTTCTACATCAAATACATAAACGCCTTCAACACCATCAACAGAAAGTGTCACTTCATCGCCCTCAAGCTCAGCTGCTAGATCATCAAGATCTGTATGGCTGAATGTAACCATCATTCCGTCCACTTCAGAAACTTCAAGAGCTAGAGCTTCAAGAACTTCTGCAGGGATTTCAGATACAGGCATTCCATTGATTTCAACATCATAGTTATCAAGAACCCACTGAACTGTTACATCTTCCGGAATCTCTTCATCGAATTCAACTGTGAACATGTTACCTTCTTCGTTGAAGTCAACAGAAGTTACAGCTGGAAGTAGTGATTCTTCATAAACTGTAAGTGAACGAATTGCAAATGTAGAGAATTGAGCACGCGTTACAAACTCAAGAGGCTTATACTCATCTACTACAGTTACTCCGTTTTCCACAAGAATGTTGATGTATTCCTGAGCCCACTCTTGAGCGTCTTCGATGTCAGATACAGTAGCATCCACATCTTCAAGATCTTCAAGACCGAAAGCTTCTACAAGAACTTTTGCCATCGCCTGACGAGAAATCGGTGCATTTGGGTTAAAATTATTTTCTTGAGTACCTGTGAAGATACCAAGCTCACGAAGTACTAGTGATGCTTCGTAAAGTTCTTCATCATAGTATGAAGAAGGTACATCAGCAAACTCTTCTGTTTCTGAAGTATCTACTGTAGTTCCTTCAGCAGCGATCCAACGTGAAAGGATAAGTGCTACCTGTCCACGTGTTACGTTATTGTATGGACGGAACTCGTCACCATATCCATTGACAAGACCTAGTTCTACTGCCTTTTGGATATTTGGAGCATGTACATCAGACGGGTTAACGTCTGTGAATGATGGTGCGTCCTGAGCTTGAGGTGTTTCTGCACCTGCGACTGGAGCGACTGCTGAAGCTACTAGTGCAGTTGTAACTGTACCCGCAAGGAACTTGCGGTAAGACTTTGGTTGGTAAGCCATGTAAAAATTTCCTCCTTGTGATTGCATATTATAATCAAGTTGCTTAAAGGGAATATGTAATTATGAAAAAAGACCCATTTACCAACTTGTGAACCTACACCCATCAGTATAGTCATAGGTTACGAGAATGTCAAACCTTTTACAATTTGGAAATTAAAATCATATATTTCCATTAAGAATAGGTTTACCCATTTCAATAACCATCTTTTATTCTACAAGATGACAGAAATATTTCAATCATTTTCTGAAAAATAAAAGAAAAAACTTATTAGAATAAGTTTCTAGACTATTTCATTGAGCTTTTCTAGTGTTCATTTCTTATTTCGTCATCTTTTCGTAAAACTTTAGCGCAAAAAGAAAAAAACTATCTTTACACCCTTTTTATGGGTCGTTACCTATACTTTTATCCTTTTGAATATAATATTCGTTATATTCTCATAACAAAAGAAAAAGAGACTGACGTCCTATGTGAACGTCAGTCTCTTTTGTCATTAATCGCTTACATTACTCAACATTTTCTTCCATGAGTCTAATGGACCGCTCAAAAAACAGCGCATACTGTCCGCGGGTAACCGAATTCCACGGATTGAATGCTGTATTTTCATCAGCATTTGTAATCCCGTTATGAACGATCACTGCAATATCATCATAGATCAGATCATCAGTAGCGATATCCTTAATCTTCAAATCTTCTTCCGGCATTTCATATACTGCTTCAAATGAACGGTTCAGCATACTTGCCATCTGTGAACGATTCAATGGTGCCTGAGCATTCATCTGACCGCCTCTGCCCATGATGCCGTGATACTCCATAATCGCAAGATCTTTGTACCCTGGCGTCTCAGGTGTCAGGTCAGGTGAAGTAACTTCATAGTCTTCTGGCATTTCAAGGCCAAGCGCTCTGACGATCAATGCCGCCGCGTGTCTTCTCTGAAGAACGTTGAACGGTTTGTATGTGCCGTCCTCATAGCCGTTAATGACATCTCTTTGCTGTAGATAAGCCACAGCTGTTTCAAATTCTCCCGGTGATAAGTCACTGAAGATCGTCAGGTCATTACCATACTGCAGGTTGGAACTGGCAATGTATCCTTCACCAAAGTTTCCTTTTACTTTATAGAAGACATAGTGGTTGGCTTCTCCTGCTGCTTCAAACGGTCCTGCTGTGATTTCAAGTGGTGTGTAATGGTTAAGAGATGCAATAACCTCTCCCCCGACTTCACTTCTCACGTTTGAAGTATCGAAACCTTCATGTTCATGAAAAGTGTAGACACTGCTGCCGTTCGTTGCAAGCTGCATAGACGGCGTTTCAGTCGGCCATGTGTAATCGCGGTCCGGGAAGGACATAATTAGGCGGTCTTCTTCAGTGTCACCATAATTGATCTCCAGTTCAGGTGTTTCACCGACCGGAATGACGCTGTTATTACGGATATAGTCGTATACATCCTCCTGATAAGCATCATCATTTGTATTCGGATCATTAATTTGACTCAGGCCGTTATAAGCCATTACAGCAAAGTACCATGATTCAAGATCTCTCGGCTCTCCATCATTCACAATCGGAAGGTTCAGCGCTTTTTTACGAAGCAGATGATCTGCTGCCTGTTCGATATGATAATCCACATCGTTCGCTATACGATCCATATCAATGTCATAGCGTTCAATTTCATCCGCTGTGAACGTCAGCTGCATCAGCCCGATTCCGCCGTCATCAGAGATAACCGGCTGTCCTTCTTCATTAAAATGGTTGAATCCGCCATTTTCTTTATAAGCGATTGCTTTTAACACTTCTGGCGGTATTCCTTTTTCAATGCCTGTTTCAGTCAGCATTTTCTTAAATGCCTGCGTGTCATTCTCTTCTGCAGAAGCGACGTTTGCGCCCACTAGTGAAAGCGCAAGCGCAGCTGCAGTCATGCCAGTCCATTTCATTTTCATCATGATCCCCCTATTAAATATTTTCGTATGTCTTCTTAATCGTGTCTGCCGAGCTGTGTGATAGGAGCGTAAGGGTGACCGACCGCGCGGAAAGCGGTCCCCCTGAAGCGGAAATCAACAGCTCACTTCTACAGACTCTATCATCGTCCTACACTATTAACCTTAACATACTTACCATCTATATCCAGTTTAAATGCTGAGAAATTAATGTAACTGAATACAGTACATGCTATACTGATAGCTGATGCAGTTTACAAGATTAAGGAGAGAACAACATGATTTCTTTCATACAAAAACTTAAAAGCTCCGGTGATGACCGGCAGCTTAAAAAATATAGAAAACTGGCAGAGCAGATCAATGCGCTTGAAAGCCAGTATGAAGAGTACAGTGACCAGCAACTAAGAGAGCAGACCGCGATCTTTAAGGAAAGAGTCGAACAGGGTGAGGCTTTATCTTCCCTTCGTAATGAAGCATTTGCAGTTGTCCGTGAAGCGTCTAAGCGTGTGCTTGGCATGCGCCATTTTGACGTTCAGATGATTGGCGGTATTGCACTTTCAGATAATAACATTGCAGAAATGCCAACCGGTGAAGGGAAAACGCTTGTTGCCTCCCTGCCAAGTTATCTGCACGCGCTTGAAGGCAAAGGTGTTCACGTGATTACCGTGAATGAGTACCTTGCACGCCGTGACCGTGACCTGATTGGACAGGTACATGAATTCCTTGGACTGGATGTCAGCCTGAATATCCCCGGGCTAGAGCCTGACCGCAAGAGAATGGCTTATGCTGCTGATATTACATATGGAATCGGAAGCGAGTTTGGATTTGATTATCTGCGTGACAATATGGTCTATGAGACCGGGCAGCGCGTTCAGCGTCCCCTTCACTACGCCATCATTGATGAAGCAGACAGTGTGTTAATTGATGAAGCAAAGACGCCGCTGATTATTGCCGGTAAAGACGGAATCAGTACTGACCTCAGTTATCTATGTGCCAGGATCGTCAAGAATTTTGAAGAAGGCCGTGAGTTCCATTATGACCTTGAGACAAAAACGACGAACTTAACAGAAGACGGGATTTCAAGTATTGAACGCGGATTTGATATTGATAACCTGTATGAGCTTAAGCACCAGACGCTCTATCATTATGTGATTCAGGCTTTGCGTGCTCGCGTAATGTTCCAGCGTGACGTGGATTATATCGTGAAGGAAGGCAAGATTCTTCTGATTGATATGTTCACAGGGCGACCGATGGAAGGACGTTCATTAAGTAATGGGCTCCACCAGGCGATTGAAGCAAAAGAAGGTCTGGAAGTCACGGAAGAAAACAAAACGCAGGCTTCTATTACGATCCAGAACTACTTCCGCCGCTACGCGAAGCTGTCAGGTATGACAGGTACAGCGAAGACAGAGCAGAAAGAACTTCGTGACATTTACAACCTTGGTGTAGTACAGGTGCCGACAAATAAGCCGATCGCACGTGAAGATATGAAAGATCGCATTTATGAAACTGGTGAGCAGAAGTATCAGGCGGCTGCAGACCGTGCGGAAGAGCTCCATGCTGCCGGACGTCCCATTCTGATTGGAACGACGTCTATTATTCAGTCAGAGCTTGTCTCTAAAGAGTTGAAGAAGCGTGGTCTTCCTCATGAACTCTTGAACGCTAAGAGTCTTGAGCAGGAAGTCCGACTGATCTCACTTGCAGGTCAGAAAGGTTCCATTACGGTTGCGACGAATATGGCGGGACGTGGAACAGATATCGTCCTTGGTGAAGGTGTCCGTGAGCTTGGTGGACTGTACGTAATTGGAACAGAGCGTCATGAAGCACGCCGGATTGATAATCAGTTAAAGGGGCGCTCAGGTCGTCAGGGAGACCCGGGTACATCTGAATTCTTTATCTCACTTGATGATGAAATGTACCGCCGCTTTGCACCGGAAGAGCTTGAAAAACTGAAGAAAAATATTTCTTCTGATAAAAACGGTGAAGTAAAAAGTAAAAAAGCCAAAGAATTCGTTGACCGCGTGCAGCGGATCTGTGAAGGCTCCAACTTCTCGATCCGTGAATATAACCTGAAGCTTGATGATGTACTTGGTGTTCAGCGTGCGACGATTTATGATCTGCGCGATAAGCTGCTTGAACGTGACGCTGTTCATCCGATTCTGAAGAATATTATTTCCTCTCATGCAATGGAGGAAGTACGCCTGCGCTGCCCTGAGGATGAGCCGGATGAAACGTGGGATCGCAAACAGATGAAAGACAACCTGAAACTGATTGTGCCAACAGGTGACTTTTCGTTTATTAACGAAGACACACCACTGAAGAAAATCCAGCAGTCAGTGAAAGAGCAGACTGACGTTTATGTAAACCTTGTAGATGAACACCTGCAGGAGGAGTCATTCTCTGAGCAGCTGAGAAAGTTCCTGCTCGGCCGTACGGATCATTACTGGCTGCGCCATATTGATGCAATGGACCGCCTGAAAGAAGGCGTTGGACTCAGAAGCTACTCTCAGGAAGATCCAATGAGACAGTATCAGCGCGAAGGACTTGAGCTGTTCTCCATGATGTACTATCAGCTCGAGCAGGACGTGAGCAGACAGACTGCACAGCTGATTCATAAGATCGAGACAACGAAGAAGAACGGAGTGAAAGTTAAATGAGCTGGCTGAAAAAATTTACACGTAACAAAAAAAGAGACGGCAAAGATCACGCTGTTTCTTCTGATGAACTCGTAGAAAATACAGAAGCTGCGGGTGAAGAGGAAGTCACAACCGCCCTCTCCCTGCACCCTGGTTCAAGAGTTAATGATGAAGAAAAATATTATTATCAGTTTCTGAATAAAGAATTATCCCCGCTTAAGCGGAACCAGCTGTCACTGGCAGGGATTAACCTTGAACAGGACGAAAAAAGCGGTGCGGTTGCGGTAACGGCATTTGTCAGATCAAGCCTAAAGAAGCCTGTGACGCTCGGTAAAACATTTTTACTGCTGTTAAGTCCTGAAGGTGAGCGACTTGCACGTAAAGAATTTGACCTTGCAGCGCTTGGCGAGCTTCCGGCAGAGAGCAGCCGTCCGTGGCAGTTTATGTTTGAAGCTGGAACTGTTGAGAAGAAAGACATGCCTTCAGAGGACTGGCAGCTTGCTTTTGAACTGAAGCCAAAAGAAGTGCCGCACAGACTCGAGCTTGATGAAAAGTGGGAACAGTCACTGGCAGTTGAGGAACAGGAAAAGCTTGCATCATTTGTGAAGCAGACAGAGCCGCCGAAGCCTGGCGAAGTGAACTTCCTTGGCCTGCAGCAGTCGCGTAAGGAAGATGGCAGTCTTCATGTTACACTGCTGATCCGTAACGGCAGTCAGAAGAATATTCAGCTTGAGCAGCTGCCACTTGTGATTGAAGATGCACAGGGTGATGTAGTAGCAAAGGGTGGATTCAAGCTTGGACCGCTTTCTGTATCAGCGAATACAAGTAAGCCGTGGACATTTATTTTCCCTGCGGAGATGGTGAAGAAGCCGGATGCTGACTTTAGCAGATGGAAAGCTTATCCGCCGAAGCAGTAGGAGTATAAGTAAGAGCACAGTCCGGGATATCGGGACTGTGCTTTTTTTTGCACCAAAAAAGCACCCCGCCATCAGGCGAAGTGCTCCCGGCCACCAACCAGCCGTTGTTATATATTCTAGAGGAAATTTTTATCTGCAAAACCATCTTATCACTTATTAATAATTTTCACAATCTTTCATTTCACAATTAAGGAATTTTCTTTTCCACCGTCGCACTCAGCAGCGCAAAGCCGAGCATCAGTACAAAAATCAGATCTAAAAGCCCCGTGTGAAGCGAGATGGTGAACACTGTCAGCACAAATGCATAACTGATCGTCTGATATGACCGTGCTCCCGTCTGCCTCGTCTGGTTGTACAGAACGGTGATAAATAGCCCGATTAAGCCGAATCCGATGATCACACCGGCGTACCCGAAGTCAGCGAAGAGCTGGCCGAATAACGTTGGCGTTGTGGTCCGCCCGGGACGGGTAATATAGATCCCTTCTTCGACAGTCAGAGAGTTTGCGATTTCAGATACCTTCATTCGCGGTGATGTCTGTTCACCCGGCAGAAGCGGACTCAGAATGCCTCCATGGATCTCACCTAACAGGTACCCTTCCTCATCTGTGTACTCCATGATCTTACTCAGCACGACATGTCCAGTGACACTTTCGTTATTGATCGCGCGAACGAATGCAGGTGTTTCTTCCATCCTTGCTCTGAGCATTTCATTCCGCTCTGCAATCTGATCCACGTTCAGTTCATCTGAGATCTCAGGCAGCTCGCGGCTGTTGAACGGGTTTGATGGATCCTCCGTTGCGAACCGGTAGAAGCCGAACATAGAAAATGCAAGTCCGACGAATACGAGCGCTCCGATAAACCAGGTGAACTTAATCTGCTTGACCATATAGTGAAAAATGATAATGGCTGTAAACAGCATGATCACAAGCGGTGTTCTGTAACCCATCACAACAAACAGGCCAGCCAGCACAGCAAACAGTAGAATGAACAGTCCAACCTTCTTCTCTTTTACAAGGAAGAACCAGCTGATTAAAAATAGTCCGGAAAACCATAAAAGCGCACTCAGGAAGTTCAGCTTCGGATCAAGTGATCGTCTTGCCGCTTCATCACTGATGCCGATCTGTCCTGAACCGATCATAATGATATAAGCAATCAGGCCAAGCCAGGCGAGCGCGAACAGCACCCAGATGCTTTTGCCCTGAAGCTTGTCAGACACGTTTACCGTAAAGCGCCAGTTTTTACTGCGGACAATCCAGACCATGAGCCAGTATGACGCGAGCCCAAGCAGCAGCACAGGCCAGATTGAATATGTTAAGCCGAAATACTCAAACCGTCCGAAGTCAAACAGGCTTGTCCCGAAGTAAAGCAGTACAATAAACGGGAAGAACAGATACGGTGAAAATACGTCAATTCTATTTAGTTCCTGAAGTACGTGTTTGAATTTCATCCTCTGTTCCCTCCCCTTGCAATCAGCTCTTTAAACGGCTGGCTTTTTAGTATGAATAGTCCTGCTGCGTACACGATGATCCCTGTGACGCCGATAATGGCTAGATACAGAATAATCGGAAGTGACGGGATCGCTGTCTGCTGTAAGCCGATCAGTGCAACAGTCATGACTGCTCCTGCAATGAGCACCTTCAGCACATTCCATCCAATCTTCTTCAGATCAAATCCGCCTGTCAGTCTATAAAGCATGGTAAATGTCATAATGCTATACAGCATGCCTACAACGGATGAAGCAAGCGCAAGGCCAACTGCACCATACAGACTTGAGAACCACCAGTTGAAGATAACATTCAGTACGACTGAAATTAATCCGATGCGCAGGATATAATGCCCTTTTGACATCGTATAAAACCCTTTTGCTATAACGGCCTGTATACTGTAAAACAGCACGGATCCGACGTAAAAAATAGCATATGTAGCAGTATCAGCAGTCGCTGCTGCGTCAAACGCTCCTCTTTCGAAGAAGATCTTCACGAGTGGCTCCATGACAAGAATCATCCCGGCAATCGTCGGGATCAGGAACATGATCATAAAGATCAGTCCTTTTTCAATTCCGCTCTTGAACTGATCCATCTTATTGTCAGCATAAGCGGATGCAATTAACGGGAACACAAGCGTTGCAATTGTCACACCGAAGATCGCCTGCGGAATATTGACGAGTCTAAACGCATAATTCAGGTTCGATACGACCCCTGTGTCCATCTGAGCTGAGAAAATCGAGTCAACGGTAAGGTTAATCTGACCTATCGCAATGGTCAGTCCCACCGGCAGGAAGATCAGGTAGAAAGCCTTCACTTCTTTCCGGTCAATTTTCTGCCGCCAATCCATAAATCGCTTCGGCTTAAGGTACACAAGCTTGATTAAAAACGAAATAATCGTACCAATCAGATATCCGATCGGCACCGCATAAATGCCAATCTGGCGGTAAAATAAAAATGAAAATCCGATCATTACAAGTACTACAACGGTTTGTGAGAACGTGGAAAATGAGAACTTCTTCTGCGAGTCGAAGAAACCTTCATATACTGCGTTCATGCCAACGAAGATAATGGCAATAAAATAAATAATGGCAGTCCACGTTGCAATTTCAAAGCCGTCTTCATAGCGGCCAAATTCCGGATAAATCAGCCTCATTAGAAATGGTGAGACGATAATTCCGATAATGGAAATCCCGATTGTAATCCAAAACGTTCCTTTAACGATGTTTGTGAGGTGTGAAAACCCTTTACCTTCCCGGTCGAACTTATAATAGCTCGGCAGGAACGCATCCTTCATACCTGTAAGCATAAAAAGAACGATGGCATTTGGAATGGTCATCGCGGCAAAATAAATATCTGACTGCCCGGAAGCACCAAACAGCCCCGCGATCGTCATGTCACGGAGCATGCTTGAGAACTTTAACAGCAGTGTTGAAAATAGAAATAGTATACTCGCTACTTTGAATTTCGACATAGTAAACTCCTTACTTCTTCAGCACGCTGATCAGGAATTTCGGCAAAATGAGCTGACGCTTAATCCGCTTCGGTTCCTTCAGCAGGCGGTAAAACCATTCAAGCCCGAGGCGCTGAAAGGCTTGGGGCGCACGCTTGATTCTGCCTGACAGCACGTCAAATGAGCCGCCGACACCCTGGAAAATATGCGGGTGCAGTTCGCTCATATTGTTGACGATAAAGTATTCCTGCGCAGGGCTGCCCATTGCAACAAACAGGATATCAGGCTTGGCATCATTGATCGTCTGCCTGATCACGTCAGGATCTTTTTCGTAACCGTTCAGCGTACCTGCTACACGAATGCCAGGGTACAGTCTCTCAAGACTTGCCTGCGCTTCTTCAGCAATACCAGGCTTTGCGCCGAACAGAAACACACTTTTGTTGCGTTTCACTGACTCTTCGCAGATCCGCATCATCATATCAATGCCTGTGACGCGGCTGTTGATGCTGCCGCCTTTTAGCTTTGAAGCCAAAATCACGCCAATCCCGTCCGGAATCTGAAAGTCCGCGCGATTCAGGAGCGTTCTCAGCTCTTCATCCTGCCGGGCTTTCATGATTTTTTCCGGATTGATTGCGACGATGAATGAATTTTGCTGTTCTTCAAGTCTTTTATAGAGTGCGCTTATCAGTTCATCGTAGTTCAGAGGACTGACATCGACTCCGAGATAATTTTCCTTCATGTCATCTCACCTATCCCACTCTTATTCAGAGTGCTTTGAGTCACCTAATAGTCCGAATGCAAAACCTGCCTCTTCCCACGTTACGCGGTCAATACAGTTTTTCGTATCAAGCACAGCTGGTGTGCGCATCTCGGATTTGAAAGCTGCGGGATCCAGCTCTTTAAATTCATTGTGATCTGTCAGGATCAGCACCAGATCAGCATTGCTTACCGCTTCTGTAAAGTCCTGCGTCTGACGCGGCACTTTATTTTCTTTTACATGCGGATCGTAAGCTGTATAATCAACGCCTGCTTCTTCAAGCTGACGAAGTACTTCAAGTGACGGGCTTTCACGCACATCATCCACATTTCCTTTGAACGCCAGACCAAACACTGCCACACGGCCATGCTGAATCTGCTCCTTCTGGAAATACTTCTGTACGCGCTCTACTGTATGCTTTGGCATACCATCGTTCGTGTCACGTGCAAGGTGAATCATCTTCGCAAGGTCAGGCGCAAGCTCTACAAGGAACCACGGGTCAACTGCGATACAGTGACCGCCCACACCAGGGCCCGGCTTATGAATATTCACACGCGGGTGGAAGTTTGCAAAGTCAATTGCCTCCCAGATATTCACATCAATCTTTTCAGCGATCTTCGCAAGCTCATTGGCAAATGCGATATTGATATCGCGATACGTATTTTCAATGACCTTTACAAGCTCAGCTGTCGTTGCGTCTGTTAGATGGATTGTTCCTTTGACAAACGTTTCATACAGCTCTTTTGTCTTCTGTGAAGATTCAGGGCTGATTCCGCCGACAATGCGGTCATTCTGTACAAGCTCTTCAAAGATCTTACCCGGAATCACACGCTCTGGTGAGTGTGACACAAGCAGTTCAGTTCCGAACTCAAGACCTGTTTCTTTTAATACAGGCAGCATCACATCTTCAACAGTACGCGGTGGCACGGTTGATTCAAGGATGACCAGGTTGCCTTTTTTCACAAAAGGAACGATTGATTCTGTCGCCATGCGCACATAATCAAGGTTCGCTGTTTTATCGTCATTGATCGGTGACGGAACGGCAATGATGAACACGTCCGCTTCTTCAGGCTTTGTTGATACAGTAAGTGTGCCTGCATCTACGGCTTTTTCAAGGTACTCCTGAAGACCGTTTTCTTCAATATGAAGCTGTTTATTCTGAATCATGCTGACTGCTTTTTCATTTACATCAACGCCGTGAACCTTAATGCCGTTATTTGCAAACATGACAGCAGTCGGAAGGCCTATATAGCCAAGACCTACAACACAAATTTTCTCAAACATACGTTTTGTACTTCCTTTCATCGGCTTATCTTCAATAAACCTGCCTTTTATTATATCGAAAAAACGCTTAAGTTGACATACTCATACGAAAAGAATTTCCGCTCCGTCCGATCGAATGGTAGTGAATGCCGCCACTGAGCATATCACCTGGATCAAAGCAATTCCGTCCGTCAAAAATCAGCGGACGTTTCATCAGTTTTGTAAAGAAATCAGGCGTCTGTTCTTTAATCTGCTGCCAGTCTGTAATAATAAACGCTGTTTCAGCACCGCGGAGCGCTTCTTCAAGCGAGTCAGTATACGTCAGATCAGGGAACACTGCCTTCATTTTATCCGTAGCGATCGGATCATATGCGATAATATCAGCACCTTTTCGCTGAAGCTCTTCAATCATATGAATCGCCGGTGAATCCCGCGTGTCATCTGTATTCGGCTTAAATGCAAGTCCGAGCACAGCCGTTTTGGTGCCACGGTGAATCGCGCTGTACTCATTGGCCTTTTCCATCAGCTTGTTATGCTGCAGCTCATTGACCTCAAGTACAGCATTCAGCATACGGAATTCATAGCCCGCTTCAGCAGACATCGACGTAAGTGCTTTTGTATCTTTCGGGAAGCATGAGCCGCCAAAACCGATCCCGGCTTTTAAGAACTGGGTGCCGATCCGCTTATCGAGCCCCATACCTTTCGCGACTGCTTCCACATTTGCGCCGGTAATCTCGCAGATATTTGCGATTTCATTAATAAAGCTGATCTTGGTCGCTAAAAATGCATTGGATGCGTATTTGATCAGTTCTGCACTTTTCGTATCAGTCTGCACGACTGGAATGTCAAATGGCTCATACAGTGCAGCGACCTTTTGAACAGCCGGCTCATGATTACCGCCGATGACAATCCGGTCCCCGTGAAAGGCATCATAGATTGCATTGCCTTCACGCAGGAACTCAGGGTTTGATACTGCGTGAACGTCAATTTTTGACTTGCTGCGGATGATGTCTTCGACCATTTCGTTCGTCCCGACAGGCACTGTGCTTTTTGTGACGACGATGATGTCATTTGTCACAGTATCAGCAATGTCTGCTGCAGCCTGTCTGACATACGACAGATCTGCCTGACCGTTTTCACCCTCAGGCGTACCGACTGCGATAAAGATCATGTCTTTCCCGTGATAGGCTTCAGTGCGTTCTGTTGTAAAATGCAGCCGCTCTTCACGGATGTTTTTCTGCAGCATCTCATCAAGCCCCGGTTCAAAAATCGGTGACTTGCCGCTGCGGAGTAATGCTATTTTTTCTTTTGATATATCAAGACAGGTAACATGGTGTCCCACCTCTGCCAGGCAGACGCCTGTGACAAGGCCGACATAGCCTGTACCTGCAATTCCTATATGGTTCATGATGATTTATCCTTTCTGACGTGCCATCAGTTCCTCCAGATAATCCAGGAGGTCCCCTTTCAGGTCTTCCCGTTTAAGCCCAAGTTCAAGCGTCGCTTTAATAAAACCAAGCTTATCCCCGACATCATAACGGTTGCCGTTAAAATAATACGCAAGCAGCTGCCCCGGCATCTGTCTCAGCGCATCCGTCAATTCGATTTCACCCCGTGCACTCGGCTCAAGGTTCTCAAGTATATGAAACACTTCAGGCTGCAGAATATATCTGCCCTGAATCGCAAGCGTGGAAGGTGCATCTTCTATAGAAGGCTTTTCAACCAGACTCTCAATGGTATACAGGTGATCTTCAATCTGCTCACCCGGAGAGACGATCCCGTATTTCGAGACGTCCTCTTTCGGCACTTCCTGCACGCCGATCACAGAACTTCCAGGGTGCTCCCCGTAAATATCAATCAGCTGCTTCAGGCATGGCGTATCAGACTCAACAATATCATCACCTAAAATGACCGCAAACGGCTCATCGCCAATAAAGCTTTTCGCACACAAAATCGCATGTCCGAGTCCTTTAGGCTCTTTCTGCCTGATATAATGAATGTTCGCCAGGTTGGATATGTGCTTCACCTGATTCAGCAGTTCACGCTTTTCTTTTTTCTCAAGGGTTTCCTCCAGCTCATACGATTTGTCAAAATGATCCTCAATCGCACGCTTACCGCGGCCGCTGATAATAATAATATCTTCAACACCCGATGCGATCGCCTCTTCCACTATGTACTGGATCATCGGCTTATCTACAATCGGCAGCATTTCCTTCGGCTGAGCCTTCGTCGCCGGCAGCATTCTCGTTCCAAGGCCGGCAGCCGGAATAATCACCTTACGCACCTGCTTCATCCAAACCCCTCCCCTACACTTCTTTCAATCTCACTATTATAACGCAAAAGAGGTAATATCTGATAGCAAAAACGTGATTTTGCACATTATCCTATTGTATGCGAGTGTGATGATGTGTGCCAGTAGGAGATGTGAAATTTAAAGGAAATGTAATGGTTGTTATACTGAAGACCCGGGACAGTCCCGGGTCTTCAGGGGCTGGCTGTTTGGCGGGTAGGTCGTATAGGTGCTGAATGTGGTCGTGTTTCGGCTGCTTATGGTCGGATACACCCGGGTTTGTGGTCATATGAGCGCTTGCGGTGGTCGTATGAGAGGAATTAAGGGTCGCATCCGGTATTTTCATTGCAGCGACACACCCTCTTAATGCTTTTGAGAAACTAAAGGCTTGTTTCTGAAGGGCATGCAAGGCGGCTTCGCTTTGTGCGGGCGTGGTTGTAGAGTTTTGGCTGGCAGGTGGGGTGTTTTCGCGCACAGCTGTAGGATACACCCGGCTTTATTGCAGTGAGACGGGCCGCAGCTGTAGTGAGACGTGAATGGGTTGCAGTGACCGAACTCGTGACTGCATAACCCTCTGGGTAATGACTATATCGAAAGTCTTATATTATAATAGGAAGAGAAGATTTGAACCGCTTTGCCTTTTCGCAGGGAACTGCGCTTAGTAACATAAAGAAATAGATTTTAAAATATACATACACTTTTATACATAGATAACGAATGGGGGATGGCAGATGAATGTCGGGTCAATTATTAAGTATTACCGCACGAAAAAAGGCATGACACAGACAGAGTTGGCTGAAGGCATTTGCTCAATTTCTCACTTGAGTAAGATTGAGACGAATATGTATTCGGCGAATGAAGAGACTGTGGGATTGTTGTTGGATAAGCTTGGACTTCAGCTTGATGAAATTGCTGATAATCTTGCTGAATTGAAAGAAATACTGCAGGAGTTCATTTCTTCTGTTTTTATGAGAGATACAGCGACTATGGACACCTTATTTGAAGAAATGATGAAAAAAGAAGACTATTTTGAAACGAGTGAGTATGTAAATTTATTTCATTTATATAAATACAGATATTTTCTTAATAAAGCTGATTTAAAAGAAGCACAGGTGCAGTTGAAGATTCTGCAAAGACTTAAAACTACTTTTGATCCAATTGAAAGTAATATCCTTACATTCTTTAGCGGTTTCCACTATACAATAACTGAAAAAACAGAAGAAGCGATTAAGGCTCTAAATAAATTCTTGGAAAACCCACTCCCTGTAGGAGGTCAATGGGTTGGAGAAGCGTATTATCTGCTTGCCCGTGCCCACGTCAGTATGAATCAAAATGAAGCAGGGCTTATTTTTAGTAAAAAAGCGTATGATATCTTCATGAATGAAAGTAATTTTTCAAGACAGATTCATTCTCAGACAATTATAGGGATCAGTTACATGCGCCTGAACCTTTATAATGAAGCCATTGCAATCTATAAGCCTCTATTGCAAAATACGCGCATGTTCTTTCGGGACTCACTATATGCCGGCGTCCTTGTCAATTATGGAAGGTGCCTGCATATGTCAAAGCAATATGGAAAAGCACAAAAATATCTTGATGAAGCACTCGAACTTGCAGAACCATATACGGAAAGCCATGCAGTCGGATTACTTATTTGGTTAGAGAATGTCCAGAAAAATCGTAAAGTAAATAAACAATGGCATAGCAGGGTACAACTTTTAAAAGAATCTTATAAAGAAACATACGGAAAATACTATTATCATTACTCCACGTATTTAGAAAAATTAGAATTTTCCCAACTCGAAGGAGTTAAATATGCGGTAAAATGGTTGTATCCTTACTTAGTGAAACATCAGAACTATGGGGATGCACGTGAAATCATAGAAGTGATCATTGATTACTATAACGAAATTGGGGACTTTACTAAGACCAAGGAGTTTTATGATCAATGGAGGCTACTAATAGAAAAGGAGAGAATATATTATGGTTAAATTAAAGAAACTTATCACTGCCGGAGCTCTTGGGGTCACTGTATTGGCTGGAGGCTTTATGGCTGGAAGTGCTCTCCACACAGCAACAGATTCTAACCAGACAATTCATCAAGTTGCGAGTGACGACACTTATGGAACACAAACAGTTAAAGATCGAACTGTGCTTCCTCCTGCCAGATAAAGGAAATACAATTTTCCCAATAGACAATGTTGCGAACCTATCCTACAATAAGATTATGAAATGACCCAGCAATACCCTCTCATTTAACCGTCCGATTTGATCGGGCGGTTCTTTTTGTGCTTTTTTAGAGTAATTGTGACTTTCGTACATATAAGTGTCGATTTATGAGACCTTGGAACAATTTTTCTAAAAAAATTTCCGACTGTTTTTGACAAAATTTTTGGATTTTTCCCAACTTTAAAACCCTCTCTTCTGTTGGTCAGATGAGAGGGTTTATGGCTCGCTTCGGGTTCGGGCTTTCATTACTGGGCCGCCTCCTCTGTTTTCAGCTGGTCAGTAAGCTGCATAAACAGGTCACGGTCTCCTTCCAGGAGGGCTTTATCGATCAGTCTGTATAGGTTCTGCATCTCAAGGTTGCCGATTTCTTCATTCATTGCTTCTTCCTCCTCGTCTGCCTGAATTTGCTCAACGTAGAATTGGGAGACTGCTTTTAGATGATCAACCAGATCTGATATTTGCAGCAGCTGGAACAGCGGTATTCTGAAGATCCGTGTGCCTCGCTGGAAGACGAAAATATCAGTCAGGTTTTCGATTTGGCGTGTTTTCAGATTAATTCTGATCTCGTTTGATTCGACCGGGATAAATTGATAGACTTCCTCTCCCTTAACGACGGAGAAGTATTGGTACGCGAATACCAGCTTGAGCTCATGGCCTTCCTGAAGCGTGTAAAACGGCTTCATCATTTTAACGGTCAGCAGCATTGTTCTCCCTCCTGTCTTTAGTTGTAGTCGATCCCCGCAGATCCTTTACACGGATCTGCCCGTTATTCGAAATAAGAGTTTCCCTTCTTGAGACAGTGTGATGAGATTCACTGGTTAAGTCATTTAAGTTGAATATTATTTAAATATTCAGTACTTTAACATAATTATCGTATATTTTATGCAAAATGAAAAGGATAAATGTTTGAATATTTTGTGGATAGCATATTGAATGCTGGTTATTAAGGGAATTTTTCTGATAAATCAAGGAATTTAAGGTGGTTGTTATTTACTTTTTGGGAGATAACAGTAGAATGTTCTGATTAGTTTGGAAAATTTGATTTCAAATTTTTGGTTATATTTTATCGTGATGAAGTGTCTTTGTGAGATGGCAGGGAATTTTGCAGTTGTTTGTGCTTAGAGTGAAAAAGCGAAGACCCGGGACAGTCCCGGGTCTTCGCTCTTTTAGTGCCAGCCGTTTGCGATGTGTCGCGCGCGGATGACGCCTTCTATTTTTTGGAGTCTATTCATGATATCTGTTGCTTCTTCGTTGTTAAGTTTGTTGTCGATATCGATTAGCGTATAGGCAAATTCTCCGCGGCTACGGTTCAGCATGTCTGCAATGTTGAAGTTACGTTCTGCGAGCAGCTGTGAGAATTGGCCGAGCATATTCGGGATGTTGCGGTGCATGATTGTCAGGCGCCCCGGTGATGTAAGCGGGAGGCTGACGTTTGGCAGATTGACTGCATTTTTGATATTACCTGTTTCAAGGTAATTCTTCAGCTGCCTGGCAGCCATGATCGCACAATTTTCCTCAGATTCAGTTGTTGAGGCACCAAGGTGCGGTGTAGCCACTACATTGTCCATGCCAAAAATATCATCGCTCGGGAAGTCTGTAATATATTTGCCGACCGTTCCGTCCTGAAGCGCAGCTTTCAACGCTGCATGATCAACAAGTTCTCCGCGGGCAAAGTTGATAAAATGAATGCCTTTTTTCATGGCTTTGAATGCTTTTTCATCAATAATGCCGGTTGTTTTCGGGCTTAAAGGCACATGAATGGTTATGAAATCACACTGGGACAGGAGTTCTTCAAGCTGATGAACGCGCTTAACACTTCTTGAAATGGTCCATGCTACGTCTACTGACACAAATGGATCGTAGGCCATCACTTCCATGTCGAGTGCGAGTGCATCATTGGCTACAACGGATCCGATATTACCGAGCCCGATGACACCGAGCTTTTTACCGGCTACTTCATGACCGATAAACGCTTTTTTGTTTGCTTCCACTTTTTCAGAGATGTCCGTTTCCCCTTTTAGCGAGTGGGTCCACTGAACGGCACGGAACAGGTTGCGGGAGCTTGCGATCAGGCATGAGATCACGAGTTCTTTTACAGCATTGGCGTTCGCACCAGGGGTGTTGAACACGACAACGCCCTGTTCAGAGCACTGGTCGATCGGGATATTGTTCGTTCCGGCCCCTGCACGCGCAATCGCCTGAACGGTTTCAGGAATCGGCTGCCCGTGCAGCTTGTGGCTTCTCAGTAAAAGAGCATCCGGGTCATTGCCCGCATTGATCTCGTATTGTTCATCTAAAAGTTTCAGTCCTGCATCAGCGATTTTGTTATAGGTTTGAATCTGATAAGTCAACGTAGAGAACCTCCTGATATATACATAAAGTGATGGTGCAATGACGTCAGTAATCTGCGTTTCAGGTGGCGCTTTCCAAGTGGATGGACCGACTTGTGGTCCCGATGAGCCTCCTCGAGCTTCGCTCCGCGGGGTCTCATCTGTCCATTTTATCCCGCTGGAGTCGCCACCTTCCACTTCGATCACTGACAGATGGATGAAATTACATCATTTTCTTTTTTATGAAGCTCTGTCAAAGTTGGCTGTTGATTTCCGCTCCAGGGGGAACGCTTTCCGCAGGGCGTGCGGTGAGCCTCCTCATCGCTCCGCGCCTGCGGGGTCTCACCTGTCACGCTTCTCCTGCTGGAGTCGTCCCCCTTCCGCTGCAATCACCAGCTGTGCTAAAACAACATTGGGCTTTAACACAGCCTTTTACAAAGAAAAATATAATAACTATATGGGCTTTTTTATCAATAATTTTTATACTAAACCAGACAGTCTATAAGGTTAGAAGACCAAGTATATTGACCATCCCTGCTAACTCACTTCAAAAACAGACAGAGTAGAGTTCCAAGAAACAAAGTTGATCGCAGTGGAAAGCGGGGACTCCGGGACGATTAGCGGGACAGCTGAGACCCCGCAGCCGAAGGCGAGGAGGCTCAGCGACCGCCGTCCGGAAAGCCTCCGCTTGAAACGGAGATCAACGGTTCGCTTTAACTAACTTTTATTTCATCGTCTCCTCAAATTCCCGCATCGCCTCACACAGCCGCTCCACATGCTCAAGCGGCATCGCATTGTAAATACTTGCGCGCATGCCACCCACCGACCGGTGACCTTTTAGTTCCACCAGCTGCTTCGACGCTGCAAAATGTAAAAACGCACGGTCTGTTTCTTCGCTGTCTGTTTTAAAAGGCACATTCATCAGCGAACGATCTTCCTTTTTAACAGGCGAATGGAAAATGGTCGATTGATCGATTGTTTCATATAATAAGGAAGCTTTTTCGCGGTTGCGCCTTTCAATCTCTTTGACACCCCCGAGTGAATCAATCCACTCAAGCATAAGACCGATCATATAAATGCCGAATGTCGGCGGTGTATGATAGAGCGAATCTGCTTTCGCATGCGTTTCGTAATTCAGCATGGTGGGCAGTCCGTCCGGGGCGTGCCCGATCAGGTCGTCCCGTATGATCACGACTGTGACGCCGGACGGTCCGAGATTTTTCTGTGCGCCTGCGTAGATCATGCCATAATCACTGACGTTAATCTCCTCTGACAGGATGCCGGAGGACCAGTCATTGATGATCGGCGCATCAGTTTTTGGCAGGTGCGTAAATCGCGTTCCTTCTATTGTATTGTTACCGGTGATGTGGACGTAGGATAAGTTTTTTGACTGTGTAATCTGAGAGAAATCAGGAATTTGTCTGAACTGATCCTCTTCGGATGTTGCTGCGACAGTGGTTTGTCCGACCTTTTTAGCTTCTTTTAGTGCTTTTTGGGACCATGATCCTGTAATAATGTAGGCCGCTTCGTGATCTTTTTGTAACAAATTTAATGGAATCATGCTGAATTGTAACGATGCGCCACCCTGTAAAAATAATATTTTATAGTTTTCAGGGATGTTCATCAGTTTTCTTAAGCGCTGTTTTGTGTTGGACAAAATTTCCTCAAAGGCTTTTGAACGGTGACTCATTTCAAGTACCGACATACCTGCGTGATTCGTGTCGACGAGTTCAGATTGCGCTCGCATCAGTACTTCGAGCGGCATGGCTGAAGGCCCCGCCGAAAAGTTGACGACTCGATCCATCAGATTTCTACTCCTCTCTTACACTTTAAATCATTAAAATATCCTTTCCAATAATAGAGTATAGTATAGTCCTCAGGCGTACACATGTCAACGCTGTATAGACAAATTTGACCGTAATGTAATTGTTATCTCTCTCTAACTGTTTTGTTATTGCAGTGAAATGTATGCGTGTTATGCTAGGTCCTGTTAGTGAAAAGGAGGTAATTCAATTATGAAAAAACAAATCGTTGCACTAACTGCAATCGCAGCATTATCAACAGGCGCAGCAGCGTCAGCATCAGCAGCAGATTATTCAGTAAAAAAAGGTGACACTCTTTGGAGCATCTCTCAAAATAATAATGTAACAGTAGAACAAATTCAGGAATGGAACAATCTATCTTCTGATCTTATTTATCCGGCACAAACACTTAAAGTTTCTGGTGAAGCACAAGCTGCTTCAAACGACACGTATACAGTAGTGAAAGGCGACACACTTTATAAGATCGCCCAGGCACACGGTATTACTGTAGGTGAACTTATGAGCTGGAATGGCCTTTCAAGTGACCTGATCTTCCCTGGACAGGAATTCTCAGTAGCTGGACAGGCAGCAGCTCCGGCAGTCGCTCAAGCTGCAGCACCGGCACAGAACTCAGGTCAAACTCAGTCAACTGAAGGTGTACAAGGAACTGGTGGCGAAGCACCATCATCTGATGCAGTTCAGGAAATGACAGTTACAGCTACAGCATATACTGCTTATTGTGCAGGCTGCTCTGGTGTAACAGCAACTGGAATTGACCTCCGTGCAAATCCTAACCAGAAAGTAATCGCAGTAGACCCTAACGTCATTCCACTTGGATCACGTGTATGGGTTGAAGGTTACGGAGAAGCAATCGCTGGAGATACTGGCGGCGCAATCAAAGGAAATAAAATCGACCTATTTATTCCTTCTCAACAAGACGCTCTTAACTATGGCGTACAAACTGTAGACATCAAAATCCTTGACTAATAGGATTTTATAATAGAAGAAACCCCGTCGTTCTGCTGAGCGACGGGGTTTTTGATTGGTTTTGAGGTTGGTAAGTTATTGGACTGAAAGGTTAATGGTTTTATTGTGAACTCCGGAGTGGTATGGCCAGATCGTAATTCCTTCAACATACATCTGATTTCCATCAGCACCTGAGTTTTTTCCATCCCCTATCACACGCCAGCCCATCCACGCTCACAAAGCAGGCTAATTAATAAACGCATCAAGCATATAGAAAAAGCCGGCGATCAACATTAATATCCCTACGCCGCGATAAAAAATCACAGACAGCTCACTCTGCTCAGCGTTTACCAGCCATCCGATTCCGATAAACCAGGGGATCACCGGTTTCCATGTAATAATCAGACCAAAAAATAATAGAAAAAATCCTGATAGCATGTTTGTCTCCTTTTCACACATTATCAATTTGGTAGTACAGTGTTCATCATCCATCAGTGGAAAATTTCACAAAAAAAGCTGAACAGGCTTGTTGAAGCCTGTTCAGCTCTAACACTACAATTCCACTCAGCTTAGAATAATACAAGCCCTGTTTCTTTATCAATTTTGATTTCGTATTCACCACGGCTTGAATATGCCTTAAACACATACATGCTATCTTCTTCACTGACTAATTCGTATTTGTAGATAGTAGTAGAACCATCATTTGCGCGAGTTTCACCTTCCATATAATTAGCTGCTTCCTCAGCAGTCAGGTTCAGTATCGGCATATCTTCTTTATTTTCAAAATATGTTCTATTGTAATCATTTACTTTCCAAGTGCCGTCATCATTTTTAATTTCAATATGATACTCAGTGACTGGAACTAATCCGGTTTGTGTATACATCACTTTCAGTTCAATTGTATCTTCATTGTTTTGAATCATATCAAAGCCAAGCTTACTAGTGAAAGCGCCTGTGTAGTACAATCCATCACATGCACGGCACTGATCTTCATAGTTTTCAATTACAGTAGGTTCATATCCAACCGTTACTGATTCAAGCATTTCATCACGGAAGTTTTCATATGGGAATACTGGTTCGTTAGCATCTGTTTTGATCACATTACTATAAAATGTATCTTTCATTTTATTAAATGTACCTCTTGCCTGCACCCATGCCATGTCATCATTCAGCTCTTTCGATTGATAGATGCGGTCGATGAATGCAGCGAGCTGGTAGCGCGTTACGTCATTATAAGATGAGAATGTATCTGGTGATGTACCTGTCGTGATACCCGCATCAACCAGCGCTTTTACATAAGGGGCTTCCCAGCTGTCACTGCTGATATCGTTAAATCCTGTATCCGTATCATTTTCATCAAATGGCAGATCGAATCCTTCCACCAGCATTTTAGCGATCTGGGCTCTGTTCAGGCGGTCTTCAGGATTGAAGTTGCCCTCTGCGTCCCCTGTTACAACCCCGTCATTTTCAAGCAGCGTTACATAATCATGTGCCCAGTGCCACTCATCAACATCCGGAAAGTCACTCACGTTTTGTGTAGCCTGGATGTTCCCTACACCATTTGAAATCATTTTTGCAGCCTGTGCACGTGTGATTTCCTGGAACGGTCTCATCTCATAGCTGACGCTGCCATCAGCGTTTGCCTGATCATAGCCAGTCATGACTCTTTTGAAAAATACACTTTCGATCGGGCCGTAAGCGTCACTCTCAACGCTCACATCTGTAAATAATTCTTCAGCCTGTGCCCCTGCTGCAAATCCTAATGATAATACGCCCGCTCCAACAGTTGTAAGCAAGCCTTTTGCTAAACGTTTTTTCATCATGATATCCTCCACATTTTAAGGTTCAATTGTAATTGCACCTGTATTTTTATTGACAACAAAGATGGTTTCAAGTCCATTTTTCTCATGATAAAATCGGTACGCATCAGGTCTTTCATCAAGATAGGTGATGCGATCATAGGCTCCGCCTTCATACAGGTACTGTACAAAGTTGGCGGCCTGTTCAAAATCAACCGGTGCCGGCGGTGTATCTTCACCATCCGGTATGTATCCATTCACCTGCCACTGCTCCCCGTTACGGAGCAGATCAACTTCCATCAGATATGGCGAGTCAAATTGTGCGACTGTAAATGAAATTGCATCTTCATTTTTCACATCAAAATCTATATATTTTTCAGGGAAAAACGGTGCGTGGAAAAGTGTCGCTCCACAATTCACACAAACATTTTCATATCTTTCAATCAGCGTTGGTTCATAGTCATCTGTTACAAAAGGTGTGACTGACTCACTGAATGTATCGTATCCAGGTAAGTCCTCAGTAGAATCTGCGTTCTTTCTCTGATAAGAAAGCTGATCATTCAGCTTCACCAGCGTCTCTCTGGCAATCATCAGCGTCTGCCGGTCATTCATCTCATCAACGGTCAACTGGTCCAGCGCGCGGTCAAGGAATGCCGCAAGCTGATAGCGCGTTACTGTGCCGTATGGGTCAAAGCTGTCTTCTGTTCTGCCTGTTGTGATCCCGCTGTCAAGCAGTGCGTTTACATACGGTGCGAACCAGCTGTCTTCAGGTACATCTTCAAAAGAAGTTTCGCCGTCATTCAATGGTAAATCAAATGTTTCTGCAATCATTTTTGCAACTTGTGCACGATTCAGCTGACCTTCAGGATCAAATGACCCGTCTTCTTTACCTGAGATCACGTCTGCTCTTGAAAGCAGCGTGACATATGTATCCGCCCAGTGACTTTCCGGGACGTCTTCGAATGAATTGGTGTTCTGCGTTGCCGGGAACATGCCCGCTGCATTCACCATCATCTTACTCGCCTGCGCTCTGGTTACGGGCTGGAGCGGCTTCATTTCTTTAGGGTCAAGAAAATTTGATCCAGTCTGGTAACCTGACATAACGCCTTTGTAATACATACTCTCAATTGAATCATAGAATTCAGATGATCGATCAACATCTGTAAAGGTTTGATAAGTGTTTGATTCGACTGCTGCTTCACCTGGCTGGATGAGACTGAGTGACAGTGCTGCACCCGCAATAAGAGCGGTACTTTTCTTATAAATGTGAGTCATTTACTTCCTCCTGTTGTCCGGACGTTTTCTAACGCCTCTTTCTTCTGTAATCTAAATGTAACATTTAAGTAATATAAAAGAAACAATAAATCCATTATAATTCCAAACTGATACATTAGACTCTACCCGAATTGCTGACATGTAAACGTTTGGAAGCAATTTTTGATATTTTTGGGAAATGACATTCGGGTCCAAAGTTACATAATGTGCCTTAACACTTGCAGCATACGGGGACCGTGATACTACTTTTAACCCTTTCAATATTACTATCAATCCTCAGCATGCTGAACTTACTGAAGATCATACGACGATTAAAGTAATTTTATTTAAAAAGAAAACCGCAGCCATCTTACAGCTGCGGTTTTGCAATCAAATCAGTAATAAAAATTGCCTTCATCTGGATTATATTTAACGACGTACTCATCGTTAGGACCATCCGTATTCAGCTGAATCAGCCACTCCCCTTCTTCATTCATGCCAATATCTGTGACACTATAAACTTGTTCCCACTGCTTAAAGTTCAACCGGTAGGATGATTCGATGTGGTTAAGCGCTTCTTCTTTCGTCAGGCTGATCTTAAGTTCACCGCCATTATAGAACTCAGCTTCATATCCATCCAACTTCCATTGTCCATTCTCTTTTGCGATACTAATTAAATAATTTCCGCTTGAAAAAAGACCATTCACCTCTTCATCATATTGAATCGTTATACGGTCTCCGCTATTTTCAATCACACTCTTATGAAACATATTTTGAATTGATGCCGTATATTTGATTCCATCACAGTCTCCATATAGCGCACATTCTGAATTAAAAACTTTTTCCAGAACAGGTTCATAGTCAGCTGTCACCAGATCTTTAAAGCCTAACTGGAAATCTTCATACGTCTTAGTCTCACTGGAAGAATTAGCTTCCTGAAGGGCGTTCATATAATGATGATGAAACTGTCCATACACTTCACGTACTTTAAGAAATGTTTGATCAACGCTTCGTTCAGATTGATTAAGTGAACGTTCAATGAATGCAGCAAGCTGATAACGCGTTACATCTTCTTCCGGGGAAAAAGCGGTTTGGGACGTGCCAGTTGTGATCTCAGCATCAACCAGTGCATTTATATATGCTGCAGCCCAATGATCAGCAGAAACATCATTGAAGCCGGTTTCCATTTCATTTTCATCATATGGTAAGTCAAATGCATTAACGATAATTTTCGCAGCCTGAGCTCGCGTTAAATTTGCCTGCGGATTGAATGTACCATCCTGATACCCGCCAAATATTTCTTTCTCATCCATGATCGTGACATAATCATGGGCCCAGTTCATTTCGCTTACATCTGTAAATGGACTTAACTTTTGTGTAGCCATTTTCCCACCCAATGATGCAGTCAGCATTTTTGCTGTCTGTGCCCGTGTTACTTTTTCAAAAGGCTTCATCTCGTAATACATGCCGGAAGAAACCGGGTATCCTGACATAATGTCCATATGAAACACATTCTCCATCGTTCCATAAATAGGGGCATGCTGCTCGATGTCCGAAAAAATACTTTCAAATTGATTGCGTTCTTCTCCAGCAGCAGTTTGTAATACGCCAATTGACAGAACACCCGCACCAACTAGTGCTGACACATTTTTTGTAAATTGATTCATATTGTACCTCCTCTATGTATTTAGCAAATCCCATTGACTAACGCATTTTAAATATGAAATCTTAAATTATTTTTATTTCCTTCCTGTCATGCAATCATAATGTAACATTTTAGTAATAAAAAAGAAATATAAAACCCTTTTAAATGTAAATTAGTGATATTCGTCCTTTTATAAATGGATAAAAATACATGAGTTTTGTATTCTGTTCTTCGATAAATGATGACTATACGTCTATGATTGAGTGGTACCGCCATTAATTAAAGGGTTACTACGCTCACGGTTTTTTCGCTGGGGGCTGATTACTACCAGCACTGAAGAAAATCAAACACCGTAATTAAATCTGCTAAAAAAGAAAACCGCAGCCATCATCAGCTGCGGTTTCCTGTATTAAATATATTCACTTATCTTCATTTCAAAACCAATTTCTTTTAAAGCTGATTTTAATGTTGCATATGACGGGATATCTGAGAAATTCAGGCCGAGCTGCACGATCGTCTGTGCCATTTCAGGAGAGATCCCTGAAATTTTCGGTTTTACGCCAATTAATTTGAGTGAATCAATGACCTGGAACAATTTGTGTGCAACAAAAGTGTCAACCATTGCAACACCTGAGAGGTCAATGACGAATTCATTTACATTCAGTTCAAGGCATTTTGTGAGTGATTCTTCCATAATCAGCTTTGCACGGTGCGTGTCAATGGTTCCGACGAGCGGCAGCACTGCAACGCCGGCATCAATCGGTACAACCGGCACTGACATTTCGAGCATCTGCTCCTGTGAGGCTTGAAGAGATTTTGTCTGTACTTCTACAAATGGCAGGCAGAAGTAATACACGACATCATCCACTGTGCGGTCTAGTACTGACAGAATGTCATAAAGTTTTGCTACTGAAAAACCATATGTAATCGCTTCTTCTTTAATGATGTTCCCAATTGCGGCGCGGTATTCCGGCACTTCCTTCAACATAGAGTCAAGTGAAATACCCATTTCAGCACAGGCCTTACCTGTTTTCGTCCCCCAGCTTTCAATCCGTTCCTGACGTTCCTCTTTTGTCATGGACAGAGATTCAGCATAGAGTGTGACGAGTTCAACACGAAATTGAAACAGATCTTCAGAAAATGCTTCAAGTCTTTCATATCGTTTATTTTGATTTTCAGTAATGGCATGTGCCAGATCGGTTCGCTGGTCTAAAATTTTATCAGTTAATTGATTCAGGGTTGGTTCAAGACGAGTGTCGGCCATAGCGGACCCCTTTCGTACGTATAGAAATGTTGTTAGCTAAATACATTTACCCGTATTTTAAAATGATAAACATAAATCTGAATGTTTTTTTAGTGTAACAGATTAAGGCAGAAATTTGTCGTTTTTTGTCTATATATATTATTTATGTAACAACGCGATTAAGAAACGATGATTTTGTTGAATGGTGGTTTTTTGCGGCGTAAGATGTTGTCAAAGGGAGGCGTTACGTATGCAGAAAGAAGTTCTTTTCGACCTGAATGAACAGCGATTTTTCATCCAGTCCATGCAGCCTTCGAATGTACGAAATATGAGCTTTACGGGTCATTCACCCGGCTCGAGAATCGGACAGCCAATTGATTTAAAAAAACTTAAACCGCTTCAATAGTCTATGGACATCTTAGAGATTTGCAGGAGGTGTGGTTCGGTGAAACTTCATAACATAGGTGCAATGATCATTGCCATTTTACTTATTTCTTATATTACTCTGAAGGTGTTTACTGATATGTTCCAGACATCATTCAGCGAATCATTTTTGATTGAATTTATTTTAATTATCGGATTGATCGGCTCTTTTACTTTTCTTAGCTGGAAGTCTGAGGAGAACGAGCATTATTAATATGTATGAAGGCTGAGACGTTGATGTCTCAGCCTTTTTCTTTGGTAATCGGTTCACTGCGCTGCAGGGGGCGCTTTCCGCAGGGCCGGCGGTGAGCCTCCTCGAGCTTCGCTCTGCGGGGTCTCAGCTATCCCGCTAATCGTCCCGGAGTCACCGCCTTCCGCTCCGTTCGCCTCAGGTGTTATTAATAACCTCATTTATTTAAATTAAAATTCTCTCTGTACACTTCAACAATATATTACGTCGTATGAAGTGGCAGGTCGTGGAGTTTTTTGGGCAGGAGGACGATTGGGATGTCTTTGATTTCGTCTCCGTAGATGCCTGTCATTTTTTCGTCGAGTCTGGTGAATAGTTCATCAAACCACTGCTGGACTTCTTCGTCCGCAAACACCTGATCGATGAAAAATTCAATTTCTGTCGCATTATTTTTGCGCTGAAAGGTTTTTACTTCTGAAATCGACTCATGAAGTCCGAGTGCTTTCAGACGTTTTGTATAAAACTTCAGTACAACTCCGTCAATCTGGTTTTCCTTCATTTTCTGAGGATTCCCTTCATATTTCACCACGGCAATATCCTTTTCAAATTCGGGATTATCTTCTCTTTCAACCAGATAGTCAGGCAGAGCAAAAATCGCTTCTGTTACATCTTCATCTTTATAAAACTGGTGGTCATCCACCGTCCATTTGTTATCACGCAGTCTTTTACAGACCTCCATAAACAATACTTTTCCTAATGGGTCGAGCAGCATCATGCCTCTCCCCTTTCTTTTAAATGTTTGTTGTACTATGACCGCTTTCACCATTTTTTAAACACTGAATAGCAAAATGGGATTTTGTGCATACTTAAATTGAATCAGTAAACTGAAGAGTAATTATGTAAATTTTGCGACGTTAACCCTGATGAGAAGCGCGAGGCTTAACATCCGCAGAAATCGACAGCCAGCTCATACAGAGCTAAAGAATGAAAAAAATGTTCTTAATATAGAACAAAAAGTGTTGTAATCATCTGATTAAAGAACTATAATAAAGGTTAAATAGAGATAAAAAACTTTCAGGAGGCGGTAAAAATGGGTCAGGAATCATATCAGCTTAGTGTTCGTTATAAAGACTTTGAGTATGCAGTTGCCGGTGACCGTGAATTTGTGGAAGAGCATGATAAAGTCGTTCAGTCCTACCTTTCAAAAATGATGAAAGACGATCTGAAGCCTGGCCCTGGCCGCCGCGGTAAGGTACCCGCGACTTTTGAAATCGAAAAGAGTTCGCCGTCAGCACCAAAGCCGCTCACTCAGTCAGGTTCAGCAGAAAAGCCGGATATTCAAAAATACCTTGAAAAGCTTCCATTACATGCAGAATGGCAGTTCACACTGGCGATGGCTTATTACCTGTCTCACTTCAAACAGCAGCCGTCATTTACAGCGAAGATGGTGCGCAAGCAGTTCAGAGAAGCCCGTCATACTGTGCCGAATAATATTCATCTGAGTGTTCATACGTGTGTGAAGAAAGGTTATCTGCAGGAGGCCGGTCATCAGGAGCTGCAGAAAATCTATGAAGTAACGGAATCCGGCCTGGCTTATATCCAGACGCTACTTTCCAATATGCCAAAAGAGCAGGATGAAACACGAATAGTTTCTGAGGATACGCCTGATTTCAACTTGGAAAACAACCCTGATCCGCGGGTGCTTGAACGCGTGGAGGATCAGGCGCTAAGTATTCTTTATATCTATATGAAAGAATTCGATCGTCAGCATATGTCTGCAAAGGAAGTCTACGATGTGCTGAAGAGTCATTTTGACACGGAACATTCATCAAAAGCAATTCAGATTGCGCTCAGCCGCTCACGCCCGCTTGTTGAAAAAATCAAGCACGAGGGCCAGATGCATTACATGCTGACTGAAAATGGGATTGATCATATGGAGACGCTGCTCGGGAATCAGGTGTAGTGTCAGGGCCGGGGCTGAGTGTCCCGGTTTTTTGTTGGTGTTGGTGCAGGATGTTGTGTTTTTTCTTTATTGGGTAGCAATCACCGCTGCTCAGGTAGCTTTCAGGCATTTCTGGTGTCGCATCCGTTTCCTTCACGTATCATTCCACTCACCTTTATGTCTTTATGACATTTAGGGACTGTTTCTCAAAAGCATCCTCACAAATTAAAAAAGCATCCCGGAAACAGTTTTCCGGCACGCTTTTCAGACTTGCTGTTTCGTATTCATTTGTGAGGCAAGCCATTGCACCATCTGTTGTGGTGTGAGCTGTTCTTTCTCACCTTTTTGGTGTGCTTCTTTTAAAATTGCTGATAGATTTTCGCTTGTAAGTTGCTCCATTGCCATGTTAAATCGCTCCATTGTATGTTTTCCAATCATTTACCTGTTTTGCTGCCAGGTCAAACCGGACCAAATGACTCTTTTCTCACCTGGTAGAATCGGCTTATTTTGATCGCCGGGACGGGAATAATTGAAAGCATAGCTAAGAGCGCTGCTCAATGAACGATGGCAATAGTTTTCTGCGTGCGGGAACATCAGGGTAATGGTGTGCGTGCTGGTGTTACATGAAATATGTATATCGAAGGACGATTTTCCGCGAAGTGTGATCATGATGCCTGTCTGGTGTGGTGCTGTGCGCTGTTTGTAATAATGGCATGATTCGATAAAAATCTTTTTTTCACTATAAAAAAGCTGTTGCAGCTGCCTGAAAAAATTATAGTGAGGCAGCCGCTCAAAATCCTTTACTGTCTGATAATCGAGAAAGTCTTTCATAATTGTATTGAGATCTTCAGGCAGCTGATCAAAGTTAAACGTGTACAAATTCATAAAACCCTCCAGATGGTAGCAGCTTCTACAAAGGCACTCCGTATCGATGCGGGAGCTGAGATTTTATGAATGACCCTTTTTCTCTATTTATTGGCTTGCGTGTGTACGAATTGTGTTTCTACCCATTTTAAAAAGTCAATTTCCTCCGGCTTCAATGCACGGGACAGTTTTTCCTCAAAATCAATACGAGCTTCATGTACCCAATCTTGAAAAGTATCCACTTACATTTCCTCCATTTTTCAGAAAATTACTAATTTATTGTATTTTATAATTATTTATTATAGCAAATAATCAACGTTTTGTTTATACATTTTTCATAACATATCGTTGATAAATATTTTTCATTGCCTGCTGACCGATATTGTAAATGTATTCCGGTCATTAAGTAGGTGAATTCGTTGTCTTTAGCTCACATTTTAAAGTATTACCGTGAAGAAGTGCTGCAGATCAGTCAGAAAAATGCTGCCTACCAGCTGAATATTCAGCCTGCCACCCTTTCAAATTATGAAAGAGGCGTCAGACAGATTCCGATTGATACGCTGCGCAGGATGAAAGATATTTATCATATTGATGACGACAAGTTTATGGCGATGGTGCTTTATGAAACGACTGATACTAAAGTAATTAAGGAATCAAGGCTGGAACTTTCAGAAAGAGTAATGAAAGCTGAGGACCGTCAGCTGATCGACTTTCTGAGAACCTACCCGGCCCTGCTTGACGAATTACGTACTCTTTCCCAGATGCCTTCAGCAAAGCAGGCGAATAAGATTGAAATGCTGATGCAATTGCTGAGAGTTGTGAAGAAGAATGGATATTAAAAGAAGCTGCAGGTCTTTATTGACCGGCAGCTTCTTTTATGTAGTTCTATGGTCCCTTTCATTTTTCTCACTATTCCAACATTTAATTTCAAATTACTTCAAGCAGTGACAAGATCAGTGTTTTTCTTTACAATAGAGAAAGCGATTATTTTTGGGAGGTTTGAAGATGCGTTACGGCTTACGCGAGGGTCTTAAAAGCCCTGGCAGAATGATAGATTTCGTGTTGGGCAGCGATGCTGTTTTACATATAAAACGTTATATTGCAGCTGCTTTTATAGTGGCACTGGTGATTTTCGGCTTTGGTGCTGTGATTGGTATGGGCACCCAGGAATGGGCCGGGAATTTTGTTTTATTTTATGGACTTGAATATGATCTGCAGCGATTTTACTTCTTACTGGGCAGACTTGCGCAGGGGTTATTGTATGTGAGTATTGTGCTATTTTTGCCGGCACTTTTTTACTGGCTGATGGCAAAACAGTTCACTTTCAGGCAGATGCTAGCACTGTCGTTGTTCCCGGTTTTCATACTCCTGCTTGAACAGCTGAGCTATATTGTGCTGATCGTGTGGCAGGGAATTGACTGGTACTCTTCCCCGTTTTCATGGGGTGTGATCGGGCAGTTGTTCATTGAGCAGGCATGGCTTGTATACTTCCTGGGCGCAATTTCCCTTTTCAAATTCTGGGTAATCTATTGGCAGTTTACGGTGCTGCGTTCAATCACTACATTAAAATGGTGGGCAGCATTTTTAATTATTCTCGGGTTAAACATTTTATTCTGGGCTGCAACCGCTGCGCTTGAATATCTCCCGTTCTATCAGTATTTATTTCTATAAAGGAGCTGGCATAAATTGAGTAAAAGAAGTATATGGTTAATCGGCGTTCTCGCTGTCATTTTTGCCGGCGTGAACCTTTATTTGATTAAACAGGATGACCTGTTAATTGACCGGACTTCGATTGTCCACGATCAGAAGCCCTCAAAAAGTGAATTGGTCGAAGAAGTCATGGTCAAAGATGGTGTGGTACATACAGCGCTTGAAGAAAGAGTTTACTTTTCTGAACAGCTTGGCATGTTTACACAGTTTTTAGTAGAAGAAGGCGACCAGGTGACACCGGGGACACCTTTATATGAATATACGGTTTCAGACCTTGAGGAACAGCGTCTTGTATTCGAATCGGAAATCGAACAGCTTGAAGATGAGATCTCAGCTGTCGAGTCATATCTGAGTGAGCTTGAGAGCATTGAGCGGAAGATCTCAGAATCAAATTCCTCCTCTTCAGCAACTGCGCGTCCATCAAGTACGCTTGAAGATGAGGAGCTCCTGGTGACGATTGAGCTTGAAGTTGGCATTGATGTGTCTGACGCAACCGTTGATCAGACCCGCTCATTGATTAATCAGCAGATTGGTCAGCAGGAAGCCCAGGTGGAACGCTTAGAGGCTGAGCGCGATAAGTATGAACGTCTTGCTGACGGGCTTGAAGACAGCCCAGTTGTGACAGTTGAAAGTGAATTCACAGGACAGATTGCCCGTCTTGCTGAAGACATCAGCCACCCGCTGATCACGATCTATACGGACTCTCTTGCATCAAAGTCAAAACTGACAGATGAAGAAGCAAAACTGGTTGAGGAAGGAATGCAGGCACGCGTGGCTTCACCAGTTGCAGAATCAGTGGGAGACGGTGTTGTTGCATCCAATCCGCTTTTGCCTGATCAGGAGCCGGCGTTGAATGAAAAAAGCATGTATCCATTAAACATAGACTTACTCACAGCAAACGAAGACTGGTTTATCGGCCAGCACGTGGTCAATGAAATCGTACTTGAAGCAGCACCGAATGCGGTGACAATGCCTGTGATCGGTCTGGACATCTCTAAAGTCTATGTATTAAATGAAATGGGACTTGTTGAACCCCGTATTGTGGAAGTCGGAATCCTTGACGGCGACCGCCAGCAGATTCTCAGCGGACTGAACGCCGGTGAATGGGTCACAGTCGATCCTGAACAGATTGAACGCAGCGGGATGCCTTACATTACGCCAATGAAGGTCAGCCGCCTGACGTTTGATAACCTAGGATACACAGGGCAGCGGACGAACTGGAAGTATGTGCTGCTTGGCGTATTGCCGAATTAATTGGAGCTTGAGTTTGAGCGGAAGCCCTGCTGGTGCAGGGCTTTTTGTTTTGGGGTTGGGTGGTGTGGAGCTGGGCGGGTGCGGGGGTGCGGCGACTTTTCCGGTCACATTCATGGTTTTACAGGTCACATTCAGGTATATTCAGGTCGGATCCAAATATTTAGAGGTCACATCAAATGATAACCCGCATTTTCGGGTCACATAACAGTTTTTAGAGGTCATTATCGGGCGTTTACCGGTCACATTTTCTTTTTTTTTAGGTCACTAGTTACAATCACAACTCTCAGATTTCACATTACTATTTTCTATAATATCTCGTCCCTTTCCCCTCTCCAGTCCGATGAAGGTCCATTTTTCTGAGTAGTC
This sequence comes from Jeotgalibacillus terrae, assembly GCF_016908195.1. Taxonomy (GTDB): domain Bacteria; phylum Bacillota; class Bacilli; order Bacillales; family Jeotgalibacillaceae; genus Jeotgalibacillus; species Jeotgalibacillus terrae. Next base: position 203,136 of record NZ_JAFBDK010000002.1, read on the forward strand.
TCTTTACCGACTGGCTCGAACTAGTCTCAAAAAGCTTTCTGAATTGTTGGTTAGTCAAACCATCACCCAACAGTAAAAATGCTTCTTCAATAGCGTGTTCAAAAATGTGAAAACCAGTGATATTACACAGTGAGCATTGCCATTTCCTCGCTCTCCTCAGGATGTTAAATCCTTTACATTCAGGGCAAATATAACCTTTTTTAAGATCATTAAATGTAATGCCAAATTTTTTGTACCAATTAATTAGATGTTCCTCATGAGCCTGTAACATCTTTTCACTTATGCTGAGTGCCTTTGAAACTGAAATCTTTTTTAATTTGTGTTTACTAAGTAATTGATGAATCGTTCTCGGGATCGCCTGCATTGGAATCGTATTTGAGAGATCTTTCACATTTTCTGCTTTTACAATCGTCCTAGAATTCCCCATTACAATGAAAGGGATTACCGGGACAGTTATATTACAGTGTAGCTTAAGCCATTTGCTTAAAAGATCTGACTGCCTTTCAGCTTGTAATTTGAAACTCGGAAAGCCTTCTTCAACACCATTTAAGGTCCGCAGAGTTTGATCGTAAAAAGACCTTATTTCTATTGTTCCCTTAATATATTTTACCTCCAAAATACAGATCACCCCTGGATAGACGATCACTGTATCAATTTGAAAGTTTGTCCCCTTATACTTCAAACGTAAGTCACAGATAATAATTGGATCTGATTCGAGAAATGTTAAATAATAATCAGAGCTTTTTTCACCATGAAAGCCAGCCATACATTGTCCCAGTTCTTTTTCTATCTCTGCTTTTGAAGGGTGAAATTGGGGCAGACGATTATTGATGCTTTCTAAAGCTTTAATTGTTCTGGGCAGTTTACGTGGTTTAAGAATCAATTGATTTCCCACTTTCTTTTAATCTAGGTGCTGAGCGTGGTTCAGGTCACATTTTAAAAGTTACGGGGCACATCCTTTCATTTACCGGTCACTAACGGTGATTTACCGGTCGTAATTCACATAGCTGCAGTTTTATAGGTCAGGTCCCCTCACTTATAGATCACATCACTCGAGTTACGGGGCACATCCACCTATATTCCGGTCAGATCCGCCCATACCTGCCTGACGCCCGGCACGTCCGCCCCGCCCAGCCCCTCTTCATGCCCTTAACAAACCTAAAAGACTGTTTCCCAACTGCATCCAAAGCACGAAAGTTCAACCTGCGAAGACCCGGGTCTGTCCCGGGTCTTCGCTTTTCACGAAAAGTACGGTATAATAAAAGATACGTTTTTTTTCGAAAAGGTGGAGATGGTGGATGCAAACGCAATTGCTGGCAGATGGGATGGAGCGTCTTGAGCAGCGGCTGTTCAGGCAGTTTTCTCCTGCTGATCAGACGGATGAACGTCTTGTGCAGAAGGGATTGTTTTTATATAGGCAGGGCACGGTGTATGAGATGGGATTTGATGCGAATCATCAGATGCTGAAGGCGAAGGTGCGCGATGTCCACGGTGTCAGTGTGCGGATTTCACTGAATCCTGATAAGGGAAGCAGCTGCAGCTGTCCTGAGGAGCCCTGGTGCCGTCACCGGATGGCGGTGTTTTTTAAGTTTTATCAGCAGAATGCGAGTGTCAGTCAGTGGATTCAGGCGTGGCGTAATCAGAAGCAGGATGCTTCTATAAGAGCGCAGAAGTCTCCTGAATTCTGGCGTAGAATTGCTGTGGAGACAGCTGACAGCGTTCCTGTTGATCATATAAAAGCTGAGCCTTATCTGCTTGAAAACTATATGATGGCGAATTACCGGAAGTTCGAGCAGCATGCACCGGTTGAAAAGGAATGGGTTCCTTTATACATGCTATATGTGTCTTTTTACTATCATAGAAAGCTCTCTGAGACGTTTGAGGGCTATGAGTCTGTTCATATCACACGTGCGCTGGAGACGATTATGGAGGCGATGCAGAAGGCTGTAGTTGATCTTGCTGTATATGCTCATCCGTTTTCGTTTGATCCCTTTTTCAAAGAGCTGAAGCGTGAGACGGCCTCGCTTCTTGAAAAGAAAGATCCGCTGAGCTTTTCAATCTATGCCATGCTGTGGTTTCAGCTGTTTACAAAACGCAGTGACCGTGAGCAGGAGGCTGTGCGTTTGAAGCAGGCTGAAGTCACAGATGAAACCCATTTAGCAGGGACGATCTTTACTTTGCTTCGAAATGGTGATGATTTTGAAGAACAGTTTGCCGCTTCTACAGAGCTCGCGGTACCTCATGCGGTTCAGTGGCTTGAGTGGCTGCTGCGCGAAGGTGAGATTGACCGTTCTGTCAGAGTGTTAAAAGCGATGCAGAAAAAGCTGGACCTTTATCTTGCACGTATGGATAACCATTCAGACCAGCGTTCGTTCGCGTTATGGCTGATTCATAAAATTGAAGGTGAGCAGCTGAGACTGCATGTGCCGGATGTGACGATTAAATTATATGAAAAACTCCTGCCATACAGTGCGCGGCACCTCGGTGCTGTGCTGCTTGATGCGGGAAAATATAAAGAATGGGTGGAGCTCGTTCACTGGATTGACTTCTCCCCTGAAGAACTTGAAGCAGCAGGATTGAAAAAGCTGATGGAGCGCAAACCCGAGTTTGCAGCTCCCCTGCTTCACCAATGGGTGGAGAGTCTGATTCAGAAAAAGCAGCGTGAGACGTACAAGAAAGCTGTCCGCTATTTGAAAAAGCTGAAGAAAATCTATCAGGGGATGAACGAAGAACCGCGATTTGCCCTGTATTTCGACCAGCTGCTTGACCGCTACAGACGGCTGCGGGCATTCAGAGAAGAATGTGAAAGGGGGAAACTGATTCATGGAAAAGATTGATGTACTGCCGCTTGATCAGGGTTATTTTTCGATCAGGGTTTTAACTGAAGATGGTGAAATGATTGACCCTGCGATCTGGCAGTATGCGCTGCTGCTTTGGCATAAAGAATCGTTTTATGGCACGTCCCTCCCTTCTTTCAGTAATCTGCCGGCTGACAGTATTGCGCTCGACAGCTGGGCGCTGTTGACGCTGTTTGCACAGCCGGAATTTCATGGACGCAAGCAGTGGGCGCTGTCAGAGCAGTCCGAATTTATGTATGATGCCGCTCCCCTTTTATATGAGTGGATCACTGAAGGTAAGTGGCTTGCTGAGTGGAATCATAAGTCAGATAGCGAGACGTTTGATATGAAGCTTGGTGAGGAGTTCTGGGATGAGTGGGCAGATATGTCCTACAGCGGTGAGCATGCGGATGCTGATCAGAAGAAGTTTATGAATGAGTGGTATGAGTATGCAATCACCTCGTTTTTTGACCATCACCCGAGAAGTTCGAATCTTGCAGCGCGTCTGTTCAACAGCGGCCATGTGCTGACGGCTGAAGATCTTGCGGCGTACTTTGATGAGACGAAGTGGAAAATGTGGGTTGAACAGAAGGATCTTGAACTTCCCTACCGCTTCGGACTTCGTCTTGAAGAGCCTGAATCTGAAGAACAGCCCTGGCGCATGCAACCTTTCCTGCGCGACAGCAGACGGTCTGACTGGACGTATGATCTGGATCTTTCAAAACCGCTTACTGATTCTCTCCCTAAAAGATGGCTGGATGAAGAGCAGGCGATATCCCATGAGCTTGACCGCTGGGTGAAACTGATTCCGTATTTAAAAGAGGATGGTCAGTGGCAGCTTGAGATGGCTGAAGAACGTGCATGGCTGTTTTTAACGGAAGGCAGTGAAAAACTGCTCGCCCTCGACGTTGAAATTCTGCTTCCTGCATGGTGGCAGTCGATTCAGAAGTCGAATGTCTCACTCAAGGCAGCAGTAAAAGGCGATCATAACTACCGTCCGTCCTTTGTCGGGTTGGATTCCCTTGTGGATTATGACTGGAAGATTTCTGTGAATGGACAGGATCTCTCAGATGATGAATTCCAGTCTCTTGTCGAGGAAAAGCGCCGGTTCATTCAACTGAACGGTGAATGGGTTGCGCTTGACCCGGCAATGATCGCGCGGATTCAACAGGCGATGCAGGCTGCGAAAAAGAATGGGATCAGTATGCAGGACTTACTTGAGGATCACTTAAATGATGAGGAAGATGAGAGCGCGGATGATTTGCGTATTCAATTTGAGCTGAACCGCTCAATGAAATCAATGATGGAGAAGCTGAATGATGCAGGCAAAGTGCCGCTCCTCCCGCCTCCTGACGCCCTTGATGGTGAGCTGAGACCCTATCAGCAACAGGGCTTCAGCTGGATGAGTTTTCTGCGCAGCAACCGTTTTGGCGCGTGCCTGGCTGATGATATGGGTCTTGGGAAAACGATTCAATTGATCAGTTATATGCTGTATGTAAAAGATACGGAGTCACCTGAGCAGCCATTTCTCATTATCTGCCCGACTTCTGTACTCGGAAACTGGCAGCGTGAGATCGAACGTTTTGCCCCGTCTCTGAATGTACACCTTCACTACGGACCTGGCCGTGCAAAAAATGAAGCTTTCGGGACTTCGATTGCAACAGCTGATGTCGTGCTGACATCTTACGGCTTGTGTCACGCTGATCAGGAAGAACTCACAGCCGTCCAGTGGGCAGCTGTTGCACTGGATGAAGCGCAGAATATTAAAAACCCATTCACCAAGCAGTCAAAAGCCATCCGCAGTCTGAACGGTGCGCACCACCTCGCACTGACCGGAACGCCGATGGAAAACAGACTGTCTGAGCTTTGGGCGATTTTTGACTTTATTAATCACGGCTACCTTGGTTCACTTGGTGCTTTCAGAAAAGATTTCATTGCGCCAATTGAGCGTGACGGATCTGAAGAACTGACGCTCAAATTGCAAAAAAGAATACGTCCATTCCTGCTTCGCCGGACAAAAGTGGATCCTGCTGTCGGTCTGAATCTTCCTTCTAAGATTGAGCAGAAGGAATTCTGTCCGCTGACCTCAGAGCAGGCTTCACTGTATGAACAGCTTGTGCAGGACACGCTTGAAAAGATCCCTCAGCTGACAGGAATTGAGCGTAAAGGGATGGTTCTTCAGATGCTGAATCGCCTGAAGCAACTGTGTGATCACCCTGCCCTCTATCTCCAGGAAGACGCACCGGCTGACATCGTTGCGCGTTCCGAGAAAATGGATAAGCTCATGGATCTTCTCGAACAGATTCTTGAAGCTGAAGAAGGAACGATTATTTTCACGCAGTACATCTCGATGGGACGCATGATTCAGGATGTACTGCAGAAGAAATACGGGTTTAAAGTGCCATTTTTAAACGGCTCTACGCCAAAAGCAACGCGTGATCAGCTGGTTGAGCAGTTCCAGGCCAGAGAATTCCCTGTGTTTATCCTGAGTCTCAAAGCCGGCGGAACAGGCCTGACGCTGACAGCTGCAAATCATGTGATTCATTATGACCGCTGGTGGAATCCGGCTGTTGAAAATCAGGCAACAGACCGTGCTTACCGGATCGGCCAGACCCGTTTCGTACATGTGCATAAGTTTATATCTTCAGGAACAATTGAAGAAAAGATTGATAAGATGCTTGAGAAGAAGCAATCGCTGAATGAGGATATTATCCGCGGCGATCAGTGGATTACGGAGCTTTCGAATGAGGAGCTTGAAGATCTGCTGGTGCTGAATTAGCTATATGAAGAGAACCGTCTGACTTTGTCAGGCGGTTTTTTTGTAAGTATGAGGATGATTGCGGCAGGCTTGCTTCCTGCAGGTCCGGCAATGGGGAAGGTTTGCTTTCTCTGCAGGATACTTGTGCCTGTTGGAGCGGAGCCACGGCTGGTGTTGCTATTTGATTGTTTCTAAATGAGTGTCCTGCGGTGGAGCGGTGTTTCGCGGAATCGGCTGTTCAAATGGGCCGGGATCTGCGGATTGTTTTCTGCGGTCCATAAATCTGACATTGTCTACGTGGACTTCTGTCGTATACTGCCTGGTGCCATCTTCTCTTTCATATGATCTTGACTGAATGCTGCCAACGACGCCGACTAATGACCCTTTTTCACAATAAGCATGTGTGTTTTGTGCATTCCTGTTCCAGATTGTACACCTGATAAAGTCGGCTTCAAATTCACCTGCCTGATTTTTAAATGGCCGGTTCACAGCAATGGTGACGTTCAACACCTGCCTGTTCCCGGCGATCTCTTTCAGTTCCGGATCTTTTGTCAGCCGCCCGACTAGCGTAACCTGATTGATCATATCCATCCTCCTTTCTTTGAAGATATTCTCATTTTAGCTGCGGGATAAATTGTTGTAAAACACGGAAATATTTATTTTGATGTCATTTTTATGTGTGAAAAAGTCGAAATGCCCTAGGCGAAATTCACCTTTTATTCTGCAATATTCCCCGGGAAATGAACTAACCCTTATTTTTTAACTTTTTTGAAAAAAATGCTGTATGCTATAATCAGGTTACAATGACTAAAGGGGCTGTGCGGAATGAAAACATTCAAACTGATGAAAATTCAGGTCGTGGAAGAAGACAACATTCGCAACTTTACGCTGCATGACGGCCTGATTATTAATAAAGAAGATGAACACCAGACGTGGATCCTCGAGGCTTTTTTAGATGGTGCTGAGACGGAGTATTTCCAAAAGCTTCAGCAAAGTGATGAAAATGTCGAGATTCTTGCAGTCATTTCAAATGAGAAAAATGATCCGGCAGGGCTGTTTGCGAGTGTGCATGAAGTAAAGCCGATCGGTGATAAGGTCAGTGTGTTATTCAGTGCCCATATGAGAAATCAGCGTAATGAATATGCAGAAGATTTGCTTGCTTACATATTGGACCGGAAAGATATTTCAGGTGATGAGCTGCTCGCAGAGTTTAAGCAGCAGATGAAGGATAAGCCTCGGATTAAGAAGTGAGTCTGGGCAGGTGGACGGCTTGAGGATGAGAAGTCAGATTCATTTGTTTTCCGGTCAGATCGGGCTTTTTACGGGTTAGAAAAGAAGTTTTATCGGTAACACCGGCACTCCCACCGGACAAAATAAAAGGACTGTTCAAAAAATCAGCTGTACTGACTTTTTGAACAGTCCTTTTTCTGTATATATATTAAGAAAGCTTTCTTTCCAGTGTCTGGATCACGTACTTTGCTTCTGCTTTACATGAGAAGTCCATTTCTGTACCTGTGCTCATTTGAAGCTGCTCGATGCGCTCGATTTGTGCAGGTGTTGGTTCTTCTTCCAGCACTTTTTCGATCGTTTCGTTGATTTTATTTGCAAGCTGCTCATGGAATTCCGGGCTTTCTTTGACGGATGGCTCCAGGTTTTCATACCATGATGCCTGAGTTGTGATGTATTTGCTCCATGCATTCATAAATTCAACCATGTTGAAGCGGTCTTCATTCCAATCTATTTCGTTCATGTACTGCTCAAATGCAGTATTAATTGAACGGGTAATGCTGATTTTAGTCCCTGTTGGCAATTGTTGAAGCATATAAGAAACGAACCTCCTAGCTCTTTACTATCCGATAATTTCCCAATGACTATGATGTGCTCAACGTTGAAGTGATAAGTCTCTCTGTGCATTTTACCCTATTGCTGTTAAAAGCACAATCATCTATACATCCCAGTGGTATAACGTATGTCTTTTATCATGATTAAGGGCGAATGGGACTGAGAAAGTCTTGATTATATTATGTAAAATCAATCTGCCGGATTAAATCCGGCAGAAAGGATTACTCGTCACGGTTGTCGCGGTCTTCACGGTCGATATCGTCTTCGATGATGTCTTCACCATTGGCGTTCTCGTCGCGCATTGGATCTTTGTCTGTGTCAGTGTTCCGGTCGTTGTTGCGGTCCCCGTCCATGCCCCAGTCATCATCTGCACGATTGTTTCCGTCCATTGCATTATTGTTATCGCCGTTGTTACCATCCATCGCATTGTTGTCGCGATTGTCGTTGACGGGGTTATCCATCATGGATTCGTTATCGTTGTCCGGCATGCCGTCGTTTACGTTACAGCCGACCATCAGCGCTGCTGCAAGCAGTGAGCCTGCTGTCATTTTGATGTATTTATTCATTTGATCCCTCTCCTTTTTATGAACTGACCATTCACGGTCTGTCGATAGTTTCCCCGGAGAGAGATGGATTATGTATTGCGGCATGAAAATGAGGCTGGACGAGTAAGTCTCAGCCTCTGTAAGTTGGTTAAGCTTCTGTAACCGGTTCACTTCGCTGCAGGCGGCGCTTTCCGCGTGGCGTGCGCTGAGCCTCCTCAGGCTTCGCCTTGCGGGGTCTCAGCTGTCACGCCACTCACGCTGGAGTCGCCGCCTTCCACTCCGTTCACCTGAGATGACATTAAATAATTGAAGCCTGATTAGAAAAAGGAATGTATGCTGTCACAATGTACAGCTTCAGGCGCTAGCACGTTTCCCTCGGACTCTGCCCGATAAGTCAACATCGGCTCACTTCGTTCACCGTGTTACCTTTATCTCCGACGCCTCAGTCCAACGTGTACGCCCCTAAACGCCTGCCTACGCTTTTCTACTTAATCGCAAACATGATCTCCGTCTCACAAGCCACTTCCCCGTCAACGGTTGCGGTTGCTTTTCCTTTGCCGATTGGTCCTTTGATGCGGACGATCTCGACTTCAAGACGGAGCTGATCGCCCGGTTTTACCTGACGCTTGAAGCGGCATTTGTCGATACCTGTAAAGAAAGCGAGTTTGCCTCTGTAATCTTCCTGCTTCAGCATTGCGACTGCCCCTGTCTGTGCAAGTGCTTCAACGATTAAAACGCCTGGCATAACCGGATAGTCCGGGAAATGACCATTAAAAAATTCTTCATTCGCTGTTACGTTTTTAATGGCAACTGCGCGTTTACCTTCTTCAATTTCCACCACTTTATCAATTAATAAAAATGGGTAGCGGTGGGGAATAATTTCTTTAATCTGCTGAATGTCTAACATCGGAAAAACCTCCTGCTTATTCTGTATCTTGTGTAACGAGATCGATTATATGAGTCCAGGTTTCCTTCTTCAGGGCATCCTGCGGCGAGCCATCGCCAATTACACCGTAGCCCACCATCAGTCCGACTACAAGACTGAGTCCTGCAAGCAACAGGATCAGTGCAACTCTGATCAGAATTGGAAACAGGCGGACCTGTACCCATTTTGGCGTTTTTGAGGTATTTTCCTGGTCTTTAGGCTTTTGATTATTTTCTGAACGTGTTTCAGACATAATGAAATAACTCCTTTAACGCAATCCGTTGACAAGACCGGACATCTGATCAGAGATCGAAACGGCTCTTGAATGAAATTGGTAATTTCTCTGAACTTCAATCAGCTCAGTGAATGCTTTTGATAGATCTACATTTGATTGTTCAAGGGCTCCCTGCTCAAGACCGATATTCTGTCTGAGCCCGCCTTCCATCTGAACAAGAAGTTCACCGGCATCTACACCGAGCTCATCCAGATTATCAGGGATCCCAAGGTATACACTTGATACGCGGTCCATCAGCTGCGGGCGCTGAATATCAACGATGCCCATTTCAACAGTCTGCTGAACACCACCGGACTCCACTAAGAGTGTGCCGTCATCTTCAAGCTGAATATTATCCACCGGGCCATCAAGCATGATCAGCTCGTCATTCTGGTTTAAAAGGCCATTGCCCTGCGCATCAACTAGCATCAATTCATCATCGTTAACCGGTGTCAGATAAAACGCACCGTCACGTGTGAAATTCTGTTCTGATGTACCATCAGGTGATTGGACAAGTACTTTAAAGTACTGGTTTTCCGTATTAAATGCAAAATCCAGGTCGCGCTCTGTGCGCTGAAGTGATCCCTGCGTGCCGACTAGCTGGGATTGAGAAATCTTTGCACCGTTGCCAAGTCTGAGTCCATCCGGCGTCATTCTTGGCGCATCATCTCCACGCTGATTTTGCACCTGCTGATGAAGCAGCGAGTTAAAGTTAGCTGTTGTCTGCTTATAACCGTTCGTCGCAGAGTTTGCGATATTATTTGAAATCAGATCAAGCTGCTGCTGGAGCTGGTTCATCGTATTCGTTGCTGTTACCATGTTGCGAATCATTTTTTAACCCCCTTAGTTCACCCTGCCGACTTCGTTCACGGCTTTTTCCATACTGCGGTCATATGCCTGCAGAACTTTCTGGTTCGCTTCAAATGAGCGGTAAGCTGTCATCAGATCTGTCATTGTTCTGGCACTGTCAACATTTGACCGTTCGAGTGAACCCTGTACCATGCTAAAGCCCGCATCAGCCACATCGTATGCACTTGCATATTCTGTACCTTCAGGCGCACGAAACAATCCTTCTCCTTCTTTTACAAGTGCACGCGGGTCATCTGAGTAGGCTACACCGATCCGTGCAATATTCTCACCATTCTGTACGACCTGACCGCCATCTGTCACTTCAAAGCGGTCGTTTTCAAGTTCAATTCGCACACCATTTTCATCAAGAACGTAATGGCCGGCAGGTGTTGTTAGAAAGCCTTCTGCATCAAGTGCGAAGTTACCGTTTCTTGTGTAGCGGTCTGCTCCGTCTTCATTTTCAAGTGTGAAAAAGAGTGCGCCCGGTACGCCGGTTTCCTCATTTACAGGCAGATCGCCCTGTAAAATGGCTAGGTCCGTTGACAAACCTGTCTCACGCAGGTCTCCCTGTGTAAATAATGGGACAGCCTCCTGCATGTATACACCTGTGTTCAAACCGCCGACTGGTGTCATTCTTTCTGATGACATGCCATTTTGTGTCGGAACATCAGATCCGCTGAGACTTGAGAGCAGCATATCAGGAAAAGCTCTCATCGAAGCCTGGTCCGCCTTGAAGCCAGGTGTATTCACATTTGACATATTATTGGTCAGCATTTCCGTTCTTCTCTGCTGAGCAAGCATTCCGGTTGCAACTGTATAGAAACCTCTGAACATATTTTTCACCTCGTCATTTATTCCCGTGACTCATTATACCAAATTTCTACATTAAAAAAGCTGATTTTAAGGAGATTCCTTCTTTCGGCATTGAAAGTTGGAATCCCCCTCATGAATTAGCCCAGTTTGCTCTGAGGAATTTTATCGATATTCTCAAGCATCACGCCTGTCCCAATCGCTACACAATCCATTGGGTTCTCAGCTACAAATACAGGTACTTTCAGTTCTTCAGCAAGCAGCTGATCAATGCCGTGAAGCAGTGCGCCGCCTCCTGTTAAAATCACGCCGCGGTCAATAATGTCTGCTGACAGCTCTGGCGGTGTTTTTTCAAGCACGTTTTTAGCAGCCTGTACAATTACAGCTACAGATTCGCGCAGTGCTTTTTCAACTTCATCGGATTTAATCGTGATCGTACGTGGCAGACCACTGACCATATCGCGGCCACGGATTTCCATTTCTTCATTACGTGAATCCGGAAATACCGTTGCGATATTCAGCTTGATTGCTTCAGCTGTTCTTTCACCGATCAGCAGCTTATATTCTTTTTTTACATAGTTTAAAATATCTGCATCAAACTGATCACCGGCCATTTTAATTGACTGGGATGTTACGATATCACCCATTGAAAGTACGGCAACATCTGTTGTACCGCCACCAATGTCCACGACCATGTTACCGCTTGGCTGGAAAATATCCATGCCTGCGCCAATTGCAGCAACTTTCGGCTCTTCTTCAAGGAAAATCCGCTTGCCGCCGCTCTTTTCAGCTGCTTCACGAATTGCTTTTTGCTCAACGCTTGTAATGTTTGTCGGGCAGCAGATCAGAATCCGCGGCTTTGACATAAAACCTTTGACATTCAGCTTGTTAATAAAGTGCTTCAACATAGCTTCGGTTACATCAAAATCAGCAATTACCCCATCTTTCAGCGGGCGGATGGCAACGATATTGCCAGGCGTTCTGCCGACCATGTTACGCGCTTCCTCACCGACTGCAAGTACGCGGTTTGTGTTTTTATCAATTGCAACAACTGATGGTTCATTAAGTACGATTCCTTTGCCTTTGACGTGGATCAGCAGGTTGGCTGTTCCGAGGTCAATTCCTATATCTTTAGAAAACATCTGATTGTTTGACTCCCTTCGGTCACTGGTAAATTACGTTTTATTTTTCGTTAATTGATATCCTTACATTATATCGGTTTAAACGGACCAGTTTTTAGGTGTTTATCGAGGTCTGTCCCCCGGGTTTTTAGCTTAAGGATAAGATATTGTTTATGTTTGTAGAGCCGGGTCAGACCCTCTTCTACGCGCCATAGACCAATAAGTATATATTACCACAACTAAAAGAGGAGGTCATGAACCAAACAAACGTTTGATTCACGGCCTCCTCTTTTTTCAGTTGATTGATTGCTGCTGCTTTTCGTATTTGGCTTTAGTGGCTTCTCCGCCCCTTAGATGTCGGATCGCTTTATGGTAATGAAGAATCGATTTTACTTCGTCTGCGAGCGCAGGATCCAGTTTTGGCAGGCGCTCGGTTAAGTCTTTATGCACTGTACTTTTAGATACCCCAAAAATTTTTGCGATTGAGCGGACCGTCTCTTCTGTCTCTACGATATGCCTGCCAGCCGAGATTGTTCTCTCTCTGATATACTCATGCACGTTGCCGGCCTCCTGTGGGTCCGTTTGTGCATTATATGCCGGCAGACGGTTATGATATACCTATTATTGCGTAATTGAGACCGGGTCGACCGGCTGACCGTCTTTTAATACTTCAAAGTGAACATGAAGGCCTGCTTCAGGGTTGAGTTCACTGACACCGGACTGTGCAATGACCTGGCCCTGTCTCACTTCTTCCCCTTCAGCGACTGCGATATCATCAATTGCCTGATAGCGCGTTACATATCCATCATGTTCAATTTCCACAGCATTTCCGATAAACGGATCCTCTTCAACAAGCGTAACTTTTCCGCTCATTGCCGCTGTCACTTCAAAAGGCTCACCATTTTGTACCAGATCTACACCCAGATTCGGATAATATGTCTGGTTCACTACGACCAGTGCCTCCTGCTGTTCAGCAGCGTCAGCAGACTGATCGTAAAACGGTTTGTGGACAGTGACCGCATCCTGATCAGCTACAGGCAGACTCAGCGTTTCTGCCGGCTGGTTGACTTCTGTCGCTTCTTCAGGTGCATAAGTATAATCTCTGGCATCTTCCTGATAAACGTATTCATTTTCCGTTGACAGTTCTGCTACTTCTGAATCTTTCTGACTCTGAATAAAAAATACAGAGCCAACCGCGAGCACAGCACAGCCCATATAAAGAGCCGGTGCAGCCCAGCGCTTTCTGAAAAACTTCTTAACACTTTCTGACAGGGTAGATTGATTTTTGTCTCCCTTAATCATTTTCATCACCTCAGCACTCATTTTGAACGCTTAGAGGAAATTCTATACATTGTCACAATTTTTTTCTTCAAGACTTGCACCTGCATGATACAATCCCGTTAGTATACGTCTATGAAAGGATTCTTCTCTATGATCAAATGGCTTAAATTGCTGATTACCGCTCTGCCTCTTATGTATATGATCCTGGTGTGGGTGCTCTCAAGCCTTCCCCACAATGCAGTAGTCGATCTGCCATCCGGGTCATTTGACCGTTTGTTAAAAGAATCTCTGCACTTAATCGAATTTGGTATTCTTCATTTCTTATTTATTCTTGCACTACTTATCCACGGCAAGCTCACAGTGGCTACACATACCCTTGCAGCCGTGTTTGCGGCTTTCTACGGCTTTGTTGATGAAATCCATCAGGCATTCGTCCCCTACCGCTCAGCGACGATCATAGACGCCGTGAAAGATATCATTGGCGTCGTGTTTGTATACCTCGCTATTCAGCGTCTTTATTTTGTTAAAAGAGATAGCAGGTTGAGAAAGTGGTTTGTGAAGGTGGAACGTTATTTTGCAGGGTGAAGCTGTTTTAGGCGCGTGCTCGGGCTCAGAATGCAGCAATCTTTGCTGGGGCGGTAGCGATACACCCGGGAACTTGTAGCAATCGCTGCCAGGAAAGTAGCTATTCTATGATCCTGATGTCGTATCGGCTGCGTTCCCCCCGTGTGGACCTCAAAAAGAAGCATCCCGCAACCGCGGAATGCTTCTTTTTATCTTTTAACCAGCAGCGCAGGCACTGCCTGGTCAATTGAACTCAGTTCAACGCCGCTGAAGTAATGCTGCACAATCTCTTTATACGTACTGCCTGCAAGCGCCATCCCATTCGCCCCGTACTGGCTCATCCCGACGCCATGCCCGTAACCCTTCGTTTTGATAACCACCTGATCACCCTGCAGCACCCATTCAAAATCAGTCGAGCGCAAGTCCAGCGTTTCACGGATCTCCCTTCCGCTAAATGTCTTTCCCGCAATTTCAACCGTTTTAATCCGGTTACCAGGGGTGCGTTCAAGAATACTGCCCTGTTCCCCTTCAGCTAACGTGATCCCGAGTTTTTGCTCAAATTCACTAATCGGCATTGTGACTTCATGATGGAAGCCCGGCGCTGCCTGCTCATCCCATTTACTTTCAACAGACGCTAAGTAAGGCACATCTTCCTCCCAGTAATCTTTTGCATTTTCCGTCCAGCCATTACTTGTTGAAAAGAAGGCTGCAGTAATCGGTTTGCCTTCAAATGTTAAAATTTCACCCTTTGTTTCATACACTGCTTCTTCAATGACACGGATCTTCCAGTCATATTCATCTTTCCAAATCTCTTTTAATTCATCTTTACTTTTAAATACCTGGTGGGTTGTCGTATCAGTAATCGGCCCTTCATTATGTGAAAGAAATCGTGTTACATAGGTTCGTGCAGCAAGTGCCTGCGCTTTTAGTGCCTCTTTTTCAAAAGATGCAGGCATCTCACTTGCGACAACGCCTGTTACATACTCTTCAAGGTCAATCTCCTCCACCTCACCGCTGTGCCTCAACACAGGAACAGCCAGCTTAGCGGCACTCTCCTCCGCTTCCGCAGGCTCCACCTTCTCAGGCAAAGGCGTCCTCTGCTCATCTTCAGGAGAAACAATCAGTGCAGGGATGGCGAATAAAATAATAAAAATCACTGCCACAACTAAAAACAACTTGATCCGCTGGTGCATCCTCACCCCTCCAGACATAGGTTATGAGGAAGTATATGTGTGTAAGTGTGAGTGTAGACCAGGTGGGGAGTGAAGATGGGGGACTGTCCCGGGTCTTCAGGTTTTCGTGCATGCTGCCGAACGTCGCATGTTCGCTAGTGAAGGTCGTATCATGCCGCATGAAGGTCGGATACACCCGGGTTGGCGGTCGTATACCAGCTCGCGAAGGTCGTATCAGCAGCGGCGAAGGTCGTGACCGCACCTTTTGAACACAGCAACCCGCCCTCGTGATGCTTTTGAGAAACTAAAGGCTTGTTTCCGAAGGGCATTCAGGGCGGTTTCGTTGTGGGGCGAGCGCGGTTGCAGTGTTTTAGCCAGTGGCTGTTGTATTTTCCTCCGTATCTGCACGATACGCCCGGGTTGATTGCAGTATATACAGCCGCAAATGTCGTGTATGCACCCGCAGATGTAGTTAGGCCATAAGCGGTTGCGGCGGCAACCCCGATCCAGCCACTCTTCCCAAAAAACGAAAAAAAGCAGTATACCTACGCCTCTGCGTGTGTATACTGCTTTTATAAACGTATAATTAGTTAGAAGTTCGTGATGTATAAGAATAAGAAGTATGAGTTCAGTAAAATTATACGCGCACTGCTGTTGCAGCTGCTTCTGCTCTAGCTTCTGTCTCTTCACTTACACGTTCTACATTTGCACCAAGTGCCACAAGCTTTTTGTGGAAGTTCACGTAGCCGCGGTCAAGGTGTTTTAGTTCAGTTACCTGTGTGTAACCGTCTGCTACAAGTCCTGCGAGGATAAGTGCTGCGCCTGCTCTAAGGTCAGTTGCTGCAACTTCTGCTCCCTGCAGATCGCTTGGTCCGTTCATAATTGTTGAACGTCCTTCGATTTTTACATTCGCATTCATGCGGCGGAATTCTTCAACGTGCATGAAGCGGTTTTCAAATACTGTTTCAGTAATAACGCCAGTTCCGTTAGCCGTCAGCATAAGCGCCATCATCTGTGACTGCATATCTGTCGGGAATCCAGGATGTGGCATTGTTTTGATATCGACTGACTTCAGGTCACCATGTCCGATGACACGTACGCCTTCGTTTTCCTCGATGACAGTAACGCCCATTTCCTTCAGCTTTGCAATGACTGATGCTGAATGTTCAGGTACTGCGTTTTCGATCAGTACGTTACCTTCAGTGATTGCTGCTGCGATCATGAATGTGCCTGCTTCAATACGGTCTGGAATAATTGTGTGTTCTGCGCCGTGAAGCTCTTCCACACCTTCAATTCGGATTGTATCTGTACCTGCACCTTTGATTTTAGCACCCATTTTGTTCATATAGTTTGCCATATCTACGATTTCAGGTTCTTTTGCACAGTTCTCAATGACTGTTGTACCTTCTGCAAGTGTTGCTGCTGCCATGATGTTTTCAGTGGCACCTACACTCGGGAAGTCCAGATAGATTTTTGCGCCTTTCAGACGTCCGTCTGTTTTTGCTTCAATAAAGCCGTTACCAACATTTACTTCAGCACCCATCGCTTCGAACCCTTTCAGGTGAAGGTCAATTGGTCTTGAACCGATTGCACAGCCTCCTGGAAGTGCCACTCTTGCATGACCATTTCTTGCAAGTAGTGGTCCCATAACCTGTACTGATGCACGCATCTTACGTACATATTCAAATGGTGCTTCCGGTGCAAGATCGCTGCTTGCGTCCACGATCAGTTTGTTTTCTTCCTTTGAATAACTAACCTCAGCATTTAGATGTGTCAGTACCTGATTGATGGTTGATACATCTGATAGTGCAGGGACTTCAAGTAAAGTGCTTTTACCTTTGCCTGCTAATAGTGCTGCTGCTAAAATTGGAAGAACTGCGTTTTTAGCACCTTCCACTTTGACTGAACCTTGCAGCTTGTTACCGCCGCGTACGATGATTTTTTCCAAGTGAGTTCCCCTCCGCGTCTTCATTCTCATAATACTATTCATATTCAACGTTAGTGACTGAAGTGATATCATCCTCTTCAATCGCGCAATTGGCTACATTCAATAATTGTCTCAGATACAAGTAAACTTTTAAAAAACTAAAACATTACAAATCGTATCATTCTAAAACTCTTTAATACAAGAGAAGAAAGTCATGATTCATGGCAATTTGACATTTATTTCACATGCCATATTTTTTATATCGGCTAATTCGACAGCCTTTATACAATTTCTTCGTTCTCTTATATATGAAGAGTTCAAGATAGCCCCCGTAGGTTTGATGGGCATATGCTTGACTATTCCACAACATTCTAAAGTTAAACCATTTCTTCCTTATTTGGTAGCGAAAAAATTCACATTTATTGAAAAAAGTGAGTTTTCTATATATGAAAACCTTTACATTATGTCTATATTGTGTCTAAAAAAGTAATGGCAATTGTTGTGACCATGTTGTATAAGATAAGAAGAAATTTGCTACTGTTGATCCGATTGCAATACTGACTAGAATGAACAGGACCCTTGCCTGAAGTACCCGGTTTGGCCGGATCGCTTTGTCAAAACGAAGTGCCTGCATGGACCAGAATGTCAGTCCGATAAAGATTAAATGTATGAACATGCTGAGTAATGCATGCTGTCCAAATTCCGCCATGTCCCGACTCCTTTCTGCCAACCTTGACATTCTATCAAACTATTCTCGGATTTCCATGAGAATGTGTCCGTAGTTTGTGAAAATGCTCATAAAGTATGATGTCAGTCCTCTTGAAAGAAACTGAACTAATAAAAAACCGGCCCCTGTACCGGCCTGGCATAGAAGCCATTCCGGGGAGGGTGCCGGTTGAATCAGTTACATTCTGTTTTCGTATACATCAATGCGGTTCATTGCACGGCGAAGTGCAAGTTCTGCGCGTTTGAAGTCAACGTTGTCCTGTTTGGCCTGCAGAAGGCTCTCTGCCCGCTGCTTGGCTTCTTTTGCACGGTCGATATCAATCTCAGTTGCCGGCTCTGCAGCCTGTGCTAAGATTGTCACCTGCTCAGGGCGGACTTCCAGGAAGCCTCCGGTTACTGCAACAAGATCTGTACGTCCTTCTTTTTTCAGACGGACCGCACCGATCTCAAGCGGTGCAACCATTGGGATATGCCCTGCTAAAATGCCGAGCTCCCCACTCTGAGCTTTTGTGCTCACCATTTCTACAGCAGACTCGTACACAGGGCCATCGGGAGTAACGATATTGACGTTAACGGTCTTCATTTTTTTCCCTCCTGGTCCCTAATTATACTTCTACGCCCATCTTCTTAGCAGATTCAAGTACTTCTTCAATGCGTCCTACAAGACGGAATGCATCTTCTGGAAGGTGGTCGTATTTACCGGCAAGAATGTCTTTGAATCCTGCAATTGTTTCTTTAACAGGAACATAAGAACCTTTCTGACCTGTAAACTGTTCTGCTACGTGGAAGTTTTGTGACAGGAAGAACTGGATACGACGTGCGCGTCCAACGATCATCTTGTCTTCTTCCTGAAGCTCATCCATACCAAGGATGGCAATGATATCCTGAAGCTCTTTGTAACGCTGAAGCGTCTGCTGAACTTCACGTGCTACACTGTAGTGCTCTTCTCCAACGATCTCAGGAGAAAGTGCGCGTGATGTTGAAGCAAGCGGGTCAACGGCTGGGTAGATACCCATTTCAGAAAGCTTACGCTCAAGGTTTGTTGTTGCATCAAGGTGGGCGAATGTTGTCGCCGGTGCAGGGTCAGTATAGTCATCGGCAGGTACGTAGATCGCCTGGATCGATGTTACTGAACCAACATTTGTCGACGTGATACGCTCTTGAAGCTGACCCATTTCAGTTGCAAGTGTCGGCTGGTAACCAACGGCTGATGGCATACGGCCAAGTAGTGCTGATACCTCAGAACCTGCCTGCGTGAAACGGAAGATATTATCGATGAACAGAAGTACGTCCTGTCCCTGCTCATCACGGAAGAATTCTGCCATTGTCAGACCTGACAGGGCAACACGCATACGCGCACCCGGCGGCTCGTTCATCTGACCGAATACCATCGCTGTTTTCTTGATAACGCCTGAATCTGTCATCTCGTGGAAAAGGTCATTTCCTTCACGAGTACGCTCTCCAACACCGGCGAATACCGAGATACCGCCGTGCTCTTGTGCGATGTTGTTGATCAGTTCCTGAATCAGTACGGTTTTACCAACACCGGCTCCTCCGAAGAGACCGATTTTACCACCCTTGATATATGGAGCAAGCAGGTCTACTACTTTGATTCCAGTCTCAAGGATTTCTGTGTCAGTTGAAAGTTGTTCGAATGTTGGTGCTGTACGGTGAATTGGGTC
The DNA here is from genome assembly GCF_016908195.1 of Jeotgalibacillus terrae. Lineage (GTDB taxonomy): Bacteria > Bacillota > Bacilli > Bacillales > Jeotgalibacillaceae > Jeotgalibacillus > Jeotgalibacillus terrae. Next base: position 222,449 of record NZ_JAFBDK010000002.1, read on the forward strand.
ACGCTGAACGCTTGCATCTACATCTCCTGCAAGGTCAATCGCTTCTCCAAGTACGTTGAATACGCGTCCAAGTGTCGCATCTCCAACAGGAACAGTGATTGGCGAACCAAGGTCCGTTACTTCTGCTCCACGCTGAATGCCGTCTGTGGAGGACATCGCAATGGTACGAACAGCATCATCACCAAGGTGAAGCGCTACTTCTAACGTTAGTACATCTGCTTCTGCTGAGCCTGATGCTACTGTTAGAGCGTTATAAATGTCAGGCAGTTGGCCATTGTCAAACTTAATGTCAACAACTGGACCCATGACCTGTAAAACGCGTCCTTTATTCATCATTTTCCCTCCTAGCTTGCTTATGGAAGCCGAGCGGGAAAGCCCGGCTAAACTTAATGTGTCTTTCATAACGAGAGATTGACCTCCGTTCAGGGCGAACGCTTTCCGCGGGGAGGGCGGTGAGCCTCCTCAGGCTTCGCCTTGCGGGGTCTCACCTTTCCCTCTTATCCCGCTGGAGTCGTCGCCCTTCTCTCCGGTCAACTCTCTGGGTAAGTCTTCATACTATCCCGACTGAGCTGTCTTACAAACAGTCAGTGCTGGAAGTAGATTAGTCTTCTAACGCCGCGGCGCCGCCGACGATTTCGGTGATTTCCTGAGTGATCGCGGCCTGGCGGGCACGGTTGTATGATAATGATAGTGAATCGATAAGCTCTTTGGCGTTGTCCGTTGCACTCTTCATTGCTGTCATACGGGCAGCGTGTTCACTTGCTTTTCCGTCAAGCAGTGCGCCGTAGATCAGGCTTTCTGCATATTGTGGTAAAAGCACTTCAAGGATTGCTTCAGGTGACGGTTCAAACTCATAAGATGTCATGCTGCCTGTTTCAGCTGCTACATCTGTCAGAGGGAGAACCTTCTTCTCTGTTACTTCCTGTGAAATTGCGCTGACGAAGTGGTTGTAGTACATGTAAAGCTCGTCAAAAGCTTCATCTGCATACATACCCACTGCTTTCCCCGTAATTTCTTTAATATCAGCAAAGCTTGGCTGGTCGGGTAACCCAATGATGCTATCGATGATATTCATGCCTTTTTTAGCAAAGAAGTCACGTCCTACACGTCCGACTGCAAGGATGACATACTCATCTTTGCTTGAGTGACGGCTGTTGATCGCATTCATTGCTGAACGGATTACGTTGGAGTTATAAGCTCCTGCAAGTCCTCTGTCAGATGTGATGACGAGATAAGCTGTCTTTTTCACCGGGCGTGTGCTCAGCATCGGGTGTGATGCGTCTTTCGCGCCTGTTGCAATGGAAGCAACCACTTCCTGAATTTTATTCATGTAAGGGTTGAATGATTTCGCGTTATCCTCTGCACGGGACAGTTTGGATGCGGATACCATCTCCATTGCTTTTGTGATCTGACTTGTCTTTTTCGTCGACGTGATTCTGTTTTTAATATCGCGTAACGATGCCACTGGTTCTCACCACCCTTTAAAGTTGAATTGCCGGTTTAATTATTCGCTTTTAGCAAAAGTCTTTTTGAATCCGTTGATTGCTGCTTCCATATCACTGTCTTCAGGCAGACCTTGCGTTGTGCGGATGTGATCCAGCAGTTCTTTGTGGTTTTGATCCATCCAGCTTAGGAATTCGTTTTCGAAACGGCGAATATCTTCTACTGGGATATCATCAAGGTGTCCTTTAGTTAATGAGTAAAGGATCATTACCTGTTTTTCTACTTTAAGCGGCTTGTTCAGGTCCTGCTTCAGTACTTCAACAGTACGTGCACCACGGTTCAGTTTTGCCTGAGTTGCTTTATCAAGGTCAGAACCGAACTGCGCGAATGCTTCAAGCTCACGGTATGCTGCAAGGTCAAGACGCAGTGTACCGGATACCTTCTTCATCGCTTTGATCTGTGCAGATCCACCAACACGGGATACTGAAAGACCGGCGTTAATCGCAGGACGTACACCCGAGAAGAATAGATCTGACTGAAGGAAGATCTGTCCATCAGTGATTGAGATTACGTTCGTTGGAATGTAAGCTGAGATATCCCCTGCCTGTGTTTCAACGAATGGTAGGGCTGTGATTGAACCTGAGCCCAATGTTTCATTCAGCTTCGCTGCACGCTCAAGAAGGCGGCTGTGAAGGTAGAATACGTCACCAGGATATGCTTCACGACCTGGAGGACGGCGTAATAGTAGTGAAAGTTCACGGTATGCAGATGCCTGTTTTGTTAAGTCATCATATACAACAAGCACGTGCTTGCCGTTAAGCATGAATTCTTCACCCATTGTTACTCCTGTATAAGGTGCAAGGAATAATAGTGGAGCAGGCTGTGATGCTGATGCCGTTACAACGATTGAGTAATCAAGTGCTCCGTGCTTACGAAGCGTTTCAACTGTACCACGTACTGTTGATTCTTTCTGTCCGATCGCAACGTAGATACAAATCATATCCTGGTCCTTCTGGTTCAGGATTGTATCGATTGCGACAGATGTTTTACCAGTCTGACGGTCACCGATGATCAGCTCACGCTGGCCACGGCCGATTGGAACTAGTGCATCGATCGCTTTGATACCAGTCTGAAGCGGCTCGTGTACTGACTTACGTGCCATTACGCCTGGTGCCGGGCTTTCGATTGGACGTGCTTTAGACGTGTTGATTGGACCAAGTCCATCAACTGGCTGTCCAAGCGGGTTTACTACGCGGCCAATCAGTTCCTCACCAACAGGAACTTCCATGATACGGCCTGTACGGCGAACTTCGTCGCCTTCTTTAATGTCGCGGTATGGTCCAAGGATAATGATACCGACATTGTTCTGCTCAAGGTTTTGCGCCATACCCATAACGCCGTTAGAGAACTCAACAAGCTCTCCAGCCATTACGTTATCAAGGCCATGAGCACGTGCGATACCGTCACCAATTTCGATAACAGTACCAACCTCCGTTACTTCGATATCCGATTGATAGTTTTCAATCTGCTGTTTAATCAGCGCACTGATTTCTTCAGCTTTGATGCTCATGAATGTCACCCCTCATTTCGTGGATCTTATCGTTTCAGTTCACGTTCAAGGCGATTTAGCTTATTGCGAAGGGTGCCGTCAAAAATACGGTTCCCAATGCGGATGCGAATGCCGCCAAGAAGTGCTGAGTCTACGTGATTATGAATGTCAAGACGCTGCTTTCCGACTTTCGGAGCAAATGAAGCAGAGATTGCTTCTTTATCTGCGTCTGATAGTTTTGTTGCTGATGATACGTGTGCAACGGCTGTACCGCGTGCATCAAGTGCACGGTTAATGTATTCATCTGCAAGCTCGACCATCTCATTGTTACGACGGCGGTCAACCAGAATATACATCGTGTTCAGCACGTGCTGTGAAATGCCGCTGAAAGATGTTGAGATCAGCTGCTTTTTCTGTGTCTTTGACCATTTAGGAGACTTAAGAATCTGCGTCAGTTCAGGCGTTTTTACAAACACTTCGCGAACTGTGCGAAGATCTTCTTCAATCTGATCTGTCTGGCCATTCTTTACTGCAAGCTCAAAAAGTGCCTGAGCGTAACGCGCTGCTGCAGTTGATTTGCTCATCGCAGATCCCCTGCCTTTGCAATTGTTTCGTTGATCAGCTGCTGCTGCTCTTCAACTGTCAGTTCTTTTTCAATTACTTTAGAAGCAACAAGTACTGATAGTGTAGCAACCTGCTCGCGAAGTGCTGCAACTGCCTGGTCTTTCTCTGTTTCGATCTCGCGAAGTGTCGCTTCTTTCATACGCTCTGATTCTGCACGCGCTGCAAGAATAATTTCTTCACGCTGTGCATCACCCTGTTTGCGGGCGTTTTCAATCAGTTCCTGCGCATCCTGACGAGCTTCTTTCAAAAGCTGGCGCTGCTCTTCAAGCTGCTGCTTCGCTTCTGTACGGCTTCTTTCAGCCGCTTCGATTTCGCCTGCGATATGGTCTTCACGCTGTTTCATGATGCCCATTAATGGACCCCATGCGAATTTCTTGAGTAAAAATAGTAGTATAAGGAACATCGCTAATTGGAAAAGGATGTCTCCTTCACTGAAGCCGCCGGCCCCAAGTACAAATGCATCAAGTGTGAACACGCTCGTTTCACTCCCTTCAGAAGTCAGTCAAATACGGAAAGTTTCATATAAATTAAGATGTCCGTTGATTTCCGCTGCGGACGGGCGCTTTCCGCGGGGACGGCGGTGAGCCTCCTCGAGCTTCGCTCTGCGGGGTCTCACCTGTCCGTCTGCTCCCGCTGGAGTCGCCCGTCCTCCGCTTCAATCAACTACTGCAGATATTTCTGATACTTTTAAGTTTAATTAAGGTGTTCTGTAAAAAATGGCGAAGCATGTCACGATGTGATCTTCGCCATTTTATGAGAAATATTATTGACCTTGTACGATGAACGCGATAACTACTGCGATGATCGGAACGGCCTCAACTAGTGCTACCCCGATGAACATTGTTGTTTGAAGCATACCACGTGCTTCTGGCTGGCGAGCCATACCTTCTACTGTTTTAGATACGATCATACCGTTACCGATACCTGCACCTAGTGCTGCTAAACCTACTGCTAGTGCTGCTGCTAAAAGACCAATTGAACCTGTCATTTGGATATATCCTCCTTAGTGTGGGTAAATAATTTTTGTTTTTAATGTTTGTTCAGTAACTGAACAGGTAAATATATTAATGGTCAGAGCTCACTTTGTGCGCCATATAAACCATCGTTAACATTACGAAAATGAATGCCTGGATTGCTCCGATGAATACTGAGAAACCAAGCCATGCAAGCGTTGGTATAACCGCTGCAAGGTGCCCCCAGAAGCCTGCTGCCAGACTTCCTGCAAGAAGACCAAGTAAGATCTCACCTGCATAGATGTTACCGTAAAGACGCAAACCAAGCGTTAGCGTGTTTGCAAATTCTTCAATAATCTTAAGCGGGAATAAGAAACCCATTGGACGGAAAAAGTCTTTTCCATATTCGCTGAAGCCTTTCATGCGTATGCCATAGTAATGTGTCAGCGCAATTACCATAACGGCAAGCGTCATTGTAACGATTGGATCCGCTGTTGGTGATTTCCACCAGAGATAGTGATCATATGTAATCGCAAATGGTAAACCTAAAAAGTTTGAAATTGCAACGTACATAATGAGTGTAATCCCTAGAATGTGAAAGCTCCCCCCGGTTTTCCAATCCATGTTACTCTTAATGATGTTCCGCACAAAATCCATGATCCACTCCATAAAGTTCTGCATCCCTGTCGGCTTCATGGCCAGGGCACGCGTGGATATGAACGCAATCAGAAAGACAATTGCAGATGCGACGGTAATCATTAAGACATTGGAGAGATTAAAGGTCAGCCCCAAAAATTCTGCTAATGGCGCTTCATGATTCATTTATTTCACCTCTCTTCCCGCTTTTTGTGTAGGACTTGCTGCAATAAATAATCTATCATAATGACGAAATAAACCATCATTAATCCAAATACAGTGGAAATCAAATGAATGAGATCCGGAAATTCCAGTGCAATGAGCACCGCTACTCCTGCTGAAGCCATTCGTGATAATGTTCCAAGCGAACGTACTTTTCTGCCTTCATCCACCGCGCGGTTAAACTTTTCCATTCTGTTCTTCATTAGCCAGAGATTAAGAAGGCTGAAAGAAGTTCCCAGTATAAGACCTAAGAATACATCCGGAAAAGGGCTAAAGCCAAAACCGATAGCGAAAATCGATAACAAGTATAATATGTACTTGGTGTACCGTAAAAAATGCTTACTGATGTCGGGCATTTAAGCTACTCTCCTGAGTCGAATTGTTTCACTGTGCGAAGCATCGCATAGATTCCTGCTGATAAACCCAGAAGTAATCCGATGATCATAAACAGCGGTTCTGAATCCAGACGGTGATCAAGCCACCGGCCACCGAAAATTCCGGCGAGTATGGAACCAGTTAGTTGTGACAGAATGGCCGAATACAGGGCCATCGCATAGAACGGACGTCTTGACTGACGCATGAGTGCATCCTCACAATCTGAGAATGGAATTGAGGGCGGATATATAAGGGTTTTCGAGACATTTCAACAACCTATGAAAACCTTATCATTATACCCTTTAAAAGCATACAATAGGCACTAAATGATGTCAACGCGATCTCGACAAAAAGTTCATTAGATCACATATAGATTTTTCTGCGTTCACATTTTTGACAAACCGGTTTTTTAGGTGGTTCGTGAGAGTTGTTTTTTGATGTGGGATGTGTCCTGATCCGGAGTTGAATCGGTGTATGGCTGGACGGTCCGGGTGGCAGGGTTTTAGTATGAACGGAGTGTTACTGTGGGTGGGTTAATTCTTACACCTTTGCTGGACATTCGATCATGTTTTTGATTATATCTACCACCTTCCATTTTATTCAACTTTTGGACGTGACGCGGTTGATATTTCTATGGGCTCCTGGAATATATCTATCACCTTTCACAATTATTCATTCACCTTTCAATTTTATCTCACCTTGCCCAAACAAAATCCCGCCCCTAACCCAGGAGCGGGATTTCTCTTACACGCGGAACGTATCCGGGCGCTGGTCTGTTTCTTTAAAATAGTAGCGGATCGCTTCTGCAATGCGGGCAGATGCTTTGCCGTCACCGTATGGGTTTGATGCTTTTGACATTGCTTCATAGGCAGCATCGTCAGTCAGCAGTTCAGTTGCCATGTTATAAATCTGCTCTTCTTCGATTCCTGCAAGCTTCAGCGTCCCTGCTGCAATCCCTTCCGGACGTTCAGTTGTATCCCGCAGCACGAGTACCGGCACACCAAGTGACGGTGCTTCTTCCTGCACGCCGCCTGAATCAGTCAGAATCAGATGTGCTTTTGAAGCGAAATTGTGGAAATCGATTACATCAAGCGGGTCGATCAGATGAATGCGGTCGTCTCCGCCAAGAATCTCCTGAGCGATTTCACGTACAGCAGGGTTCAGGTGCACAGGATAGACGACCTGGACATCCCTTTGTCCTTCAACGACGCGCTTGATTGCACGGAACATATTTTTCATCGGCTCGCCGAGATTTTCCCTGCGGTGCGCTGTCACCAGAATCAAACGGTCTCCGTTCAGACGGTCAAGAATATCACTCTGATACGCTTCATTTACAGTGGTAGACAGTGCATCGATCGCTGTGTTACCAGTGACAAAGATCTTTTCTTCAGGCTTATTTTCCTGAATAAGATTGTCAGCAGACTGTTCGGTCGGCGCAAAATGCAGGTCTGCCATGACGCCTGTCAGCTGGCGGTTCATTTCCTCAGGGTACGGTGAATATTTGTTCCACGTACGCAGGCCGGCTTCTACGTGACCCACTGCGATCTGATTGTAAAATGCCGCAAGTCCTGCGACAAATGTTGTCGTCGTATCACCGTGGACAAGTACGATATCAGGCTTTGTCTCTTTCATAATTCGGTCGAGCCCTTCAAGCGCACGCGTTGTAATGCCTGTGAGCGTCTGACGGTCTTTCATAATATTCAAATCGTGATCCGGTGTGATACCGAAAATGTCCATTACCTGATCGAGCATTTGGCGATGCTGGGCAGTGACGGTCACGATCGGTTCGAAATGTGCACTCTGTTTTTTGAGTTCTAAGACAAGTGGTGCCATTTTAATAGCTTCAGGTCTCGTGCCAAAGATTGTCATGACTTTAATACGTTTTGACATGATTGTCTCCTTTACTGATGAGAACGATTTATTTTGTGCCGAATAGTCTATCGCCTGCGTCTCCAAGACCAGGAACGATATACCCTTTTTCATTCAGTTTTTCATCAAGTGCTGCGATATAAATATCTACATCGTCGTGCTCTTTTTTAATTTCCTCAACGCCTTCAGGAGCTGCTACAAGGCATAGGAACTTAATATTTTTCGCACCGCGCTTTTTCAGGGAGTTGATCGCTTCAACTGCTGATCCGCCTGTTGCAAGCATCGGGTCTACAAGAATGAAGTCACGCTCTTCAACGTCTGAAGGCAGCTTCACGTAGTATTCAATCGGCTTTAATGTTTCAGGGTCACGGTAAAGACCAACGTGTCCAACCTTAGCAGCCGGAATCATCTTCAGAATACCGTCCACCATGCCGATTCCTGCACGCAGGATCGGGACGATCGCAAGCTTCTTACCTGAAAGTACTTTTCCTTTTGTTTCGCTTACCGGTGTCTTGAGATCAATTTCCTCCATTGGAAGGTCGCGTGTGATTTCAAACGCCATTAATGTTGCCACTTCATCTACAAGCTCACGAAAATCCTTTGTTCCTGTCTGTACATCACGGATATGAGTCAGCTTATGCTGAATCAGTGGATGATCAAATACGTATACTTTTCCCACACCTGTCACTCCTTTTATATAGGTTTTGCAAGACACCGCAGATTCTTTACATGGGGGACTGAGCTTTCCTGCCCCCGGGCGGGAGTCTCCGTCCCCCACTACAATAATCTGCTGAGTTTGGTTAAAATGATCGTCTGCAAAACACTTATGTAAATTTAATTTCATCTTATTTATTATAAAGCAAATCCTTACGAAAGTTATCATACTTGCAGGTTTTTTACAAGAAAGGTTCGTATGATGTATGGGAAATGTTATGGAACAGTAATTGTACTGAATATTTTGGTGGTTTTGCCGGTCCTGCTGAAGGGGCTGGCGACTTGTTCCTATTTTTACTTAGGAGGTAGCAATCCTCCCTGGAGTTGTAGCGATACGCCCGGAAAATTGTCGTCTTCCGAATGACACAGGTAGTCATTCCCTATTTATGATGTCCTGTAATCCAAACTAAATGCAACCGCCGCTCCCTCTTCGTGCCTTTCAAAACTCAAAAAGACTGCCCGTAAAGGACAGTCTCCGTTTCTTATTCGTATAGTGCAAAGCGGCTTGTGATTTCTTCAACTTTTGCTGAAGCTTCTTTCAGCTTTGCTTCGTCTTCATGGTTTTTCAGCACGTCTGCGATCAGTGCTGCAATTTCTTCCATTTCTTTTTCCTTGAAGCCGCGTGATGTGACAGCTGGCGTTCCGATACGGATACCGCTTGTGACGAACGGGCTTTCAGGGTCGAATGGAATTGTGTTTTTGTTGACTGTAATGCCGATGTCATCAAGTACTTTTTCCGCTACTTTACCAGTCAGGTTCAGTGAGCGCAGATTTACAAGTACGAGGTGATTATCAGTACCGTCTGAGACGATATCAATACCATTTTGCTTGAATGCTTCTGCCATCGCTTTTGCATTTTTAACAACCTGGTCAATGTAATCTTTAAAGTCCGGCTGCTGTGCTTCACCGAATGCAACTGCTTTCGCTGCGATCACGTGCATAAGCGGTCCACCCTGAACGCCAGGGAAAATGGACTTATCGATCTTTTTCGCGAATTCTTCTTTACAAAGAATCATGCCGCCGCGCGGTCCGCGAAGCGTTTTGTGCGTAGTTGTTGTGACGAAATGGGCGTGCGGCACAGGAGATGGATGTGCACCAGTTGCAACAAGTCCTGCGATATGCGCCATATCAACCATTAAGTAAGCGTCCACTTCATCAGCGATTTCACGGAATTTCGCAAAATCGATTGTACGTGAATATGCACTTGCACCTGCTACGATCATCTTCGGCTTATGCTCAAGCGCTTTTTGACGGACATCCTCATAATCGATGCGCTCGTCTTTTTCACCTACACCGTATTCTACGAAATTATATAGTTCACCACTGAAGTTTACCGGACTTCCGTGCGTTAAATGACCTCCATGAGACAGGTTCATACCAAGTACAGTATCACCCGGCTTCAGTACAGAAAAATAAACAGCCATATTTGCCTGTGCACCTGAGTGCGGCTGAACGTTCGCATGCTCTGCGCCGAAAATTTCCTTCGCGCGGTCGCGTGCCAGATTTTCAGCTACATCGACGTGCTCACACCCGCCATAGTAACGGCGGCCTGGGTAACCTTCTGCATATTTGTTGGTAAGTACAGATCCTTGCGCTTCCATGACTGCTTCACTAACGAAATTCTCTGATGCGATCAGCTCAATTTTCGTGCGCTGACGCTTCAGTTCATCCTGCATTGCTTCGAATAATGCCTGATCCTGCTGTTGAATCTTGTTCATTGTGAATCCTCCCTCATGTCCCGGGACTGTTCCCGTCTTTGGTCAAAAATCTTCTTCATCTTATCATGTTTTTTACGAATGTGAAAATGCTCTTTTTGACAAAAAGGGCATTGTTATGCGCTTACATCTTAATGTTTATGAGAAATATAGAGCGGAATGTTCTTTTTTGATATTTCATTTTTTAATTCTTGAGTTGCTGATTCCCAGCGAATCAGATCAAATTTTAAAAGTGTAGGAACCTCTTCAATCTTTTCAGTTAATTCCAGCCACTGTTTTTGATTTAAACGTGGTGCAATAATGGCAATATCAATATCAGAACGCTTATCTTCATCACCATGAGCTCTTGATCCGAATAGTAGAAGCTGATCGACAGGATAAGTTTCAGCGATCTTTACAAGCTCATTTTCAATATGCTTTGAAAGCATGTTATCCCTCCTGAAATTTACTCTTCAAAAACTTAAATACTGCTTTCATCTCAGGAAAATAGCTGTGAATATTTGAAAGGATCTCCCGGGCCAAATCTTCATTATAAGTATGGGAGGTTTCATTTCTGTCTTTTAGCATTTGAAGCCACGCCTCTTCGTCATTTAACCACTCCGCTTTAAAAGCTTCTTTTAACGTTTCTCTTGGCGTCTTTGCTTCGATCCCTTCTGATTGAAGACACCTTTTAAGGGTTTTCCAATATAAATTAATCGCAAGCTCAAAACGATGTATTGTTCCATCTATCATCAAAAGGTCATTCTTATGTTCAGTCAGTGCTTCCTCAAGTTTGGAAAGAGCCAATGATAAGTTTTCAATATTCTTCTCAAGCTTCCTATCCATTTTAAATTAACTCCAAATTTTTATACTTATTCTAACTAAAAAACAACCGGCCTCCACAGACCGGTTGCTTCCACATCTATTCAAGTTCATACACAGCCCGTACCCCGCCAATGAGTTTTGGTCTGGTCCGCGCGAGTGTGATATGGGCTTCTCCTAATGATTTCACAGAAACTCTTATCGGGACAGCAACAGGTTTTAAATGCATGCCAATCAGCGTATCACCGATATCAATTCCGCCGTGTGCCTGGATCCGCTCAACAGCTACCGGATCTTTCATATGACGGTAAGCATAAGATGCCATCGCACCGCCCGCTTTGCGAACCGGCACAACCGTTACATCTTCAAGATTGTATCTTTCAGCAGCTTCACGCTCAATGATCAGCGCACGGTTGATATGCTCACAGCCCTGAAACGCAAGGTGAACCCCTGTTTCTGCAGCAAATGTCTCAAACGCTTTATAAAGTGCCTCCGCGACTTCGTCTGTTCCCGACGTTCCGATTTTACGGCCAATCACTTCAGACGTTGAACAGCCGATAACAAAAAGCTGTCCGCTTTTTAATGATGCCTGCTCCTGATATTCTCTCAGGATCTGCAGCAGTTCCTGATTCATCGCACGCCCTTCTTTCTGTTTAACTTTACTGAAGCGGGCTGGTGATTTCCGTTCCAGGCGGAAGCTTTCCGCGGCCGGGCGGTGAGCCATCAGGCTGCGCCTGTCCCACCTGTCCCTTCCTGCCGCAGGAGTCACCGCCTTACACTCCAATCACCAGCTGTAAATGTACAAAGAATTGCTTCGTTAAAGCGTTTGTTTAAAATTATTTGGACTCATATTCAGTCATTTTATTAATACGATTTTCATGACGTCCGCCTTCGAAATCTTCCTGAAGCCAGATCGATGCAATTTCCCGTGCAAGTCCAGGTCCGATCACACGCTCGCCCATCGCAAGCATATTCGAATTGTTATGCCCCCGCGTTGCTTTTGCGCTGAACGTGTCATGCACAAGTGCACAGCGGATGCCTTTAACTTTATTGGCTGCAATACTCATGCCAATCCCCGTTCCGCAGATCAGAATTCCGCGGTCAAAGTCACCTGCAGCCACTTTCTCAGCAACCGGCAGTGCATAATCCGGATAGTCCACAGACCCTTCACAATCGCAGCCAAAGTCCTCAAATTCGATATTCAATTCGTTTAAAAGATCTGCAATTTCCTTACGCAGATTCGTGCCACCATGATCTGATGCTAATGCGACTTTCATATTAAAATCCTCCCTGTTCCTGTTTCGTTAGATTTTCCAGCATGCTGTCCATTAACCTGTTCAGTTCGTTAAAAGTGGAGCGGTAAACCTCAACCGGTCCGCCATACGGATCCGATACATCCAGCCCGCGCTCTGACGAAAATTCCTTCAGAGTAAAAATGCGGTCTGCCGCAAAAGGAAACTGCTCCATCAGCATCGCCTTATGCGCACTCGTCATCGCAAATACGTAATCTGCCCAATGCACATCGTCCTGTGTGACAGAATGCGAGCGGTGATTGTGCTTCAATCCATGCTCGTCCAGCACCTGCTGTGCATTGTGTGACGCCATTCCGCCTTCCATCGCGAACAGACCTGCTGAACGCACCTCAATCTGCGGTTCTTCTCTATGATTTAAAATTGCCTCAGCCATCGGACTCCGGCAAGTATTCCCTGTACAAATAAATAAAATCCTCATGAAAACGACCCCTTTTTAGGATTTTCATTACCTCTATAGTTTATCACAAATTGGACACGTTTTCTTTTTGGAGGTGTCAGGGGAGAAGCGAGTCGCAGCAGCTGCGGGTGCATATACTGCAGCTGCGGCTGTATACACTGCAATCAAACCGGGTGTATCATGCAACTGCGCAGCCACATAGTACAACCACCAGCCAAAACACTGCAACCACGGCCCGCGCGCAGCGAAGCCGCCCTTCATGACCTTAAGAAACAAGCCTCTAGTTTCTTAAAAGCATTAAGAGGATTAGTCTCTGTGATTCAGTTGTTGCGGTCACGACCTTCGCCGCGGCTGATACGACCTTCGCGAGACGGCATACGACCTTCAACCCGGGTGTATCCGACCTCCACGCGGCCTGATACGACCTTCATCAGCGAATATGCGACGTCCGGCAGCACGCCCGAAGACACTGAAGACCCGGGACAGTCCCCACACACTTCACTCCCCCGCGCCAAAACAAAAAGACCCGGCTCTGCCGGGTCTACTTTAATGGTCCGCTGCTTTCTCTGACTAGAAGGGTGGTTGGCAGGACAACTTTTTTGGCGATTTTGCGTTTGGATGTGAGCTGGTCGAGCAGCAGATCAACAGCTGCTTCGCCCATATATTCTGTATGAACCTGGATGGTTGTCAGTGACGGCTGCAGGTAACGTGACATTTCGATGTCGTTGAATCCGACGACTGAGACCTGTTCAGGAACCCGTACCCCTTTTTCATGAAGTGCCCGCATGGCACCGATCGCCATTGAATCACTTCCCATGATAAAAGCGGTTGGACCGTTTTCAAGCCTGAGTGCTTCCTTCATCATTGTGTAGCCGTCTGCTGCCGTGAACTTACCCGTCCAGATAAATTCCGGGTGGAACGTATGATATAAAGACAGATATTCAAAAAAGGTCGTTTCCCGTTCGTCTTTGACCATTTCGTTATCCTGTACATATTCATGTCCGCCGATGTAGCCGATGCGTTCGTGGCCGTGCCCGATCAGATGCTTCAGGACATCAACCATTGCCGCACGGAAGTCCACTTCGACTGAATCCACATGTTTTGAAGGCGTGAAGTCAACGAGTACGAGATGCGGTGCCCATTCTCTGAAGGTTGAAAGATCTTTTTCACTGAATTTCCCGACTGCGATAATACCGTCTAATGCGGCATCATTTCTGACGCGGTACGTATCTTCATTTTTATACAATTTCACAAGATTCATACCGCGGTCCACGCACGCGCGTTCTACACCAAGTCTGACAGAAAGGTAGTAAGGATCTTCAAGCTCCTGTTCTTCTGAGTACCAGTAAACCAGTCCGACGCGCAGTGTTTTCTGCTTTTTTCCACCGGACTTTCTTTTCGTGCTCTGATAATTAAGTTCCCTGGCAATACCAAGTATTTTTTCACGCGTTTCCACTGTAACCGAAAGCGTTGCGTCATCATTAATGACCCGTGAGACCGTTGCCAGAGAAACGCCTGCTTTTAATGCTATATCTTTTAATGTTGCCATTTACAACCACCCGCCTGTGTCTGATCAGCTCTGATCATTCCTCTTCTTTACACTTTACCACTTTCGACCCAAAAGGTGCTAATGTTTCACCACAGACTGTCTGACTTGAACCAGTGTGATTCATAAGGAAAAGGTGTTCGTTACGTTTTACCGCTTCTGTGCCTTCAGGCGTTTCTGTATGCCAGATACCGTGGTTTTTAATCACATCGAGCGCAAGCGGCTCAAGCACTGATGCATCAAGTCCTGTTGCCAGGTAATATACGTTTCCTTTGCCAGTCTTGTTCAGCGTTAGTGCTGCCTGGTCCTGATAAAATTCGTCACTGTATTGCCATAGTACTTCTGCATCCTTTGCTGTCACAAGGTCACGCCATACGCGGCCGCTGCTTTCCTGTCCATCACTGTTTTTGACAGGGACAGACTGATGGGCTGCAAGGGCTTCAGTTTCGTAGATTTCGATTCCTGCAAGCTCAGCAACCGGACCCGGCAATGTTTTTTCAAAATGAATGTTATTGTCACGATCCTTCAGACCTGCACGGAATGAGAAGATAATCGTGCCGCCTGCCTCTGCAAACTGTTTGAGTTTCGCTGCAAGCTCCTCATCAATGATCTGCATAACCGGTACAAGCAGTACTTTATACTGGTCGAATGCCCGGTTGGCAGGAATCACATCGATTGAAGCATTATGTCTGTAAAACGGCGCGTAAAGTCTAAGCAGCTCGGCGTTAAAGTCAAAGCTTGCACTCTGCACCTGCGACTTCCACGACCAGATATTATCGTAGTCATATAAAACCGCAATATCAGATGTAATTTTTTCGTTCAATACGTGTTCATAAGGCTGAATTTCACTGAAGAGTGACTGAACTTCTTTGAACTTGCGGCCATAGCGGTTATCCTGATCCACCACACCGAAGCAGAACTGCTCAGCACCTTTTGTCATGCCTCTCCATCTGAAATAAAGCATGTTCGTACAGCCATGCGCGAATGCCTGATATGACCACATTTTTGCCTGATTCGGCCTTGGCAGGTAGCCAATGACATTATGCCCCTGCGCCCCCATGAGTTCTTCAACGATCCAGTAGTTCTGATCCTTCAGCCCTCTGTTAAAGTCATGCGTCATCGCAATGCCGGCCGGCGGAATCGGTTCAGTGAGACCTCCCCATACCGGATAATTATCATAGGAAACAAAATCCATGACACGAACGTTTTCAGCATGGTCAAATGCTTTATCAAAAAATCCGCCTGACACGTTTGTAGTAATCGGCTGATGGTTTCCTGCATGCTGCCTTGTAATGTCCGTCATCTTGTGGGCAAACTGATTCACTGACGCTGAACGGAAGCGCGTGTAATCAAGCTTTAACGAAGGGTTGTGCGTCGTGACAGTTGGTACAGGCATCGGAATTTCTGAGAATGAATTATACGTCTGCCCCCAGAAAATTGTGCCCCAGCGTTTATTCAGCTCATCGACCGTCTCATATTTTTCCTTAAGAAACGCATGGAACCCTGTGTGACAGTGCTCACAAAAACACCAGTCGCTGCCCTCATGTCCAAATTCATTGTCGATCTGCCAGACAACCACTGCCGGCTCATCTGCAAAGTGTTTGACGACTTCTTCAGTGATTTTTGCCGCGTAGTGATTATACTCAGGTGAATTAAAGCAATACTGCCTTCTACCGCCGAACGCCCGGACATGTCCCACTTCATCTATAGATAGAATAGATGGATGCTTTGCGGCAAGCCAAGCAGGAAAAGTCGCAGTCGGCGTGCCGAACATAACTGACAGATCGCGCTTTTTTGCCTCCTCAATTACCTTATCAAAAAAAGAGAAATCGAATTTCCCTTCTTCAGGCTCCATCAAGTGCCAGGCAAACTCTCCGATTCTGATCATATTCGCGCCGAGTTCTTTAATCCCATCCAGGTCTTTTTCGAGCATATTTTCAGGCCAGTGCTCCGGGTAATAATCAACACCTACATACACAATAATTCCTCCATCCTGTCAGATCTGAAGCGCTGAAGCTTCGGATTTTGTCAGTTCTCTCGTTCCCTCGCCCACTTTAACCGTGTAAAAATCGGCTTCGCGGGATGTCAGGCTGCGATACTCTTCTCCAACGTTCTTTTTAAACGCTTCTATATATTGATCTTCTACTATATTGACCGTACATCCGCCGAAACCTGCACCGGTCATACGCGCACCGATTGTTCCTTTTTGCTTGAGTGCGGATTCTACTAAAACATCAAGTTCTTCGCATGATACTTCATAATCAGTTCTTAGCGATTCATGGGATTGCTTCATCAGTTCACCGAGCGCAAAAAGGTCATTTTCTTCGAGCACTTCAACCGCCCGCAGTGTACGCTCATTTTCCGTCACAGCATGTCTGACACGTTTCAGTTCATTTTCTGTCAGAAGATCTTCAGCTTTCTGCAGATCAGCTGATGTCAGGTGGCACAGTTCAGTAACCGGGAACTTTTCCTTCAGTTTTTCAAGTGCCACGTCACATGTACTCCGGCGTTCATTATAAGCCGAATCAGCAAGACCGCGTTTTTTGTTAGTGTTTGCGATCACAATAGAATGATTATCGAGATTTAGAGGCACATAACGGTAATCGAGCGTTTCACAATTCAGCAGTACAGCCTGATCTTCAGCACCGAAACCGACTGCGAACTGATCCATAATCCCGCAGTTCACCCCGATAAATTTATTTTCCACACGCTGACTCAGCTTCACCATCTCAAGATTTGAAAGCCCCATTCCATGCAGTTCATTCAATGCGTGAACTGTTACAAGTTCAATGGATGCAGAGGATGACAGCCCGGCGCCATTTGGGATATTGCCGTAGAAGTACAGGTCATATCCTGTTTTCGGCAGTTGATCCAGACAAGCATGAATCACACCTTTCGGATAGTTCGCCCAGCTGTCTTTTTCATCGTTCACTAAATGACTGAGATCAGCCTGAATCTGTCCAGTCTCAGGAAAATTCTCTGAATAGAAATTGATCGTGGCATCATGACGTTCTCTGATAGCTAGGTACGTGCCAATTTCGAGTGCACACGGAAGTACATGACCTCCGTTATAATCGATATGCTCACCGATCAGGTTGACACGTCCCGGTGCAAAAAACACACGCACATCCTCTTCATTACCGGCAAATTGTTCAATAAACGCGGCTACAATTGATTTCATCTCTATCATCCTTCCTTTACCTCCGTCAATTTCCACACCGCTGATTGGAAATCACCGTAAAAGTGCGTATGTTCCGTCTTGACTGTCCCTGTGAAAAACGGCGGGAGCTGCCAGCCGATATGCATTAACTCATCGCCCCCGTAGTGACGATTTTGAAGGCTGCTGCCTTGCTGCCACTCGACTTCGTATAGCTTCTCAGGATCCAGTCCGTTCAGGCGGATCCTTTTCATACCGGCATTCGGCTGTGAAAGGACGCGGTAAAATGCAACGATTGCTTCTGTTTTGTCTTCAGATACCGTCATCCAGGCAGTATCAGATCCTTCAAATGGATTCATCAGTCTGTAAAAACAGCCAAATTGCAGGAGCTTTCTTTCTTTTTTAAAAAGAGTGATTTGATCTTTCACGATTTTCCGCGTGTCCGGATCCAGGTTCTGCGGGTCCAGCTCGTAGCCAAAAGCACCAAACATCGCAACATGGAACCTGAAGTCAATTGGTGTCACGCGTCCGGTCTGATGATTCGGTGACGCAGAGACATGCGCGCCCATTGAAGAGATTGGATAAACGAGTGACGTACCATACTGAATCTTCAGCCGCTCCACCGCATCTGTGTTATCACTGGTCCAGGTCTGCGGCATGTAATAGAGCATCCCCGGATCAAACCGGTTGCCACCGCTTGCACATGATTCAAACAATACCTCAGGATAACGTGAAGTAATTTCTTCAAGCACTCTGTAAAGTCCAAGTGCATAACGATGCATCACTTCTCCCTGACGATCAGCCGGCAATGCATCAGAATAAGCTTCCGTTACAGTCCGGTTCATATCCCATTTCACGTATGAGGCACCCGATTCATCCAGAACGTGACAGATTGCTTCTATAATATAGTTCTGTACTTCTTTCTTCCCAAGATCTAATATCATCTGATTTCTTCCAGGCGTATGCGGACGATGCAGAGCTCTCAGCACCCAGTCAGGATGCTTTTCATATAGCCTGCTTTTCTCTGAAATCATTTCAGGCTCTACCCAGATGCCAAATGATGTTCCGCGTACTCTCACATCATCAGCAAGCCCATTTAACCCTTCAGGCAGCTTGCGCCCATCAGCGTTCCAGTCCCCGAGAGAAGTCGTATCATTATTTCTTCCTTCAAACCAGCCATCATCAAGCACAAAGAGTTCGACGCCAAGTTCATTTGCTGAAGCTGCGATATCAGTGATTTTCTGATGGTCAAAATTAAAATAAGTCGCTTCCCAGTTATTTAATAGCACCGGGCGTTCCTTCTGTTTCCATACGCCTCTGATCAGATGATGATTGTATAAATGGTGAAAACTGTGACTCATCCCGTTTAACCCCTGATCACTGTAGACAAGTACGGCTTCAGGTGTCGAAAACGTCTCACCTGCATCAAGTGACCATTTAAAATCAAAGGGGTTCAGTCCCATCATGAGCCTTGTGGATTCGTATGTATCCACTTCAATGCTGCCGCGGAAATTGCCGCTATAGATCAGGTTCAGCGCAATCACTTCACCCTGCTGCTCCGTTGTCTGCGGTCTGGCAAGTGCTAAAAACGGCTGGTGCCAGGAGCTGCTGACGCCTTTTTTACTGTCCACAATATGGACGCCCGGCTTAACAGGCGAGCGGTTAATATGACGCTCTCTGATCCATGCACCGTCGAGCTGGATCGTTTCATAATCACTATCCGGCAGATCGATTGATGCACTCATTAGACGGTTCACTGAAAATGCGCTGGTTCCATTGTTTTGGATTTCACTGTGTCTCAAGATCACATTCTGCTTGTGAAACACTGTATAAAACAGGTTCAGTTCAGCGTTTAAAATATCATCTTTCAACTTGATCTGGAGCGTTTCACATTCTTCGTCAGTTCCGTACACTGACGGCATCTCAGTGAGTGCAGGCTTACCTGCAGTCACTTCATGGGATTGGTATACAAAGTGACTGAGTCTCGAGCCTTGAGATTCTTCAACCTCAATCGCGGGCTCTCTGAAATCAGATGTCCCGTAAGACGGGTACTCCTGTCTTGCCCATTCCAGTGTAAAGCCGCTGTTTTTTACCGGGAAGTTCGCATTCCCAAGCGGCTCATTCGGCATTGGCGCCAGCCCCTCGAAGCTGGCGCGATCCTTCACCTTTTTACCGAAGTACGTATGCTCAAGCTGACCATTTTCAAGGATCCTGATGATATAGCTGATGTCTTTTCCCTGCAGATGAAATTGTGTATCACGCGTAAAGATTGGCATGCTGAAATCTCCTTATTTCACTGCACTTCCAAGCATTCCTGAAATAAACTGGCGCTGAAGGAGCAGGAAGAAAATAATAATTGGAATTGTTGCGATCGTTACACCCGCCATTACCTGACCGTAGTCGATACGTGACAGTCCGAATAATGTTGAAAGTGCAACCGGGAATGTGTACATATCTGTTGTTGATAATGCAATAAGCGGCCACAGAAAGCTGTTCCACTGGTAAAGAAACAGGAAGATCGCTGTTGCAGCAAGTGCCGGCTTCATAGAAGGAAGCACGATACGGAAGAAGATCTTCCACTCACCTGCCCCGTCGATCCGCGCAGCTTCAATTAATGAAGTAGGAAACGCCAGCAGGTTCTGTCTCATCAGAAAGATTGCAAACGGATAAGCCAGATTAGGCAGAATTACTGCCTGGTAAGTATTAAGCCAGTTCAGCGCCGCCATCATTTTAAAAAGCGGGATAATCGTTGCATGGTAAGGCACCATCATCGAAAGAAGGAAAATCGTAAAAATCACATTTCTTCCTTTAAAATTGAACTTGGCAAATGCATAAGCTGCCATTGTACAGATAAACAGCGCTAAAACGGTATATGTTACCGCAATAAATAATGAGTTAAACATGACACGTCCGATACCTATGGATTCATTCAGATTGCGGATATTTTCCATCAGCATACTGCCCGGCAGTAGCGTAGGCGGCTGGGAAAACATGCTTCCACTCGTATTCGTCGCACCAATTGCAGCCCAGTAAAACGGGAACAAAGAAACGAGCGCACCAATGATTAAAGCAATATATAAGAGGATTCTTTTCGTCGTCTTGTTTTTCTTCATTCCTGATCACCCGTCACTTTAAATTGAATAAATGTCATAACCGCAATCAAAATTACAATTACGTATGCAATGGTTGAGGCGTAGCCGAAATCAAAGAACCGGAATCCAGTCTGGTAAAGATACATCCCGATTGTCAGTGTTGCATCACTCGGTCCGCCATTTGTCAGTACAAACGGTTCATCGAAGAGCTGCAGCGTACCAATTGTAGAAAGAATGGTTGTAAAAAGAATAACCGGCTTCAAATTCGGGATTGTAATAGAGAAAAATTGTCTGATTTTACTTGCGCCATCCATACTTGCCGCTTCATATAATTCTTCCGGAATATTCTGAAGCCCGGCAAGGAAAATAACCATATTGTAACCCACCCATCTCCATGTCATTGCGATGACAAGAGATGCTTTCGCCCAGAACGGATCTGAAAGCCATGGAATTCTGTCAAGTCCAATAGCAGCAATCACCTGATTGACTACTCCATCGTTCATCAGCATGATTGAAAAGATAATTGAGTAGGCTACAAGAGATGTAACAGCAGGGAGGAAAAATGATACCCTGAATACGCCTTTAAATTTCAAGAGTGCTGAGTTTAATAGGTTTGCAATAATGAGTGCCAGGAAAATCATGATCGGCACCTGTACGATTAATAGAATGAATGTGTTTTTAAGTGCTGTAATGAAAATATCATCGCTCAGCAGACGCTGAAAGTTATCAAAGCCTGTAAACTCCAGGTTGCTTCCCTGTCCTGACTGAAAGCTCAGGATCAGCGAGTAAATAATCGGGTATGCCATAAAAATGGAGAATAAGATGACTGCCGGTCCGACAAACATATAAGGTACTAATGTTTTTTGTTTCATACTCTACCTTCTTTCGTTCTTTCATTAGGATTTGCCGCAAGCGGCTTTTTTAACTAACACTTGCAGCTACCCTTCATTTGAAAGCTCTGCATAACCATGATTGATTTCTGTGGAGGACTTGCCCCCCGGCGGGAGTCTCCGTCCTCCACTGCAATCAATCACTTAATTGTTAAGCACTGTTAAGGTTGGCTGTTGATTTCCGCTGCAGGGGGAACGCTTTCCGCATGAGCCGTCTTTTGGCTCCGGTTCAATCGGACCTCCTCAGCGCGGGGCGCTTGCGGGGTCTCACCTGTCACGCTTCTCCTGCTGGAGTCGTCCCCCTTCCGCTGCAATCACCAGCTGTGCTAAAACAACATTGGGCTTTAACATAGCTATTTGTTAAAATAACTGACGCTGTTATATCTATCGTTAATAAAAGAAGAGATTTAGCAATGGGTGCTGCTAAATCTCTTTTCTTGTCAGACGTTATCAGTTATTGATTTCACGTTCGGTTCTTTCGGCCAGTCTTTCTGCTGCTGCCTGAAGGGCTTCTTCAGGTGGTGTGCCGTTGAACGAGTCTGCCTGTGCTTTGATCGCTTCATCAAGTCCGATTGCATAATCTTCTGTATAGTAAGGTGTTTCTACATCAGCCATTTCATCTGCAAACAGTTCCCAGATCTTCTGGCCGCCAAAGAATTCATCTTCGCTTGTGAAGATCTCTTCTTCATAAGTCGAGTTCAGTGAAGGGAATAATCCATAATCTTCCATCGCAATGACTTGTGCTTCAGGACTTGTTGAGAAGAACTCAAGGAAGTCATAAGCCGCTTCTTCATTGTCTCCGCCTGCAGGAATCATCCAGCTTGATCCACCTAGGTTAGATGCACGGTTGCCGCCTTCTTCAAATGCTGGAAGCAAGAATACGCCCCAGTCACCTGATGTATCCTGTGCCTGGTCAATAATTGTTCCGTAGTACCATGCACCAAATGGAATCGTCGCAACTGAGCCATCGATCGTAGCAGACACTGTACCGTTCCAGCCGTCTACTTCTTTAATCAGACCTGCTTCTTCAAACTCCATCTGTTTTTCCATCGCCATCACAGCTTCAGGACTTGTCAGATCAATGTTTCCATTTTCATCAAAATAGTACGTTCCGAGCTGATTCAACATCATACGGAAAGTCGGATCATCATTGAACTTATCAAGCGGCATTGCAGCAACACCTGTCGCTTCTTTGATCTGCTTACCTGCTTCTAAGAAATCATCCCACGTTTCAATATCATCAGGGTTCACACCGGCTTCTTCAAAAATGCTTCTGCGGTAGAACATTCCACCAGGGCCTGCATCAAATGGCATCGCATAAAACGAGTCATTCACAGTTGCCAGTTCCTGTTTGAAAGTCGGGAACAGGTCAGCGTTATCTTCAAAGCCCATATCTGACAGATTCACAAATCCATCCGGGAATGCCTGCGCATAACCGCCAATCCGGTCATCTTCAACTAGTACGATATCCGGAAGGCCAACGCCTCCTGCAGCAAGTCCTGTTGAAAGTTTGTCGTACACATCAAGACGTCCAATATCTTCTACTTCAATTTTCACGTTCGGGTTCTCTTCCTGATATAAAGCCATTGCATCTTCCAGGGCTCCAACGTTCACGTTCCATGCCCACGCAGTTAATGTTGTTTCATCTCCATCCCCACCTGAACTGCTGCCACCATCTGAGCCTGAGCATCCTGCGAGCATCATTGCACCTGCAGCTGCCAATCCTGTTGCCGTCCACCACTTCTTCATTTTCTTTCCCCCTTGTTTAAAATGAATAATTGATGTGAGCGATCTGTTTCACCCTGAAAAGATGTCCAGTAAAGAAACCGCTTACATTTGATTTGATTTTAGTAAACTTTTTAAACAAAGTCAATATTATTTTAGTAAATTATCTGATTTTTATTGTTTCGTTTTACTAATTTATTAACTTTGTTAAAATTGGCTGTTGATTTCCGCTTCAGGGGGACGCTTTCCGCAGGGCCGGCGGTGAGCCTCCTCAGCGCGGTGCGCTTGCGGGGTCTCACCTGTCCGACTTCTCCTGCTGGAGTCGCCCCCTTCCGCTGCAATCACCTGCTGTGCTAAGAAATTATGTAACTTTAACAAAAAAGAAGCCGGGACGAAAATGTCCTAGCTTCCTTAATCGTTCCGCTTCGTTTCAGGCGGATGCTTTCCGAGCGGTGGTTGCTAAGCCTCCTCGGCTTCGCCTGCGGGGTCTCAGCTGTCCCACTTATCGCTCCGGAGTCACCGCCTTACACTCCGCTACACTGGGATTTTGTTTTAATAAAAAGTTAAATCCATCGTACTTCCTTATCGCATAGATAGGAGTCATTTAAAACTGCATATAATCCGTTATTCGTAATCCTTCACAGTCATGGTAAACACCCAGATATGCTCTGATTCTGAGGGGATTTTTGCGACACGGTCGATTTTGTTGGAGACGTAGACGTCATCATACATGCCTGTACATGGTTCGAGTGCAAAGTTGTAATCTCCCTGATAACCGCCCTGGGTTTTCCAGATTGCAAGATACGGGATTTTGTCCGGATCAAAAGAATAGTACAGTTCTCTGTTCAGATCTTCCTGTACTGTTCTGCACCAGCCGCTTTCCAGCTTTTTTGCAAAGTAAAACTTTTCTACTGTTTCAGCTTCCGGCGGCTCCATTCTTGAGAGATCAAGCTGTTCTTTTGTTTTCTCAGATGTCGTGATTGGGTATGAATGATGCGTTCCCCATGGTCCCAGATGATCAGTATCTTGCTCTACAGAAATGATTTCATTACATTCCGGAGGCAGTTCAATTCTGGTATGCTCGTTCATATTCAGCAGGGCATGCGGTGCCCAAATATAAGCGAACGGTTCTTCACCTGTATTAATGGCTCTGTATCTGAACTCCAGACCGTCATCAAGTAATGTAATTGTTTTTCTTAATACATAAGGAAATACCGGGCTTGCAACCCGCAGGGTTACACCATTATCAAGCTTTTCTTCAATATCCCACACCATCGACCAGACCTCACCATGATCCGGTACTTTGCGGTTATTCATCGGATGCGGTCCCTCATCAATTCCGGGGAACATGTCGTCATATCCGCTTGGCGTATACTCTCCAAAAGCAGAGCCATAGTGTGGCATCGGCAGCTGATCCAGACTTGATTGAAAGAACCATTCATAATCAGCTTTCTTATCATAAAAGCTTGCTACCTTTCCGCCAAAATCAGGTAGAATCACAGCTTTTAATGCCTCATTTTCAAGGATCAGTGCCTTTAATCCCTTAAACTCTCCTTCTCTCATCTGTCTGCACCCTTTCAGTGAGCTGTGACGTGAATTTTCTAAATGCTTTTATACCCTGTTCAGTCTGCTTGAAAACACCTGCATGGCTTAACACGATTGAAAAGATCCTGCCTACTTCCTGCTTCAGCAGCCGATCTGCATTTTCAGATGTAATCGGTTCCTTTTCTGCAAAGGACATCACCCATTCTGCATGCTTAGCTGTACGCTCATCAGCCTTCAAACCTTCTGTATCCTGTGAGATCAGATAGTCTCTAATGAGTTGAAGCTCTTCTTTCAATCTGCCAGGCAATACCGCAAGCCCCATCACCTCAATCAGACCAATGTTTTCTTTTTTAATCGCGTGAACTTCTTCATGTGGATGGAAGAGGCCCAGCGGATGCTCTTCAGTCGTCCGGTTGTTTCTGAGAACCAGATCCATTTCAAACTGACCGCGCCTCATACGCGCAATCGGTGTAACTGTATTATGACGCTCTCCATTTGTCTCGGGCAGAATGTCTGCCTGTTTATCCTCATAACTGATCCAGCTCTGTAACACAAAATCAGCCGCATCAGCGAGCAATTGCTCATCTTCAGAACGTAATCTGATGACAGACATTGGCCACTTAACAACTTCCGCCTGAACACCTTTTAAAAACTCAAATGAATACAGCGATTGTGCCTCAGCCATCGCAAATGTATGACGGCCTCCCTGAAAATGATCATGACTCAGGATAGACCCGCCAACGATCGGCAGGTCCGCATTCGATCCGACAAAGTAATGAGGATACTGTCTGACAAAGTTCAGCAGGCGTTTGAAGCCCTCTTTAGATACTTTCATCGGACTGTGTTCATTTGAAAAAATAATTGCATGTTCATTGTAGTAAACATAAGGTGAATACTGAAATCCCCATTTTTCTCCGGTTAGTTCAACCGGTATAACCCTGTGATTTTGCCTGGCGGGATGATTCACTCTGCCGGCATAGCCAACGTTTTCTTTGCATAGCAGACAAAGTGGATAATTGACTGCCTTTGCTTCCTTTTCAGCAGCAATCGTTTTCGGGTCTTTCTCAGGTTTTGAGAGATTGATCGTCATTTCCAGATCACCATAATCCGTATGACTGACCCAATGCTCATTTTTCGCAATTCGGTCCATCCTTATATAATTGCTATTTTTAGATAAAGTATAAAAGAATGCTGTGGCACGTTCTGGTGATTCTGCATACAAGCGTCTGAAAGTTGCATTCACTTCAGAAGGCCGGGGCATCAGACAGTCCATGATCGCTGCATCAAGCTGATCCCGATCAGTCACTGTATTTACACCCAGATGCTCTTTAGCCCAGTTCAGGATGTCATTCAATATACTGACCGGTGATTCCACCCGTTCAACCGGCGGCTCCGGCTGATCGGTGCTGTCTTTTTTCAGCACTGCAAGCATCCGGTTACGCGCATAATCCTGGTCTTCAGGACTGATCAGATGCTGTTGTAATCCGTATTGCAACAGGCGTTCAATGTGAAGATCAATGGTCATGATTCTCCTCCCTCACGATAACCGTCTGGATGCTTTTCAAACCAGTCCCACGCGGTCTGTATGATTTTTTTCATATCAGTATAAACCGGCGCCCACCCCAGTACTTCTTTCGCTTTGTCAGATGAAGCAATGAGTACGGCAGGATCTCCTGCTCTGCGCTTCTCGACTGAAGCAGGAATTGCATGACCTGTTACTTCACGCGCAGCATCAATCACTTCCTTTACACTGAAGCCGCTGCCGTTGCCAAGATTAAATGTATTACTGTCATGCGTATCAAGATGTTCAAGTGCGAGCAGATGAGCTTCCACCAGATCCGTTACATGGATATAATCACGGATGCATGTCCCGTCTTCAGTCGGATAGTCATCTCCGAAAATTTTAATCTCATCACGTTTACCAAGTGCAACCTGGAGAATGATCGGGATCAGATGAGTTTCCGGTCTGTGGTCCTCCCCGACAATCCCTTCCCTGTCAGCACCTGCGACATTGAAGTATCTGAGCACAGCATATTTGATGCCGTAAGCCTGATCCGCCCACTTCAACACCTTCTCAACCATCAGCTTTGATTCCCCATAAGGATTGGTCGGCAATGTCTGGTCAGTCTCCCTGATCGGGACAGTTTCAGGCTCCCCGTAGGCTGCTGCTGTAGAGGAAAATACAATCTTTTTTACGCCATGACGATTCATCGCTTCAATGAGACTGAGCGTTCCACCGACATTGTTATCAAAGTATTTTAACGGATTTTCCATACTTTCCCCGACAAGTGAATTGGCAGCGAAATGAATCACCGCTTTAATTTCATGCTCAATGAAGATCCGGTCAAGAAATGCTGCATCTTTCAGATTCCCATTATAAAAAGGTACATCCTTAAGTAGGGATTCCTTGTGACCAGTCTCCAAATTATCAGCCACTACGACCTCTTTATTTAACCGCTTCAAACCAAGTACAGCGTGACTCCCGATATAACCTGCACCGCCAGTTACTAAAATCGCCATCAACCGACACCCCTTTTCACTATTATTTTACTAAAAGTTTACTACCTATTCCGGTAAAAATCCACCCTGTTATGAGAACGCTTTATTATTAATTTGATGATGCACTTATTTTACCTTATTTTTAATATAAAATAAAAAGTCCCTCCTCTTCAGGAAAGGACCTTATTCAATCATTCTCAGCGCCAAACCAATCAATATACTTCCACCAATCACTTCACTGAACCTTCCTGCAGTCAGCGTGACAAAGCTTCCGATGAAAAACCCAAGCCTTGTCATCAGGAACGCTGCAGCACCAAACAAAATCATTGCTGTTGAATCAGATAGATCCGTAATGCCGAGTGTGATGCCGATTGACAGACTGTCGAGGCTCACTGCAAGCGAAAACGCAATCCATTTCAGCGGCGTCAGAAGCAGTGGCTGTTCACGTTTTGGTTTGAACCCGGCAAAGATCATCTGAAGTCCAATAAAGATGAGCAGCAGCATGCCAAACCAGTTCATTGCATCAAGCAGTGATGAACCAATCAGCATCCCGGCTGCAGGTAATACCATATGTAATCCGCCGACGCCAAAGCTGACGAGCCATTTCACAATTGGTCTGACTGGCTGTGAGCCCGCTGCAATGCTTGCTGATAGTGCATCCATACCAAGTGCCAGTGCAAGAAAGATTGTCCACATACTGCTCCTCCTTTTGTTCAATGAGATATTGTATGAGGGTCTGGGGACGGTTATGCAGTGTTTTGTGCGGTGATGGTCGTATTGTGCGGCGTGATGGTCGGATACACCCGGGATAATGGTCGTATGAGGGTTTGCAGTGGTCGTGGCGTGGCGATTGAGGGTCTTATCAGGACTCGCAGTGGTCGTATCGCAATCCGTGAAGGAAACACAAAAACGCCCTCCCCTTAGGAAGAGCGCTGTCTGATCCATTTATGGCCGGCTGCTTTTTCAAGACGGTTCATGATCGCTGTGCCGATGCCCTTTTCATCAAAGGATTCTGCTAAAATCATATCGACGTCCGTTTCATTGAAAGAACGAATGGCGTGATACAGGGTGCGGGCTGTGGCTGCCGGATCGTTTCTTGAGCCGCATATGCTAATGACATCCGCATTTACTTCAGCTGCGAGTTCGCTTGTCGCAAGCAGACCGACCTTTTTACCTTCCTGCTGCATTCGTTGAATCGTTTCCTGGATCCACTTAGTTTCACCCTCAAGCAGATATAGCGGTGCTGTCGGGGCATAGTGTGTATATTTCATACCTGGAGATCTCGGGGCGCTTTGTTCTTTTTTAAGCGAAGGGTCTGTTGTGACTCCCCCAATACAGGCTGCAATGTCTTCAGCTGACACACCGCCCGGGCGCAGGATCATGGGTGGTGTCACGGTGCAATCAATGACAGTTGATTCAAGTCCGACTCCTGTCTCGCCGCCATCAACAATACCCGCAATTCTTCCGCTCAGATCACCCGCTACGTGAGCGGCAGCTGTCGGACTCGGTTTCCCGCTCGTATTCGCACTCGGGGCAGCAAGCGGTCTCCCTGAGCGCCTGATCAGCTCAAGGGCTACCGGATGATCAGGCATCCTGATCCCGATCGTTTCAAGTCCGGCTGTTACAAGATCAGAGAATACACCACTTTTTTTGTTAAATATAATCGTTAAAGGTCCCGGCCAGAATGTTTCCATCAGTTTACTTGCAGTACCGCTTACTTCAGCTACAAGACCACTGAGATCATCCGTATCTGATATATGGACAATAAGCGGATTATCTGAAGGACGTCCTTTTGCATCAAAAATACCCTGTACAGCCTGATCACTCGTTGCATCAGCTCCAAGTCCGTAAACGGTTTCAGTCGGGAAGGCGACAACATGTCCATTCCGTAAGCAATCAGCTGCTTCAGAAATCTGTGGATAACCTTTTCGTTTTTCCACATTAATATCCACAGACCAGTGGATAGTTTCCATGTGAATCACCTCTCAAATTACTTTTCTGATTCAATTTGATTTATTTCGACATCCTGTTTTATCAACAATCAGTCCTAAATAATAGTATACTATTTTGATGATCCTGTGCACAAACTCATTTTTTGTCCACAGTTTGTGCATAACTTCACCGGAATTGTGCACAACTTTGTGAATAAGTATGAGTTATCCCCGCTTTTCATTAAAGCGATTCCATTTGTCAGAAATCCAGTTCACAATAAACGATTCAACTTTCACTTCTTTTTTCGACACAGTCTTTTCTGGGGATAAGTCGTTCTCACATTCATCGTTTTCTTCTTCCTGTAATGTTACTGTCCCGCACAGCTCCGGAAAAAATGTACACCACCAATTCTGACCTTCACCTTTTCCAATCGTTACAACAAGCGTCAGGTACGTCTGACCGTCCGGAAAAGTGTGAGGTTCAAAAGTAGTCGTGACAGTTTGTTCAGGCATGAGCAGCTGTGCTTTTTTATCTACCAGCTGCTGAATCTCAAACAGGTTTTCTTTCAGTCTGTCTGCCAATTCTCTTCTGGTTAAAGGTTCATGACCAAGAAGCTGAATGAGTGCAGGCTGAATTTCTTTAAAAAGCGCTTCCTTTTGTGACTGGTCTGTCTCTGTGTCGCTGTTGGCGATTACACGCATTCTAATGTCACTGTCTGCTGCGAATGCTGATGGTGTGAATAGTGCGAGTAAGATTACAAGAATCATTGTTTTTTGAATCATCGTCCATTCCTCCCTGCTGTTACTAGGGCATTGTGGACGGAAATGTGGATTTTTAAACATCAGTTGGATTACTTTTATCTCTGTGAAAGGTGGCTGGTGATTTCCGCTGCAATCACCAGCTGTGAATATACAATGATGGGTTATTATAACTTCACAATGCTAGCTGCGGATCTATTAATAAACCATATATTCTTTTTACTTTAACAACTCACAAAATACCATTCTGTCTTTCCCGTTGATATCGTTGATGACTTCTACAAAATCATTGGGAAAAGATTTTTTCAGTAGAGCTGCGACGGTTTGACCCTGTCCTGCGCCGACTTCGAAGCCGATCAGTCCGGGTCTGTTCATGTGATCAGGCAGCTGTTCACTCATTTTTCTGTAGAGGATCAGTCCTTCTTCATCTGCGAACAGTGCTGAGTGCGGCTCGTGCTCTGTGACGATTTCTGACATGGTTTCGATATCGCTGTAAGGAATATACGGCGGATTCGAGAGAAACACGTCGAAGCTTTTTCCTTTGAGCGGGTGCAGAAGATCGCCTTCTTTAAATTCGATACCTGCACCTAACGTTTCAGCATTTCTCTTCGCTGTTTTCAAGGCAGCTGTGGATAGGTCCGTGGCAGTGACAGCCCAGTCAGGACGCTCGAGTTTCATGGTGATTGCAAGAATACCGCTGCCCGTTCCGATATCGGCTGCATGCAAATTTTTTTTATCGGAAAAAATCCGATCTGTTCTTTCGAGCATGTACCAGATCAACTCTTCTGTTTCGGGTCTTGGGATCAGCACATCCTGATTAACGGCAAAGCGCCTGCCGAAAAACTCTTCATAACCGATCATATGCTGTACCGGTACACCTTGCACATGTCGTTCGACAGATTTCTTGAAATCTTCCAGCTGTGATTCAGTAAGAAGCTCTCTTAGTTCCATGTAAAAAGTATGCCGGTCCAATCCGGTAATATGTCTGAGCAATAATTCGGCTGCATGGGCTTCCCGGTTATGATCCTCCAAATAAGAAGAAGCCCAATTAAGGGCCTCATACATTTTAAGCTTCTCCATTATTCATCGCTTCCATCTTCGCTGATTGTTCTTCTAACACAAGCGCGTCAATGATTTCATCCATTTTACCCTGAAGGATCTGATCGAGCTTCTGGATCGTTAAGCCGATACGGTGATCCGTTACACGGTTTTGCGGAAAGTTATACGTACGGATACGCTCAGAGCGGTCTCCTGTACCGACAGCTGACTTACGGACAGCGTCATACTCAGCACGCGCTTCCTGTTCAAACTTGTCGTAAATTCGCGCGCGCAGGATCTTCATCGCTTTTTCTTTATTTTTGATCTGAGATTTTTCATCCTGCATAGATACAACGACGCCTGTCGGAACGTGCGTCAGTCGAACTGCTGACATCGTTGTATTTACAGACTGACCACCCGGGCCGCTTGAAGCAAACGTATCTACACGGATATCTTTTTCATGAATATCCACTTCGACATCTTCTACTTCAGGCAGACATGCAACTGTTGCCGTTGACGTATGAATACGGCCGCCTGATTCAGTCTCAGGAACACGCTGTACGCGGTGAGCACCGTTTTCATATTTCATCTTGGAATAAGCGCCGGTTCCATTGATCATGAACGTAATTTCCTTATAACCGCCAACGCCTGTTGTACTGGCATCCATTACTTCGATCTTCCACCCCTGTGCTTCAGCAAAGCGGCTGTACATGCGGTAAAGGTCACCTGCAAATAGTGCAGCTTCATCTCCACCGGCAGCTCCACGGACTTCCATAATTACGTTTTTATCATCGTTTGGATCTTTTGGTAAAAGGAGTACATGAAGCTTTTCTTCGAGTTCTTCAATCTCTGCGGAAAGTTCATTGACTTCTTCTTTCACCATGTCACGCATATCCGCATCAAGTTTTTCATTCAGCATTTCTTTTGCATCTTTGTGCTGTGCGAATACTTCTTTATAACGTCGGTATGTCTCAACAGTTTCTGACAGGTCAGATTGTTCCTTTGAGTACTCCCGTAGTTTATTTGTATCGTTAACGATCTCAGGGTCACTGAGCATTTCATTCAGCTTGTCATAGCGGTCTTCTACCGCTTGTAATCGATCAAACATGTTATCTTCACCTCTATAGTAAGTATATCCGATGCGGAAGGGTCTCACAACTGAAATCAGCGTCTTTATAAACGGATGATGGCAACTTCAGGCGGAGGCTTTCCGGACGGCGGTCGCTGAGCCTCCTGATATGAACAAAACTGTCAAGAGTGCTGCTCCCAACCCGGTTTGGATCTTTTTTAGTCCGCCCTTAAGAAACGAAGCTTTTTCAG
>NZ_JAFBDK010000003.1 GCF_016908195.1 Jeotgalibacillus terrae
TTCTTTCTGTTATTCGGTATTAGCCCCGGTTTCCCGGAGTTATCCCAATCTGCAGGGCAGGTTGCCCACGTGTTACTCACCCGTCCGCCGCTAACATCAAAGGAGCAAGCTCCTCAT
The DNA here is from genome assembly GCF_016908195.1 of Jeotgalibacillus terrae. GTDB lineage: Bacteria > Bacillota > Bacilli > Bacillales > Jeotgalibacillaceae > Jeotgalibacillus > Jeotgalibacillus terrae. Next base: position 118 of record NZ_JAFBDK010000003.1, read on the forward strand.
CTGTTCGCTCGACTTGCATGTATTAGGCACGCCGCCAGCGTTCGTCCTGAGCCAGGATCAAACTCTCCGTAAAGTGTTTGAAAAGCTCATTGTCTTTTTTGTTCGAAAAAGACTTAAAATCTTAAAACGTTGACGTTTGGTTGTTTAGTTTTCAAGGTTCAATCACTTCTTAGCGAAGTGCCGCTCTCGTAAGCGACTTGATTATCATAGCATGGTTTCTGATAGCTTGTAAAGTCTTTTTAAAAACTTTTTTAATTTCTTTTATGAAAGTAAATTAAAAGAGAAAAGAAAAAAGCCTTAACGATCATTATAAAATGTACGCCTCTTCAAAAGAGAACTTTACTAATCTATCACACCTCCATAATATGAGTCAATCCTTTAAGAGCATTTCAATTATATAATTTTATTCTGAATATTACAATACCTTTTACAAAGTTTTTTCTAAAACTTCATTAGTAATTTTTTCTGCAACGGCTCAGCTGAAGCTGACTGTTGATTTCAGCTTCATAAGATCACTTTCCGCATAGCTGTGACTGTTTGCACCCTCCCCCGATTCCTCTTGCTGAAATCTGTTTTCAGCAATAATCTCCAGTTACCTTAAAACGCCATCGGATTAAAACGCTGCTTTTGAAACCATAAAATCCCGCTGCAGCAAACAGCCGCAACGGGATCCACACTTACTTCACTTCTATAATAGAGGAATCTCCTCTGCTTACTTTCGTCTTTTTAACTTCTACTGTTTCACCGTTCATTAAGTTCGTGAATACAATTGGTGTCATAATAGAAGGAACCTGATCTTTTATCTTCTCAAGATCTGCTTCAAGCAGCAGGTCTCCTGCTTTCACCTGATCTCCTTCTTTTACGTGTACAGTAAAGCCTTCACCGTTCAGTTTAACTGTATCAATTCCAAAGTGAATGAGAATTTCCTGTCCATGCTCAGATTCAATACCAATCGCATGTTTCGTTGGAGAAACGTTTACGATTTTCCCGTTTACCGGTGCATGCACAATTCCATCTGACGGGTTAATGGCAAATCCATCTCCCATCATTTTACCTGAGAATACCTGATCCGGCACTTCAGTAATTGATACGGCTTCACCGTTTAATGGTGAGATAAAGTCCTGTAAGACTGGCTGGTCATTTTGAATTGCCGTTGCTGCTGTTTCTTCAATTTCTTTTGCTACTTCTTTTTCAGCATCAACTTTAACCGGACGAGGTGTCTTACCTTCCATAATATCTTTCATCTGATGTTTTAAGCTGTCCGAACGTGGACCAAAAATCGCCTGAATGTTGTTTCCGATCTCAAGTACGCCGGAAGCACCCAGATGTTTCAGTTCTTTCTTATTCACTTTAGATGGCTCGTTAACCTGTACACGAAGGCGTGTAATGCAGGCATCAAGGTTCGAAATATTCGAAGCTCCGCCCATAGCATCTAAAATGTCATGCGGTAAATCTGATTTTGAAGAAGCTGCACGGGGATTTTCATCACCGTCTTCTTCTTTTTCACGACCTGGTGTTGCCAGGTTAAACTTGCGGATTGCAAAACGGAATCCGAAGTAGTAGATCAATGCAAATACAGCTCCTACCGGTAATACTAACCACCAGTTTGTCTGAGGGTTCAATACACCGAATAGCAGGAAGTCAATCAAACCACCAGAGAATGTCATACCGATTTTTACATCAAGCAGGTGCATTGTCAGGAATGAAAGACCTGCAAATACAGTGTGCACTGCAAACAGTAAAGGTGCAACGAATAGGAAAGCAAATTCGATTGGTTCAGTAATACCAGTCAGGAATGATGTCAGGGCAGCTGAACCCATGATTCCTGCAACAAGCTTTTTCTTTTCAGGTCGTGCTTCATGATAAATTGCCAGCGCTGCAGCTGGAAGACCAAACATCATGAATGGATATTTACCGGTCATGAATGTTCCGGCAGTTAAATCCTGAACGCCATCAAGAATCTGCGCCTGGAAGATATAATTGTCACCACGCACCGTTTCACCGGCAGCATTCACATACGTACCAAACTCAAACCAGAAAGGCGTATAGAAAATATGGTGTAATCCAAATGGAATCAACGCACGTTCAATGACACCAAAAACAAATGCTGATACAGCAAGGTTCGTATTCAGCATGATATGCGAGAAGAAGTTAAGACCTTCCTGAATAGGCGGCCATACAACAATCATTAACAATCCAAGTACAACTGCGGATGCTGCTGTTGCAATCGGAACGAAACGTTTACCGGCAAAGAAGCCGAGGTATGTTGGCAGTTCAATGTTATAGAAACGGTTATACATATAAGCAGCTAACGCCCCTACGATAATCCCGCCGAATACACCCGATGACAATGTCGGGATTCCCAGCATTAATGTATATGCCGGGTCAACTGCCTCACCAGTTACATCACTCATTTCAATACCGAGTGCTGTTCCAAGCGTCGCATTCATAATCAGATAACCTACGATCGCTGCCAGACCGGCAACCCCGTCACCGCCAGCAAGACCGATGGCTACCCCTACTGCGAATAATAACGGCAGGTTATCAAAAACAATACCACCTGAGTTTTGCATGACGCTTGCAATCATGACAATCCAGTCGTTTGTCAGGAATGGCGCAAGATTTGTCAGCGTTTCATTCTGCAGGGCATTACCGAATGCTAAAAGCAAACCGGCAGCCGGCAGAATCGCAACCGGAAGCATTAATGCTTTACCGATTTTCTGAAGCTGACCAAAAAACTTCTTAAACATTTGTTTTCCTCCTTTTTCTTTTATACAGCAAACAAAAAAGGCATGAGTAAAGAAAGAACATACGTGAGGGTACACGTATCCCGTTATCCGGGACGTTCTTCATTTACTCATGCCTGATCGTATCAGTAACACGTAAAATGTATTATTTCATTTTGGTCTGAATACGCTGCAAATGCATGGTCAGATAGACTGCTTCTGCTTCATAAACAGGTTTTTTTAATGTTTGCTGCATAATCTTAATCAGTTTCCATGAGAGATTATAGCACATCGGATATTCAGTTTTCAATAGTAAAGCGATTTTTTCCGGTTCATCCACTTTTTCTCCCCGGACAACCCGCTCTATCGTATATCGCAGGTGTCTGACGAGTCTCATGTAATCAATGCTTTCTTTATCAAGACTCACATCAAATTGCGATTCTATTAATTGTACAAGCCGCCCGATCAGCTGGGAATGTGAGTTCACTTCATGAACATTACGGTTTACCATAGCACTGTGAATGTGAAGTGCAATAAAACCGATTTCGCCTTCAGGGAGATAAATATGGGCTCTGTCATTGATCAGCTGCACCACTTCTTTTGCAATTTCATACTCATAAGGGTAAAGCGCTTTCGTCTCTAACAGAAAGGGGTTGGATATAGACATCCCCCTCATTAATCTGTTGACTGCGAATACGAGGTGATCTGTCAACGCGACATGAATATGTTCATTTAAAAAAGATTGTGTCCGTTCACGTATTAATTCTATAGAAGAAATAATTACTTTCAGTAAATCTTCCTCTACATATGGCAGCAGTTTCTTGAACTGATCCTGCTCCTTTTCATCACGCAATACAAAGAGTTTTTCAACTTCCTGTTCGCTGATGGTTGATTGTGTCTGCCTCTTGAAGCCGATTCCTTTGCCGATCATGACGACTTCTGAGCTATTTAATTCAGCAATTAACACATTATTATTCAGTATTTTTTTTACAATATAGCTCACGTCTATCACATCCGCCTGTTTTTTATTTACTCATTGAAAAAGAGCTGCCCGCATGAACCGGAACAGCTCTTTTAGCATATTACGATAAAAAGATGAAGTAAAGCACAAAGATTACAAACAAACCGTACATAACCGGATGAATCTGCTTACCTCTGCCCATTACAAGCATTGTGATCGGATAAAAGATAAATCCAATCGCAATCCCTGAGGCAATGCTGTAAGTCAGCGGCATGGTGATAATTGTCAAAAATGCCGGCACTGCAATTTCAAAGCGTGTCCAGTCAATCTTGCCCAGCGCTGAGACCATCAGCACTCCTACGATAATAAGAGCTGGTGCTGTTACAGCACTTGTGATGACTTCCAGCAGCGGGAAGAAGAAAATAGATAATACAAAAAGTGCTGCTGTCACAACTGAAGCAAAACCTGTTTTAGCACCTGCTGCAACACCTGCAGATGATTCAATATAAGATGTTGTTGTAGATGTTCCAAGCACCGCACCAAATACAGTTGCAGTTGAATCTGCAAACAGCGCGCGATTTGCACGAGGCAACTTACCGTCTTTCATTAAACCTGCCTGATTTGTAACCGCTACAAGTGTTCCTGCGGTATCAAAGAAGTCTACGAATAGGAAAGTTAAAATGACAACAAGTAACTGTACAGTGAATAGGTCTCCCGGGCTTGAGAAAATCGGTTCAAGTGCAGCCCCGAACGTTGGCGCAAGACTTGGCGGTGTCGGATCAATCACGCCGCTTGGACGGTCAATCAGCCCGACAACCATCCCTACAATTGCCGTAATGACAATTCCGTAGAAAATACCACCTTTAATTTTACGCGTCATTAAAATAACAGTAATAAAAATACCAAAAACAGCAAGGAGTGTATTCCCATTCGTCAGATCACCAAGCGCAACAAGTGTTGCATCATTTCCGACGATAATTCCTGCATTTTGAAAACCAACAAAAGTAATGAAGAGCCCGATACCTGCTCCCACCGCGAATTTCAATTCATTTGGAATCGCGTTGATGATTTTTTCACGTACACCTGTAACAGTTAATACCATAAAAATAAGTCCTGAAAATAAAACACCTGTTAAAGCTGTCTGCCACGGAATTTCCTGTGTCAGAATAACAGAGTAAGCGAAAAATGCATTTAATCCCATACCAGGTGCAAGTGCGATCGGATACCTTGCAAGTACCCCCATCACAAGTGAGCCGATTGCTGCTGCAAGCGCAGTAGCTACGAATACAGCACCGTAATCCATACGCATAGCATCAGGCAGCCCTTCAACATCTGCTAATGTTAACGTCAGCGGGTTAACAACAAGGATGTAAGCCATCGCAAGGAATGTTGTTAATCCTCCAATGAATTCACGCTTATAATTCGTGTTTAATTCTTCAAACTGAAAATACTTCTTCACTACTGTTCCCTCCGAAAAATACGAAGTATAACGAAAAAATCCCTGAACGCACACTCGTCGTTCAGGGATGACTAAAAGGATTAAGAAAAGTTCATATTGAACTTCTAAAAAACCTGCGTAGTCAAGCTATTTACGGTAGCTTGGTAGAGACTTTCGGGCCATATCCCCGACGTTATACGACGAAAAATATTTAATTAATGATTGTATTGTATCAATGCGCTATAGAAGCGTCAATACAAAATACGAACATTATTTAATAATTTTTATGGTAATATTCGTTATTCCCACTCGATTGTGCTTGGCGGCTTACTCGTAACGTCATACAGCACGCGGTTAATCGAGTTTACTTCGTTTACCAGGCGGACTGAGATCTTCTCAAGTACATCCCATGGGATTCTTGCCCAGTCAGATGTCATTCCGTCAATCGATGTTACTGCTCGGATACCGATCGCATAATCATATGTTCTCGCATCACCCATGACACCAACACTTCTGATATCAGGTAATACAGTGAAGTACTGCCAGATATCACGGTCAAGTCCTGCTTTTTTAATCTCGTCACGCAGAATATGGTCTGATTCACGTACGATTTCAAGCTTTTCTTCAGTGATTTCGCCAAGTACACGGATGCCAAGGCCTGGTCCCGGGAACGGCTGACGCCATACAATCTCATCAGGAATGCCCAGCTCACTTCCAAGTGCACGTACTTCGTCTTTGAAAAGCGTATTAAGCGGTTCAATCAGTTTGAACTGCATGTCCTCAGGGAGACCGCCTACATTGTGGTGAGACTTAATTGTCTGCGCAGTTGCTGTACCACTTTCAATGATATCTGTATACAATGTTCCCTGAGCAAGGAAATCAATGCCATCAAGCTTTGTTGCTTCATCATCGAATACATAGATGAATTCATTCCCGATAATTTTACGTTTCTGTTCAGGATCTGATACACCTTTTAACTTATTTAAGAAACGGTCCTGCGCATCGACCTTAATCACATTCATGTTAAAGCCGTCAGAGAAAGTCTTCATTACGCTGTCTGCTTCACCTTTACGAAGAAGGCCGTGGTCAACAAAGATACATGTCAGTTGATCACCAATGGCTTTATGAATCAGTACAGCTACGACTGAAGAATCAACACCGCCGCTCAGCGCACATAGCACCTGGCGATCGCCGACTTCCTGGCGGATCTTTTCAAGTTCAATTTCAATGAAGTTCTCCATTGACCAGTCACCCGTGCAGCCGCATGCATCAAAAACAAAGTTTCTGAGCATATCATTCCCATATTCTGAATGACGTACTTCAGGGTGGAACTGCACTGCATATAATTTCTGATCTTCATTGCTGATTGATGCAACAGGGCATGAAGGATTTGTTGCAACGACGTCAAAAGAAGGTGGTGCCTCCACAACAAGATCTCCATGACTCATCCATACTGTCTGCGTTAAAGGAAGATCTTTAAACAGACCTTTCGCTTCCTGCACCTGAATATTCGCTTTACCATATTCACGGTTCTTCGCTTTTTCAACTTTCCCGCCAAAGTGCATTGTCATCAGCTGCATACCATAACAGATCCCCAGCACCGGGATGCCAAGGTCAAAAATCCGCTCATCTGCACGGAACGAATTCTCATCATATACTGAGTTAGGTCCGCCTGAGAAAATAATCCCTGAAGGATTCAGCTCTTTAATTTCTTCAGCAGTAATCGTGTGCGGGTGCAGTTCACTATATACACCGAATTCACGGATACGGCGAGTGATTAATTGATTATATTGACTTCCAAAATCCAGTACAACGATCATTTCCTGATCGTGCATTTCTTCTTTACCAAGCATGGATGGTCACCTCGTTCAATTATTTTTAAACCTGTATCATTACACCTTCAAAATAGAAAAAACGCCTGTTCGAAAAAGAGTCATCCTCTTCCCTTCAAGCGTTTTAACAAGGCGGTCTGATTAAAAAGGATAAGGTTTTTATAAACCAGGATTTGGTTCTCTTAAACTTTTTTAAATAATAAGCTTTTAAAAATGAATGACATGTTAATATCATTCAGCTGTTGATTGGAGGGGGAGGCGGAGACTCCTGCACCAGTAAGGACAGACGAGACCCCGCAGACGCGAAAGCGGCGAGGAGGCTCGTTCGGACGGGTGCGGAAAGCGCAGCCCTCCCCGGAAATCAACAGCGTTTTTATTAGAGCTTATTAATAAAAGACCGCCTTCATAGTCAGACCATTTGTGGTGATCCGGTAGAAACATCCGACCCATATTATCGGACATATATGAAGGGGTGTTATGAAGCTGTCATTAATTTTCACTATTTTAACGCCTTGCTCAAGCCCGGTCAACCGGTTGTCTTTTTAATTAAATCTTCCCACAATTCGCGCATATTTGACCACTTATCATCAGCAGACTCACTGCGGTACAAAATACGCTCATATTGATCTGTCAATCTGCTCATTTCGTGCGTACCGAAGAAGTGATCCACTTCTTTTGCATATGAGCGGAGCGTTTGGGTTTCTTTCCGTCTGAGACCGTATCTTCCAAGCTGTCTAAGAAGCGAACTGTATGCTTTCGGATAAACATCACTGCCTTTTCTTGAACGGTAATAATGGATTAATATATACGGCATCCAGCGGTTTCTCGTGCGGTAAAGGACATATCCGGCACCGGCTGTGATCAGCATGATCAAAATCAACGTAAGGCGGTTTTCACTCACGAATGTTTTAAAAGCTGTCCAGCCGCCGGTTCCATTTGATCCATCAGCCCCGACCTGACCTGTTAACCCTGTTTCCTCTTCAAGTGGTGTAGGAGCTGCAGGGTCAGGTGTTTCAGCAGGTTCAGGCGTTTCCGGCGTTTCAGTTTCCCCTGACTCAATATCGAGGTCGTAACTTAAAGAAACATTATTGGAAAAAGAAACAGTCGGCTCGAATGGGACCCATCCGATTTCAGGGAAAAATACTTCCACCCAGGAATGGGCATTGTTATTTGTTACTTCATACACTGAACGTCCATCTCCGAGATTATCAATAACTTCTCCACCGGTATAACCTTTTACCCATCGTGCAGGGATATCAATGGATCTCAGCATCACAACCATTGAGGTCGAATAGTTATCGCAGTATCCCCGCTGCGTCTCAAAAAGAAACTGATCCACATAATCTTCATCACCTTCAGGCACCGGCACATCTTCCTGTTCATAGACAAAATCATTTCTGGAGAAATAATCTTCAACAGCTTTTGCCTTGTCATACCAGTTATCTTCAGGTTCTGTGATCTCAAGTGTCAGATCCCGTATTCTTTCCGGCAGATTTTCAGGGAGCTGTAAGTACTGGGACATATCAATGCCGCTATCTCCTAGGCCTGTAGTATTTCTGAGAGCCTGAAGACTGTATCTCGGCTCCCGGAACTCCCATTCATATTCATCAAGTTCAACTAACTCATCGTTGCGGTAAGATGTAATCTTATCGCTCACAGGGTTATATCGAAACTCTTCTGCATCCCCCTGAATCAATTGATCGGGTACATACGGATAAACGACATGATTATAGCTGAGACTCACCTCAATTGAAACTGTCTGTGTTTCAGACTCCTCGTTAATTTCCGATAAAGTCAGTGGAATCGGCTCATTCAATGTAAATGGCGTTAAACTGTCGGCTTCTCTTGATTGTTCCCATCCTCTTCCAGTGTAAGTATCTTTCGTTTCAATACGCCAGTACTGTTCACCCTGTACTGTTGCTTCAAACACTTCTGTGTCATCACCAATAAACGAGCCACCGAGTTCAGAATCATCAACGCCGTATCCAAGACGGTTTACTCCACCCGGACCCTGGCCTGCCCCCTCATTGAATGAAGTAATAAAAGGAACAGGATCCGGCCAGATCGGCTCAGCTTTTGGAGCTGCATATGCAGCTGCAGAGCTGAATGCAATTAATAATGCAAGCGGAATCAGCCACCTCTGTACCTGGCCCATCGATAAAGCAATCCGTTCATGGTCCGCCATTCTTTGCAGCCCGAGTAAACCGAGCAGTAAGAAGCCGAATAGAATGACCCTGACGATTGCCATGCTGCCATCATAAGGGCTGAAGGTATCCAGAATCGTAATATAGATCACTGTAAAAAGATAAAAGAGAAACATCTGTTTTCTCACAGCAAGCCAGTAATGCATCAGGTAGGCAGTCAGCCACAACAGTATGAAGAAAAGCAGGCTTCTAAAGAGATCAGATACACCGCCCCAGTTCTGCTGAACGGTGAGTACGACACTTTCACCAATTAAAGATGTAAATTCACCAAACCATTCTCCCTCTCCAATGAAAGGAACATCAAAATAAAGAGATTGTAGTACGATGAAGATAAAAAAGAATTTTATTCCCCCGGAAATAATCCAGTTTATTTCGAAATAGTAAAGTAGTAAAGATAACCCTGCGAAAATGATAAAAAAGTGTACATTAGCGGTTTCTGTAATTTGCTCAACGGGCCTGAGCCACTCCCATAAAAGAAAGAAGCTCAGCACATATAAAATCAACGTGGAGATATCTCCCCAGCTGTATTCAGTTTTCACGCCTGCTTCACCTCCTTAAAAACAGATGCAAACTGACGCTTGTCACATTCCTTCAGCACAATGCCTTTAGATGCAGCTAATCCGGCAAGCTGCCTGTGTTCATGGTTCAATCTTGCCGAAGGATGCTTAACAAACAGGATCATCGGAGCCTGACTGCTTTTTGACACTTTACTGATCTCATCAATCCCTTCTCTTGTCAGCTGGGAAGTGATCAAAATAAGTGCCGACGTCTTTGAGATCGCTGATGCATTTTGTTTGAGCACTGTTTCAAACTTTGATTCCTGATCAGGCTTCACCTTAGCAAGATAATAATCAATTTGCTTCTGATGACTCTCACCACTTTTCAGCGGAGCATACTGGACCGTTTCCCCCTGTGAGAAATAACCCGCCTGGGCGCCTTTTCTGATTACACCTCTGATGACAGAGGCTGTCAGCACGACCATATCTTCAAAACTCTGACTCGGTGTACGATCAAGCACAACCATGACATCATGTGACTTACGCTCTTCAAATTCTTTGGTTTTAAGGTCATTCGTACGGGCAAATGATTTCCAGTGAATCCATGAAACGCGGTCTCCAGTCTCGTAATCTCTTACTCCTGTTGCCATCGTGGTATCCTGTTGAATTCTTACGTTGGATGATGATACCCCCTGATCAAATCTTGCCTGCAGCGGCTGATAATCGAGTGCGATATAAGAAGGGTACACAAGAATGGTCTGCGTTTTTTCAAGATACGCTGATTTTTGAACCAGTCCAAGAAAATCCCCGGTTTTTAATTCCACGCTGTCAAAAGTATGTTCGCCTCTTGGCAGGTCGTGAATTTCATACTCTAAGACGATTTCACGCTTGAACCATGGATGAATCAGTTTCTTTGCAGTGCCTCTCTGATAAAAGGCCTCTCCTCTTATATGTTCCTCTGCAACTAAATAAAAGAGCGGAAACGGCAAAGCCCTTTTTAAATGGATCTTTACTGTTACATTTGAACCTGCTTTTAAATCTTTTGATTTAATCGTTCGCGTTACGTTAAAGTCGTTTAACGGGTAAACCATCATCATTAAAGAATACAGTCCGAAGGGAAGAAAACTGTAAAATAAAAACCAGCTGACAAATCCGCCCTGAAACATCGCATATGAAAATGTACCAACCAGAAGTACGATGATCAATAATACCTTTGCCGCATTAATCAGGAACTGAATTTTCATCACTTTGCCATCCGTTGAACCGGTACTCTTGTACGGGCAAGAATACGTTCAATTACTTCTTCAGGTTCAATCCCTTCATATCTCGCTTCTGATTTTAAAATCATACGGTGTGAGAATACATACGGTACCAGGAACTGAATATCATCAGGAAGAACGTAATCTCTGCCATGCAGCAGTGCATAAGCCTGTGCAGCTTTCATCAGTGCAATTGAGCCACGCGGGCTGACACCAAGGTAGACATTCGCATGATCCCTTGTTTTGCCGGCAAGGTCGACAATATATTCCTTAATTTTTTCATCCACCATCACCTGCCTTACCTCGTGCTGAAGATGCTGAAGCTCTTCAAGTGTGATCGCAGGCTGCAACTCATCTATTGGGGGAGCGTATTGCAGACGGTTTAATACTTCCATTTCTTCCTTTGCATCAGGATAGCCCATTTGCATTTTCAACAGGAAGCGGTCAAGCTGCGCTTCCGGGAGCGGGTACGTGCCTTCATATTCAATCGGGTTTTGAGTAGCCATCACAAAGAATGGTTTGGAAAGCTTATGAGTGAAGCCATCTACCGTCACACTTCCTTCTTCCATGCTTTCAAGAAGTGAAGACTGTGTTTTCGGTGAGGTCCGGTTGATTTCATCAGCCAGTACAATGTTGCCCATGATTGGACCAGGGCGAAATTCAAATGACATTTCTTTTGGATTATAAATTGATACACCGATTACATCTGAGGGAAGTAAGTCCGGAGTAAATTGAATACGGGTGAACTTTGCACCTACTGATTTCGCAAGCGCACGCACCATCATTGTTTTTCCGACGCCGGGTACATCTTCAAGCAGTACGTGACCCTGGGCCAGTAATGATACAATGCTGAGTTCTGCTACTGTTCTTTTACCAATCATGACTCTTTCGATGTTTTCGAGGACCTGTTCCAGTTTCTGGTGATACATCGTATTCCCTCCCATTTCCTGTTCATTTTATCTATCGTTTCTGTAGAAGTTGGCTGGTGATTTCCGCTGCAATCACCAGCTGTATTAAAAAAACATTGGACTTTAACATAGCTTATCTATCTACATTTATTTATCTAGTCATTCTAACAATAGACACTCTATTTAGAATAATAGAAATAAGTGTTTCTTACAACTAAAGGCAGGTGATGAATATTCTGCCCATAAAAAACCGGGCTGAAGTTTGCTTCTTCAGCCCGGTCGATAGAATCAGCAGGGCGGGAAGAGGCTACTACCATTATGGACCAGCCTTGCTGAAACTAACCATTATTTCCAAAAATCATCAAACACTGTAATCGGCAAATGACGCTTATGCTGCGTTTTCAGATAATGATTTTCGATTGTTTTTTGTGCCTGTTCACTGACTTTTTTACCTTCAAGGTAATCATCAATCTCATCATACGTTACACCAAGCGCTTCTTCATCAGAAACCTGCGGACGGTCATCTTCAAGGTCTGCTGTCGGTGCTTTTGTATACAGGTGATCAGGTGCCCCGAGTTCTTTCAGCAGCTGCTTCCCCTGACGCTTATTCAGCCTGAACAATGGCAGAATATCTGCTCCCCCGTCACCGTGCTTTGTATAAAAGCCTGTGATCGCTTCAGCAGGGTGGTCGGTACCAATGACGACACCATTTCGCATAGCAGCAACTGCATACTGGGCCTTCATACGTTCTCTTGCTTTTTCATTCCCTTTAACAAAATCGCTCAGGGTAATACCGGCTTCTTTTAAAGCATTCACACTGGCATCAACTGCAGGCTTAATATTGATACGGACTGTCTCATCTGCCTTCATGAATTTAATTGCATCCTTTGCATCCTGCTCATCAGCCTGTTCACCATAAGGCAGTCTCAGTGCGATAAACGTATATTTCTTTTCCCCTGCTTCTTCATTTAACTCATTTACCGCCGCCTGGGCAAGTGTACCTGCAAGGGTTGAATCCTGACCGCCTGAAATACCAAGTACAAAAGAAGTCAGGAATGTATGTTTTTTAGCATATTCTTTTAGAAAATCGATACTGCGTCTGATTTCATCCTGAGGGTTGATCTCAGGAGACACACCCATTTCTTCTACAATCTGCTCCTGCAATGTTGCCACAAAAATCACCTCATTTATTTATTGAGCGGCATGCGCATTTCTGACAGCCTGTTTTACTTCCTGAATGTTTCTCATTTTGTTATCCCAGCATTTCTGACTGAGATCCACTGGATATTCTTCAGGGTTCATAGAGCGCTTGTACTCATCCCACAGCAGCTCAAGGTTTTCTGTTAAATACCCCCTGATATGATCAGGCGATGGCAATTCATATTGAAGATGGCCATTTTCAATCACTGTCTGATGAAGGTCTTTTGCTTCAAAATTTGTTACAAACTTCGTGACGAATGTATGCACTGGATGAAACATTTTCAGGTGATCCTCAGATTGAGGGTCTTCCCCTTCAAGCGTGATATAATCACCCTCTGATTTATTATTTACCCTGTTTATAATCCGGTACACCCGTTTCATACCAGGAGTTGTCACTTTTTCAGCGTTACTGGAGATTTTAATCGTATCTGTCATTTCACCATTTTCATCTTCGATTGACACAAGCTTGTATACGCCTCCGAGCGCCGGCTGATCGTAAGCAGTGATCAGTTTTGTTCCGATGCCCCACATATCCACAACCGCTCCCTGCGCTTTCAGGTTCAGAATCGTATATTCATCAAGGTCATTAGAGGCAATGATTTTTGCTTCTGTAAAGCCTGCTTCATCCAGCAGTTTTCGTGCTTCTTTTGATAAATACGCAATATCACCGCTATCCAGGCGGATTCCTTTGAAGTTGATGCGGTCCCCCATTTCTTTTGCGACAGCGATCGCTGCAGGAACGCCTGATTTCAGCGTATTATACGTATCAACAAGAAAAACGCAGTCTGTGTGGGTTTCAGCGTATTTTTTAAATGCTGTGTATTCATCCCGGTAAGCCTGAATCATGGCATGTGAGTGAGTCCCTGCAACCGGCAGCCCGAACATTTTGCCGGCACGTACGTTACTTGTGGCGGAAAATCCGCCAAGGTAAGCAGCTCTTGTGCCCCAGATCGCGGCATCCAGCTCATGGCCCCGGCGCGTACCAAATTCCATCAGTACTTCGTCACCGACTACCTGTTTAATCCTCGATGCTTTTGTCGCAATTAGAGTTTGATAGTTCACAATGTTGAGCAGCGCTGTTTCAACCAGCTGCGCTTCTACAAGCGGCGCTTCCACTCTCATAATCGGCTCATTACCGAATACAAGCTCACCTTCAACCATGGAACGGACTGTCCCGGTAAATGTCAAATCTCTTAAAAAGGCAATAAAGTCCTCATCATAGCCGACTTCCTTTTTCAAATACGTCAGGTCTGATTCTGTAAATTTGAAGTTCGTTAAATAATCCAGCGCTCTTTCAAGACCTGCAAATACTGCATAGCCATTACCAAAAGGAAGCGATCTGAAATAAAGATCAAAAACGGCAGTGCGCTCATGCATGCCGTCTTCCCAATATGTTTTTGCCATGTTGATCTGATAGAGGTCTGTATGCAGCATCAGACTGTCATCAGTATAATTACCCAAAGTATTCATCACCGATTATCTCCTTACCGTTACCTTACTTCCGCCCCAAGTGAACATGCAAAATGATCCAGTGCCCACTCATGGCCCACCTGGTTGAAGCTTGCCGTTGCTTTTTTGTGTATCACTAACTGAAAGCCTTTATTATAGGCATCGACTGCTGTATGCAGCACACAAATATCTGTACATACCCCGATCAGGTGCAGCTCTGTAATGTCGCGCTCTCTCAGCAGTTGTTCAAGGTTTGTCCCGGCGAAAGCACTGTAACGCGTTTTATCTATATATATCACATTTTCATCATCTTGAATCATATCATATAACCTTTGCAGCGACCCATACAGATTTCTGCCTTCTGTTCCACGTATATTATGCGGTGGGAAAAGCTTTGTTTCAGGATGATGTGGGTCATTTTCTTCATGCAGATCGATCGCAAATATGATGTGATCTTTATGATCATGAAATTCTTTTGTCAGACGTACTACTTCATCTTCAATCAGCTGCCCGGGTTCACCACACGTCAAAGCCCCGTTATCAGCTACAAAATCATTTGTATAATCAATATGTATCAGTGCGCGTTTGGTCATTGATCTCGTCTCCTTTTTCTACAGATACTGTCATTTTATCTTTACAAGTGTCAAGACACAAGTTAAATCCAGGATTGCACAACTGAAAAAAGCTCCAGCATCTGCTGAAGCTTTTCATTAAATAATCTGCTTTCCCTGTTGGCTGAGTGCATAGTGAATACCATGCTGTAAAGTCTGGAAACAGTGAAAGTTTGAAATATCAATACCTGATTCGGCAATTGTTATGCTTAATTTTGCTGACAATCCGACAAGGACAGTCTCTGTGCCGATGAGGGAAGCTGCTCCGCTGATCTTTTCAAGAAGACTTGTCGTCAACTGATCAATGTCATCATCGAGCGCCGTCAGATCAAGCACTAAATAACTCGCTTTATATGATGGCAATTTATTCAGCGTATTAAATACAAGCTCTTCTGCACGTTCCTGGTCGTACTTCCCAAGAAGCGGGACCACAACTACGCCATCGAGCACAGGAATAATCGGTGATGAGATTTGTTTGATCAGCTCTTTCAGGTCACGTGTTTTATCCTCTACCATCGCTTCAAGCTGCAGAATCTGCTGGGATTCCTTTTTCCGTGAAAGCGCGTGAATATTTTCGTTAATTGTAATTTCTGACGGGAAGTACTCAACTACAGTTGATTCTGCACCTGCAATCTGATCTTCTTTAATTTCAAACCAGACGTTCCGTCCAAAAAGCGAACTGAAAATTCCTGCATAGTGGGCAGGAAGGAAATTGCCTCTATGCTTCTTACCCTGGGCTTTATTAATTTTATATTCCCAGCTGTCTTTCAGTCTAACGCGAAGGGTGTGTGCGTCCATATCAAGGTTTTCTATATGTGCATAGCCCCATCCTGCTGATGCATAAGTAGAAGTGATCAATTCAGCCGCTTCTTCTACCTTTACATGCTTCAGATCTTCAAAGTATTTTCCAACTATCAATCCCTGTCGAAAACCAGTCGCTTCAAATACAAGTGTCGAAGCCTCTTCACCTGAGATCTCTTCAATTGTGTCAAAGAATTCTTTCATTGCGCTAGTGATCCAGAATAATACAGCGTCCTCTTTTTCAAATAAGAATTCACCCTTCGATAAATCCCAATCAAATTGCAAACCGCCAACACGAATACTATGATTGTTGTTTTCCATGCAACCACCTTTGTTATATGTATTTAACCCTGTACTTTATACTACCAAAGTTCTTATGGATTCACTAATTAATTTCCTGTTCCTGTTACGCATGGACTAATTCTTTGATTAACAGCACAACAAGCGGGCTGATCATCATAAGAGCGTTTGCAATTGCAAGCCATATTCTTCTGTCTGCCGCCGCACTCACTGTACCGGTCAGACCGAATACAGGAAGGAGAAAGTTGATTGGCGAATCGCGTTCTACTACAAGGATCAATATCCAGACAAGCATACCACCGGCAAGACAGAGCCAGGCAGTCATTTCATATTTATTCATGACTTTGCTTTTCTCCTTTCCAGAAATGGTTCCCAGGTTTTCTTATAAATAAAAGCTGCGATATTCAACAGACTTTCGGGTATCTTCTTCGGAAAGTATCTGTGGTCATAATAGCGCCAGACTTTTTTTAAATCTTCCCACTGCTGGTCATGATCTTTTACCTGCCGGAAGCGCGCAAGATCAATCATCATAATATGACCGTCCGGTTTTAATATAATATTCCTCAGGTGTACATCTGATGGATTCAAACCGGCATTACGTGCAACACCAAGTGCCTCATCCACTTCATCCAGATACTTTTTCTTAATCTGAATCCCGGCAGTCAGACACTGAAAAAAAGTTTTTCCTTCTATAAAATCTATCACAAGATAATTCATACCTGAATCATACAGCCGCGGATAAAACTCACTGTCCGATAGCAGCCCGTATATATGAGCTTCCTCAGCCGCTACTCCCTCTAATCCAGGGAAGAATACTTTAATGACTTTTTGTTCCCCTGCAATTTTAAAGACAGCGGCACTTCTGCCAACGCCAATTAATAAACAGCCGGAGTCTGAAGAAGATACTGTATGTTCGCTTCTGTCAAACTGTATATTCCTGGCTAATTCGCTGTAATCACCCACATAAAACGCCTCTCATTCTGCAGCACATGGCTGCTTCTTACCTTATGTGCATTTTACAGCAATTTTGATTCCGAAAGAAGTGATATCCACAAGTAAAAGCGGCTCTTGTCTGAAGAGCCGCTCCTGTTACATTGTATTTCCTTTGGCAGGAATCGGATTTTCTTTTAATATTTTTGCGAGGTGCAGTGTATTATAGGCAAGCATCTGGATGTGGGATTGTGTAAATTCACTCTTATAACCTTCTGCTTCAATATAAGATGGTCCCGGACCTGCTTCTCCTACCCAGTAAGCATCCACGTTCGGCGGGACTGTGAAGCCGATATGTGAAAGTCCATACAGCACAGAAGCAGCAGCCTGCTTGGCACCATCCTCATTACCTGTAATCAGTACACCGCCGACTTTGTTATAATAGATCGCCTGTCCTTTTTCATTTGTATCACTGCTGCCGCCATAAAGTCTTTCCATTGCCACTGTAGCAAGACTGCTTTTTTCTCCGATCCATAATGGGGTCCCGATCATCACAATATCGGCTTTTTTTACTTTTTCATATATACCTGGCCACTCATCTCCTTCTCCCATATCCGTGTCAATTCCATATGAAATCCGGTAATCAGCAAGCCTGACGATCTCAACATCAGCACCTTCACTTTGCAGAATATCTGCTACTTCCTTGGCCATATATCCTGTGTTTGATTCCTCTTCAGATGATTTCAGTGTTGCGTTAAGTATTAATGCCTTTATTTTCTCCATCGTATCCCTCCAAAAATTTACTGTCTTATTTAACTACCCGGTACAGAATAGTTAAACCCCAAAAGTGCATACTAGCATTTGACTGATTCAGTCAATTCTGTAAAGGGGGATCATCATGGGAATCTTAAGTGGAGCACCAAAAAATGAACCATTACATTATGGAGAAATTTATGGGGTATGGTCTGCGCTTTTAAAAGCAAAATCATCAATTGCCGCTAATCAGACGCTGTTAAACCATGCCGGGGACCGTGAGCTGAGACAACTGATTGAGGAAGCGATCAAAATGGGGCAGGATGAAAGCCGCCAGCTTGAAGAACTGCTTATTGAACATCAGATTCAAGTCCCTCCATCTCCTCCTGCCCGTGCGAAAGCAAGCATTGATCAGATTCCGGACGGGGCACGTTTTCTGGACCCGGAAATTGCCGCTTTCATTTCTGCAAGTACAGGAACTGCGATGACAGCGGATAGTCAGATGATCGTTCAATGCGTCCGTGAAGATGTAGGGCTGATGTTCGCACAGTTCCACACTCAAAAAGTGACGTTTGCAGCAAAAATGCTACGTCTCAGCAAAGAAAAAGGATGGCTGATCCCTCCTCCTCTTTACCAGATCAAAGAAATGGCACATCAGGGATAACATGCGCTTCCTGAGATGATCGCTTTTGCCATCATTTCAGGAAGTTTTTATTTTCCGGTTTAGTCAGTTTAGCTAAAGGGAACGGAATACTTTAAGCCTCAGACTTTTTACATAAGAAAGGATCTTTATATGAATAAAGTAAACACTGTCAAATTCAAAAACTTTGATGAAGCGGCAGATTCCATTTTAAACATGATGGCCGGCATACTCGACATTAATACGCTGTTTATCGCCAAAAATGACCAGCAGGTTAACGAAATTGTGAAGGTGATTAACAAAAATGAACAGCTATTACAAGTGGGGGAACAGCTTCCCTTCAAGGATACATATTGCAAAGTCAGTGTAGATCACGGAAATGAATTACTCCTGATTCCTGACATTACTAAAAATGAGAATACAAAAGGGCTAGCTGTTACACAGAACCTTGGCAGTGGAAGTTTTGTCGGTATTCCGATTTACTTTGAAAACGGGAAAAATTACGGGACAATCTGCGGTCTTGACACAAAACCTTTTGATCTGACTGAAGATCAGATGGGCTTACTCGAAACGATGAGCTCCCTTCTCTCCTACGTGCTTGAACTCGACGGTGCACAAAAACAGATAGATACTCTTTCTGTTCCCATTGTGCCGATTACAGCAGGTGTAGCAATTCTTCCTGTTATTGGCAGCATTAATGAAGTCCGGGTGCAGAGGATTATTGAATTGACACTTACAAGAAGCCAGGAGCTTGAACTGGATCATTTGATCATTGATCTGTCAGGTCTTCTTGAAGTGGACGATTTAGTGATCGGATCACTCCTGAAAATCGTCAAGCTGTTGAATCTGATTGGTGTGCATGCAGTTCTGACCGGCATCCGTCCGGAAACCGCACTTCAGGCGAACCAGTCACAGGTGGACTTTACTAAGTTTGATGTAGAGACGAATCTCGAACGGGCATTAATGAAGCTCGGGTTTCATTTAGAAAAGAAATGAGCGGTAGTAACCAACAGTTTACAGATCACATCCGGCAGCCCGCGAAAAAGCGGAGTCAGGAATCCCCCTGTCTCCGCACCTCCCACTCAGCCTCAAGCAGCTTCAGCTTTCTTCATTTTCTTAAACGAAAAATACATATATAATCCAATAATCAGATACATCGCCACAAGATTAATAATTAAACTTGTCGTCACATCAAGCGTGGTCAATTTCAACAGAAGTTCAGGTACATGGATTGCTGATAACATGACCAGTAGAACAGCTGTCTTAGCCCAGATTGACACCCAAATTAAAATGGCAATTGTGACTACACCTACAATCATACTTGTCATGACATTCAAATCGAAACCCGGAAGATCAGCAGTCATATCCCAGAAGACCAGAGCGCCAAATAAGGTCATCATTATAAAGACAGGTGGCAAAGTAATGAGAAATTCTTTTACACGCGACATCTGACGGGCAGCCATATATTTAAATGCGCCAAAAATCATGATGACAAACAATATACTGACTAAAGCAGACCCGCCTAATATGGCATAACTATAACTGAGCCTCATATCTTCAACCAGCTGACCAATAATTGTAAATGAAATGGCACCAAATATAATCACCGGGATATACTTCAGCCAGGCCTTCTTATCAAACGCCATCTCATTTGAAATCATCTCCATATATTCCTTAGGAGATGATCCAACCACCTGTTCA
This sequence comes from Jeotgalibacillus terrae, assembly GCF_016908195.1. Taxonomy (GTDB): domain Bacteria; phylum Bacillota; class Bacilli; order Bacillales; family Jeotgalibacillaceae; genus Jeotgalibacillus; species Jeotgalibacillus terrae. Next base: position 20,328 of record NZ_JAFBDK010000003.1, read on the forward strand.
ACCGGTTTTCCATTTCTCTCCGCTTCTTCTAAGTGTGTCTCAAGTTCTTCAGCAATTTCTCTGATCTCTTCATCCTTTTTTCCTGATGAAAACAAATACAGCTTCAAGTCATCGATAAATCTGCGGCTTTCTTTCGATAATTCAGGCACTGCCTTCACTCCCCTCATTTGTTTCCTGTCTGATTGCTTCATTGACACTTTTCTCTAACCTTTTCCATCTCTGAAGAAAAGCTTCGAGTTCCTGGTGACCCTTATCTGTAAGCGAATAGTACTTCCGTTTCGGACCCGCAGTTGATGCCTTTTTCACAGACGTCACAAGCCCTTCACGCTGCATTCTCATAAGCAGCGGATAAATGGTTCCCTCACTGACTTCCCCAAATCCATACTCACTGAGCCGCTCTGCCATCTCATATCCGTACACTTCTTTCCCACGGATAATAGCCAGCAGACAGCCGTCGAGGATTCCTTTCATCATTTGTGTCTGAGACATCAGCATCCCGCCATTTCTTTGTCTTGTAATACAAGGTATATATCTAATATACTTTTTAGTATCTTGTAATGCAAGGTATTTATCAATCATTTTTTTCCAATCTCTTCTTTCTTCAAAGCTTCGCTAAATCTGGCTGTTGATTTCCGCTGCAGAGGGAACGCTTTCCGCTGGGCGTGCGGTGAGCCTCCTCGACGCTGCGCGTCTGCGGGGTCTCACCTGTCACGCCGCTCCTGCTGGAGTCGTCCCTCTTCCGCTCCAATCACCAGCTGTGCTAAAACATCATTGAGCTTGAACATAGCCTTCATCAGAACTTATAAATTTACATCTATAGAAACCCTGTGCTAAATTAATCCTTATCAAACAAATAGGAATTGGAGGTTTTCACTTTGGCACAACAGGTTCAGGAAACACTTAAAGGGTGGAAACGCGGGCGTACAACGGTGGTTACTGATCTCGCTCCTGTGCAAAAACCGTTTGTCTTACTAGGCATCACGGCTGCCCTTGCACTATTTGCAATCATTGTTTCTACAACTGATGCGGTCCAGGGCATATTATTTATTGTAGGACTTGCGCTTGGACTCACTTTACTATATGCACGCTTTGGCTTCACATCAGCCTTCAGAAGATTGATGGCTGTTGGAAATGCACAGGGTATACAGGCTCATATGGTTATGCTGGCTGTGGCTTCAACCCTCTTTGCTATTATTTTAAGTACCGGCTTCAGCTTTACGGGTGTGACACCTGCGGGCTATGTTTCTCCGGTCGGTGTCAGCGTATTATTCGGAGCATTCATCTTTGGTATTGGAATGCAGCTTGGAAGCGGCTGTGCATCAGGTACGCTGTATTCAGTTGGCGGCGGATCTTCATCAATGATTCTGACACTACTCGGATTTATTGCAGGGTCTGTGCTTGGAGCCTACCATTTTACGTTCTGGATGGAAGAAACGTGGGCGCTTGAACCGTTTTCGTTAGCTGAATCTACTAATCTTGGATTCTTTGGTGCGTGGCTTGTGCAGATGGCACTGTTTGCAGCCATTTATTATGGTTTGAAGTTCATTGCAACGAAGAAAAATGCACCTGCAATGAAACCTTTGCCGACAACAACAGGGTTTAAGAAAGTATTCCGCGGAGCGTGGCCTCTATTTACAGCAGCAGTTATTCTAGCGCTGCTGAATGCTTTAACACTGACACTCAGAGGAAATCCATGGGGCATTACTTCTGCATTTGCACTGTGGGGATCAAAGTTCCTTGAGCTGTTTGGTGTAGATGTCGCTTCATGGGGTTACTGGCAGGGAAATGCTGAACAGCTGCAAAACTCTATTCTTGCCGATTCAACGAGTGTCATGAATTTCGGTATTATCATCGGGGCCTTTATTGCAGCAGCTGCAACAGGCGCGTTCAAACCTAAAAAAATCAAGCCTGGTATTGCTGCCGGCTCGATCATCGGTGGACTGCTGATGGGTTATGGCGCCAGACTTGCTTTCGGTTGTAACATCGGCGCATACTTCGGCGGAATTGCATCCTTCAGTCTTCACGGCTGGGTATGGGCTGTCATGGCCATGCTTGGAACAGGACTTGCGCTATTCATCAGACCGATCTTTGGATTAAAGAATCCGAAACCAAAAGATACATTATGTTAAGCAGAAAGCTCCCGGAGATCAGTGATCTCCGGGAGCTTTTAAGTGAGTCAGGTTCTGTTGATCTTCAGCATGATCTTTGCCCCAAGTGCAAGCACCGGCAGTTCAATCAGCGGTCCAATCACCAGAATCAATGGAATCAGCGGTTCATTTGGAAATGCCGCTACAGCAATAGCCAGTGCAAGCGGTGAATTCCTGGCAAGCGTGGTCATTGTCAGACTGACCCGGTCCCTTGCCGGCAGTCTGCATAGCTGTCCCGTCTTTTGGCTGATCAAAAAATTCACGATAAAAAAGACAGCAAGCGGCGGGAGTATCTGCAGAAAGATACCGGTGTTTTCAAGAAGCATATTCCCCTGAGCTGCAAACATCGCAATGATTGCAAATAACAGAAAAACAGTCGGAAGGTTTTGCAGCAGGTCTGATTCCACCAGACGCCTCCCTTTCAAAAGCTTCTTTGTCAGGAGTGCAATCACGAGCGGAACCAGTAATACCCACACAACCCCTTCAACCAGATACGCAGCTTCTACTGTTTCACCCGCTCCAAAAAAGATATACAAATAGACCGGAAGCAGCACGACCTGCAGAATCAGATTGAGCGGCAGGATAGCGGCCGACAGTGCTGTATTTCCTTTTGCAACGCCTGTAAATATTAAATACCAGTCCGTACATGGTGTCACAAGCAACATAATCAGTCCGATCGCAAGCGCTGGCTGATCAGGAAGAAAAATAAGCGTCAGCAGCCATGCAAGAAATGGCGTCCATATAAAATTGATCAGTAGAGAACTGATACTGAATACCTTATTTCGGAAAGATGCTTTCACATCTTCAAATGGAATTTGTAAAAATGTCAGGTAAATCATAAAGGCAAGCAGCGGCAGAATCAGATTTTCAGCAAACGGCCCTGCTCCGTTCAATTGACTGAGGATCAGGCCGATCCCAACAGCACCTAAAATAAAAAATGTATACAGCTTTTCAAACCATTGCAATTGTGATCACACCTGCCAATTAAATTAAATCGAATCAAACCCATCTCTGAAAACTCTTCCAAAGAGTTCGAACAGCAAGTATATCAAACGGAATGGCAGAATCAATAATTCAGGAACCCAGATCAGAACGTCTGTCAGCACGTCAAAAAAGTTATATTTCCCTTCATCCTTACGTTTCTGCGACCGTGCAGTTTTCTTTTCACGCCATCTTTTCATTAGATACACCTCTAATCTTTTTTCTTTTTACGTTCAAACTACTTGAATCGTTTCAAAAATAATTGGATTTGAGAAAAATTTCTATTTAATAACTTTGAGGATTTTCACTGTGATGAATGGTAAATCGGAGAATGTGACCTAAGCCACTAAACAAAAAACACTATCCACATCAGACTGTTGGACAGTGTTTCAACGGTTTATCTCATTATTCACTTCTTTATTAAACCGTTCGACAAGCTCATTCTGATCGCTTGTCTCATACGCTTTTTCCAGTTCCGGTTTCAGCTTTTCCCACATCAGATTTTTCTCGTACACATCCTCATCAAATTCATGGTTCAGCTGCTCAACTGTTAACCCGAGAATATCAGCATAGGCCATCTGGAGAGGTGATTCATACAGGTTGGTAATATTATTAATGTATTCATCGAGTTCATCCTGGCCAACTATGATTCCATACTTTGCTGAAGCAATGTTTTTCCATGCCAGGTCCTCAGCAAGCCTCTCCCTAGAGATTTCAAGCACTTCTTCTTCTGAGAGATCTTCTTCATAATACAGCGCTTCTTCAGCAAGTGTCCTGATAATCCACTTTTCAAGTACAACGCCTGCTTCAAAACTTTTAGCTTCCTGCATAATATGACTCATAACCTGACGATAATCTTCACGTGTATAAGAATCCGTCATAGCAGACAGTTCTTCCTGACTTTTCATCTCAATATTCGCTACAGCACTTTCTTCCGGGGCACATGCAGTAAGGAAAAATACGAGTCCAATGAATAAAGTGATGATCGCTTCTTTCATAAACACAATGCACCTCCATTTTGAAATATATTCGACAAATAGAGACTTAAGTCCTTCATATAAAATAAAAAAACATGAAAATATATTCACTTTTCAAAATTATCTTATATTTCAATCACTGGCTTCAGAGAGAGATATCAGGTATAACAAATGGTACAGTAACGTTTTTAATGAAAGGGGTACAGGATGAATATACTTTGGGATTATGACGGAACACTTTTTGATACCTATCCTGCCTATGCAAAACGGATGAGTCAGGTGCTTGGCAGCGTATCAGAAGTAGACTGCTACATACAGTTAAAGGTATCTGCAACTCATGCAATCAGCTTTTATCAAATGACTGAATCACAAATAAATGAATATAACCGCCTCATCAGCAATATCAGCCCGGAGGAAATGCCGCCATTTGATCATGTTGAAGATATACTAAAACAGGCGGATTGTAATGTGATTATGACTCATAAAGATCAGGAAGGTGCACACAAAGTACTGGATTACTATGGCTTCACAAATTATTTCCGGGAAATCGTGACTGCAGATCATGGGTTCCCGCGTAAACCTGACCCTGCTGCATATGAATACCTGCACCACAAGTACCGGATAGACCTTGCAGTCGGTGACCGTGAGCTTGATATCATTCCGGCAAAGCAGCTGGGCATGTATACCTGCTTATTTCAAAATGATAAACCGGCGGATTTTCATCTTAACAGCTATAGAAATTTCTATGAGGTCGTTATTTTTTAGCAGCTAATTATTAAAATCCATCACTTACCTATTTACAAAACAGAACAAACGTTCCTATAATGATTGAAAAGGGGCGTGAAGGTAATGAATAAAGACCGCGGCACAATTAAGTGGACTTCGATGATGCTGCCTGAACATGTGAAGATGCTGAAGGACTTTTACGAAGAAATGGAGCATGAGACGAAACCTGAACCTGATGAGCAGATGTTTGATATGATTTTTCTTGGCATTCAGGAAGCATTGGAGTTCAAACAGAAGGTTGACCTCAAAATCTTTGAACACAACAGACGTGATAGTGTGAAGGGAATCATTACTTTGGTTAACTACCAGCAACGTTACTTATTAATGACAACGACCGGTCATATGAAAAAGACCATTCCTTTTGATCAGGTGATCGGTCTGGACGTCTGCTAAAAAAACCGGTCCGCTTCGGCGGGCCGGTTTTTTTATTAAAAAGTATATTCACTTAATAAAGACTCAAGTTTTAAAGCATACCCCATCTTACCGTCTACTTTCAGCTTCCCAAACATGAACGCACCTGAAGCACTCAAGTCCCCTTCTATCATCTTGACCAGGTCTTTTGCACTCAGCTTCAGCGTACAATTCGGCTGCGCAGCGCCCGCTTCTTCAATATAAGCTTCCCCATGCTTAAGCACCAGCTGCTTCGCTTCCCCATCCTTCAGCTGAAACTCATAGCGGACGTTCTCATCCTGAATCGGCTCCGGATTTGCATTCATTGCCGTTGTAATTCTTGACCATACATCTGACATCTTTCCATCCCCTTTTATGAATTGAATGACTATTCACTCATTTTATCATAAAGTTTCCTTTTAAAAATAGCTTTGTTAAAAGTGGCTGTTGATTTCCGCTACAATCAACAGCTGTGCTAAAACAACAATAGACTTTAAAAACGCCTTAAAAATATAAACGTCAAAAAGTGTTGATGAATGCGAGACCGACATAAGAGGAAAGCCGCTTCCAGCCTGAAGACATTAATAAAAGACCGAGATATGTATCCCGGCCTGCGCTTCCTACTCTTTCATCCATTCAAAAAACTCTTCTTCATCCGCTGCGCCCACGTACTCCATCGGTGTCTCACCGTATGGATCTGCCATAGCCGGATCTGCCCCGAATGTTGTCAGCAATGCTGCTGATTCACGGTCATCATAACTGACCACAGCCATCAGCGGTGTTGAATAGTCATCACTGTGGTTGGGATCTGCTCCTGCTTCAAGTAAAAGCGAGAGCATCTGAGCATCACCATTATAAGCTGCATACAGCAGGGCAGTTGTCCCCTCATCATCAGTTTCTTCAAGATCAGCACCAGCATTGATCAGCGATGCAGCCTCATCAATATCGCCACTCGCTGCAGCATTCATTAAAGGGGTTGCACCAATATCTGCGTCCTCTAAATCTTCATACATCGTATCCTCTGCAGACGTCATATCACCCGGCAGCAAGGAAGCAAACACAACACCTGCAAGCGTCAGAGTCACAATCACTGCGATGTAAGCCCCTGCAAGTCCACCAAATAACAGTCCGGCTCCAAGTAAGATTCTCCCCGGCTGCTGACTATATGTGTATGAAGTATCAGGATTCATAAACCGCTCCACTGATAAAATTCTTTTTGGCAGCAGCGGATGAGTCGACAGAATCTCACTCAGCCAGACTGCACCGTTGGATTCAGAATGAATCTGCTCAAGGTAAGCATCCTCATTCACTTCGCTGTACATCACTTTCCCAACGCCTAAAAGTGTCAGTGCACCCTTTGCAGCTTCAGCATCCCTGATCTTATAAGCTGCCTCTCTATCACACGTATACTCACATGAACGGCTATAGGCCTGCGATAAAAATGGAATAAACTGAGCAGGTAATGTCAGGATATTCTTCCATACGTGATTGCGTTTAATATGTGCAAGTTCATGGGCAATAATAAAATCCAGTTCTCCCTGACCGTTTTGTCTCGCCAGTTCAAACACTTCCGAGTACACGACGATCATATTCCGACCGAAAAATCTTGTTGCAAAAGCATTCAGTGCACCCTCAGACTGAATGACAAAGAAGTCAGGCACTTTCTTCAGCCCCATCTCCCGTGATAAAACAGCCGCGCGCTCATATACGTCTGCAAACTGCCTTTCACTAACTCTTACACCGTTGCCCCTGATTGACCCAAGCATCAACGCATTCATGAAAAGCACAACCGCAAGTACTGCAAGCGCGATTCCTATTCCAATAATAGAGACTGCTGCTGCAATGTACACAATCACACTGAAAATGACAGACAGAATAAAATAGACAGTCTCTCTTTCTGATTTAATTTTTTGTTGATTCAATGTTCTTCCTCCCGGATATGTATGATATTGACAAGCATTTCTAAATATTAGCTGATCCCCTTAAAAAATACAATATGAAAATCGTATTCAAAGCTGAATCATCCGTTCAGATTCAAATCAATCTTATATATGTGATAGGATAGATTTATCAGGTTTGAAAAGAGGATCGGTATGGAACATATCAGAACAAGAACGAAAAGAGTCACCAAAAAAGGTGTTGTCGGGATTCACAAATACGATATCCGTAAAGAGAACGAAACATATTATGTATTTTTCAGTTCAAAATCCCAAAACAGTCATCATTACAGTGATGAAGAAATACTGGGGGAATATGATTCGCTTGATAGAGCACAAAGCTATTTGAAGGAGCAGATGGGTGCTTTCGATTCAAAACCGCTCTCATTTAAAGTGGGATTCAGTGTAGCTAATCTGATCGTCTCTTTAATTGCCGGATTTTTCTTATACCGGTTCAGTGAAGATCTGCTAACAGATATGGGCATGGCAGCCGATACTGCTCAACTGGCGGGTATGATGTCAGGAGTAGTCGTGACCTTTATATGCCTGCTGATCATCAACCGGATTTTAAGCCGCCTGGGCTGATGAATTCAGTCATTTCACTGCTGTTCGTGGTATAATAAAGGCAGATCAATGAACTCATTTAAAGGTGGGAACCGCTGAATGAAAGATGTGAAAATCGAATCACCGGAGTTTAGACGGATTATGAAGAATCTGCATTTGGAAAACCTGTCTTTAAATGAAGGACTGCAGGAGAAAGTACTTGAAACAGTAAACGCAGATAAGCCGATTACACCGGCTGTGATCAGGGATTTGCTGTCGCGTGGATAAGTATATCAGCAGTGAAAATGATGATTTCCTGCTGAAGCATAACCTGCTTGGCGTCACGGATGAAGAATCACTCATGGAAGCTGAAGCACTTACGTTTTCTCTGCGCGCAGCAGAATTTGTGAGAAAGCAATATGAGGTTTCTTCCTTTGATGTACAGAGCTTTAAAGATTTGCACCGGCACTTTTTTCAGGATATTTACCCGTTTGCAGGTAAGTTCAGAACTGTGCAGCTAATGAAAGGTAACACCCGTTTTTGTCAGGCACAATACTTAGACAGCTATGCTGACCGGATATTTAAAGCCATTGCAGATGAAAAGGATTGGCATACGCTTGAAGAAGCCGCTGAAAGACTTGCTTATTTCAAGTCAGAGCTGAATATGCTTCACCCTTTTCGTGAAGGAAATGGCAGGACCATCCGCTCCTTTCTCCATGAATATGCCCGTTCCAAAAACATCGAATGGCAGTACGATCAGCTCGACAGAACTGAATATATTCAGGCAATGATACGCGCCGTCACTGACCCGGCTGATTTGCAAAAACTCTTTATGCAGACAATCAGTTTCATCAGACAACCCTGAAAAAAACGTTCAGCCTTATGACTGAACGTTTTTTTAATACGGTAACACCAGTTCCACTGTTGTACCTGCCCCCGGCACACTCGAGATATTCATCTCGCCGTGATGAAGCTTCATGATATTCAGACACACTGGAATTCCGAGTCCGTTCCCTGTTGGCTTTGTCGTATAAAAAGGGGTATCAATTTTTTTCAGTACTTCTTCAGGCATCCCAGGCCCATCATCTTTCACTATAATCGCCATTTTCTTTTCTTCATAGCGATACGAAATATGAATGCGGCCTCCGCGATTCATCGCTTCAACTGCATTCTTTAATACATTCATAACGACCTGCTTGATCTGGTTTCCCTCACATAACACTTCTGCAGAAGGATGATGGCCATTGCAGCTCAGCTCAATATTTTTCATCGTAAATTCCGGCTTGAGGAATTCACAGACACTGCGCACAAGTTCCTCAATTTTTAACGGCATCAATTGAGCTTTTTTAGGCTTTGCGAGCATCATTAATTCATTGACAGTGTGTTCAATCCGGTCAATTTCTGATTTGATGACAGAAATATAGGTCTTTTTATTGGTCGCAGTCTCCCCTTCTTCAAGCAGTGCAGTAAACCCTTTCAATGAAGTAAGCGGATTACGGATCTCATGCGCAATTCCGGCGGCAAGCTCACCTAAAACAGATAACTTTTCTGACCTGAGAACGAGCTGCTCCGCTTCTTTTGCATGCGTAATATCATGGCTCACAAAAATAAACGTTGCCTGACCTGAGTCATTCACGAATGGGAAAATCTGCGTGTTCGTCCACCTGGTTTCCCCATCTTTATTTTCTGTCTGGATTTCCCCCGACCAGATCTCACCCTGGTACACGGTCTCCCACATCGCCTCATAAAATGAATCCGGATGACACCTGGCATTCAGAACATCCAGACTTTTCCCGATTATATCCACAGGCCTGTGCTTCATCAGCTGACCAAACTGTTCGTTAGCATATAAAATATTCCGATCACGATCAATAATGGTGACAATTGAAGACTGGTCGAGCACATGTTTTAAATAATTCAATTCACTGACTGAGAGTTTGAGTTTTTGTTCAGTCTCTTTCAGCTTTTCTTCCACCTCAACACGTTCTGTTACATCCACTTTATAAGTGAAATAACGACTCGGCTTCCCCTCTTGATTAAGCAACGGAACAATCGTTGAGTTTACCCAGTAGGGTGAACCATCTTTTTTTCTGTTCAGAAGCTCTACCTGCCAGATGTTACCCTGACTGATCTGCTTCATAGCCTCTGCTAATTTTTCCGGATCATGAGATTCATGAAGAAGCTTTGAAAAATGTGCGTTGATCATTTCTTCAGAAGAATATTGTGTCGCGCGGCAAAAATTTTCATTTACATATTCAAAATGTCCACTGAGATCTAAGAAAGCAACAATCAAGTGATGGTCAACGGCAGTTATGATGTTTTCAATCGCTAAAGAATCTGAGTAGGGCATTGGTTCGTTCCTTTTTTTACTAATTATACTACGCTGATTAGGTATATTTGAAAAGAGTAATTTGACAATTTTTTTATAAAAGTAATGATCAAAGGCTCCCAATTGCAGTCATATCAAGGAAAAACATACATCTATTTTATTTCTTTAAATTTGAATAGGATTTCCTATCCTTTTCAACCGCTCAGATAAAATAAACCCAATCGTCGCACCACTGATACTCGATACTAAAAATGCCGGCATAAAAAAGAAAGCACCCGCTTCTGTACCCATTAAAATGGCGGCATACGGTACAGCAATCAATGACGCGAGAATACCTGTGCCAATCACTTCGCCCACTGCTGCTGCCCACACCCGGCCGCTCCACATATAGAAAAGACCCGCAAGTGCCGCACCAATCATGCCGCCCGGAAATGCAAGCAGTGAACCAGTACCTGTCAATATCCGGACAAGCCCCGTTACAAAAGCGACCACAATAGCAGGGCCCGGACCAAATAAAACTGCTGCGATGACGTTTACAGCATGCTGAACCGGATAAGCACGCGCTACACCGGCCGGGAATGAGACAAACGCTGATCCGGCTACTGCAATGGCGACCAGCATAGCCATGATGACAAGCTTCTTTGTATTCATCAGCTTCCTCCTTTATATGCGTTCAGTATGTGTTTTACTTCCTGCTCTGCATTGTCCGATTCAGCAATCGCTGAGATCACAGCGACGCCTTCTGCACCTGCATCCCAGACAGGTCCTGCATTCAGTGAAGTGATGCCGCCTATTCCAATCACCGGTGTATCAGGAAAACGCTCTCTGACCTTGAGAATTTTTGTCACACCTGATGGTTCTTTAGCATCTGATTTGCTTTTTGTACCATAGACAGGGCCCATTCCCAGATAATCAGCACCATTTTTAATTGCATTTTCTGCTTCTTCGACTGAATGAACAGACACACCAAGGATCATATTCTTTCCTATTCTTTTCTTTACAGCAGCAGCGTCAGCATCCTCCTGCCCCACATGAATACCGTCAGCATTGATGTCACAGGCAAGTGCTACATCATCATTTACAATAAACGGAACATTCCGTGCGCGGCACAATTTCTGGCATTGCAGCGCAAAATCCTTTAATGCCTGTCCTGTGAGTGCACCTGTTCCTTTTTCTCTTAATTGAAAATGACTGATTCCCCCTTCAAGCGCTTCTCCAAGTATGTGCAGCGGGTCTCTCCGCCCTGCATTTGCTGTACCAAGAATGAAATAAACGGATGGCTTATTGAACATAACGGATCATCTCCTTTTGTGCATAACGTCTATAAGCGCCGTGGTTAGTCGGTCCATGGCCGGCACCTATATTCAAAGCGTGTTCAATGGCACTTTGGATAAATTGCTTCGCTGTCAGGAAGGCTTCCGGAAAAGAATGTCCTTTAGCCATTTCAGCAGTAAGTGCTGCTGAAAATGTACATCCTGTGCCATGCGTGTGCTTCGTCTGAATCCGTGGTGACTTCAATACAAGCGTGCCGCCGTGCTGATCAAGATAAAAATCTTCTGTAAAATCAGGGTTCTTTCCATGCCCCCCTTTGATCAGCACGCCATTCACACCGCTTTGAAGAATCTTCTCAGCAGCCTCATGTCTTGTCATATCATTATGGATATGAATACCGCTTAATGATTCAGCTTCAGGAATATTCGGTGTGACAACAGCTGCAAGAGGAAGAAGATCCTGAAGAATTGCATCTTTTGCATCCTCCTGCAACAGGCTCGCACCTCCTTTGGCAATCATGACAGGATCGACAATCAGGTTCTGCCATTTATAATGTCTGATCGCGGTTGTCACTGTCTGAATCGTTTCAGCATCAAAGAGCATTCCGGTTTTAAGTGCCGCAATCTGAAAATCCTCACCGACTGCCTGCAGCTGCTTTTCAATCGTCGGAACTGGAACAGGTGCAACGTCTGTGACACCCAGTGTGTTCTGTGCTGTCACTGCTGTAACCACTGATGTTCCGAACACAGAAAGTTCCTGAAAGGTCTTTATATCCGCCTGAATACCCGCTCCGCCTCCGGAATCTGAACCGGCAATCGTCAGTACCTGTTTCATCCCAATCTGCCTCCCGTTTGACATTTACTTTCATTGATGGTGGCGATCGCATTGATAAAAGCGATTTGAAAGCTTCCCGGTTTTTCGGAAATAGCAGCCGCTCTTTCACCAGCTTCCCCGTAGAATTGAACAGCTTCCGACACAGCATCTGCTGTTTTCTCCACACTCAGAAAAGCAGCTGTCACACTTGACAGGAGACAGCCCATACCTGTGACTGACGCCATAACCGGGTGACCGGCATGAATGTCATGTACGACATCTCCGTCTGTTACAATATCGGTTTCTCCAGTCACAGCCACGATGAGTCCATATTTCCTGGCAGCCTTTACAGCAAGGTCACGCAGGTCAACATCACCTTCTCCTGCATCAACCCCCTTTGCAGACCAGTCTGTACGCATGATTGCTGCCAGTTCACCGGCATTGCACCTGAGCGCTGTCACGTTTACTTCTTCTAGGATTCTATCTATTACTGACAAACGGTAAGCTGTTGCACCGGCTCCTACAGGATCGAGCACAACAGGAACACCCTTTTCATTAGCAGCTCGTCCGGCAGCAATCATACTTTCAACAGAACGCTGATTAAGGGTACCTATATTCAGTGACAGGGCATCTGCAACAGCAGCCAGTTCCTTCACTTCTTCGATCTCATCCCCCATTACTGGAGAAGCCCCGAGTGAAAGCAGTCCATTCGCCTGAAAATTAGCCACCACGTAGTTAGTGATACAGTGAATTAGCGGTTTCTTTTCTCTCACCTGTTGAATCATCTTACACACGCTCCTTTGTTTGGATTGTCCAGAATTCCATCGTCCAAGCCTGCTCCCAGAAGTTCCATTCATAATAACTGCTTCTTCTGAAGTGAGTCTTCAGCTCTTTTATTCTTTCATCAGAAAGACCTTCAGCCAGATCATTCATTCTGTTCATCTGTTCTTTTACCAGCTCTCCAAACCATTCAGAACCATAAGTCCCGATCCATTTCTGATAGATTGGATGGTCAGGGTCAGCACCTTTTAATCTTTCTCCAATCTCATAATAGAGCCAGTAACAGGGCAGGATTGCTGCAAGTACATCTGCCAGATCCCCTTCAGCCGAACGGTACATATGAGAAACATAAGCATAAGAGGTCGGCGAAGGTTCAAAGGCTTTCCAGTCTTCTTCGGTCACACCAAGCAATTCCATAAATGATTTATGAAGTGCCAATTCTGCCGCGCACGTCTGCTCTGAATGGTGTGCAAAGCTTTTCGTTGTCTCCAGATCCAGGGCTTTCACTGCCCCGATTGCCTGAACTTTTGCAAAATGCGTTAAATAATACGCATCCTGCATTACATAAAACTTAAAAACATCAAGTGGCAGGGTCCCATCAGCAATCCCTTTTACAAAAGGATGCGCAAAGCTTGCTTCCCAAAGCTGATTACATTCTTCTCTTACTTCAGTACAAAATGTCATACATGTCACTCCTCCAATTAATATTTGCCAATAAAAAACGCCGCTTCCCAAAGATGGGAAGCGACGTATATAAATAGGTTCATACGTCCACTTCCCTACGCTGGTATGATCCAGATCAGGTTCAAAGGGTCCGGACTTCAAGTCCGTCTCAGCCGGTATAACCGGCTCCCCCAGTGGGTTTAACTTTATTCAGTTTTTATTGCAGATTATCTACTGTTCTGCCATCTGCTTCAACGCCTTTTAAATACTTAATACGGCGCTGGGCAGATGTTTCACTTACCTGCTCATCAGCATGGTAAGAAGAACGCACCATCGGACCTGCTTCACAGTGCTTAAAGCCTTTTGAAAGTGCAATTTCCTTCAGCTCTGCGAATTCATCCGGGTGGTAGTAACGTACAACATCCAGATGCTTTTTCGTTGGCTGCAGATACTGACCGAGCGTCAGGATATCTACATTGTGGCCACGCAGATCATCCATTGCTTCAATCAGCTCTTCTTTTGTCTCACCAAGACCAACCATGATACTCGATTTGGTCGGGATATTCGGCGCAATTTCTTTTACACGTGCAAGCAGTTCAAGTGAACGGTCATACATCGCACGTGCACGTACTCTTTTTGTCAGGCGGCGGACTGTTTCAATATTATGGTTGAAAATATCCGGCTCAGCATCCATCAGTGTATGAAGGCTTTCATAATCACCCTTCATATCTGAAGGCAGCACTTCAACCGTACAGCTCGGCAGGCGGCGGTGAATCGCACGTACCGTCTCAGCAAACACTGCAGCCCCTCCGTCATTCAGATCGTCACGCGCAACTGCCGTGACAACGACGTGCTTTAAACCCATCATTTCAGTGGATTCTGCCACACGTTCAGGCTCGCCCCAGTCAAGCTCATTCGGTAGCCCTGTTTTAACTGCGCAGAATCGGCACGCTCTCGTACAAGTATCCCCAAGAATCATAAATGTCGCCGTTTTACGCTCACTCCAGCACTCATGAATGTTCGGGCACTTCGCCTCTTCACACACTGTGTTCAGCTTTTTCTCACGCATCATTTTCTTCAGCTTTTTATAGGAATCATTCGTATTCAGCTTCACCTTCAGCCATTCCGGTTTACGCACATGTTCTTTTGCATTTGTCATACTTTCTGTCTCCCTTCCCGCTTATAGCTCCATTCTTCACTCTTATACTTTTCCTCAAGCTCTGCTGCTTCTCTTAACATCTCTTCTGGCGGTGTAAAAGGTTCCAGGTCTATATCCAGTCCTTTTAAGAACCCTTCTTTGAATGCATCTTTCACTTCATCAAATGTAACAGGCTGCTCAAGTACATCATTGATGGCAACAGCTCTATTTGTAAATGCACGCCGTGCCCGCTCCTTCACTTTTTCACTTGGATAAATAAATAAATCAAATAACTTTTCTATATCCATTGAAATCGGAATGGAGCCGTGCTGCAAAATCACACCTTTTTTACGTGTCTGCGCACTGCCGGCTGCTTTTTTACCATCGACCATCAGTTCATACCACGATGGTTCTTCAAAGCAGACTGCTGATCCTGCCTGCTTCTTTTTTTCTTCAGGGATCGAAAATTCAGCCGGAATCCCAAGTGCCTTATAGCCTTCAAGAATTCCTTTTGATAATACAAGATAAGCCTCTTTAATCGACTTAGGCATTGCAGGGTGATCCTCGGAAACAAGCACGCTGTAAGTCAGCTCATCATCATGAAGAACTGCTCTGCCTCCGGTCTGCCTGCGTACAAGTTCAACACCGTACTTTTCGGCGTTTTCAAGATCTATGCTGCCGCCGACTTTCTGAAAGAATCCGACTGAAATACCCGCCGGCTTCCATCCGTAAAATCTCAGTACCGGTGGAATTTTACCTTCACTATGCCAATTCATCAGCACTTCATCCATCGCCATGTTAAATGATGGCGTGCCATAGCCGGAATCAAGAAAGTACCATGTCTCTTTCATTGTCTGCCTCCCTTCTCCATTTACATAAAAAAACACCACTGCCTATTAAAGGAAGTGGCTTTTACATGCAAATAACATTATGTAAGCATACTTCCCTCCGCTGGCATCATCCAGATCAGGTACAAAGGGTTCGGCAAAAGCCTGTCTCAGCCGGTTGGCTCCCCCAGTAAATTAAATTAATGAAATTGTCAGTTAAAGAGTATCACAGTCGCTTTAATAAAGCAAAGCTGTTTTTGTGTTACAGAAACTGTTTCATACTAATACAGCCCTTTTAGAATTCCATTGTAATCGCATTCAACGCTTTCATTAAAGCAAAAAATATTTTCACATCTGTTACATAAATTTCTGTACTATCACAATAACAGGAGTCATTTCACGACAAAAGATATGCATGTTGGGTCAAAAGACTAAATCGTTGATAATTGGAAATCATCCTGTTCAAATTTTCTCTGCGGGGATGTATGATGGATGGTGAGAAAAGGGGGAATGACATGTGAATCCATGGGATGCAACACACCCTGTGCCAATTGAAAAGGCAAAAGAAAAAATTGAGCGTGCATTTCCTCAACTAAAGCCTGTTCAGGTGGAGCCGTGCGGTACCGGTTTTGATCATACAGTATACGAAGTCAATCAGGAATGGGTATTCAGATTCCCGCGGAGACAGCTGGGCTATGAGGCTATGGAGATTGAAAGAAGAATGCTCATCAGTCTGGAAGCATTGGCGTTTGACGGCGGCTATGACTATCCAAAAGCCGTTTTCTTCAGGGAATCTGAAGGAGAGGATTATCCTTATGTGGGATTTACTCATATAAAGGGCCATGTACTGACTGAAGCGTCTGATACAGATCTTCTTCATCAGGAAGCAGCAAGGATCGGACAGTTTCTTAAAAAATTGCATGCACTGCCTGCAAACTACGTGGATGCAGATCCTGATCATCTGCTGCGGTTATCCACTAAGCTGCGTAAAAAGCATTTTTATAAGATTGCAGGGGAAGCTGGATCAGTAATACCCCAGGCACTCTATGAAAAGCTTGAAAATTATATCATTGACCTGAACGAATGGGAGAATCCTGAGGGCTCAGTGCCTGTCCATGGAGATCTGCACCCCAAGAATATGATTGTTCAACAAGGCGTACTCACAGGATTGATCGACTGGGGTGATGCGCATATTGGTCACCCTGCCATTGATCTGTCTATCGGGTATGCCTGTATGACAGCCGATGTACGCGAAATCCTTTTCGATGCATATGGCGGAGTAGATGAACGGACGCGTGAGCTCGCGCGCTTCAAAGCTGCTTTTGTGATGACTGTTCTTTTGCGCTATGCAAAGGATACGGATGATAAAGACGTGCTGAGGTGGGCGCTTGCCGGATTGGAAAAGGCCCTTGGGTAAAAGTGTCTCAACAGAAATAAAACGGAGAAGCACTCAGGCATCTCCGTTTTATTTCCCCACTTTACTTTTTCCGGCACTCCAATATGCTCCTTCATCCATATGAACGAAAGGAATATCTGTATCTACAAGACCTGTAATTTTCTCAAGCTGAACGTCTTCTCCATCAAGCCACTTCGCAAAATCAAACTCAACCGGCTCCTGATCTCCGCCAAGCGCGAACCAGGTTTTCATTTCTTCAGGCAGATACCCTGACGTATGAATCGTGCCTGCCCACTGACTGTAAAGGTCTGAAAACACACCCTTATCTGTGTCATTCATCAGGCGGAATGCATCATAAGCTGTCTTCAGTTTTGCACGGTTTCTATTCATCGCATCCAGCCGTTTTTTTGAATCAACAAGATGATTTCTGTTTTCTTCTTTCATCATTTCAAAATGATTCGTACATACATTTGACTCACGCACAGCCACCCCGCGCGGAGATGTCTCGATCACATATGTACGGTTGCTGCGGTCATGCACGGTATAGCTGAACGAATGCCGGTGTGGAATCTCTTTTAACATCGCAACCGCTTCATCCACGTTGGCGCATGCTTCTAAAATCAGCCGTCCGATCGTGCAGCAGATAAAACCATCACCAGGCTTTTTGCGATGCATGAAGTTATATCCCATTGTCAGACCATGCTCATTCATCCCATCCATTCGGCCTGTGATGCGCTGCGTCGGACCTGCAATTGCATAACCGGTATCAGTCGGCTGAAAAAAGCTGTAGCGTCCTTCATACGTTTTTGGCATATAATCATAATTTCTGATCAGATAATTGTCTCCTGTTAAAATTGAACATCCGGAACGTTTATAGTCTGTTCTGTAACCGCCAAACTCCATCATCACCCGCTCCATCGGCCACTCAAGCGCATCGCGGAGTCCAATCAGTTCTTCCCAGATACCCGGCGCCACTTTTGTAATGGCATCCTTCACTTCCTGCTCCTCAACTTTAAACCTCGGAATTCTTACCTTCCACTGCTTTTCTCTGTTTTGAACAGTCAGTGAATCTCTCAGTTTCTCGCCCTGAAAAAAGCCAAAGTCATAGTGCGTTCCCCTGAACTGCAGAATGTCGCTATGCACAGATTTCATTTCATATGTCCCCCAGTATTTAGGTTATAGATACAGTTTAACAGTCTGAGGGAGTTCTGTCCCCTACTCCGCTGTCTTAAGCCGCTCCATAATCTTCCGCTTCTGATAAAGCATTGTACCGGTTTCAGCCAACTCATCAATCATCGTTCTGTTGATGAGTGCACCAATCAGAATGCCGGCGATTGGTACAATCTGCAGCAGCTTTTTTAACCCGAACTGCTCTGTAAAGGTAAGAGTTACTTCACGCCAGCCCTGGATTTGTGAAATGACATCATTTGATTTTGCACCCTGATGATAGTTCGACAGTTCTTTCAGGATTGCTTCTTTCCCAACAACATCAGACGTTGAAAACTGCAGACACTTGATGATGAAAACACGCTCCTTTTTATCATCAGGATCATAGCCATGCATCAGCGCAATTTCCTGAAGCGTTGTTAATGAAAGCGTCAGAATTGCAGGAATATCAATCGCAAGCGTGAAAATTCCGCCGACTCCTGTGCTGGCCCCCTGAGCAGTGGCAGTATTTTTCATACGTGTAGCCACTTTCAGCGATGCTTTTCTCATATCCTCTAAGGGCACGTGCTGAAAATCATCTTTTGTTTGAACTGTATGCCCGGTTGTTTTTTCAAATAAGCGATACACTCTCTTTTCACTGGCGAGGTATCTGCCGCCTGTCTGAATAAAGCTTCCGATCTCATCAAGCAGTATGCCGATTTTTTTCTGAATGAATTTTGGTGTTAATTTATCAAGTAGTTTAAAAGGCAGCCGCATCAGTTTATCCCAAAACCATCCGCCGCCCTGATCTTTTTCCCATTTCTGAATTCTTGTTAATTCATTTTCCAATACGATTCTCGATTCCATTTGTCACTCCACCATCCTTATCATAACTGTACGTATTTATATCCTTCCCGGTTTCACGCCTGTTTAAAAACGGAGATTAGGGAAATAGCAGAATATAAGATTTCAAGAGGGAGGGCTGCACATTGAATGAACTGTATATGTGGATGGGCATCGCCCTTTTAGCGGTTGTACTCGTTGATTTTATCTGGACTACGCTGTGGGTGGAAGGAGGTGCCGGTCCTGTAACAAACACACTGTCAAATGGGATCTGGCGGTTGATGAAAGGAATCAGTATGGGGAACTCAAAAGTGCTCAGTCTTGCAGGTCCACTTATTCTTGTTATGACCATCATCATCTGGGTCATCATGTTCTGGGCAGGGTGGACGTTTATCTTTGCAAGTCAGTTTGGTGCACTGTTTAATACACAGAACGGACTGCCGGCTGATTTTATGGACCATATTTATTTTACCGGCTACGTCTTCTTCACACTGGGTAATGGCGAGATTGTTCCGAACGGGGACAATTGGAAAGTACTGACGATCATCGCTACCGGGACAGGGATGTTTTCAATCACATTCGCTGTGACATATCTGTTGTCAGTCTTAAGTGCGGTTACTCAAAAAAGAGCTTTTGCACAGAGCGTGAGCGGAATTGGCAAGAGTGGCGCAGATATCGTGGCGTCCGCCTGGAATGGCAAAGACCTGCATAACCTTGATCTGCTGCTGAATTCTTTTTCAACCGAGCTGAGCAAATTAACAGCGCAGCATCAGGCATATCCGATTCTTCATCATTACCACAGTATCAATGCACAAACAGAAGGAGTCGTCGCTGTAGCTGCACTCGATGAAGCGATGACATTGATTTATTACAGTGTACCGGAAAAATATTGGCCAAATGCCCTGCTTTTAAAGGAAAACCGGTCTGCTGTCGATGATTACCTGGAAACGTTAGATGGTACACATATTAAAATTGCATCGGAAGCACCTCCTGCCCCGGATCCCGTTCCACTTAGTAATGCCGGCATTCCGGTCATGGAGAAGAATTCCTTTGAGTCATCTGTGCAACAAATATCAGACCGAAGAAAACAGTTATACGGGCTTATCATAGATAACGCAAGCAAATGGCCGGACGAATAGGGATCGTCCGGCCATTCATGATTAATTCAGAATTGCAGCACCCTTCGCCTTCTCAATCATTTTCTCTGCGAACTTCCTGCATTTCTCTTTATCTGACCGCTGCGGCGCCAGCTCAACTTTTAATGTCACTGCAAGTCTCGTATGGGCGTAAAGCATATCCCGGAAACGGTCAACCGCTCCGCAATAATCCGGATAACACTGATCGCCTGAACCTGCTACACCTGTCACAAGACCGCATAATTCAGTCTGTTCAAAGGCCTCAAATAACGGGAGTATCTCACGCGGCAGATCACCGCTTCCCCACGTATAAGTCACTACAATACAAGCTGCATAGGAGGCCAACCACTTCAGATCAAATTCTTCAACCCTGATAAGTTCTGCTTCCATCCCTGCCTCAGAACAATTCTCATAAAGGAGGCTCGCAAGCTGCTCTGTATTTCCAGTTCTGCTTGCATAGACGATCAGCGTTTTCACAGCTCATCAAATCCATTTGAAGATGACACCTTTGTATAAGTTCTCGACTTCTGTTCAAAGAAATCCGATTTTGTTTCATTCATCATTTCATCACTGAACACCTGAATCCATGGCATTGGATTCTGTCTCTCTTCAAAAGAATTCTCAAGACCAAGCTGTCTTAACCTCTTATTTGCCAGATATTCCACGTACAGCTCGAATTCATGTAGGTCAATGCCTTCAATACCTGCAAGAATTTCACGGGACCACTCTTTTTCAAGCTCTACTGCTCTGCCAATAGACTGATAGATATAATCTATATTTTCCACAGTATTCAGTTCAGGATTTTCTGCTAACAGAATCCTGATAAACTGTGACATGAAATACGCATGCTGCATTTCATCGCGCTGAATATAACTGATCATCGTGCTCGTCTTCAGCATTTTCTGATTGCGTGCGAGGTGATAAAAGAAGGCAAATCCCGCATAAAAATAAATGCCTTCAAGGTTAATAGAGTTTACTGCTAATTTAAAGAGATTCTCTGCAGTCGGCTGCTCTCTGAACTGCTCATAAGCCTCTAAAATAAATTCATTGCGTTTCCTCACAATCGGATCTGATTTCGCTTCGTTAAAACGCTGGTTCTGTTCACTCAGCGGAACAAGTGAGCTCAGAATATATGAGTATGATTCATTATGAACTGCCTCCTGCTGTGAGATCACAGCAAAAATGGCTTTAAAGCTCGAATCGGTGACATAATCCATCACCTGATTCATCGTCGGCGTCTGCAGACTGTCGAGTGAAGCCAGCTGTGTGTTAATCCGGAGAAAAATATCTTTCTCCTTTTCACTCAAATGATCCCACTGTTTAATATCATCCTGCATATTGATCTCCTGCGCTTTCCAGAAATTTGACAGCAGCGTCTGATACAGATCATACATCTGCGGATGGGCAATATCATTCCAATTCAGCAGACCTGAATTTTCTCCATTAATAATACCTGTTGATTTATTCGGATGTTCAGGATTCAGCAGCTTCATTTTTGTTAATGTCATCATCATTCCTCCTTAGCTGTGGCACGCTTCGCATTCTTCAATTTCTGCCTGCGATGTACTTCTGACGTAATACGTTGTTTTCAGTCCGTTCTTCCAGGCTTCCATATGCATATTCAGCAGTTCCTTCGCTTTAATCGTATGCTTCACGTAAAAGTTAAAGCTGATCCCCTGATCCACATGCTTCTGACGTGCGGCATTCTGACGGATGCTCCAGAGCTGGTCAAGCTCATGACGGCTTTTTCTATAGTATTCATAAATCTGATGATCAAGGTCCGGAACCGTTACTTTAAATTTAAAGTTCTTCTTTTCCTCTGCATATTCAACCGCATAGATCGGATCAATCCCATCTGTTGATCCGCCAATTTTAGCAGTGGAAGAGTTCGGCGCGACAGCCATCAGCCAGCCGTTGCGGATTCCTTTATCGCTCACCTGCTTCTGTAATGTGAGCCAATCTTTACCGTGATAGCCTTTTCGTTCAAAGTAGCGTCCGCTCTGCCATTCCGAGCCTTCAAATTGACTGTATGCCCCCTTTTCTTCTGCAAGGGCACTGGATGCTTTAATCGTTTCAAAAGCAATTGTTTCATATAATCTGTCTGCATATTGCACAGCTTTTTCCGATTCCCAGTGAATGTGTTCGAGTGCGAGCAGATGATGCCAGCCGAATGTACCGAGGCCGATCGCGCGGTACTTCTTATTCGTGCGCTGCGCCTGGCCGACTGTAATCTGATTCAGATCAATCACGTTATCAAGCATTCTGACCTGAATCGGAATCAGCCTTTTCAGCACATCACCTTTAACAGCCCGTGCAAGATTAATAGATGAAAGATTACATACAACAAAATCACCCGGTTTTCTGACAATCACGATATTGCCTTCTTCATCCTCATATTCTCTTGTAATGGTTGTAGCTGACATATTCTGTGCAATTTCAGTACACAGGTTACTGCAGTAAATGGACGTTCTGCCTTCTTCAAGCTTATTCGGATTCTGACGGTTCACTTCATCGCGGTAGAACATGTAAGGTGTACCTGTTTCAAGCTGCGAGACCATCATTCTCGCCATGATATCCATTGCACGGTACGTCTTTCTCGGCAAAAGGGGATGATTCACCGCTTCTACGTATTTCTCAGTGAAATAATGATGATCCGTTTCATCGTAAAAGTCCTCAAGCCCAAGCGGCTGACCTTCAGTATCTTTCCAGCCCATGACCGTTTTCACTTCATGCGGACAAAACGTATGCCACTCGCCAATACTGCGGCCCGCTTCATCAGTCTCCTCAAGCTTTTTCATAAAAAGATCCGGAATCGAAACGCCTGTAAAAATATCATGCGCTTTTCTTCTCTCATCCCCATTATTTGTCTTCAGATCTAAAAAACCGTTCATCATATCCTTATGAAAAACATCCAGATAAACGGCAACAGCTCCCTGGCGCTGTCCAAGCTGATCTACGCTGACCGCCGTATTATTCAAAAGACGGATCCACGGAATCACCCCGGAAGAATTCCCTTTAAACTTTTTAATATCAGAACCAAGCGCTCTCACCTTGCCGTAATAAACGCCGATTCCGCCTCCGTCTTTACTAAGCCGCGCTATATCCCAGTTGTTCGTGTAAATACCATCAAGCGAATCTTCCACTGTATCAATAAAACACGATGCAAGCTGGCCGGTTTTTTTACCGGCATTGGATAATGTAGGCGTCGCAACAGTCATATAAAGATTGCTCATTGCCCAGTAAGCTTCTTTTACAAGTTTAATCCGCTTATCGTGCGCCTCATCTTTCATCAACAGCATTGCAATAATCATAAAGCGTTCCTGTGGCAGCTCGTACAGGTTGCGATTATGATCGCGTGCGAGATAGCGGTCTGCTAACAGAAAGAGTCCGATATAGTTGAACAGGTAATCTTTTTCAGGTGCGATCTCAAGGTTCAGTTCATCGATTTCAGCTTTTGAATAGGCGTTCAGGTCTTCGGTGTAAATGTCTTTATGTATAAGCGTCTGGATCAGGTGATGGAAACTGCCGTACTTTTGCGCAGGGTCATAATGCCTGTTCGAAGCTGCCTGCTCGTATAAGCCATCTAAATAGAGTCGTGCTGCAAGGAACGTCCAGTCTGGTGCGTCCATCGCTACACGATTCAGTGCGTAATGCATGGCAAAGTCACGGGCTGTATCTTCTCGTTGTGTAAGCTGATGCATGAGTTCAGTTGCATCAAGCTGATGGGTTACTGCTGCGTCTTTGATCGTCTGCAGCGTCTGATGGAGATTGTTTTTTTGCGTTACGGTCATGATTGATCCCTCCGATTTAAAGTATGTTAATAATCTTTCCTAAAACCGCTGACCCTTTCCGTGGAAGGCTTCGCTTTCCCGCCCCAGGAAAGTAGTCTGCGTCTTCCAATCCAAGGGTCAGCTGGATGCTGCCTGGACACCTCCACAGGTTCACCTAAGTAATTAAACACGAAAAAACCGCCTATCCGGGATAGGCGGTCAGTAAAACGATTCGCATTATTAGAGCACAGTCCACGTGCGGGACCTGTCTGATAAAGCCATCGTTTCTTTCCTCACACCCCGAAGAAATGAAAACAAAAAATAAGACAGGTCTCCTGACTTGTGCATCACTCTACTTTGAACCCTTCCCGTATCAGCACCCTTTTACAAGAGCTCTCTGATACAGTGGACTGTTCATTTCGTCAGCACATACAGTTGCGGGGGCAGTTCCGGTTTCTCACCGGATTCCCTTTTAAGCGATCTCTCGCATCTTATCTTTCGGCAACACTATATGTTGTATGTTAATTAGATACAATTACTATATATTGTATATGGGTATGATACATGATTCGGATTTTTTGTGCAAGAAGAAAGGTGAGGTTTTTTACGTGGAGGTTTCATGAGAATTTTCGGGTAGTTCATGAAATGACCTCGGAGGTTCATGAAATTTAGTTAGGTGTTCACGAGATTACATCGATGATTCATGAGATCATGACTTTTCACTTAGCCTTAACATTTATAAAAACTATTCCTTTACCCAAATAAGCACTAATTTACAATAAAATCATGTCAAATTAATCATATATGATCAATTATAATGACTTTTGATTTAATATTATTAATCTTAGGATATAGGTATAAAAACCTCAACAAGAGGCAAACAAATGAAACTCAACCATTATATTTGAGCTTTCTCATAAGGAGATTATGTCACATGAGCGTTTATGACTTTAAAGTAAAAACATCAAGCGGATTTACTAAAAGCCTGGATACATACAAAGGAAAATTATTATTAATTGTTAATACTGCCACTAAATGCGGATTTACCCCTCAGCTTGAGGATCTGCAAAAACTGCAGGAACGTTATGAGGACCAGGGACTGCAAATCATTGGCTTCCCTTCCAATCAGTTTGCTGAACAGGAACCTTTGAAAGATGGAGAGATCACAGAATTTTGTGCAATGAATTACGGCGTAAACTTTCCGATTTTCAAAAAGATTGATGTGAGAGATCAGGATGCTTCTCCTCTTTTCACCTATCTTGCAGAGCAAAAACCGTTTCAGGGTTTTGATATGACGCATCCTACATCAAAGTTACTGGTATCAATTATTAATGAACGGTTCCCTCACTACATGTCAGGTGACTCAATCAAATGGAACTTTACAAAGTTTTTAATTGACCGGGACGGCCAGGTGATCGGACGGTTTGAATCGACATCAGAACCAATTGATATGGAAACACAGATTAAGGCAGCATTATAATGCTAAAAGCCACAGGCGTCATGCCTGTGGTTTTTACTATTCCTGATCACACACCCGTACTTTTAAATCTCGGAAACTGTATAGCAATCGCAATTGCGCCTGATAATGCAATCAAAATCGGATAAATGCAGTACGGTACAATTTCAGCAGGTGAGATCCCTGCCACCCCTGCAACTGCTAAAAGCTGGGCACCATAAGGAATGATCCCCTGCACAGAGCTTGAGAAAATATCGAGCAGGCTGGCTGATCTGCGCTTATCAATATCATATTTATCTGCAATCTGCTTAGCCAGTGGTCCTGCGGTAATGATTGAAATGGTGTTATTTGCTGTTGCAAGATTCACAGTACTGACTAACCCTGCAATACCGGCTTCTCCACCTTTTTTAGACTTCACGCGATTTGTCACAGCCTGAAGAAGGAATTCAATTCCGCCGTTTGCTCTGATCAGTTCAACAAGTCCACCAAGCAGAATCGCGATCATCGCAAGCTCCTGCATATTTGAAAAACCTGTTCCAATCAGACCGATCAAGTCCATAAAGTTGTACTGACCGAGCGCTAAGCCGACAATCCCTGCAAAGATGATTCCGCCGAGTAAAACAAGAATCACATTTGCACCGGCTACAGCAAAAATCAATACGCCGAGATAAGGTAACACCTGAAGCAGATTATAAGGATTATCCCCATCAATTGAAGCGCTGTTACCTGTTGTCAGCACCCCAAAGATAATTGCTGTCACAACGGCTGCAGGTAATACGATGAAAATATTCGCTTTAAACTTATCCTTCATTTTTGTACCCTGCGTACGAACTGCTGCAATCGTGGTATCAGAAATGATCGATAAGTTATCTCCAAACATTGCTCCGCTGACGATGGCACCCATCGCCAGTGCCACGCCAATATCTGTCTGTTCTGACAGGCCCAGACCGATTGGGGCAAGTGCCACAATCGTCCCAACTGACGTCCCCATTGAAATCGAAATAAAGCACGCAATGACAAACAATCCAACGATCAGCAAATTCTGAGGAAGCAGAGAGAGTCCAAGGTTCACAGTTGAATCCACTGCTCCGGCACCTTCTGCAACTGAAGCGAATGCACCGGCTAACAGAAAAATCACGACCATTAAAATAATATTCGGGTGGCCTCCTCCTTTCGCCAATTGCATCGTCTTCGTCTGAAAATCTGTTTTCCGGTTCATCAGCATTGCCACCAGAATTGCTGTGAACAATGCAACCAATACAGGCATGAAATAAAAGTCGCCTGTTAAAATACCTGACCCGATAAAAAGTAAGATAAATACGCCAAACGGGATCAGCGCGAGCGGATTGCTTTTAATGTTTTCCTCATTCATTTTCGTTGCCTCCTGTTTCAAATTCGTATCCTGTTTTAATCAATAATCACTTCATAAAGAAAGGTTTTCCGGACACAAAAAAACCTCTCCAATAAGAAAAAGAAGAGGCTTGAATAAGCAAACAACTTTTCTTATCTCTCAGGCAAATGCCTGCTGGAATTGGCACAGTACTCATTGCATGAGTCCGCTGCCGAGGCTTCAAAGGGCCAGTCCCTCCGCCTCTCATCATAAGAAGATGGTTATGAAATTGTAATGATTGTTGAAATATAAGTGATTCAATCGGATAAGTCAATACATTCATTTAAATTAAGAATATTCAATCACACTTCAGGAACTTTCCGCTTCTTTTTTTACTCTTTCAAGAAATTCGAGTACGACTCTGTTATCCTGCTTTTTGCCTGTAAGCTTCAGCATGGCTTTTCCGACAAAATTGGCTCCCTTATTCTGACCCTCATATATCAGTCTGGTCTGCTGCTCACTTTCTTTTAACAGCTTAAAAGAAAACGTTGTGTCAAAGGCTTTTCCGAGAATGAAGTTCACCTTCTTATATTTCTCACCTTCATGATCTTCATAAGCAAGCGTATGTACAATGTAGGTCTCAACGCGTTTTCCTTCTCCGTACGTCTGCTGATGCTTCGCACCTGCCACGGTTTCTTCTCCCTCCACAAGTTCATGGGAGATCACTTTTGGCATGATTCTTTTGATGTTTTTATCCCTAAACAACTCCCATACCTGTTCAATGTTCGCGTTAATCGTTGTTTCTTCTTTCCATATGATCATGGTTGATCGCCCTTTCTGGCAGATTCTTAATTATATTTTATACGATTTGCTGGCTACATGCTAAAAAAGCCATTCGCACGACTGCGAATGACTTTTTAGATCGTTTTATTTACCAGCGTATACATAAATCGCATCACGTAAAAACCTGGTTCCCCCTTCAATGTGCTGATCGTAATAAGCAGTAAACCGCTCATCGCTCACGTACATATCACCAAGGCCTGCATGCGCTTCTTTTGAATACTGCGGCCATGTGAAACTCAGCCATTTTTTATGCAGTTCAACTGCTTTTTGTGCTTCAGGTGAAGCTGGATCGCCTGTTTCATAACCCTTCTTAAGCTCTTCAAGAAACTCTTTTTCTACTTCCTGCATTTTTTTGAAGTCATCTTCAGACAGTCCCATCATTTTCGCATTGCTGTCATCCACAACCTCATCTCCGTACTGTTCACGTACTTCTTTTCCATACTTCTTTTCATTTTCATTAATCAATTTCTTTTTAAATCCTTCAAACTTCTCCTCATCTGTCATTAGAGTGCCTCCTTCTTTATTTTCAATCGTTTTTTGAACGGTTGAGATAATCTGTTCAAGACGGGCGTGTTTTTCCTGCAGCTTCTGAACATGCTGCTGCAAAGCTGAGATCAGGTCAAAGTCCGGGTGATGAATGATGCTGGTAATTTCCTCAAGGCTTACCTCAAGCTCCCGGTAAAAGAGAATCTGCTGCAGCAGATCTACTTCCTTCTGACCGTAAATCCGATAACCTGATGAACTGAGTCTTGCCGGCTTTAACAGACCAATTTCATCGTAATATCTCAGTGTGCGTCCGCTCACACCGGACAGCTTTGCGAGTTGCTGTACTGTATATTCCATTGTAACCCCTCCTGACAAATACAGCATAAGGCTTAACGTAACGTGAAGGTCAACTCCTAACACGATATTTTTTTAATTAATTGGAAATGAGAGTTTTTAACACCTTTATTTTAGGTTAAAGAAGTAAGACATATAAAAATGATGAGGTGAGAAGATGAGCGGATCGCATTATACAGTAGGCTTAATTGCAGCGCCGGGATATCCAAAAGAATTAATAGATTCGCTAAAAGCCGGCCTGCCGGAACTGCTTGGATATTACGTTGACGATCAACGGGAATGGAAAATTGACTGTTCAATAGATTCCCTGACCGGAGGAACTGATCAGTCTGACGAAGTCATGAAAGCGATTCTGACAAAAAGCGGCGAGAATGAATGGGATTTTACTGTAGCGATTACCGACCTGCCACTGCTTCATCATAAAAAAGCGATTATTGCAGAAGCCTATGAAGAAGCTAATATTGCTTTAATCAGCCTTCCCGGTCTTGGCGCAGTTCCTCTCGCACGCAGAGTCAGGGATTCAATTCTGCAGCTGGTAAATGAAATGTTCTACACGACGTCAGAGGAAGGTCGGCAAAAAGCGGAACAGCGACTTGAAAAGAAGGATGAGACGGAAGATAAAAATCTCAAAACGAGAAATCCGAAAAGATTAGTTGGGAGAAAAGGCTTCGATAAAATCTCACCGATCAGAAGAGAGACTCCTGAGGATACAGAGAATATTGATGTAAGATTTAAAGTGAATTCTTATTCAGGAAGCGCTTTACGCCTTTTAACCGGAATGGTCCGGGCAAATAAGCCGTGGGTCATGTTTTCATCATTCAAAAAAGTCATTATGCTTGCCTTTACAACCGGCGCTTATGCTTTAGTGTTCCCGACACTTTGGATGCTGAGTCATGAATACAGCGTCTGGCGGATGTTTTTACTCTCCGTCGTTTCAATTCTGGCGATGGTGTTCTGGGTGATTTCTGCCCACAAGCTGTGGGAGAGAAAACGCGATACAGAAAAAGAAGCTCACCTCAGAAAACTTTATAATGCAACAACCTTCCTGACGCTTCTGGCATCAGTCTGTCTGTATTATATATTACTGTTTATATTATTTTCATTTGCAGTGGTGTTATTTATTCCAATGGGCCTGCTGCAGTCAGAAGTTTCTCCCGACGTCGGGTACGTAAATTACTTTTTTATCGCCTGGACAGCGACCAGTATTGCTACAATTATCGGTGCGCTCGGTTCAGCACTTGAAGATGAAGAGGTTGTATTATCTTCTACTTATGGTTACCGTCAGCGTCAGCGGTATGAAGAAATCAGAAGGATGGAAGAAGAAAGAGAATCATAATATGTATGTCAGAGTCCTTTCGAAGCATTTGCTTCCGGGAGGACTCTTTTCTATGGTCAGATGATCAGCTTTTCTTTTTTAAACATTGGCTTCATGGATAAGATGCGGTCATAGTGAAAAGTTCGTACAGCTCTTCTTTTCAGGCAGTAAGCTGTAAAAGAAGTCTCACCAAGTTTTCTGATCAATACGCGTCTCTCAGAACAGACGCCACCATTTTTCATATAGATCATTTTAACTGTCAGACCCTGCTGTCTGTAAAGGAATAATTTTTCCTTCATCACCACTCCTCCTCTTACATTTATTATACGAACAAATGTTCTTAAAGTAAACTGAAAAGCTGCTAGATCAGTATCCAAATTCAAGAATTTCACTGGCCAATTTATTTTTATTTCCTAAGGATTAAAGATAAAAGTATAAGGGTAAAAAAGTATCATATTGTTCATGAAATATATAGGAGCAGGTGAAAAGATTGATACGATCTGAAAACAGCAAGGAACTGACAAAGTTCATAGAAAAAGCCCTCGATTACACGAGAGCTGGCCTGATTATAACGGATTCCACTCTCCCTGATAATCCGATTATTTATACAAATAAAGGGTTTCTTGATATGACTGGGTATAATGAAGACGAGGTGCTTGGACAGAACTGCCGTTTTTTGCAGGGCGAAGAAACTGATCAGGATACACTTGGCATACTGAGAGAAGGCATACGTGCGGTTGAATCTGTTAATGTACAAATCTTAAATTATACAAAAGACAATAAAATGTTCTGGAATGAACTTTTTGTAGATCCTCTTTATCTGGATAATAAATTGTACTTTGTAGGCGTTCAGAAAGACATTACTGAAAACATGAAGCAAAAAGACCAGCTGGATGCTTATTATAAAGAAATGGAACAAATGTCCACTCCTATTGTGCCAGTGAATGACAAGGCTTCTGTGTTACCGATAATCGGACAATTAAATGAACGACGCTATGAGATGCTGATTAATAACGTAATGGAATATCTTCAGAAAACCACAGACAGTTACCTCATTATCGATTTATCCGGCCTGATTGAAATTGATGAGATAGCAGTTAAGCATCTGTTTGATCTTCAGAAACTTATTTCACTTACTGGTACCACGGCAATTTTTACTGGCATTCAACCTTCATTTGCACAAAAAGTGACGGCATTGCAGGCTGAGATGACATCTTTACATACATTCAGTCATGTAAAAGCTGCAATACAGTTTATTAATAAAGATTCAGTATGAAAAAGGTCTATCTGATATTTTCTCAGATAGACCTTTTTCATAGGTTATTATTTAAAGAGTTCCACCAAACGGTCCCAGAAGCTCTTCTCTTCTATAGCTTCATCCTCCGTTTCTTCTGCATCATCTTTTTTCAGGCTGTCCGTTTTAATGACAAATTGTACAGCTTCAACCTTGTCATTTTGCTTGGAAACAAATGACACTGGTTCAAAGTCTGATTTATCGAATTCACTGATCATGCCATCGATTTCTTCCTGCAGCTGATCAGGCAGTTCACTTGTTGCTGAAGCTAGCTCAGATGTCCCGCTGTACAGTTCACCTGCTCCGCTTTCGAGTTCAGCTGTGCCGCCTGTCAGACCACCGATACCGCTGTGAAGCTCTCCATATGAACCTTCAAGAGAGGCAACACCGCCAGTGTACTCAGTCAAACCTGCGTGGAATTCGCCGTAGTTCGCTGCAAGCGTCCGCAGACCCTGCTGCAGCTGTCCAAGAGATTCATCCATATTGGTTGCTGCAAGCCCGCTTTCAAGCTGATCCGCAATTGTATGAAGCGTGCTGCTCATTTCGCTGATCGCTCCCATACTTGAGCTGAGAGCCCCCGGCACTGCAGCAAAGGCTTCCTGGGTCTGTCTGTATGTTTCTTTCACTGCAAGTGATGACTTGTAGCTTGCAACAAGTTTATCAACAGTCGCTTCATCCGCTCCGCTTTCATAAAGCACCGCGATTTCGGCTTCTGTGATCTGATGTTCAGGGACTGCTGCGATCACCTGATCAAGTGCGTGATAAGCCTGTTCATAGTTCCCGCTTAAAGTCGTCAGACCATTACCAACCTCTTCAAGACCTCCGGCAATCTGTCTGAACGCACCAGGGAGATTGCTGAACTGACTCGTATCCACCTCGCCAATTCCTGCACCAACGGACTCACTCATCTGATTCAGCGCCTGCTGAATAGATGATGAACCTTCGATAAGCCCGCCTGTGTTACCTGAGAGCTGACTGAGCCCGCTTTGGAACTGTGCTGAACCGTCGTAGAGACTGGCCGTTCCATTGTTCAGTTCAGCAATCCCTGTCTGCAGCGCGCCTACCCCATTATTCACTTCAGCAGTCGCATCAGAAAGTGAAGTCATTTCTTCTTTTACTTCTCCTGTATCAGGTGCATCAATTGAAACGGATGATGGGACTGCTGCAATTTCAATGGCTTCCATCTCAAGGTCAGTCACATCCGCTTTTACTATATAACTTTCTTCTTTTTCAGGCATAACCGTAAAAGTGACCTGTCTGTTTTTACCGGCAGATGCAATGGTTCCATCCGGTGCTTCAATATTTTTAAAACGGTCAGCATCAAAAGTCATCGTGATCTGAACCATATAGTTGTTGAAGAACCGTTCTTCGCCTTCCGTGTTTTTAGAAGAATCGATCTGGATTTCAAGCTGTCCATTTTCACCGATCAGTGAGTCAGCATCAGTACTTTCACCGTTTAAGGAATAACTGATATCAAAGTCCCACGGCAGTGCTTTATTGTCCATGTTACCCTGATAGTAAAACTCTTCTTCCTGGGCAGTGAATGTGATCTGTTCCCCGTCCTGTTCAAGCGGTGTCAGGTCAGTCAGGTTCTGTACGCTTGTGTAGTCCCCGAAGTCAGTCATTTCACCAAAATCATTTACTGTAAACTGATTCACCACATAAAGATTTTCCTGCTCCCCGGCTGCATCAAGCGTTGCATAGACGACTTCTGTCTTCTGATCATATGCCCCTGCCCCTTCAGCAGACGGCTTATCTGCGGAAGTATCCGTTTCCGCTGAGACAAGAAGCGTGGGCATCGCAAGCAGAATCGCTGCAGAGGCAGCACCTGTACGTTTAAATGTCATGTTCATTTCCCCTTATAAAAATTTGCTTTCCACGTAGTTTTTTCAATGACTTTATCAAAGATCACAAGCAGCGCAGGCAGTACGAATACCACCATGATAAAAGCAAGCAGCGCCCCGCGTCCTAGTAATAGTCCAATAGAAGAAACAACCGGGTTTGTTGAGGTGATCCATAAAATAAATCCGACACTTGAAAGAATAGAAGCTGATACAAAGATCGCAAACAGCTTTTCATCTATCGTCTTTTTAATGGCATCAAGTGCAGACATTTCCTGTCTGAGCTTGTAGTAATTCTCCGTGAATAATATCCCGTAATCCACTGTTGCAGCGAGCTGAATCGTACTGATCAGCAGATATCCGATGTAAACGAGCGGCGCATCCGTAAAGTACGGAATCGCCAGGTTAATCCAGACTGAAGCCTGAATGGTAATGAGTAAAACGACGGGAATTGAAAGCGAGCGGAATGTCAGCAGTAATACGAGAGCGACTGTTACTACGGTCATGACATTCACAAATGTATTATCTTTTTGCACAATCTCCCTCATATCATATAACGTGACACTCTCACCAAGAAGGTGGGCATCATCGTAATAACTGTCAGCCGTTTCCTTGACTTCTTCAATCAGGGTGAAGGCTGCTTCGCCTTCTGTCTCTGTTTCAGCAAAAATAGTAATTCTCGCATAATGTTCTGAATAGAACTGGTCTGTCACTGATTCATCAAGATATTCAGGCGGAACCGCCGCGCCTGCAACATTCACATAGGACATGACACCTGATACGTGATCGAGCGTTTCAAGTTCCCGTACAAGCTCTTCTTCTGTTCCGCGATCTTCAGCAGGAACCAGCAGAACCATCGGCGTCTCCTTACCAAAGATCTCTTCAGTTGCTGTGGCATCCTGTCCTGCACGTGTATTGTCAGGATGTTCACCAGCTCCGTAGATAAATGTCGTATTGCTTTGTGCTAAAAAGGCCGGCACAATCAACAGTAAAACAAGAATCAGACTCGGTACTCTCAGTTTGATCACACGCTTGCCGACACCTTTAAAATCAGGAATGAACTGACGGTGTTTTGTTTTATCAATCCATTTATAAAACATGAGTGTGAGAGCCGGCAGAAAGATAATCACACTGATAAAGCTGAGCAGAATCCCTTTTACAAGATTAAGTCCAAGGTCTGAACCAATACCAAACTCCATAAATGTCAGTGCCATGAATCCAAAAAATGTCGTTGAGGCACTGGCAATAATCGCCGGGAAAGATCGCTTCATGGCAAGCTTCATCGCAGTTGTGGGGTCATCGACCTTTTTACGGTAATCAGAAAAACTGTGGAGTAAAAAGATCGCGTAATCAAGCGAGACTGCGAGCTGCAGAATCGGTGCAACGGACTGGGTGATAAATGATACTTCACCGAGGAAAATATTTGTCCCCAGGTTAATCAGGATTGATACACCAATCGCCGTTAAAAAGAACACCGGCTCAATCCATGAGTTTGTAGATAAAATTAAAATAATGATAATAATCGGGACGAGCAGCAGGGCAGCATACATAGACTCATCCCCGGCCATCTGCTGTGATACAGCAGTTGTGACCGCTTCACCTGTCAGCGCATTTTCATCGCCTATCAGATCATAAATCTCATTCGTTACTGCCACTTCCTGTTCTTCTTCAATTGTGATAGATATGAGCGCTGCATCATCCTGGTAGTAAGATGACAGCATTTCCTGATCGGCCATTTCAAGTGGAACCGTCAGATCCATCACATCATCAAGCCAGGTGACACTGCTGATGCCATCAATCGCTTCAAGCTGTTCTTTATAATCAAGGGCTTCAGCAATTGTGACATCCTGAACCATCACCTTCGCATTCGGTACAGGTTCATCAAATTCTTCCTGCATCACTTCCACAGCTTCAATTGACGGTGCGTCATCCGGCAGGTAATCTGCCATATTGTAATTAACTGAAACCGCAAATTGCGCGGCAACGCTAATAATTGTGATGATCATAAATGTAAGTACAATACTTTTCTTATGTTTAATAACCCGTGACGTCCAGTCGATAAAGCGTCATCCTCTCTTGCATAGCACTTTCATACACTCTAATATTATATTGACACAGTGTTGGATATTCAACAGACAGTCTGTTTCATTCTGTCAGTTTTCCAACACATCGTCTATTATGTGTTGGATTTTCACAAACATTTAACATAAGGAGTTTAGATCATATGAGTGAAAAGCTTGATCATCGAAAAAAATATACGCGGATGGTGCTGAAGGAGAGTCTGATCAGCCTGCTTAGTCATAAGCCTATTTCTTCAGTAACGGTAAAAGAAATTTGTGAACTGGCGGATATTAACCGTTCCACTTTTTACACGCATTATCAGGACCACTTTGATCTACTTGGACACATTGAAGATGAAATTGTTGAGGATATGAACCGCTACCTCCTGCGATACAGCACTGAGCTGGATGAAGAAGCACTTAAAATTACTGAAAAGATTCTTGAATATATGATTGAACATAAAGCAGTGATCCGGGCATTGCTCAGCAATAATGGTTCAACGGCTTTTGAGAAAAAAGTGATGGAACTCACGCGCCGTTATATGATGAACAACCTAATGAACGATAACGGTGTCCGTCAGGCAGAATCGACTTACTTAAGTATCTTCGTCGTCAGCGGCGCGATTCATGTGATCAAAGAATGGATCTCAAATGATATGGACCAGCCGCCTGAGAAGCTCGCTGTCCTGATTAACAGCTTTGTGAATGAGGGGTTGTCTTATTTGGAGAAGGGGTGAGATTACGGGGTTGGACTGGCGGGATTTGTGACGGTGGATTTCTCGGGGTTCGCGAGGTTCGCAGGGTTCGACGTTCGTGCGGCCGGGTTCGCGCTTTGGTGGTGCAGGTTCGGCGTTTGGTCCGGCGTGTTCGACACTTATCATGTACTGTTCGCCACTCATCAGCTGATGTTCGACACTTCGGGACTTTGTACTCACCCGTCATCGCAATCGCAATCGCCATCCCCATCAAAAAACCGCAAAGCACCCAACAGCGCTTTGCGGTACAATCACTCTGCCGCCACCTTCTCAGATGGTGCAGATTCCTTCTTCTTGAGATTGACAGCCGTTACGTAATACTGGTCTCCGGCGGCAGACTCCGGATCATAGTAGCTTTTCCGTTCGTGCGCTGACACACTTGCCACATGGACAAAGCGTGGATCCTGCTCTGACTTTTTGTAGACGCGGTAACCGATTACTGTATCATTACGCACAGCATGCCATGTGACTGAGCCTGCTTCAAAAGAAACATTATCAGGAGCTGAAGTTACTTTCAGCGGATCAGCCGGTTCATCTTCAGACACGAGTTCGGTGTAAACAACGAGTCTGTCCGGATACAGATGCTGCTCACGGTCAAACGTGCCGGTACATGTGATGATGTTCAGGTTTCTTGTATCTGAAGGACCGAAAATCTCTGAAATTGGTGATTCATTTGTTGCATAACTCTCTTTTCTTTTCACATCAAAAGTCAGCTCTACCCCGTTTTCATCTGTAATGATAATCTGTTCACCAACTTCAACATCTTTTAAATAAAAGAAAATCGCGGGACCTTCTTTACTATCCACATGGCCGGCTATCACTGAATTCCCGACTGCGCCAGGCTGCACGCCGCGGTCATACCAGCCGGTTACCTCGGTTGATTCCGGTACTTCCATTTCTCCATTTTCCAGCAGTCCCACCGGAATGACGCCGGTATCAATATCAAGGCTCGGAATCTGAATACGGGCAGGATTAATTCCCTCTTCTTGAATCTTTAGCTGTTCTTCAAGCTCTGTCTGGCGTTTTTTTAAAGAGTCAAGAAGAACAAACTCTTCTCCTTTATGTGCAACTGCTTTTGTTAACTTTGCTGTTTCTTCTTCAATTTCTTTTTTTAAATCCTGTGTTTCATTTTCAGGTGCGGATTCTTCTTTCGTCTGATTCATCGCAATCGCCTGATAGCTGATCACGCTTAAAAGCAATACAGCCGCTATAAGAACAAAAAGCTTTTTCTTCATGACCTGATCCCTCCATTTATGTGAATAAAGAAGAGTGGCGTGAACCACTCTTCTTATTCAATGACAATGTTATTCTTGATTAGCTGTTTTCTTTTTCACTGCAAATCCAGCTGCTGCAAGAATCGCTGTTGCAAGTGCAACCCATACCGCTACAGGTGTCTGCTGTTCAGCTGCTCCACCGAGACCAGTGTTAGGCATATCAGCAGGCATGTCAGCTGAAAATTGATCAGGCATTTGCTTCACAATTGCATCACCAAGTGCCTGGCCTACTCCAAACATGAACGCATAACCTTCACGGAAAGTATCTGTGCTTGTCTGATAATCCTCAGCTACATAAGCGTCAAATGCTGCTACAACCTGATCTTCGTGTGTTTTTAATGAAGAGATTGCTGCATCTTCAGGCAGGTTACCTTCTGTTGCTGTTGCAAGGAACATACCGAATTCCTGAGTGAACATAGATAGGCTTTCTTTAGCTGCTGCAATTCCTTCTTCATCCTCTGCTACTGTTGCGCTGACAAGGTCGGCCTGTGCATTGATGTGCTCGCTTGTCCATAGTTCCTTGAACTGTGCTGCGCCTTCGTCACCATAGATTGAACCGATTGCTGCAGTAAATTCATCTGTGTTCATATCTTCAGCCCAAGTCGCAAAATCATACTCAGGTGCGCCTGTTACACCGTTTTGCATACTCATCGTTGCAAGTGCAAAGTGTTCAGCTGCAAGGTTATTCAGTGTAGATCTCAAATCAGCTGCCGGTGAATCTGCTGCAGATCCTTCAAAGTTATCCGGCATTTGCGTTACGATTGCGACTGATAATGCTTTACTAATGTCAAACATTCTGTCATAACCTTCCATGAAGTGAGTGAAATATGCTTCATAGTCACCTTCAACATAGCTGTCAAATGCACTGATAACATCCTGTTCGTGTGCAGTTAATACTTCTACAGCTGCTGCTTCCGGAAGATTACCTTCAGTTGCAGTTGCAAGGAAAGCGCCAAATTCATTCGTAAACTCTTCAACCTCTGCTTCTGCTGCTGCTCTCATGTCAGCGTCATCAGATTTTGCTGCTTCAACAAAGTCCGGTGAGTAATCATTATGATTGACGAAGATTTCTTCAAACTGCTGTGCACCTTCTGCACCGTAGATTGATTCAATTGCCGGTGTCATATCGAGTGCATTTTGATTAAGTGCTGCATAAGCCTGTTCTTCATCTGGTGCATCATTATAATCTTTCACCATTGCGTTCACTGCCAGTACATAGTGTTCTGACAGCAGCTGGTCAAGCGTTGAACGAAGATCTGAAGCCGGTGTAATCGCTGTGGCCTCCCCTGTTGCTGCAAGTCCTGTTGTTGGTGCGATTAATGAAAGTCCTAATACTGGTGCTGCAATTCTCTTAAGTAATTTTTTCTTTTGCATATTTAACTCTCCTTTTCGTTATGATTTATTTGATTTCAAACAGCTAACGAAGAGAGTTTAGTTTTGGATCACTTTTTTTAAAATAAGTTTTTTTATTTTTTCAAAGCACTACTTTTCTGTAAGGAAGGCTGCAATTTTGTACAATGATTTTTCACACCAGTATGCCTGTTAGCACTAGCACCACGCTTTTTTTCATCATCAATAGAAAAGAAGCCCCTCTCAAGGCTTCTCAAATTTCCTTATATAAAATACCTTTTTAACTTCGCCATCACTTTCCTCACATCAGCCGAACCGTCGTGGAAGCCGACGTGGCCATCGGGACGGATGAAAAGCGTACTCCCTTTACTCATACCCAGGTTCTTATCGAGATCCCGGTGGACGTCATAGATGATCGGGAGTTCGTCCCGCTCTGTAATCACTGTGCCGCCTCGGGCCACTAGGTATACTTTCAACATATCCGGAAAGGCCCTGTTTGCTTCTTCTGCAAAATCATATGCAAAATCAATCAGGTCCTGCTCATAGCAGTCAATATAGATCAGACAGACATATCCGAGCCGCTGAATGAGCGGGTAAAGGCGCTCATCCGTGGTACCTTCATTGAATAAAACCTGATCCGGCACCCGTTCACCAGCCTGGATTGCTTTGCGGGAAAGAGATTTATCTCTAAATGAACGATTAATCGGCGTTTTATCATAATCACTGTGCACATGGGAAAGTGCATTGGCAAAGATGGACTGGACCCATCCTTGCTTAAGAACTGCTTTTCCAGACCAGTTTCTCGCCTGGCCAAGCAGTCCTTTCATATGAATCATTTTAAGCTCCAGTGTCGTATTGCGTATTACTTCTCTTGCTACAGGTGCACGTTCTTCATGATACGTATCCAAAAACGGATTCCCTGCGTAGCCTTTTAAAACGGTATCGATCTTCCAGCAGAGATTTCCGACATCCTCAAGACCGATATTCATGCCCTGACCGCCGAGCGGATTATTCACATGGGCTGCATCACCTACAAAGAACACATTACCTACACGATAATTCGGTACCTGCCTGTGAGCTGTACCAAAATAGGCCAGCCACTTTGGATGCTGCACTTTATAAGAGCGGTCTAAAATCGTATCAAGCGTTGTCTGGAGCTCGTGCAGTTTCATTTCCTTTTTGCGCGGTCCGCCCTGTCTTGTCCGGTCAAAGCCGACAACACGGTAGGTTCCATCTTTATAAGGAAAGAACGCAGCGGCTCCTCTGTCATTCAAATGGAGATTAATATGAATTTCCTTCATGTCAGGGACCTCAACATCTCCCGTAAAAAATGTAATCCCTTCATCTTCACCGACAAATGGCACATCGAGCTCTTTCCGGATTTTACTGTGTGCCCCATCACATGCGAGGAGATACTTCGCAAAATAGGTTTTCGTGATGCCATGATGGACGGCTGTTACATAGACGCCATTGTCCTTTTGTGTGACATCAAGCACTTCATGCTCCCTGAAAATTTGTCCGCCTCTTGCATTGAGATGATCTTCAAGGATTTCCTCGATCTCATCCTGGGGAATAATCAATAAGTAAGGATATCTGCTTTTAATATGATACAGTTCAACGTATGATGGATGCTTTCCGGCGAGGTGAAGCTTCGCACCCGGACCGGGGTATCCTCTTTTCAAAAATGGTTTGTTTACTCCGAGAAATTCGAACAGTTCAAGAGATCTTGCCTGTATCCCTAATGCTTTTGATAACACTGAACGCCCCGGTTTTTTTTCAAGGCAGATATAGTCTACTCCGCGTTTTGTCATCACATTTGATGCCATGAGTCCTGCGGGTCCTGCTCCGATAATCAGTACATCTGTTTCGATCACAGCCATGAGACTAACTCCTTTCGTTCAACCTGTGCTGATCTTTCTCTAAAGTTAGCACATCATCAATCTGCTTCACCATTTTAAATACGGAATGGCTCCTATCATACCGATACCCTTATTCAGCGTCATCATGCATCAGGATTCTTCATTATATGGATTGATATGCACAAGCACCTGCTTTACATCTTCATGACGATCGAGCAGCCTGCGCTTCACATTTTTCCCGATACGATGCCCTTCTTCAACTGTCATGTAAGGATCAACACTAATTTTAATATCAATTACAATATAGTGTCCATGGGTTCTCGCGAGCAGTTCATCTACTCGCTCAACGCCTGGAATTGTCATCACAGTCTCGATAAATGGATTTGTTTTTTCAGCCCCAAGCACCTGCTCCATCATGACAGAACCTGCTTCTTTTGCGAGAGAGAAACCGATTTTAATAACAATCAGCGACACCACTAAACCCGCCACAGGATCAGCATAGAGTAAAAAGCTCAGTTCAAACCGCTCACCAATGATCGCACCAAGCACACCAAAGAATGCTGCTATTGAAGACAATGCATCTGACCGGTGATGCCAGGCTTCTGCCATCAAAGCAGAGCTGTCAATTCTTTTTGCAATACGCTTTTTATAATGAAACAGGATTTCTTTAATTAAAATGGAAAATACAATGACAGCAAGTGCAATACTGCCTGGTGCTTGAGGGATTTCACCAAAAAAAACGCCTGCTGAAGAGGAAGCGATCTCTACACCGACGACGACAAGTAAAATGGCGACAATGATCGTGGCGATATTCTCCGCTTTCCCATGGCCATACGGGTGATCTTCATCAGGCGGCTTCTTCGCTGTACGCAGCCCGGCAAGCACTGCCACTGATCCTGCCACGTCTGACGCTGAATGGGCAGCATCAGCGACAAGTGCCCGGCTGCCTGAGATATAGCCAAAGACACCTTTTAATATTGTTAACAGCGTATTTGCCACAATCCCAACCCACGTGGCAAATTCAGCTTCTTTAAACCGATTATTCATGTCCCAACACCACCTGTGCAAATTTGTTGCAGCTTCATTATCCTAACAGACTGCCCACGAGTGGGTCTATACAAACCTTTTTATAGTATGTCACGAGTTTTAGAATCGATAAATGAAGTAACAGGAAGGGAAATATGTTAGAGGCAGGCAAACTTAATGATGATGAAAAAAATAGCCATCCTTTTCACTTTTATTTGAAAAGGATGGCTATACTTCACTTATTTCTCCAAAGCAGCCCTGGTAGAAGCTGCTTTCGCTCTTGCAGTTAATTCCTTTTCCTTCTTCGTAGAATTCAAATACGTATACAGAACCCCAACGAAGAATGCACCTCCGACAATATTGCCGAGCGTAACAACCAGCACATTTTCAACTGCTGCCTGAAACGTGACAAGTGCTGTATGCGGAGCAGTCAGCGCAATTGAAAACAGTGCCATATTGGCAATGCTGTGCTCGTACCCTGAAATAAAGAATGTAAAAACAAATAAAATCATGAGTGCAATTTTTGCAATATCATCCTTTACCTGCAGCGGAATCCACACTGCGAGACAGACAAGCCAGTTGGCAAGAATCGCTCTGAAAAACATTTCAGAATAAGGCAGATTCATTTTCTTTTCTGCAGCTGTGATCAGATATGATTCTGAAGGATCCATTGTGGCAAATAAGCCGGTCATGATAATTAATCCGGTGAAGAATAAAATACCGACCAGGTTGCCCAAATAACATGCGCCCCATACACGCAGCGTATCCATCCAGTTTGTCGTTTTCTTCATCGCACCGACAACCATATACATTGTATTGGATGTAAACAGCTCAGTCTTTCCGTATAAAATCAAACAGAATGCAACACCAAAGAAAATTGCATTAATAAAATATGTTGCCGGTGACGCTGCTTCATAAAACGGCTGCGCCAGGCGAAACGCCATCACAACGGCCATTCCTACATACATACCCGCAAGCATTGCGCGAACGATATAGTGGTTCGGCTGTTCTCTCAGTAAATCTCTTTTTAAAGTGGCTGCGCCTAATAATTTCTCTATTGTAGACTGTTCCATCCTTCACCATCCTGCATTCTGTGTAAAATTTGTGATTCAATTCACAGATCAGTGTAAAGGGGTAAGCGCTGCCAGTACAATAGGGTTTATTATTTTCAGATTAGCAAGTTATTTCCGCTGTAAAACCTGTTTTACAGCGCGCTCAGCTGACCAGAGCGCTCCTTCTAAATGACCACCGGATGTAGCTGAGGTTTCAGTCCCGGCAAACATCAGCTTTTCATTCCATTCTCCATCTATTTGAATCGGCTGATACTGCGGAAAATCAGTCAGCGGCCGTCCATCCTGATCTGTCGCAGTATCAGCATCCAGAGACCAGTCCTTATATAATAAAGCTGCAGGCTGACCTGCCTCTTCACCATAAAGCCGTGTCAGCTGCTCAATGACTAGCAACCGTATTTTTTCCTGACCCAGCTCACGACGCTGATCTGCTGACAGGCTGAAAAAACCAAACAGCGCACCGGCTCCTGTCTCAGGTGAAGCATCATGAATTTCCTGAAGCGGTCCCACCCAGCTCATCGCCTGACCTGAAAGACCGGCTTCACGCCAGAACGGCTGGTCATACACTGCAACGACTTTTGCCTGCCCTGCCATCAAGGTTGGCAGATCGGGAATTTGTGGAAGATCAGGTGAAAATGAGATGTTATGGATCAGTCGGGGCGGCAGTGCCAGGATAACTGATTCAGCCTCAATAGAATGTGTGTCACCACTGCTTTTTACCGACGAAACTGTTATCGCACCTGCTTCATTTATAAGAATATTCGTCACACGCGTATTCAATTCAATTGTCTGATCAGGTATTGTACTTGCAATCGCCTCTATCAGTGATTGAACACCTCCAACAATCCGCTCAGATCTCTCGATTGAATTCGTGGGCAGTGAATGACGCTGAGCCGGATCAGATTTGGACTGTTCAAACAGCAGTTGACCCGTTGTGTGCTGCGGAAATGTCTTTAATCCAAGTTTCTTTGTCAGTTCAGTGATTATCGGCTCATGCTCCGGCCAGAACCATGTTGGGCCAAGATCAAACCCTGCACTCGCAGCCGTTTCAGTCAGCACTCTGCCACCTATTCTGTTTCTTGATTCAATGATTTGATAGTCAACGCCTGCAGCAGTCAGCAACGAGGCTGCATATAATCCGCTTAATCCTGCACCGATAATGATGACTGGTTTTTTCATATATTGAACTCCCGTCCTTATTCGTACAAATAATGATTTGTTTTGATGGCTTCATTTTACTGA
Source organism: Jeotgalibacillus terrae (assembly GCF_016908195.1). Taxonomy (GTDB): domain Bacteria; phylum Bacillota; class Bacilli; order Bacillales; family Jeotgalibacillaceae; genus Jeotgalibacillus; species Jeotgalibacillus terrae. The sequence goes on from NZ_JAFBDK010000003.1 coordinate 63,757, forward strand.
TACCACTTTTTATTCACAACGAAAAACACTTGACGAAAGCCTGCGACAGACATTTATCTGAAAATTATGTTAAAATTATCACAAACTTATAAATGGGGGCGCATAATGGGGAAAAGAATATTGCTGTTTATCATCACAAACCTGCTGGTCATAATCACGATTACAACTGTATGGTCTTTTATTGCTTCTGTTACAGATTTAAATTATTTATTCCAGACTGGAGAGCCCGGGCTTGGAATTGACCTTGTTGCACTGGGTGTGTTCAGCCTGCTTGTAGGCTTTATAGGATCATTTACTTCACTCGCCATGTCACGTTTGATTGCAAAATGGATGATGAAAGTAAAAGTCCTGGATCCTGCAGACAGCCTGACAGTCCAGGAACGCGAATTAATTGAAAAGGTCCACCGTTTCTCGCGGGCAGCCGGATTAACACATATGCCTCAGGTTGGAATCTATCCTTCTGCTGAGATCAATGCATTTGCTACCGGACCATCAAAGAAAAGGTCTCTTGTCGCAGTTTCGCAGGGATTACTTGATCAGCTTGATGAAGAAGCTGTAGAAGGTGTAATTGCTCATGAAGTCGCACACGTCTCAAACGGCGATATGGTCACGATGACGTTGCTTCAGGGAATAGTGAATACATTTGCTGTATTCTTCTCACGGATTGTCGCAATCGTATTAAGCCGTCTTGTACGTGAGGAGTTCCGGTTCTTCGTTCAATTTATCGCGGTAATTGTATTCCAGATTCTATTCTCAATCCTTGGAAGTCTTGTAGTAGCAGCCTATTCAAGACACCGTGAATTCCATGCTGACCGCGGTGGCGGGGACTTAGCCGGTAATGACAAAATGGCTCACGCACTGCGTTCATTAAAAGCAAAGGTAAACCGCACAAATGTCAAAGATCAAACAGATGACTCAGCTGTCGCAACGATGAAAATCAGCGGTAAAAGTAATGTTATGAAACTATTCTCTACTCACCCTGACCTTGATGAGCGGATTGCCCGTTTGGAACAGCGATAATTGATGTATGGAAAACTGCCTAAATGGCAGTTTTTTTAATTAGTGAGACGGCGTTATACTATACATGGCAAGCTGCTAAGCTGGAATTCCTTCAACCTAACTCATATTTCCTTCATCCAATCCGTCCTCCTCCACCACTTCCAACTATGGTAAAATATAGATACACTAATCAATTCTGATAAAAGGAGGTAACCTTCACATGCAGAAAAAGAACAAACAGGCACTGTTCTGGGCAGTACTTGCAGTTGTACTATTTGCAATTGGATTTTTCATACTCTAACAACGGAATATAAATGGAGCGTGATGTTGATTTGAATAACAGCAAATTGATCTTAGGGATTATTCTACTTATCCTTTCGATCTATATCATTATGACAGATGACTATCAATGGCTGCCTTTCACCCTCCTGCTACTCGGTATGATCGTTTTTATTAATGGTCTGATCGAGCTCAGACAAAATAAAAAGAGCAGAGCCGGCTATACATATATTGCAATCTTTCTAATCGTTCTTTATGTAGCGATTGATGGGATTTTGCTTCGATTCAGCAGTTAAGATGAGAGCGTGCTGCAGGTGCAGCACGCTTTTTGCATGCAATCCTTCTACTCCTCGCCCCAACCGCATATACTCTCCAGGTAATCTGAATCCACAGGAGGGACAGCTATGTCTCAACAGAATAACCCGTTCAGACGTTATTACCTTCCTTTCAGAGGAATGTTTGATCCATGCCCACCGCTCGGTCCGAAAGTCTTTGTCGTACCACCGAATTTACTAATTGGGTTTCAACCGCCTGACTTCCCTCAGTTTCCACCTTTGGAGGCATTACAAAAAGGCACATTGTGGGAACCGTTCTTCGACTATTATGAGAGCCCCTACCGTAAATAAAGGAGGTTCAACCGATGGAAAAACAGCTGCCAAAAGAATATTACACGAAGCTTGAAGCGATTCAGGCCATTGATTTTGTAATTTATGATCTGGTACTGTACCTCAATACCCACCCCGATGATGCCCAGGCAATCCAGCAGTACAATTACTATGCAGCTTACAGCAGCAGGCTGAAAACCGATTTTGAAGCGTGTTTTGGCCCTCTGCGATTTGGGATGCCTGTGCAAAATCATCAGGAATGGGAGTGGGCTGAAGCACCATGGCCGTGGCAGGTTTAAGCACTTTATCCAGCTTTAGCAGGCAGGTCTTCGAGTCATACGACATCTTGAGAAAATGGGAAAGGGCACCCATTTATCTCAAGCCGCCTTATGTTTGTCGGACCTGAACGCCTGCTTCCGCTTTTACTTTATCCAGCTTCAGGCGCTAGCTGCTCGAGTCATAAGCCACTGAACAATAAAGGGAAAGGTCGCCCTTTTTCGTTCTGTGTCTTATGCTTGTCGCAGCTGATCAAGCGCCTTCCGCTTTTACTTAAGGAGGAATGCGATTTGTGGAGTTATGAAAAAAAGCTGATGTATCCTGTAAAAGTCAGCACGTGTAACCCTACGCTTGCCAAGTATCTGATGGAGCAGTACGGCGGCGCAGACGGAGAACTTGCTGCCGCACTGCGCTATTTGAACCAGCGCTATACGATCCCTGACAAAGTAATCGGTGTATTAAATGATATTGGTACGGAGGAATTTGCTCATCTTGAGATGATCGCGACGATGATTTATAAACTCACAAAAGATGCCACACCTGATCAGCTCCGGGCAGCCGGTCTTGTTGAACACTACGTCAGCCATGACAGTGCGCTCTTTTACAATAACGCAGCTGGTGTCCCATTCACTGCGACCTATATTCAGGCTAAAGGCGATCCGATCGCTGACCTTTATGAAGATATCGCTGCGGAAGAAAAAGCACGGGCGACTTATCAGTGGATTATTGATCAGTCAGACGATCCTGATTTAAATGACGGACTCAGATTCCTGAGAGAACGGGAAATCATTCATGCCCAGCGGTTCAAGGAAGCTGTGATGCTGATTACAGAGGACCGTGAACAGAAGAAAGTATTTTAAAAATCATCATGATAAAAAACCGTACTCTCAGAGAGAATACGGTTTTTTATCATGAGACAGCTGATCAGGGAAGGAGCAGTATTTTCCCAAGCTTGCCTCTGTTTTTGAAATAGACCTGTGCTTCCCTGGCTTGTTCAAGTGGAAAGCGCTTATCAATCACAGGCCTGATCTTTCCATCTGAAATCGCCTGAAGCATATCTTTAAATTCTGGCCGTGTGCCGAGAACTGAGCCGTACATTGTAATATGCTTTAAATACAATGTCCTGAAATCCAGGTTCGTCTGCTGCCCGCCTGCAGATCCGGAAATACAGAATTTACCCCCCTTTTTCAACACTTGTAAGGAAGTCTCAAATAGTGCGTCCCCTACCACATCAAGTACTGAATCAACAGGTCCGCCATTTGCCTGTAAAATATCTTCTGCCAGTTGATCAGATTTATATGATACAACATGAGAAGCACCGAGCTTCTTCAATTGACCGGCATCTTTTAAGTCACCTGTCACTGCAATCACTTTTGCCCCAAAGACGTGCGCAGCAATCTGAATATTTAATGACCCGACACCGCCGTTCGCACCTGTTACAAGCACTGTCTCACCTGGCTTTGCCTGAATTTGATTGACCATATGCCAGGCTGTCAGGCCGCTGACTGAGAACACTGCACTTTCTGCAAAATCTTCAAGGGGCATATCAAAACAAAGCTCTGCCGGCCACACGACATATTCTGCGTACCCTCCGTCATACTCCGATCCGATAAAGGACATATCTTCTGAAATATGTTCAGACCCTTCTGCACCGCTTGATGTGAAAGGAAATAATACAACATGCTTCCCGACCAATGAATTTTCAACTGCGCTCCCCACGCTGACAATCTCACCCGTAATATCAGAACCCGGTATACGCGGGAATTGAACTCCTTCAGGACGCCAGCCCGACTCTTCATCTGTCCCATATGCACCTTCTCTCATCCAGATTTCTGTATTATTGATCGCACAGGCCCTCACCCTTACAAGCACTTCATTCGCTTTCGGTTCGGGAACAGGAATATCAACGACCTGCAACTGATTTTCATCACCATACCCAACAACTTGTACAGCTTTCATTTGCTCATCACCTCTCATGTTTGTCTGCTTTAACTATACATTTCCCTAATCTGCTCTGTATACAAACTTCAAGCGGCACAAGTGCACGCCGAAAGATTATCTCCGTCTGCTGTGATACGATATCTGTGGAAATCATTCGACACAGACAGGGGTATCTGACATGCAAGAAACAGCAAAACGGGGATATACCCTCTTTATACTTTTATATGTCATCATGCATTTTATTGTTTCATTGGCACAGGCAGATTCGCTCTCGACGCTGCTTTCGTTATTCGGTCTTGTGGCATTTGCAACCGGTTATTTCTTTCTGCCGGTAAAACAGGCATCAATCTCAATTTTTCTTTTAGTGATTGGCATTACGATTCACCTGACTTCCGGTACGTCTCTGGTAGAATCAAGTGTTTCAGGCTTTACGGTAATGAGCGGGCTGATTGCGCTTTTACTCATTGTCCCCATCATCAGCTGGGTGCTTGAAGAGAAACCGTATATAGAGTCTGTTATTCATTTTGCTCAAAGGCTGCTGAATACGAGCAGAAAGTTTTATTTCGGTATGATGATGATTACACAGGTTATTTCATATTTCTTATTATTTGGCGCAATTCCAATGGTATATGGTATGGTGAATAATTTCCTGAGTGATCAGAAGGGGGAAGCATGGGAAAATTATAAGGGTACTGCCCTGTTGCGTGCTTTTGCATTAACCACTATGTGGGTTGTCAGCATCCCGAGTTTTATATTTGCAGTAGATGCGCTTGATGCTTCATTAGGATTGTCTATCCTGCAGGGGTTTGTGATCTCGTTGGCAGGTGTGCTGCTGGCAGTGGGGTTATCCTATTTCCGTGAACGAAAATACGGAGTGGATCTGACAGCAGGCATTCAGGAAGAGCTTGCTAAAATTGCAGGAGATCAGAAGCCGGGTGGAAATAAAGATGTCATTGAATTTGTCTTCCTTTTCATTACGCTATTCGGCTCGATTTTTCTGATTAACTCAATCTGGGAAGCAAGTCTTCTCCTGATTATCCCGATCGTCATTATCGTTTGGGTAGTCCTGAACTTTGTCATTCGTAAAAAGCCTCACCACCTCCTTCGATATGGTAAGAATTATGCGAAGAACGGCATTCCAAATAAAGCGCAGCAATTCTCCATTCTGCTTGCGGCAGGATTTTTGATTGATGCGGTCAACCAGTCAGGCTACGGGGAATACATTGTAGATGGGCTGTTCCTGGTGTCAGATGCTGTGCCTTTTCTCAATTTCCTTTGGGTCCTGCCGTTTGTTGTTATTATTCTTGGCTTTATCGGTCTTGGTCCGTTGACAGTTATTGTACTGGTATCAGGGATTTTGCAAGGGGTTGAAGTGCCTTATCCGCCGGAAATTGTCTTACTTGGCATAACTTCCGGAAGCGTCATCTCAATTATGATATCTCCGCTGATTCTGCCTGCAATTGTGCTGAGTTCAGTGAATGGGATCAGTATTGTAAAAAACAGCTTTCTGTTTAATTATAAATTCGCCATTGCGTTTTATCTGATGGTGCAGGTATATTTGCAGGGTTATGTCTTACTTATCTTATAGGGGGTTACGATGAACGAAAAATCAAAGAAATATTGGGAAGAATATTGGCGTGCTCAGGGTAAAGATAAACCTTCATCCGTCACAGCATGGCAGTTCGGTGATGATCCCAACTACCTGGCTCAGCTGGTAATCGACGGTGTTAAAACAGCTACCTGTTCAGGACTCATTTTTTACGAACTTGAACATGAGCCGCTTCCAGCTGTAGATGATTACAGCATCATTTTGAGCAGTAAAGACGAGCCGTTAGCGATCATTCGAACCTCTCAGGTGGATATCATGCCGATGAATGAAGTGCCTGAAGAATTTGCGATTGCTGAAGGTGAGGGTGACAGAACATACCGTTACTGGAAAGAAGCTCATGAGCGCTTTTTTAAGAAGGAATTGAGTGAGGTTGGGCTTGAGTATACAGAGGATATGATGCTGGTGTGTGAGCGGTTTGAGCTGGTGGATGTGAAGAGATGATTGGGCAACAGGAACAGACCGGGTCTTCATAAACCCGATCACACCATTCTTAGACTGGACGAACTTCTGACATTTGAAGACGTCGTCTTTACCCGGACTCATGATTAGCCTGAGTCCGGGTACATTTTTTTAATACTTCATCCAGACTCATATCTTCCATTGAGTCAAGCCTCAGACTGATCCTATCATCAAATTCGAGCGACTTGGTCGTTGGATTGGGTACTGCTACACACGGTATTCCCGCTCTGATTGCTGCAAGTGAACCATTCGGGGAATCTTCAAAAACAATTGCCTCCTCCGGTCGAATACCAAAATGAGATAATACTTTCAGATAAAGGTCGGGTTCAGGCTTTACATGTTTTACATCATCAGCTGTACAGATAAAATCAAAATAATGCTGAAGATCAAGTTTCTCCATATACTTATCAATCCAACTCCTTGAAGAACTTGAAGCAAGTGCTACTTTCAAGCCAAGCTCTGTTGCCCGTGTTAAATACTTTTTGACACCGGCTCTTGGAGATTGGTCCTTCATCAGCGATTCATATAACTGAGCTCTTTCTCTCCTCAAATCTTCTCTTTTGATACCGGGAAGCTTTGATATCACCGGTTCATATGGATCAAAGGTTGAAGCACTCCCTATTCCTTCCATCCACTTCACGATAGGAAATACGACATCATATCTTTTATACAATTTATCAAAAGATTCAATCTCATATGTTTCCGTATCTAAAATCAATCCATCAAAATCTAAAATCATTAACCTGATCACATTTACCCCTCCTGACTGAATCTAGCCACATCTGTAATCATTTATGATAATATTAACATTTTATTCCTTCTCTGACTTGCAGAATAAATATGAACAGCTTGTTAATCTCCTTTACCTCTCCCATTCATTTTCACTTAAAAGGATCCTTTGACAATCTATTCTCTATTAACTTGGCTTTGTTAAAGGTAAATGTTGTTTTAGCACAGCTGGTGATTGTAGCGGAAGGGGACGACTCCAGCAGGAGAAGTCGGACAGGTGAGACCCCGCAAGCGCCTCGCGCTGAGGAGGTCCGGTTGAACCGGAGCCACAAGACGGCTCATGCGGAAAGCGTTCCCCTGGAGCGGAAATCAACAGCCAAACTTAACAAAGCCATTAACTTAAAAAGCAGGATACCAAATAGAATAATGGTTGATTCTATGAACAGTTTGAGATTCAAAATTCTTCTACATTAGAATGAACAGGGATGCGTGTAAGAATTATAATAGTTAAGTAGAAAATCATTTCATATAACTAGACACTTAACTATGCATATTTCTCTCCTCACCATACCCTATTAATATAGGAGTTGTTCCGTTCTCGAATGGCAGGGGTGCACAGTCTTATATCAGCGATACTTAACCTGAAATTGAAAAACCCATGAGATTATGTCTTCTTCTATAGTAAAGGAGGTGATAGATTGTGTCCCACAGAAGAAGACTCCGATGGCTTAAATTTTGTGTACTTCCGGGCTATCGTTGGTGCGGTCCAGGCTGCAGCGGACCAGGTGTCCCAATTAATGCAACGGATGCTGCATGCAAAGCCCATGACGAATGTTACAGAGATACGGGAAATTATTGTGCTTGTGACAAGGCGCTGATAAAAGACCTTTCCTCCATCCAAACACTCCACACAAAAGAAGGCCGTCACGCATGGCTGATTCTCTACTATATGAAGCTGCAAAGATTTTTCACCTGCTGAATTGATCCTGTCCCTGTATAGAATATAAAGCTCATATTTATATGAAAAATTCTGTGAGAGCTGTTTCTAATGCAGGGGCCTATTTTCATCTAACAGGTATAAAGAATTAATTTTATCTATCATATATGAGGTTTGAAACGTATAATTAAGGTACTCTTTACATAATATAAAGGGAATTTTTTCATTTTTAATCACTTTCAATTTAATCTTTAATTCAAGATTATGTTTATAGAAAGATTTTTTAGGTAATAAGACTTATATAATAGAGGAAAACGAGGGATATGTATGGGTGAATTGAGTATGCTATCAGAAAATAATGTCATGGGGGCGTTCAAGAAAAATCTGGCGATGATCCAGTTTGATCTTGATCGCAAAGTAACGTATGTAAATGATCTTTTTGCAGGAGCGGTTGGTTATCTTCCTGATGAATTAATTGGACGGCCTCATCAGGTGTTTTGTTTTGAAGAATTTTCATCTTCGCCTGATTATGAGCGCTTTTGGATAGACTTATCTGCTGGAATTCAATTTCAAGACAAAATTAAACGTAAAAAGCGTGATGGGTCAGTAATCTGGCTTGAAGCAACTTATATGCCAATCTTTGAAAACAGAACTGTCATTGGAGTTGTAAAGGTCGCAACTGATATTACAAACAGACAGCTTGGCGTATCTGAACTCGTGTCTTCCCTCTCAGATGTTTCTGGTAATATGACTGAGAAAGCTGAATATGGTGTGAAGCGCAGTGAGGAATTACGTGAAAGCATTGATCATACATTAGCTTATTCAAGGCAAAACCTTGAAACACTGACACAACTAATGGAGCAGGCTGAAAATATTCAGCAGCTGACATTCGCGATTAAAGAAATTGCCTCTCAGACAAATCTGCTTGCACTGAACGCAGCAATTGAAGCTGCACGCGCAGGCGAACATGGACGCGGCTTTGATGTTGTCGCAAAAGAAGTGAAAAAACTCGCTGCAAAAGTGGAAGAATCGATTCTAACTGTAAGAGGCTCCGCAGAGGGAATTAGTTCCGGGGTAAAAGAAATCAGCGCCGGGACTGAAAAAGTGGAGAAAGTTATTCAGGAAGGTTCTGAGCAGATCCGTGAAACAACCAGCGATTTTCAGGAGCTGAATGAAACGGCTGCCAAAATTGATGAATATGCAAACAGGCTGAAAATGAGTGTTTAATATAGAAGAGTACTGAATGGCGTTTTTAATACAGTACTCTTTTTTTATATGTATTCTATAGTTTTTTATCTTTTACTGACCACAAGTGCCCCTATTCCACTCACAATCATATAAGCTACCACAAACATCCACAGATACATAAGAGAAACCTGTTCATACCCTAAATAAGTAAGGGCTGATAAAGCAATAAATAGAATACCTATGAATACATTCGCAATGACTGCATAATACTTACGCATGTTCAGCATGATACGCTCATCCACTTCCGGCGTCTGATCTTTTTTAGATTTTACAAACACCAGATTAATGATAAAAATGATCACAAAAGCTGTGAAAGCCCCAAGAATCGCTGACCAGTCTGCGCCGCTGAATATAAACGTTCCAAGAATCATTCCTGCTAACCCACCCATTGCCGCAATGGTAAATCCCCATCTTTGCATCTTCTTCTTTTTCATCAAGACTCCTCCTCTTCCAAAATAAATACTTCCTCTATCGGCAGATCAAAATACTGCACAATCTTTAATGCCAGTTCCAGACTGGGATTATATTTATTTTTCTCAATAGCTGTAAATGTTTGCCTTGTAACCTGCAAGTCTTCAGCCATCTTAATTTGCTTAATCCCTCTTTCTTTTCGGATCTGTTGAATATTGTTTTTGACCGGCACCTGTGCTCACGACCTTCCGGATAAAATGTAAATATATCTTTACATTTATGATAAAAGAATAACTCCATAAAGTAAAGATATCTTTACATGTGTTACTTCATTTATTTTATAAACGTGCTGATGACTACAGTAATGAGGATTAGAATGCGTCAACAAACCCGTTATCATCAGATCAACATTAAAAAGCCACTCAGCACATGCTAAGTGGCTCTCTTTTCCTTATTATTGTTTATCATGCAACTTCTTTGGTTCCAGGCTTTTTAAATATGAAATAGACTGCTCCAATTAATAACAAAATACCAATCACTTTTTGTATATCAAGCGGAATAACCTCACTGCTGAATAAACCAAAATGATCAATGGCCACACTAGCTAAGAGTTGACCGATAATCACCATAATCATCGCATTTGTTACACCGATCACCGGTGCTACAAACGGCATAATCGACAGAAAAATCACTCCGAAAATAGCAGCAAGAAGTTGAACTGCAGGAGCATCAACAATACCAAGTATATTGCCCTGACCAAAGAAATTCACGATCAGCGTAAGTATAATTGCACCAGTGAAAAAAGTTAAAAATGCACTTTCAAGCGATCCAATTTTATTACCCAAAGTTCCATTAATAGCAGACTGAGTGCTTAGCCCAATTCCCGCTATCAATGGAATTAATATATATAATAATTCCATTGATAAGCCTCCTGTCAGATAAATACTAATGCAAGCAGCAATAGCCCAATTGCAATAACTCTATTTCTATCAATTGAAATCCGTTTTGTTCCAAGCCAGCCGAAGTGATCGACTACGATACTTGTGAATAACTGACCAATAATGACGACTGTAATTGAAAGTCCTACTCCAACAAAGGTGACACTGATAATCAACAATGATAAGTAAATAACCCCTAACGCTCCACCTGTCAATGTCCATTTTGGCACTTTAAACACTTGTGTCAGATCACCTTTTCCAAAGAATAAAACGCCTAAAAACAAACTCAAAGCACCTACAACAAAGATATAATAAGTACTTTCAAGTTTTCCTATATTCTCTCCAAGAGCACCACCTAATGCTGCTTCTATACTTAACGATATGCCTGCGATCAAAGCCAGCATATATATGGGAAGATTCTTCAAAACGTTCAACTCCTTTATTTGTATATCGATATATACCGAAATACAAATATAATGGAAAATAATAAAGTGGTCAACCGTTAAAGGTTAACCACTTTAGAAAACTTTAAAGCTGTTCTTCAAAAAACTGTATTAATTCAGCTATATTTTTTTCATTACGTCTGTAATATGTCCACTGTTCATAACGTTCCGACTCTAATAAACCAGCCTGCTGCATCATTGACAAATATTGAGATACGGTGGATTGAGACAGGTTAACTTTCGCCTGAATGTCGCCCACACAAACACCGCCTTTAATATTAACCTCCTTTGGCAAGTGAGCTTGCTGAACGGGAAAATATTTCTCAGGTTCTTTTAACCATTTCAGAATATTTAATCGGGTTTCGTTAGAAAGTGCTTTGAAAATACTAATAGGCTCCATAATATCATGTTATATCTGCCAGGATAAAAGTGTCAAGCACAGTGAACCTCCATTTATCCCGAACCATTCCGATCAATTGAAATTAAATATCCCGGCTGCTAGCCCACCCATTTTAAGATATGCAATGGTCCATGCATCGGTTGTTCATTTACATCAGAACCTCTCCCTTTTACACATGCTAATAAATTTCATTTTATAAAAAAGAATCATTCCTATTTACAAATCGTAATCGTTACGATATATTATTCATTGTAATTTATGAAGGAGGAAAACAATGAATAGAAAATGGTTTACTACATTAAGTTTATTAGGTGTGCTGGCATTGGTTGCATGCGGGGATGACAGCAGTAATGAGGGGCAGAGCGCATCAACGGATTCATCTGATCCTTTAACACTTTATACAACGGTATACCCTCTGCAATTTTTCGCAGAGCGTATTGCCGGAAATGAGGCTGAGGTTCAGTCTATCCTTCCGCCTGGGTCTGACTCTCATACATACGAGCCAACTTCAAAAGATATGATTGCGATCGCTGAAGCGGATGCATTCATCATGAACGGGGCAGGCCTTGAAGGATACGCTGACAGCATTGCTGAGGCAGTCGAGTCTGAGGACGTCACGATTGTGGAAGCGACTGAGGGGATTGAATTAAGTGAAGGTTCCCATGATCACGACCACGGGGACAGCCATGATCATGACCACGGCGACTATGATCCGCACGTATGGCTGGACCCGGTGCGTTCAATTGAGGTTGCTGAAAATATTAAAAATGTACTGACTGACATGAATCCGGAAGAAGAAGCATTTTTCAATGACAATTTTGAAGCACTGAAAGCTGATCTTGAAGTTTTGGATGAAGAGTTTTCATCTGAACTCAGTGCTGCTCCCGGCAATCATTTTATCGTCTCTCACGCTGCTTACGGCTACTGGGAAGAAGCTTATGGTGTTCATCAGATCGCTGTGACAGGACTCAACCCAACGCAGGAACCATCTCAGCGTGAGCTCCAGTCAATCGTTGAGACAGCTGAAGAATACGGGTTGAAGCATGTATTCTTTGAACAGAACATCACGACAAAAATTGCTGAAGTTGTAAAAGATGAAATCGGTGCTGAAACACTCAGACTGCATAACCTTTCTGTTTTAACAGAAGAAGATATTGCAAATGATGAAGATTATTTTACACTGATGAGACACAATCTTGAACAGCTGACTACTGCCCTTTATGCTGCACCTGCTGTGGAGCCGGAAGCGCATGATCACGAACACAGCCATGAGCTGGATGAGGAAACACAAAAAATTTACGACGGTTACTTTGAAGATGATCAGATTGAAGATCGCCCGCTCTCTGACTGGGAAGGTGACTGGCAATCAGTCTATCCGTACCTTCAGGACGGAACACTGGATGAAGTATTTGAGCATAAAGCTGAAGAAGGCGACAAAACAGCTGAAGAGTATAAGGAATATTACACAGAAGGTTATGTAACCGGTGTCGATCGTATCGTCATTGAAGATGATACATTTACTTTCTATGAAAATGGTGAAGAGTCATCTGGCGTATACACATATGATGGCTATGAAGTGCTGACATATGAAGCAGGAAACCGTGGCGTACGCTATATCTTTAAACTCGAAGAAGAACAGACTGGCACCATGCCTGGCTATATTCAGTTCAGTGATCACGGCATCTCACCAACAGATGCCCACCACTATCACCTATATTGGGGTGATGACCGTGCCGCGCTGCTTGAAGAAGTTGTGAACTGGCCGACGTATTATCCAACTGATATGAGCGGTGAAGAGATTGCACATGAGATGATGGCGCATTAAGGAGCAGACCCGGGGCTACCGGGTCTGTTTTTTTATGTAGGAAAAATGAAGATTAATATGGAATTGCGTATTGGTGGATGTACTGCACTTTTTCCTTCAGGCATCTTCAGTGCGTGCGGAATTTCTTCAGCCAGTGTAGGAATCCCATCAATCATTTTTCTATTCCCTTCACCTGTCCCATCCCCCACTCCACACACTTCTTAAGGAATTCTTCATTTTTACCCGCACTAATTGTTAAGATTTTCTTACTATACTTAAGTCACAGCCGGCTGCAGTGATATACTTCGGAAAGGGGGAATGCAAGATGACTAATCATACAGTTTTAGTAGTTGATGATGATAAAGAAATTAGAGATGGCATTGAAATTTATCTAAAAAATGAAGGCCTGCAGGTCATTCAGGCAAAGGACGGAATCGGGGCGATCGCAGCACTTGATGAGCATGAAATCCACTTGATTCTGCTTGATATTATGATGCCGCAAATGGATGGCATCACTGCCACTTTTAAAATAAGGGAGCAGCGTAATATCCCGATTATTATGCTAAGCGCAAAAAGTGAGGATACAGATAAAATTCTCGGGCTTCAGATCGGAGCAGATGATTATGTAACAAAGCCATTCAATCCGCTTGAACTGATTGCCCGTGTGAAGTCACAGCTTAGAAGATACGTGACTTTCGGCCAATTTGAAGAAGAAAGTGATACCGTACGCGTGAACGGACTGGTGCTGGATCAGGAGGCAAAACAGGTCACTGTTGACGGTGAACCGGTCAGGCTCACACCGATTGAATTAAAAATATTGTCACTGCTGATGATTCATGCGGGCCGCGTGTTTTCAATAGATGAGATCTATGAAAAAGTGTGGAAGGAACCTTCATTCAACGCAGAAAATACAGTCGCAGTACATATCAGAAAGATCAGAGAAAAAATTGAAATCAATCCGAAAAATCCGAGATATTTAAAGGTGGTATGGGGCATTGGATATAAAATTGAAAAATAAATCACTGCTGCTGGTCTGGCTATTGCTGCTGTCTTACGGTGCGGGGGGCATATTACACGCATGGAATCGTCTTTACTATTTTACAGAGCAGCCTTTCTATTACTGGATTTACCTTGGAGCGTGCCTGACAGCGCTGCTGACACTGTATGTATGGCAGAAGAACATCTATTTTGCTGATCTGCTTGCACCTGAGAAATGGCAGAAAAATTATAACCGGATACCACTCGATGCTGCTGCATTTGTGTTAATCATTTCTTTTTTCATCACAACAACACACTTGGAGTCACCATCATTTATTTCTGCGAGGTACTTTCCGGATATCATCTACTATTTAATAACCTATTCATTATTTGGCATTGTTGTAACAGGCATGACAGTTATACAGATTACATATCTTGTGAGACGGCTGAAGTACGGGTCTGATCTAAAAACTGATTTGCACGATACCATTCTTTTTCGGTCTTATCAGGTCATGAAAGAGGCATTTTTAAATAAACGCACCGGCACACAAGTTGTGCTGATTCTGGGATTTGTGTTTTTTTCCGGCGGCTCTACAGTTGCTGCTATCGTGGGGATTGGACTGAATATTTTCATACTGCCCGTTATCCTTTTACCTATTTTAACAACCGCCTTCATCCTGCTGTTAATCATTTTAAAAAGAACCGGAGACTTTAATAAGATCACTGCTGCAACAGCCGCTCTTTCTGAAGGCAGTGTGACTGAGGATTTGAAAGTCAAAGGGAAATCTGCGCTGGCAACACATGCAGCTCATATCAATCAGCTCAAGCAGGATGTGAATATTTCTAAAAGAGAGCAGGCGAAAAGTGAACGCCTGAAGACTGAACTGATCACAAATGTCAGCCATGACCTGCGCACACCGCTCACTTCTATCATGACGTACACCCAGCTGTTGAAAGATCAGATGCTGACAGATGAAGAACGTAATCAGTACGTTGGTATTATTGATCAGAAATCGAAACGGCTGAAAATGCTGATTGAGGATTTATTTGAAGCGTCAAAAATGGCCAGCGGGAGTATTGAGCTGAGCAAAACAAAGGTGGATCTGAATCAGCTGCTTGAACAATCACTTGCTGAACACAGCGAAGCCATCGAAGAAAGCACGCTTCAATTGCGGGTCACCAAGCCGGATCACCCTTTGCCCGCCCACGTTGACGGTCAGAAAATCTGGCGTGTATTTGATAACCTCATTAGCAATATGATGAAGTATTCTCTTCCAAACACCAGAGTGTATATTCATCTCGAACCTGCCGGCAGCATGAATGTCATCACATTCAGAAATATTTCAGCCTATGAATTAAATGGGAATATTGATGAGTTGTTTGAACGGTTCAAACGCGGGGATGAGTCACGGCACACTGAAGGCTCCGGTCTCGGTCTTGCTATCGCAAAATCTATCATTGATCTGCATGGCGGTGATTTTGACCTTGATGCTGACGGGGATTTATTCAAAGTGACGATCAGGCTCGCTGCCTGAAGTAAATAGAAAGACGGCACAGCGATTATATTCTGTGCCGCTTTTCTGTATCTATATGCCATTTTGCAAAATATAATTGATGAATCCCCTGCTTACTCCTCGTACGAACCCTCTGTTACGATTATCTGATCAATTGGCACAGACTCACCGTTCACCTGCACATCAAGCACTTCATGCTCAGGCTTTGTATTCAGGAGATATGTGTACTGTTGTTCAGCCTCTCCCTGCACTTCCGTTTCTTCAAACTGAATGAAAAGCGTATCATCTTCTGTTTAAAGTCCCGCTTCTACTGAACCAGCAGACCTGAAAGCAATGTAATACGCGTAAGCCTCCTCCTGAACAAACTGTATTCTTTCTTCAGACTGTACAGCTTCCTGAATATGGTCAGGTACGGATTCTACCTCGCTGATACTGAGTGTGGCCTCCTGCTGGCAGGCGGATAAAAAAAGCATAACAAAAAGAGCAGCAGATCCAACAATTTTCATATGACTACCTCCCTCAATGTTCAATACTATGTACTGAATTGCATCAGGTTAATCAAACCATGTAATCCCTTCATCTTCTTTCACCGCTGTATGATAGCTCAGCGCCACTGTTTCTTCATTCCCGTCCCATCTGACAATAAGATCAATCTCTTCAGTGATCCTGTCATCCTCACCTGTGTTAGCACTGATCAATTCTCTTAATTCACTGCTTTCTAGAACCTGAAGAGTTTCTGCATGCGGCTGAAACTTGATGCGCTCGCGGATATCAGTATCAACGACAAAGATCTCAGCCTCTCCTTTAGTGTCTTCCCCAATGTATGTTAACAGCAGTTTATCTTCAGGATGATCCCCTTCATGATTAGCCACATATTCAAGTTCAGCTCTCCAGCTGTCACTCTCCCCCTGAAAAATAAAGAGGGTATAGTAATCCGGATCACCGAAAGTACAGCCGGTTAATAAAAGCAGAGCAGTTAGTGCGAATGACAAGACATTTTTCATTTGAATCTCACCTACTTCTGAACGTTTTGGTCAAATGATCTATCCGTTATCTGACTTGCTATTTAATTCTTTTAATAGACGGAAAATCTCTACATTCTGACGATTATTTCCCTTCAGATATTTCTCAATTGTGATTGAGCTGATAAATAAAATAAGCACAATCGCTATCATTGCAAATGCAGACATCGTTTTTTCCTTCAATATCATTTTTATAAAAGTTCCTAAAAACCCAATTATTACATGTCTATTCTAACATTCGGTGAGCGCCTGCTGATCTCCTCTAAAAAATCATCTAAGGCTGCAGGTGAAATCTTCACACTGCCAAAAACCGCAGTTCGATAAAAAATTTCAATGCTGTCCGAGGACATTGTCAATCGATACCCTGTCACCAGATCATGTGTGCGCGCAATTTTAGTTATATCTTCATAACGGATCCTGCTTCGGAATGGACCCCCTTTAACCAGCAGATAGTCTTCAAATAAAATATATTTAATAGAAAATACTGTCCATAATAGGAAACAGACCGTGCCTACAAAGATTGAAATCAAAATGATGACACCAATTTGGTCAAGCTTATCATCAATGAATATTGGAAACAGTGTCGCTATACCTGTTATGAAGACTGCTATAAACATGAGTACTTTATATGATTGATCAATTTTCGATCGAAAAGTCATGATGCCTCCTCTAAAATACATGTCAATTTCTCCAATAAATTATTTGTTATATTTACTACGTAACAAGAGGCGGCAAGTTTCATCCTGTCTTGTTTATTTTTTAATATCCAGCATAATTCCTCCAGCCTATCTTCCCCATACGTCTTCACTCGTGATAATAGACCCTGATTTATTTATCAAGCGGCACAGGGTAGACGGAGCTTACTGTGCCTTCATAAGAACGTGAATAAAATAACACACTAAAAACCTCCCCTGGTGTGCCCGCTCATCAAAAAACAGATCCGGCACATTGACCGGATCTGTTCTTATAAAGAGTTCTCTCTGCTTTTCGCCTGTACAGCATATAGACCGGCTCTTTTTTTCGTTCTGAGGAATCGGTAAAGCATAATTGCTGCCAGTATCACGATCCCTGCAGTGATATATAATCCGCTAAAGCCGAGTGCGGAAGAAACAACTCCAAGCATGACTGAACCTGTTGCAATCCCAAGGTCATACATAATGAAAAAAGTCGATGTTGCATGACTTGTTCTACTTTTCGGTGCTGACTGAATGGCCATTGTCTGATAAGCAGGAAGCAGCGCTCCGTATCCAAGCCCAATCAATGCTGCTGCGATTAAGAGAAGAATGGCTGACTGAACAAAGCTGAGGAGGATCAACCCTGCAGCGAATAAAAACAGTGATGGATAGATCACGTAATCAGGTCCTCCACTGTCAAAGAGCCGTCCAGTGAAAGGCCTGGATACAATCATCACTACTGCAAATACAACAAAAAACAGGCCGACGTAATCAAACAGATCGAGTGCATTTGCATAGATCGTGATGAATGACATAATTGACGCATATGCAAAAGATGTTAAAAACCCAATCATCGCAATTGGCATCGCACGCAGTTCAATCAGGTCACTCCACTTTATTTTCCAATCAACAGTCACCGCTGAACTTTCTTCTTTTCTCACAAAAAATGAAGCTCCGAATGCGAGAAAGATCGCAGCGGCCAGCACGCCAAACAACTCAATATAATCAATAAATGAAAGCAGCCCAAGCGCTAAAAACGGTCCTGCGACAACAGCAACATTCATTGACATCGCAAAGTAACCTAGCCCCTCCCCTTTACGGTGATCCGGGACAATATCTGCTGCAATAACCATCAGGACAGTCGTTGTTAAACTGAACCAGATGCCATGAAAAAGCCTGAGAAATAATAATGACGTAAAATCTGTTGCCACCAGATAAAGCACGGTCGATATACTGAAAAAGAATACGCTTATCACAAGTGTCCGCTTCTTACCCAGTGCTTCAATGATTTTACCTGCAAAAGGACGCATAATGATTGCAGATACCAGAAACATCGTTGTCATCAGACCAGCTTCTGTTTCAGTTCTTTCAAGACGATCCACTGCAAAAACCGGCAGCACAGTCATCAATGAATAAAACACCATAAAAACTAAAAAATTATTAATCAATGCAATAAAAAAAGGCTTTGTCCAAATCGCCTCATTCGAAATATCTTTCAACCTAAACCCTTCTTTGCTAAAATAGTTTCTATACTAACTATATACTAAACAACTAATTTAATACTTTCAAGCAGGTGATTATATGTATAAAGAAAAAGATGAACATATCGGGATCTATACCAGTCACACCATTAAAGCCATCATCCGTTTTCTCACAACAGAACTGAAGCAATTCGACATCACCCCTGAACAGTGGATCGTGCTAAAGAGACTCGCTGCAAATGATGGCATCACCCAAAAAGAACTCGCCGTCCTCGCAGACAAAGACCGTCCATCCATCACAAGAATTCTGGATATCCTTGAACAAAAAGAACTTGCACGAAAAGAAAAACACCACACAGACAGAAGATCATTCAGCGTCTTTATCACACCAAGAGGAATCGAATTGAAAAACCAGCTCCTTCCCTTCCTCGAAGATGTGTATGAAGATCGGATTCTAAAAGACATTACTGATGAAGAACTTGAAGTATACAGAAGGGTTTTGGAGAAGATGAACAGGAATATTGAGGGCGTATGATATCCAAGTTGGGACAGAGATTATAGCACAGTGAAATATGCACTTCTGGAAGATGTTTTAACAATAAACTGTCCTCAATATGCACATCTCATATCATTTTTACTCCGTCCCCAAATTGACATAGCAGCACTAGAAAAAACGATGCTGTCCTAAAATAGTCAGCATCGTTTTTTTTATCATTATCAGTTTATCAACCAGAACACCACTGCAAACAAAACCCCCGCAAAAATAACGCCGAACAGCAGCTGCAAAAGACAGCTCCTGAATAGCACATCATCATTCCGGGCTTCTTGAGTATCTTTGAATAAGGATGCGAGTCCTGAGGTGAAAACGGCATCCCAAAACTTCCAGCTTTCTTTCCTCTTATCGAGCTTTGCACCTTTACTATCCACACACATCTCCGCCTTCCATACATAAAACGTCATGGTTAAAGGCTAATTCACATCAATTATAGCATGTAAAAAAATGCTATATCAGTCTTGTTCACCATTTTTTTACTGTTATGATAGTCTCTATATTGATCTTTGGAGGCTGATTATGGATTTTACAATCAGACAGAGAAATGGTTTTGATGGAAAGATTGGTGAACTTGTTTCAATGATGACCTATTCCAGAGATGTTCTGCTTGAGGACATTAAAGATTTGAGTCAGTCTGACCTGGATTTTATCGCTTATGAAGGCTCAAATTCGATCGGTTCACTGCTGATGCATATTACTTCAGTTGAATTTGTCCATCAGGTGATTACCCATGAAAATCGAGATCTGACTGATCGAGAAATGGCCCAGTGGAAAACAGCATTGTTTCTTGGTCCTGAAGCAAGTAAAGAGGTCAGCGGAAATCCCGTTGACTACTATATTAATCTACTGGCTGAAATGAGAGAAAAGACGTTATCAATTTTAAGCTCCAAGAATGAAGAATGGTTATTTGAAGAAGACATATGGGGTAACGGCGTTTCCAATAATAAATACTGGCTCTGGTACCACGTGATGGAAGACGAGATCAACCATCGCGGGCAGATCAGAGTAATTAAAAGAATGATGGTAAATAAGAATCAGTAATTGTGAAAGAATGGTGAGACAATTGAGGTTATTAAAAATTCTCTATATCCTGGCGACAGGAAGTACACTTTCATACTACTACAGTATGTACATGCCCAAGGATGGCGTTGTACAGGGCATCCTCTATATTACAGTGGAACTGGGTTTAGCGGTTCTTTATTATTTTGTTTATAGATGGATTTTTGGCCGGTTTGAGCGTCATGAACATGCTGGGGACGAAGGTTAAAGTGCGATAAGATGTGCATCTTAGGGACAGAGATGACTAAAAAGGTCAAGCCTGTCCCCTCCCTGCACATTTCATGCAACTCTAACCTCCGTCCCCAAAGTGCAAGTACCCATGCTAATACTAATACACTCAGCAGCCTACACCCGAATCAACCTGATCATCGTATTAAGCATGACAATCAATAAGACAAACGCCATGCCCGGTGCCAGCACAATCCACGGGGCTGTTACGATATCAAAGACGCTTTGACCGATCATACCGGCCCATTCTCCTGATTTTGATAGAAGTATTTCCTCGTCAAAACTGACTGACCCTTCTGCCTGTCCACCAATATAAATCCGGAACACGCCAAGATGAATCAGTAAAATTAATGAGGCGATGATCTGCTGCAGGAACACGATCGTGAACCGGTTTCTGAGAACAGGGAGCAAATGCCTGATGACAATATGCTTTTTGGTTGCGCCAAGCTGATAAGAGGCTTGAATATATTCATGTTTCAATCCGTCCTGAAATTCATTTGAAAACAGGAGTACTAATGAGGGGACGCCGACAGATGTCAGAATCACGAATTGAATGAAAATAAGCTGTAATCCTCCATCATCGGTTGGAACGGCGAAGAAAACATAAGCCAGAAAGTATACCAGGATAAATGCTGGTACATTGACGTAAGGTGTTAAAAACAGCTGCACGAAATCTTTTATCCGTTTCGGCATAAATGTCAGTAACGCCCCCAGCAACATACCCGCTATCATTCTGACCAATCCCACGCTAAGTACAAATAAAATCGTATACTTCGCCCCGTTCAATATTCTAAGCAGCAGGTCCTGCCCTTTCCTGTCTGTTCCAAGCGGATGATCAAATGAAGGTGGATAGGGATGAGTTAATATTTCTCCTGCCTCATTAGTCTGGTATGATGCAACTTCAGTATCTTCGTTAAAACCCCACTCATAGATAAAGCTTGCCGCGACCAGCAGGAAAAGTGCGGAGGGGATCAGGATCAGTATGTAGGATTTATTCTTCATCAGTCACTAACCTCCTGTGTAGCTTACTAAACAGCCAATTCAGGAGCAGGTAAGGAAGCAGGAATAGCAGGATGGCTACTGCCAGCAGTATACTATCGTTTACCTTATACAATATTAATGTAAAACCCTGAATAACAAATAAATACTCAATCATAATCAGGCTCGAAAGCATGATCCAATAAATGAGACTGAAGTGATTAGTAATAGAAAGCAGCATATTTCTGAGCATATGCACCAGAAATACGTTTGACCTGGTTACCCCTTTAGCATAAGCAAAATCGACGTACAATTTTTCAGACTCTTCATCCTTAATCGTCAACGACATTTTTAACAGCAGAATCGTTGGTGTAAGACTTAAACAAATGATTGGTAACAGATAGACGGGATCCCCGATTCCATACAATTGAAACAGCTTAAAACCAGTCGTCTGATACAAATAAATCACGCCAAGTTGAAACAGGACAATTAATAAAACGTCCGGGATGCAATCCAGCAAAACAAGCAGCCAATTAACCGCCTTTTTCATTCTCCCGCTCAGAAAATGATATCCATATAACATCACGAGAACGGCTGTAAATGAAATAAAAAGTGCGATCATCAATAATGACATTGAATATTGATACGCTTCTAGCAGATAATCAATATTAACCCGAATACCATCAAAGGTTGTTTCTTCGAGCACATAGAAATTGAATAAGCCGATCAATGTTGTACCGATTTCTTTGATATATTCAATGGGGTAAAATCCGAAAGAGTCACCTGCAGCGTTAAAACTTCCCACAAGATAAGGCAGAGAAGCAATGCTGCAAGTGCTGATTAATATAACAATTGTTTTTAATATAAAGCTCATGATTGAACCGGGTGCCTTTTTTAGTTGTGTGGCGATACTTATGTATAGTGGTTCATTTTCCGCCCTGATAGAGAGACGCCTCCTCTTACATCTATAAATTGTTCTCATGTTATAGTGATAGAATTTATTTAACCTTTATACTATAACATGCAATAAATGACTTCATTGCCCTTATTTTCTATTTAATCCTGTTGGATGATCAGCTTCTGTACTTGTCAGTTTCATCAAAAGACCTAAAAAACGGTACCCTTTTAAAAGGATACCGCCAGAAAAAATTATTGAGCTGACAATTCATCTTCTGCAAGCCATTTGTAATTCAGCACAGTCTCTTCACGATCTGTTAGAGAAAAGTCTACCATATAGACAGTTGCATCTTCCTGAACTGAATGAATCTCAGCCATGACACCATACATTCCATCAACTCGTTGTGCAGTGATTTCTACTTCAGCCCCTTCTTCATAAGGTGCTTGAAGTGAACTTGAAAAAGTTTCTTCATCAATTACCCAGTGATAGTCCTCAACCATGTCACCACCATCTGAAGGTTCATAGGAAATACTATATGCATTTGTCTGATAGGCACCAACTACTGTCCCTTCAGCACCTTCCATACCGGGGAAATGAGAAGCATTTATAGTGACTGTATCTCCCTCTGCAAAAGCAGGATCTTCAGCCATTTCTAGTCCCTCAGGAATTTCTCCATCACCGGTAATATCAATGTCGCTGAATGCTTCATTAGGCTGAGGATTTCCCGATTCAGCTGTCTCTACAATGTCTTCCTCGTCTGCTGAAGCTTCTTCGTCACTTCCGCTGCAGCCACTTAAAATCATTGCCGTACTCATCGTAAAAGCTGCTGTTAAGTATGAATATTTCTTCATCAAATCACCATCCAAATTAATCATTTATATTATGTCTTTACCCGCACAGCTGAAAAATATGATTAATTCGGCACATTTCCGCTCTATATCCAAATCAGCGTCTCATCCAGCCGACATCAAACGCCCCACAATTAAAACCAGCACTAGAAAAATCGATAAGGTCAGCGTTACTATAACAGTCAGCACACTTATTATAGGGTGAATTCATTTAGATGAAACTTTATCTCCACCGATACGTAAATGTAAATATAGTTACTACTCTTCAAAAAGGATGTTGGTATGATGAGCAAAATAGATATTCTCCTAATCATTCTTTTAACCCTGAATGCAGGCAGATACCTCACTTATTTGCTTCAGGGTTCAGCGTCTACTTATTACATAATCATGCTCGTATTGAATATTGTCGGTCTGCTCATAGTGGGGCTAACGTTTATGAAAAAAAGACGCCAGGAGACCTGACGTCAGAAGGAGTGAAGGTATGTTTATCACAATCACAGCGATCGTTTCAGCTCTAATCTGGTGTGCAGTATCATATGAACTGATCAAGCCTGTTAATGACAAAAAAATTCACAACAAGAAAAAAGTGTTTACATTAATGTCCGCCGGTTCTGTGACTACATTGATTTTGACGATTTCTTTACTACAAGGCAGCTGGTTTTAATCATAACCAGTCATGCCTTTTTTCGTGGGTTTATATTGTTCCAAGCAGAACATCTATTTCTTTATGTTACAAAAAAGGGGTATCCTCTATCTTCGTTTGCAACAAGGAACTGAAGAACTTTCTCCATGTTACAAACCACGAATCGGCCCTCCCATACTTTCAGAAAATAAGTTTTCATACAGGTCTAATTCACCTTTCAAACCCATAAAAAATAAAGTATGATTTTCTTTTCCAATTCATTACATCACTTTATGTTAAAAAGGAGATTGCACAGTATGAGTGCGTGGGAACTGTTTGTAGCTTTTTTACTTGGGTTAGTTGAAGGGTTAACGGAATTTGCGCCTGTTTCCTCAACCGGCCATATGATTGTGGTAGATGATTTGTGGCTGAGATCTTCTGAATTTTTAGGAAGTCCGGTGGCAAATACTTTTAAAATCGTGATTCAACTTGGTTCAATTCTCGCCGTAGTCGTCGTTTTTCGTCAACGTATTGCAGACTTACTTGGTTTACATACAAGCACGCGAGGCCGACAGAATAAACTGCGATTGTCACATGTGTTGATAGGACTGCTGCCAGCCGGAGTACTCGGGCTGCTGTTCGAGGATTATATTGATGAGCACTTATTTTCACTTGAGACCGTTCTGATCGGTTTGGTTGTTGGTGCCTTTTTAATGATAGCGGCTGATCTGGTCAGCGGGAAGAAAGTCAAAATTGAAACAATTGATCAGATTTCCTATCGTCAGGCATTTTCAATTGGGTTAATTCAGTGTTTATCGCTATGGCCTGGATTTTCACGCTCCGGGTCAACGATTTCAGGTGGTGTGCTGCTTGGACTCAGTCACAGAGCTGCTGCAGATTTCACTTTTATCATGGCTGTCCCGATTATGATGGGTGCAAGTGCGATTTCGTTATTGAGTAAATGGGAGTACTTCACGATCGATATGCTGCCATTTTTCACAATCGGTTTTATCAGCGCTTTCGTCTTTGCACTGATCTCAATCAAATTCTTTTTGAAGCTGATTAACCGGATCCGTCTGATTCCTTTTGCGATTTACAGAATTATTCTGGCCGCTGTTATTTATATACTCTACTTTTAATTGATTTACTTTCATCAAATGAACACCTGAAACATAGGGTGTTCACTTTTTTATACTTTCATCTCTTTTAAAAGCAGTTCTTCGTCTTCAGGATACATATGTTCCAACCGCTTAACATCAGTATAAGACTTCCATTCCGCTTTCTCTATCAGATTGTCAGGATCCTCAATCCCACAGCTGTTTCCAATCTTTTTAACTTTAAAATAATGAGTTTCTACATTTATTTCTTTAATCACTGTTTTTTTGACGAATAGATGATCAATGATTTCCACTTCATACCCTGTCTCTTCCATCACTTCTCTTATGCAGCACGCTTCAGGCGTTTCACCTGATTCGATCCCTCCTGAAGGTACTGCCCAGGCATTGGAATGGACACTTTTTACCATTAGCACTTCATTGTGTTCATTAAGACAGACAGCTGCTGCACCTGACCACTTCTTCATAAGACAACCCCATTCTATTGCACGTACTCAACGCCGCTTTCCGTATAAGATTCCAGCACAATCTTCCCGCTGCTTCTGTAATAATAGTAAGTTTTAGCATCATCCTTCAGCCTGATACTGACCATCCAGTTTTTATCACCAGGCAGATTTGCTATAAAAGATTCACTGAAGACGATTTGATTTTCCGGAATATTCTTTTCATTAATTAAATACTCAATCACACTTTTTTCAACACTTGCCTGCACCACTTTCATCGATCCAAAACCTGCTCCTGTCAATACTGCTAATATGAGTAAGATCATGAAAGCTTTTTTCATCAATGGACTCCTTTCTACATATCACACATGTAGGGTTCTATTATGAAAATATATGACCATTTATAGTAGCCCATGATTAGACCTGAGTTGTTTCGTTTTTAATACCCGATACTACTAAATCTCCGAATGTTCTAATATCCCTGATGTAATCAAATTTTTCAAGCTCATCAGTATATAAACTGTTATACATTCTGACAGCTACAACATTTAAATCCGGAATGACCGTACAGGAACATCCCGACGCACCCAGAATCTGATAAGAACCTTCCGGCAGATTCGAACCCAGTTCATCAAACTCATAAGAAACTTCATCATGCTTCACCCACCAGAAAAAACCATGCTTCGGTAAGTGATCAGGCATCGTATCAGGACTCTGAACCTTAACAGCCAGATCAAATACTTCTCTCGGCAAGATTTGTTTCCCTTCGATGAACCCTTTATGTAAATGCAGGTTCCCCCAGCATGCCAATTCTCTGGCACTCACATATAAGTTTCTTTCATCACCCTCATTTGACCCCAGTCTCAGCGAAGGGAAACTCTCAGGAGAATGAATGTCACATACCAGATTACGCTTGCTGTCAGTGACCCACTCTGTCTGAGTCATGTTCAACGGTTTAAATACGCTTTCTGTCAAAATGCCGTGTACTGTTCGGCCAGTCACTTTATGTATGATACGTGCCACAATATCGGGTTGCTTTCCTTCGATATTCGTTCCCGCTTCAAAAAGACGTTTTGCCGCATTGTTTTTTATTTTCAGACCAGTGCATCGCGTTAACAAATGCCTGAGCGTGCTTTCTCCAAGGACTTCATCATCAAGATCATCCAGATAAAAGCTGATTTTATCATCAAGGTTCAGATCACCATTGTGTACAGCAATCGCTGCTGCCAGACCTATGTACGTCACTCTGACTGAATACACATTGAATTGTGAAGCGGCATTGATGCTTTTAGCCCCTTCCTGAAAATGATGGGCACCTGCATACGATTCATGTACGATCCGATTATCTTTCATGATCAGTAATGCTGAACCGGACGCATGCATGTCCTGCCTGATTTTTTCTGTATAAGCTGTGATCTCTGTAAATGAGTCCTGTGTTGTAGTGATATTCATTAAAAAATCCGCCCCACTTTTTAAAATCTGTTGACTAACAGATTTCCCAATTAATATTCTTCTCTCAAAATAGAATACATCTTCCCATCCCAGTGCTTCCCTTTGATAAACAGACTTTTTCTCATCGTACCTTCATACGACATCCCCGCTTTTTGCATCACTCTTTCTGAGCCGGTGTTCTCTGGAAAACACCTCGCCTGAATACGGACGAGTGCCATCTTTTCAAAACCAAAAGCAATGATCCTCTTCACAGCCTCCGTTGCAATCCCCTGTCCCCAATAGTCCCGTGAAATAACATAACCAATTTCAGCAGTATGATTTCCAGGCTGCCAGGACACGTAATCCACTGTGCCAATCAGCTTTCCGTTATCTTTATGTTCAATTCCCCATGGGGCTACCTGTCCGTTTTCATATCGATTCAGAACAAACTCAATAAACGCTTTGCTGTCTGCTTTCGTCTGATGCGTATCCCACGTCACATACTTCGTCACTTCATCATTCGATCCATAATGAAACATATCCTCAAGATCATCTATCGTTAACCTTCTCAATACCAGCCGCTCAGTTTCAAGTGGTGGTAAATCACTAAAAATATCTTTGACTTCCATAAAAACAACTCCTGTTCATGTCATTCATTTGATATTCTCTTTTTGTGGTGTGAATTCCTTCATTTGTAAGTATGTTAGGGTGTGAAGGTAACGGTTTCTAACAAAACGAAACCTGATTACCTTTTCAACCGTATACATAGTTATCCAAACCAAGGAGGAATTTCAATGTCAAAGTATTCGATCAGACAGTTTGTACAGGAAACACAGCAGGAGGAAAGTGCGCGTGATTTTTTTGAGCTTGAGACTGACCGTATGCTTGAAGTGAACTTAAATGGTCGGGTCTGGGCGAAAGCCGGCTCTATGATTTCGTACGATGGAAATATCAAATTCGAACGGGAAGGCATGCTTGAGCATGGTCTGGGGAAGTTTGTCAAAAAAGCTTTCAGTGGCGAGGGTGCTCAGTTGATGAAAGCGAATGGTCAGGGCAGGCTTTATGTAGCTGATATGGGTAAAAAGATCACAGTTTTGGACCTTGAAGGCGAGAGTATTTTCATCAACGGGAATGATTTGCTTGCATTTCAGGATGGACTTGAGTGGGATATTAAACTGATGCGCCGCGTAGCGGGGATGATGGCTGGCGGATTGTTTAACGTACGTCTTGAAGGTCAGGGTCTTGTTGCTTTCACTTCCCATTACGAGCCGCTCACATTACACGTAACACCTGATAAGCCAGTATTCACTGACCCGAACGCAACAGTTGCATGGTCAGGTAACCTTGAGCCTGAATTCGTAACGGATGTTCAGTTAAAGAGCTTCTTCGGACGGGGCAGCGGAGAGTCTGTACAGATGAAATTTTCAGGTAACGGATTTGTTGTTGTTCAGCCTTATGAGGAAGTGTATCAGGCACAGCAGAGTTAGGTTATTTTATAAAGCCATCATACCATTGAAAAATCAGTGGTATGATGGCTTTTATTTTCTCTCCCCCCATGAATTTCTCTCTAATCACCACACCCCAACCAGCTGAATACCCTAAATAGAATATGTCACCGCCCTGCTAAGGAGTGAAAATATGCCGATTGTTAATGGTATGCACTATGTCTATACTGTTCAGCCCGGGGATACCCTGTATTCAATTGCGCTGCGATTGGGGAGCAGCGTTGCTGATATTGAGTCTGCTAATGCACTGTACCCGCCATTTACAGATCCGGGTCTGATCTTTCCCGGGCAGCTGCTCATCGTGACAACTCCCGGAACAACTCAGACAAACCACATCGTGGCACCGGGTGATAACCTCTATCGCCTCGCTCAGCGTTATTCCACCACTGTCGATTTACTGTTTGGCATTAACTCACAGCTGACTGACCCCGGATTGATCTATGTAAACCAAAGGCTTCTTGTTCCTGCATTTGTCTATCAGGTTGAACCCGGGGATACACTCAACCGGATTGCTGCCTGGTTCGGAACATCTCTGACTGCCCTGCTTCAGGCAAACGAACAGCGCCCCGGATTTTCACCGGATGTTATTTTTCCGGGATATCGTCTGCTGATCCCGCTTCCTTCATCTGGAAATATAGTTGTCTTCAGTCCATTCCCCGGAACGAGAATCCGCCAGGGAACGATTCTTTCCGGGTTTGCCCGCGCCTTTGAAGGAGCCATTCTCTACAAAATTGTTGATGCTGCCGGCACAACAGTAACCAATGAATCACCGATCCAGGCGTCTGCCGGAGGACCTGCATTCGGTTCTTACTCGATCCCGATTATATTCAACCGTAACCCTTCTGCTCAAACGGGGGAACTGTGGGTCTATGCAAGAAGTGCTAATGATGGAAGTATTGTGGATTTGGTGAAGGTCAGGGTGTTGTTTTAGGTAGAGGCGGGTCAGACCCTATTCTACGCTCAAACCGTAAAAAAGCAGATCCCACACTCAGGATCTGCTTTTACTTATTTCTGTCTTAACAATCTCATACTATTCAATATCACAATCAGTGCAACACCTGTATCACTCAGAACCGCCATCCAAAGCGTCAGCACGCCTGGAAAAATCAGGACAAGTGCTGCAAGCTTTGTGATGAGTGAAAACCAGATGTTCTGCTTAATGATTTTGATCGCCTTTCTGCTCAGGCGGATCGTGTGCGGCAGCTTTTCGAGGTTATCAGCCATCAGGACAATATCCGCTGTTTCCATGGCTGTATCAGTTCCGGCACCACCCATGGCAATCCCGAGATCAGCTGTTGCAAGAGCCGGCGCATCGTTAATACCGTCCCCAACCATCGCTACCTGCTTTCCTTCATCCTGAAGCTTCTTCACAGCGGTTACTTTATCTTCAGGCATCAACTCAGCAAAATAGCGGGTTACACCTGTTTCAGCAGCCATTTTCTTCGCTGTACCTTCATTATCACCTGTCAGCATAACCATTTCACCAATACCTGCCTGCTTTAGCTTTTCAATCGAATGAACAGTAATGTCACGCACTGTATCAGCTACTGCGATCAGTCCAAGGATGCGATCGCGTGTACCAACTGCAACCAGCGTATTCCCTTCACTTTGCATGACGTCAATCCGTTCATCAATGTCTGCTGTTGAAATACCCATTTCACTAAACAGCTTAGGTTTCCCTGCAAAATATTCAGTGCCGTCAATCACTGCCGTTGCACCTTTACCGGCGATCGCACTGAAATGACTTCCTGCTTGAGACGAAATATTTCTTTCATTCGCATAGCTGATCACAGCCTGTGCAATCGGATGAGTTGAATGCTCTTCAATCGTTTTTGCAATACTCACAAGCGCATCACTGTCATCCTGCAATGCGATAACCTGCGTGACTTTCGGTTTTCCTTCAGTCAGCGTACCCGTTTTATCAAAAGCGATGGCACTAATCGCGCCGGCTTTTTCAAGGAACGTGCCTCCTTTGATCAGCACACCATTACGCGCTGCATTGCCGATTGCTGATACGATTGCAACAGGTGTTGAGATTACCAGCGCACACGGACAGGCGACGACTAACAGCGTCAGACCTCTATAGAACCATTCACCCCACGCACCAAATCCTGCAAGCGGCGGCACGACCATAATGAGCAGTGCAAGAATAAAGACGATTGGTGTATACACAGCAGCGAAGCGGTCAATAAATGCCTGCGTCGGTGCTTTTTTCTCCTGCGCTTCTTCTACTAAATGAATAATCCGCGCAATTGTCGTATCCTCCGACAATCTCGTCACTTTCACTTCAAGTGAGCCGCTTTCATTCACCGTACCCGCGTATACTTTATCACCCGGCTCTTTATCAACCGGCAGGGACTCACCTGTAATCGGTGCCTGGTTCAGACTCGACATCCCCGCAACGATTTCACCGTCAAGCGGTATCTTCTCGCCGGGTTTAACAATCATGATTTCAGAAATAGTAATGTCCTCAACATCTCTTTTTACCGGGCCGTCTGCTGTTTTGATCACAGCTTCCGACGGTGTCAGGTTAATCAGACTGCGGATTGAATCTCTCGTACGCTCAATTGACCGGTTTTGCAGCGCATTCCCAAGCGCAAAGAGCCAGACAACCGTTGCCCCTTCAAACCATTCCCCAATAATCGCAGCCCCGATTGCTGCAGTGACCATCAGCACGTTCATATCAAGTGAGCGGCTTTTAACTGCATAAAAGGCACTTCTCGCGGGCTTATATCCGCCAATGATGATTGCTGCAGCGTAAAATGCAGTCACCAGCCATTCCGGAATCGCAGTGAAAGATCCTAAGAATCCCAGCGCTAAAAGAATACCGGAAATCGTTGTAACTGGAAGTTTTCTTACCGTCTTCTGATCTTCTTTCTTTTGATGACGAAGTGTCGCAGGCGTTGCATCAAAGCCTGATTTTTGCACTTCTTTGACCACCTGATCAGAAGTCAGCGTATGTGCAATATGCATTTTTCCGGTTGAAAAATTAACGCGGACACTTTGCACGCCGGGATTACCTGCAAGATGCTTTTCAAGTGTTGCCGCGCAGGAACTGCAGTCCATACCAGTCACTTTGTAAACATGTGGATCACTGGCAGACTTCTCAGGTTCAGCTTCAAAGCCGTACTTTTTTACATAACCGGGAACCGCATCATAGATCTCATCATTTTCAGCACCAACCGCCATTTTTCCTGAAGCGTAATTGACTTTCACTGATTGAATGCCATTTGTTTTTGACAAGCCTTTTTCAAGTGTCAGTGCACAGGATGGACAGTCCATTCCAGTCACTCTAAAAGTTTTTACACCTTGACCATTTTCATGAATGATATCTGAAGGCGATTCATGTTCTGTTACATTATTTGAACAGCACGATGCTGAAGTTTCACCCATATCTTTTGCGGTTTCAGTTGAACAGCTTGGTGTCTGTAATTCCTTTGTTTCCTGTTCAGTTTTTTGCAAGTCTTCCACCCCTATTCCTCATTCGCATGAACTAATGCAATAGATACCAGCTGACGAACATGATCATCAGCAAGCGAGTAAAATACCAGTTTTCCCTCTTTGCGGTATTTCGCAAGCTTCATATTCCTAAGCAGGCGCAGATGATGGGATGCAGTCGCTGTCGAACATCCGATGATATTTGCGATATCGCACACACAAAGCTCATCTTCTAGTGTGAGCGCATAAGCAATTTTCACTCGTGTTGCATCTGCAAGCGCCTTGAAGATCAGCTCCACACCTTCTGCTTCAGGGATTTTCGGCTGCACTCTGTTCACTACAGCTTCGTCATAACAATACGTTTCACATGTATCCTGGGATTGTTGGTTTGCTGATTTAACCATATTTGCACCTCATTCAAATAATTGTTTGATTGTTTAGTTATAGTGTATGCGTGATGATGAGAAGATGTCAACGATATATTCAAATGATTGTTTGAATGTTTGATTGTGACCTGGGATGTGACCTTAGATTGGGCAGATGCGACCATTATTGGCGTTTATACGACCAAAGCTGGGGTTGATACGACCATCACGGACGATTATACAACCAAAACTGGGGCAGATGCGACCATCGCGAAGCTGCATACGACCAAAACTGAGGCTGATGCGACCTTCACGAAGCTGCATACGACCTTCACGGGCGTGCATACGACCTCCAATTGAGTTGAAGTGACCTTCACGAGCGTGTATACGACATCCAAGAAACAAAAGCATGTCCAATTCACTTCTATTCTTCCAGCTATTTTTCAAGTATGATAACACTATCGTATGATCATTGAGGTGGTAAATCGTGTTGAATACAAGAACAAAGGGCCTGCTATTTGTGATCGCAGGAGCAATTTTCTGGGGAGTTGGCGGGACGGTTGCACAGAAGTTATTTCAGGATTTTTCAATCAATGTAAACTGGCTGGTGACCGTTCGTCTGCTTTTAGCCGGCACATTACTGTTGCTGCTTCAGGCAAGCAGAAAAAATGCTTCCCGTGTCTTCAGTGTGTGGCGTTCTAAAAAAAGCGCGATGCAGATGATTGTTTTCGGCTTAGCGGGTATGCTCGCCGTGCAATATACATATATGGCGTCAATCAATCATGGAAATGCCGCTGTTGCTACATTGCTTCAGTATCTGGCACCTGTCATGATTATAATCTATTTACTAACCCGCAGACTGACCGTTTTTACAAGGCAGGATGCTGTGACCTTTACCCTTGCGTTATCAGGAACATTTCTATTACTGACCAATGGCTCCCTGTCTCAATTATCTGTACCGGTTGCCGCGATCACCTGGGGTCTATTATCAGGTGTGGCACTCGCTTTTTATACGTTATATGCTGTTCCGTTACTAAAAGAATACGATTCCATTGTTGTTGTCGGATGGGCCATGATCATCGGCGGTCTTTCCATGGCATTCATCCACCCGCCGTGGCAGGCTGATTTTGCGGCCTTCACTCCTGAGATCTATGCCTATCTGTTGTTTGTTATACTTTTCGGGACAATGTTTGCATTCTGGTTTTATATCGAAAGCCTTCGTTACCTTGTTCCAAAAGAGACAAGCCTGATTGGCAACCTTGAACCGCTTTCAGCTGTATTAACGATGGTTGTGTGGCTGCAGGAACCATTTGGTGTATATCAATTTGTTGGGGTAGCGTGCATTATTTTAATGACGCTGTTTGTGGCATTCAGTCAAAAAAGCCCAATTAAAGCTCCACCAACAGCAAAAGCAGATCCACTCAGAGCTTAACTGCTCTGAGTGAATCTGCTTCATGATCTCCTTATACCATCAGGCAGCTTTTTCTACCCTCCACCCTGATGTTGAATATTTGTGCTTACTTCTCATCTGATCAAGCTTTTCTTTTTTTGTCTTCGTTTTTCTGACATGTGTGCTGATATCAGTTTGCGCGACACGCTTCATTTCTGCGTCAAACGCACCATTTCTTCTTGCATGCAGCCTCTGCTTTTTTGCTTTACTCTTACTCATCATGTTCTCTCCTCTAATTCGAATTCTTTTCCCGGGATAGAACGATCATCTTACATGAGGAACCACCCTATCCCAAAGCCCGCTTATTTCAAATATCCTTCCAGACGGTCCATCTGTGATGCAGTCCCCTCAACCATCCCCATCTCACTTAACTTTTCAAGTGACTCGACAGAATCAAAGAATGTTGTTGTGATCAGCTGCGTACCACCCTCTACTGGCACAAAAGCAACTTCAATATCCATCCCCGGCAGTTCAGGATTCACATTCCCTTCCTCATCCGAAAACATATCCTCATACAGGAAACGATCAGGTGCATGAATTTCCTTGAACTTTGCCAGACCCCAGGATTCCATGCCATAAAAATCACCCTGATTTTGGTCCTCACATTTCATGCAATAATGCCAATGGCCATCCGGTTCGAAATCAAATCGCTTATTTGTCGTCTTCCACCCTTTCGGACCCCACCATGCTTCTAATTCTGATGAAGTGGTGAAAGCCTCAAACAACCGCTCCTGTGACACAGAATATGTTTTCTCAATGATCAGTTTTGTCCCCTCTGTTCTCACGTTCATGATTTATCCTCCTCCATTATTTGAATACAGCCGATCTTATTGATTCTCCCACTGCTCACTTTGAATATAGCACGAATGGAATATTCTTCAATCATTATTTTAATTTCATTCTGGTTCTACTGTATCCCCTTACCACCAAGCGTCTTGAGCGACTGGATCCTCTCCATCCCGGTGATAATCGGTTTCGCACGACTGATCAGCCTCTGCGTTGCTTCAAGTGACAATGACGCCTGGTGAGCATCTTCGTCACGCCACGTTTCATATACATATACTGTATCTGCTTCACTTTCAGACACACTTACGATATAGACCTCACACGCTTCAAAATCCCGCATCGATTCAGCCGCCTCAAGCAGGATATCTGTAAGCAGATCCCGATTTTCCTCTTCTACCGTGAATTTACCAAACAAGCTGAACTTACTCATCGTGGTTCCTCCATTTCTTTAGAAGCTATTTTTAATTTGAGTCAATCGTAATTAAACACATGCCGCACTAATTCTTCTTCATTTCCCCCTTTCACAACAATTATGTACGATTCATCCTCAGGTATGTCACCCAGATTGATTAATGTCTGATTCGCAGCATAAATTAGTTCATTTAAGCTTTCTTCAACGCTTTGAGTAGATGGGCTAAACGATGTGTTCAAAATAAGTCTGGTTGGCTCAGGATTAAAATCAATTGTGACTCCATTGTATTGAGAAAACATACCCCCAAGCACTTCTTCAACCTGCGGGACCACTTCAAACCAATGTCTCTCTGGACTTACAGCCACAGGTTGAACCCCATTATTAACGTTATTCGATTGGATAACTAAAATAATCAGAATGCTGCAAATAACAGCGATCGCTTCAATTGAGTGCTGACTCATCCTTTTTTTACTTTTAATTGTTTTTCTATAATTCTGTTGTATGCTTCTGGCTTTAGAATCAGTTTTTAACAGGATGCCTGACACCTCCCCAATTTTTTAAAAAAGCTGATAATATTCATAATAATAAGAATATTTAAAAGGCGTCCATTCATGTACTTAGACAATTTAAGTTTACCATATATTTTTACACTTGGAAGTCAGTTTCCTGTTGTGATTGATTCATTCCCTCCCTTACTTCAACTACATCCTTTAAAACAGCCCATACAAAAAGGTTCCCGCTTAATAGCCTGGAACCTTTTTGTACATCATTTATTTTCAGGCAGGATCGCTCTCGCAGAAACCAGCTTTTTTTCCACCAGTTCATCCCAGAATCCTGCAGGAATCTCTGCTTTCAGCGCCTGCAGATCTTCTTTAATCCGGTCAGGTCTTGTTGAGCCGGTTACTACTGCTTTTACTGCCGGATGTGCGGTTGAAAACTGCAGTGCAGCATCCTTCAGCTTCACTCCATGATTTAATGCAACCTCATTGAATTTATCAACGCGCGCTTTGATTTCAGGCGTGATTTCCTGATAATCAAAGTGATCACCGCCAAGTAATGCGCCAGAGTTAAATGCCGACCCGATCACAAGTCCGCCTCCGCTTTTCTCAGCAAGTGGCATCATCCGTTCAAGTGCTCGCTCATGCTGCAATAGCGTATATTGAGTAGCCGATAAGCTGAGGTCAGGATGAGCTTCCTCAAGTTCAAGCGCGACTTCAATCGGGGTTGTCGTATTCACTCCAAGCCCCCATGCTTTAATCACACCTTCATCTCTCAGGCGATCCAGCACTTTGAACGCTCCATTACGCGCCTCATCAAACTTTGTAACCCACTCATCACCTAGGAAGTCCGGTGAAATATCATGTACATACACCATATCCAGGCGATCTGTCTTCAAACGTTTCAGGCTGTCCTCAATCGATCTGAGCGTCCCGTCCTCTGTGTAATCTGTCTGGATCTTATTTTTCCGGCCGTATTCGAACAGTCCTTCTTTCTCTTCCGTTTCATCCAATACAATCCGTCCCACTTTTGAGCTAAGCAGATACTCATCACGGTTATAAGATGACAGCACCTCGCCAAGTCTGATCTCAGCCAGTCCCGCTCCGTAAAATGGTGCAGTATCAAAATAACGGATGCCTTCATTCCACGCTGACTGGATCGTCTTCATCGCTTCCTCTTCAGGTACATCCCTGAACATATTGCCTAAGGGCGCAGTTCCAAGACCCAGTTTATGCTGTATTGTTAAGTCATTTTTCATGTTTGTACACCTCTTTCAGATAATTGATGGTTCAAAGAATATATGTAGATGTCTACCCGGTGTGAAACTGGTTAAACAGATGAACCATTACAAGCGGTTTGTGCACACATCGCATAAGTCTCTTTGGTTGATAATGAGTCTGATTCAGATTAGACTACAAAAACGGCTTTAAATGTGAGGGTCTTCAGGGAAAGTTTTTTAGTGAAGACGCAATAACTGACCACCTAAAGCCTGCAGATCGTTAGAGAAAAAATGAACAATAAGGATGATCAGTCCTTACACCACAAAATTTTGTTTAGGAGTGATTGTCGATGAAATTGCAATTAGCATTAGATTTAGTAGATATTCCACAGGCCATTGAATTGGTGAAGGAAGTAGAAGATTATGTAGATGTAGTAGAAATCGGTACGCCGGTTGTGATCAACGAAGGACTTAAAGCCGTTAAAGAAATGAAGGCTGCGTTCCCTGAGCTGACTGTTCTTGCTGACCTGAAAATCATGGATGCAGCAGGTTATGAAGTAAGCCAGGCATCTGCTGCAGGTGCTGATATTGTAACAATTCTTGGTGCTGCTGAAGACGCATCAATCAAAGGCGCCGTTGAAGAAGCAAAAAAACAGGGCAAGCAGATCCTTGTTGATATGATCGCTGTTAAAGATATTGCCACTCGAGCGAAAGAGCTTGATGAGCTTGGAGTTGATTATATCTGTGTTCACACTGGATATGACCTGCAGGCAGTCGGTCAGAATTCATTTGAAGACCTGGCAACGATTAAAAGCGTTGTGAAAAATGCTAAAACAGCAGTTGCAGGCGGTATCAAACTTGATACACTTCCGGAAGTTATTAAAGCTCAGCCGGATCTTGTGATCGTTGGCGGTGGCATTACAGGGCAGGACGACAAGCAGGCTGCAGCTTCTAAAATGAAAGAACTCATCACACAGGGTTAATCAGTCATGACGCAGACCACTCACTATTTTAAAAGTATTCTTGATGAGTTAAGTCGTGCAGCAGACTTACTTTCAGAAGAGCAGGCTGAAAAGCTCGTGAAACAACTCATTGCCACAAATAAAATCTTTGTGGCAGGAGCCGGCAGATCAGGTCTTATGGGCAAATCCTTTGTGATGCGCATGATGCATATGGGGCTCGATGCATATGTAGTTGGCGAGACAGTGACAGCGAACCTGGAACAGGACGATATCCTGATTATCGCTTCGGGATCAGGAGAGACGAAGAGCCTGGTCTCCATGGCTGAAAAGGCCAAAAGCCTGGGCGGAAAAGTGATTGCTGTCACGATAAATGCAGATTCAACAATTGGAAAACTTGCAGATCAGGTCATTAAAATGCCCGGTTCTCCTAAAGATCAATCGGAAAATGCATACGAAACCATTCAGCCGATGGGATCCCTTTTCGAACAAACCCTTCTATTATTCTTTGACGCAGTGATTCTGCGTTATATGGAGAAAAAAGGACTGGATTCTGATACGATGTATGGCAAACATGCGAACTTAGAATAAATCACACACATACAGAAAGACCGAAAGCGCTCAAAAGCGCTTCACGGTCTTTCTGTTTTTTGTATCATGAAGACCAGGGACTGTCCCGGGTCTTCAGCGTAGTACAGGGTCAGACCCTCTACTACGCACTACAACTTCACCCTCACTCTCTTCGTTGTCACCCGAATCACCCACAGGGAAATGCCAATTAACACAATTGATACCCCAAATGAAATGAATAGTGACAGATTTTCAGAGGCATCCAGCGACAACATACTGTGAAGCGGTGTGTCCAGCTGATTTGTCCAGAGAAGGTCCATCATAAAGATCAGTGCAAGTGCACCCGGAATATACAGGAGTAATCCCCAGCCACTGTAGCGGTAATTGCCCGCTCCGATCAGCCAGCCGGCCAGATAATAGACGAATATATTTAGTGTATAGACCAGGAAAATCAGAAACCATGAAGCACCCTCACCCAGATATGTCACAAAATTCACAGGGGCAATCAACTGCTCGATGCCGCCAATGATGACCGCGATAATCATAAAAATTGCTGAAAGCGTCAAAGCTGCAATGGCAGCGCCTGTGAAGTAATCTTTTCGCGTAATACCTGTTTTCACAAACCAGCTTAGAAACTTTGGCACTGACAGAATGCCGACAACCAGCATGAAAATTTTATAAGGGTTTTCAATAAAATGAATAAACCCCTGAAAAGCTGCTTCTTCATCGTTTAAGACAATTTTAAAATCTGTAAAGATCTGTAAACTAATGAATAGCAGCAGCACAATCCCGATCATCCAGGTTGACCACCCAAACTGCATAAAGGTCATGTCAAAAGCGATTTTTAAGTCCTTGCGTTTATTTTGCTCCATGCTGCCCCTCCTCCTTAGTGAGGTGAATAAACAGATCCTGAAGTGAAACAGGTCCGATCTCAAGCCCTGACTGTGCGGCGCGAACCAGCTGTTCTTCCGTAAGCGGGTCAATGACCATGACTGACTTCGTTCCACCGAGCTTTTGTGTGTGAATCTGATGCATACCGGCCACGAATTCATCCACCAGTTCAGCGGCGCCAGTTATGGATGCTCCTTTTTCAAGTACTGCATCAACCGGTTCATGTAAGAGCACTTTTCCCTTATGCAGGATCACTGCTTCTTCAAATAGGTAATCCATTTCAGAAACGAGGTGTGTAGATAAAATCATCGTCCTCGGGTAACGCGCGTGATCTTCCAGCACCTGCTGATAAAAGAGTTCACGCGTCGGTGCGTCCATCCCGGAGTATGTCTCATCAAAAATGGTGATAGGTGAGCGGGAAGCAAGCCCAATAATTGCGTTCAGGACTGACTGCATCCCTTTTGACAATTTATATACCGGCTTATTTAAAGGAAGATGAAAGAGTTCCACTAATTCCATTGCATAGTCAGTGTCATAATCCGGCTTATATTCTGCAATGGCTTCGAGGTAGGTTTTCACTTTTTCAGACTCATCATTGAGGGCTTTTTCATAGACACACGTCACTCGCTGCATCAGTTCAGCATTTTCAAAAAGCGGCTGTCCGTTCATCTGAATTGATCCTTCATCCGGCTTTGCAAAAGAGGCAAGCAGTGACAAAAGCGTTGTTTTTCCGGCACCATTGCGGCCAATCAGTCCGTATATCTTCTCTCCATCAAGCTTCAGCGATACACGGTCAAGCGCATGGAATTTTTTATATTTAACAGAAACCTGATCAATTACAATATCAGCTGTCACTGTTCACCCCGTCCTTTCATCTCTTTCATGATTTTTGTTAATTCGTCTTGTGATATGCCAAGCTTCTCTGCTTCCTGCAGCATGGGTAACATATATTGATCCACAAACCCCTTCTTTCTCTGTTCAATCAACATTTCTTTTGCCCCCTCTGCAACAAACATACCAACACCCCTTTTTTTATAGATGATCCCTGCATCCACCAGCAAATTGATGCCTTTTGCCACGGTTAAATGATTAATCTTATAAAACGTTACGAGCTGCGTCGTTGATGGAATCTGATCATGTTCTTTCAGCTGGTCATTCACAATCTGGTCTTCAATCCGATCTTTGATCTGCATAAAGATCGGCTTACTGTCATTCAGTGAGTGGCTCAATCGTACATCACCGCCTTTTGTTTTATGGTTATATAGTTATGTATATAAGTATATGTCTAACCCTTATTTTGTGCAATAGATCTTTTTAATTTTCACTAAAAAACCCTTTAGCATCGTTCAACCAAAGGGTTTCTGTTCCAGTATATTTTATTTACGACGACATAACCTGCCCACCATTCACATGGATACACTGTCCAGTCATATAAGAACCGTCATCAGAACCAAGTAACACGTACGGTGCCACCAGTTCAGCCGGCTGACCCGGGCGGCCCATGAGTGTATCTGTACCGAATTCTTCTACTTTTTCTTCGTCAAATGTAGATGGAATCAGCGGTGTCCAGATCGGTCCAGGCGCTACCATGTTTACCCGGATTCCTCTATCAGCAAGGTTCGCTGCCATACTGCGCGTGAAACCTACAATCGCACCTTTTGTGGAAGTGTAGTCAATCAGCTGCGGATTTCCTTTATAAGGATTCACTGACGTTGTATTAATAATCGCACTGCCCTCTTTTAAATGACGCAATGCAAACTTCGTCATATGGAAGACTGAATAGATATTTGTCTTGAAGGTTTTATCCCACTGTTCAAATGAAATGTCCTCAAGATTTGAAGTTGGGTACTGAACAGCTGAATTATTTATTAAAATATCAAGCTGTCCAAAGTGCTCCACCGTTTGTTCGACTATCGCCTTACACGTTTCTTCTTTAGACACATCGCCAGGAATTAATAAGCAATTTACGCCCGCTTCCTCAACCAGCTTCTTCGTTTCATCTGCATCACTCTGCTCTTCCTTCAGATAGTTAATTGCAAGATGTGCACCTTCGCGCGCATAAGCAATTGCGACAGCCCGGCCGATTCCGCTGTCTCCACCAGTAATCAATGCGACGCGGTCAGTCAGCTTTTCACTGCCTTTATAGTTAAGCGGCTGAAGTGGACGCGGATCCATCTTCGACTCAATTCCAGGCTGCTCTGCCTGCGTTTGTCCCGGTTGGCCACCCTTTTGTCTATGTTGAATATCCATTTCATCCAGCTCCTTTATTAATCATATACCAATCTTTTCCTCAAACAATTTTTTGTAAACATCTTTCAGATTCGTCTAAAAGAATGACCCCTCTCCCATCCCTTGATTTGAAGGTATTCAGATGGAATGTAATTTTCTAAGAAATTCTCGCTTACCGGTTGCACACAACTCTCTTAAAAAAGATAGCCTGTTTTTTCATATCAGCTTTCCCTACAATGAACATATTAATCAATTGAAAGAGGTCATATCGATGAAACTGGATTCACCAAAAATCCCCACCGAACTTCCTGAAAGAAAATTTGAAGACATTTTTTATGAAGATTATCCCGAACTCGACCGCTGTCTGATTAGCGATGCTGACTTTGAAAATGAAGAGCTGCACCGTGTGAATCTGTCTGCAATGGTCATTAAAAACTCCCGGTTCAATGGCACAGGTTTCACCTCTATCAGCATGACAGACGTACAGTTTGAAAACTGTGATTTCTCAAATGCCAACCTGAGTAAATCTTCTATTCACAGAGTCAGCTTTATTAACTGTAAGTTCACTGGTACAGACCTGACTGACTCAAGACTGGGTAACGTATCAGTGGAAGAATCTATTCTGAACCTTTCTGCGTTTGGAAGCTCAAAGCTTGAGAAAGTATTGTTTAAGCAATCTTCACTGGAGAGCTCGGACTTTTTTGAATGCATTCTGAAGAAAGTTGAGTTTGACACGTGCAATCTGAACAGCTCAAACTTTGAAAGGACCCCGCTGAAGACAGTCGATATCAGCACTTCTACGTTTGAATCACTTATTCTCTCACTTGAAGACCTGAGGGGATGTAAAGTGTCCACCCATCAGGCGATTCAGTTCGCGGCACTGATTGGGTTAGTGATTGTAGATTGATAGACATAAAAAAAGCCGCTTTGTAAGTGCTCAAAGTGGCTTTTTAATGATTAATAATCGTTTAGTTAGACTCAAATATACCTACAAACACAATAGAAACTCCCATGCTAATTAACAATGTCATTCCCCAGTCAAGTTTACTTGTAGTTTTCAAAAGAATATTAAGACTGGCCCCAATCAGGAACATAACGACAAATGTTAAAATCAAAGCAACCGCACTATATGACATTGCCCATTTCTCCTCTTCATTATTATTGTGTATCACTGATTTTTTTGAAACCGATAAAATATATCGCCAATATAATAGGGATGATTAATGGGATCAAAATAAATACTGAGGCTGTCCAGACACTATTCAGTACAAGCATCGCATCACTGCAGCCATCCGTTCCGCACACTGTCATACGAAACCCTCTTGAATTGATCTCAGATATATAGCCGATTAATCTAAAACCGACAAAGAAGAACCATACGATAACGATCAGGACAATAAAAGCCAGCATTCTGCGCCTCTTACTCATATAATGACCTCCCCACCAATTACTTAAAAGATTTATGACCCCAGTATACAGATCTAACAGAAAAAGTAAGATCATTCGAATTGAGTATAGCATAACCATACAATTTTTCCCTATTATTATTTTGACAAATAAAAAAAGACTGCTGTGAACAGTCTTTCAATCATCTTATAGCTCAGTTCTTCTCATTCTCCAATTCTTCAATTGCCTCATCCAACTTCTCTCTGTCCTCGTCTGAGATCTCAGGGAATTGTGGATCTATTTTCTCCAGACAGTCAACCATTACCTCTGTAATGATATAGCGTGAATACCATTCGTCGTCGGCCGGAAGCACATACCATGGAGCGAATTCGGTTGATGTATTGCTCAGCATATCCTCAAAGACTTCCTGATACTGATCCCAGTGACGGCGTTCTTTTACATCATTGAATGAAAACTCCCAGTTCTTTTCAGGATCTTTCATACGTTCAAGTAACCGCTCTCTCTGTTCCTCTTTGGACATATTGAAGAAAAACTTAATGACCTTGAAACCATTTTCAGACAGATGCTTTTCAAAATCATTAATCTGTCTGTAGCGCATCGGCCATACTTCATCTTTATCCATACCCTCTGGATACATTTCATCCTTCAGTGCATCGTCATGAATCCTCGGCGCAATGACTTCCTCGTAATGCGACCGGTTTAAAATCCCAATCTGTCCTCTCGCCGGAAGTCCTTCACGGATACGCCACAGGTAATCATGTTTCATTTCTGTCTCTGAAGGCTTCTGGAAGGAAGCAGTCGTCAGTCCCTGCGCTGTTAAATTTGAGAAGATATAGCTGATGGCTTCATCTTTTCCGGCAGCATCCATTGCCTGCAGTACGACTACAATCCCTTTTTTCTCTTCAGCGTGAAGGCGCCAGTGCAAATCCTTCAGCTTTTCGATACTTTTGGGCAGGTGCTCCTCAAGAAATTCTTTTTCATCAAAATGATCTTTTTCTGTTGTAGCATAATCTTTTAGCGATACTTTTTTATTGCAATCAACCAAATACTTTTTAATATCCATTTATTTTTCACGTACCTTTCCTGAAATAGGTGGCCTTCAAGCCTGATGATGTCTCCAATTTATACCCCTGTTTCAATAATGGTAAACGACAAAGCAAATTGCCACAGTAGTTAAATTTGATAGGAAAAAAGTAATATTATATACTGAGTCTAATATGACAAAAGAAGGTGTCACGGTGTTATCAAAATATCATTTACCCAGGTGGATCATTTATATCATCCTGGTCGGATCAGGTGCAGCAAGTTTTTATTATATCCCGACTTTATTTGGTATAGATTTCTTAATCGGATCTTTTTTAACCTTTCTTTTATACAGATTGTTCGGCTTCAGGGTTGCTTTGATTCACTCAATCATTTTTGCGTACGCAACCTTCTATATCTGGGGTCATATATACGGCTCTACAGCAATGCTGCTCGAGTTTTTGACAGTCGTCTTTCTTTATAAGAAATTCAGACAGTCTCTTATTATGGCTGATATGATCT
Organism: Jeotgalibacillus terrae; assembly: GCF_016908195.1. Lineage (GTDB taxonomy): Bacteria > Bacillota > Bacilli > Bacillales > Jeotgalibacillaceae > Jeotgalibacillus > Jeotgalibacillus terrae. The sequence continues at coordinate 107,953 of NZ_JAFBDK010000003.1, forward strand.
ACTGGCTGCTTTTCGGTATTCCTTTTATATTTTTGACTTACTTCTATTTACTTGATCTTTCGCTGATAGACTCACTGATCGTAGCACTGAAGGATACTGTGAACGGCGTTGTCAATATACTGCTTGCAAACTTACTGCTATTTACAATCAGTTACTTTCTCCTTAAAAAGCACCGCCAGAAAGTATATCTTGAGGATATTATTTTCCATACGATATTAATCTTTTTTCTCATTCCGTCACTGGCATTGCTGCTGTTTGAAATGTCGAGTGATTCTGCTGATATGCAAAGACAGATTCAAAGTGATTCACAGGAAGGATATGAGGAGGCCCAGAATCAGTTAAATATCTGGCTGAATGAAGTAACAACCGTTCTATCCTCACAGGGAAATTTCATTTATTCAGCAGACCGCTTTGAAAATGATGATTACCTTGGCATGCTTACTGAAGCTGTTTGGGGAGCTGAGGAAGTCGTTCTCCTCGACAATGCGATGAATGTCGTTGCAAGTTATCCTGAAAACCGGAAACATACAATGGACATGTCAGATTATCCTGAACTGAACCCTGATCAGGCCCGATATTCACCTTTTTATTATGATGAAGCAGACGAACCTTATGTCATCGTGACAGTGCCTTTATCAAAATCAGATGAGAATGCTGATGAAGAATCACTTTATTTTGCCGCCAGTATTGATATGAATGAATGGAGACAGCTGTACAGTAATGATCATACCACTGTGTTTGATCAGACAGGGAAGCAGATGAACGAAATTGTGGATGCAGATGATAATCAATTCTATCAATCTATTCAGCGCACATTCGCACAGGGGAATAATGAAGAATTGTCATTTCTATGGATGCCTTCCGATGAAGGGACAAAAATCTCAAACTGGAAGAATGCAACGTATGTGACAATGGGGGTTAATGAATATGCTCCCTGGACTGTGACCTCAACAATCAGCACAAGTCCTTACCATATGGGCCTGTTTACTCAGCACCTTTACAGACTGATCTTCATATCATTCATTCTGGCTTTAAGTATCTTTCTATCAACAGTCATTACGAAAAAGATTCTCCGTCCGATTCGTGAGCTCGAACTGATTACAAAAAACCTGCCGGAAAGAGTAAGAAACAATCAAACCATTACCTGGCCAAAAACGCGTCTTATTGATATTCAGCTGCTGATCATTAATTTCCGCAGGATGACGAACAAATTGGGAGATGCATTCGATGAAGTATCTGATCAAAAAAGCAGGCTGGCACAACTGGCAAAGTATGACCCGTTAACAAACCTCCAAAACAGGCTTGGAATTGAAGAAAGTTACCTTGCTTATATAGAAGACGGATCATCATTAAGTGCTGCTTTTATGGACCTGGATCACTTTAAGGATATCAATGATACGCTTGGTCACGGCATTGGGGATCAGGTATTAACAGAAGTGGCAAACAGATTAAAGAAAGTCTCACCAGAAGGAGCAACCCCCGGGAGACTTGGAGGAGATGAATTTATTGTACTGTTGCCGGAGACAAATGAAGAAAAACTGCGTAAATTTGGTGAAAGAGTACTCAAAGCTTTTGAAGCGCCGGTGATCATTGAAGGACATACAATCCATCTGACCCCAAGCATTGGTCTCGCACCGGTACCCGCACAAGGGAACGATTTTAAAACACTTGTCCAGCACGCTGATACTGCGATGTATGAATCCAAGCGAAATGGGAAGAATCAGGCAACGGTTTTTGGAAATTAATAAAAACACGGCAGTCTTGGCCTCAGCCAGACTGCCGTGTTTTTTGTGTAGATCCGCGTCCACTTTTTAATACTTGTACGATTGTCCGCCATCAATCGGAATAACAGCTGCATTGATAAATCCAGCTTGATCAGATAGAAGAAACGCAACCAGATAGCCGATTTCCTCAGGCTTACCGAAACGCTTCATCGGATTGGCTTTAACAAATTCCTCCCCTGCAGCTTCCCAGTCATCGCCGCCCATTTGTTTGAGAGAGCCTTCTACCATCGGAGTCATAATTGCACCTGGTGCAATTGCCTTAATGCTGACGCCGTATTGACCATACTCAACGCCTGAGTTTCGTGTCAGACCAACTACACCGTGCTTACTTGCTGAGTAACCTGACTGATTCCCAACGCCGCGGATTCCGCCGACAGATGCTGTATTTACAACAGAGCCATGCTCCTGCTCTTTCATCACTTTCAGCACATGCTTCATTCCGTAAAATACACCATTCAGGTTAATCGCTACGACTTTTTCGAACTCATCTGATCCATAGTTTTCAGTTTCATTCTGTTTACCTTCGATACCAGCGTTATTGAAAAAGCTATCGATTTTTTTATAAGCTGATACAGTTTCTTTCACATAGTTCTTCACAGCTTCTTCATCTGCTACATCAGCTGTAATCGTCAGAATCTCCGCATCAGGTACTTCAGCTAAGATATCATTCTTCGCCTTTTCAAGTGCTTCACCATTCAAATCCACTAATGACAGCTTGGCACCTTCTTTAGCCACCTGTAGTGCAGAAGCATAACCAAGTCCTGACGCTCCACCTGTAATTAATACCACTTTGTCTTCAAATCGTTTCATTTTCATTCACTCCTCTTTGAAAGTAATGTTAAAATCAAAACTACACGGTGAATCCGTTTACCCTTCAATTGTAAAACCGCTCTGATTTCGATTCAATCAGTAATACATTCAGTAGTGTTGACTGATCCAACACTTTTATGAAAAATGTTGTCTGAAAGGAAAAAATAATGAAACCTCATAATATGAATCAGCAGACTGCACGTACAAAATCCCACCTGAAACAGGCATTTATCTCACTGGTTTCACAAAAAGGCTATCAGCACGTCACCGTCACTGATATCGTAGACAGCGCACAGTATAACCGTACGACGTTTTATCATTACTATCTTGATAAAGAAGACCTTGCAGATGAACTGCGAAAAGAAATGTTTGAAGCAATCATTAATATGAGTATAAATAAATACTCTGTTGGAACTGTTATTAAAACTGAGGAATTGAATGCACATTCCTATGATCTGATTTATTTTATTAAGAATAATCAGGCCTATTTCAACCTGCTTCTCGTGTCAGACACAGTACCAGGCATTCATCACGATCTGCCTGACGCAATCTATGAAGTACTGGAAAAACAATTTGAATTTACATCTGAAAATAGTGATGCCGCCAATACAGCAGCCTATAAAAAATATATGGCTCACGGCACCGCCGGCCTCATTACCGAATGGATTCGCAATGATTACGACCTGTCCCCTGAAGCACTTTCACTCCAGTTTATTAAAATATTGCAGACAATGGTGAAAGGATTTGTGATTCGGAAGGTATAAAACTGAAACACGTTGAAAAAACCCTCCTGAATGCAGAAAACCCGGTTACTCAATATGAACTTTGAGTAACCGGGCTTTCTGATTTTTATAACTGAATACTCGACTTCCTTCTCTCTACTTCCATTATACCACCGCTCACAATAAATTTGCAGACTACTCTTTCTCAAAATTCTGTCCTATACTGTACGATACAAAGCCGAAAACACAGGAGGCAGAACTGTATGGATAATATAAAAAACGTGCTGGACCGTGGTCCTTTCTTTCATGGCACGAAAGCCGAACTGAAAATTGGAGACCTGTTAGAACCGCAGCATCCATCAAACTATCAGAATAAAAAATCCAACCATATCTATTTCACCGCTACATTAGAAGCCGCTAAATGGGGTGCTGAACTGGCAGCTTCTGAATCACAAGAAAGAATCTATCTCGTTGAACCGCTCGGTGACTTTGAGAATGATCCCAACGTAACTGACAAAAGATTTTCTGGCAACCCCACCCGCTCTTACAGATCAAAGTCACCTCTGAAAATCATTGCTGAATTAGGTTCCTGGGAACGACACTCAGATGAACAGATTCAACATATGCTAACCTCCCTGCAGACACTGCGTGAACAGGGAAAAGATATCATTTATGATTAAGATTTTCTTATTTCCACTTCTATCTTCATTTCAATATTGATGCAAACAGAAAACCCGGCATGCTGAGTTGATCAACTCAGCATGCCGGGTTTTTTATATGCGTACTGATCCTCCCGATGATCTCATATGAATCTGATCATCCTTCATAAAAATTTATCATCCCTGAAAACTGCGGCACGTAAGTAAATAAAGTGTAATTATAGATTTTTTATCCAATAAGTAATGTTTAATGTGATTACTTTCAAGGAAACACACCTAATACCATTTTTTGAGAATAAGAAAAATTTAATGTATGCATTAAAAATCATTACATGTCACGTGAACTATAAAGTATTTACTTCAATGCTGACTTTCAGGAGGGGTACAATGAGATTTTCAGGTGTGGGATTAGTTGTCCTGGCTGCTGTATGCTGGGGGATTAGCGGCGGGATTGCAGATATTTTAATGGAAAAAGGCTGGGATCCGATTATCATTTCCTTTTATAGAGGCGCTGTCGGTTTTGTCTGCTTTTTGATTTGGTTCCTTTTACACGCCAGACAAAACCTTTCAACCTCCAGATGGTTTTACATCTGGTCATTACTGGCAGGGGTAGGAGTAGCCGGGAACTTCACTTTTTACTTTTTCAGTATTGAGCACTCAAGTATGGCGATAGCTGCTACTTTAATGTACACAGCACCTGTATTTGTGTTTTTAATTTCTTTTATTTTTAAGATTGAACGGTCCACTTGGTTTAAATGGGGCAGTATCGGTGGAGTGCTGATCGGTATTGTGTTACTGACAGGTGCGTATCAAATTGACTCACTCTCAGTAAGTCTAATTGGAGCGATCACCGGGCTTGCTGCCGGCCTTTCATATGCATGTTTTATTTTCGGTTTTAAGAATGCTTCTTCGAAGGGAAAACCGCAAACCGCTTTAACTACTGCCTTTTTAGCATTCTGTATTATTCTTTTTTCGATCAGTGATAAGCAGGAAATTGTGGATGCAACCACTTCAAGTGATATCGGCTGGTTTCTATTATTAGGGATGATCGGGGCAGGCATTTCGTTTATCGTTTATGTCATTGGTATACGCCGTACCACAGCATCCACTGCATCAATGGTCGCAATGGTCGAACCGGTAACAGCTTCATTATTTGGTGTGCTGCTGTTAGGCGATCATCTAAATCTTGTTCAAATGATTGGAATGGTGATTATTTTAGCAACTGTTACAATACTGAGTGTAAAACAGAAAGATTAAAAAAACCGGCATCTACTTATGTCTAAAAGTAGATGCCGCAGTTCTATTTATAAGACATTAAGCGTCATAAAACTTCTAAATCACAACTACTTCAGTACAGCACCTGCTCTAAACCAGATGGTGAGTTGCGTGATCAGAAGAAATAATACTACCCATCCAATTATCGGCAGAAGTGCTACCTGAATTGTATCAATTGTATGGGCAGGAGCACTTTTTGTGATGGCAGCAGCAGTAAAGACAAAAAACATACCAAAAGTAAAATTTCTCGACCACTGAGTAACGTGATAGGAAAACAGCCCTTTACTGAACCCATAAGCAGCTACACGTTTTTTTGCACGAGTGATTTCAATAACTTCTATTCCAATAAATATAATCAGCACAATCAGCCAGAATGCATCGATTAAACCGGCAGACAATGTATCTGCATATGCACAAGCAACTCCTGTAATAGATAAAGCACCGTGCACAATACAATTTGTATTAGTCCAGTCATCTATCAGGTTCCAATCTTCCCTTAAAAGATATCTTTCTCCAATTAATAATACTCCTGAGGCATAGAATACCAGACCGATCAATTGCATTAGTACAGTCATCCAGGAATAAGAAGTGCCTAAAAGCTGCACCCACAAAATAACGAGTGATTGCATTCCCACTGCTGACAACAGTACCACTCCATGCACAGGAATACGCTTTTGATATAACTTTACAAAACTGATGATATAAACCGGCAGCAGGCTCAGGTAAAAAACAAAATTGATGAATGCGACCGGTTTAATCATATGCTCAATGAATGAAAACTGTTCAATTAGAACGTTACACATCACGGCGATCCCCGCTATCCATGCTCCACTGACAAAAACATTCATTGGATTCCTGAAAAAAGACTGCCGGAAAGTCCGGTCTGTCAACTGCCATGCCAGCTTGCCATAAATAATGAAAAAAAGGAGAAGCAATAGAACAGTCAGTATGTCTGCTGATTGATTTATGATCTTAAATTCTTTTGATGCACCAAATAGAAAAATGCCGATTGCCATTACAATCGCGGCAGCGGCAGGATTGATAACTTTCATGTGATCGCTTCTTTCAAGACAAAATTTACTTCGTTGATACTAAAGAAAGATGAACGGTCTGTAAGCGTAAGTCAGAAAACACCCCGCTCTACTTAACTTCTATTGCTATTTCCCGCAATAGAAGTTTTACGGTCCACCTGACCAATCAGATAGGCAGAGCCAGGTATCCTTTTAATCAGATAGGCAGTTGTGATGCTTCCTGCTATTGAGAAAACAAATGCAGCAGGAGCAAAAATAGACGCTTTTAAATCAAAAGGAACAAAATTCGTAAACAGGACCAGAAACATCATATGTAACAAGTAAATTGAAAAAGAGTATTTACTGATCAGCTTAATAGGTCCAGGTATCCCTTTTAAATAGGAGGTTACGTATAAGCCTCCAAGAAACACAAAGATCGTATAGAAAAGAACATCAACACGACTTGAAACAATCACGATATAATGTCCCTCAATCACATTGTAGAGGACAAACAGCCAGGACATCAGTGCCAATATGACAATTGCACTTCCTGCTTTTTTTAAAAATATCATCCACTCAGTAATATATCTTCCCGCAAAATAAGCGATGACAAAAAAGATCAGCCAGCCCGGGAAGAAGATCCTGGTATTAGTCACCCATACTATGCCATCTAACAGCCCGCCAGCAGCAGAAGCTACTCTGAAAAAATGAAGGTAAGCGATATTGAGAGCTAAAGATAATGCAGTGACCAGATATGGATTAAACCGGTGAATATAACGGTTAAATAAAAAATGAAGCAGATAGAATTGAAAGATAATCAGAATAAAATAACCATGCCAGCGTGCCGCAATAATATAATTTTCGACTACTCTCAGAAAATAACTGAAATCTCCGGCATTCAAGATCATATAAAATAAGCCATAGGCGATAGACATTGTAATGTAAGGGATAAATATAAAAGAGATTCTCTTTTTCCAAAATCCTTTAGGAGGAGAATTGTGATAGGAGTAACTCAGGAGAAACTCTGAAATCATGACAAAAATCGGTGTCGCAAAAATAAATGTCATCTGAGTCAGCTTGGCAATTTCGACCGTGGATGCCGGCAAATCAAAGTTCATTAAAACCTGAGAAGCTGTATGTATTAAGACAACACTTAAACATGCCATGGCTCTGATATAATCAATTCCAATGACGCGAGCTTTTTTCAATGTTATAACCTCCAAAATAAACAGCACTTTCAATAATATATCATACCAGACACTGGCACTTAAGGTAGAAGCGGGTCAGACCCGCTTCTACCTTCTGACTCACCACTACCTCCCTCTACCCCACCACCACGTTAAAGAATTAAACGAAAAAGTATTGACTTTCTTTTTTCTTCCGATATACTTTACATACAATTCCGATTAAACAAATAGGATTAAATAGATAAGCAGGTGATGGTTTGTTTTTATCAATGAATAACGTACATAAGTCTTTTACAAATAATGATAAGACTGAGCTTGTGCTTTCGGATATTCAGCTTGATGTGAAAGAAGGCGAATTCGTTTCGATCCTGGGCCCTTCAGGCTGTGGTAAGTCTACGCTGTTATCAATTGTTGCCGGGCTTGCTCATGCAACTGAAGGATCAATTGAACTTGAAGGCAAAACGATTAAAGGACCCTGCAAAGAACGCGGGATGGTGTTCCAGCAGGCAGCTCTATTTCCCTGGCTGACCGTTGAGGAAAATGTGATGTTCCCGCTTTTACCGGACATGTCAAAAAAAGAAGCGCAGCAAAAAGCACATCAATACTTACAAATGGTGCAGCTGGGTGCTTACACAAAACACTCTCCACATGAGATTTCAGGCGGCATGCAGCAGCGTGTGGCAATCGCACGCGCACTTGCGATGGATCCGGCACTGCTCTTAATGGATGAACCATTCGGTGCACTCGATGAGCAGACGCGTTCGCGACTCCATGAGATTGTAGAAAAGATCTTTCTTGAAACAAAGAAAACGATTCTTTTTGTCACACACAGTATTGCTGAATCGTTAAAGCTGTCTGACCGTATTGTTGTCATGGGTACGCAGCCCGGCACGATCTTAGAAGTCATCGAACTGAACTTCCCGAGACCACGCTCTCAATCAAAAGAAGAGCTGCTATATTATGAAGAAAAAATACAGGCGTTATTGAAATCTGAGATTGATAAGGTAACGGAAAAGGAGCAGAATCATGCAGCCAGCCGTTAAACGGGTCATCTTTTACGTATTACTTTTTGGAATCTGGCAGGTTGCTGTCTATCTATTCGATGTATCTCCTGCTCTGCTGCCGGCACCGACTGATATATTCGTATCACTTTATGAAGGCTTCAGTAATCTCACACTGGTCTATGATCTGGTAGCCAGTTTCCGAAGATTATTTATCGGACTTGCGATTGCGCTGGTGCTGGGCCTTTTACTCGGCGTCCTGTTAGCTAAATCAAAAACAGCTGATGAAACGCTTGGCTCATTGATTCTGGCTTTGCAGTCCGTACCAAGTATTGTCTGGCTGCCACTTGCGATTATGTGGTTTGGTCTGAATGAAATGGCTGTTATTTTCATTGTGGTGCTTGGTGCCACAATTGTGATGACAATCAATGTCCGCACGGGAATTATCAACGTTCCCCCGCTTTTTATAAAAGCTGCAAAGACTATGAATTACAGGGGCTTCAGATTGTTCAGTAAAGTAACCATTCCTGCTTCAATTCCTTATGCAGTAACAGGTATGCGCCTTGCATGGGCATTTGCATGGCGGGCACTAATGGCCGGTGAGCTGCTCAGCACAGGTCCCGGACTTGGCTATTCATTAAGATTTGCATCAGATTTTGGGGATATGAGCCGCGTCATTGCGATCATGCTCCTGATTATGCTGATTGGTATTATTGTTGACTTACTGTTTTTCCAGCGTATTGAAAAGAAAGTTCTTAGAAAATGGGGACTGGCAACATAAAAAATTATTGGAGGCGAAAGCAATGAAAAAGACTTTAAGCGCATTATTCTTCCTAACGGCCATTCTGGTGCTATCAGCATGTGGCTCGGACAGCTCGTCAGGTGGCAGCAAGGATGAGGTCGTAATCGGTTATTTCCCGAATATTGACCACGTTCCTGCAATGGTGGCAAAAGAAAAGCAGTACTTTGAAGAAGCATTTGGTGAAGACAAAGAAGTAACTTATAAAACATTCCCTGACGGCGGAGCGTTCATGACTGCACTGAAAACCGGTGATATTGACGCAGGATTTGTAGGACCCGGACCTGTCATGAACAACTATGCGAATGGTGCTGATGTGAAAATTCTTGCCGGTGCCTCTTCAGGCGGAACAGTGGTTGTGGCAAGTGAGCAAAGTGGGATTGAAGGCTTAGAGGATCTTGGTGATCATACATTTATTACGCCTGGTGTCGGCTGTACACATGACGTTCAGATGGAAACATTCCTGAAAGAACAAGGCATCACTTCAGCCCGTATCGGCGGATCATTAAAGCACGTTACAGGTAACCCGGCTCAATATCAGGCTATGTTTGAATCAGGGAAAGTGGATCTTGCAGCTGTACCTGAGCCATGGGCTTCAACACTTGTCGCAAACGGAGCCAAAATCATCGTGGATACTGATGAGATTGCTTACGGCACAACTTTACCGAACACAGTACTTGTTACGAGTGGTAAGATGATCGAAGAACAAAGTGAACTTGTTGATCAGCTAACAGCAGCTCATGAAAAAAGCGTTGCATTTATCAATGAAAATCCCGAAGAAGCACAAACAATCGCAGTTGATTCAATTGAAGAAATCACGAACCAGCGCATGGATGAGTCAATCATCGCAAGTGCATGGGAGCGCGTGTCGTACACAACTGAGGTTAACGCAGAAGTGATTCAGGCATTCGCTGACTCTTCACACGATCTGCAGTTCCTGAAAGAAAAGCCTGAATTCGATGAGTTAGTCGTTCCACAAGGCACAGAAGTAGGAAGTGCACAGTAAATATGAAAAAGTGGATCACAGCATGTTTCGCACTGCTGATCCTGCATGGATGTTCATCCGGGGTTAACCTGGATGAACATTTTTCCTTAAACGGGGAAGTCACTGACCTGCAGGCAGTCAATCAAAACGAAGAACCTTTTCACACAAATGATATGGAGGGTGAAATCTGGCTTGCAGCCTTCATCTTCACACATTGTGATACGGTGTGTATGCCAATGACTTACAACATGTCAGAGCTGCAAAAACAGTTAGATGCTGAGAACCTCGACTATCAATTCGTCTCCTTCACCATTGACCCTGAACGCGATACCCCTGATGTCCTTAAGTCATATGGAGATCAATTCGAAGTGGATTATGCCAAGTGGGATTTCGTCTCAGGCTATAAACAGGAAGATGTTGAACTGTTTGCCAACAGAGGCTTCCTCTCCCCTGCTGCACAGGTGGAAGGCTCTGATCAGTTTGTACATAGTACCTCACTTTACCTGATGGTTGGCGACCGGATCCTGGAGAAATATGAAATGTCAGTTGACGTGCCTTATGAGAGAATAGTTGAGGCGGTTAAGTTGCTGCAGGATTACTAGAGCGGAGTTTGGGACAGACCCGGACTTCGCTTTTTCTTTTGTGCTTTCCGATTTACAATGGAGATACATACTTCCATCAATTTCAAGGAGATCAATATGAATATCTATCTTTTCTGGTTCATTCAGTTAACCTGGGGTGTGCTGATCAATGTAATCGGCATATGTATTGCAGCAGTTTTATTATGTACAGGTTCAAAACCGCACAGATTTAATCATGCGATTTATTTTGAGGTTGGCGAAAAATGGGGCGGTGTGAATTTCGGAGGATTCTTTTTTGTGCAGAAAAATGCCCCTGACAGGCTTAAATCACATGAATATGGCCACAGTTTTCAAAACCTGCTGTTAGGACCATTCATGATTGTGGCAGTAACGATTCCTTCTGCGGTCCGTTATCACGTCCGGAAGGTTCAATTCAAAAAAGGTTATTCTCTCAAGCCGTATGATGATTTCTGGTGTGAATCGTGGGCGACAGAATTGGGTCAGAAACACACATAACGGCAGTCTGGGTCTGACCCCGACTGCCGCACATGGCCGCCCGGGACAGACCCGGACTGCGCAATCATACTGTCAGCTTAATCTGATTTCCGGAAGGATCAAAAGTGACAACATACTCTCCTTCTTCGTCAACTGTTGCATCAATTGATTTTAGATTACGAATGGTTTCATTGAGTACTTCTTCGTCCGCAAACGATAGAACATATGACTCCAGCCCAACACTTTCCGGATCAGGGGCCGGTGCGCCAACTCCATTCCAAACGTTAACACCAACATGATGATGGTAGTTTCCATAGGACAAGAATAAAGCCTGCCCCCCAAAGCGGTTAACCAGATCCATCCCCAGTCCTTTCACATAAAACTCTTCAGTTTTCTTAAGTTCAGAGACATGAAGATGAATATGACCCATGACTGTCTTTTCTGGCATTCCCTGCCATGGTTTCTCAGGCGTTGCGTGCGTCAATAGTTCATCAAAGTTCAATGGATCTACAGTCATTGCCACTTCTTCATTGCGCCACGACCACTCAGCAGGATCACGGTCATAATAAATTTCAATTCCGTTTCCATCAGGGTCATTCAGGTACAGTGCTTCACTTACATCATGATCGGATGCCCCAACACGGATACCGTTTTCCGCGAAATGAATAACGATATTTGCTAAGTCTGAACGCTTCGGCAACAGAATCGCAAAATGATACAGACCAGTCGTTCTTCCCTGCTTTGGTTTCGCGTATTCAGGCTGCACAAGCGATAAAAAACTTGTACGTCCATCTGCAGTAAGCTTTGCGGTTGATGCTGTCTGGTCCAGCACACTAAACCCCAATTTATTTTGATAAAACTCAATCGAACGATGCAAATTCTCTACTTTTATTTCAACGTTACGGATAAACGTTGTTGGCTTTGAGTGAAATCCCATATTCAGCTCTCCTTTTAATCAAGTAACTTTATGTAACTAAGTATATTATATTAACAAAAGTACATCAAGCCATCCTGCAGTAAATGAATATCATTGATTGTTTTACAATATTCACTATACAATGACAACAATTATATAAAGTCTTTTTCGGAAAGGAGTATCTTATGAACTTTGAAAACTTCGCAAAAGAGCACTGGCAAGGCAATCTTGATTTGTTTATAAAAGAGGCACTTACATTTTATCAGATGAAATCCCATATCGAGATTGAAGATCCATCAAAAAATGATTCACTCCTCTATCTTTCCTCAATCGCTGAAGAAAACATGTTATCAAGACTGGTTGAGGCCACTGGCGCTTATGAAGATATTGAATCGGCTTTTGAAGGAAGGGTTATAAGGAATTATTGAGCGAAGTCTGAACCGCACTCAAGCTTTTTCGTGTGCCTTTAATTAATACCGTTTAATCGTTTGTTATACATTTCCTTTTTATTCCTTCTCTTTGCTATACTTCTACTGAAAGCGCAGGTGATTTGATTGTTTAAGATTTTATTAATTGAAGATGATGAAACGCTATTTAAAGAGATAAAAGACCGACTCACAGACTGGCAGTATGACGTATACGGAGTGAAAGACTTTCAGAAGGTCATGGAGAATTTTGCTGACGTTCAGCCGGATCTGGTGATTATTGATATACAGCTGCCTAAGTTTGATGGATTTCACTGGTGTCGCATGATCCGTGAGCATTCGAATGTTCCGATTGTCTTCCTGTCTTCACGCGATCACCCGACAGATGTGGTGATGTCGATGAACCTGGGGGCAGATGACTTTATCCAGAAGCCTTTTCATTTTGAAGTGCTGATTGCAAAGATTCAGGCGATTTTGCGCCGGGTCTACAATTACAGTTCAACTAGCTCAGATCTGAAGATGTGGATGGGTGCGACGATTGATCTCGAGAGTAATCGTGTTAAAAATGATCAGGGAGTGATTGAGCTCACGAAGAATGAAATCTTTATTCTGAAGCTGCTGGTTGAACGTAAAAATAAGGTCGTCAGCAGAGAGGATCTGATGAATCTGCTATGGGATGATGATCGGTTTGTCAGTGATAATACGCTGACTGTGAATGTGAATAGGCTGCGAAAAAAACTTTCTGAGATCGGGCTTGGGGATGCGATTGAAACAAAAGTTGGTCAGGGATATATTGCGCTCGAACAGGTAGAAACATGATTAAGAAGTTCCTGATAGAGAGAATCAGCTGGATTCTGCTGATTTTACTATTACTACTTTTAGCGATGATCATTGCCTATCTGGACCCTTCCCTTGCGATCAGTTCAATGATGTATTATGTGTTTCTGTCCCTAGTGATCACTGCTGTGTTTGTCACGGTACGCTTTTTCAAAGAGACGCCGTTTTATAAAGAACTTGATAGTCGGGATGCTTCGACTGATCTATCCACCTTTCCTGAACCGAACAGTCCATTTGAAACATCTATTTATGAGCAGGTAACTTCCTCTTTGGAACAGCTTGAAAAGGAAGCTGCTTCAAATAAGGTGCTGCTTGAACAGGAAAAGGATGAGCTTATGTCATGGATTCATGAAGTGAAAACGCCGCTGACTGCAATGAAATTAATCATTGATCGGACAGAAGACCCCCGTTTAAAGTCTGAGCTGATGTATGAATGGCTGAGAATTCATTACCTGCTTGATCAGCAGCTGCATCAAAAACGGATCCCATTCATTGAAAATGATCTGTTTATTGAAAAGGTTGAGCTTGAATCACTGATCCATAATGAAATACATACGCTGCGTTCCTGGTGCCTGAAAAAGAAAATCGGCTTTGACATAGAGCTGAGCGATACACATGTACTGTCAGATGCAAAGTGGCTATCCTTTATTCTCCGTCAGCTGTTAACAAACGCTGTAAAGTATAGCGGTGAGGGCTCAGACATTACAATACAGTCATCAGAGCAATCTGGTCAGACCGTACTCACTTTAGCGGATCATGGCCGTGGCATTAACCCGCGCGACCTGCCGAGAATTTTTGAAAAAGGCTTCACCTCTACTGCCAATCATGATCAGCATGCGACAGGAATGGGACTGTATTTAGTGAAAAAAGCTGCTGCTCCGCTTGACATAAACATAGCTGTTCAATCAAATCCCGGAGCCGGCACAACGATGACGCTGACCTTTCCAAAAGAAAATGAGTTTCTCAACATTCAGGGCGTGTGACAATAATGTCACACGCTTTGCTTTTTTGTCAGGAGAATCGAAGGACTTCAACTGTCTGACCCGATACAATAAATGTATCTTAACACCTGGAGGAAATAGCCATGACAATTCTTGAAGCGAAAAAAATTCATAAGTTCTACGGAAATAAATTTACAAAGCAGGAAGTCTTAAAGGGCATTGATATCAGCATTCAAAAAGGTGAGTTCGTGACCATCATGGGCGCATCTGGCTCAGGTAAAACCACTCTTTTAAATATACTGTCAACGATCGACCGGCTGAGCCACGGCTCTTTAGTCATTGAAAATGAGGATCTGACAAAAAGTAAGGAAAAGAAGCTCGCTGAATTCAGAAAGCACCATTTAGGATTTGTTTTTCAGGACTATAACCTGCTCGATACGCTGACTGTTAAAGAAAATATTCTGCTTCCCCTTTCGATCACTAGTACTTCTAAAAAAGAAGCACACGCTAAGTTTCAAAGTGTTGCAGAAGACCTTGGAATTGAAGATATTGCGGGGAAGTACCCGAACGAAATTTCTGGTGGTCAGAAGCAGCGGACCTCTGCTGCACGCGCATTTATTCATGAGCCCAGCATCATCTTTGCTGATGAGCCGACTGGTGCGCTTGATTCTAAAGCGGCATCTGACCTGCTTGGCAAGCTGACCCATTTAAATGAAAAACGCCAGGCAACAATTGTGATGGTCAGTCACGACCCGGTAGCAGCAAGTTACAGCAGCCGCGTCATCTTTATTAAAGACGGCCAGATTTATACGCAGCTGAATAAAGGTGATGAAAGCCGGAATTCATTCCTGAAGGATATTATGAAAACGCAGGGCGTGCTGGGTGGTGTGCAGTATGAGCATTAATCAGCTGATCTTCCGCAGTTTCCGGAAGAACCTGAAAAGCTATTATCTGTACGTCTTTGCACTGATCTTCAGTGCTGCTCTCTATTTTGCGTTCGTCACACTGCAGTTCGATCCATCAATGGATGAAACCTCAGGATCAGTAAAAGGTGAAGCAGGGATCAGAGCGGCTTCTGTTCTATTAATTGGGATTGTAACGATCTTTTTGCTATATGCAAATAATTTATTTATTAAACGCCGGAGTAAAGAAATTGGCTTGTTCCAGCTGATCGGTATGACGAAAAATCGGATTTTTGCCATTCTGAGCGCTGAAAATTTATTGCTTTATTACAGCTCTCTTATCGTTGGAACAGCGCTCGGCTTTGCCATTTCAAAATTGGTCGCGATGACCTTTTTCAAATTAACAGGCGTGGATGAAACGGCAACACTCAGTTTTTCCGGAGCTGCATTTATACAGACATTACTGGTTTTCAGCGCTGTGTATGTATTGATTATGGTGATGAACTTCTTATATATCAAACGCCAGACCATACTTTCCCTTTTTCATGTGAAAAGTAAAGCTGAGAGCAGAGTCAAAAAGATATCCTTCCTTGAAATGCTGATTGGCATCCTCGGAATCTCTCTCATTGCGACTGGCTATTATGTATCTGCACGCCTGTTTGATGGGGATTTCTCATCGATGACTCAACTGTTTCTGGCGATGATCTTTATACTTGGAAGTGTGATTATCGGGACTTACTTTTTTTATAAAGGTTCAGTCAGCTTTATCGCAAATATAATCAGAAAAAACAAAGGAGGCTACCTGAATATTAATCAGGTCATGTCCCTCTCTTCTATCATGTTCCGGATGAAATCAAATGCGCTACTGCTGACGATTATCACAACAGTATCAGCTCTAGCAATCGGGCTGCTGTCGTTAAGCTATATCTCCTACTACTCTGCTGAAAGATCGGCTGAGACTCCTGCTCCTGATGACTTTATATTCATTACTGAAGAGAACGCAGAAGCATTTGGCAGCGTCTTAAGTGAAAACGGCATTGCTTACAGCGAAAAACAGATTGATGTGATCCAGGCAGATATAGGCATTGAGGAAATTCTGGGTACAGAAATTGAAAATATGCAGTTTGATCCTAATCGGATGAATATGTCGGTCGTCAGTGATCGACAGGTTGAAGGCGTTGATGTGAGTATAGATGACATTTTGTTCTCAGGTTCAAGTGATGCAATCCAGGCACTGATGAACCTGCAGAATGCAGGAACACTTACACTTTATACTGCTACAGATGAGATTGAAAAAGAATATGCCGGATTGAGGGACGACTATGTATTACCTTCTATCTTCACCGGCGGCTTACCGGCAGTAGTGGTTGATGAAGCAGTATATGACAGGCTGGCTGAAGATGTGGATGAGGAACTCCAGCGTGAGGCTTCTTTGTATGTCGGTCTTACACTGGAGGATCCGGAAACCATTGAAAAAGCTGATGAACTGTTCCACAGCATGCCATTCAGTGAAGAAGCCGGGAGTGCCTCACAATATTCTATGGAACGCATGCAGAAATTGAGTATGGGCTTCATCATGTTTGTGGTCGGCTTCCTCGGACTCACCTTCCTGATCACATCAGGCTGCATTCTTTACTTTAAGCAGGTAGAAGAAGGTGATGAAGAACAGCCGAATTACAGGATTCTGAGAAAGCTTGGCTTCACCCGGCAGGATCTTCTGAAGGGCATCCTTCAAAAGCAGGTCATCAACTTCGGAATTCCACTCACAGTCGGCCTCCTGCACAGCTACTTTGCTGTCAGATCAGGCTGGTTCTTCTTCGGAACCGAGCTGTGGACACCGATGATTATTGTGATGGTTTTGTATGCCGGACTATATTCAATCTTTGGGATATTGTCGGTGGTTTATTATAAAAAAGTGATCAGGACGGCTTTGTGACGTCAGTTAATTAAAAAGACTCCCCGCATCATGTAATTGAATGGTGACGGGGATTTTTTGAATTTTCACCTCACTGTTCTCATCAATATTTAATACAAATAAATTCAGATCCATCATCTACTCAGAATAATAGGATTTCTATTATGAAATAAACATTTTTATTGAATGCTAAATATCACTGATAGGAGAGATAACACAAAACTCTTTCAAAAAAACCTTGACCTCTCTTCACATTTTTTATAAGATAAAACAGAAAATTATGAACAAATCTTGAACTTTCTTTAGAGTCCCTCAAATCTCAGACTGATATGAATAGCGATCCTGTTCCTCTGCCAGCTGAAAATTGAAAGCGCTTTAGAGATCATAGTGGTTATCTACAGCGAACCTGTATGTTTAGCTACCGTCACACATTTCCGGGCACTATTGCCAGGAAACCGTTGTGGCGGTTTTTTATGTCAAAAAACGACAAAAGGGGTATGAAAGATGAAAAAGACAAAAAATCGCTGGCTCATTGCTTTGTCAGCTGTCGGGATTCACATCTCAATCGGGTCAGTCTATGCATGGAGTAATTTCACGAATCCGCTCATTGATGAATTTGGCTGGAGTTCAAGTCAGGTACAGCTCACATTCAGTCTTGCGATTCTCTTCCTCGGGCTTTCAGCAGCTTTCATGGGTCACTTTGTTGAAAAGCACGGACCGAGAAAATCAGGAATTGTCGCAGCAGTGTTTTTTGGGATTGGTGTTACAGGCTCAGGATTTGCCGTTCAGCTTGGCTCATTACCACTGCTCTATTTATTCTATGGCGTATTCGGCGGGATCGGGCTTGGAGTTGGCTATATCGCACCTGTTTCCACACTCGTCAAATGGTTCCCTGACCGCCGCGGACTGGCAACAGGCCTTGCTATCATGGGATTTGGGTTCGCAGCAGCAATTGCAAGTCCTGTCATGAACAGCCTGATCACATCCATCGGAATTGCAGGCACATTTTTCACTTTAGGTATTGTTTATTTTGCCGTGATGTTCCTGTCATCACTTTATCTTGAACGTCCGGCAGCTGACTGGGCACCAAAGGGCTTTAATGCTGAGAATCCGGACAAAAAGAAAAAAGCACCGCAGGATCTCTCTCAGCTTACTGCTAATGAAGCAATTAAAACAAAGCGTTTTTACTATTTGTGGCTGATGCTATTCATTAATGTCACGTGCGGAATCGCTATTCTTTCAGCTGCAAAACCACTCGCTGAAGAGAGTATCGGCCTGTCAGTTGAAGAGGCTGCCATCCTTGTCGGGGCCCTCGGTATTTTTAACGGCCTTGGCAGAATCGGATGGGCCTCAGTATCAGATTTTATCGGCAGAACAAATACATACACGACGTTTTTCGTTCTGCAGGCTGCACTGTTCTTCATGCTGCCACTGACGTCAGAAGCGATTCTGTTTCAGATTATGCTCGCTGTTATTTACACATGCTACGGTGGCGGATTTGCATCTATTCCGGCTTATATCGGAGACATGTTTGGCACAAAACAGCTCGGTGCGATTCATGGTTATATTTTGACTGCATGGGCAGCAGCTGGGCTTGCAGGACCACTGTTTGCCGCATGGATTAAGGATACTACAGGAAGCTATGCAAACAGCCTGAACTTCTTTGCAGCACTGTTTCTTGTCGCACTTGTGATTTCATTCCTGACGCGGATGGATATTAACAAACTGAAGCGCGAGAACAGCGCGAAAGAAGCGGACAAGCTGGCCGGATAAAAAAATAGTATACATTTCATTTCATTTCAGTGCTATCATAATAAGTGTAAATAAATGAAGAGGGATTGTCGTAACTTTGAGTAAATACGAAGCTGAATTCAGCAACCTTGTAAGAGCATTCAGAAAGCGTCATATGGGCAAAGGCCCAAGCCAGATCAAGACAACTTTCTGTAAAAACTGGGCGATCTGTGAAATGGAAGGAAATCTTTCACCAGTTGAAAAGTTCATCGCAGGGGCGAATGAAGGAAAACAAATGCTCCGTGCAGCGAGAACAGAAATGGTCAAAGACCTCTATCAGAAACATAGACCGGTTGAAATGGAAGAACTGGTCGGCGCAAATTTCGTTGATCTGTATGTGGATATCAATATAGAAAAAGACGCAGGCATGTCCATATTCATTTTCGATGAAAACCTTGAAGATAAACTGCGTGACAACTAATTGCATAAATCGTGGATTGGCACTTGGCAGCGATCCTGTTAAAGACTAACCACCTGGGATTACCGTTCTACTTGAGCGGTATTTCAGGTGGTTTTTTTATTTAAAAAACTGACTTTGTTAAAGGGGGCTGTTGATTTCCGCTCCAGGGGGAACGCTTTCCGCAGGGCGTGCGGTAAGCCTCCTCGGGCTTCGCCCTGCGGGGTCTCACCTGTCACGCTTCTCCTGCTGGAGTCGTCCCCTTCCGCTACAATCAACAGCTGTGCCAAAACAATATTGGTCTTTAACATAGCTAAAAACTTAGAAAAAGGATGATTATAATGGGAAAAACACAACATCCGGGACCGGTAAAAATTTCTAAAAAACCTGATCCGTCACTATGGGTCAGTAAAGTTCCATTCGGTGTCGGCAAAATTAAACCACATCACTTTACAGATACGGCAAAAATCGCATGGAAAAACCGCGATAACCTCGGCTATGCTACATCCATCATTACAAAAGGCGTATGCGACGGCTGTGCGCTTGGCGTATCCGGTCTTTATGATCAGACACTGAAAGGCCCCCACGTCTGCACAACCCGCCTGAATGTACTCAGACTGAACACCATGCCGGCAGTAAAGCCCGACATTCTACACGCAGATATTGATGAACTGCGACAGTATTCAAGTGCAGAGCTGCGTGAACTAGGCCGCATTCCATACCCGCTAATCAGAAGACCGGGCGAGCGCAAATTCTCCCGTCTCAGCTGGGATGAGGCAATGGATATCATTGCAGCAAAAATGAAAAAGCTTGATCCGAAGCAGTATGCAATGTTTCTGACAGCGCGCGGGATTACAAATGAGTCCTACTACGTTGCAGGAAAAGTTGCACGTTTCCTTGGTACAAATCATATCGACAATGCATCAAGAATCTGTCACTCACCGAGTAAGACAGCGCTGAAGCGTTCAATCGGAGTCGGCGCAAGTACATCCAACTATCTTGACTGGATCGGAACGGATGTCCTGTTATTCTGGGGAAGCGTTGCATCAAACTCGTCACCTGTATCAACGAAATATATGCTTGCTGCAAAGAAAAAAGGAACGAAAATTATTGTCGTCAACCCTTACCGCGAGCCTGCAATGGACAACTACTGGGTCCCTTCAAACATGGAATCAGCCATGTTTGGCACAAAAATTGCTGATGATTTTTATCAGGTCAATATCGGTGGAGACATCGCCTTTATGCACGGGATCATGAAGCACTGGTTTGAAATGGAGCAGGAAAAAGAAGGTTCAGCGATTAACCATTCATTTGTTAAAGAGCATGTGAACGGATATGAAGAACTCAAGCAAACGGTGATGGCTCAGTCATGGGAAGACATTGTTGAATCATCAGGTGTGCCAAAAGAGCGGATTATTGAGCTTTCAACACTGCTTGCTAATAGTAAAAATGCAGTATACGCATGGGCGCTTGGCCTGACAATGCATTCTTTCGCAACAGATAACATCTCTCAGGTAGCTAACCTTGCCCTGCTGCGCGGTCATCTTGGTCGTGAGCACGCCGGACTGATGCCGTTTCGCGGACACTCATCTGTTCAGGGAAGCGGTGAAATGGGTGCCGATCCTTTCGTCCTGCCGGGCAGTGACTTTAACGATGCGAACATTGAGCGTATGGAGAAGCTGTGGAACTTTGAGATTCCAAAATGGCAGGGTGATATTGTCGGCGTTACGCTTGAAAATGCCGTACTGCCTAAAGATCATGAGCGTAAAATTAAGCTTTATTATCTTTCAGGAGGTAACTTCCTTGAAACGATGCCTGACCCAGATTTTGTTGAACAAGCACTATCAGAACTCGATATCCGCGTGCATCAGGATATTATTTTAAATACAAGTACGCTTGTTGACGCAAAAGAAGCAGTCATCGTCCTCCCTGCCAAAACGCGTTATGAACAGGAAGGCGGCGGAACGAGCACGTCTACTGAACGCATGGTCTACTTCTCACCGGAGATTGAAGGCAATAAAAATCAGGTTGAAGAAGCGCGTGCTGAATGGAAGATCTATATCGACCTTGCAAAACGCGTGAAGCCTGAGACCGCTCACCTTGTTGATTTTAAAGATGGACAGGCAATTCGTGAAGAAATTGCCAAAGCCAATACAAACTATGATGGCGTTCAGCATTTGAAAAAGCAGGGAGATGTCTTCCAGTGGGGCGGCGCATGGCTTTGTGAAGACGGGATCTGTCCCACACCTGATGGTAAAGGAAATCTTATTTCAGTGGATATCCCTGACCTTGGCAAAAAAGACGGACAGTTCGTCGTCACGTCACGCCGCGGTAAGCAGTTCAATTCAATGGTATATAAAGAAAAGGATCCGTTTAATAATGCGGGCCGCTATGATGTGCTGATGAATGCTGAAGATGGAAGAAGACTGAGCATTGCTGAAGGCGAAGGTATTGTTGTTTATAATGGATTCGGTGTTTTCCAGGGCCGTGCGAAGTTCGTTGATATTGCAAAAGGCAATCTTGAAGTGCACTTCCCTGAAGGTAACTTCCTCCTTCCACGCGGCCGCTATGAGAAATACGCGGGAATTCCAGATTACAATATTACTGTAACAGTTGAAAAGGCTGAGCGCTTCAACGCACGTAAGGATACACAGTATCTTGAAAAGCGCATTGACGACCTTGAAACTGAAGCGAACTAATGAGGTGATCACGGTGAATGAAGAAGTGATGGAACAGAGAACGATCATCCGCTATGATGGTGAGTCGCTGAGTGAAACAGATGATCAGATCGCAACCGAATATGCGATGACGATCTACGTGAACGGTGAGGAATTCGCAACGATGGTCTGCACCCCCTCTCACCTTGAGGAACTGGTCATCGGATTTCTCGCTTCAGAAGGGATGATCAGAAGAGTGGATGAAATTGAGTCGCTTGAGATCAATGAGGATCGCGGTTTCGCCTATGCTGAACTTGTGAATAAAACCCCTGCCGGCAGGGAGTTTCACTCAAAGCGATTTATCGGCTCATGCTGCGGCAAAAGCAGACAGTTTTATTTCCAGAATGACGTAAAAACAGCTAAAACCATTGCTAAAAAGTCCACCATTCCGGTCAGAAACTGTCTGAGCCTCATGAAACAAATGCAGGAAAGCTCAACAGATTTTCAAAAGACAGGCGGGCTGCATAACGCAGCACTCTGTACAACAGATGATATTGTCATCTCCCACTCTGATATTGGACGTCACAACGCACTTGACAAGATTTACGGTCACTGTCTGAAAAACCGGATTCCGTTAAAAGGCAAAGTCATTGTCTTCAGCGGCCGGATCTCTTCTGAAGTGCTGCTGAAAGTTTCAAAGATCGGTGTCGGAATCGTGCTATCAAAATCAGCGCCGACTACGCTTGCGATTGAGCTTGCACATGATCTTGGGATTACAGCGTGCGGATTTATCAGAGGAAACAGTTTGAATATTTATAGTCATGCGGATAGGATTACAGGATAAGACCGGGTTTGGGCCCGGTCTTTTTTCTATTAATATAGCTATGTTAAAGCCTAATGTTGTTTTAGCACAGCTGGTGATTGCAGCGTAAGGGGGACGACTCCAGCAGGAGAAGCGTGACAGGTGAGACCCCGCAGACGCACAGCGTCGAGGAGGCTCACCGCACGCCCTGCGGAAAGCGTTCCCCCTGAAGTGGAAATCAACAGCCACTTTCATCAGAACTTTTAATATAAAAAAGCGAACCTGAGATAAACCCAGATCCGCTCTTACCTATTGTTTCACAACGCCCTTTATCAATACTTCTCCAGTATCTGTTTTAAGACTAATATCCTTAAGAGACTCATCAGGGAATTGAAGGCTTGTTAACGCATACTCTCCTTCATTCAAAAGCAACTCCACTGAAAATGTATCAATGACCATTGTAAGCTGAAGTTCTGTCAGATCTCTGAAGAACAATTCCTGATCTTTTGAAAACAGCTCTGAGAAATCAACTTTTCCTGAATTTGAACGTTTGAAAGAGAGTTTTTTCTCGTTAAAATTGAACTGAATGACAGTATGCGTCTGATCAGAATAGTTCAATGCGATTTGGAGTTCTCCGCTCTTTGGACATGGTGTATTCAAATCAAGATACACAGGGCCCTGTTCAACATCAATGTTGATCCCGCTTGAATCTACCGTTCTTTCAATTTCAGTTGTGTGATTGAACCATTGATTAAGCTCCTTGGGAAAATGCTGAACCAGCTTTGTATGACCTTCGCATTCTTTCAAAGTCAGCTCACGCGGCAGTGTCATCTGACTTCTCCAGCCATCCGTTGGCACCTGATTGGCATAACGCCAATTACTCATCCAGCCGATCAGAATTCTGCGACTGTCTTCTTTCGGAATGTCTGAAAAAGTGACGCCTGCATATTGATCCCGTCCATCGTCCAGCCACTTCGCCTCACTGTGTTCTGAGATAAATGCTTTTCCGTCAAACGATCCTGTGAAATACTGCGTGCGGGATCCGTAAGCAAGGCCTTCTCCGTCACCAATACTGACAATCATGACCCACTTGTCTTCATTTGTTCCTTCAACTTTCAGCGCAAATAAATCCGGACATTCCCATACGCCTTCATGTGAACCGATATTTGTGCCAAACTCACTTTCAAATACCCAGTGGATCAAATTTTGTGATGAGTAGATTGAGATTGTCTGACCTGTAGCCAGTACCATCACCCATTTATCTGACTCATCGTGCCAAAACACCTTCGGGTCTCTGAAATCCGGATTTGACGGATGACTCAGCACAGGATTTCCTTCATACTTTATCCATGTTTTGCCCGAGTCTGTGCTGTAGGCAAGACTCTGTGACTGAACAATCCCCGAATCTGTTTCTTTGTGATGCGTAAAGATCGCAACAAGCCCTGGTCCATCATTGAAGAAACCAGTCGTATTGTGCCAATCCACTACTGCACTCCCGGAGAAAATCGTACCATGCTGATCAGGGTACAAGGCAATCGGCAGCTCTTCCCAGTCAATCAGGTTACTGCTTACTGCATGTCCCCAGTGCATTGGCCCCCATGTAGTGCCATTAGGGTGATACTGATAAAAAAGATGGTATTCATTGTTGAAAAATACAAGCCCGTTAGGATCATTCATCCAGTTTTTCTCAGGCGCATAATGCAGGTAAGGTCTGGAGGGATTCACTTTAGTTATACTCATGCTCCGCCCTCCATATGCTGATCGAAGCCTCGCTGCTTAATTTCCAGCCAATCTGATAAGCCCAGTCTTTCCAGCTCAGCCAGATAATCTTCCCACTCTTCTTCAACCATTCCGTTAGTGATCCATTCTGCACGTTTTCGTTGTACATAAGGAATCAGATCCGCTTCCACTTCAGCCAGACGCTCCAGATCTTCTGCTGGGAAAAATACTTTTGGATAAATGTGATCAGCAGTCATATCCGGTACCATTACTTCCTTCATCAGATCAAGTCTCCAAGCTGCATCTTCAGGTTTCGTTGTTACACTTCCATAGTATTCATCCAAAATCGCAAGCGGTCCGCCAATTGAAGTTTGTTCTCTTAATTCTACAGGTGCAGTGCCTTCAAGTGGTAAATGCTTTAACATAGATGCTGTTTCATCATATTCGAAAATGTTCTGCTTTTCAGTATCACCATATGTTCCCCAGTTGTTTTGGACAGACTGTGTTGGATCATAGAGCTGATCAATCCATTTAGCTGTGAGCTCCAGGTTTTGATTCGAACTTGTAATGACCATTTTCGCTCTGTCAAAGCCCATTCCGTTTGTGCGGGCAACATTCTTATGACCATCAGGGCCTTCAAGAGCAGGCATTAATGTATACTGTTCATTCATGCCGGTAATATTTCCTTTATCCCAGGTGAAATAGAGTCCGTAGCGATTTTCTCTTCCCTTCGCAAGATACGTATTCCAGTCCTGTTCAAAAGCTTCTACATCCATCAGGTCTTCTTCATACAGCTCATTGAAAAACTTCATTGCTTCTTTATAACCTTCATCAGCAGCAGTTAATTTCACTTCTCCATCATTCGTTACAACGGTATGGTCCCAGTTATCTCCAAGACCAAATGATCCGAATAAAAATGAAAGATCCTCTCCACCATGATTGATAATGAAAGACATTGGAATGGTCTGTCCATCACCAGCCGGGTCGTTATCTCTGAAAGCAATTAACACTTCTTTCAGTTCTTCCGTTGTTTCTGGTACTTCAAGCCCCAGTTCATCCAGCCACTCCTGGTTGATCCATGGGAATGCATCAACTGAATGAATACTTTCTTTACCTGATCCAAGCTCTTCAATCCACGGGAAAGAATAAATGTGCCCATCAGGAGCAGTCATCATTGATTTATATTCCGGTGCCTTCTCAAATACGGCCTGTAAGTTAGGCATATGATCTTCAATCAGATCTTCGACTGCAATAATACTGCCGTCTTCTGCAAGATTTAACAGCTCGTTGTCACTCAGTGCAGCATTCATAATCGCGTCAGGGTGATCCCCGCTCGCCATCGCAAGATTCCGTTTTTCTACAAAGGAATCAGACGTATAATTGGTCCATTCAACCTTTACACCTGTTTCTTCCTCCATCCGCTGTAAGATCAGCTTATCGTTCGGATCCTCAGGTGCAATTGGAGAACTCTGAGTCATAAATTTCAGCGTGACTTCTTCCTCTAGAGGAAACGTAATATCAGACAGACCATAATCTTCAGATGCAGCATTGTCCCCGGAATTACATCCCGATACGATCAGTGCGCCAGCAGCAATCGGCATCATTACTCTTAACATTTTCTTCATTGATAAAACCCCCATTTTATTATTTTAATGACCCGACCATGACACCTTTTTCAAAGTATTTCTGGAAGAACGGGTACATGATTAACAGCGGAAGACTGGCAACAACTATAGATGAGTACTTGATCATTTCTGAAATCCGCTGAAGTTCGGCTCTGGCCATTTGATCGCCAATCATGCCGGGCTGGACTTCGTTTTGAATCAGGATCGATCGTAAGACCAGCTGAAGCGGATGCAGTTCTCTGTCTTCGAGATAGATCATTGCATCAAAGTAAGCATTCCACTGGCCAATGAACGCATATAGCGCCAGTACAAAAATAATCGGCTTGGACAATGGAAGAATAATTTTCAGGAAAATCATGAAGTCAGACGCGCCATCTATTCTGGCTGCTTCTTTTAACTCATTTGGAATCGCCTTAAAATAGGTTCTTGCTAAAATGATGAACCATACTGAAATGGCGTTTGGTAGAATGATTGCCCAGACCGTATTCAGCATGCCAAGATCTCTGACCAGAAGGTACGTTGGAATCAGACCTCCATTGAAGAACATGGTCACGATGAAAAAAATCATGATTGTTTTTTTGCCGACCAGACCATTCTGCGATAGCGTATATCCGGCAAGAATACTGACCACTACGGTTACCAACGTAAATCCTGTGGCATATAAAACAGAGTTAAAAAATCCTCTTAAAATGGTGCCGTCTGCAAATAATCTTGCATAGCCATCAAGACTGAAATCAGAGAAACTAAGCATGATCCCTTTATTTAAAAGGGTGTTAGGCTGAAGAAATGAAGACAGAAATACGTACAGTAATGGCAGCAATACAAGCAGTGAAACAATCACCAGCAACATTTTATTCACTGTTAAAAGAATACGGTCGCTTTTTGTTAAATTCATTTTATTACCCCTTTCTACATGAGACCTTCGCCTTCATTTAGTTTTTTAACGACGCTGTTCACAAAGACTAAAAGGAATACATTGATGACTGCGTTAAACAATCCGACTGCAGTTGCAAATGAATAATCTCCTGCCTGGAGTCCGAGCTTATAGACATAGGTTGGAATAATTTCAGATGCAGGTATATTCATAGATGTCTGAAGCAGATAAGCTTTTTCAAAACCAATCGCCATAATGCCACCTGCTGCAAGAATGAACAGGACTGCCATCACAGGCTTTAATACCGGCAGATCGATATGCCAGATTCTTCTTAACAGTGAAGCACCATCAATTTTTGCCGCATCGTGAAGCTGCGGATCAACATTCGCTAAAGCTGCTACATAGATAATGGATGCCCACCCGGCTCCCTGCCAGATCCCTGAAATAATATAGATCGAGCGGAATGCGTCCGGATCTGACATGAAAGAATACGAGTTTCCCGTCACGAGTGTAATGAGAGAGTTAATCGGTCCTGTAGGTGAGAGAAATAAAAATACCATTCCGGAAATGACGACCACGGAAATAAAGTGTGGTGCGTACAAAATCAGCTGGATATTTTTCTTAGCATTCGCCCTTCTGATCTGATTGAGCATTAAGGCTAAAATGATCGGAATCGGAAACCCGAGCAGTAATTCAAAGGAACTCAATTTCAGTGTGTTCATAAATATATTCAGGAAATTTGGAGAGGTCAGGAATCCTGTGAAGTGTTCGAGTCCTACCCATTCACTTCCCAAAATCCCCCGCATCGGGCTGAAATCTTTAAAGGCTATCACCGCACCGTACATCGGAATGTATTTGAAAATAATCGTCAGAATAATGGCCGGGGCGATAAAAAGATATAACAGATAGTTCTTTTTGATATACTCAAGGTTTTTGTTTTTCTTTTTTCCCGGCTGATGGTCCTGCTTATTTTCCGGCTCTTTTTGCTTTTGATGCTGAACGTGTTCTTCCTGTAATTCTCTGGCTGCATTTTGCATTGTATCCCCCCTGTTTAGAAAGCGTTTTCATAAGTTGATTTCAATATAACAGAGAAAAAATAGAGGCTATTTTAAAATCTTTGGAATTGGACTTTCATTTTTTTCGGGTTGTGAACACATAAAAAAAAGATCCGCTGAACGGACCTTTACTGGGGAAATGAATATATATCGTTTGCATAGCTGTTTTGTTCCTGAATCCCGTTATCTATTTTATTTACCGCCCGATCAGCAGCTTCTTTTACTTCTGCATTCTCTATAACAATTTCCTCAAAAAGCGTTTTGATCGCATCACTTAAAAACGGATAAGCTGGAGTGACCGGACGGCTTTTGGAATAGATCTGAGACTGAGTCAGAAAGATATTTTCAGGATACTCAAGAAATTCCGGAAAGGATTGCACAATAGATTGCCGTGCAGGTGGTTCTCCAGTCTGATCAACATAAATACTCATTGCCTCATAGTCTGTCATATAAGAAATGAACGTCCAGGCTTCATCAGGATATTGCGTATTGGATGAGATGCCCATCGACCAGCCTCCATTTGGTGCAACCTGTGCAGTGCCTTTCGGGAGCGGGGCAATATCGAAGTCTTCTCCAAGTTCAAAATCCGGATCCGTTTCTTTCAGTCTGCTTAATTCCCATGAACCAAACACACTCATCCCAAGCTTCCCATTTTCAAATGCTCTGGGCGGCAGCTGAACTTCAGCTACATCATAGCGGTGATACAAATCCTTATAAAATGTCAGGGCTTCAATTG
The DNA here is from genome assembly GCF_016908195.1 of Jeotgalibacillus terrae. Taxonomy (GTDB): domain Bacteria; phylum Bacillota; class Bacilli; order Bacillales; family Jeotgalibacillaceae; genus Jeotgalibacillus; species Jeotgalibacillus terrae. Next base: position 136,853 of record NZ_JAFBDK010000003.1, read on the forward strand.
ATGCAGGCGCATTCAGATATCCATCTGCCGTTGAACCATCAGGACTCAGTAATTCCCCTCCAAACTGCCAGATGAGAGGTGACTTAAAATAAGAAGCCGCCTCTCCTCCGGGGAAACCCTGTGCCGGATCAATTCCAATGACCCCTTTGTCAGGATCTGTGATTTTTTGGGCAGCCGCAAGCACTTCATCCCACGTCATTGGATCATGCGGATTTTTTGATGGGAAAGGAATACCCGCCTCCTGAAAGAGATGACGATTATAATACAGCGCTGCTCCAGGCTGTACGAGCGGCATCAGATAGACGTCATCCTCATAGCTTACCCCTTCAAGAAGCGCCGGTGGAAGATCTTTATCCAGCCGCTCTTCCAGAAAATGATCTGTTAATGGCTCAAGTACGCCAATGCGCGCATAAAGTGCCAGATTCGGGCTGTCAATCAGCATCAAATCAGGCGGCTTCCCAGTCGCAATTTCTGTACGCAGCTTCAATTCATAATCCCCATACTGAATAGCGTTCATATCTATATCAATATTGGGATAAGCCCGTTCAAAAGACGCGATCATGTATTCGAAGGCCTGATTTTCAGCAACATTTCCATAGTTTCTCCAGAATGTTAATACTGTCTGGTCATCTGTTTCAGTAACCGGTGTGATCGTCATGTCATTCTCTGAATCTATATTGAATCTCACTGCGATCACGACTCCAACAATCATTACAATCATAAGAACTGAAAATATGATTCCCTTCTTCATATCAATCCACTTCCCTGTCAATAGAACCAGTATCCTGCTGCCTGCGGTATTCAACCGGTGAACAGCCATAGTGCTTTTTAAATACGGTACTGAAGTAACCAGCACTCGAGTACCCTGTCAGTTCAGCTACATCGATAATTTTCAGACGATGATCCTTTAAAAAATCTGCCGCTTTCTTCATCCTTACTTTTACAAGGTAATCTGTAAAGTTCTGCCCGGTCTGCTGCTTAAATAACTCTGATAAGTAGGTCCCGTTCATATGAAACAGATCAGAGAGAACTGACAGGGAAATATCTTCAGCATAATGCATATCCAGGTATTGTTTGACTGAATCCGTCACCTTCGAACCTGAAAAACGCACTGAATGTACAGCCTGCGTAATCGTTTCAGAAACAAGAACAATAGAATTCATCACCGTTACATAATTTGTCATCTGACGAACTTCCTGCTGACACAACCAGATGGATTGGGAGATGGATGAGTCATTCAATTCATACTTTTGAACAATGGTCCCTAAAAGAAAAAGAATTCGATTAGCACCCACTGTGAATGAATAAGCTGAATGCTGACCTAACTTCACCAATTCTTTTTTGATTAGATCCGAAACCGGTTTTACATCGCCCTGCTCACTTGCACTCATCATAATTCTTTCAAATTCCGGTGACAGCCCGGTCCCCTGCAAACTGTGCTGATCTTCTCTATACAGATGAGCACCTGCCTCAAGTGGGGATTGACTCCATGCAAGCAGACTTGAAATATACGAATCCTTCATTCTGTCAAAGCCTGTTACGCTTTCTCCTGCGCCGATCACGGTGTATAGATTGAGCAGTGATTTGGATTGATCCTGTACTTTTCTTATAAAGGATTGTTCATCCCTTTGATGTAGCAGACTGACCGCATGAATCAAAGAAGGGTAAGCCGGATTCTCAAACAGCCAGATTTGATCGAATTGACTGCTGATCTCGTTACACAATAATCTGAACGATTCCCACAGCTTTTTAGGTCTTGAGGATTCGCCACCTGTCCCTCTGGCTTCAATTGTTAAGATCCTGATCACTGCATCCGGGTCTGCCAGGTCGTTCAATTGCAATTGCTTCAGCCGTTCACCCACCGCTTCCTGATTCAGCCACTCCCCATTGGCTACGTATAGAAGATACTTCCTGCGTTCATCTTCAAAGGCATATCTCGCTGCTCTTTTCATTTTGTTCAGTTCCTGCTTTTCAACTTTTTCATTCTCTATTTCTTGTTTAATTTTACTGAGGGTTGTTTCAAGGTCATCAGGTGACACCGGTTTGAGTAAGTAATCACTCGCCCCTTCTTTCATCGCATTCTTCACATAGTCAAAATCCGAGTAGCCTGAGAGGACAATGATTTTGATATGCGGAAACTGCTTCTTACATTCTTTAGTGAACGCAAGACCATCCATCATAGGCATTCTCATATCAGTAATCACAAGGTCGGCAGCGTTTGAAGCAAGCTTTTCAAGTGCTTCCTTCCCGTCCGAGGCTTCACCAATCACCTCACATGCCTGATCTGTTAAGTTAAGTTTCAAATACATACCTTTTCTGATCTGGACTTCATCGTCTACGATCATGATCTTCATCATTTTCCACCCCCTCATTTGTATAGAAATAAAGATACATTTCTGTTCCATGACCCGGTCTCGACTTAATGTCATAGCTGAACCTTTCGCCAAAATAAAGCTTCAACCTGCCTATGACATTACGTAAGCCAATGCTGTATCCTTTACTTTTCAGTACATCTGACTCCTCAAAATCCTTTAAGTTTGTAATTAAATCCTCTGTCATTCCTTCACCTTTATCTGAGACAGCTACGATGACGCTATGATTCTGATCAGTGATACTGATGTCAATTTCAGCATGATGCTTTTGCGTGAAGCTGTATTTAACTGCATTTTCAACGAGCGGCTGTAACGTAAACTTTGGAACCAGTAAACCCAGTCCACTGCTATCATCTTTAATGGTTACCTTCAGCTGCTCACCATATCTTATTTTTAAAATGTCAGTATAACTTTTCATATACGTTAATTCTTCAGCGAGCGGGACCTCTGTATGTTCTGTTTTCAGTGAATACCGCAGCATTTTTCCTAACGCTACACTCACATTCATCACTTCCCGGTTCTTCTCCTGCAGAGCCAGACTTCCGATAATCTCAAGCGTATTATTCAAAAAGTGAGGATTGATCTGCAGCAGCAAAGCATTGTATTCAGCGTCCTTACGTCTCAGATTCGCCTTATACTCTGTTTCAATCATGCGATTAAGCTGGTCGATCGTATGATCAGCTGCATGAATCAGGTACCCAACCTCGTCTTTTCCCGACCGCACTGAGGGAAGAGCACTTTTTGCGCCTTTAAAATCTCCCCGTTCAATAAAAGACATCGCTTTTGTTAACCCGCTCACAGGACGTATAATCGTCGATGAGAAAATAAAAGATGCAATCATGGTTAAGATAAAGATGGCAAATGAGATGAATAATAACGTCCGCTGCAGATCGTCAACCTCGCTGAACAGCGCTGATTCTGCGACTTCGTTAATCAGTACCCAATCTGCAAAAGGCAGTTTCTGATAAAAGATGAGAAATTTTCCTCCTTCTTCCACCCGCTCAATCATGCCTTTCTCCAGGTCTGACAGGTTGATCGCCCTGATCGTTTCACTTAGATCTGTCTTCTCAGAAGGGACCTGCTGGCTCAATACCTTTTCAGCATTTGAATCCACTAAATAGGTATAACCTGTTTGAACGACTGCCTGATTATCCAAGGCATTTTCAAGAATATGAGTCGGAAAGCTAACCTTAATGACACCACCGTTCATCATCGTATTCAGATCAAAAAGAGGCACTAGAAAACTATTCACCTGTTGGTTGATCATTTCAGTAGATTGCTGGAAAGAGTCAAGATGCGCACCCGTATAAATACGTTCATCATTTAAGTACTCGCTATACCAGTTTTCAGATGTCCAACCCAAACCTTCTCCCCATACCGTTGCACCATCATTTAAAAAAACGTTAATTGACATTGAATTAGAATTATTGATCATCATGGCTGCTAATTGAGATTCCAGATTCGTCTCAGCCAGAAACTTTTCTCCAACAGTTGCTTCCGGATTTCCATTCACCCTCAACCATTCCTGCGTCAGCTCATTAAGCAGCACCTGCTTACCAATATCTTCAGCCTGTGTAGCGATAGACTCAATATATAAAGAATACTGATCCATTACTTCGACTGATAACTCCCTTGTTTGATCTTTGATCGACTCAGTTAACCAGGCAGGAATGAAAATAGACAACACCAAAAAAGGTATGGTTAATAAAATCGTAAATATAACAAACAGTCTATTTCTCAATGAAAAAAACATGTCATCCCCACCCTCTTCATTCAATTAAGAACTTAGCACACTTATTCGGAATATTCTATATGCTTTTGATTTCTAAAGCGGGTCTAGACAAACATGAAATTTAAATCCAAATGAAAACCCTTACATTTTATATTGACATTCCCCCTTAAATAAAATAATCTAAATAAAACTAGTTAACCGGTTAAACGGAGGTTTTATGAAGAATAGAGTAACGATTCGGGATGTGGCCAGGGCTGCCGGTGTATCCGGAGCTACGGTGTCTTATGTATTAAATAATGTAAAAAAAGTATCTGAGGAAACCTCGCGCCGTGTGCATGAAGCGGTTGAGGAGCTTGGTTATTATCCGGACTATACCGCGATCAGCCTGTCTAAGAAAAAATCGAATTTAATCGGGGTGGTAGCCCCATTTATCAGTAATGCCCCTGCTTCTGTATTTGAAAATAATCAGTATTACGATCATTTTCTGAGCGGTGTAGAGAGTGTTTCAAGAGCCCGTCAATTTGACACAATGATTTCCGGCGTGACAGATCCTGTTGAGTGCATTAACTGGGTCAAGAAAAGAAATCTGGACGGACTGATTTTAATCGGGGCGCTTTCTGATGAGTTGTATCAGGTCATATGCAAAGTAGATCTGCCGATTATCTGTATAGATATTTATGAAGAACACGCTGAACAGTATGTAAATGTAAGAATTGATGATGAAGCTGGCGGTTATCTTGCAGCTAAGCATTTACTGGAGCTTGGTCACCGGGAAATTGCTTTTCTGGCAACCTCCCTGCAGGACAGTTCCGTTGAACAGATGCGTTATGCAGGATTTCAGCGGGCATTTAAAGAGTTTGATGTAAAAGTAGATAAAAGCTTAACTTTCGAGCTTAAGGATCTCACTTTTTCAAATGGGTATGACTGGGGAGTACGATTTGTTCAGGATCAGCTTACCTGCACTGCTGCTGTAACAGTTTCTGATCATATAGCCATTGGTGCGATGAAGGGTCTCAGTAAGAATGGTGTCTCAGTACCTGATGACTTTTCAATCATAGGTTTTGATGATTTAGCAATCAGCCAGTACATTACACCTGAATTAACGACTGTGCGGCAGAATATTTTTGAAAAAGGGTCAATCGCTGCAGATCAGCTTATTCAATCAATAGAGTATCAGACTGCTGCTGTTGAAGTTAAGAAAATGATTCAATTGCCAGTAGAATTAGTAATTCGTGGTTCAACAAAAGAACTTTAACCTCTTTTGTTGAATATTTTTAGCATTAGTTAACCGATTAACCAACCTTTAAAGGAGGTGAACCTCTCCGCTATTCTATTTTAAAAACATGATGTTTGGAGGAAAAATAATGAATAAACTAAAGTTAACCGCCGGGAGTCTGACTTTAATATTGGTTTTATCTGCATGTGCGCCAGAGCGATCACAGGATCAAGGTACTGCAGCTGCTGATGCAGAGTCTGAAGGTCTATTGGTTTGGGCGCCAGATATTGAATTAAGTGCAATTGAATCCCAGGTTGAGGCGTTTACCGAAGAAACTGGTATTCCCGTTGAGGTTGTATCCATGCCTCAGGATGATCAGACTGAAGCCATTGTACTTGACGGTCCTGCCGGTAATGGTCCTGACCTCTTTTATCAGCCAGGGGTTGGGAATTTATCAATTCAGGGTCTTGTACAGCCGGTCGAAGTGGATCAGGAAATACTTGATTCATACTCTTCAGGTTCACTTGAAGCGCTCAGCTACGATGGCGAATTATACGGTCTGCCTGCAGTTGTTGAATCACTTGCACTCTACTACAACAAGTCATTGATTCCGGATGCGCCTGAGACAGTTGAAGATTTGGAAGCTGCTATGGCTGAACTCACTGATGATGCAAATGATCAGTTTGGGTTCTTATATCCTGCAAATGATTTTTATTTCTCTTATCCATTTATGGCCGGGTTTGGCGGATACATCTTTAATGAAGACAGTAATGGATATGTAAGTGATGATGTTGGGCTGGCAAACGAAGGATCTGTTAAAGGTGCCTCGTTAATTCAGAGTTGGTTTGAAAGCGGATACATACCAACAAGTATTACAATTGACGCGGCTAATGGATTATTCATGGATGGTCAGGCTGGTGCGATTATCAATGGACCCTGGGCACGATATGATTTTGAGGAAGCGCTTGGTGAAGACCTTGGCACTGCTCCCCTTCCTATGCTTGAAAATGGAGAACACCCGGAGACATTCCTTGGCACGAAAGGATGGATGCTTTCTTCTTATTCTGATTACCCTGAAGAGGCAACTGATCTGGCCGTACATCTGACAAGTGAAGCTTCTCTCAAGGAAACATTCAGTGCTACAGGAGAAATTCCAGCGAATACAGCTATACTCAATAGTCCTGAATTCACTGAAGACCCAATGCTTGCAGGATTCGCAACGCAGCTTGAGCGTGCACGCCCGTTTCCAAATATCGCAGAACTATCAGCTGTCTGGCAGCCAATGGCAGATGCACTTACCTTTATTATTCAGGGTGATGATCCGGCTGAAGCACTTGAAGAAGGTGTAGAAAAAATAGAAGAAGAAATTGAAATAAATTACGAATAAGGAGAAATATTAGAATGCAGGGCCCCATCCTTGCATTCTTTTTTTACCTACTACCTGCCACAGAACAATTTAATTATTTCAATAAAATCAAATGAATATTTAGGTCACACTACGTTCATTTGTTTATTTTAGACTTTATTTTTTGTGAACCCAGAAAGCATGATCTGTTTCTCCGGCTGCAGCTAACCCGCTGATCCCCGGTTCCTATCCTGATCACTTTAATCTTTTGAATGAAGCCCCAAATAAAGGTTCAAAATTTGATAGGCTATGAGAAATCCTGAACAATAGATAATAAATAATTCTTTACTAATCGTTCTAGAAAAGGTATGATACTTTCAAGGCTTGATGTTATTTTTTTAATCATTTTAGAATGAACGTTCTAAAATGAGCGTATTTACATTGATTTAACTTCCATTAAGTCATGAATAGAGATTGATGGGGAGATGAAGATGGCTAGAAGTAAAGCGTTTGATGAAAAAGAAGTGTTGAAAAAAGCGATGCAGCTTTTTTGGGAACAGGGATATGAAAAAACGTCTATGCAGGATCTGGTCGATCAGATGGGCATTCACCGCAGAAGCATCTATGATACGTTTGGGGATAAGCGTTCGTTGTTCTTGAGTTCTCTGTCTTATTATGAAGCGCTCATAACAACCGAAATGACAAGGATCATGGACAGTAATTTGCCGATGAAACAGGCAATAAGGGAAGTTTTTGAGTACGCCATACATGCAGATGGTTATCATCCAAAAGGATGTCTGGCAGTAAATACAGCTGTCGAATTATCTTTATTGGATGAAGAAATCGCAAAGATGTCTACTGACATGTTCAACCGGACTGAGAAAGTATTCAGTCACCTGATTAAAAAGGGGCAAAAAAACGGTGAGTGTTCAAAGAATATTGACCCGGATACCATTTCACGGTTTCTACACAACAGTCTTTTAGGAATAAGAGTATTAATCAAGACCCATTATACAAAGAAAGAATTAGAAAGCATTATTGATGTAACACTTTCCGTGTTAGACTAGCTTTCTTTTTTTACCCATTTTAGAACGTTCATTCTAGAATGAACCGATAAATAACAATCAGACTTCTACACAAAATATGAATGTTTTTTTAGGAGGAATATACAAATGACAACAGTTACAATCCCAAAGGTCTCAGAATTTATCGAAGTTGAAGGAACACGGTATGCTTATAGAAAATTCGGTAAAGAAACAGGTATCCCGCTTTTATTTCTTATTCACTTTAGAGGAACGATGGAAAACTGGGATCCGAATATGATTGAACCAATTGCCAAAAAACGTCCAGTCATTCTTTTTGATAATAAGGGTGTGGGTGAAACCAGGGGTCAGACACCTATCACAATTGCAGAAATGGCAAAAGATGCGGGTGCATTTATTAAAGCGCTTGGACTGGAACAAGTAGATATTCTTGGATTTTCAATTGGTGGCATGGTTGCACAGGAGCTTGCTCTACAACATGGGGACCTGGTAAGACGCATGATCCTCGCTGGCACTTCCCCTGAATCCGGCGTTAATCCAGATCCCGAGATTATTGAAAGAATGAATAAAAACACTACTACTCAGGAGGAAGGGTTGGAAGATTTTATGTTTTTCTTCTACAGCCCCACTGACACCAGCCGCTCATTAGGTATGGCCTCATTGCAAAGGATTTTTGGACAAAAGACAGTAAACAGTTCTGATCAGGTACAACAGTCACAACTGCAGGCAATTGCGAAATGGGCACAGCAAAAGGAGGATCATCAATTCGAGTGGCTTCAGTCTATTGACCATCCAGTACTTGTGACAAATGGCGTGACTGATATAATGGTGCCGACCAAAAACAGCTATATTTTAACTGAAAAATTACCAAATGCTCAGCTCATCATTTATCCAGATTCCGGACATGGCCACCTGTTTCAATATCCGGAAATGTTTGCAGAGCATGTGAATCTATTCCTCAATTCTCAAACCTATGAAGCATCTAAAAATTAAATCAGCCGTTTCACTTATTCATCTACAGAAAACTTATATAATACTAAAAATGGAGGACTCATTATGAAAGCATTCGTCATTGAAAAGTACGGCAAAGATCCTGTTTTTGCAGATCGACCGCAACCTGTTGAGGAGAAACATGATGTATTGGTTGAAATACATGCAGCAAGTGTGAACCCGCTTGATACAAAGATTCGGAATGGTGACCTCAAACTGCTGCTTGAGTACAACATGCCACTAACGCTTGGGAACGATTTTGCCGGCCGCGTCATTAAGGTTGGACCCAATGTGACAAAATTTAAAATAGGAGATGAGGTATACGGTCGTCCCAGAGCAAGTAAAATTGGCACTTTCGCTGAATACCTGGCAGTTCATGAGGATGACATTGCCCTGAAGCCAAAGAACCTGAGTTTCGAGGAAGCTGCGTCCATCCCTCTGGTAGGATTAACCTCCTATCAGGCGCTGCATGAGATTTTGAATATCACCAACGGTCAAAACTTACTCATTCATGCCGGTGCCGGAGGAGTAGGAACCTTTGCGATTCAACTTGCAAAATCAATGGGTGCAACTGTCTCAACGACTGCGAGTGCCGGCAGTGATCTGGTCAAGTCACTTGGAGCCGACCGCGTGATTAATTACAAAAATGAAAACTTTGAAGATACGATACGTGAATATGATGCGGTGCTGGATACAATCGGAGGAGATACCTTAGAAAAATCATTTGTCACAGTGAAAAAAGGAGGACAAATCGTTTCTGTATCCGGTACGCCAACCCGCCGTTTTGCTGAGGAAAACGGGCTTGGTCCTCTAAAGAAAGTGTTGTTATCACTCGTCAGTTCCAAGCTGATGAAGCTAGCGAAAAAACATAATGTGCAGTACACGTTTTTGTTTATGAAGCATAGCGGGGAGCAGCTGAAAGTATTAACAGAATTGCTGGAAGCCGAAAAAATAAAACCTGTCATTGATCAGGTTTTCAATTTTAAAGAGGCCGGCAAAGCGCTGGAATATTCAGAGACGGGAAGAGCAAAAGGAAAAATAATAATAAAAATAAAATAATCAACCTTTTCATAAACCCTTTCCTGAAATAGAAAGGGTTTATTTCTTCGACATGATTGTGTTAGCTCAAACATGCAATTATTTTCTGAGGCTACTACACATTCAAGAAATAATCACTGCTTAATTCAAAATTCTTTATTGATCCTGATGACCCCAGCCTTACATCCTCTTAATTAAATACTTTAAAGACACTTAATATCTTTAATATAACTAAAAAAATCCTTTAACCTGTCTTTTGGGCAACCAGTAAATATAAAGATTCTGCAGGAAAGGAGACTTTTTTAATATTAAAACCTGCTTCGATCATTTCCCGCTTCATACCTTCCAATGTGATTCTTGGTCCCTTATCTGAAGTTCCTTTTGGTTCAAGCTCAAGGCAGATGAGATAACCTTCGTTTTTAAGAGCTTTTTTCATTTGCTGTAAAAGCGGTCCCAGCGGCTTAATTTCGTGCAGGACAAGCGAAGCAATAACTACATCAATGGCGCCGTCAGATAAAGGAAGTGATTCCATACCGCCTTGAACCGGCATAATGTTCTTAATCTGTTCATTCAGAGATTTTTCTTTAATGATATCAATCATTGCAGGGTCAATGTCCATAGCATACACATTCCCTTTCAGTCTTTTGGCTGCCGGAATTGTAAAGTAACCTGTCCCTGCTCCAAAATCCAATACGTGATCCGTCTCTCTCAGTGGAATCGTATCGAGCAGCTCTTCAGGAGAGAATTCTTTTCTGCGTTCAGGGCTTTCTAAATAAGAGACCTTTCGTTCATGAGATTTTCCGTGATGCATGTTCATCTTCCTTTCTCAACCTGATGTTCAGGTTGTCCACTGAATTTTTCTTCGACCAGCTCTGCATTTACAGATATGGCAGCCATACTCCCTTCACTTGCTGCCATGATCAGCTGTGAGGGTCCGGCAATTCTTGTATCTCCACAGGCAAAGACACCAGGTGTTTTTGTACGCTGCATACTGTCAGTTTTGATTCCGCCCTGATCATTTATTTCGTACCCAAGATCAGACTCAAATGTGGCCGCCTGCTTCCATTCTGAGGCAATAAAACCTCCTGCACGCAGGATTTCGGTCTGGTCCTCCAGCTGAATTTTTCTAAGCCTTCCTTCTTCACCAATCAATGAAATCATTTTCTTTTCGTTAATCTTGATCCCTTTTCTGGTCAAGAGTGCTTTCTCTTCTGGTGAAGCCACCTGATTCCCATTTGTAAATACAATCAAATCATCTGTCCAGTTAGACACTAACTTCGCCATGTGAACAGCTTTTTGATCTACTGCAATTACAGCAAGCGGACGATCTCTCAATTCCCAGCCGTCACAGAAAGGACAGCCGAAAAGACTCTTTCCGTAGAACTCTTTTATCTGCGGGATATCCGGCAGAATCTCTTTAAAGCCTGTTGCGATAATCACCTTCTTTGTCTTGAACACTCTTCCGTCTTCTGTTTCCACACTAAAATACGTATGGTCTTTTATGATTCGATGAACCCGCTGCTTTTCAATACTCACATCAGGATATCTGCTTAATTCCTCCTGACCAATCCGTTTGAATTCCTGAGGGTCTATTCCATCTCTGGTAATAAACCCATGGGATTCCTGCGTTACTGCATTTCTCGGTTTATTATCATCAAACAAGATTGTTTTACGTCTGGACCGTCCAAGCACTAAAGCAGCATTCAGTCCGGCCGGTCCACCGCCGATCACAGCACAATCTAATAACATGCACTCCACTCCCTTTTATAAAAAACTAACTTTCTTTGCTCATACCTGCTTCTGCTTCTTTCGCAATATCAACTAAAAGCTTAGATTTCAGTTCAGTCTTCATATTCTCTTCTGCTTCTCTCATGACATTCTCAATCAGACATCCTTCATGGTGAATCGTACAATCAAATAAACTTGTTTCGCCTTCTATCGCATTGATCACATCCAGAAATGAGATACGCTGCTTTGTTCTTGAGATCCTGTACCCTCCCTTCGCACCAGGTGTAGATTCTATGAGACCAGCTTTCGCAAGTTTGGTTAAAATCTTGGACAGATACGTTGGAGAAAGACGCTGCATGTCAGCAAGCTCCTGTACACCTGCAAGCTTTTCTCCCTGCTGGATTGTTAAATAAACCATTGTGTGCAGCGCATAATTTGTTGCATTTGAATATTTCATCATGACCTCCCGGGGTTTAAAATAGATATTAAAGACTCGTGATGTCTTTAATTAAAAACAGATTATCACCATCTGTTAAGGAAGTCAATCGATTGGGACAGACCCAGACTTCCTCTATATACATATAAGATCAAAAAAACCCTACCGTAAGTGCTCCCTTTTCATTTTATTTCATTTAATTTCATTTAATTTTTTCTCAATCTGATCAATTCTTTTATTCATTTTATGTATCTCGTTCTTATCAAGGTTTAGTCTCTCTTCTTTAACTTTTCCATTTTTGATATACGTGTTAACCACCCGGATTAGAAAATAAATGCCCAAAACACTTAATACGATGATCATGAGTAAAAACAAAGGCATGACTAATGTAAACACTTCTACGAATCCCATTTGGAGCGTTCCCCTTTATATTCAATTTTTCTATCATATAAGCTTACTACATATCGAATAACATGATCCCTTCACACACCTGTTTTTTAATTCAAATACAGCACCATATGATCTATATCAAAATATTGACCTTCATATTTCATTGCTTTTCTATCTGTTCCAAACAGTTCAAAGCCTACAGATTCGTAGAGCTTTTTTGCTGCTATATTATTCGATTCCACCGTTAAATAAACCTGTTCGACACCCGGTATGTTTCTAATTTCATCAAGCGCTTGTGTCACTAACTTTTTGCCGGTCTGATTGCCCCGACTCCCAGGAGTTACATATGTAGATACGATTTCAGCCCGATGCATCAATTTCTGTTTAATTGATTTCACAATTGTAATGATGCCAATAAGTTGTTCGTTATGAAAGGCACCGAGTGTAATGGATGTATCTGATTTTAAACGATTGACATAAAGCTCAATAGGTTGATGTTGTTCCTCATCAAAACTGGTTGCAAAAGCTTCAGGATTATTCTTCAATGATTCTAACCTGATGTAGAAGTATTTTTCTGCATCCTTTTCATGTAATTTTCTAATCTTCATATCTAACGCCTCCGACTCTTTCCAGACTAAATAACTTTCTAACCCATTCAAATAACATGGTTACAAAACTCGGCAATAGAAAACCAATCAATTTCCTCAGAATCATCAGCCTTCTCCCATCTCCTGCTGATCCGCAGCATCATCCACCCGTGTCTCCGCATCCGTCTCAATACATTCAAGCCAGTCGTCTGCCATCAGCGCATCAATCAACTTCCTGCTGCCGCCGACCAGTGTAAAATCCAGATCAATGTCTGAATAGAAGCACCAGCTTCGATCCTCAGGCCAGAAGTAACTCGGATTTCCGCATACTTCCTGCAACCCGAGCAGATGCTTCATTTCATCTGGCTTTCCTTCAAATAACTTGTCTTCATAATCCGTCGTTTTCAACAAATTATAATAGAAATAACAATTCATATTTTTTGAGAAAGGCTTTATGATCTCAACTACCTGATTAAGCGACTTATAATCCAGTATGCCTTCTTCCCCGCCACTCAAATAACGCGGCTGATCACCACCAAGTTTACGCACAATCGATGCCATACCAAGCTCCTTCGTTTCTCTAAGCCCGTATTTTTCTGCAAGGTCACGAAGCGTAATCCGTTCTCCAGGCTGCAGGTAACCTTCTGAAAATCCAGTCTCCCTCCAGGTTACTTTGTCATCCGGCGCACCCAATTCCCTGTAAATCGGATGAATGATCTTGCAGTACGCTTCAAAGACAGGTGGGATCAGGTTATAAAAGTGGCAGCCTCTCCACTCTTCCGGGAGTGGAATAATTTGTTCTTTAATCCAGTTGAATGCCTCAAGATCAGTCCGTTTGTTCATGGGAGCCCTCCAGACCAAATGAAAATTCAGAATTTTAATATGAATATGTATCATCATACCAAAAAAATCGTACAAAAAAAGGAAATTTAAAAGCCGAAGAGCTAATTTTGCTCTTCGGCTTTTTTTATAACACTTTACTTAAGAACGCCTGCGTTCTCTCTTCCTGAGGGTTTCCAAAGAGTGCATTCGGTTCGTTTTCTTCAACGATATATCCGCCATCCATGAAAATTACTCGGTCTCCCACTTCACGGGCAAATCCCATTTCATGCGTTACCACTACCATGGTCATCCCTTCGAGGGCGAGCTGCTTCATGACTTCAAGCACATCTCCTACCATTTCCGGGTCAAGAGCGGATGTCGGCTCATCAAAAAGCATGATTTTCGGATCCATCGCAAGCGCACGGGCAATCGCTACACGCTGCTTTTGTCCACCTGATAATTCGCCGGGATAGCTTTCTGCTTTTTCTTTCAGCCCAACTTTATCAAGCAGCGCAAGAGCCTTTGCTTTTGCTTCTTCTTTGTTTTTCTTACTGACTTTCATCGGTGCTAAGAGTACATTTTCGAGCACTGACTTATGCGGAAACAGATTGAACTGCTGGAACACCATCCCCACATTTTCTCTTACTTTATTAATATTTGTTTTTTTGCTTGTGATATCATTTCCATCCACAATCACCTGACCATCAGTAATATCCTCTAGGCGATTTAAGCAGCGGAGAAAAGTACTTTTCCCTGAACCGGACGGCCCGATGACACACAGCACTTCCTGTTCTTCAATGACAACATTGATATCCTTTAATACTTCCAGATCTCCGAATGATTTTTTTAAGTTCTTTACCTGAATGATACTCATCGTAAAACAAATCTCCTTTCAAGGAAATCAGACAGCAGGGTTAAGAGATAGATTAATATAAAGTATATAACCCCAACAATAAACCAGATTTCAAACGCTGCATAAGTTGCTGCAGTCTGAACCTGACCGCGCTGCACGAGATCTGCTACCCCGATAATCGAAAGCAGCGACGTATCCTTTAAACTGATAATTGATTGATTTGTAAAAGTAGGAAGCATACGGCGGAAAGCCTGAGGCAAGATGACATGTCGCATCGTCTGACTACTCGTTAAGCCCAGTGATCTTGCCGCTTCTGTCTGTCCTTTATCAATTGATTGAATCCCTGCACGGATAATCTCTGCAAAATAAGCACCCGCATTAATCGCAACGGTTACAATCCCTGCAGTGACATTATCGAATGAAATCCACGCAAGAGAGTTTAATCCGAAATAAATAAAGAATAACTGTACGATAAATGGTGTACCTCTGATCGCGTTAATAAACCAGATCGCAATCCAATTCAGGATCTTAATTGGGGATAGTCGCAGAAGCGCCACAATCAGACCAATGATGAATCCAAGTACGATCGCAATTAAAAAGATGTAGATCGTCATCTGAAGCCCGTCCATTAAATAGGGAAAGGCGTTCGTAAATACTTCCTGAAATCTTTCCAAGTGATTTCTCTCCTTTCAACAAATAGAACGCGCAAATGAGCGCGCTCTGAGTTCAATCTCTTTTATTCTTTATTCTTCTTCACCAAGATAAGTTGCAACGATTTCATCATATTCGCCGCTTTCTTTCAGTTCAGCAAGTCCTGCATTGATCTTTTCAAGAAGGTCTGCATTTTCACCTTTTAATACAGCGATACCATACTGATCACCATTCAGACGATCTCCAACTGTCTGTAATCCAAGGTCATCCTGTGCAATTGCATAAGCAATAACCGGATAATCTTCAATTAATGCAGCTGCATTGCCATTCGCAACTTCCTGGAACATAGCAGGGCTGTCATTGAACTGAACGACTTCAAAGCCGATTTCCTCAGCCTGCTCCTGTGCATATGTTGCTCCAGTTGTACCGTTCTTAACTGCTATTGTTTCACCTGCAAGATCTTCAAGCGTGGTTACATCCGAGTTGTCTTCGCCTACAACAAGGCTTAAACCAGCTTCAAAATACGGGTCAGAGAAGTCTACAACTTCTTTACGCTCATCTGTAATACTCATACCGGCAATCGCAAGATCTAATTGGCCAGCCTGCATCGCAGGGATAATTCCGCCGAAGTCCATTGGGGAAAGCTCAATTTCAAATCCCTGATTTTCAGCAATGGCGTTAATAAGGTCAATGTCGATCCCTTTATATTCACCATCTTCTTCATATTCAAATGGTGGATATGTAGTATCAATTCCTACCTTATAAACCTGCTCATCTCCTCCGTCACCTGAACCGCTGTCTGACTCTTCTGAGCCACACGCTCCGAGAATAAGAGCCGTACTTAAGAGTAGTACTGATCCTGTCAATTTCTTCATAAAATAGTCCCCCTATTTAGAAAATTTAATACATTACAACTTTAATACAAATATAACGAAAATGCTACACTTCATTTATATTGAACATTTACTTAAAATCCATCATTTATAAGTTTGGCTACAAGGACTGTCTCAACTGATACCTGTTGCGGTCGAACCATCATATGTTAAAATCAGGTTACCCTATTTCCATTATTTAGAGAGGTGACAGTGATGAGAAAAGTTTTGTTGATAGCTTTTTTTGTATTTATATTTCTGGCGACAGTTGGAATCGTTGCATTTTTTAATGAAGATGAAGACGTAGCAACGATGGAACAACAGCTTGAAAACCTGACAGTCGATTTTACAGGCATCATTGATGAGGTTGATACTGAATACGGGAAACTGACATTTTTCAGCCTGGAAAATGAAGATGGTTCCGGAGTTGGTCTGGCACTTTTTGCGGAAGACGGGGATAACTGGATACGCGAGGAGAGCACCTACCATTCGTTGTCTGATGATACCTATTCAAGTGGCAGCATTGATCTGCCTGACGGGAATAAAGTTGTATATGGATATGGCAACACTGAGCCGATTGAGGAAGTCAGTGAAATAACTTCAGACAGTACTTCACTTGAGGTCGCAGATGGTGCCGTGCATTACATGATCGTCCCTCAGGAACATGAGGTTAAGATTGAGATGCCTGAAGATGAGCAGGTTTAAAGAATGTATTCGTTGAATAACAGCGTTTTACAGACAGGAGCATTCTAATGGAATTTATTGCGCTGGCTGCATTTTTAATCACTGTGTATGTCATTATATTCGTTACCGTTATATCTATTATCAGGGTTTCCAGGCTGGCTTATATCCGAAAAGAAATCGCGTCTGGTCAATACAGAACCTGTGTGATCTCAACAGTAGCCGGCGGATTGGTTTTTGCGACCATCATACCTTTAGTGTCGTTATTTGTGATAGGAAGTAGTTAATTGGGGTGTTGATACAGTATGAGGATTGCAATCATTGCAGATATTCATGGCAATCATCCTGCCTTACAAGCAGTTTTAAGTGAAATTGATCAAAGGCAGGATATTGAACATATTTATTGTCTTGGAGACATGATCGGGATTGGTCCCGATACGAATGAAGTGTTGGAAACTCTATTTGATAGAAAAGATGTATCTATGATTACCGGAAATCACGATGAAGCCGTTTTGGCACTGCTTAAAGGTGAAGATCATCCACTGAGCCATGCACATGCCAGAGCGCATCACCAGTGGATAGCGGACAATATGGACACAACATTTATCCCAAAATTGGAACAGCTTCCTCGAACTATTAACATAACCATCGAAGGAAAAATGATCTTGTTCATTCATTATCATATAGATTCAACTAAATTGACTGATCATATTAGTGAAGATCCTTTTAGCAAAATCATTGAGCCTGAACTTGATAACTTACGCGCTCTTTTTAAAAATAATAAAGAGAACTTAATCTGCTTTGGTCATCATCACCCCCTCCATTACTTCAAAGATGATGAAACGATCTATTTGAATCCGGGCTCCTTAGGCTGCAATTCAACGCCAGTCGCTCCTTATTCAATTGTAGATATACAGCAAGACAAAATTACCGTGAGCTTACATGAAGCTTCGTACGATAATAAGAATTTCTTAGCTTCCTATGAGCGTTTACAGGTACCGGCACGTGATTTTTTAATTAAAGCATTTCATGGGAATCAGTGAAAGCCATTAACTTTTGAAGCAGGAATGGATAGTTACACTTCGTCCACCTCTGTACACTTCACAATCAATCCCTACATAAGAAAATGAGCAGTGACAACTGATTGTCATTGCTCGTTTTTTATTCGTATGATGATGCCTGTACCTTTTAAACAATCATTAATTTATTCCATTAGTTTTCATTTTATCCGATTCATGTTGCCTCTTTCCCCGAAGCCTTTCCCTGCCGCGTGACCATTGCTCCAAAAGGAATAACAGCACGACTGCCATAATCAATATGTAAGCGAGAAAGCTATCTATGTGTGCGTTCGCATACATCCAGGTCAATACAGCAATAAATAGAGCAGGAATGATCGCTCCAAAATATACAGTTCTTTGATAGGAGAAAAAATACTGTAAACTTAAAATTGCAGCAGCGAGCAATATAAAAACAAAATCATTCAATCTAATCGATCCTTTCAAATTTTTTCTATACATATTATTGCTATGAGTTATCCACCGATTGAACGTTTGATGTGCGATGCCTCACATTACTTTCCTAATGGAATGACCCGTCTGCTCATCCAGGAAAATCTCCTCAAGTGACGCTTCTTCCACCTCAACCCGGTAGATATCCACTTTGCATTGATTAAAGGCGCGTATCATCTCTGCGATTCTTTTTTCATGATTTACTGAAATGATGACATGCTTCTCCTTCATCTCCAGTCCCTCACCTGACTGCAGCAGCCACTCTGTTAATTGGTTCACTTCAGATGTCGGGATCTCACCATGCTTAATCTTGACCAGAATCGTGGACTGGTAATACGATCTGAGCTCGTCCATTGAACCGATTTTGGCGATCTGGCCATCTTTCATAATGGCAATTCGCGTGCACAGCTTTTCGACTTCATCCAAGTTATGAGACGTCATAAACACGGTTTTCCCTTCACTATTCAATTCACGAATTAACTGATGAATTTGAATAACGGATTCTGCATCCATGCCTGATGTTGGTTCATCAAGGAAGATCAATTCAGGATCATGGATAATCGCCTGAGCAATGCCGAGCTTCTTTTTCATCCCGAATGAAAATTTACCGGTTTTCTTGTGCGCCTCACCTTCTAGCCCCACCTTTTTTAAAACGCTCAGACACTTCTCTTTTGATGCTTTATTGCCTGACAGCTCAGATAGAAATCGCAGGTAGCCCATTGCTGTCAGTGAGCTTTCAAAGCTGGAATAGTCAGGCATAACGCCAATCCGCCTTTTCACTTCATCAGTCGGACCCGTCATACCAAACAGTGAAAAAGATCCCGCACTTGGATGAATAATGCCCGTTAACATATTAATGAACGTTGACTTCCCTGCCCCGTTACGTCCAAGGAACCCAAAAATTTCTCCCTTTTTAACCGTCAAATCAATTCCTTTTACAACAGGCACACTGCCATACTTCTTAAACAGCTGCTTCGTATTGATGATATTCATTAACACTCTCTCCTTTGAAAAACAAGATGCGCAACCGCCAGCAATACTGCTGCCAGCACTAAAATGATAGGAAACGTATAATCTTCTTCAAGATAATAATAGGGTGTGGCGAACTTAAGCCAGCTTACCCAGGGATTGTTTGTTAATGTCAGCCAAAATCCTAATATTGGAGAGGCAAGACCTACAATGACCCCTAGAAACATCGTAAAACCAGGCTTAGGGATCAGGACTGACAGCAGGATCGTCAAGGCAATCTGAAAGATTAATAAAGACATAAGCTGCAAAAAACTCAGCCAGTCAAAACTATGAGAAAAGAAAAACACAATTAGAAATGAGACGGCGACACATGTGAACCAGAATAAGGACACACCAAGAAATTTACCAAGCACAATGGATAATCTGGACGTTCTGGTCACTAGAAAACGAATCGTCCGGTCATGCATTTCGCGGTTCATCACGTCATGCGATAATCCCATCACAAACAATTGTCCAAAGAATAGCAGCAGGACAAGAAATCCTGCAGTATGTATGATATCAGCCTCACTTGCTGTGAACTCATCCAGCGTAAGAAGCAGGCTAGAAAACTTTGCAGAAAAATATGCTGTGATCAGCAGGATGGCAATGATGATAATTGATTTAATTCCTTTCATTAATCTGAGAAACTCTCTTTTACTGATTGCGAACATGAATATGACTCCTTCCGAATCTTCCGGTGATTTTATCTTACAGCTTCACTTTATACGACCTTCCTTAACGCCTGACAACCTCAACATTAATTCTACCTTAATTCCTATTTTTTCTAGTTAAGAATTGATATGATAAAACTATAAATATTGCCGGAACAGGAGATTTTATCATGCAGGATGCCAAGATTTTGATTGTTGATGATGAAGTCGCAATCAGTCAGATGATCATGACGATCTTAAAGAAAGAACAATTCAGATTGATTGATACTGCTGCGACCGCGGCTGAAGCGCTCGCGCAATGCAGACATAAAAAGTATGACCTGATCTTACTGGATGTCATGCTGCCTGACCGCAGCGGATTTGAGATATGCCCGCTCATCAGGGAAACAACTGATGCACCGATCTTTTTTCTGACAGCTCGGTCTACCGATCTGGATAAGTTATCCGGCTTCGCGCTCGGTGCAGATGATTATATTACCAAACCATTTAACCCGCTTGAAGTAGTCGCACGGGTAAAAGCTCACCTGAGAAGAAAAGCCGGTCAGCTGTCTGAGCAGCAGCCCTCGCACTATCAGTATGGTCCGCTTACTGTTAACACTTTATCGGGCACTGTGACAGTCAGTGGCGAGCACATCGCTTTACCGGCACAGGTGTATCAATTGTTAGTATTTTTCTGTCAGCATCCGAATCAGCTGTTCAGCAAAAACCAGTTGTACGAACGCGTGTGGGGGGAAGAATTTCTGGGGGAGGATAACACAGTCATGGTTCATATTAGAAAGCTCCGTGAAAAAATTGAGGATAACCCGAGTCAGCCGCAGCTTATTACGACAGTGCGCGGGCTGGGGTACAAACTCGTATCGGAGCAATCCTGACGATGAATATACATAGACGTTTTACAATCCAACTGTTCATCCAGCTGATGCTTATCTTTTTCCTGGTTGCTTCATTAATCATCTTATCTGCGGCGATCACCGGATTTGCGATTAAAAACGATGAGATGAAAAATGATCTCTCCTTAGCAGAAAGTTATTTTATATCAGAGAATATCACGATATCTGATGAAAGTGCCGATTTTGATGCCGGTCTGCAAGAGCTTGTGAAGGATCAAAAGGGATGGCTGATGGTCGTCTCATCAGACGGTGAGATCATGGGAAATTTCCGTACGCCAACGAGTATCCTTTCGCATCTGAACCAGAACGGCTTCTCAGGTCTGCTGGTGAATAATCAGGCATTCGATTATACGTACTGGCAGTTAGATGAAGCAGATGCCAAGTCCCCTGTTGTGATATTTGGAAAAGAAAATGTTGCAACCGGTCTTCTAGCACAGGCAAAAGAACAAATTGACTGGGAGAATAGCCAATTAGACTTCAGTGATGACACATCTAAATTATTGACTGAAAACAGCGGTTTCGTTCAGCTGCTTGACCAATCCGGCAATGTGATCAACCAGTATCAGGCGGAAGACAAGCCACCCTCCTACTCCATTGAACAGATTCTTTCATTGAATCAGTCCAAGACAGATTCAATTCAAGCCTATCATGATGAAACGACGAATCAGACATTACTGGTCGGCGTGCCAAAACAGCAATCTGGTCCTGCAGCGGCAGACCAATTTCAGAGTCCTTTTGAAAACAGTTTCTTGATCATATTTATCCTATTGTTTCTTTTACTGCTGGGCAGTACGTTCTGGTATGCCCATAAGTTCGGCAGCCCTTTGCTGCACATGCTGAAGTGGATAGATCAATTAAGTCAGGGGAACTATCAGCAGCCGCTCAACCATCTTCAGGAGCCAGCCCTATACAAACGAAATGGGAAGCTGAAGAAAAAATACAGATTATATAAAGACCTGATTATGAACTTATCGCACCTCACAGACACGTTAAAGGAAAACGAGGAACAGCGAGGGAAAATCAAGCTTACCCGGGAAGAATGGATCAGCGGTATTTCACATGATCTGAAAACGCCGCTTGCTTCTATTTCCGGCTACGCAAAAATGATTGAAGCACAGGAATATTCATGGACGCCTGAAGAAACACGGGCATTCGCAGGAACGATCAGCAGTAAAGCGACTTATATGAAAGATTTACTTGAAGATCTGACGCTGACGTATCGGATCAAAAATGGTGCATTACCGATTAATCCGGAACAGACGGATGTTGATGAGCTATTACGCACAACAATTATCAGCTTCATGAATAACTCTAATTACAACGATAAAATTCTTCAGTATAAGTCTGAGGATCACAATATTCAGGCAACAATCGATCCTAAATGGTTTCAGAGAATCATGGATAACCTGATTGAAAATGCCCTGAGATACAACCCTTCCGGTACAACTGTTACAGTATCTTTAGCCAAAATTGAAGATCAGCTGCTGCAGATTACAATTGCTGATAATGGGATCGGCATGGATCAGCACACGATCAACCAGCTTTTTAATCGATATTTCCGCGGTACGAATACGAGTGATTCCGGGAGCGGCACAGGTCTCGGGATGACAATTACAAAACAGCTGGTGCAGCTGCATAAGGGGTCTATTAATGTTAAGAGCAGACCTGGAGAAGGAACGGTTTTTCGAGTTCTCGTACCGGTTCGTCAGTTTGGAGGAGAAGATGAAAAAAGCGCTTAAAAAATCTTTAATCATTATGTTCAGTGCAGTTACACTCTTTCTTGTTGTTTCAGCTTTAACAAATCCGACACCTGATGATTATATAAAGTTTGATGAAGCTGAAACAGGCATCCAAATACCTGATAATGTACGAATAGCAACGGCAGATTTTATCTTTTTTTCAATATATGCTCCTTCACCTAAAGACGCGGCAGATAAATACGGTGCAGTACACTTAGGCTTTATGGGCCACTTTTTTAAAATGTCAGATGGACAATATGATGAATCGTTTTGGAAAAGGTTTTTAAAATAAATGAGGTGACTGCGTGAACAATAAAGACAGAGCAGAAACAGTCAGAGAAAAATTGAGGCAAAAAGAGTTAAAAAACCCTTCAGGCAGTTCACAGGGACGCAATCTGTCTGATTTAACCGGAGGCTTGAGTTGGAAAGCAACAGGGATCATCATTCTGTTGCTCATTGCCGGCAGCCTTTATTATCTATTAAAATCGAATCCTCCTATCGTGATTTCAACCATCTCTTCAAGTGATGATCGACAGTCCGTTGTAGTAGGCATTGGAAATGAGGGTTTTCGTGATATTCAACTGCTGGATGTTACCGTCAATGATGGTGGTGAACCTTCAGAAGCGATGCTGCAAGTCAGTAATGCTGAGCAGGGATTGATCGTCACAGATAACTTTATGAGCGAAGAAGTAAAAGATTTCGGTTTTACACGTCTGGATATGATCACAATCAAATCCGGCACACCCGCTTATCCTAACCTTGAAGAATCTAATCAGGGAATTCCCCTTGAGGACCTGCCACTTTTCGGCGTAAGTGTGATACATGATGAACCGATTGATCGTATTGATATTGAGTACAGGCATTTTGGGATGAAGTATGAACATACAGTGTATTTCGATTAAGTGCAGTCCGGCACACAGACTGCACTTTATTTTTGTCTAATAGAATCCTGATAAAGCTCAGCGTAAGTTTTTGAATCTTCTATCAGTGCATCGCAAAAGGCAGCTACGTCTGTTCCTGTAACTTCGAGCACATTTTTTCCTTCAGCAGCGCCTTCTTCAAAGAAGCTGACAATGTCCGTGAGCAGCCCGGTACCTTTGTGTAATTCAACAGGACCAACTTTAAAAAAATATTTTTGCATCTCTTTATACACCACCTGATAATCCTGGGGAAGTGCTTTCACGCGTGAAACATGAGCTCTCCAATTCTTCTTTTCTTCGATCATCTTTTTTATGTTCATTTCAGCCCTCCTAATTTTTTTGCTACGTTCCTGTTGAGCTGGTAACGCCATCTGTCTCTGTAAGTTTTCGCACCTGAGTGGCCGGTAATCGCTGATGTAAAGCCTTGAATATCATCTCCAAGCACTTCTTCAATAGGCTGTCCGTCAGCTGCTGTAACTTCGAGTAATTCGAGCACACTTTCTAGAATCGGCATCAGGTTACGACCTGAGAAATCTCCGTGAACCCAAATATTTTGGTTGATCTTTTTCCACGCAGCCTGATAGTCAGCCGGCAGATTTTTCACCCGCAACTCAAAGCTCTTCATTTCCCTGTTCATATCACTGCCGGTTATTCTCTCTAAGAAATTCATGTCCTTCTCCTCTCTTTTACTTATTTTTAAGTTTGTCGAGCTTACTTGAAACGAAATCCCATTTATCCCAAAATATTTTCAGGTGCTCTTCACCTGCCGGATTAAGCGTATAAAACTTTCTGGGTGGCCCCATAGTTGAGGGCTTTTTTTCGATGTTAACCAGGTTATTTTTCTCGAGCCGCATGGTAATCGTATATACGGTTCCTTCCACTACATCGTGAAAACCGAGCTCACGCAGCTTTTGGGTGATTTCATAACCATAAGTTTCACCATGGCTGATGATCTCAAGGACACATCCCTCAAGAACCCCTTTCATCATTTCTCTAAAATTACCCATGTTTACCTCCGTATCTATTTTAGTAACTGGTCTCAAGTCCATTTATATGATTAGTAATAAGTAATACTAACTACCACTATATAGTAATACTATATAGTGGTTTTGTCAATTCACTTTTTATATAAAAAAGCCAGGGAATGAAAAAGATGGATCATTTGTAGATTAAATGATTACTTTTTCATCCCCTGAACAGGTCTATTTCTTCTTAAAATAACCTTTCCATTAAATGATAAGGATTCATTTCTCAAGTCTCATAAGGCACAAAACTCTTCGCGTTCATACAATCAAGCGTTCGGGACTTCATATTCGGACGGGTGATATAGTCATCGATATTTTCTTCAGTCAGTTCAATAAATTTAGCCTCTTTAATTTCTTCCGGCTGAATTTTGATGTTCCCACTCACGTATTCCGCTTTGAATACGACTGCTAATAACCCTTTTGAGACGTTGTAATATACACCGGTTATGCCAATTGGCGTAATCACTAAACCTGTTTCCTCCAGCACTTCTCTGCAAAGAGCCTGACCAAGCGGCTCACCTTCTTCCACCTGTCCACCAGGCGTTTCCCACGTATCTGACCGCAAATGTGTTTTTACCAGCAGTGTATGGCCTTCATCATTTGTTATATTTGCTGAAACAGCAATGATATGTTTTGGTGGTGAGTGCATCTTTACTCCTCCATTTCTTCTGGCAGTTTGTGCTTTCATTCCGGTCTACTTCAGATTGAGTAATTATATGAATAGACCAGCATATTTACTGATTATACAAAGCTAAAATTGGAGCCGTAAAATCATCAAACTTCTCACGCTCTTCAAGTGAAATCCAACCTGCCTCCAGCATGTCCTCGTTTGACTCAAGTTTCAAATCAAGAAAAAGTGTTCCACCAACAATCTCTGCGATAAAAGTGTATTTATCTTCACTTTTATCCAGCAGCCTGATGACCTTCACTTCATATCCTGTTTCTTCTTTGACTTCTCTCATACATGCCTGTTCCGGAGTCTCGTTTTCTTCTATACCACCGCCCGGATAATTCCAGACGATATCCCCTCTCTGGACATATTGTTTTACCATCAATACCTTATTTTTCTTTATATAAACGCTTGAGCGATCATCATATCTCCTTCCAGAACTGTTTAATTCCCCTGCTTATACACCCTTTATCGTCAAATTATTCGTTTATTGACTAGTAATTTAAACGATAAACAAGCACAATTCCCACGTCTTTCTTACAATTTTCCCAAACCGAAGTGATAAGTAATACTTATACTTCACTAAAACCGTTACATATAAAGGGAATTATACCCCTTCTATGTATACACTTCTTCTCAATTTTCCCGATAAACAAGATGCATTCCTTTTGATAGGATGGATCTATTCACAAAATATTTAGACAAAAGGAGTCGGGGAAATGAAGAAAACGAGAAGGATCACAATGAGTCTATTACTTGCAGCAAGTTTGGCAGTACCAGCGGGGGCCAGCGCTGCACCGGATCATCAGTCGAACAATGCTGAAAAATTCCGTGTATATGTAGAAGTGTCAGGCGAATCAGCAAATAAGACAAAAGATGCCCTGCAGAAAAAATATGATTCACGCTGGGAGCTTGGCACAAATGGATTTTCAACTGATATGAATGAAGCGCAATTCAATGCCCTTCAAAACAATAAGAATATCAAACTGACAAAGGTTGAAGAAGTCCAGCTTGAGACATTAAGAAACAAAGAGAATGTCACTACTGCTTTTTCTGCACCGGCAGATCAGACACCATGGGGCATTGAAGCAATCTATAATAATGGAAGCGTGAGTGCGACATCAGGCGGATCAGGCATCAATGTAGCCGTTTTGGATACTGGTGTATTCACTGGCCACCACGACCTTCAGGGAACAGTTGAACAATGTAAGGACTTCACTCAGGCAACACCGCTTGTGAATGGATCATGTAATGATGTCGACGGACACGGTACACACGTTGCAGGTTCTGTTCTTGCAGATGGCGGCAGTGATGGCACAGGTGTTTACGGCGTAGCACCTGATGCAGACCTGTGGGCATACAAAGTACTTGGCGATGACGGTTCCGGTTACTCAGATGATATCGCAGCAGCGATCCGTCATACAGCAGATCAGGCAGTTGCAACTGGAACAAAGACAGTCATTAACATGTCTCTTGGGTCATCTGCAAGCAGCCCTCTGATTGAAGACGCAGTCAACTATGCATACGATAAAGGCGTTCTGGTTGTTGCAGCTGCAGGAAACTCAGGTTTCCGCGTGGGGTCAATCGGTTACCCTGGTGCACTTGAAAATGCGGTTGCAGTTGCAGCACTTGAAAACAGATTTGAAAACGGTACATACCGTGTAGCTGATTTCTCTTCAAGAGGCGTCCGTAAAGGTGATGGTGACTACCTGATCCAGGAAGGTGACGTTGAAATCTCGGCACCTGGTGCAGCTATCTTCTCAACATGGCCAAATGGCGGTTATAACACAATCAGCGGTACATCAATGGCATCACCGCACGTAGCAGGACTTGCAGCAAAAGTATGGGCAGAAAACCCTGGCTTCTCACACGTCCAGCTTCGCACTGAGCTTCAAAACCGTGCAAAAGCAAACGATATTCTTGGCGGCAGAAGCGCTGCTGTTGGGGATGACCTGGCATCAGGATTTGGATTTGCGAAAGTGAATTAAGTACATTTAAGTGAAGTCTGGGGTTCTATCCCAGGCTTTATTTTTTCCTCTTATTCTTAATTGCTCTCACGCTCCACTTTACTCCCTCATAAGCGATAAATAGGATTAAAAGAATCAAAAATTCATGAGAGAATGCCATCAATGCGATGACCACAAAATAACAAAAATATATACTATATCGATACAATCTAGTGTTCATAAAACTTACATTTTCCGGGTTCTTTGCTCTTACAAACTCGGTTAAGTATATTATGACCATAAGAATGATCGACGCTAAAAAGGGAGACACATCTAACGGGTCAACAATGATATTGATCGTAAGGACAACTAACACAAAAATCTCTAATAGATTTACAAGATAAAATAACCTCTTATTGTTTGAGAGAATAAGAAAACTCCTTCCTTTTAATCGTACAGGTCTCCTTTCTATATAACACCACTATCTAATAACCGAATAAAAACAAGTATCCGTTATCCTGCTACCATCAGCCGACAGGTCATCATTTCTCAAAATGCCTTCAAGACTAAAACCTGCAGCCTCTGCTAAAGCCTGGCTTCTATGATTATCTGATTCACATCTAATTTCAATTCTCTTAAAGTTCAATTGATGCAACCCTAAATGGACCACACTTTCAACTGCTTCTTTCATATAACCGTTTCCACTGAACTTCGTATGAATCCAGTATCCTGTTTCGCACTTGGGAATATCCCAATCTATCCCCTGAAGGCTGACAGCTCCGATAAACTCTTGAGTTTCCCGATGAAAAATTAAAAACCTGAAACTTTCTCTATTTAAAAACTTAATATGCGCACTTCTCAAATTAACTTCCGTGTCCTCAACAGCAGGAATCTCCTGAGCGAAAGGCAACCATTCCTTCAGCTCTTTGAAAGAATCCCTTATCGCCTCATTCACAACAGGTCCATCCCCGGTCTGCGAAGGTGCACGAAGGATCAGTCTTTCTGTATATAATTCCAGTGGCACTTCTAATAACAACGGGTTCATTTTATTGCTCCTTTCAGTTTTTATAAATCAGTCCAGAATGAGTAAAACCCACTAGTAATTAACATCATTTTACAATAATATGATAATGTTAAATAGGGAGGGATTGAATGAAAAACAAGTATATTTATTCTTTTTTGCTCTATATATCTATGCTTATTCTTGCAGCTTTCTTAATAGAATTTGTGTTCGAACTATTACTGTTTTCACCGTTCTATTCACTGAGAGAATACCATAGCATTTTTTGGTTTATCTTTTTTATTATGATTACAGCGGGCTTTAGAGAGATTCGAATTTATGTAATCAAGCATTTTGATTTCACTGTACTGTTAAATTTTCGAGTATATCTCACGATGTTAAGTATGCTGTTATTGCTGGTACTCGCTCATTACATATTTATCTATCTGCAGGAAGTTGCTGAGACAATGACTTATAGAAAATATTTGTATCATTTCTCATGGAACGATCTATTGACCAAGATCATATTTACGCCCCTCTGGGAAGAGATTTTATTCAGAGGGATTTTGTTTGGCTACCTCTTCAATAAAACGGGGCGATTCTGGTTCCCGGCAGTACTCGCTTCAATTATATTTGGCTGCTTTCATCTGGATTATTTCATTCCATCTTTTATTTTCAGTATATTCTCAATCTACCTGTTCAAACATTTCAACTCACTGATTCCAGGCATTTTTTTACATGCATTATGGAATTTTTTGATGTTGTACAGTTTGATTTAGAAACCTATACATACGATCATCAATGCTCCCTTTTTGGCAGTTCGGGCCTGTCCCTTACTGCCCTTAAAGCTTCACCGCTCTCGTCGCAATAAAGGTTTTAATATACTTATCCAAAACTCTTGTGCCACCGAAATCATCCTCATAGAATCCGTTAATAGCAAAGCCGGCATCAATTTGACCCTGGATCTGGTCTTCGAGGGTATGAGCGTATTCAATTGTCTGATTGGATTGTATGTACGTTTCCACTTCATCTTCCGGCAGGTAATCCAGCGTTGAAGAAGGAATGGTATGCTTGACTTCAAGATGACCTTTTCTTTCTTCTTCATCGTCAAAGATCCATAAAAGTGGATTCGTGAATCCTGCAATAAGCACACCATTTTTCTTTAACACCCGGTGCGCTTCTCTCCACACAGGTTGTATGTCTTTTACAAACAAATTAGAAACCGGGTTCACGACCATATCGAATAATTCGTCTTCAAAATCACTGAGATCTGTCATATCTCCCTGCACAATTTTCAGTGAAAGCTGATCCCTCTCTGCGACCATCTGATCCTGTTCCAACTGTTTTTTTGAAATGTCGGTTACTGTTACATCAGCTCCTGCTGCAGCAAGGATTGGCGCCTGCTGTCCGCCACCGGAAGCAAGGCAAAGAATCTTCAAACCCTTTAACGATTCAGGAAACCATTTCCTCGGTACATTCTTTTCAGTTGTAATAGTAATTCCCCAGTCGCCTTGTTTAGCCTTTGCGATCATTTGAGTGCTGACCGCTTTTGTATATCTGGACCCTTCTTCTACTTTCTGGTCCCATGCAGAACTGTTTTGCTGTGTTGTATCCATTTGTGATCCTCCTGACGTTAAGCCTGATTGATTAAGCCATAAACATAATGATCAACATAGTGACCATACAAACATTCGCTCTTTTCAAGACACCCTTCTTTTTTAAAACCCAACCGCTCCGGAACACCCTGGCTGCTTACATTTTCAGTTGCTGCCCGGATTTCTATTCTTTTCAGATTTAATTCATTAAAGCAATGAGAGATCACAGCCTGACAGGACTGAGTCATCAGCCCGTGACCCTGAAAATCCTCACCCAGCCAGTATCCGATTGAAGTGGACCGGTTTGTCCAATTAATACCATGCAAGCCGACCACGCCTGCCAGCTCTCCCTTGTACCAGATTCCAGCCTGAAAACCATCCTGACTGGAAAATTGTTTTAACGTATATTCAATGAACCCTTTAGAGTTCTCAACACTTTTTGTCTGATCCACCCACGGCAGCCACGTGCGCAGATGTGATCTGGAACCATCAGTCAGTCTGAATAATGCTTCCGCATGCCTCGTCTCCAGTAATTTAAGTTCAATATCTTCGTTAATCATGTATGTAAACATTTCCTTCACCGCTCTTTTCTATTAATCATATTTTTTACCGCCCAGCGCTGATGTTCATGAATCAGGCAATCAACTGCCTCAGACGGCTTCATCCATTTCAAAACGTGGTCTTCATCTGACGGATCTGTTACCTTTTCACCCATCTTAACTTCATAAAAGTGACCCTCACTTAGATAATATGTGTCCTCGCTTTTAGCTTGAAAATATTGATTGGCACTCCCAATCAAGCGAGTGACTTCAATTTCTATCCCCATCTCTTCAAGTGCTTCTCTTTTCAGACATGCTTCGTGCATTTCACTATTTTCAATAGCACCGCCTGGTAAAAAGTAGTGTCCGCTCCCCGTTTGAATCACTGCTATTTCAGTTTTAGAGGAATCAAACATAACGGCATAGGCTGCCGGCCTGACGATATAATCTTTTCCTGGTTCCCTTTCTCCGAATGTAAGCATCGTGATATCTCAGTTCTCCTTATAAATGATGAAATCAATCCTTTTCTTACCTTGTACTATATTCTACACTAGAAAGACCATATAATGGATGCATAAAAGGAATAATATGGTCGTCACTTTTGATCTTTATCTGATATCTTATACGTTTATATATGATAAGGAGGCTAAATGAGGATGGGGAAAGGACTCGGATTCATCATACTAAATGTTTTTGCTGCACTTTTGCTAATCGGTTGTTCAGGTGAACAAGACAACGATGGTCAGATTGATTCCGGTCAATACCTTGAAGCAAAAGAAGCTGCCTGGGCTTATGTGAATGAGCAGGGCTGGGATGATAATGCTGAAGAAGACTGGAGAAGCGCTGAGGTGACAGAAGTAGTGGCCAGTCATAGGTATGAATTATTTGAAGATGCCTATGCAGGGAAAGAAGTATTGAGAATACAATTTCATGATCCAGAAAATGTGATCGCCGGCACACCAGCTATATTAATGGATAGTGATACAAATAAAGTGATTGGGTATATACCAGGGGAGTAGAGTTATCATGAAAGGATGAGGAACTTGTTAATAAGACCAAACATAGAGGAATACGGCAAACCATTTGAGCCATATATCAATCGCGTACCTGATGGGAACCTAATCGATATATTGAAATCTAATGAGCAGAAAACAGTAGCGTATTTCAAATCTCTTCCTGCTTCGGATTGGCAAAAACGATATGCGTCTGATAAGTGGAATGCAAAAGAAGTACTTGGCCATATGATTGATAATGAAATGAATATGCTCTATCGGATTTTCAGAATTACGAGAGGCTTTGAAGATTCACTGCCGTTTTTTGAAAGAGAAAAAGCAGTTCAGCATTTTGATTATAATTCGATTCCGGTTGAACAGTTGATTGAGTATTTCAGGGATACGCGGCAGCTGATGATTACGACCTGTGAACAGGTAAAGGATGAGAACTGGCTGAACCAGGGACGGCTGGGTGACTATGTGTTTTCAGCCCGGGCTCTGGCATATATATCTGCCGGGCACGAGTTGCATCATCTGTATGAACTGAAGACGAAATATTTCACAGCTTGAAACTCATGTTAAAAGCAGGTGCATTTTTTGCATTTATTTGCTTTGAGTGGACCTGCGCATGATGGTTATAATATGAGAAACCATCAATAGATTAAAAGTTTAGATTTAAAATGATTATATGAGGAGAACTAGCAACTTTTTAGGCTAACATTATTTTATATCGTACAATATGGATACAATTGGATAAGCTATCTTGGAGGAGCGTTCTATGTTTACATACAAAGTAAATACACAAATTAGCCTTGGCTTGTTACAACCGCATCATGCCGGGGACGTCTATTCTTTAGTTGAGTCTAACCGGGAACACCTGAAAGAGTGGCTTGGCTGGGTTAATCATATAAAATCAAAAGATGATTATAGTGAAACAATTATTCCTCTCTGGTTAAAACAATTCGCAGATCACAACGGTTTTAACTCAGGAATATTCTATGAGGGGAAATTAGTGGGGATGGTATCACTTCATTTCATCAATTGGAAAACAAAACATACAAGCGTTGGATATTACCTGTCTAAACAATATGAAGGTAAGGGCATTATCTCACTTTGTATAAAATCAATTTGTGAACACGCTTTTTGTGATTTGGGGCTTAATAAAGTGGAGGTCCAGTGTGCGGAAGCAAATAGTAGAAGCAGGAACGTACCCGAGCGTCTGGGGTTCAAACAAGAAGGCATAAACCGTGACGCCGAGTTTATAAACGGGCACTACAATAACATTGTCACTTACAGTATGCTTAGAAAAGAATGGCTGGAAAATCAATAATACTTTTTCGCCCCCTTATATCCTAGAGGGGGCAGCAAAATAGTTTAATCGTTCGCTTTTTCAAAAATGTTATTCAACCATCTTGGTATTTACATACCCAAGTAAAATCACATAACCAATCATCATAAGTGGGAAAAGTATTTTCTCGCTATTAGGATAGTTAATGATTCCACCGCTTAACATGACAATCCCGATAATCAGACTATAAGAGCCAACGATTTTGGCAAGCTTATCCTGCTCTTTGACTCTGCTCTGGTTGAACCCCGATAAAATCCATGTTTGCTTTTTTACACCTATCAAAAAAGCGATAATAAATAATACAATTGCCGCAACGAGTAATGGCTGATTCATTTTTATACCCCTTTGTATTATGTTAAATTACCTGAAGTGCATGAGCACGCATCGCATTCATCTAAGCCCATCGCTTATTTTTATTGTCTGTTCCTAAAGAGTTTATGAACACCTATCCTCGCAAATATCTATTCGATACCTGATATAATACTTATTTTTGAATCTTTCTTATACAATTGACCTGAATGTGCAGTATTTCAGGATATGTAGTAATTTTTTTATTTTTAATTATTCCCGTAAAAAAATCCCGGTACAACAAAAAATCTTTTTTGAGGTTTCAAACTAATGACCTCTTCTACCTCCTCACCATTCTGTTGCCATTTGATGACGTAGCTGGCTTCAGTACCCTCTAATGGTTGGGTAGATAAAGATGGCAGTTCAGAAATACTTGTACTACTTTTTTGTGATTCCGTTAAAGAAAGTTCAGTCTCATGATTGTTCAACGTAAATATAAGTTCTTCAATTTTTGGATGCCCTTCCCCATTCCACTTCAGGTTTCCCTGCCAGATGTTTTTATTAGATTTCATTGGTACATATTCTGCTGTCCAATTGCCATCGGTACTTTTGCCTTTTAATACAGGTGGTTGATTATAGGAGTAAATCATCCATGCTGCTAAGCACATGATTAAAACCAGCGTAGACATGATACTCTTTTTATATCTCATA
Source organism: Jeotgalibacillus terrae (assembly GCF_016908195.1). Lineage (GTDB taxonomy): Bacteria > Bacillota > Bacilli > Bacillales > Jeotgalibacillaceae > Jeotgalibacillus > Jeotgalibacillus terrae. The sequence continues at coordinate 170,459 of NZ_JAFBDK010000003.1, forward strand.
TTATCTTCCCCACTAGATGACCTCATTTTTCAAAAACTCTCATCCAACATTTTCACAAATGGATAAATGCTTTCCTCAGTGTTAGATAACACATGTGTTTGAACCTTCGTCACCATATTCACGGAAGAATGCATTCTCACGCCGGGATCGAAACCCATCACGAAATACTTCAATATTTCTTCCTCTTTCATCGAGATCCAGACGCCGTATCCATAATAAATATTGTTCTGATTAAGCACGTGCGGCGTAAGCAAAATCTTTCTGAAGTCTTCTCTTAAGATCTCATCATTAAACAGACTGTCCCAAAATTTTTTCAGGTCATTTACCGTTGTGAAAGCTCCTCCATCCGGTCCTCCTTTAATCGGAAGTGAATAAATATTTGTCTTCCAGTGATCTTCATCATCTATATATCCAAGCGCCGTCCGCTCAGGCAGCTGATCCATTCTAAAGTATCCGGAGTCAGTCATTCCTGCAGGTTTGAAAATATGATCTTCTACATAATCCGTAAAAGACATCCCTGTCAGCTCTTCAACAATCAGTCCGAGGAGAATGAATCCGGAGTTGTTATAAGAAAACTCAGCTCCCGGTTCGAACTTCATTTTTTCATGCTGGAACAGCGGTAAGAAGTCTGAAGCTGATTGCATACGATACATCGGCCGGTCTTTCCAGATATCTTCAAAATCATCTGTTTCACTTTCATCAAAATAATCGGGTATTCCTGATGTGTGCGTTAACAAGTGGTGCACAGTAATGTCATCACTGAAATGAGGAAACGGAATCGTCAGCAGATCTTTCAATCGTGTGTCAAACGTCAACCGCCCTTCCTCTGCCAACTGACAAATGGCTACGGAAGTGAAAATCTTACAGCCTGAGGCTATTCCGAACCTTGTGTCTGCAGAATTAGGAATGCGGTCACTCCGGTTTGCTTTTCCATAGCCATTTTTAATGATTACTTCATGACCCTGCTGAACTAAAGCCGCTCCTGTGAAGTTCATATTGGATATCACCTTTTGTAATGCTTCAAAACTACTCATCTAGCAGTTCCCCTTGCTATCTTTTTTTCATTATAAACATTGATCTATTGTTATTTCATTTATGTAAGTAAATACTTACCTTATCTTACACTATATTCTATACTGAGTATCTTCTATAATGGATATATCAAGAAATTCTACGGAGGTAATCTAAATTGGAAAAGTCTATTTGCATCACTTGCGGCACACAATACCCGCCATCTTCACAGCAGCCTGAATGCTGTGTGATCTGCGAGGAAGAAAGACAGTACGTCCATCCGGATGGACAGCAGTGGACGACTTTAGAAGACATGCAGTTATCAGGGACTTACACAAACGAATTCATTGATGAGCAAAGCGGGCTCCAAAGTATCACCACTCAGCCGTCTTTCGGGATTGGTCAGACTGCCTATCTGATAGAAGAACGGGGTTTCAGGCTGTTATGGGATTGTATTGCTTACATAGATGAGAAGACGGTGAATGATATAAAAGAAGAGGGCGGAATTGATGCGATCGCTTTGTCTCACCCTCATTATTATACGACTCAGGTGGAATGGGCTGAGGCATTCGAGTGTCCGATTTACATACATGAAGATGACAGGCAGTGGGTGCAGCGGCCAAGTGACCGGATTATTTTTTGGAGTGGTGAATCACTGCAGATCTCGGAAGGATTGGTGCTTTACAGACTTGGCGGGCACTTCGATGGAGGAGCTGTCTTACACTGGTCAAAGCAATCTGACAATGATGCAGTTCTGCTTACCGGGGATATTATTCAGGTTGCGGCAGCCCGGGAATGGGTCAGTTTCATGTACAGCTACCCAAACATGATTCCGCTCCCTGCAAAAGCAGTGAAAACTATAGCGGAGAAGCTGAAGCCACTGGCGTTTGGCGAACTGTATAATGCTTTTCATAGAGAAGTTTCAGGTCCGGCGGATGCTGCCGTGCAGAAGTCAGCGGAGAGATATATTGCGGCATTGGAAGGGCGATTGTTTTAGTTAAGTGCTGGTGAGGAGGAAAGCTATTTTTCCCTTTCCTCCTCTTCTGCCGCATAGGTCTCAGCCTGATCTAAAGGGTCTGCAGATGCATCATATCCGGATTCATCATATCGGCGGTCAGGATGCCCTAACATATAAGAATACTTATGCAGACGAACCTGCCTAATCACCAGTGCTGCAAAACAGCCGGCTAATGCGATGTATAGTAGAGGCTGATAACTAAAGTAGAGACCTAGTAGAAGTAAGATCGCTGATGGAATACCAATGATCGCTTGCAGTTGTTTCAATGGTTGTCACTCCTTTAAAAGAAAATATACATAAGAAGGAGAGATCTAATAAAAAAACCGTTGTCCTTCAAAAAACTTTATACTATTGATACGGAGCGAAACGGTTTATGTTTCATTGTATTGTCACGCCCTGTGATGTGAATATCTTTATGTACCAGACGCATTAATCAATAATTTTGCAGATCATTGACACTCAAAGCAAAAACCAGTGACGGAGGTTACAACATGCAAAAAGCGATTAAAGATAAAAACTTCAGTGTGCTTATGGGAATTATTACAGCTCTTGGTATCATGTCTTATATTGTGATCAGTCACGATATTGTTTTTTATGTAATGATTACAGCCATTTGGAGTGGAGCACTCATATATGACCGTGATCGAAAGAAGCATATTTGGCACTATACAGCTTCTTACCTTCTATTGATGCTCTTCTTTTATCTTTTACTAAGCTTCTGATCTAGCGCTCTTGTGATGATGCTATCAGTCATCGCCATTTGCTGCCCGAACTCATTACTCTACCAATGTGACTGAAGCTTATTACCGTTCGGATCGTAGAAGTTGAAAAAAGCATGGCCCTTATCTTCCTGCATATCCTCCACCTTCACGCCGTGATTAATAAGATGCTGATGAAACGCTTCTAACTCAGGAACTGCAAATCCAAGGATGAAGGCAGCTTCATTACCGATTGTAAAATGTACAAACGTATCCTCATCAGCAGGGACCAGCGTGATTAGGAATGGCCCATCATTCATTTTAAAAATCGCAAATGGATCCTCAGTGATTGTTAATAATTCGAGACCCAGCACATCTTTGTACCACTGTGCAGACTGCTCCAGATCTCTGACAGGAATTCTAACGTAGTGCAGATGTTCAATGAATGATTTGCTCAATGCTGATCTCTCCTTTATTTAAACATTACAGATCCCTTTTTTAGCGTAATATAATAACTTTTAGTGCTTATTATTCTCTGATGATTTTCCATGAACCACTATGTAATTGATAACAGGTGTAGAATGTCCGTGCCATTCATAATCAATATCATATAAATTCGCTTTATCAATTAAATTCCAAGTATTTTCATTTTCCACTATAAACTCTTCTCCATCAATCATAATGAAGTAACTATCCTTCTCTTGTATCTTTTCATCAATTTGTACGGCAACGATCTTATCAGTATGAATACGTGTATAGTTACCAATTAGTACAATCGATGAAATAATGATAATTAAAGATAATGACCATTTGATTGCACTTTTCATAAAATAGCCCCCATTCCCAGACACATTGTTATCAGAAAAGTATCTTTTTATTAAAAATGCTTCTTAATCAGTGTTGATCTCTCCTTTCTATTTTTACAAGCAGTTCTCCATTCCTTTCTTGATTAAAGTAGGCTGCCCCGTTAGTAAAAAGTCTCCAATTTGGTGTGCTATACACCAAACTGTCTTAAATGATGGTCAAGGTGCTTATAAATTCCTTTTCCCCATTGCTCGGAAGTAAGTTTTCCGAAAAAAGGATGTGGGTGATTTGCACAATTCTGAGGACCGTTATTTTGAAATTCTATAATTTTTTGTTTTAACTCTTCTTTTTCTGTATCAAATTCTTTTTCATCTACAATCAAAATTGCAGGGATTGTTGACATGTTTTGGGGTAATGGCTTGTCATTATAAAAAATTGGTTTCACAAACCTCCCAATTACTCTCCCTAACAAACCTCTCGATGGAAAAGTGTTTCCCATTGCGATGTCTTGAAAGGATGAACAATGTGCCAGCATTTTTGCAACATCCATTTGGCCCCATTGCGGTTTAGAATTTGGGCTTAAATTGTTGATTCTGTTTAAAATTTCTTCTGCGTGAGATGGATTAAAAATATTCTTCATTTTTGTACCCCCTATGCATGTTTGTTACCACCCATAACCCATATCCCTAATTAATTGTTCAACTATACTTCTCCGTTGAAAAATTCCCTGTCCTAGACACACTTATGAATAGAATGTTCAAAATCATATTAAGGGAGATGGCCACTATTCAATTAAAGCATTCGTTAGTTTAAGTGAAATCTTTCATTTTAATGACAATCCTTCACAACAAAAAAGTATTTCAAACGTATATCTCTTCTGTATACCATTTAGGTTTTAACTCACTAAAGTAGTCATGATCTTCTAAAAAAGTGTAAACTTTATCTAACATATCATTTAAGTTGTCTGGAACAGTTTTCAAGGTCCATATTACAGTAGAGAAAACACACATTGCCAGATATAGTGAATACAGTCTCCAAAAATATTCATCTGGTTCAGTATGATTGAGATATCCCCGTATTTGTCCAATTGAAAAAGGAATGCTTACTTCCCGACTGAAGATACCGATTTTAAGAAATTCATGAAAAGGATCGCCCCAATCATACCGGTTAAAATCTATCACTCCCGCGAATTTTTTATTATTTACAATAATATTTCCAACATGAAAATCATCATGTTGAAACACGTTCGGCCGCTCCTTCATGAGGTGTATATTTTCTTCAATGAAGTTCATGATTTTATCATCATTTTTAACTCTAATTCCACACGCTAAATAAGAATCAATATAATTCTTGTGTTTTTCCTCTTTCCTTGAATGCCAGCAAGAGACATGATTAGGAGCCGCAAATTGATGGATTTTCCTCAATTCTTGTCCAGCTTCATAGCCAATATTATATTGTTCTTGTTCTGAGTATTTTCCGAGTTCTTCCCCGGCATCTTTACCCTCGATGTATGATGTGATCATGTACCCCCGATTCCCAGCCTGGCCTATAGCAATCGGCTGTGAACAAGTAACGTTATATTCCTGCATCTTTTCCAGAATCGAATATTCTTTCTTTTTTGATTCAAATTCTTCTAACTTAAAAGTTCTAAGAAGTAACTTTTTGTTGCCATCATTAGTATGTATGAGATATTTTTCATCTGTGGAAAACCCTTTTTTAATTTGAATAACGTCTTTATAATTGCTTAATGCAGGAATCTGCTTTAATAGTGTTTCAATCATTTTCTCACCTCTTTTCGATAGATTTATATTTCATCTTTCACTAGCCTGTTCCGTTAGTTAAGTAAGATCAGGTCACCCTTTAATCGCTTTAATAATCATAGTTGTCGGAAATCTCCTTGCTTTGGATAAAGAATAATAACGATCGGATACCTCTTCACTTACTGCGTCCAGCGTTGCTGAAACTTCACTTTCAATGACGGACTCAATTGTAAATCCCGCTCTTATTAACTCATTTATATACGTTGCCATCTTTCTTTTTGGAATGACAACTGGAGCCTCTTCGCCCTTAAAGTTCGGATATTTGGTTACCCCTTCATTCTGATATGAACCTTCAAGATAAATTTGACCATTCTCGCTTTTCAAATGAGGATATAGAGGATGATCCCAACTAAATATAAAGGAACCACCTGGCTTCAAATACGAATGGATAAGTTCAAACGTAGCTGAAAGGTTTGTGGTCCAGCCAATAGCATAAATAGAATAAACTACATCAAAATATTGCTTAGGTATTCCAATATCATCCTCCATTGGTGAGCAGAACAAATTGGCATCTAAACCCTCAAGCGTTTCTTTTGCTGTTTTTAATTGAGCTTCTGATAAGTCAATGCCCCATAGTTCACTTGCACTCTTATCTGCCATGTACCTCAATGAATGACCGCTTCCACAACCAATATCAAGAACTTTTTTATTTTTTATATCATCAAATAGTCGTAACTCATCTTCGGTTTGTGCGTAGGGACCATAACTAGGTAATGCATCCTTCCCATTAAAATAGTGAGCTACTTTATCCCAGCTTTTTTTATTTTGTTTCAGAATATCCGTAGACAATCTAATTCCCCCATCTATAAGTTTATTTGTTACGAGCGTTCTTTAATATGTAAGAGTAAGTTTGAAAGCTTTTATCGAACAATTGCTCCCGTTAGTTTAATAAATCGTAAACTTTTTCTGCTGAATTTTTTGAAAGGCTGTAGATGGTATGAGTATCATTTACATTCATAATTGTTCCTTGTTCCTCCCTTATCCAAAGATAATAGGATTCTTCACCAATTTGAACTTGGTATTCCGGGTCAGCTATATCAACGATGCCTGGTTCTTTTTTGGCGTTATTGAATGCTTTAACAACAAGACTAACCTCTTCAGAGTCTGTATAAGAAGTCAATGAGTCCTCTTTGATGGCCGAGAAGCTCTCCATTTCATAAACGTCAATTTTTTTAATATCATCAGATGAACATCCAGTAGCAAAAAACATAGAAAAAACGACAAACGAAATGAATATAGTTATCTTTTTCACCGAATCCCTCCTAATGAAAAAATCAATGACCTAAAGCAATGTCTTCAACCTTTGAACATCTGTAAGTTTCATAGTCCAACTCATAAATCCGTATAAAATTCACATCAAAAACAGGATACGGTGTCAGTTCCTTTTCCGCACTTTCTTTTAGCTGCTTTAACTTCTGTTCTGTGGTTACAGATAATGAATCAATACTACTTTTCACTTTACAAATCGTTAAGTGAGGGGTATATGCGTCAAGTTCAAAATACTGTTGGATTAACTCTGCTCCCGGGGAAATCTCATGAACTAAACTTTGATGCAATTGATGCAAGTCATCAGAGTGCACACTCATATATAAGATGTGACCCCCAAGTACTTTTGGTTGACCCAATGAGACTTTAAACGGCTTTATATTTATACAGACTTTCTTCACCTGATCGATCCACTGTTTATCGTGTCTCAATCCTCCCTGTGCTTTTACAGTGATATGCGGTTCAACACCTGATTGGGTTGTCCATTTGCTTTGAAAACGCTCAATTCGTTTCAGATAATCCTTGGGTGGAACAATCCCAATAAAGTACTCCACATTCATCGCTCACCTTTCACCATCGTATTAAACGCAGGTACTTGTTCCGCCAGCACTTTCTCCTCTGAACGCCATTCAAATGCCGGCCCGACTCCACCATACTCTAAGGCTGCTATCCAGGGCTTCTGCCATTCCCCATTTCTGATTTTCTCCACTACCCATGATGCCAACTCCCAATCTTCTGCTGTCATCGGCATACTGTCCCTTAACCGACCGTTGCCGTCTGGCTGAATCCCTGTGACATGAAGTTCTTTCAAGTGATTAACAGGAAGACTAGATATGTATTCCTTCACGTCAAAGCCGAGACTTTTTGCACTCATCTGGGCATGGGCAGTATCAAGCAGAAAGCCACAGCCTGTTTCTTTTACAATGCGCGTCAGAACTTCAGGATCAATTGCTGCACGCATCATGTTTTCACCCTGGCCTCTGCAGATCACATTCTCAACAATCACATTTTCCGCCCCGACTTCCCGATCAAGGATCTCTATATCACGCAGGATCGCATCCACCATTTTATTGATATGAGAGGGCTGTTCAGTTTCCACATCCATATCAGGATAATGTTTAGCCATTGCAACTGCATGAACATTAATATAGGGCGTCTGAGTACGGTTTTGCATGTCTCTTATCAATCCCCAATCGACTCTACCCATCTGCCCGCTCCCTGCATTTAATCCAAAATGAATATAGCTGGGCTTACTTTCCCTCGCACTCTCGATCAGTTCATCACTAAAATCCGGACATTTAAACAAATCAATGTCTATAAGAGACTGAGTCAATAACTTCTTTGCCTCAACAGAGTAATTCACAGCAACCTTCATCCAAACACCTCGTATGTATTTTTGTTCATTTGATCTCTCTATACCAATTATTTCAAATAAGCAACTGAGACACAATCTATTATTCAGAATTTTTCATTTTATCCATCCTTACTATCCCTCTGTCCCTAGTACTCTTATGAATAGTGCAGATAGACAATGATCATTTACTAAATTAGAAATTTCTCGTCTGAATCATTTTCTCGAACCAGCCTTGCATTTATCATCAAATTCATTTATTATATCGTCATACGATATATCGCAACACGATATAATGTTGAAATGTCAGGAGTGATCAATTATGAAAAATACTGAGGCCTCTTCATTCTTACCTCTTACCCATACAACCTTTTACACACTGATTGCCCTTGAACACCCTTTGCATGGCTATGGCATTATGCAGAAAGTGGAGCATGTGAGTGCGGGAGATGTCAAGATTGGGCCGGGGACGCTGTATAGTGCGCTAAGTAAGCTGGAAAAACAAAAGCTGATTAAAAAGGTGGATGGAGATTCAGGAGACAGAAGAAAGCTTTATACGTTAACCGGACTTGGACAGGACGTGATCAGGCTTGAATACCAGCGGCTGAGTCATCTTGTACAAGTAGGTAAAGATGTTATTAAAAGAATGGAGGATAACTAACATGGAGAAAAAAGTCACCAGGATTTTCTGGGCCTGGCAGGATGCAGAGGAAGAAATCTGGCTGAGAAAGATGTCAAATGAAGGATGGAAGTTAAAAAGCTATAAATCGCTTCGTTATACATTCGAACAGATCACACCAGAAGATGCCATTTACCGGCTGGATTATAAAACTACTACAAATGAAGACCTGGATGAATATATCGCGATCTATGAGGATGCCGGATGGGAACACGTCGCGCAATTTTCAGGCTGGCATTATTTCAGATCTGCTGAAAACAATTCAGCTGCCCCGGACATTTATTCTGATCAGGCGTCTAAGATCCAAAAATACAGCGGGTTATTAACTACCCTATATATCTCATTGCTCGCGCTGCTGCTTCTCTCTATCAGTGTATTTCTCAATGACAGCGAATCAGTGTTTTTTACCGCCCTCAAATGGATGTACGTCATTGTGATTGCGATTATGGTCATTGCTGTTGTAAAAGTATTGATAAAAATAAGAAGGCTTAAGGATCAGACTTTATAAGCGTGAATTAGAAAACCTCTTTATCCTCGACATATTTATGTAAATTTATATTAGGGTTCAGGAGAGAGAGGTTTTTAGATCATAAGGTCTTAAAATGAATTGATGTTGCAAATTTAACACTAAACTGTATCAAGGGAAGCGACAGTAAAAAGAAGAATGATAAAGATAACCGGTATGAAAGTAATAACTAATCCAATCAACTTATTTTCTAGAGTTAATTGTAGAATTAAACCTATAATCCAAACAACCATCAACATAAATATTCTAATGTTATTAGTGGAACCTTCTCCAATACCACTAAGACCGTAACCAATTAAAGTGTTAATCCCTACAAATAAGCCTGTAATGACGTTAATGATAATTAGGATGATTTTATTCATAATCCTCTCTCCTTTCTAAAAAAATCTTCCTGTTCTAGACACATTTATATATTTATTCATTGAACAGTCAGTATCGTGTTCAGGACAGCGAGGCTTTTAACTCATGAAACCTTGAACATAATTGATATTGCAGATAAATCCCTAATTAATTCCTTGTATGCGTGTTGGTTTTTGTATATTGCAAATCTAACTCTAACCCCAATCAAGATAAACAGCAGTATAAAGGAGGATGATAAAAATAACCGGTAGGAAAGTAACAACTAATCCAATCCATTTTTTTGTTATTGTTAATTGTAAAATTAAACCTATAACCCAAACGACCATTAATAATAATATTCTAGTGTCATTATCAAAACCTTCTTGAAAACCACTAAAAAGGTAACCAAGTACAGTGTTAATGCCTACAAATAAGCCTGTAATAACGTTAATCATGATTAGCATGATTTTATTCATGATCCTGTCTCCTTTCTTACAAAATCTTCCTGCCCTGGATTTATGAATATTTACTACAAATTCATTAAATTTCAGGTGTTATATAAAAGTACTGACTTGTTAAATCTGAATATCATTGTTAGCGAATGTTTAAAATCGTGTTGAGGAGAAATCCAATCATAGAAATGCTAAGGTATTCCTAAAGATTAATTCCGCGATTCATACTTGTTACTTCCAGGGAGGTTCTTGATTATATTCCAGGCTTCTATCGCTTCTTTACGACTTTTGCCATGATTTTTAGTGTCTGCAAAAAAGTCACGAATGAATTGATTATACTCGAATTGAGGTGCAATTTTTTTCTTGTATGATGGGTCTTCTTTGTGTTCTTCTTCCTCATGCCAAGCGATTACAACATCACGATAAGTTCTTCCGACGTTGTTTTTAAAGTAGTTTTGAATATAAGTTGAAAAATGAAATGTCGGTATGACCGTCTTAAAAAATGCTCTTACATATTGACTGCAACGATGATTTTCTGTAATGACTGTATCCAGACTTAAATCTGATTGTTGCTCTATTTTCTTGTTTGCTCTTGAACTTCTGATCGGCTTTTTTATCTCTCCTGTGAGAAGAAATGTTTCTATTCTGTCGGAAATCTCTATTTTAGAGCCAGAAGCACTTATTCCATTCTCTCTACAAAACGATTGTAATTCTTCCTTTAACCAATAGTAATCTCTAAAATTTTCTACACTAATATCGTTTGTTAGCTCAGGTCTCATAAATTACACCTCCATTTATAACTAATCCCACAATAGAACGAATGTCCCTGTTTATCCAAAGTATTAAATAGAGACATTAAAGTTTGCGAGAACAGTCTTTATTAAATTGAAAAAATTAACAACGTTTGTACCAATTATTTCAAATTTACAGTATATACACAATCTATATTTAGAAGTTTTTCACACCTATCCATAGCATTAAAAGATGGAGCAGTCTCCTCTCATAGAACACTTCCGTTTTTCATGGAAACAAAATACCAAATGTCTTAATATGTGGTAAACTTAAGTTACCTTATTGCAAAGAATAACCGTATCAACGAAAACGTAATGAATAGTAAACGATATTGTAAAATTAACTAAATATAAGAAAGGAAATGATATGATGCCAACTGGAATAATTGCCTTAATCGCCTCTGCTATATGGATCGTTTTAATTCTGGAATTTTTAAAGCCTGAAAAAACACACAACAATCGAAAAATCATTACTTTGACTTCTGCGGGTTCATTATTGACACTCGTACTAACCATTTCACTTTTCCAAAACATTAATTTTTAACAAGGTAAGTCTTGCTTTAACTAAAATACAGAATGCAACTTAATAGTAATGTTTTAGGAAAGGAGAGTTTCTAATGAGCTTTTGGACTTGGGTAGCAATAGCGATTGCATTAATCAGCAGCATTGTAGCATCTGGTGGCAAGAAAAAAGAAAAATAAGAAAATAAATGAAATTCCCCCTTTGTATAAAGGGTTTTTCGAAACTCCACAAAAGAATACATACTTTTCATTGGAGATTTATCTCATACAAAAAGCCTGTAACTGGTTAAACAATTTACAGGCTTTTTGTATTTTAATCTCAATACTACATCGTGGACATTTAATCCTCCAAATTAAAAAATTTCATTCCTAACAAACAAACTCGCCCTTCTCTACCAATCGATCCGCAATCCCGCGATTTACCTCAACCTGCCCGCCGAGAGAACTAAAACGGCTGCATGCCCGGACCGTTAAAGCGATCATCTCCTCCCGCTTCTCGCCAGTACACACATTCGCGGCAAGTACGCGTGAAATTCGCTCCGCATCCCATATCGCGCTTTCAAGATACGTTTTCGTCAGATCAACCTTCAGCGATTCCTTTTCTTCTCCATTTTTCAGCACAGCCTTATACGTTCTGGCCACAGCTGACTCTGCCGCAAACAGTGAAATCGCGAGGTCTGCAAGGTTCATGAGTGCCTCTTGCTCTTCCACTAAAGACTCGCCGTACGCTTCGTATGCAAGACCCGCATTGACCAGAAACAGATTCCTGATCGTCTCCACTGCTGCCCGTTCCTGTGCAAGGATGCCGTCCCGCTCAGAATCCGATTGACTAAGTGCTTTAACAGCCTCCTGCACTCGGGCATCCAGATCCACTTCACCCTTCATCACTTTACGGAATAAATGCGTCGGGATCAGCAGGCGGTTGATTTCATTCGTCCCTTCAAAAATCCGGTTAATTCTTGAATCACGGTACATCTGTTCAATGCCGTATTCCTGGATAAACCCGGCTCCACCGTGCAGCTGCAGTGCTTCATCCACCACATAATCGAGCGTTTCTGAGCCGAACACCTTACATACCGCACACTCCACCGCGTATTCGCCCATCTGTTTGCCGATCAGCTTATAGTCTAACGTTTCAGCTAAGTTTCCAAGCGCATCTTCGATCAGACTCGCCGTCCGGTATTGCAGGGACTCTGCAGCGTAAATGCGGCCAGCCATCCACGCCACTTTTTGCTTTGTCGCAGGGAAATCAGCAATTGCCCGTTTGAACTGCTTACGCTCTTTTACAAAACCGATCGTTTTCTTCAAGGCAGTCTTTGATACCCCTGTACCTGCAGAACCGAGGTTGAAACGTCCAAGGTTCAGTACGTTCAGCGCAATGACATGCCCTCTGCCGACCTCACCGAGTAAATTCTCAACCGGCACCTGGCAATCTTCAAAAATGACTGATCGTGTAGACGACCCTTTAATTCCCATCTTCTTTTCTTCAGGTCCAAGCGATAATCCCGGGAAGTCCTTTTCCACGATAAAAGCTGTGAAATGCTGGCCATCCACTTTTGCATACACGATAAACGTGTCTGAAAAGACTGCATTGGTAATGTAGAGTTTCGTTCCGTTTAATACGAAATGCGTTTTTTCATCATTCAGCACAGCTGTCGTCTGAGCTGCAAGTGCATCTGATCCGGCATTCGGTTCTGTTAAGCAGTACGCACCGATATATTCACCTGAAGCAAGCTTTGGCAAGTACTTCTGCTTCTGTTCTTCTGTGCCGAAGTACGTAATCGGCAAAGTCGCAATACACGTGTGATTGGAATGTGCCACCCCGTAGCCGCCACCTGAACCAATCATTTCGCCGACAATGCCCTTACTGATCTTATCGAGTCCAAGACCACCGTATTTTTCTGGAATACTATGTGCGAGCAGGCCGAGGTCTCCTGCTTTTCGCATCAGCTCAGGTACAACTTCAAATTCCTGACGCTCAATCCGCTCAGCAAATGGTGCGACTTCCTTTTCAAGAAACTGCCTGGCTGTCGCGCCAATCATCTTGTGCTCATCTGTCAGATCCTCAGGTGTGAAAATCTCTTCAGGATCAGAAGATGTATATAAATAGCTGGCTCCTTTATGTAGTACAGTCCGCTTTTCCATTTCAAAAACCTCCTCAAGTTTATTCTTCAATCACACTTGCACCGTGCACAAGCAGTGTCTTTACAAACTGATCAAAATGGACAAATCGCTTATCACTTGTCTGTCCTTTTTGATAACGGAAATAGATCTGCTGGCAGATAACTGCTAGCTTGAAATAGGCAAATGTGAGATAGAAATCCATATCAGATACGTCGCGTCCGCTTTTATTCGCATACGATTCAATGAACTCGTTTCGCGTCATGAACCCTTCGTTGACCGTCACAGATGGCTTGCCTAACCCGTGCTTCAACAGATGAGGATCATCATGCTGAATCCAGTAGCTCATCGCAGCCCCAAGATCAGCCAGCGGATCACCAACTGTGGACATTTCCCAATCGAACAGTCCAACCATTTCCTTCAGATCATCACTGAACATCGCATTATTCAATTTATAATCATAGTGAATGATAGTCGGCGCCTGGCTCTTCGGGATATGGTCCATCATCCACTTCTGCAGTCTGTCGGCCTCAGGAATGTCATCCGTCTTCGCTCGCTCATACCGACCGATCCAGCCGTGAACCTGTCTTTCCATAAAGCCGTCCGGGTTACTGATCTCAACCAGCCCTGTTTTCGTATAATCAATTGCATGCAGCTCAACCAGGCGGTCAACCATTGTCTGTGACAGTCCGCGGCAGATCTCAGGTGTCACATCCACGCCTTCTGGAAACGAGGTATCCAGTACAATTCCGCGTTTTCGTTCCATGATGAAAAACGGACTGCCAACAATGGATTCGTCATCTGAAAAGAGAAGCGGCTTTGGTGCAGGTGAAAACAGCGGCTGAAGCTCTGATAAAATCCTGAATTCACGGTTCATGTCATGTGCTTTCGGTGCAATCGGGCCGAGCGGCGGACGACGAAGCACAGCTTCCCACTCACCAATTGTCAGCTGATAGGTTAAGTTCGAATGCCCTGCCCAGAACTGCTTTAATTCAAGCGTTCCGTCCGGCAGATCCAGCTTGCGGCGGAGATAGCTTTCCAGCACACCAAGATCCAGTCCTTCGCCTTCTTTTACCGCAATCGTATCCGTCTGCTTCATACACGTCCCTCCTCCGCTACTAGATGCTGCTCAAGCTCCGTTCTCATATCATCCGGGATAGCCGAACTGACCTGATTTTCAAAATCAAAATACACTACGACTGCGGTTCCTTCTGCAATGAGTGTTCCTGTCTGCGCACAGGACACCCTGTGCTCAAGCTGAAAACTTTTCGTCCCTATCCGTGATACATAGCTTTCTACTTTTAACACCTGATCAAAATATCCCTGACTCTTAAACTCGCATTTTGTTGAGGCAAGAATGAACCGCCAGTCTTTCACGTTCATACCATAGCCAAGTGAGGCAATAAACTGCACCCGCGCTTCCTCGAAATAAATAAAATAACTTGTATTATTCACATGTCCCAACGCATCTGTCTCATAAAATCTGACTGTCACTTCATTTACATGCATGAATCTGCACCCCTTTTATTTTGTCACTGCTGTTTTTGAATAGTCATAGAAGCCCTTGCCTGTCTTCCGGCCAAGCTCACCTTTTTCCACTTTTTCAAGTATGCACGCAAACGGTTTATCTGCCGGATCACCTGTTTCCTGATAGCGCTGTTCCATTACAAACTGCGCGACATCCAGCCCTGAAAGATCCATCAGTTCAAACGGACCGATCGGATGGTTCAGTGCTTTTTTGCAGATCAGATCAATGTCCTTGAAGTCCGCAATACCCTGCTCATATAGAGATACCGCTTCTTTTTGCAGCGCACCTAAAATACGGTTCGCAACAAACCCTGAGATCTCTTTTTCTAACAGCACGCCTGTCCGGTTGATCTCACGGCACACCTCCATCGCAAGCGCAGCCGTTTCATCACTCGTCTCTTCACTTTTCACGACTTCCACAAGGTCCATGACAAGCGGCGGGAAGAAGAAGTGCATATTGACAACTTTATCCGGACGGTTTGTCGCATCGGCAATCAGGCTGTTGACGATTGTTGAGCTGTTGGTTGCAAATACTGTGTGGGCTGGTGCATAGGCTTCAAGCTTTTTAAAGACCTCTCTTTTTACATCCAGCTTTTCCGTTACCGCTTCAATGACAAGGTCTGCTTCCTGCACGGCTTCTTCAATGTCCTGAGAAAAACGCAGCCGTTGAAACGCTTTCATTTTTTCGTCCTCAGAAATTTTTTCTTTTGACACCCAGCGATCCATAATGGCATGAAGCTTTGACTCTGCGTCCTGCAGTGCTTGTTCATTGATATCCTGAATCACTGTTTCGTATCCGCCAAGCGCACTCAACATTGCAATCTGATGTCCCATACTTCCTGATCCAATTACCGTTACGTTTTTCCCTTCACTCATGTTACTTCCTCCTTTGTACTAACCGGTTGGTATGTTTTCTTTGTTAAAAAAAGGCGTGTCAAAATTGAACTGCCTTTGCGAATCGTTTCGCTGCGCTTCAGGCGGATGCTTTCCGGACGGAGGTTGCTGAGCCTCCTCGCCTTCGGCTGTGGGGTCTCAGCTTCCCTCTATTCGTCCCGGAGTCACCGCCTTACGCTCCGCTACACTAAGATAACTTTATAAACGTGAAGCTTAATTTTATCTTTTTTCTAAACTCACAGCTCGATTCCTTTTAAAATCATGTCTGTAAATAGACGTGCAACTTCTTCTTCAGACTGATCGCCTTCAGGGTTGAACCACTGGTAGCTCCAGTTCGCCATGCCGAGTACGCCGAATGTTGCAATTGACGCATTCAGGTCTGAACGGAACTCCCCTTTTTCAATGCCTTCTTTTAAAAGCTCCTCAATCGTCAGCCGGAACTGATCCCGCTTTGGAATGATCTCAGCAAGACGTTCCTCATTCAGGTTGCGCATTTCCCTGAAAAACACCTTTGCACTTGCACCCTGCGTTTTAATATTGCTGATCAGCATATGCACGATCTCATACAGCTTTGTTTTGCAGTTTTTCGATTCATCCCGCATGATACTTTTCTGCTGCTCAAGTAAATCATTGATATAGCGCAGCTGAATATCCATCAACAGTTCTTCTTTACTGGAGAAGTAATAATAAAACGTCCCCTTTGTCACACCATTGGCTTCGACAATATCCTGAATCGACGTTTCACTGAAACCCTTTTTCTCAAATAATCGTATGCTGTGTTCTGTTATTTTTTCCTTCACTGTCTTCACGCCTCTGTTTTAAAAGTATGGCTCAAATTGTATCACATGCCCTTACATGGCATGCGTGCCGCCATCGACGATCAGCACGTCCCCTGTCACATAAGCAGATGCTTTTGACGCAAGGAATAAGGCTGCACCCTTCAGGTCATCATCAGATCCGAACCGCTTCATCGGTGTTACTTCCATGATCGGATCCTTCCCCTGATCAATGATCGCTTTTGACATCTTCGTTGGGAAAAAGCCTGGCGCAATCGCATTGACATTGATATTGTGCCTGCCCCATTTAACAGCGAGATCCTTCGTCATCGTAATGACCGCACCCTTACTTGTGTTGTAGCCGATCGTATCCATTACCCGTGGATCCGTCCCGCCAAGCCCTGCAACAGAGGCGATGTTAATGATTTTTCCTGACTGCTGCTCAATCATTTTTCTCCCTGCAGCCTGGCTCATCAAAAATGTACCTGTCACATTCACATCCATGACTTTCTTCCATGCTTCAAGCGGCATCTCTTCAGCACGCGCTCCCCATGTCGCGCCACTGTTATTTACTAAAATATCAATCGAACCAAACGTTTCTACTGTCTCATCCACCACGCGCTGCGCATCAGCTGGATCAGAGATATCACACTGCAGTGCTAGTGTTTTGACACCCAGGTTCGCTAAACGGTCAGCCACTTCCTGACACGCCTCAAGCTTTCTTGAACAAATCACCACATTCGCTCCAGCCTCAGCAAACCCTTCAGTAATCTGCTCACCCAGGCCACGTCCGCCACCAGTCACAAGTGCCGTCTTTCCAGTCAGATCAAACAATTCCATTACCTTCATCTTTCATTCCTCCCAGTTCCCTGATATTTCTTCAATTCAAGCCTGCCAATCTGAGCGCGGTGCACCTCATCCGGTCCATCCGCGAGCCGGAGCGTTCTTGCACTCGCCCAGTGAGCAGCCAATGGGAAATCTTCTGATACACCCGCTGCACCAAGCGCCTGTATCGCACGGTCAATAACCTTTAGTGCCATTGAAGGCGCAACGACTTTAATCATCGCAATCTCCGCTTTTGCCACCTTATTGCCAACCGTGTCCATCATATTAGCAGCCTTCAGCGTCAGCAGTCTCGCCTGCTCAATCTCAATCCGTGAATCCGCAATCCATTCACGGATCACGCCCTGGCTCGCCAGCGGCTTGCCAAATGCATGACGGTCGACGACACGCTTACATAACTCCTC
The DNA here is from genome assembly GCF_016908195.1 of Jeotgalibacillus terrae. Taxonomy (GTDB): domain Bacteria; phylum Bacillota; class Bacilli; order Bacillales; family Jeotgalibacillaceae; genus Jeotgalibacillus; species Jeotgalibacillus terrae. The sequence goes on from NZ_JAFBDK010000003.1 coordinate 188,300, forward strand.
AAGCGCTCGTTCTGCTGCCCCTATCAGCCTCATACAATGGTGAATCCGTCCAGGCCCAAGCCTCCCCTGCGCAATCGCAAATCCTTTTCCCTCACCTAAAATCATATTCTCTGCCGGCACCCTGACATTTTCAAACGTAATCTCCCCGTGGCCATGCGGCGCATGATCATAGCCAAACACCGGCAGCATCCGTTCAATTGTCACACCCGGCGCATCAAGTGGCACGAGAACCATTGACTGCTGCTCATACTTATCAGCACCAGGATCTGTTTTTCCCATCACGATCCCAATCTTACATCTAGGATCTCCTGCACCTGACGACCACCACTTACGGCCATTAATCACATATTCATCACCATCACGCTCAATCCGCGCTTCAATATTCGTCGCGTCAGATGAAGCCACATTCGGCTCCGTCATCGAAAAGCACGAACGGATCTCTCCGGCAAGCAGCGGCTTTAGCCATTTTTCCTTCTGCTCATCTGTTCCGTACCGCACCAACACTTCCATGTTGCCGGTATCCGGTGCATTACAATTGAATACCTCCGGACCAATCATCGAACGCCCCATAATCTCACAAAGCGGTGCGTACTCCACGTTGCTTAGGCCAGCCCCGTACTCGCTCTCAGGCAAAAATAAATTCCACAGCCCCTCAGCCTTTGCTTTTTCCTTCAGCTCCTGCATCATTGGCGGCACTTTACTCCAGCGGTTACCCCCTTCACTTACTTGCCGCTCATACAATGCTTCATTCGGATATACATGCTCTTCCATGAATTTGTTGAGCTTCTTCTCAAGATCTTTTACCTTAGCAGAATACGAAAAATCCATCTTTCCATCCCCTTTTGACCTTACTAACTAACCGGTCGGTATGTATATTTTTAGTATAACTGATTTGAGTGAATTATCAAATAAATTAATTTTAAAGATGGAAATATATGATAGACTGTCATTGTCTCAATTTATTGAATAAAGGTTAATAAATTTTTGTGGGGGTATCGTTGTGTGGATTATACTGGGGTTTATCGCAATCGCAGCAACATTGATTAATATTTATTTATTTTCAACAGGAAAGGATTATAGACTTGCCATGGCAGCAGGGTTGTCATTTACAGCACTTACACTTTGCGCTGAAATCAGCTTTGTAGCGGGACAGGCAGAAAGAGAAGACTGGTCAGCCGTCAGGGAAGTCGTTCATTATCAATGGGCATTGTGGGGTTTAACAATTGCTTCTATCTTTATCAATGTATTGCCTGTATTAATAGAGCGGAAAGATAAGAAGAACAAACTTAACGCTACTTCATAAACGTGAAAACGGTCCTGTACTATTAACATTTATGGATATTTATTTTACATTATTTGTTATTATAAGTTCATATAGGCATACTAGTTTTATACTTCTGAATGTACATGTATAGTGATTGTTCACCTTCGTTTTTAGGACGGGGAGGAATTTTAAAGTTAACAACAAAGTTATGGAGTGTATATTACATAGTGAGTGGAGTGATGTCTCATGGCATATAAGCTGAATTACGATAAAAAGTTTGGTTTCGAATTAAAGGAAAAAATATTATTGAGGAGATGTCACTTTGAAATTGAAAGAGGAAAAATTTAATTATATTTCAGAAACAGAAAGATTAATAATAAGACCATTAAAGATAGATGACTATGAAAATTGGTTAAATGAATTTAAAAACCGGCATCCATCACAAAATCGTTACGATAAAGGAAAAATAAATATGACTGAGTGTACACTGGAGTGGTTTCATAGTTTGGTAGATAAACACCAAGAGTTAGCACTTACAGACACTGCTCACGTTTTTGGTGTATTTAGAAAAGAAATTGGTACACACTTGGGCATGGTTGATTTTTCAACTTTAGCAAGAGATGGTTTCCAATGGGGAAGGATAGGATATGCCATCCATAATCAGTATTGGAAAAAGGGTTATGGCAAAGAAGCAGTAAAAGAAGCGCTTAATATTGCATTTAAACATTTGAAATTCCATCGTGTTGAAGCACATATTAATATTGATAATACTCCTTCTATACACTTAGCTGAAAGTGTAGGAATGGAATTTGAATGTATGCGTAAAGGTTTTATATACGAAAATAGTGAATGGACTGACCATTTAGTTTATTATAAAAACTCAAAATAGTTTTTTCACCATTTATACTATTGTTGACCAAGAGAACTCACAAAAAAGGAGTTCTCTATTTTATATCTTATTCCTGGGGATTATTTTCAAGTAAAAATTTTTTCAATTCTTCAATATCATTTGTTTCATACACCAAATCTTTGCTATCAAAAACGAAATATGAGGGCAATGTATCAATTTTTAAGTATGGAAAATTTTCTTCAGCTCTATCTTGTGATTCTGCAATTGAGTATGAATATAAATTCCTTACTCCTGCTTCCCATAATGATTCACTAATATCTTCATCACCAACTTGATACAAATGATATCGATCCTCTGACTGCGATGTTAAACCATCTTTCTCATAATCATTTCCGCATCCAGTGAGAATAAGTAATAATATTAAAGTAAGTAAGAACCTTGTGAGCTTCATGATCATCAATCCTCTCAAGCAATGGTTGACCATTTGATGTCATATGGTCATTCTTATGTTATTAGAGTATATGATGTTATTTTAGTAAGTCGGAACCTCCAATGACTCAACCATCTTCACCAGTTCCTCCTCAGTCAAACGATTATTCTGCTCCCCTTCTTCATGAATCACATCCATGGAGTAATGATAGCCCGTCTCTTCATCCAGCCAGTTGACCATTTGCGAGAAACCATAATCGGTATAATCAGCTGTGGAACCATCTGATAATGTGAGCTGTTGAACGTCAGATTCGTTCGCATATTCTACATCTATTCCGCCAGGTTCGACCAGCAGATACATATGAATATTGTCACCGTAGAAGAATTGTTCAATCGCAAGCTCGTCTTCAGACAATTGCGCTGTTTCAATTGAACTTGACGCAGATCCATTGTTTTCAGCTGATTCTTTTAATTGATTGGCATCTCTCATACGTACTTCCACATTGCCACGAACTTTTTCTACTTCAAATGGCAGATATTCAGGTACTTTGAGCTTATCCTTTACGGAAGCTGGTATGTCTTTCGAAAGTTCGAGTGGCAGTTCTGATAAGATTTTTGCAGACTGGTTCATTTGTTGGTCTTCCTGTGAACCTGCCTGAATGTTTTTCGCTATAAAATACCCTGCAGTCATTAAGATCACTACTGCTGCAATCGTGATGAAGTATTTTGGTTTAATTGATAACCCCTCCTATGTTTTATCGGTAGTAAGTCATAACATCATAGCGCTTCTAAAATGTGGATTATATCCCAGTTAGCAGGAACTCTATGCCTATATGGTACAGAAATTTTCGTTTTCTTTCTATGCATTCATGTTATTTTTTTCTAGTTCTGGCCTGATCCTCACATGATACTGATGGACCTTTTGAAACTAATCCCATTCAATTTCGTCAAATTTATATATAAAAGGGGGAATTCCATTGAGAAAACTGAGCGTTGTTTCAGCTTTCATGTTTTTACTCGTGAGTTTATCCGGTTGCCAACAAAACAATCAGGTTGATTATGAAACGGAAGCTGAAGTCATCGACGGAGACTTTATCTATCGGCTTTCTACAGAAAAAGCAGCATACGGTAAGGACGAACCAGTAACCATATATGCCGAATTAGAATATACAGGTGATCAGGAAGAAATTGAAATTACGCATGCAGATTCTCCATTCTCTTTTCCAATGATTGAGACGACGAGGAATTACGAAATCGACTACATGATGCAAGAACCATTGGTGTCTACAACCCTAACGAGAGGAGAGCCGCTCCGTGAAGAATATAGTGGTGGCCAAGTCACTTACAGTTACAAAGATGAAGAGGAATATATAGCATTTCTGGAGCAGTTTACGGATCAGAGGTTTCCGGAGGGACATTATGTCGTGACTGGTATTGCAGATTTTAATGTTCCGGATAACGAAGGCCCTGGTGAAGATATAGAGTATAATATAAGAGCAGAGATTGAATTTAGTGTTGATCGCAATTGAAAAAGAGCCTGAGGCAAAACGATGATATTTGTTGTTTGAATGACTTTTTATTGAAATAAATCTTAGTGGAACGGAGCGTAAGGTGGTGACTCCGGGACGATTAGAGGCTGAGACAATTTTTATAATGACCCAGCCTCTCTCTTCCTCTATTTACGCCGCCTTCGAATGCTTCTTTTCACCCGAATACGTCCACTTTCTCCACACGAACTCCATCGGTCCCTGCTTGTATCGCTTCAGCAGCATGTGACTCAGCACAACCTGGATGCTGTAAATCGCAATCGCAATCAGCACGCCCTGTGATTTCGACACCTGGCCGAATAATCCAAAACCGTAGCCGTTAAAAATGATTACTGCAATGATAGACTGCATTAAATAATTCGTCAGTGCCATCCGGCCAACTGAAGCAAATGGCATCAGCATCTTTTCAACAGATGATTTTTTTGTAACTAAGACAATCGCTGCTACATAAAACAGCATGAGGAGCGGCCCTCCAAGAACATTCAGGCCTTCAGCAAGCGGTACAGTCAAATAAGGCGCCCAGTCAAACAGATTGTATCCAATTGCTACAGACAGGCCTACAAGAGGTGCACCCACAAGCAGTCCAACCCACATCACCTTTTTCCAACGCTTGATATTGTGTTCAATCTCCGTGAACATGCCTGTTTTCCCCAGATACAGACCGATCAAAAACAACGGTAAAATCGTCGGCACTAAAAACAGGACCTGTAATAAAATCAGGACGACTTCATTTGTAAAACGGAAAGCAAGAATTTCTCCAAAGCTCCCGTTTGCCATCACTGAAGCAGCAAGATCAGCAGTATGATTCAGGTTTTCAAGTGACTCCATTTCCCCGCTCACCATCATATTCATCCCGATACTGCTCAATAACATCAGTGCTGTCATCATAAAAGCACCAAAAGCAAAAAGCGAGATCACCCAGATCTTAATTGTTTTTGCAGACCGCTCAATAAATAACGGGAGCAAAAATCCTGTAATCGCATATGTATGTAAAATATCGCCCGACCAGATAAATATCAGATGGACAAGTCCAATCAGCAGCAGAAACACCAGACGGCGCATAAACATTTTCCTTGCCGGTAGTCCCCGTTTCATCAGACGACTGTAAAAAATATAAAACCCAAGACCAAACAGCATTGAAAACATGGGATAAAACTTCCCATCCACAAAAAATGCTGTCATGAGTGTGAGTGCAGCATTCATCGCGCCCTCAGGCAGGCTGGCCCCCTCAACTAAATCCCTGACCTCTGTAAAAACAGGTGTCTTAAACGCAATCATATTCGCAATCAAAATCCCAAACAGTGCAAACCCACGGATAATATCGAGCGTGTGGATCCGTTCTTTCAGTGAAACTGAGTTCATTGTGCCAGCCTCCAATTTTTCATTCTGATTTCATCTTAATTCAACGTGCCTCATTAGACAATCAGAATTTGGAAATTATCATGACGATTCTTAAATAGCCCGATCAATTGATACAGAGTTTGATGATCTTAAATAAATATCTTCCTTTCTGTGCTCAACTACATTAAAAAGAACTCCCTTTTAGAAGGAGTTCTTATTATCAGACTATATCATTCTTATTGCAGCCAGGTATAATAGCGTTAGCTGATTGATGGTCGGCATCACTCTTTATCTGTAATAGGATCAAATAAAGTTGACGCCTTGACATATTGTTTATTATGAAAAGGGGAACTCACAAGTTCATGATCCGTCATCATATAATGAAACAGTTTCATGGCTTTGATGTATTCATTGGCTGAAACCATTGAGGCATCAAACGAACATATCAAAAGCCACTTGTAGTCTTTCAACTCTATTTCACAGGTTTCGATAAAGATTTTTAACTTTTGGAAAGAATCTTTTCTATCTAGAAAGGTATCATTGATCCATATGTTAAAATATTGATGATGTTTCACCTTTTCTTTTATAAGCTTATAAAAATCCGAATTCACTGGATCCGTACTTATATCATAAGAACAGAAATGAACATAATTTTCTATTTCACTTTGTGGAAGTAACTGATTTAATTCATGGTAGATGTCTAAAGAACTTTTATTGTGGTTAATGATCACACAAGGTATATTTTGTCTAACTTTCGAAAGAATAAATGCAGTCGTATTTTTTGAGAAGGCTTCAATGTTGCTGTAGTGGTACATAACCTTCCCATGCTTCAATTCAACCAATGACAGCACATCGTGATCTGTCCGCACTGTTTTGATCATAGGCATATTAGGTTCATTCTGATAAAAATGGTCTGTAAAGAATCTTAAAAAATCGAAATTTAACACCTTTGCGATATTCTCAGCTACTGATGGACTCGGATCGCGCACGCCATTTTCAAGTTGAGAGTAATAGGACCTGTCAATAAAGGATTGATCTGCCACCTTTTGCTGTGTAAGTTCTTTCGCTTTCCTGAGTTCAATTAACCATTCACGCTTCATTTTATCCCCCAACCCTTTAACAATTAAAAAGTACCCCTCACATGATTCAGACCTTATCTTTCTACTAAATCACACCTTTAACCACTGCTTCCATGGTAATTAAATCCACCATTGCTTCTCTCTGTAAAATATAACGCTTGAGTAATAGCTATTCGTTCAATGGTAATGACTCATTAAAACACAAAACATGTGCTAATTGATCAAATGTGGCAAATAGAAACATGAATATGGCGTTGCAATCTGCCACATTTATTTCTAGAAAAATATAGAATGATTAAATAAGAAAATCTAAAATAAGGAAAATACCTATTTAAAACCATAAGGTCGAGCAAAATCACGAATTAATTTTAGAAAAGTGGTTATCTGCTTATACTATTCAGTTATATCTAGTTAACTATTACGTTTACTCTTGAGGAGATAATCATATGAATAAGTCAGAAAAAGAACTCGAAGATCACATCCTGTTAAAGCGAGAGGCTATGATTAAAAGCGGCTTATCGAACGGACTATTGCATACAGAAACACTGAAACTGAGCCACGAGCTGGATCAATTAATCTGCGAGTCTCAAAAGAGGAAACTGGAACATTCTTAAAGAGGGAATTCTTATCTGCAAGGCTATGTTAAAGTCCAATGTTGTTTGAACACAGCTGTTGATTGTAGCGGAAGGGGACGACTCCAGCAGGAGAAGCGTGACAGGTGAGACCCCGCAGACGCGAAGCGGCGAGGAGGCTTACCGCACGCCCTGCGGAAAGCGTTCCCCTAGAGCGGAAATCAACAGCCAAATTTAACAGAACCATCTGCAAAAAAAGAACCCCCTTCTACAGGAGATTCCTCTTTTTGAATTCCACATGCATATTTCTTTAAATCCATTCCTCCCCGTGTTCCCGGATGAACTCAATATCCTTCTGATAATGATCAAAATGCCCTTCTTCCATCATTTTTTGAAAAGCAGCATCACCTTCAGCAGCTTTTCTTTTCATGTAATGACACAATCCCTCGAGTCGCAGCAGGACCATATCCAGATATTCTTCTTTCATCCCTTCAATTCCATAGGTGTCAAAAAACAATGCCACTCTCTGCTTTATGCGTCCGGCATCACGTGTTGAGCTGTAATGCACTTGTTCACCATTTTCAGCGTAGTAATGTCTGCTTAAAGGCACGCAGGTGTATAGGGTATATGCGATGTCCCACAGTCTCGGGCCAGGCGCAGCAACGTCAAAGTCAATCACCCCAACTGGCATTTTCTGATTAAAAATAATGTTATAGATCGCAAAATCATTGTGGCAGATCACTTCAATCGGATCAGGTGTCAGATCCATTGGGGTCCACCCGCTCGTATCAGGAAAATCACTTACAGCATCATGATACAGGCGCAGCATCTTCGCAATTTCCATCAATGCTTCATCCGACCACATATATGTTTTTAACGGATAATTTCCCGCTTCTCCTTCTATAAAAGACAGAACCTCTCTATTCTTCTCATCAATTCCTAAAAATTTTGGTGCGTAGTCAAAACCTTTTGCACTCAGGTGGTGTAATAACTTATAAATTTTTTCACTGCCTGGCTTTAATTCTCTCCGGACAGTATTTTCTATACGGGTTACCTGAGAGACGTTACCTCCAGTTAATTTTTCTTCGTGCTGATCGGACATTCAGTGCCCCTCTCCCTCCTATATCGACTAAAATCTCCTTCATTCGTATTATAAACTTCTTTCAACTGGGTATATGTATATATAGATACGATTTATTATTTTTACATTTTTCTGAAGCGGAATTCTAAAAAGAAAAGTGCTTCACAGTTATTGGGAGGAAATATCATGTTAAAGCGTCTATCAATCATGTTATTCATCGCTATACTTGCTTGGGTATCAGCTTACTTTTTTATTCATACCGACGGAGAAACTCAGGGCCAGCAGGCTGATTCATCGTCCGGGCAGATGGATGAAGACAAAGATTCAATTCCTGAGAATGCTGACGAAGCCTCAGATCCCCAGGAGGCGGCAGCCACATTAGACGAGTTATTCAACTTAGCAACGCAGGGGAAAATTCCCGACAGTCCCATTGTGGTTGGAGAAACAACCATACATACAATAGAAGAAACGCTTGGAGAATCAAATCATATTACTGATACCAGTGAGGGAACGTTTTATCATTATCCTGAACTGGATATTGGCGTGACAAACGAGGTCGCAGCAGATCTACGCTCATTTCAGACAGTCTTTACATCCTATGACCTTGAAGATGTCACATCCTTTAGAGCTTCCGATGAGACGCGCTACTATCAGGATGAACAGACTGATCAGATCATTCTCGTTTACAACCTCCCAAATCATTATGTGCTGAAATGGGTGTTCCCGAACCCTGATGATACAACAGATCAGCCGGCTGCCGATCATATTTCTTTATCAAAAAATATTGAAGACATCGCTGCAATTGATGAGATGTCTCTGGATGAAAAAATCGGACAGATGATTTTCAGCGGGGTCAACGGAACACAAATGACTGATGAAACAACTGATGTGATTAAGCAGTACCATGTTGGCGGGATTATTTTGTTTGGTAACAACATTGAAAATACAGCGCAGACCGTAAATTTTTTGAACGGGATGAAAGAAGCAAATGCTGATAACCCCTATCCTCTTTTAATGGGTGTGGATGAAGAAGGCGGAAGGGTAACCCGAATGCCTGATGAGATCAAAAGTCTGCCAACCAGCCTCTCAATTGGAAGGGTAAATGATCCTGAGCTGTCCTACAAAGTCGGAACGATTCTCGGGCAGCAAATGAAGGCACTTGGCTTCAATCTGACCTTTGCCCCTGTACTGGATGTGAACAGCAATCCGAATAACCCTGTTATCGGCAACCGCTCATTTGGCAGCAATCCGGATATTGTCTCACAGCTCGGTATCCAGACAATGAAAGGCATTGAGGATAAAGGTGTGATTTCTGTGATCAAGCATTTCCCCGGCCATGGAGACACAAGCGAGGATTCGCATCTGTCACTTCCGCTGGTCGATAAAAGTTACGATGAACTCGCATCACTTGAGCTGATTCCATTTAAAGCAGCAATCTCTGAAAATGCTGATGTAACCATGGTTGCACATATCCTTCTGCCAGAGATTGATAGCGAGTACCCTGCATCTATGTCCAAAGCCGGAATCACAGATATCCTTCGTGAGGATCTGAATTTTGACGGTGTGGTCATTACTGATGACTTAACAATGGGTGCGATCACAAACAATTACAGTGTGGAGGAGGCAGCTTTACAAACCGTAAAAGCTGGCGGTGATCTGCTGCTTGTTGCACATAACCCTGAGCTCATTCCAGCTGTAGTCAATCGGTTAAAAGCAGCTGTTGAAAGCGGTGAGATTACTGAAGAGAGAATCAATGAGAGTGTCGAACGTATTATTGAACTGAAATCTGATTATGGACTGTCAGATGAACCAACAGACATGCCGGATGTTCAGCCGATTAACGATGCGGTGGAACGTGTGAGGGAGCGTGTGTCTTAAGGAACTAATTGAAAAACGACGAGGATATACCTCGTCGCTTTTGCTGTCATGTATAATTTAACACTTTACCTGTCATTTCCTCATAATCCCTTGTCATGATCTCCCATGACTTTTCAATATTATCATCAAGCCCAAACAAACCGCTGCGTCCTACAATATAGATATCCGGACCCGCTGCATCAATTCGTTTAAATGATTTGCGGTTTGACGATCCATCCATTTCGATCACATATTGAAATCCTTTATCTTCACGCAGCTTTCTTAAACTTACGATTTTGTCTAATGTACTCTCGATAAAACGCTGTCCTGCAAATCCCGGATCAATCGTCATAACGGTGATTTTATCGACTAATTCAATATACGGAAAGATCGTTTCAATCGGTGTTTCCGGATTAATCACCACACCTGCTTTTAATCCTGCATCATGAATCTGATCGATCAAACGAAATGCCAGTCCATCGAGTACCTCTGCATGGACACAGATCCATTCACATTTCAGATCAATCAGCTTCTGTACCCACAGGCTTGGGTCGGTGACCATCAGGTGAGCGGAAATTGGCAGGCTGCTGATCTTTCGGACCTCTTCAATAAACCATGGGGACAGCGTGATATTGGGTACGTAGTGTCCATCCATAATATCTACGTGATATGAATCTGCATGATGATTTAAAAATGTTATCTGCTCTTTGAATTTATCCAAATCCATTGTCATTAGTGATGGTGAGAACTCTACTTTTTTCATCATTCATTTCTCCCTTACATATAAAATACTGCTACTTAAATCACTTTAAAATCATCAAGATCAATGTCATCCTCTTCATCATCGTCATCTGTTTTCAAACTGATTTCTTCCTGTGTTTTATGCTTCATAATCAATGCTAATGTGAATCCAGTCACGAGAATATTAACGACCAGTGCTGCCACGCCTGTCCATGGATTAGTCATAGTAGGCAGCATTAATAGTCCACCAAACGGTACCGTTGCATCTGCGCCAAGTGACATAGATACAGCACCACCTGCAGCACCACCAACTGCTGTTGCAATTAGACAGCGAACAATATTATTCATAACGATCGGGATAACTCCCTCTACGATATTAATTGCACCCATTGGTACTGCTGATTTCAACGCTTCTGTTTCGATCGGTGTGTAGATGTTTTTCCTGAACATTTTTGCGATAAAGTAAGCTAGTCCAAAACCGATTGGAGTCGCTGTATTGACTAACTGAAGTGCTGTAATTGGTTCATTGACACCTTCTGCCTGCATCGTCAATACGAAAGCGAACACTGTTTTGTTAATAGGACCGCCGTAATCAATTCCGCTCAACAACCCAACAACTCCACCAAACGCCAGTAATGAAGTAGATCCCAGGTTATTCAATGCACCTGTCAGTAATGAAGTAAATGCTGCAATTGGAGACCCGATCAGATAGATCATGATGAGCCCGCCAATAATCGAAGTAAAGAATGGAATTATCAGTGTTGGCATTAGACCCTTTGCCCATTTAGGCACTTTGAGGTGTTTCAGGATCGCCAGTGCAAGGTATCCTGATAAGAAACCGCCGAGAATCCCACCAATAAAGCCCGCTCCAATTGCGTTTGCAGCTAAGCCGATAATAAATCCTGGTGCAATCCCGGGCTTGTCAGCGATCGAATAAGAAATACCTGTCGCAATGACGATCGGCAAGAGACCTAATGCCGCTCCGCCCATTGTTGCTAAAGCATCCCAAATCTCGAATTCCCCCTGAACCAGTTGACCCTGACTCAAACCGCCAAATCCCATACCAATCGCAATTAAAAAGCCGGCACCACATACAATCGGTATTAAAAACGAAATCGCCGTTAGCAAGTGCCCCTTCAGATTTAACTCTTTGATCTTTCCCATCTTTGAACCCCCTGTTCATTTAACTGAATTTTCAATTATTAAAAGGTAGATTAACACCTAATTTGCAAAAGCCTCTTTCACATCAGCCGTTTTTTCTGACAGCAGCAGCTTTTCAATGACTTCATCATTACCGAGTTTCCTGGCAAACATTGATAACAATTTCAAGTGGTTTTGCGCACCTTCATTGTCGTTACCGACAGCAAAAAGAATGATCACTTTCACGCCGTTCCCATCCAGGCTCTCCCATGGAATCTCACTTTTATTAATCCCGATTGCAACACCGATTTCTTTAACAAAATTACTCTTGCCGTGGGGGATTGCAATATAATTTCCAATCCCCGTCTGGCCGATTTCTTCCCTTGCGTAGATATCCTTCATAAAACTTTCAATGTCAGTGATGTATTCATGATCCAGCAGTAACGTTGCCAGCTCGTTTAACGCTTCTTCTTTACTTTTTGCGTCCATATTTGTTTTGATTGTATGGTCATTTAACAGTTCAGTGATTTCCATTACTTACACCTCGACGTGAATAAGATTTTATTGTTTCTGCGCCATTACTTCTTCAACTTTTTTGATCAATTTATTCGGTGATTTGACAGCGACTTCTGTTGGCACTTGAATAACACGTTTTCCTTCAAAGCGATCACGACCTGATACTTTTACATCTGCAGCAAGGATGACGATATCCGCTTCCTGAATCTGTTTTGCTGAAAGTTCATTTTCCGTTCCAATCGTGCCCTGCGTTTCGATTGAAATCTCATGCCCTGCTTTCTTGCCTGCATTCTCAAGCTTTTCCTGCGCGATATACGTATGTGCGATTCCTACTGTACAAGCTGCTACACCAATGATTTTCATGATCGTTCCTCCTGAAATTGAATAATTTTTTGATGGAATGTGGTTTCTTCTGCATGTAATAATTCATCTATAAACGCTTCATCTGCTAAAGAGCGCATGAATAGCGAGATCTTTTTCTTGGTACCAATCTCTTCGTCTTTTTTCAATACAAGTGCGATGATCAGTTGAACATCTGTTGACTCCTGATCCCAGTCAAATGGCTTTGCCAGTCTGAACATCATGATCTGACTTTCTTCAACCTCTTCACTTTCGATATGTGGCAGTACAACATGCTCTGCGATGAGGAAACTTCCAGCCTTTTCTCTTTCTTCAAACTGATCAATGACTGTCAATCTTTGCTGAGATGTATGTTCGGCAATCCATTCATACACATCTTCTTTCGTTTGAAAATGACTGTCAAAATAAGATTGAAATAAATTTTTACCGACCATGATAGATCTCCTCTATTTTTCTTTGTAATCTCTTCTGATCATCCACTGTGAACATTGCACTGACTAGCAAGGATTTGCTCGACTGGTCTCCCTGAACCTGAATCGTACTCAGGATTAATTCAACATCCGGATATTTTTCTTCAAATTTCTGAACATTTCGTGAGGCGACTAAATCCACAATGTCTAACTCAGGAAACTTTTTTGACGCTTTCGCCTTCAGTAATTCTGAAGTGCCAATGCCTGTGGTACACATGATCAACGTTTTAATGGGTCTCTGGTGCTGACTCGTTTCAATCATCTTCGCAAAGTATAGTGTAATGAACCCATTTTCATCCTCGTTAATCGCAGGCAAATTGAATGTTTCACTTATCAGCGCGGAGACGATTGCTACGTTTAGAAAGAGTTCATCATAAGTCACTTTTATTTGACTGAGCAGACTGTTTGTTACTCGAATTTTATGTTCGAGTCTGTTCAGCATTGGTTTAATATGATTTGCCAGATCAACAAAGAGTGATTGGTTGTCTATTGTAATGCCAATCCTCGAACTCATTTCCTCGATATATACTTCAGTCACCTGAACCACTTTTGAGGACAAGTTGGATGTCGTAACCATTGTCCCCTGCATTCTGGATGAGACTAAGTATTGATAAAGGAAATAAACCTCAATATCAGGGAGCGTCTGGTTTAAATATTTCATGAGTCGGTGAACGATTGATTTAGACACCTCATAAAGGATTGAGTCTCTTTTCATTCTGTCCGTCTGCTCTTGGGATACTTGATCTGTAAACACAAAAGTCGGATTTTTTCTGGAGCGGCTAAGCAAAATATACAAGTGAGAGAAGATATTGACGTTATATGGATAAGGAATCGTAATATTCAAATCCTTTTCAATCTGTCTTAATTGATCCAGTATAAATAACACATCATACTGATTGAAATTAAGCTCCTGGTTCATTTTCAAATCATCAATATCAATCACATTAAATATCTCATTGCTCTCTTTGATTGCTTTTCTGATATTCGCTTCTGCTCCGATTACTGCCAGTGTTCTGTTTTTTCTTTCTAAAATCAGATCGAACTTTTTTAACTCATCCCCTATTACCTGTTCATCACTGAAAATGACTGAGTCACCCACATAATAGTCATTGTAAAGCTGGTGGATTTTCAGAGCCTTTGGCGAAGATAACAGCAGCTCCTCCATAATGCGCTTGCGTCTTTCATCAGGAGAAAAGGAATCTCCTTTTGATGAGTGATTGTTTTTCTGATCATTGATGAACTTTTCATAATCCAGCTTGTAGCCCCTGCCCTTTTCAGAAACAATCAGCGAATCAAACTGACTCTTATCATTAATTTTTTTGATTAGACGGTATACTGTTTTTTGAGATGTCCGGAGGATTTCTGCTAAATCCTCTGATGTCACATAATCCTGATTTTTTGACAAAAACAATAACAGCTCTTGTTCACGATTATCTTTTGAATTCACAGTGTCCCTCCTTGTGTTTATATCTTAACTCACCAAAAAGAAAGCGCTTCCCTAAAAAATGTCCGTTGCAGCGGACATTTTGTTGAAGTTGGTTATTTTAAAATGTAAAACTGTTGATAGAAATTAATTTACCATAGCTTTATCGTGAATTGAGGCTTTTCGATTGAAAAAGGAACTTCACTGATTGAGAGGTTCCAGTATTTATTGGATTGTATAATATTTACTCTTTTTTTATCCTAATCGGTGCTTATAATACTTACATTCAGCTAAACCTGAGACATTACTAGAGAAATTGATTCTACAGTTATAGAAATTAAAACCGCTCCCTCACAGTATAATGGGTTCTGTTGATGAGTACTTTTTGTTAATTTGTAGTGCAAAATGTGTTCAATTGAATGAAAAAACACCTCGGATTGGGGTGCTTTTTGTTATGGTTTTATAGGTTTTTTTAATTTGACTATGTTAATAAAAACATACCGATATAAGAATTTTACAAGGTAATGGAAATATTTGTGTTAAACTAAATAAAGAGAATGTGAAGATTTACACTTAAACTAACGGGGCAGTAATATTCGATAAGGGTTTAATATATAGGTAAAACTTAAAGGGGGGCTTTTATGATAATAAGAATATTAATTGGAATTGTTGTTGGTGGATTACTTGGTTTTATAAGTAGTCTTCTTATAGGTAGTGCAATGAATGCATCAGATGAAACAGCGCTTTTTGCGATCTATTTCGGAGTTGTTTCAGGTTTATTGGTTTGTTTAATTATAGAAATAAATAAACTTAATAATACGAAGTAAATTGATGACTGAAGTATCTTGGTATTAAAGCAAAGTATAGCTTTAGTTAAAAAAGGCTAATAAATATACATCAAAAAGAGACCTGCAAATTAACATACAATTCGCAGGTCATTTTTATATACATTTTGGTTGAAAGTACTCGTCAACAGAACCCGTTACTCACAGTACGCGGGTTTTTTCACAACAAGTACTTTTCTTAAAATTACTATATAAAATGTTGCTTAAAACATACTAAAAAAGCACCTCCAATAGAAGTGCTTTTAGTTATCAATATATTTTATTTTTTTATTCAGTACATTATAGATTTATCATAAAACGATACTTTGAACACTTTAAATTCCTTCTAGCTTAGCTTCCACTTCTTCTTCGTATTTTTCAACCAGTTCATTGTTTTTGGTTATATCATATTTCTTTTTTAATTCAGGTATCAACTTTAACCAAATGACGTTTCTCTCATAAATGTCTCTGTCAAAGTTGTGATTTAGTTCTTCAAGAGACAAGTCTAGAGCATCCGCGTAAGCAAGATGTTGTGGTAACTCACTGGTATCTGGTCCCTGTTCAATGAACGTATCAATTTCTTCTTCAGTTACAGAAACACCATATTCGTCTTTTGCGATCGTTTTCCACACTTGATCTTCCTGCATAGCTTCCTTTGATATTTCAATTACTTGTTTGTCAGTTAAATCTGTTTCATAATACAGCTTTTCTTGAGCTAATGTTCTTATGACCCACTTCTTTAACTGAGCATCAGCTTCCAAGGAATCTGTTTCTGAAACAGATTCTTCAAAAACTTTCTTATAATCTTCATATGTGTAACCATCTAAAATTTGTTGTTGTTCTTCTTCACTCTTCATTTGTATCTCTTCTACTGTATTCGCAGATGACTGACAACCCGTGAGTATAACAATCACCGCAGCAAATAAAATAAATAAATTGTTGGTTCTCAACATTTTGTCCCCCAAAAAATAATTAGATTAAACTTATCAAATCCATTAATTAAAATTCAAACAAATGAAAATGATAGCCATTTTGCAGCTTAGGGTTTTCTTCTTGTAATTTGCATGTTTGGAATATCCCACCCAACGATTATTTCTATTCAAGAAATGATCAGAAAAGCCTTTCTTAGAAGAATGGCCAAAGTATATTTATTAGCATCCTTAAACTAAAGTCCCCGTTACTTGAAGCGCATTTGTTCACAATATAGGATTTGGTACTTTCAGTAACAAATATTTTTTCAGTTACTTTGTACATGAAAAAGCTAATACTAGAGGAATCCTCAGCCTTCTCTCGTATTCTTTTTCATTACTAAAATGTTCACGTTTGGGAACCCCTTCACGTAAATCATTTATTATAAAGCCTGATTTAGTAAGGGCTGCATAGTAGTGTTCTATGGTTCGATGATATTTAACTACTGTTTGATTAATCCAAGGCTCTTTTCTTTCTCCTTCGATAAAATAATCATCAACTATCCAGTTTCCCCTCTTATCTCCTGTTAGTTTGCTGAGAAAAGATGAAGTAGTTAGGGGATGTTGTACACTGAATACAAATTTACCTTCA
This sequence comes from Jeotgalibacillus terrae, assembly GCF_016908195.1. Taxonomy (GTDB): domain Bacteria; phylum Bacillota; class Bacilli; order Bacillales; family Jeotgalibacillaceae; genus Jeotgalibacillus; species Jeotgalibacillus terrae. Next base: position 205,354 of record NZ_JAFBDK010000003.1, read on the forward strand.
TCGGTTAAAGTGTTATATACATTTTTAAATAGTAATTGAATATCTAAAACATAGTGTATTGCAAACCGTGATGTTACAATATCGTAATTTTTCATTGGGTAGCTATATGATTCCATTGTATCGTGAAGGATTGTTCCGTTTTCATCTAGGAGATTAAGATTTGCAGATGCTACCATTTGTGCAGAACCTTCTACTCCTGTATAAAAATTAGCACCTTGATTAAGTATTTCCTTCCCAAATGATGCATCACCACAACCCAAGTCTAAGATACTCTTATTTTGAAAGTCTCCGATAAGCTCATAAATGATAGGATTTTCGATTGCATTGTTGGGACTATCCTTTCTTGCCCTTCTCTTCATATAACTAGAAAAAAAATCCTCTTGATCATAAACCTTGGCTCCCCTATACTCCATAAAAAATTCCCCCTTCAAAGTCTGCCTCGAAAAAACAAAAATTTAAATCAAATGTTTTATAAATTTCACCATAGGCTTCGTGCAATATTAGGGGTTATTTATAAGTGCTTTCTAACATTGAAAGAAGCGATTACCTTATTTAGCAATTGCACAGTTTAATTTATGTTGTGACTCTAATAAAAGATTTTTTACTCTGCTAACTCCTTTAAAATCAGAGTTTACTTTTGATTGTCTATACTGACTTTTAATAATTCTTCTTTCGCTAACCTGCCCGTTAATCCAAGTGTAACTCTTTGTATTCTCTATATTTAGGTTAACATAAATATTTCCATTCGTTTTAAGTTTTCTATATCGTCACTATGCTTTTAGGCACATGTACAAATTAATAAAACCTTCAACACCATTACAAAAAAGCACCTCAAATTGAGATGCTTTCTTCATTCAATTTACCACACTATTCTTACTGCCAATTCACAAAAAGTACTCTTTAACAGAACCCGTCACCCTCTCAAAAGCGGTTCGTACATCAACTCATTAGTATCTATTTTATGTTCCCTCTCCGCTTCTTAATCCGCTTTGCCAGCCTCTGTTCCTCAATCTGCCTCTGCTGGTCATTCATCATGCTTTCCGCAAGATTTCTGTCATGATAATACATCGCTCCACCTGCTTTCCTGTTATAAGCTAAGTTCACCGTAGTTAGCGACATCATATTCGTCATCAGCAGGCTGATCAGGGTTTTCCACACTGCCATCATTCAGACGCAAGAGTGATTTGACAGTACCTTTGATCTCAGGCGTTGCTGCTACAATGGTTCCTAAAAGATCAATGTTTTTAATAATGATGTTAAGCTCGTCGGCGCTCAGATCTTCTCCAAAGTGCAGCTTTCCTGCCACGATCAGTGTGACCGGTTTTTCATACGCCGCATATTCTTCTGTCACCCATGTTTCTTCGTCTTCAATCAGTACATATTGTCCTTCATAGGATAAAATCTCAGCCTCAAGATTCGTTTTTTCATAAAGCAGATCCTCAAGATTTTCGTCTACTACCACAATAGAAGTGGTTTGGATCCGGTCAATCGCTCTTTCCAGCATCTCACGCGTAACGTCTTTTTCAAAATAGATTGGATGCGTCGTCATCAGCTTCGCTCCATTTAATCGGCGCAGTGTGCGCGCAGAGTACGATTGGGCTGAAGTCAGCAGACTAAAACCTTCTGGAATCTTAACGGAATTCCCGCTGATTGTATTCGGGACAGAGAATACAACTGATTCCTGCGATTCATGGTAATACAGGATTCCATTCACAGTCAGGTGCTCAATTTTTTGTTTAAAAGCTTCCATAGATAGATCTTTCTCAAGTGTCAGCTTCCCGTTAACAGTCAGCTTCACAGATGTTTGTATAGAATCAAGATAAGCATTTGTCAGCTCGAGCTTCCCATTGATCAGTCGCGGCTTTTCACCTTGATACGTGTCAAACATGCCTGTCATATGCTTTACCTTGCTTTGTATGATCCCCTGTAAATGTGCCGGTGTGTACAAGACCCCCACAACAAAAAGTCCATCAACTTTACCCTCCAGATCCGCTTCCTCGATATCCTCATCAAGTACGACACTGCCTACAGCTAACATCTGAACGGGAGAGGTCAGTGACTGGAAATAGCCGCGTGATAAAACCGTTTCTCCTGTCATCGTCTGATAGTCGCCATTGATTTCAATACTCGCCCCTACATTTTGAACCTTTAAAGCAGCCTGAAGATGAGCTGTTTCACGGGAGTAAATGATACACCCGACATTCTCGATACTTTCAATGCCTGAAATCGTTTTTTCATCTACCTTCGTTAAGTTAAGAACACCTATATTACCAATCCTCTGTTTTGTCATTTACGCTTCCTCCAATTTCTTTTTCAGCTGTTTTAATGCCTGACTTAATTTGTAGCGGACAGTGGCAGCGGGCAAATGAAGCTGCTGACCAATCTCCTGACTCGATAATCCAATCCAGTACCGCTTAAACACAATATCCCTGTACTCCTGCGACAGATTTGAAAGTAATTCAGTCACTTCTATATGAGTAAAACGCTGATCTAACTTAAACTGATCATAGTCCTCCTCCCAGCCGGTCAGACGCTGTTCCTTTCTCCTGTCATCAACCAGCTGGTTCTTCATCACCCGGAAAAACCAGGCCCGCTGCTTATATACAGGCAGCCCCTTCAGCAGATCTTCATGAGCAAGTGACTTCATTACAGCCTGCTGGATCAGATCATCCGCCTCCTGCTCATGCCGTGCAATTGACCGCGCAAACCTGCGCAGATCTGTCTCTAATTCCAGATACACCTCACTTGCATTCATCAGCTTCACTCACTTTTTTGTAGTTTCATATAGATAACGTTTCAACGTGGGGAAGTGTTGGACCTTTTTTATATTTTTTTGATTTATTATGAAAAGGTTGTTTTTCCGTGGTGTGAATATATTTACTCCAACAGAAAAGAACCTCTGAAATAATGAGGTTCTTTTTTCAAATACATTAAAGCTCAAGTAGTACACCTTTGAAGAAGCTTAACTCATTTTTTATAAAAGCTGTCCGTTCATGTAATAAGTTAGCGAGTCCTTTATCTATCACCAAATTGATAAACCTTAAAATGTCCAGTATCGGATGAGAATTTCAGGATGTTACCGTTAGCAGGTAACCTTTCAAAGAATGCACCAATACAGCCTTTTGTACACCTGTGTCCTGATATTAAAATATTGATCTCTCTTTTAACAGTATGTCTTTTAAGCTCGTTCATAAATTCGAAGACCCGCTGAACAAAGTGGTTCGGATCTTCAACACCTTTATAAACATTTGCATCAGGTAGCAGTCCAGCCATTTTCACTTCGTTGACAGGTACTCTATCAGCATCTCCTAAACCATATACATCAAGCCTTTCATCTGTTTTAGCTTTAAGTCCTGTTACGATTTCAGCTGTTTGAACTGCTCTTTCCTGTGGAGAAGAAAATACAAAATCAAAATTGATATCTTTGAGCTCGTCTTTTAATTTGTCTGCTTGTTCTAGTCCGGTTTCATTTAACGGCAAACCCATTCTTCCCTGCATTTTTCGTTCTTTATTTAAGTCAGTTTGGCCGTGCCTGATTACATAGATCATCTATTTAGTCTCCTTTAAATTAATTATTGTTACTGGTTAAAACTATTTAGATTGGAATAATCCTATTAAATTCTTCTATTCTTAATTCCTTTAGTGAATGACCTTCACTATACGGTGGCCATTGCAATGGATGTTTAGGAAAGATCTTTCCTGATTTTTGTCCCCCAAAATCAAAAACTCTTAACTTACTTGAATGAGCTGCTAACAAACTTCTGAGTGGATAATGATCACTTAATCTTGAGATTCCAAATTTCTGACCATTCTCCCCCCACCCCAAAACCACTAAGGATGACTGCTCAATAGCAAATTGAATATACTCCCACGCTTCTTCATCCAATACAAAATCATTCTTTGTCGTGCTGGCACTTTTTATATAAGGGCTGGTGTTAACTATGTATAAGGAGCCACAACCATTCTTCTTTGCAACCTTAATCATAAATTCTACAGTATTATCGTTCGAGCAGGATGCAGCAGTACTCGGATTCATTCCAAATAAAGTCATGACAGGTAAATTTGAGTCCCACGTTCTCGCCAAAAAATAACGCCTTTTTGTTGTAAGACTATTAACATCAGGGGAATACTCACGATGAAACACTGCAGTACCGCTTCCAACTTGAGCTGCTGAAGCGGATTCAGGCAATATCATGGACTGTTCATTTTGAGAGATGTAACCTTTTTCAGCTAACCATTCGTTAAACTCCTCTTCAAATTGCTTTTGAGAGTCAATGTTTTTCATATTGATTAGTTTATTAACTAGAATATGCATGGTAACCGCCTGCCTTATCATATTTATATAGTTCATCCGATTAAAATACAGTATAAATTAACATTTTTTCCTTCAAGTATCCTACTTTAGTACATATCTATGTTAAAATCTGATTATTACCAATTTACTAATAAATATTAACCTTGTAAATGAATACCACAAAAAATATTTAGGAGGAACGACAATGGAACAATTTTCTGATCAGATTAAGATGATTGCAAAAAGAATTGAAAAGATTAAGGCCAACATTTCTACAGAAGAATCTACTAAAACGAGCTTGATTCTACCATTCTTTCAGGCTCTTGGTTATGACATTTTTGATCCGTCAGAATTTACGCCAGAGTTCATTGCTGATGTAGGGATTAAAAAGGGTGAAAAAGTGGATTACGCCATCATGAATGATGGTCATCCTGTTATTCTGATTGAAGCAAAATCTGTGAGTGAAAAGTTATCCAAACATGATTCTCAGCTATTTAGATATTTCGGTACAACTGCTGCCAAGTTCGCTATCCTTACGAATGGGTTGATCTATCGCTTTTACACAGATTTAGAAGAGCAGAACAAAATGGATTCCGCCCCTTTCTTTGAAATCAATCTGGAGGATTTGAAAGAAACCCACATTATTGAGCTGGCAAAGTTCCGAAAAGACAGCTTTGACTTGGAGAAAATATTTACAACCGCTTCCGACTTAAAATACTTAAATAAAGTGAAATCATTCCTTTATGAACAATGGGAGAATCCAACAGAGAATTTCATTAAGTATATTGTTGGAGAAGTATACGATGGCATGAAAACGAGGAATACACTGGAGAAGTTTGACCCGATCATTAAAAAATCTTTCAGCCAGTTTATTAACGAGCAGGTAAATGAAAAGCTGAGCAAAGCATTAAAATCAACGACTACCCCTGCTGACCAGGCAAGCCAGGAAGCTGCTGCAACATCAGCACCGGATCATGAACCAATTGACCTGCCCACTGAACCACTCATTATTACGACTGAAGATGAAATCCAGGGCTACACAGTGATCAAAGTGATTGCAAGTGAGATCATAGATGCTGACCGTGTATTCTATCGGGACAACCAGAGCTACTTTAATGTGCTGTTGGATGATAATATTCGAAAGTGGATCGTAAGGCTGGATCTTGATCGCTCTAAGAAAACAATTATTTTTAATGATGATGATAAATCTAAAGTTCAAATTGAGCGGGTTACGGATGTGCTGCAATATAAGGATAGGATTTTGGCGGTGATTGAGAAGTTTAATAGTTGAATCTTGTACCGGTGACTAAGTTCCAAAATGATTCTGGATCACTATCCTTATTTATTTCTAATGATGCAATTATAATCAGCTAACATAAACAAAAAACTTTTACTAACTTACATTATAATAGGACGCGACAAGCTACTTAGAATTAAACCTTTAAACTTATTAACATTATATAGAAATCCTAAAGAGGAGTTTTCAATGAGCAAAGAATACAAAGGGCATAAATTTAAGAGTGGTAAATTTATAACTCCATTCAATGAAATATTAACTCAATTAGGTAAAGAGGAACAGTGGTACTTAGGAAGGTTACCTGAGTATACGTGGTTAGCTTTAATTTTTAAATCTAAACCTCGAAAAGAAGCAATAGTCTCAATTCAAGATATCTTGCAAGAATTAAATAGTTATTTACCTGATACCATTGTTCTTCCTAAAATATCACACATAATTCAATTAAGTGAAGAAAGACAAAGCGATTTTTATAAATATTTATTAAGGAAAATAGATAAAGAAGTTTTAAGCCCACTAACTATAATAATTTCATATTCGTATAGTAGACCTTTTTCAAAACATTTTTCTAATAAAGGTGAAAGTATAGAGGAGAAATTGAGGAAATTAGAATCAATCCTCCAAACCTTCTCCAGTCAACATTCTGAACAAACTACAGATATTAGGTATTTAATTTTTTATTTTATTCAATTAAGAAAGAAAATAGTTATGTCTGAGGATCAAAGCGAATTAATTAAACAGTATCCAAGCCTCACTCACGACAATCATTTAATGCCATTGGTTAGACCCGCGGTGAGGAATTTAGAGATGATGCTTTCGAATATAGAGGAAAGTACTAATATTCAATACTTAGAAACATTCTGGGAGAGGATGAGCGAATTGACGGAATGCGAATTGTTTAGTGTTCATTTTGATCTAGAAGAGTCTTTAGATAAAAGAGATGCAATAGAAAATTGCTATAGGGAGTTAAAATACTTTACCGATCTCTTTCATACTGTTTCGCCTTTAGATAACAAAATGTTAGTTTTATTAGGTTTAACAACATTTTCTTATAAGCGCTTTTTAGAATTAATTGAGCATGATCTTTATAATACTATTACTGGTAGAAGCATTGTAAGATCATTAATTGATAACTATATTATGATGAAATACCTGATATTAAAAGAGACAGAAAAGCCAAATATATGGGAAGAATATCAATATTATGGTTTAGGTCAATTCAAACTAATTACCGAAAGATATGAAGATACTGGTGATATATTCCCTGATAGTCATGTTGAATATAAGTACATTAGTTTAATTGTAGAAGAATATAAACGAAAAGAATTTATTGATATGGATTTAAATTATTTTGATCGGCACAATATTAAAAAAAAGGCAGAGATGGTTGATGAATTAGACCTTTATAAGCACTTGTATGACTATGATTCCATTTATGAACATGGATTGTGGGGAGCAATTCGAGAAAGTAGCTTATTAAAATGTAATACAGCCAGTCACCAGTTTCATTGTGTCCCAGATTTAGAAAATCAACAGAAACTCAAAAGTGTATGGCATGACTGTCATTTATTAATGCAGAAAACACATAACATATTAAAAGAACAATACGGCTATCCATCTCATTTAGAGGTGAAAGATAAATGATCAAAACTAAGTTTCAAGAGGAACTTGTGTACATTCAAGATGAATATAAAAATTTATTAGAACTTGGACTAAATGAGTGGGAAAACGAATATTTCATCGAATTCATTGAAGAAGTAAATCTGTTTTGGAAACAAAATGAGTCTGTATTATTAAATATTTATAGTTATGAATTCCCTAAAATAGATACAGTTTTTTTGACCGCAGTTACAAAAATCGACCTTGAATATATGCAACATTATTCAATGAAGGTAACTGCAAGTATATGTTTGATAGATGACTCCTTGATTAGTTATTTAAATCTATTAAATGCAGAAACTCCTGAGAACATGAGAGAGAAACTCGCTATTGCTGCACGAAACAATATATCTGAATCTTTAAGACTTATTGAAAATTGTTCTAATGATTTTATTATTTTACCCATACGCACTATAATACCAATTGATATAGTTATTCAAGCTTCAGAGCAGTTTTTCGCATCATTATTTAAGGATATAAAAAGCATCGAAGATTACTTTGAAAAAATTAAATCTTTTGATGATATAGAGAGAAATTTAAAAGAGGCAGTAAAAGAGTGGCTATTATTTGGTTGGGATGATAGTGATTCTAACGATGGCAATTTTAAAAGAAGGTTTTTAGATTTTATAGAGACAGAATATATTGGAAATAAGAAAAGTTCCGATGCTGAAAAATTTTTCTTTTCACAGATAGCCTATATATCTCAATCGATGAATATTTTATTTACTGTAATGGAACTTAATTTCGTCCCATACATACGTGGAAAAGTTCCATTTAGATATCTTACTGTTATATATACCAGCCTCAAAGACAATTTAGATTTAGACTTAGATGCTCAAATTCTTCGAACTAGCATTAGCTACTTTTTTGAGAGAATCTTTGATTATAATTTAGTATCAAAAATTCCCTACATTGATTACCTTGAAATGATAAATGATCTACACTTGTATGATTATGTTGAAGATACTTTATCACTTAATAACCAAAAATTAAGTGATATAAATATCAGACAAGTAAATTTGACAGTTGAACAGTTTTATAAAAAAGAATTTCTAGAACGCTTAAAATAGACATTTTTCAAACTAAGATATTAATCATTATTTTGTCTAAAAAAGCTTTCTTGTTCTAAACACAGTTATGAACATCTAGTATTGATTAATTTGGAAAAACTCCCTGTCCTATAAACACTTGTGAATATTTACTACAAAACAATTAAAATTCAGGAGTCATTTAGAATCATTGGTTTTATACTTCTGAATATACATTTGTAGTGAAAGTTTAAAATCGTTTTCAGGATAGGGAGAATTTACTAACTATTTTTAAAAAATCCTAAAACACATCTTTACTCAAATTGCCAGTACATATAAAACCCTCTTTTATTCTTGCTTATCGAAAAAATAATAATCCTTAAAATGCCCAGCATCTGATACCTACCCTGCCCTACACACGCATTCATGTTTTCAAAATCGTCTTTAGAACAGGGGTGGGATTTTTGAGTGTATTTAATTGTGTTCAAAACAAAGATTCTGATTTCAATTTTTAAGAATTCGTTTATGCAGCTTCTTTGTCCGTATTATTTTGATGCAGTCCTCCCTGGAGAAAAGGTATATGACCAGGAGTACAGAAAATCAACAATGAAAACAACGCCCCAAATGATGCCTATCGAATACAGGGTCTCATTTGAATACGGGGTATGATGATAGGAATCTTCATTCAGCCACGAAAAGTCTGTGATATACAATCTTATCTCAGCCAAACTATCTGTTCCCAATCCCCAGAATACACCTTGTCCTATAACAAAGAAGACCAGATGAATAATAGAAGAACGTCTGTATTTCCTAGCAATGTATTTAGGATCCTTACTTTTTAGAATGACATCATAATCTTTTTGATTTAGCAATTCGACGCCGCGCCACTTCCCTATTTTCATCCGCATCCAGCGGTCTAGCCGGATGAAATCAAAAATTCCGAAAGTGCAGGCATAGAGAACAAATACCATAATGACAATTAATAAGGAGGATATTTCCCCTGTAAAATTATAAACGTAAGTCCCAAGAAGTGCTTCAAGTATAAGCAGAACTAGAAACAGTCCGATAAAAACCAGACTCATGCGCTGTTTCATAAAGTAATAACGAAATACACCAAATAGCAGCAGAGCTACGATGGATAACACTTCTGCAGTAATAAATAACGCCCAGCTGTAGTCAATAAGTATATTCACTGCAGCTCCCCCCTTTTATACTTTATCTGTTTGGAATCATCTTACGAGCGATTGCGGTTCTCTACCTGGTTCAGCCAGTTCAGGTCTGCTTCGAGATGCAGTAATGTTCCGGATAACAACAGATAGGTTTCTTCATTTCCATCCATCAGCGCTTCCGTTTTTAGCTTCGTAAGCTCCATTACCTGCTGAATAATGGTTGCTTTTTGCCGCTCAATCATTCTTTGTTCATGTGGATAATGAATTTTTCTGGCACAGCTCCACTTAAGAAAAAAATCGTCTTTAGATGAATGGAACGACACAGGTTCAAGCAGCCACATCTCAAGCTCTTTTTTTCCGTTGGGCTCAATTTTATATAGCTTACGATCCTTATCGTCTTCCCCGGGGGAAGTGACGAGCTGATCACGAATGAGCCGGTCAAGTGTCGTATAAATTTGACCGGGGTTTACCTTTCCTTTTAACGAAAGTAATGAATCGATCTCTTTTTTCAGCTCATACCCATGGTGATTCTGACCAAATAATAATGTTAAAATTCCATATTTTACTGACATTGTCCATCAACCTTCTCTTAGTGAGGATTGGAGCTCCATTTTTGTTGCACTCTCGCTGGAGACCCATGCTGCAAGGAGACTCAAGGTGATCCCTGCCACTATTGATAGTACCACATGGCTGACGGGAAACTGGAATGACAGAAATCCTCCCATGATAACTGATTGGCTCATAATATAAATGAGTAATACCCCGCATGTTACCCCGCCAACAATGCCAGCCAGACCAATCATAAGCCCTTCTGCGAGGATCATTTTCCGCACCTGGCTTTTAGTAAACCCAACTGCCCTCATCGTTCCAATCTCTTTTGTGCGCTCTAATGTGTTCATGAGTAAAGTGTTTCCTGTACCGATGCTTGCGAGGCCAATGACCAATATGAGCATGACCATTAACAGTTCATTCATACCGGTTATAGCAGAGACAACAGACTGGATTTCTTCTTCCACAGTTTGCACCTTTGAAAGATTATCACCGAAATCAGACCATAGCTGTTCGCGCAGTGCTCCTGCTTCTCCATCTGTTACTGTTAACAACAAATCAAAGCTGTTGGACCAGCCGAAATGACGTTGAAGATGGGATTCATCCATAAATGCAACATAGCCTGAATAGTGAGAAGTCGCGACCACATCCGCCACCTCAAAATCTCTTTTTCCCATTGGTGAATTCATTTCAATGGTTTGTCCAATTTCTCCTCCCCACTCTTCAAATGCTCGGCTTCCAAGAACAACAGTGGGACCTTCACTTAATTTTGCATACTCATCGCCTTCTGCTTCAAACAGCTCTGGTCCATTTTCCGAGACAGAAATCACAGAAAATTGCCTGCTGACTCCTTTTCTTGTTTCCCATGTAATGGGTGTGGCTTCTGTTATTGGCTCGGCTGCTGAGATTATGTCGTATTGAAGAATAGTGTTCCTGTCTTCTTCTGTCCATGGCGCTTCAAAGGTAACGCGTACGTCACCTCCATATGTACTTCTGATTTCTTCATCATAACCAGCAGGGGCTGATTGAACCACAGCGCCAAGCATCATAATTACAGCAATCCCTACAGCTAAAATAGCCGCTGTATTAGCATTTCTGTTCAATTGCTGAGTAAGGTATTTTGCTGCCAATGTTCCTGGATGATGAAAAAGAGCAGTCAATACAGGTTTTAAAACGGTGCTGATCCCCATTAACAAAAGCGGAAAAAGCAGGATGATTCCGATAACAATTGTAAAGTATGCTGCGGCGTGATCAATGAAACCCAGTGCGAGAAGCACGGCCCCAACAGAACTGCGCCATACTAAATACTTTGATGCCGTCTCCCGCTGCTCTCCTTTCAACGCCAATAATATAGAGGTTTTTCCGGCATGGTAAATTGGAAAAAGAGAGAATAGCACCGGAAACAAAAGTCCAATGAAGACAGATATCAACACCGGAATTTTCCAATCTAATGTATACACCATATCAAATTCAAATACACCAAGGAGCGCCTTCATAAAGACATCTCCAAGCAAAACACCGAACGGCACACCAAACACGGTGCCTATCAGAGCTAAAAGCGCAACCTCTATCAAAATAAACCCGGATACTGCACTTTGGACGTACCCTAAGCTTTTCATAATTGCAAATTCCTTTTTCCGTTCGATCACGCTGGTATAGATCATGTTAAACACGATAAAACCACTTATAAACATCGACAACCCGGCAATCAAGTAGAAAAAGGTATAAAGACCGCCTATATCATTACTCTGCAAATCGTCCGCTACAACAGGCTGAATATAGACACTGGAATCCTGAAATTCATTTTGGAGAGATTGAAAAAGCTCTATTCCCTCACCTTCTGTCTGAAAGCGCATATACGAGATTTCGTCTTCTATTCCTGTCCACTCTCTCAGCGTATTAAGCGGCATCATAACACGAAACCCCATTGATTCTGCACGTTCCCAGTCACCTGGACTTGCGAGAATTTGAGTGTACTCCACAATGGCAGAAATTTTTGCTTCTCCAAGTCCTGAAAAGACAATCGTATCGCCAACCTCTTTTCCTAAAAGGTCAGCTGCAGCTTCCGGAAGCACAATTCCTTCATTATCAAGGCTTCCATCAATGACCGGCAGTTCCAATAGAGGACTCCTCTGGTCACTCACACCTGTGATCCTGACTGAACGCTGACTGAGTGATTGATCCCCTTCCACCGAAAGAAATGTCTGTTTATCCAACACCAGCAGCTGCTCGTTCACATCCGGATTCTCCTGAAGCGTCGTGAGCATCTCCTCCGGATAAGTATGCTCGTCACTCAGAATCCAATAGTCCGCATTTGCTACATACATCTGTTCATAATAGTCAAAAACCTGATCAGTTGTTCTTTCTGACACAAGCATTGCGGTAACAAAGGACACGCCCAGCATAATTGCGAACAGCGTAAAGAAGAACCTTTTTCGATTAGTCGTTATATTACGCCATGAAATGAGCCAGGTATTGAGCATAGTTATCGTCCTTTCTGGAAATGATTTGATCAATCCTGCCATTTTTAAAAAGAATAATCCGATCTGCAAAGCCTGCCGCAAAAATATCATGTGTCACCATGATAATTGTTTGCTTATGCTTAGCGTGGAAGGTCGATAATAAGGCGAGAATTTCTTCTGCTTTTTCCCGATCAAGATTACCCGTAGGTTCATCCGCTAATAAAACTGCCGGGTTTTGTATTAATGCCCGTGCAATTGCCACTCGCTGCTGCTGACCACCACTAAGCAAATTTATACGTTTATTACTGACATCCTTTAATCCTACAGAATTGATTAATTCTTGTACTCTTCTACTTTTTTCACTCGTAATCTTCCCCTCAGCATGTAAGGGAAACGCAATATTTTCTTCAACAGTGAGTGTCGGAAGCAACTGATAATTCTGAAAGACAAAGCCGATGTTCTTTCTGCGGAAGACCGTTCTTTCTTTCTCCTTCATTTGATGGAGAGGGCTGCCGTCAATCTCAATCTTCCCCTCCGTTGGTACATCCAGACCGCCTAACAGCTGAAGCAGAGTACTTTTACCGGAGCCGCTGGGACCCATCACAGCAACGAATTCCCCTTTTTTTATTTCAAGGTCGACTCCTTTTAAAACACTTGTTTTTTCCTGCCCCTGTAAAAATTCCTTCTCAATTTTTTCTAAATGAATCATTTAAACCAGTCTCCTTTATTAAAATAAAATATATATACTAAGTATATATTATAATATTCATATTACAACGATCAATTCTAATATTTATCATAATTGAATGCATTATTAATATATACTGAATAAGCAAACCTTTTACTTTCTAATAAGAATTTATTTAATACAGACAATCATTTTCTCATAAAAAAATGGAACCCCCTGTTACTTTGGAGGTTCCTTTCATCCCATATTTAAGTTTAGAATCCACCGACTATCGATGCCTGTGGAATAGTCAGCTCACCAAAATTATTCAAGACCCAGAAGGCTGAGCCGTATGGCAGTAAAGTACCGAAATGCTCCAGCTTAAGAAGCTTCACTGTCCTAGAAACACTTATAAATGTTCAAAATCGTTTTCAGGACAGGGAGAATTCTTTTAATGAAAATTAAATTGTCTGCTAATTAAATGTAATTAGTCAACACTAACCTACATTACTTTACCAACCCAGCAACCCCAAATCCCCCAGGCCCCGAATGAGTCGAAATCATCCCGCCAGCCTTAATCCATCTAACATTCTTAAATCCATTTTCCTTCGCAACTTCATCCATCCGCTGCTTGATCCCTTCGTCAAGACCCGTCGAATAAATCAGATAAAGCTGCTCTCGATCGATATCGAACTCTTTTAAGTAATCATTAAATAGCTTTTCAGTCGCTCCGCTCATTTTCCCGCGGTATTTCTTTGTGGAGACGAGCTTTCCATCTTTTAGTTCGATGCACGGCTTTATTTTCAGCAGTGCACCAATCAGGGAAGCCATGTTGCTGACGCGGCCTCCTGCTTTTAGGAATTCCAGGCTTCCTGGAATGAAGGCGAGTTTTGATTTGGGAACGACTGCTTCTATTTTTTCGATTAAGCGTGCTGGTTTGATGTCAGGTTCTTTTTCCAGTAAGTCAGCGGCATATAATACAACTGCAGCTAATCCTCCGGTTACGTTCAGCGCGTCGATCAGGTGGAGGTCTTTGAATTCTTCTGCAGCGATCACTGCGTTTTGAAAGGATGAGGATGCTTTTGATGTGTAGCCGATATGTATAATGGTACAGTCAGGGTACTTTTCTTTGATTGATGTAAAAAACTCCTGGTATTCGTGAATATTCGTGGCAGTAGTGGAGGGTATTTTCTTGGTGCGGTCATAGTAGTCATAGATGTCCTGGACTGGTAAAGAGCCGTCTAGATAATCTTTTCCGTCCATGATGATGTGCATAGGAACGACTTGCAGGTTGTACTTTTCAACTAGATCATTCGGCAGGTCGGCGCCGCTTTCGGTTGATAGAATGATGTTACGCATGTGAACTCCCCCTTGGTTGTTTGTAGCGTTTACTTTATTCATACGTCATTCATACATATGTTATTGCGGTTTATTTTTACGATGATTTTCCATAAAAAGTAGAACAACAGCAAGTAACCCAAATAAGAAAATAAAAAATGCAGATATTTTTAATGACCAGAGTTCTCTTCTGAATACTTCATAGCCCATAAGAGATGTAATGATGATGAGAGCGATTAGGCTTAATTTTTGTTTTAAGCTCATGGCATTAAGAGTCAGCTCCTTTTAATAAACAGGTTTCCAGTATTATACTTCAACTATACAGGAGATTAGGGGATTAGTGATGTGACAAATATAATTTTATAGAAGAAAAAAGAGTCCAAAATTTTAGAGTAGCTGAAATTCCAGCCTTATCAACTTTTTCCCGGATAATCATTCAAACAACTCCTGCTATACTGAATATATAAAATAAGTCCCAAAGAAAGTTGGATATCCTGTTGAATCAACTTATACAAACAAGCCAATTCATTTACACCTATGCCTATAACAGTGAAGACGCACCGCTTTGTCATATGGAAATGCGTGCACTTTTCGGCACATATACACAAGGGAAAATCCTTAAGACTGACGTCAACATCGATCCAGGCAGAAGTCCGTTTATCAAGGAACGCATTGAGGTGCTCTTCGAAGGTAATGACCTTCAGGACCTTTACAGCCAATTACACCTGATCAATCTCCAGGATGAGACGTTCAAAGTTCTCTTTGTGAAGATCAATGACCAAACCGGCCCAGACAAAGTGGAATATGATGAAAAAAGACAAATCGAACGTGATACCGGGATGCACATTACCGGACAGCTCGACATGCGTGACCCGGACATCATATTCGGCCTGGTCCCATATGAGGGTCGCTGGTATCTCGGGATTTACAAGAAAGCCGAATCCGTCTGGCTGAAGCATGTCAAAAAACCGCGTGAATACTCAACCGCTCTCAGCACCCGCACAGCGCGGGCCATTGCCAATATCGCTGTCCCGGAACCAGCAGGTAAAAAAGCGATTGATCCATGCTGCGGCATTGGCACTGTCCTGGTTGAAGCACTGTCAATGGGTATTAACATCGATGGTCGTGACATTAACCCGCTAGTCGTACAGGGCTCCCGTGAAAACATTCAACATTTTGGTCTCACAGGTAACGTCACACCCGGTGCCATCGCTGACGTTCAGGAACATTACGATGCCACCATCATCGACCTGCCATATAACCTCTATACCAATGCAACACCCGAAGATCAGCTTGCCATTCTTAAACATGCACGTCACTTTACCAAAAAACTTGTGGTGGTCACCATCGAAAACATTGATCATATGATCACCCAGGCTGGCTTCACCGTTAAAGACCGTTGCATCGTTAAAAAAGGAAAAGCCTCTGCGTTTTCAAGGGAAATACTCGTATGTGAATAAACAAAGGATCAGTCACCTGGTAAGGCGTTTACCTTACCGGATGACTGATCCTTTACATCGTAAGTTTATAAACTAATTAACTTAGGTTTCATTCTGCATTAAGCAAAACCCTATACAACTTATCATCATTCTCCTCAGGATTCCCTCTCCCATCAGTGTTGTTACTAATGAAATAAAGCGTATCTCCCTCAATGTACAGGTTACGGATTCTGCCAAGACCCGAGACGAGCGTTTGCTGTTCTTTCGTCTCAAGGTCAAACTCAAGGATAGCCGTTCCTCTTAAAGCTGCGACGTATAGCTTTTCCTCATGATAACCTATGCCAGACGGCGCCCAGGTTGAATCATCTCCGGAAGTAAACAGCGGTGAAATCATGTCATCCTGTTCTTCATTCCCTTCAATTACAGGCCAGCCATAGTTCTGCCCGGCTTCTATGATGTTGATTTCATCGTTTGCGCTGTTCCCGTGCTCACTTGCATACATTGTGCCATCAGGTGACCAGGTCATGCCCTGGGGATTCCGGTGGCCGTAGCTGTATACATATGAGTCCTGAAATGGGTTGTCATCCGGTATGGATCCATCCAGGTTTAACCTTAGAATCTTACCGCCCAGTGAATCGAGGTCCTGCGCAATGTCAGCGTCAGAAGCATCTCCAGTGGCTGCGTATAGTTTGTCATCAGGACCGATTTTCAGCCTGCCGCCGTGATGGACGTTGCCGCTTGGTATCTGATCAAGAAGGATATCTTCTTCCCTCCAGACATCGCCCTCCAACTGAAGCGTGACGATACGATTAAATCGGCCATCCTCTCCTTCATACGTATAGTAGGCATAAGCTGTATTCGATTCCTGGAAGTCAGGGGCAAGCACAAATCCAAGCAGCCCTGCTTCTGAAGCGGTTGACAGTTCTTCTTTCAGTTCTACGCTCTGCCGCTCCGTCTGTCCATCTTCAATTTTGACAACACTACCGGTTCTTTCAGTGACATACATCGTCTCATTCAGCTGATCAATGGACCATGGGATCTCCAGATTTTCTGCGATGACTTCTATATCCTGTTCAGGTACGGATCCTTCTTCAGCCTGATCGCTTGAAGAACAGCCTGCGATGAATAGGAGTGCAATCAATGAGGTGATTAAGTTGTTTTTCAATGTATGTGAGTCCCTCCTCTTTTAGACAATGTTACCGTAACGTTTATCAAACAATACCCATTGCACCTGCATACAAACTTTTAAATGGGTCGTGCTTCACCTGAATTTAATCGGGTTTTTAATACTTAGAAATTGATAAAATTATTCCCCCTACCCATTATTAAAAAGTCCAAGTCTGCTCGCTCCGCTTCACATCATTTGCTTTCTGGTTAAAGTTAACAGTACGATAGAATGAGCATCATAATACACTTATTGGAGGAGTTCTTATGAAATACACGGTCATTACAGGTGCCAGCTCTGGTATTGGATACGAAACCGCATTAGCTTTTGCATCACGGGGTAAAAACCTTATCCTTGTGGCAAGACGTGAAGTCGAGCTAAATGATCTGAAAAACAAAATCCAGAGTATGAACGCTGATCTGGACGTCATCATTATGCCAACAGACCTTTCTGAAAGTGAACAAGTTTATGAGCTATACGAGAGTTTCAAAGCATACGAGATTGAAACCTGGATGAACAACGCCGGCTTCGGAAATAGTGCCGCGGTCGCTGAACAGGATGTAAAGAAAACTGAAAAGATGTTGCGTGTAAACGTTGAAGCACTCACCATCCTCTCCACCCTTTACGCACACGACTATGCGAACCAGCAAGGCGCGCAGCTGATCAATGTATCATCTGACTTAGGCTATAGAATCGTACCAAACGCAGTTACATATGCTGCGACCAAGTTTTACGTAAGTGCCTTTACAGAAGGACTTGCCCAGGAACTGCAGGATAACGGCGCTCTATTGAAAGCAAAAATACTCGCGCCTGCGATGACAGAAACTGAATTTGTGAAAACGGCTTCTGAGTTAGACGAGTTCAGCTACAGTGACAATGTGCAGAAGTATCACACGGCGAAAGAAATGGCTCAGTTTGCACTGGAGCTTTATGATAGCGAGAAGATTCTTGGGAAGGTGAATAGTGACACGTATAAATTTGAACTATCAGACGCTATCTTTCCATATACATCCCGTCCCTCATCTAATTAACTCAGCTGCATAAAACCACTTTCTTCTTAGTGAAGGAAGTGGTTTTTATTGTCTACCACCATTCCATTCTCTTACACATTCTGTCCATATGGTAAAATTAAATATAAGATAATTGGAGTGATGAACATAACAAACGATCATTGATGCAGATCATCCCTATCAAAAAATACAGGACCTGAAAGAACAGTAATAAGTGATAGAATAAAAAGCTTACAGATTGATACATGGAGCGTAAAACTAATGAAAATAAAAAAAATAATATTAATCATGATCCTCCTATTGCCGGTTACGAGCACAGGAGCTGCCTTTTATGATCAATCAAACCAATATCCGGATAAGCAGATTTTTGTATCAAATGAGGGAAATGATCAACATACCGGTACCATTCATGCACCGTTAAAGACGATCTCTAAAGCAATTGATTCAGCAGCACCTAATACGACTATTTATGTACGTGAGGGGATATATAAAGAACAGATTATCGTTAACAGGTCCGGTCTACGGCATCAACCGATTACGATAAAACCTTATCAGAAAGAAAAAGTGGTCATAGATGGTACTGATGTAGAGGTAACGTGGGATCACCAGGGCCTGATATCAATTAAAGACCAGAGCTATATTACAATTGAAGGCTTTGAGATAAGAAATTACCGGACTGACGAAAAAGATTTAGTTCCTGCCGGGATATTCGCAGGCGGCAGCGGCACTGGTATTAATATTCTAAAAAACCATATACATCACATTGAAACGGCTCATCCTGACGGAAATGCACACGGCATTGCTTTTTACGGCACAAGTTCTCCTCGTTCCCTGAATCATATTATGATTTCCGGTAATATTGTTGAACACCTTAAGCTTGGATGGAGTGAGTCCCTTGTGCTGAATGGAAATGTATCGAATTTCACAGTAAAAAATAACACCATACGTTTTAATAACAATATCGGCATTGATGTGATTGGTTTTGAAGGAGTTGCACCAAACAAAAAATACGATCAGGCCCGAAACGGCAGAATTCATCATAATACTGTCTATCAAAACTCAAGTTACCTGAACCCTGCTTATGATCATGACTATTCCGCCGGGGGCATATATGTGGATGGCGGAAAAAATATAGAGATCCGCGCTAACCATGTTTTTCAAAATGATATCGGCATTGAAGCAGCAAGTGAACATAAAAACAAATCGACGAGTTCTATTGATATTACTGAAAATATCATCGTCAACAATAACGGTCCGGGGATCGCTATAGGCGGATATGATGAAGCTCGCGGCAGGACAGTAAATGCTGATATCACAAACAATATCCTGTATCAGAATGACAGTAAAGATCAGGGGTACGGACAGATCCTTATTCAATACAATACATACAATAATAAAATATTGAATAATGTCATTGTGGCCGGGCCATCAAATTGGATGATCACCAGTATAGCTGAAAAAAGCCAAAATAAGATAAATAAAAATACGTATGTTACTGAAGACAAATCTACTGAAGCTCGCTGGATTTGGGAATCAGAAGAGATTACAGGACTTACTCAATTTCAGAAATTGAGCAAACAGGATCGTAAAAGCAGGCTTAAATCTCCTAACTTCACAACAAAGCAGCTAGACATAATTCAAAACTCTTTTTAACAAAATTACGTATTTCAAAGGGTCCGCCAATCCTCTATCAGGCGGACTTTTTTATTGCATTGTTCTACATTGACTGTCATTCTTCCTCTTTAAGCCCTAAAACAATACACCACGAAGATTACATCTCAGACACGGGGTTATATGCTGATTGGAATTTACTTCAAGCGAATGCTAACATGGAGATAGTATGATGTATAAGCAAGAGATGATATCAGTATGACAGAGGCGCTTGAAGGATCCGAGTGGACAGACGATGGCAGAATCGTTTGAACAGGTCATTGAATCTGAGACGATTAGTGCTGTTAATCAGAGTGTTTTTTTTCTATCACATAAAGTCTTACAATCGTATCTCCATCATCGTATTCTCTGACAAAGCTCATAGGAGACCGCTCCAGTATTCTCACAGAAGGAATATTATCTTTCTCAACTTCTGCCTTCACTTTCTTTGCCTTCAAATCCTCGAAGCAATACGTTAAAAGACCCTCTAATATTTCACCACCGTATCCATTACCCCAGTTATCCTCAGACAGTCTGTACCCCACTTCCACATATTCCTCTTTCAGTGATGTAATAGCGCAGGTACCGATCAATGCAGAGGTTGAATCTGCTATTTTCGATACACCCATGATGATTTTGTCCGGCTCGCTGTGTGAATACTCACTGATCATGCGATTGAATTCAGCTGCATTTTCTTCTTCCGTTTTTGCTCTTCCCAGTATATATTTCATCACAGCCTGATTGCTTTGCATATGATGAAACCGGTCAAAGTCATTGGGTTTTAACTGTCTGGCTATTAAACGTTTGGTTTGAAAATACATATGTAAGGTCCTCTCAAGATAGTTGATATGATTTACAGCGGACGATTACAGATATTCTTTTTTATGTGTGTATAAAATATCCAGGTACACTTTCTTTTCTAAAAACACAAAGATCTGTTCAGCACTCTTATAGGCTTCGCTAATCGTTGCTCGATCCTTGCTGAGCTTCTCGTAGCACTGCCCAAGGTAATAATAAAAATTGCCAAGCAGTGACATATTGTGTTCTTCCCGCGAAGCCAGTATCCCCGCATTTAATTCCTCAACCGCTTTTTCATAGTCTTCAATTTCATATAAGGTCTTTGCTTTATTATATAAAATTCTCAGCCGGTAGATTCGCGGCAGTTGAAGAGGTGACTTGTTCTCACGGTCAAAATCCCTTTTCAGACTCTTATTATAATAGAGAAGTGATTCCGTATACTGCTGATGCTCTGCATGGATAAACGCAATAGCATTCATGATCTTCATCGCCAGAAAATCCTTTTCATTAATGAGCGCATATTCATCTGACAGCAGCTGCTTAAGGGACACGATCGTGTCTTCATAGCCTGACTTCTTAAGCTGATAAGCACTGACTGCTTCAACCCAATACAAATACTGGACATACCATGACCGATTGTTTGTTTCCTCTACATGCTCCCGTTCATCTTGCACCAGCCTGTACACCTTTTCGAACTCATGACGATCCATCAGCTGATCTATTTGATACGTCATTTTATTAATATGTGCAGCACTTTGTTCCTGCATTAAAAACTGCAAAAAGTAATCAATCGGCTTTTTTAACTTTAGAGAAAGATAGAAAATATTCTCCAGAGTGGGTCTGACTTCCCCTCTTTCAATCAGACTTAAGGCAGGCTGTGAACAGATATCCTTAGCCAATTCATGCTGCGTCATCTTCAGCAATTTCCGCTGTCTCGCAATTTCTTCCCCAAGTTCAACCGCTCCCACTGGACCCCACTCCTTATTCTATCAATCACGTCTTTATCAGTTATTGTACACCAAAATATTAATCTACTTATAAAGTATTTCCATTTATTTGAGATGAAAGTAGACTAACTTTAACAGGACGAAACAAAAGGGGAGTTGAAAAAATGAAGTACGCAGCAGCATTACTTGTTACATTCAGTTTATTATCAGGCGCTTTCTTCACAGATGTAAATGAATCTGTGCATGCATCCATTGTCACGCCCGGTAATGGAGACAGAGAGATTTTAGACCTGCCGTATGAAGTGTAAGTTTCATTTAATACGAACATGTAAATTTCAAAATGGGGGAGAGATTCGATCGTGAAGAAAAAAGTGGTATTTTTAGTGTTAAGTTTCATTCTAATGTTCAGCAGCTTAGGCTTGAGTGAAAAAGCAAATGCAAATTCAGCTGATAATCTCAACTTAACTCCTGAACAGGAACAGCAGGTAAATGAAATGGTTAAAGAATGGGATCGATTTAATCAGCTGACAGATCATTTAACCGAGGTAGAGATTGAAAGACTCTTCCGGACTGCAGACGTTACAAGAACAAAGTCGAACGCAATCTCTATGGCCGCGTCATATGCAGCACCTTCAAGTGAAATCGTTATTGCTCAAAATAAAAATGATGTAAAAGTTCTCAACGAACAGTTGGAATTTGCGCAACAGCAAGAACTTCCGGAAGGGACAGTTTCAGTTAAATTAAAAGATGAACATACGTTTCTGGCCGTAACAGATTCAGGTGAAGAAGTCATACTGCCAGCTGGCTTCTGGGGTGGCGCATGGCAGGTAACAAAGTGTGTAGCTCACTTAACACTTGTATTAATTCCAGGTGGTGCAGCTTTTAAAGCAGTGAGAGCGCTAGGTGGAATCAAAACTACTGCTCAATTATTAGTAGGCGCTGGAAACGCTAAAGACTTCCTCTTAATTGCAGGAGGCTCAGCTTCAGCAATTCTTGGGATAGATGGAATCTACAAGAATTGTCTGCAATGGTAGAACCTGCTAGTGTAATTAATTTTAAGGGAGGAATATAATCGATGTCTGCTATTACACAGGATAAAAAGAAACTCAATGGAAACGGTGTATTAGGCCCTATCAGTAAAGGATTTGATGCAGCGATCATGTATGGTCTGCTATTCGTATCACTCATGCTCGTCACAGGAAAAGAAATCACGACAGAATCACTTGCTATGCCCGCGCTTCTACTCTTTTTAGTAGTTAACGGAGCAGATTATGCAGCAGCCAAAAAGAATGGAAAATCGACGCCACAATGGATTGTTGTTGGTTCATTTGTTCTTGCTGCAGGTGCAGCGGTGGCCATGACTGTTTTGTTGTAAAAGTATAATGTCCTGAAGCAGAATCTAAAGCTTTTATAGCTCGCAGCTGCAATCAAAAATGCGCAAACCTTTGAAAGGGTTGCGCATTTTCATGCTAGATGGGATGGAGACATAATTAAAGAAAATTTATTACCATAGAAACAGTTATAAATAAGAATTCTTAAAAACACTTTTCACTTAAATAACTTATACCAATACAAAGTAGCTTCTATATTTAGATTATATGATTGCTTCAAAGTATCAACGCCACCTAACACAAACCCCTGATTCACATAAAACCTGCAGGCTCCAAGGTTGTCATCCTGAGTCTCTAAAGATATTCCGATAAGGCATCTATCTTTTGCCCACTCTTCAGCTTTAGTCAACAGCAGCTTTCCGATCCCATATTTTCTAAATTCTTTTATTACCGCAATATTTTCGATATAACAGAAGCGGTTCCAATCCTTTACTACTCTAATCTGACCAATACACTGCTGACCCTTATAAACTAAAAATAAAGCTTTATCTTCCTGGTTGATATACTGATGCCAATCAAGCTGATCATCCGGGAAACGAATGACTTTCGTTTGATCAAATAACTGCTCTTCAAAAGACCATTCTCCTGATTGAAAGCTTGGTATTACTTTACCGAACACCTTGAAATCATCGTTTGTTTGATTGATGTCTTTAATTAATTCCTCTTTTAGCGGAGTGATTGTGATTTGCTCTGACATAAACATTTTGACACCTCCATATTCTGAAAAAGCATCTTATTGATTTAAGTTTGAATTTGAATACTTGTCCTATTTAATCATACTGCTTCGTTGCCCAGCAGGAAACTCCCCGGTTTAGAAATATTAAATATAAACTCTTTGTCCTGGACATACTTCTGAATATTTTATAAGAATAAATTGAATTTAAGTGATAATATAAAAGCATTATTTCACACTTTTACATTTACATTTATAGTGAATGTTCAAAATCATTTTCAGGACAGGAAAAGTTTTTAAGGTTATATTAGAAGCAAACAAGCTTGGTAGATTTTTACCACTTCTCGAAAAGCTCTTCTCAATAGAAGTGTAAATAAATTCCGGAGGTAATGATGAAAAAGAATAATTTTTTTGATTGGACAGTGTATTTACAAGAAGAACTAACAGCTGTGATAGATATTCCGCAAAAGAAAATGGTCATTCTAGAAAAAGCGATTGAATTAAACGGACTATTATGGATAGATGATGAAGATAATCTGCAAATTAAGCCTACATGGGATTGCGTCATTTCCATTAATCATCAAAATAGATCGATCACTATCCAACAGACTGAAAAGGTCTTTAATATTGAGTAAAAAAAGCTCCCTCTCACTTAGCTTGTGAGAGAGAGTTTTTGGTAGAGGGTAACTTAGGCAGGCAGGGTCTGTCCTAGACTGCCCAACCTACATCCCCTGTATCTACTTATCAGTTTATGAAATAAACAAGCTAATTCCAAACACCACACCAAATCCGACAAAACCAATAATCGTCTCCATCACAGTCCAGGTCTGCAATGTCTCTTTTTCTGTCAGGCCGAAGAACCGGTTAACGAGCCAGAAGCCTGAGTCGTTGACGTGAGAGAAGACGGTTGAGCCTGATGCGATTGAGATCACTAATAGGCCGAGCATGGGTGCTGATACGTCGACGACTTCGAGTACAGGGGCGATCAGACCGGCTGCAGTGATCATAGCAACGGTTGCCGAGCCCTGTGCGACGCGGACGAATGTGGCGATGATAAAGGCAAGTACGATTAATGGCATGCTGGATTCAGCCATCATGTTGCCCAGCACGTCACCCACACCGCTGTTGATCAGTGTCTGCTTAAATACGCCACCTGCTCCTGTAATCAAAATAATGATTCCTGCAGGCTCAAGTGATTTTGTAGCGATTTTCTGAATTTCTTCCTTTGTATACCCTCGCTTTGTTCCGAGAAAATAGAATGTTAATAGAGTTGAAATCGTCAGCGCTACAAACGGATGTCCGATGAATGTAAAGAATTCCCGAACGCCGTTGCCTTCTGACAGAACTGTTCCCAGTACAGTATTTAAGATAATCAAAAATAAAGGAATCAGGATTAGAACTGCGACGAGAAGAAAGCTCGGTAATTCTTTTTCCTCGTATTCTTTATTGTTAAATTCATTTTCAACAATATATTCAGGTACTGTCACGTGAATTTTTCTGCCTATGTAACGGCCAAATACTGGTCCGGCCAGCACCATAGCAGGAATACCGGCGAGTACACCGAACAAGATAACCCATCCTAAGTCTGCATTTAATACAGAAGCAACTGCGATCGGACCCGGTGTCGGCGGTACGAAGCTGTGTGTAACAGCAAGTCCGGCGAGCAGCGGCATCCCGAAATAAAGCAGGGATTTCTTTGTTTTCTGTGCAAGGCTGTAGATAATCGGTACTAGAATAACAAGTGCGACATCCAGGAAGATCGGAATTGCCACAATAAAACCCGTCAAACCGAGCGCCCATTGTACTTTTCCCTCACCAAATTTATTAACCAGGGTATGAGCAAGTCTTTCAGCCCCACCGGATACTCTCAGCACTTCTCCAAACATTGCCCCGAGTCCAACGACTACCGCAATAAATCCAAGCGTTCCGCCCATACCTTCTTCAATTGAAACGATAATTTCCTGAAGTTCCATACCTGACGCAATTCCGATAAATAAACTTGAGATCAGCAGGGCAACGAATGCCTGAAGCTTTGATTTCATGACCAGAAACAGCAGTAAAGATATGGCCAGAATCGTTACGATGATCAAACCGCCTGATGACATGTGAATAACCTCCCCTTTTTAAATCCTTCTAAAATCCAGCGTACAAACGATTAACCTACCATTCTGCGATGGTGCCGTCTGCGTGTCTCCACACAGGATTTTTCCAGTTGTGTCCCTTCTCAGCAAGCTTACGGACATGTTCTTCATTGATCTCAATTCCTAACCCCGGACCCTGCGGAATGTTCACATGCCCCTTTTCATAATGGAAAACGGATTTATCTGTGATGTAATCCAGCAGATCACTTTCGACGTTATAATGAATGCCAAGACTCTGCTCCTGAATAAATGCGTTGTGTGACGTTGCATCGACCTGCAGGCACGCAGCAAGAGCGATCGGACCAAGCGGGCAGTGTGGTGCGACTGCCACATCGTAGGCCTCTGCCATCGAAAAGATCTTTTTACACTCAGTGATGCCTCCTGCATGGGACAGATCCGGCTGAATAATATCAGCGTAGCCATCAGAGAGCAGCTTCTTGAAGTCCCATCTTGAAAACATCCGTTCACCGGTTGCGATCGGGATATTCGTATGCATCGCAATATCTCTGAGTGCTTCGTTGTTTTCCGGAAGCACTGGTTCTTCGATGAACATCGGGCGGAATGGTTCAAGCTCTTTCGCCAGAATTTTTGCCATCGGTTTATGTACTCTTCCATGGAAGTCGATGCCGATTCCGATATAGTCTCCAACGGCTTCACGCACCGCTGCAATCCGCTCCACGGTCTGATCGATTTTTTCATATGAATCAACGTACTGCAGCTCTTCTGTGCCGTTCATTTTAACAGCAGTGAAACCTGCATCGACAACCTCTTTTGCTGCTGAGCCGACATCTGCAGGGCGGTCTCCTCCGATCCATGAATACACGCGGATTGAATCGCGGCAGGCGCCTCCGAGTAATTGATGAACTGGTGCATTGAAGAATTTCCCTTTGATGTCCCAGAGTGCCTGATCAATACCGGCGATCGCGCTCATATGGATTGGACCTCCGCGGTAAAAGCCTGATCGGTACATCATATTCCAGTGATCTTCAATACGGGCAGGGTCTTTTCCGATCAGCTGCTCCATCAGTTCATGAACGCAGGCCTTAACGGTGGCAGCTTTCCCTTCAATGACTGGCTCTCCCCAGCCGGTGATCCCTTCATCCGTTTCTATTTTTAAAAACAGCCATCTTGGTGGTACCTGGAATAACTCATAGCCGGTAATTTTCATTTAGTGGTTCCTCCCTTGAACTGATCTGCAATCAATGTAAATTGTCTTGCTTTTTCTTTTAGATCCGTCAGATAAGACTGATCAATCTGCACTGTAGACTGAACGAGTGAGCTTCCTAAACCGCAGGCCACTGCACCGGCTTTTAAGTAAGCTTCAAAGTTATCCAGACTCACGCCGCCTGTTGGCATAAGTGGAATATGACCGAGTGGACCCTTGATATCTTTTATATAATTCGGACCGAACGTGGTCACCGGAAACACTTTGACAATATCGCAACCGCTTTCAAATGCAGTCACAATTTCCGTCGGCGTCATCGCACCAGGGATACTGACCGCGCCGTACCGTTTTGTCATTTTGATCGTCTCTGTGTTAATAGAGGGTGACAGAATAAAGGATGCGCCTGCAAGTAATGCAGCCCGGGCTGATTCAGGGTCAAGAACTGTACCGGCACCTACTGCCATAACATCCCCCAGCTCCTGAGACACGTATTCAATTGACTGTAGTGCACCTGGCGAGTTTAACGTAATTTCAATGACCTGAACGCCGCCTTCATGCAGTGCTCTTGCAATTTGAAGGACATCCTCAGGTGACTGCCCTCTTACAATGGGCACCATTTTGCTATCAAGTATGCTTGTTAATGCAGTATTCATATAAACCTCTCCTATCTGCTTACATCTTCTCTGCTTTCTGCCATAAAATTCTCGAGCAGCCTGCGATCCGGCAGTCCTTCAATATCACCTGATGTCGTGGTGACCATCGCACCAATCGCACACCCGCGCCTGACTGCCTCTTCTCCTGAGAGTCCATCGAGCAGACCAGAAATGACACCTGCAGCAAAACCGTCTCCGGCACCAACCGGATCAATAGCCTTCACTTTAAATCCCGGGACGTATATTTCTTCCTTGCCGGCTACATAATAGGCTCCATGCTCACCCAGTTTGGTAATGACTGTGCATGCTCCGTTTTCAATAAAGCGCCGGGCGATTTTTTTTTCATCCTGTACATTAAAGAGGAATTCCCCTTCTGCAACACCCGGCAGCACTATGTCTGCCTGCGCAGCAAGCCCGAGCAGAACCTTCCTTGCGTGATTCTCCTCCCAGAGCTTTTTGCGGAGGTTAGGATCAAAAATCACTTTTACTGAATGCTTCTTTGCATATGTAAGGGCCTGCTGGACTGCTTCAAGACAGGAGCTGCTTAACGCAGGCGTGATGCCCGTTATGTATAAATACTTAGCCCTGGCGATATATGCCTCGTCGATGTCTTTTGGCTGCAGATTGCTCGCAGCTGAATGCTGTCTGTAATAGTAAACCCTTACATTTTCCTCATTCAGCATTTCCTTCAGCATTAAAGCTGTAGGAGCAGTTGGATCTTTCATGACGTTACTGACATCAATCCCTTCCCCTCTCACAAATGAAAGAACAGAAGCGCCAAGCTCGTCATCACCCACGCGGCTGATCCACCCGGTCTGATGACCAAGTCTTGAAAGGCCGGTCATCGTATTTGTTTCCGCACCTGCAAAGGCTGACTGATAGTGGCGCGCATATCTCATCAGTCCGGTTGCTTGCGGCGTAAAAGAAACCATTGTTTCTCCTAATGTCACAACATCCATCTTTAAACCCTCCTCAGGATTTGGTATAACCAAGGTTTTTCGAGATCCTTTCAGATACCGACAACAACCTCTGAACGTTTGATTCTTTATTCGGCAGCATTCTGAACTTCGGCCCTGCGATACTGATCGCAGCTATCATCTCCTGTCTCGCATTGAAAACAGGAGCGGCCAGGCAGTATAATCCCTCTTCGTTTTCCTCATCGTCGATCGCATACCCCTGTTCTGAATAAATCCTGAGCTGCTCTAAAAGAGCTGATTTTGAAGTAATCGTGTTTTCAGTGATTTTGTTAAAATCCTGCTCCTCAATAAGGTGGTCTCTTTTTTGTTCTGACAGAAAAGTAAGAAATGCTTTGCCCAGTCCAGTACAGTAAAGAGGCATTTTCGATCCTATTTTTGCTCCGGTACGGATGGAACGGTTATATTCCAGTTTGGAGACATATACAAGCTTATCCTCTGATAAAACAGCCATAAAAACAGTTTCTTGCACTTCTTTCATCAACTCACGCAGGTGCGCTTCTCCCTCCGAGTGAACATTAAGTCCATCCATCGCACTCGATCCAATATGTATCAGCCCAGGGCCAAGCTTATATTTCTTTACACCAGTTTGAGTCAAATAGCTGCCTCTGCAAAGCGTCTGTACAAGGTTGAATGTACTGCTTTGAGGTAAAGAAAGAGAAACACTTATTTCTTTCACAGTTAAACCTTCTAAATGCTCACTAAGCAATTCAAATATTTCCATCACACGGACCGCTGACTTTACTGACATCCTGCACCCCCCTCATTATTCACATATGTGATTTGTTTTTTTATATGTGATTTATTTAAATTGAGTTTAGCAATGTATATTGGTGTCGTCAACCATTTATTTACTTTAGTGGGCGTTTTAGATAGTCCAATACCGCAGAATATAGGAAAGAGAGCCAGGGAGTTTAATTTAGTGAATGCATTTAATGTAGATTCAAGATTCTATTTTGCAAGCGCCAAAACATTTTCATTTATTTCAAATTAGTGCAAACAACTCAATCTCTTCTTTCACATAAAAAAGAAGCCTATCTTGTTACAGATAAGCTCCCATAGACCAAAAGACTTGGGATCAGGATAAATTCTAGAATTTATCCTACATTAATGTTAATTTAGATTGATGTTACCCACATATTGAACATCTCCCCTATCAGAAGACAGATTCACTTCTAAGATATAGTTACCTTTCGAATCGGGAAATTGAAAACCATTAGATTCATTTACAGGCAATTTAATCTCTTCATTGTTTTGCCACAGAGATACTTGAAACTCTTCTAACTTAAAATCAGAATGTCCCAATTCTAAGTCCCCCTCTGAACCAGCATTGACCTCAATTTGATTCTGTTCAATTCCTAATGATTGAAAATCAACAACAGTCTTTTTAGTTTCCTCATTAGGTCCTTCCCAATTCACGGATGCCTCTGTAAGCTCATATGAATCATATTCGTTTATGTGATGGTACCAAACTGTCATAGTTGGAGGAGTGAAATCGTAATCTTCCCCTATACAGCCGGTCAATAAAAATATACAGCCCAGACTTATGATAGAAAATATTGAACGAATCGTTATCAATTCCTTTCTCTTTAATAGTCAAATAAGAGCAACTTTGAAGCATAAAGCAAACACTCTTTTAAACTATTGCTTTGAGATTATAAAATATTTACTTAATCATATGTCTAACTAATTTCCTTAGAAAAAACTCAAACCACTTCAAAACTAGTTACTTAATCACCTTATACTCCAGTTTTTCTTCAATCCAACGATGAGCGCTTTACTTCACCATACTTCTTTTTGTTTTTTTCTTACTCACAAAAAGGGTCGTAAATAGTTGCCTTGAGATAATGTAAGACAGTGCACCAAGTGGAATAGCATATAACTCCAACCAGAAACCATTCTGATACTGTTCTGGATGCAGGAATAAGAACCTTGTCTGAATTCCCGCGATGATCAATGTTGGTAATAAAAAGAATATCCAGGGATTTAGTAGCCAAGTCGATTTAAAGTGACTACTTAGCGCTTCATATATTCCCTCAGCAAAACCTGTAATAACGGCTATAACCAAAAATCCCATTACCACACTATAAAGTGGAAGGCTGTTATCAAATTGCGGATAATAGTACTCCATAGCAGAATAGGAAACAACGCTTAAACATGCAGTTACACATGTGACACTCCATATAAACCGAACTATTTTATAAAACGGAAAAAGCGACCTCTTGAACTCCCAATTTAGCTTACTTTGATTTCCAAAAGATTCAATGGCCATATGAATCGCTTCGTCTTCAGAATGTCCTTTTATCAAAAGCTCTCTTACATGCTCCTGAAGGTGTCCGTAAATTTCTTCTTTTAACTCCTTCTTTTCATCCTCAGGTAAATCTATGATGATTTTCTTTACATACTTCTCAATCTCCTTCATGATCATTCCCCCGCTGTATTTTCGATTAATGCATTAATTTGTTTCCAACTCTTACGTTTTTTTGCCAATACAGAACGTCCGGTTTCCGTTATCGAATAATATTTTCTCCGCCCTCCTTCAGATTCCAAATTCCAATATGAAGTCACACATTCTTTTTTTTCAAGTCTTTTTAATGCAGGGTAAAGTGTTCCTTCATTCATATGGTATGAATCTTTGCTTAAGGCCCTTAGTTTTTTAGTCATTTCATAACCGTAGCAATCTTTTTCAGCTATTAGTGACAGCAATAGAATTTCAATACTACCTTTTAACAACTCTCTATCCATTATTTTCCCTCCTAATATTAGTAATTACATTGTATAACTACTTACATCGTAATGCAATGTAAATGAACCTAAAAAATACCATCATTATGCTATAATGATGATATTAATCACTAAGTAATTTTACTTTAAATAGGAAGTACCAATAATAAAATGGTGGCCTCTTGTTTGATTAATCGCTCCGAAATTGTGAAAGACTTGAATTCAAGGTAATTAAGCATAAACCACCAATACTTTAATTAATTTTTCCCATGGTCGGTCCTCGAATGATCAAGAAAAAATAATACTTATTAGAACTGTTACAATTGACATCGTTCCTAAAACATCTTTTTTAGTTTCGTTTGTTCCGTTATTGTAAAAGTTAATGGAAAACGTTTTTTGGTTAATCATGTATTTTTTCTCACTATCCCTAATCCTCTGTTAGCTAAGGATAGTATAGGACAGCTTTACTCCAAAGGAAGAAACAATGCCGTTTCTATGTAAAAGCAATCAACCATCGAGGATGAAATCTCAATGGTTGATTGCTTTTATTTCACAATACTATAATACACTTTTGAAGTTACACGGTAAATCATCCAGTAGATCGCAGCAAAAGCGATGACCACTGCGATGAAAGTCATGAGCCATGTCATATCATTCGTGACGCCGAAGATCAGCAATAACTTGCGGACAATCGGATAAGCGAAACTCACATGGATTGTGGCAATGACAATCGGCAGAAGGAACATCCAGACAATCTGCGATCGCGTCGACTCTTTGATCATGTCTTCATCCAGTCCGACTTTCTGCATGATCTGGAATTTCTCCCGGTCGTCAAACCCTTCCGACACTTGCTTGAAATACGTAATCAGTAAAGTGCCAATCGTGAACAATAGACCAAGGAATATTCCTAGGAATAGAAATCCGCCGTTTATGCTGTACCATTCTTCGCGTTGGTTTTCCCGGGATTGGTATAGGCTGAAACTGTCTGAACCCCCGTTGTATTCACTATTCAATCGGTTCACTAATTGTTCTTTCTGTTCTTCTGTTCCTTCAACGTCCAAGCCGATTTCCGCATCGATTGTGATATGATTCGACTCAGTAAATTCTTTCATGAAATCGTCGCGGATGTCGAGCAGATGCGAAACATCCGGCACCACCAGAGCGATAGATTCGGTGAATTCCATGTCTGCACTGAACTCATTTTCGATTTCAGTCAATTTATAGTTTTTGTTTCCAATCGCCAATTCACCTTCAGTGTACGTTTTTGTAGAATGGTAGAATAACGCTTCATCTTCTTCCAATGTATAATTATCCCCGGTCATTCCATTAAAATCTTCAAGCGGGATAGCCATCATCAGAATGGGGGAATCATCGCCAAGCAAATTCTGTTTAAAGACGAAGCGGCCATCTACAAGATTACCGAAAAAGCTCTCAGAACGGTAGCTTTCCATCTCCGCAACGTCCAGTCCGTTCTCTTCTGTTAAGGCAATAACCTCATCCTGCACTTCAAAAAATCTGGTATTCATTTCTTCAACATTATCCATATCCCCGAACAATCTCACATTATGCTCATAGGGATATTGGTTTTCCAAGGTTTCTGCTGATCCCAGATTAATTGTGATAGTCGTTGATACTGCAATAATGACCATCGAAGCCAATATACAGATATTCGCAAGCCCGACTGCATTCTGCTTCATCCGGTAGAGCATGCCTGAAATGGAAATAAATGCGCCGGGACGATAATATATGCGCTTATTATTTTTCAAAGCCTTCAAAATAAAAATCGACCCTGAAATGAACAGCAGATAGGTTCCGATAATCACCAGCAGCACAGCAAGGAAGAACTTTTCAATGGCGGCAAGCGGATCCGGTATCGTAATGGATATTCCATATCCCCATCCCAGAAGGATCAGCGACAGAATGAAAAGGATAAGTGAACCTTTTGGCTCTTTCTCGCCTTCTTGTTTGCCTTTCAGTAATTTGATCGGATTGGCAAATGTAAACTGGCTGACATTATAAAGATATGTCAGTCCAAAAATCAGCGTGAAAAGAGCAATTGTTGCTCCAGCACTAACTAGAGAAGTCGAATATTCAATGTCATCCGGCATCCGCAGCATGAAATTCAGCAGCATAAATGCAAGACGGCCGAAAAGTAATCCTGTGAGTAAGCCGGCTACAATACTCAATAGGCTGGAAAACAGCGATTCAAAAAACAGGATTTTCGCGATATGCTTTTTCTCTAACCCGAGTATCCCGTAAAGGCCGATTTCCTTTTTCCGTCTTTTGATCAGAAAGCTGTTCGTATAAAGAATGAATATGACGGAGAAAAGGCCGATGACGACGACGCCGATCATGAACAGAGTCGGAAGCGTAGCTGAGCGCTCCTGCACGAATTTATTAGTCAACAATGAAACCATAAGAAAAAACATGGAAATGATAGCGGTGGATGATAAAAGAAATGGAATATACAATTGTTTATTCGACTTGATGTTGCGCAGCGCTAGTGAAGAAAAAAAGCGGTTATTCATCCCGCTCACCCCGGCTGGACAAGACTTTCAGCGAATCGGATATGCGGTCCATGAATTCATCTGCCGACTGGTCACCCCGGTAAATTTCGTGGTACACCGCGCCGTCCCGGATGAACAGTACGCGTTTTGAAAAACTGGCCGCTCTTGTACTGTGCGTCACCATCAAAATCGTCTGTCCGCTTTCGTTGATGCCTCCCAGAATTTCCATCAAATTTTGAGACGCTTTTGAATCCAGCGCTCCTGTTGGCTCATCAGCCAAGATGATTTTTGGCTGAGTAATCAAAGCCCGAGCCACAGCAACTCGCTGTTTCTGTCCGCCTGATACTTCGTAAGGGAATTTATCGATATGGGATTCGATTCCCAGATTGCGGACAATCGGCATTAGCCGGCTTTCCATTTCCGCAAGCGGAGTCTTCGATAACACAAGCGGCAAAAGGATATTATCTTTGATAGTGAAATTATCAAGTAAGTTAAAGTCCTGAAATACAAATCCGAGTGTATTTCGGCGGAATGCAGAGATTTCTTTGTTTTTGATTTTTGAAAGCGGGTTGCCGTCGAGATAGACTTCACCGGACGTCGCATCGTCCAACGTCGAGATGATATTCAAAAGCGTCGTTTTCCCCGAACCGGATTCACCCATGATCGACACTAATTCTCCTTCTTCCACCGAAAAATTCACCGCCGCAAGTGCTTCGGTCTGCTGGTTTGAAAAACGTGCCGTATATATTTTCTTTAAATTTTTAATTTCCAATAAGGTCATTGCTAACCCCTCCTTGCTATTTATGATACGGCGTTTCATGTGTTGCTGCCTGTATCTATCCTTACAAATAGAAAGGCAATCTTACAATTTCGTAAGATTGCTTCTTTTTTCGTCTATTTCAATCAAACACAGACAAATGCTGCTTCTCGAGATCAATTTTCACACGGGTTCCTTTGCCGGGCTCCGATTCTATCGAGAGTTTATGGCCGAGTCGCTTGCCGATTTTTCTGCTGAGAAAGAGGCCGAGGCCGGTGGATTTTTCATGCAGCCGGCCACTCAGCCCGGAGTAGCCTTTATTGAAAATCTTCGGCAAATCCTCGGAACGAATCCCTGCGCCGGTATCTTTTATGATCAAAGTCTGGTTTTTTTCAGAATCCATATAAATGGTAATCGTGCCGGCGGCGGTATATTTCAGGCTGTTTGACAAGATTTGTTCAAGTAGCGTCTGCAGCCATTGCCCGTCCGACAGGACCTTCACGCCTAGTGGTTCGTAATCAAGTTTGATGCCTTTGTAAATGAAGAGAATCGAATATTTCTTTATGGCTTTCTTGATGATTACATCGAGATCAACTTCAGACAACTCCATATCAGAACCGGTTTCTTCAAGTTTCACGTAGTTCAACGCCATATGGGTGTAGTCTTCCAGACGCAATATTTCCTGGGATATCTTCCTGGATTCAGACGTCACACTGCTTTGGTTCAATAAACTGATGGCAGATAGCGGCGTTTTAATCTGGTGCAGCCAAAGTGTAAAATAATCAAGCTGATCCGCCTGCCGTTCGGCGTGCAGATTCGTCAGATTCCGGATGTCCTGTTGTAATTGACCAATCTTTTCAAGGTAAAGCCTGTCTGCCGGATCCGTTCCATCCGCGACATCTTCAGCTTTAGTCGATTGTGCTGCGCCAACTTCCTTGATTGCTTTGAAGCGTCTGCTGTAGCGGATATATTGGATGATCAAATAGATTGCGAAAAAGAACAAGGACAACTGGATGCTGTATATGTAGAGCGTCACAGGCAGATTGCCGAGTATAAAAATACTCGCAAAAACCACCGCCATGCCTATAAATAAGTACAGCTGCTGGCGCACGGAAACGAGGAACAGTTTGAAGATTTGTGTTTTAGTTGTCTCAGCCATTTGCAGAATCCTTATTCAAAGCATAGCCGATCCCCTTTTTTGTCAGAATAAAATCCGACAATCCGACACTCGACAACTTTTTCCGGAGCCGCACCATATTGACGGCCAGTGTGTTGTCGTCAATAAATGATTCATCTTCCCACAGCTTGATCATCATATCTTCACGCATGACATAATCCCCTTTTTGCATGAATAACTGCTCCAGGATTTTCAGCTCTGTCCGGGTCAGATCCACTTCCTGTTCGGCATAATACAGTTTCGACTTACCCGGTTTTAACACCGAGCGATTGAAGTTCTGGTAATTATCTGATTCATTGAAATCATAAGTTCTCCTGAGCAGCGCCTGGACCTTCGCAATTGCGACTGTCAAATCGAAGGGTTTGCTGATAAAGTCATCCGCGCCCATTTGGATGCCCATGACAATATCCATATTTTCACTCCGGGATGAAATGAAAATGATCGGCACCTGAGAAACTTTGCGAATTTCCTGGCACCAGTAATAGCCATTAAATGCAGGCAAGGAAATGTCGAGCAAGACCAATTGAGGCTCTTCTTCAGCAAAAACTTCCATCACATGGTTGAAATCTTCCACCAACGCAGCATCAAGGTTCCATTTTTGCAGCTCTCTTTGCAGAACACCTGCAATCGTCAGATCATCCTCCACTATTAATACTTTGACCATCTTTCCACCCCGATTTCCTGTATTTCTCCAACAGACTCATTCTCTTATGTTCCAGTTTAGCGGATATGGCCGCTGTAAACCAGCCGGATTCCCTTCAGTAACCGGAACACCTTCGCCAGTTGTGCTGGCAGTGCGTAAAATAGACATGCAGGAAAACTGATTACAGAAAAACTGGGAGTGGGAATATCGTTAACATACTTTAAACAGCTGATTAAAGCACTGTTCCCGGGCTATTTCGCTTTCGTCATGGTCACTGGAGTGTAAAAATTAATGGCTCTCTACTTCTAAATAAATGTATAAAATTTTAATGAATGTTTAACATTATTTTAAGCTTGAATTTTCCAATTAAATCAGTAAAAGCTACAACTAAATATTACTTAAAGTTAACGATTTACTTTTATCCCTAAAGAAAAACTCCCTCTCACTAAGTGAGAAGGAGCTCTTCATTGAGGGCTGATGGATTACATCATGCCGCCCGTTACTTTATTGCATATTATAGCTTTTCATATCTTTTTAAACTCAAATTATTACTAAGGTTATCAACGTTGAATTGATAATTTGTTTGAATAACTTTTCATATCATATCAAAAAAAAATAAATGAGCTATGAGCAAACTATGAGCATTTTACATATTAAAGTGCAGCAATATCTTTTGAAGTAGGTAGTATTCTACTGATTGAAATTGCAGCCCTCGGACCTAGCCCTAAACCTGAAAAGTATTCTTTGAACTCTTCTATTAATTGTTGCATTTCTTCTGGTGTAGTTATTGAGAATAATTCCCGACAACTATTGAAAAAACGTTTAGAGCGGATTTTTGATGCGAATTTTATATTCTCATTATTAAAGTAAGGATAAGTCGGTGGATACCAAGTATCAAAACCTCCTGCTTTATCAAACCTATAACATAAAAGAAAAATCAAAAAGTCTGCCTCTATGATTTCATCTTTCGTGACGGTCTTAGAATTTGCTCTATCTAAGAGAATTTTCCCTGTATGTGATATATATTTCTTTCCGTCAGGTGAATTTAAACCTTCTTCTATGAACCTTAAATATTTATTGAAGATTCCAATTGAACCTTCCAAGTTTCTTCTTCCATCCGAGACAAAATAATGATTTTGTATCAAATCTCTAATTGTTATGTATTTCTTTCTCTTATATAATAGGGCGACTGTATAAAGCATTATTTCAGTAACAAAGAAATACATGTGATCAAATTGAGAATCAATATAGGAATCTGATTTCCTTGTCATAATAACAGGATATATTTCTTCGAAGAAATCAATAATCACTTCTGTATTTTCCGTTTCCCTAATATAAATGTCTAAAAACTCTATGTAAATATTCCGAAGATCAATGGTATCATGTAGCTTTTTTAGGATTTCTTTTCTTAATTGACCGGTATCGGAAACCTCTAGTGAATATGAAGAAAAATCATCTATTAAAACAGTAGTGAACTCTTGAGCAAGTATATCTATACTCTTAGGTTTCCGCTCAACCATATGTCGAAACCTATTTAATGCTCTTTTGCTTTCTATACTTACAATCTCTTCATCTTCTAGTAAAAAAGCTGGTGGTTGTCCTAACTGTGGGCGAACAAATTCAGGTTTCCCATAGAGATTACGAATTAACTTTTCATATCCATCCTCATAATTTTGTTCATCAGACATATCTATGTATTTAGTTCCAGATAGATAAGTAGGAATAAAAGCTTTTCCATTAACATCCCGCTGAGCAATAATTGGTACAAACTTTGTTTGTTCTACATCCTGATAAACTTCATTAGAAATAATAACCGTTTCTGTCCCAACTCCTCCCTCATATCCATTTGCCTTTTGCATATAAGTCTCGTCACAAATAACAAGTACTTTTTTAATATCTGAGTCGTTAACAGACCTCTCCATAAAAACATTTAAATTCTGCCCTTCACGGCTATCCCATTTATCATATACTACTTTAACTCCATCGCTTACTAATCTTTCAGCAAGTTCATTTACCCACTCTTCATGCTCTTGACTAGACCAAGCATAAGAAATGAATACCTTATCTGCCACTAAATTATCGTTCAAGATCGCTCCTCCTTTAATTTTCTATTTAAATGACCTCTAAAACCTATTTTTATTAAGAGGAAGCATTAATAATGCTCACTAAGGTGACCCGGCACCTGATAATTAACCTGAAAGAGCACACTGATGCTCGTACTACTCACATCAATTCGATGAGCAAGTTGGCAGGCAATAGAAAAACCGAGATTTTACTTTTTCCACAACAGTCATATACTTTAAAGACTCTAAAGGACCCCCTTATACGGCAGCCCTTTATATCAAAATACGTTGTAATTTGAATTTAATAGATGAATCGATATGACGTATAGATATATCAGTGTTAGTAATCATCACTAGACCATATACCGATAAGTTCATTCACTGTTATTGTTCCATTTTTAAAATTGTCACCATTAGCAATAACTTCGCTTTGTGGTATTATTCCATTTTCGACCGCGTCTTGTAGTCTATCTAATTCATCTTCTGTCAAACCCCACTTATTTTTTTCAAACATAGCTTCTCTCCTCCTTTTAATAGTTAAATGTATTCTTAAACCTTTAGTAAAGAACTTCAAAATTAAAAGTACATACTATTCATTAAAATTAGATAATTATATACTACCATATTTTTCTATGGACAGTATTAATTTCTCTTATATTAGATTTGACTCTTTTCTTTGTTAATCCTAATACCGTTACCTTTCTAAAAGTCACCTTTTTTCGAAATGTTATACAATAGAAAGAAAGTGTGGTGAAGCATTGTGTCGAACAATAAAGACCGTGAGCAATTTGAAGAATTTATGGATATCTTTACTCGTTTGTATAGCAATACAATGAAAGAACTTGCTAAGTATGAAAGAAAAGAGAATGAAGTGGCAAAAGATGTGCGGGATGCAGAAGATCGGCATGAGATCAGAAAAGTAATGGACAAAATTACTGACGTGTATAAAGAAGCTATAAGTGAATTAAATAGCAGTAAGATAGTCAAATCTGATGAGAAGCCTGTAAAAAGACCAGGGATACCGAGAAATCCGAACAGGAGACCAACAAAAGTCAATGCTGACCTTTCATTGGCAAGGATGAGAGAGAATAATCGTAGAGCAATTGAAGATATTTTCAGGAGGTGGTAGAAATGAGTCACTCAAATGAAATGGACTACCCTGGATATCGTTTTACGGAGCGGGAATACCTGAACCTTGTAGAGTTAGTGAAGAAAGAGCATGAGTACATGAGAGACGGCGGTACTGATTATCGTAGAGCAACAGCAAAGTACGGTAACAATGCTGTGTTATTACTTGGCAAAGACTTCCCCTTCCTTGACAAATCAGTCTTGCGAAATGCTCTAACTCGTCATAACATGCCAAAAGATAGCGACAGGTTGGATGATGTAGCAAAGTTTGTTCATACTTTAGCAAGGATTGTTTATTATGAGAGCAGAGTGCCACAAAATGTCACAGATCATGTAGAAAAAAATATGGAGGGTTTTAGCGGGAAGATTAAATTGATTTCTCCTGTGACT
The DNA here is from genome assembly GCF_016908195.1 of Jeotgalibacillus terrae. Taxonomy (GTDB): domain Bacteria; phylum Bacillota; class Bacilli; order Bacillales; family Jeotgalibacillaceae; genus Jeotgalibacillus; species Jeotgalibacillus terrae. Next base: position 245,209 of record NZ_JAFBDK010000003.1, read on the forward strand.
AAATCAGAACAAAAGGCGAAAGCTAAGAAAGAACCTGAGCATATACAAAATTCAAAACCTGAACATGTTTTAAAAACTACAGAGATCACGGAAAAGGACTTTGAGCCGATGATTGAAGAGTTTAAGAAAGAGAAGAAGAAACACCTGAGAAGATTGGCTAGAGGTGGCTTTCTATGATTGATCTGCTCAAAGTAAAAGAGCTTATGCAGTATAAGCGGGTAATACTCAGACAGGAGCGGGAAGATGGATCTCTTGTCTATGATCTGTGTAATGGATTTAACTTTATAGTGGAAAAAGAGGAGGCAACCTTTAAGCTAAATTCATTGGGCAAAGAGCGAGTAGATCTTGAGGACGGCTTTTTAATTAATAACCCGATGATATTTAAAGTCGATCTGGAAGTTTCTAATATGAGATACCTTGAAGTGAATGGGCTGGATATCAATGTATTTTGCTGTTCTGATCGACAGCAAGCCTGTTTAATAGGATTGCATAGAGAAGAAGTAAATATGGGTCAATTGAATACAGTAATCAACCTCATTATATTGGAGCTTGATACATTTTTCGGGGAAGAGAACAAGAAAATGGGATTTGAGGATGATACGGTTCAACAGATGATCTATATTGGTGAATGGGGCTAACAGCTATTTAAAACGCATATTCTCCCACACTTCTGTACATGTTTTAGACATAAAATATACAATTACTCTAAGTAAAAAGTATATATACCGGAGATAAAGTTAAGAATCTATCTGTAAGGAAAGTCTTTAGAAAGGCTAAAATAAATATTTACAAAATCAGAGAACCTGGTGATAAAGGCAAACTAACGTTTCGCCTTTTTTATATAGTCATAACTGCTTAAATTAATGCTAACTTTTGTTTAAGCAGTTATGATTATTAGGTTCAACTTGAAATGATAGCAGATAAATTAAAGACTATTTCCACGGAAGATCATCATAATCTCCTTCCCACAAAGGAAACTTAAGTCTATTAGAAAATACACCTTGATATCCAACTAAGTTAAGAAGGAGCATTTCGGTGTAATACATACCTAGTTGATTTATCATAGCCTTATCTTCTCCAGAATAGCTATTCATAATTGAATCTCGTTTTGGATGAGCAATGTGATTTCTGTATTTTACTAATAAGTTTGGTCCGGAATGAAACTCATCGCTAAACCTTCTATATTTACCTTCAAGACTAGTTTCAATTGAAAGTTCTTTTAATATTAATTCTAAATTCATTTCAAAATTATTTTTATCAAATTTTGATTTACTGATAATTTGAGGTGTTTGCTGAGTCAACAAGACGAAAGATAATTTTTCTAAAGCTATTTGGGAATTGATTATTTTATTTTCTATAAAAGTTGTGGTTAAGGCTTCAACATACCAGTGAATGGTTTCTTTAATAATTCTTTTAATAAAAGCATCCTTAAATTTAGAATCAAAGTTATGAAAAAGGTTTTTAATCACTTCTCCTCTTTGTTTCGGAAACCAATTTGGTATTGCTTTATAAGAGCTCATCACGGGTACTAAAAATTCTCTGTACACTTCTTTATTATCAACTTGTCCAATTTTTATTGGCATACCTATATGTCTACCGGTACATAACTTGAAAACCCAAACAAATAAGTTTTCTATTTCAATAATCTCTGATTTCTTAAATAAACTTTTATCTCTCTTTTCTATTTTTATTATATGAGTTATAGCGTAACCCTTACTGTCTTTTAAGTTTGGAAATAACTTTTTCTTTTTATAGTCATGACGAAGCTGTAAACATAAATTCCATTCTCCAAATTCAATATGGAGTCCACCACGATAACGAAAATTGTCTTTAGTAACTACTTCTCCAAGGTAATTAACAAAGTTACTAACATGAATTAAGCAGCTATCCATATATACTTCTTGTTCATCTTTTATTGCAGATACAACTACTCCTTTAATTAATTGATTATTTTGTACTAAGTCAAAGCTCACTGGTGTTGGAGGTATACCAGGAGCTTCTATCATAATGCCATCTTCATTAGTAAGTGAATGAAGGTCTTCTTTGTCTGTTTCTCCTATAAATCTAATCATTGGTTCTGGATAGTGGTTGAAGTTTATGGAGCCCTTTAAAACGAACGTCTTTCCTTTACTAACTAAATTAAAATTACCTTCATAAATCGAAAAGCGGTCATCAAAACTAAAATATTTAGAATCAATTGCTTCGATCATATATAACACCCTCTCTTCTCTAGTCATATACCTCAAACAGCAGCTTATTTATAAAGACACTATATATTCTTACAGTTTATCATTTGTTCCCAATATTAGATTTAATCTACTAATGTATTAAATCCAATGTAAATTCAGACATGCATTTTCAGTGCAAGCTATCTTTTATAAATTGTATTAGTAATAAATTTATTATAGTAGTCTACAATAAATTATCACTGAAATGGAAAGGCGGGATAATATGAACATAAATACAACTAAAAAAGATTTAAAGATTAATGAAGTTCAATTTAGAAATCTAACTACTAATGAGCGGGTAAACTACTTTAATGAGGAATTAAAACACTCGGGGAAAACAGTCGACGAAGCAGCTAAAGAACTCGGCCTCTCTTCCTCAACTGTTTCTTTACTAATGCGAAAAGATGGATATCGGTATTGCAGAATGACAAAGCAGTATATTCAGCAAGAAGAAAAAAACACATCTTCCCGGACAACCCAAGAAGAATTTCTAAAATACCTATTCGAGAACGAGGAGATATTGCGGAAGGTCATTGGAACAACAGCTACTAAGCGGATGATTGTTGATGAATCCATCTACTATCAAAATGACAGCTTTGTAAGTAAAACGTTAAAAATAAAAGGTAACACCTTTAAAGAGTTTCAGACTTTATTAAAAGACAAATATCCTCAGTACCGGATGCAGGATATGCTTACCCAAGCATTGATCGATTTTATCCATAAATATAAGTGACAAGATTGCTACCATCATGGATTGATTTGATGGTAGCTTTATCATTTAAAGGAGTGATCATAAACAATTAAACAAGCTACGACCAAATTAAATAGATTAATTCGTACCTTCCAATGTAAGATGAAGACTATGCGAGATTGGGAACGCATGAGAGGTGAAAAATATAGTTCGGAATCGGGAAAAAACACACCTTAAACATACCATAATCTGTTGGTATATATACATTTCCCAACTTCCCGCAAGCACACTATTTACACAAATAAAAGGAGTGATGTTCAAATGATTCACACGGTTGAATTATATTGTAACCTTGAAGATGGAGAAATTAACACTTTAGCTAAACGACACGGGGTACAGATTAAACAAGTTTCACCAACTATTAATTTAAGGTTTGATGGCATCGTTACTAGTATCACCAAGAAGTTTCATAAGTGGTATATGTTTGTACATGTTGATCTGATTAAATTGCTCAAAAAACCCGACTTTACAGAGCTGAATACTCATCAGATTGAAACTAAATTAGACGAATATCTCGTTGACGTCTTTGGTCATAATGAACAGGAATTAATTTTAAAGAGAATTGATTACAGGTTTGATGCTGTAGTCAGTGACCCTGCTCATCGAGAAATGTTATTAAAATTATATCGTAAAACCTATGATTCATACCGCTATAAGAGAAAATGGGATGAATACAAATCAACACTTTATTTCAACTCAAAATCAATGAAGGTGATTGTTTATGATAAGATGATTGAGCGGAATGAAAAAGGAATTAAGCCTGAGCCATATGAGGTTGACGTTTTAAGATTTGAAGTACAACTGCTTAATAGGCACCTAAATCATATGAAACGTTACCGTGGCATATCTAAGACTTTAAGCAATTACATTGATGATGATTTTCGGTTCAATTATCTCTTGACCCACATTTCTCCATTCTTTTCCCCTGGACACTTTTATAAAATAAACATAGCTAAGAAGATCATTGATAACAGTTCACTAAAACAAAAAGATATAGTGGCACTAAAAGAATTCTTATGTGATATTTCTAATCGTGGATTGAAAGGTCTCAATATCTATAAAAAACTTACAAGCACAGGTGTTGAAAAGCAAAAATACAGTAAGTATACAATTAAGAAGTATTTATCACATCTACATGCACTCAATATCAATCCGCTTTTAATCCCCAAAAACTCCAAGATCAACCTAGGAAAAGACAAAAGAATCGATAATCCACTTTCAAATCTCTTCAAAAATAAATCCACTTAAACTTAACCGCTCAGTACTTCTCAAATAATATTATCTTCATAACTTCATTATTAAATAGACAACTTTCAAACAGGGATTTTTATTTTTTGTACAAAATTACTTATATGAAAAGCACTTTTGTTTTTTTGTCCAGATTTACTCCCATGACACACAAGATCAATGTTTTTTGTCTGAGTTTACTCATATGAAAAGCACTTTGTGTGTTTTTTGTCCGAAATCACTCCCATGACAAGCATAATCGATGTTTTTGTCTGTATTTACACATACGAAAAGCACTCTTCTGTTTTTTGTCCAGATTTACTCCCATGACACGCAAGAATAGTATTTTTTGTTTGAATTCACTCATGCGAAAAGCACTTTTGTGTTTTTTGTTCTGAAAGTTCGAACCTAAATGCAGCTTTTCACGCTTTTTGCTCTAAAACTCCGAACTGAAACGTCATTTTGTGTTTTTTGTTATGAAAGTCCGAACCTAAATGCAGCTTTTCATGCTTTTGCTCTAAAATTGCGAACTGAAACGTCATTTTGTGTTCTTTGTTCTAAAAGTCCGAACCTAAATGCAGCTTTTCATGCTTTTTGCTCTAAAACTCCGAACTGAAATGTCATTTTTTCAAAACACTATTCAACATTTGTATTTGGTAAGACGAATTAAAAGTCTCAAATCAATACTTTTCATATTGCATTATTACTGATAATAAAGTACTATAGTAATTAATAGATGTAAATTTTTCCCATGTTGTTAGCAACCTAACACTATTAGACCTGATGATGTTGAATAACTAACTTTATTGCTGTTTCCGGTGCAGTTATAAAATTATTTTTAGCTAACACCATGAAAAATTGACTCTTAGTAATCAAATCTTTTAAATTAAAATTACAAACCAAACTTAACCTTCAAGGGGGAATTTAAATGACAGTCCAAACAGTAACAACTAAAGCTTTATTAAACAGAAAAGAACTATGTATTTACATGAACATGTCTTGGAATACGATCGAGAAAAAGGTTTTACATCGTGAAGATTTTCCAAAGAAAAAGTTCGGAGAAAAGTGGCTTTTTCATAAGGAACTAGTTGATGAATTTTTACTTGGATATTATCTAGAAAAACCATTAAAAAATTGCAGCTGATATTCAGAAGGGATTGAGCAAGAGTGGCATCTATTAAAAAACGAGGAAAAACCTGGTCGTATAATGTAAGTTTAGGGATTGACCCTATTACAAAAAAGCAAATACAAAAAACAAAAAGTGGTTTTTTAACCCGGGAAGCAGCTAAGAATGCAGCAGCGGAACTTGAGTATCGTTCCAAAGTTCAAAGTGGCAGAATTACAACGAATAATAGAGACAAATTTGCAAATGTCGTTGAAGACTGGATGTCTGAATACAGCCATTAGATTGACCCACCTTTGCCATCTTTTTGATCCACTAGTGACACGTTTTTATACCACCTCTGCCATAGAGAGATCCACCCTT
>NZ_JAFBDK010000004.1 GCF_016908195.1 Jeotgalibacillus terrae
AACAAGGCTTATTTGAGTGTGATCAAGGACCTGTACGACGGATCTGCCGTAGCCTATAAGATCGGTCACTTCAACAACAACGCCTTGGTGATGGACACGCTGAAGGCAGCCATCGAAGCGAACCCGGACGCGGCTCCCCTACTCCATAGCGACCGTGGATCACAGTATACATCGAAAGAATATCGCTACATCACGACAGAGGCAGGGATCACGCGTAGTATGTCCCGCGTCGGGAAGTGTATCGACAACGCGCCGATAGAGAGCTTCTTCGGTCACTTCAAATGTGAAAGCTATGAATTGAAACAGTACAAGAGCTATGAAGAATTGGTCGATGACATCGATCAATATATACGATTTTATAACGAGGGACGATATCAAGAGAAATTAAACAACCTGGCACCGATAGAGTATCGATACCAGGCTGTAGCGTAGATCTAACCTTTTTTCTTTTTTACTGTCTACTTGACAGGGCGCAGTTCACATTCTGACCGGTCTTTTCTTTTGAATACATCGAAACCGGCTTGCATATACTTCACTACCACCACTAAAGGGAGTGAGGACTTGCACAAAAAGGGGCGTCCGCTTCTTTATGTCAACCAGCCTGAGTTTCCGGAAATTAAACCCGTCATGCAGCATTATTATCAGGCACCTATTACAAAAGAAAAAGCGCCTGTTAAAAAACCAAAAGTTCCACCGCTTGGATATATTGAGGAATCTGAAAAAGAGCTGTCTCCTGAAGAACCAGGCAAAGAACAGACTTTTTCTTTCAGAGAGCTAAAGCCTTTTAAGAAAATGACCCTTCCTGAAAAGATTGATTATCTGGGAGCTTTTGAAGGGCGCAGAGCACCCTTTCAATGCCGGTTTGTCAAAGAAGATGGAAGCGAAGTGCACGGAATTATCACTTCAAAAAACAAACATGACCTGTCAATTAAAACGTTAAAAGGAGAAGATCTTCAGCTTGAAAGAAATGAAGTTCTAGATATTCAAATTTATTAAGAAGCAATAAAAAGAAAGGAAATGAGCCTGCTGTAGCAGGTCCATTTCCTTTTTTATTTTTCCTGCAACATATGAGGCAGGATGATATTAGAAGAAAGATCAGGGAGACTCCCCGTGTTAGTCACAAATGCCGAGATAAACGTCTTTAATACATTGTACAGCGCAGAAGCAGCTTAAGTCGACAGTGATGCAGCTGTCAGTTGAATCGAAGTCAGTCACTTTACATAATTTGCCCAGGTTAATTTTTGTTCCGCAATCATTCAGCAGATCAACTTCTTTACCATGGTGATCTCTTGGCTCAAGTACACGAAGTGTTGCACAGCATCCGTCAAAGATCGTTTCAACTCTGAAAAATACTGAGATACAATCGTGGTCTTTTAAATCTGTGTCTTTGTAAAAAGCATGGAAAGGTGAACCATCTTTAGACTTCAGAGTGAACACCCGAGTGTCTGCACGGCGTCTTCTTGACGGTGCAGTCAAGTCACCAAGCGGCTCTAAAAAGCAATTCGTTAAACATGGCTGACAGTCTACGTCTACCGCATTGTCCTGAATATCTTTTATTGCCCGGACAACTTCACAAACGCAGTTACGGTCATTACCTACGCCACCAACTTCATTATTTCGGCCACAACCCATTTTTTCTCCTCCTTTTTCTGGATTCTATATACTTTATTCAATATAGAAAACGGAAGATTGGTCATTTGCCGTGGTTTTAAAAATTAGGCATAAAATGTTTTCTCTCAGACAGACTATAACTATTCACAACAGCGAAGAGGCGATCGAATGAAAAAGATGATGCTAATAGCAATCAGCATCCTGTACCTTACAGGATGCGCAGCATTTGAACAAACTGGACCGGTCCATGTGAAAATACATGATGGTGAGAACGGAACGGTCAAAGAAGTGGCACAGCGTATAGAAGATACGAAAGAGCTCTATGATTCAGTCGTTGTGGCTGCAGATTCCACACTTGTTGTCAGTTACAAAGTAAAACATATGAATAGATTTCAGATGAAGTCGATTGAAAAAAAAATGAAACGCTGGCTTACTGAGAAATATCCTGAAAAAGAAATTGTACTGTCAAGCGATTATAAAATTTTTATGGAATTATATGCGTTTTCAGATAAATGGAATACAGGGGAATTGAATGAACAGGAAGCGATGAAAGAGATCGAAAAAATTATTAAGCTTAAAAAAGAAATGACATAAGGAGGTATATGATGGCAGATCATTGGATTACCCAATCAAAAGCAGCTGCTGATGCCCACGAACTGAAAAGACCGGTCTTAAAAAATTGTATAAAGGCTTTTCTCGTTGGGGGTATCATTTGTACGATCGGACAACTGGTTACACTTCTGCTTATGCTGTATTTTCCATTTACAGAACAGACAGCAGGTAATCCGACTGTTGCGATTATGGTGTTCTTCTCTATGCTGTTAACTGGTTTTGGACTTTATCATAAGCTTGGTCAGTTTGCAGGAGCGGGAAGTGCTGTTCCTGTTACCGGATTTGGAAACGCAGTTGTCAGTGCAGCAATCGAACACAGAAGTGAAGGACTGGTGCTTGGCGTAGGAGGAAACATTTTTAAATTAGCCGGGTCAGTCATCGTATTTGGCGTGATCTCTGCCTTTATTATTGCACTGATTAAAACAGTGCTGTTTCAATTGGGAGTGATTTAGATGAAGACGTGGCATTTTCCATCGCTGCCATCTATCATTTCCGCTTCTGTGGCAGCCGGACCATTTGAAAAGAAGAGTCCATATGCTGATCATTTTGATACATTTTTTGAAGATTTATATATGGAAGAAAAAAGTTTTGAAAAGGCGCAGAGGAAACTGCTTGAAACATCCGTGCAGGGAACACTCCAAAAAGCCGGTATGAGCGGTCAGCAGGTAGATTGTATGATCGCCGGGGATCTGATCAATCAGATTACACCTTCGAATATTGCAGCCAGAACGCTTGGCATTCCTTACTTAGGTGTTTTCAGTGCGTGTGCAAGTTCAATGGAAGGGCTTGCGCTTGCAGGAGCGCTTGTTCATGGAGGTTACTCAGAAGCAATGTTAACCGGGGTATCAAGTCACAACGCAGCAACTGAAAAGCAATTCAGATATCCGACAGAATACGGCGGACAGAAACCGCCGACAGCGCAATGGACAGTTACTGCAGCAGGAAGTGTGCTGGTAACAGGGAACACAGTTGATGCGTTAGCTCACATAGAAAAAGCGACAATTGGAAGAGTACAGGATATAAACGTGACTGATCCTTTCAATATGGGGGCTGCTATGTCACTGGCTGCTGCTGATACAATCGAGCGTCATTTTATCCAAAGCGGGGAGTCTGCCCGTGACTATGATCTGATTATTACCGGGGATCTTGCAGAAATCGGACATGCTGCAGTGAAAGATATTTTAAATAAAAAACAGATTCATCTGTCGGCGGACCAGTTTCTGGATTGTGGAAAGATGATTTACCAGGGTCTAGACGAAGTACAGGCAGGCGGCAGCGGACCCGCGTGTTCTGCAGCGATGGTGTACGGATATTTTCTAAAGCTGTTAAAAGAAGGCGTGGTGAACAGAGTGCTCGTCATAGCAACAGGGGCATTACTATCTCCTCTGACTTTCCAGCAAAAAGAAACCATCCCGTGTATTGCTCACGCTGTATCATTGATTAAACCGCAGAAAGTGGGTGGTTAACATGGTACCAATGTTTTTCTGGGCGTTTATTGTCGGCGGTCTGATCTGTGTGATCGGCCAGCTGATGATGGATGTTTTAAAAATGACGCCCGCACACACGCTCAGTACACTGGTCGTCAGCGGTGCAGTCCTTGAAGCTTTCGGCCTTTATGAACCACTTATCGATTTTGCCGGTGCAGGTGCAACTGTACCGATTACATCATTTGGTAATGCCCTGCTTCACGGCGCGATGCAGGAAGCAGAAAAGCATGGTGTAATCGGTGTCATGACCGGTATGTTTGAAGTGACCAGCTCAGGTATTTCAGCAGCCATTATTTTTGGATTTATCGGCGCTTTGATATTTAAGCCGAAAGCCTGAATCTGCTGCCCAATCTTTCTCTTTCCCTCTTACATAGAATATAAAAAGTCAGGGGGTGAAGGTATGTACGGCAACTGTGGATATGGTTCTTACGGCGGGTACAATGGCGGCTCGACATTTGTGCTGATTGTTGTGCTTTTTATTCTGTTAATTATTGTAGGCGCGAGCTTCATTTAAGCACGAAAGCCACTCCCGGTGAGGAGTGGCTTTTGACGATCAAAGGGAGGGATCATGAATGAATGATGCTTTTTTCAAAAAAGTAGAAAATAAAACAGGGGTAAAAATGGAGGAGCTGTTTGCACTGGCCAATGCCTTTCAGCATGCTGATCTGAATGATGAACAAACTTTGAAAAAACTTGTCAGACAGGTTGCCCAGGCAGCAGGTAAGCCGGTTACAAAAGAAATGGAAGAAAAAATTACAAAAGCTGTATCCTCTAAAGGGGAAAAAATTGATTATCAGACACTTTCCAATATGATAAATAAAAAATAACCCCCATAAAAATGAGGTTTTATTCATAAAGTATAGTAGAAGGTTTAAAACTTTGTAAAAAGGTAATAATAAAATAAATTCGGAGGTGAGAAGAATGGGCTATATCGCACCAGTCAATCAACTGCAGTATCAGCAGTATGCCGAAAGAGTAACGATGAAGGATTACGATCCGTACTACTTAACGCCTGTTCAAAGAGTTAATCCATTACGCAGATCTGACAGGGATTTTGAAGAAGAACTTGAACAGGAAATGGATAAGCGTGAAAAAAAACGTGAAAGTGAATTCAAAAGCGGTGATGCGCCAATCTTTCACATCCAGACAATACCACCACATCTAATTCCGAAAGTAACCGGAAAAGGCCAGAACTTTAATGCATCAATTTGATAAAAAACAGCTGCGACCTATGCCGCAGCTGTTTTTACGTGATTAAATTTCTTTTAACATTTTATAATGTGGAATCCCGGCATCCATGAACTCATCAGAAATGACATGATAACCCAGCTTTTCATAAAAACCAAGCGCATGTGTTTGAGCATTCAGTACAAGAGCAGGCAAGCCCTCGTTTTTTGCGAATTGTTCAATTTCATTCATTAGAAGAACGCCTGCATTCTGACCGCGCAGTGATTTCATGACGCACACACGCTCAACTTTCCCTTTTCCTTCCACAATTCTGAAACGGCCTGCTCCAGCAGGCTGATCATTATGATAAAGGACAAAATGAACAGCTGATGAATCAAATTCATCGAGTTCCAATTCTTCAGGAACTTTTTGTTCACCTACAAAAACTTCTTTTCTAATATGATATGCATCCTGCAGTTCCTGTTCTGACTGTACGTGCTTTACCTGCATCAGCTGACTCCGCCTAACCGGTAAGTTTCATACACAGTCCATGATCCGTTTTCAAGCTGATACAGCAGGTGAAATCTGTCTACCGTTTCCTCGTGATCAACGCCTGCCATCCGAAGAGAGCCATATACATCAGAATGTTCATCATCAGAGAGTTTTTGGGCGACCGTAATGTGCGGAACAAAAGAATATGGAGACTCATCGCCAAACTCTACACTCTGCAGTGACTGATACAGGTTCGTTAATTCAGGTACTGAATCAACCTTCATATAAATCACATTATTGACCGGTTGAAATGAGCTGATTTTGTAAGCCCGTAAAGTAAAAGGTTCAGCATTCTTTGCCACATCATTTAATTTCTTGGCGATTTTATTGATTTCCTCATCTGTTGCTTCAAAAGGTTCTTTCAGTGTCAGGTGAGGTGGAATTAATGAATAATGTGGATCATACCGTTTTCTGTACGAGTTAGCAAGATCCTGTAATTTTTTCGAAGGGAATACTGCGATACCAAACTTCATGTTTTGTCAGCCTCCTCTATTCACATCATAAATAAATCTTTTTCTCATACAATTATATCAAACAACGGTACTCAATTTGCCTTTATTAATAAGAAGTTTTTTTAAACATTTTTTCCATGACACGTGCTAGATCAGGCTGCCAGTATTTCCAGGAATGTTCACCATCAAATTCGTCATAAAAAACACTGTATTGTTTTTCTTCCATGACCTCATGAAGTTCTCTGTTAGGATTCAGAAAATCTGCTTCTGAGCCATTTGTTGTTTTAACAGCTGTTTCTTTTTTACCGATTATATGATAGAAATTGATCAGCTGAACATCTTTAAATGATCTGGCGTTTTCAAGTACATCTTCATTGACAAGTGGAGACTGCATTATCACTCTGCCGAACGTATTTGGGTACTTCAGTGCTGTCTGGAAAGAAATGGTTCCGGCGAGTGAATCGCCAATTAATGCCCGGCCTATCCCGATATTATAAGTAGGATATTCATCATCTATAAAAGGCACCAGTTCTCTTGCGATAAATCTGATATAGGCCTCGTGCTGGCTGCCTCCCGGGTGATATTTGTCATATCTGTCTTTTACACTTTTATATGGAACGCCAACAAAGATAAGGTTTTCGATTTTTTCGTCTTCATTCAGCTGATCCAGGAGCCGCGGCACTCTGCCAAGCTGGAAATAATCTTTTCCATCCTGTGCGATCAGCACTGTATATTTATATAACGGTGAGTAGTTGTGAGGAAGGTATACGAGCAGATCCATCTCCTCCTGAAGTGCCTCACTGTAGATTTTATGTTCTTTTACTGTCCCTGTCTTAGCCATCAGAAATCCTCCCTGTTACAAAAAAAGTTTGAAGCGTTTACAAATAGATTGTATCATATCAGTCTATAGAGGTCTCAGATTCAGGATACTCTGTCTGCACTGCTAACCCGTTCAGGAAATCAACAACTGACTGTCAGGCGGAATGGCTGTGCTGTAAATTATATAAAACAAAAGGAGATTTTTTTATGACCCATGAGAGAGTTCATTCACACGACGTCACTCAGGCTGCCTATCAGGTATTGCGTGAGAGGGGCGTAACGATAAATGATATAGCCGAAATTGTTCTTGAAATGCAGGGACCTTACAATGAAAAGTTAAAGTTTGAAGAATGTGTTGAAAGTGTAGAAAAAGTACTGCTGAAAAGAGAAATGCAACATGCTATTTTAGTAGGAGTTGAGCTTGACCGGCTGGCAGAGCAGAAAAAACTGTCTGAGCCCTTGCAGACACTCGTTGAAACAGATGAGGGACTGTTTGGTGTAGATGAAACAATCGCACTCGGCGCATCTTTGGGGTACGGCAGTATTGCAGTGACAACGTTCGGCCATTTAGATAAAAATAAGATAGGTATCATTGAAAAACTTGATACGAAAAGAGGCGGTGGTATTCATACCTTCCTTGATGACATGGTAGCAGCAATCGCAGCGAATGCTTCTTCACGGCTTGCCCACCGTTTGAGAGATATTGAAGAGAATCTGCCGAAAAGTGAACGCAGAATTATCGAGGACGAATAGTATTCAAATTTTATACAAAACCCTCCATCATTCACCAAAAAATATTACAAAGTATGTAAAAACGTAAAATAAACAGATAACGTTTACATGATTGATTTATCAACATTTGTTGAAAAAGAAAGTTGTGTTAAATGATTTAAGTTTGACACAAATGTAATATTGCGTGATAAAATAGTATACGCAGTTATGCAATTTTATAAGGAGGGGGAACTACTTTGAAAAACAAAAAGTTTAATTTAAGCATGATTCTGCTGATTGCAGTATCAATGATTCTTGCTGCCTGCGGCGGAGATGATAGCGGCAGTGGGGATTCAGAAGGAGGTTCAGGTTCAGACCAGCCTGAATTTATTAATATCGCAACCGGCGGTACTGGCGGTACATATTATCCGCTTGGTGGAACATTTGCACAGCTGATTGAAGACGAAACAGGTATTACAACAACTGCAAATACTTCAAATGCATCTGCTGAAAATATGGCGATGATCGACAATGAAGAAGCTGAGATTGCATTCGTTCAGACGGATATCGCTTCTTACGCTGTTGAAGGATCACAAATGTTTGATGCACCAATCGAAACAATTCAGGGCCTTGCAACACTTTATCCTGAAACGATTCAAATCGTAACAAGTGCTGAATCAGGAATTGAATCAGTTGAAGATCTTGCAGGAAAGACAGTTTCTGTAGGTGAGTCGGGTTCAGGTACACGTTTGAATGCTGAACAGATTCTTGAAGTACACGGTATGTCATTTGATGATATGGACGTTCAGAACCTTTCATTTGACGATTCAACTACTGGTATTCAGGACGGCTCGATCGATGCAGCATTCATCACTGGCGGAACACCGACTGGTGCTGTAGAAGGTCTTGCTGCACAAGTTGATGTTGTGATTGTACCAATCGCAGCTGATATGGCTCAGGCTCTAATGGATGAATACCCATTCTATTCTGAAGATGAAGTTGCTTCAGGCACATATGGTCTTGAAGAAGCAGTTCCAACTGTAGCTGTTCAAGCTATGCTTGCTGTATCTTCTGAGCTTTCAGAGGATGTTGTATACGATATTACAAAAGCAATTTTTGAAAACACTGACTCAATCACTCACCCTAAAGGTGAATTCATTACAGTAGATTCTGCTCTTGATGGTATTGGTATTGATGTGCACCCTGGTGCGCAGCGTTATTATGACGAGCAGTAATTAAGAGCTAAATGATTAAAATGAGGCAAACAGGTCCGATTAGGGCCTGTTTGCCCATTCTTATGGAGTTGTCAAAGAAATGCAGAAGAAAAAAATCATTCCGTTACTGGTGATTCTTATTGCAGGAGTATTTTTTGCTGCTGTATTTCTGCCAACAAGAAAGGCGATTACTTTTTACCATCAGCAAACAGGAGAACTGCTCAGTTATATCCCCGTTACAAATCAAAATGATTTTCAATTAAGTTACACACATTCAATTCATCGATCCGAAGTAATTGACTACTATGAAATAACAAAAGAAAATGAAATCCGGCAGGTAGCACTTGAGTTCGAAGATACAGCAATCGGTATGCCCTCAAATGCTTTGTATGAAGGCGAGGAATTTGTTGAAGAGAACGGGAAGTACAGAATTGAAAACATGAACCGGCTATTTCCCGAAATTAATCTGCATACAAGTCAGGTGGTAGTCAGTCATGTTTTTCATTATGATGACCATGACTATGCCCTGCATGATTATATTGATACAGGAACTTTTATTACGATTTCAATTAAGAAGTTATCACTCGCAGAGTTATTGAGAGGAGTTGGTATGGATGACTGAGGAAAAAAATAAAGCTGAACTCGAGCATAAGGATGATGAACAGTTCGGTGAAAAAGAACAGAAGGACTTGCTTGCTAAGTATGATCCGGATGCGAGAACGAAACAGTATAAAGGCGTATTAAACTGGGTTGTCTTTCTCGGCCTGATTGCTTTTTCAGTGTTTCAAATCTATGCTGCAATCACACAATCTATTCCTAGACAAACGCTATTATCTATTCACTTAGGGTTTGCACTGACACTTGTATTTATACTGTTTCCTGTGACTAAAAAGAAAATCGGACATAACAAATTGACGTGGTACGACTCTATACTTGCTCTGTTATCTATTTGGGTGGGGGCGTACTATCCACTGAATGAAGACCGTATCGTAAATACAATCGGAACGATCTCGCCGATGGACTTCTGGACAGGCTTAATTGCCATTTTACTTGTACTTGAAGCGACGAGACGTGCAGTTGGTCTTCCGATTATGATTATTGCGGTTACATTCATGGCCTATGCTTATTTCGGACCTCAAATGCCAGGCTTCCTCCGTCACAGAGGATTGGATATGGAATCACTTGTTAATACGATGTTTATTTCTTCAGAAGGAATCTTTGGTACGCCGCTTTACGTATCAGCAACCTTTATCTTTCTGTTCCTGTTGTTTGGTTCATTTCTTGTTAAAACAGGTATTGGGCAGTATTTCAATGATCTCGCAGTCGCTTTTGCAGGAAAAGCAACTGGTGGTCCCGCAAAAGTAGCAATCTTCTCGAGTGCACTGCAGGGAACAATCAGCGGAAGTTCTGTTGCGAATGTTGTTACTTCAGGTTCATTCACGATTCCAATGATGAAAAGGCTTGGCTACCGCAGGGAATTTGCGGGGGGCGTAGAAGCAGCCGCTTCTACAGGAGGCCAGCTGATGCCGCCGATTATGGGTGCTGCTGCCTTTCTAATGGTTGAATTTATCGGAGGGGTTACTTACTGGGAAATTGCAAAAGCTGCAACGATTCCTGCATTGCTATATTTCTCTGGTATTTGGATTATTACACATTTCGAAGCAAAAAGAATTGGTCTTACCGGCCTTCCGGATTCAGAAATACCAAAAAAATCTACTGTACTTAAAAAGATTTATTTATTAACACCAATCTTTGCTGTAATTTTCCTGCTTCTTGATGGTAACTCTATTATCAGAGCAGCACTTTACTCAATAGTGATTACCATTTTGGTAAGTATGATTCGCAAAGACACACGCATAAACGTAAGAAAGTTTTTCGACGGTCTGGCAGATGGTGCAAGAACAGCACTTTCAGTCGCTGTTGCCACTGCCTGTGCCGGTATTATTGTAGGGGTGGTTACCCGTACAGGTCTTGGGTTAAAACTTGCTAATGGGCTAGTTGAACTGTCAGGCGGTATTTTACTTCTTACATTATTCTTTACGATGTTTGCCGCCATTGTTCTCGGTATGGGTTCACCGACTACCGCTAACTACGTTATTACTGCAACAATTGCTGCTCCGGCGCTGATCTTATTAGATGTACCGCCGCTCGCAGCACACTTATTCGTATTCTATTTCGGAATTGTAGCTGATATTACACCGCCTGTAGCACTGGCTGCCTTTGCTGCCGCAGGGGTCTCAGGGGGAGAACCGATACGAACCGGGGTTAATGCCGCTAAACTTGCAATTGGGGCATTTATCATCCCATATATGTTCGTTCTCTCTCCGCAACTGCTGCTAATTGATACAAATGCTGTAGAAATTACGCTCTCAGTTATTACGGCACTTGCCGGAATGACGGCGATTGGAGCTGCGGTGATCGGATACTGGTATAGACCGGTTCATCCAATTGAACGTATTCTTGCTCTAATAGCAGGTCTGATGCTGATCTATCCTGAAGGTATCACTGACATTACCGGTGCAGGACTGTTTGTAGCACTTCTTATTTTGCAGTTTGTCTGGAAGCGAAAAGATAAAAATCAATTAAAAACTGCACAGGCTTAGTAAAAAGCATTCCATTTTTCGGATGACCCATCCGAAAATGGAATGCTTTTTTATATGTCTGTGTTACAGGCCATGGTTGTTTTAGCACAGCTGGTGATTGCAGCTGAAGGGGGACAACTCCAGCAGGCTCAAAGCACGCCTTTCGGAAATCGTTCCCACTGAAGCGGAAATCAACGCCACCTTTAACAGTACTAAATAAAAAACGCCTGATCCTTAAAGGACAGACGTTAAAACGTATGATTCCGACTGGTCTCGAACCAGCGACCTCCACCCTGTCAAGGTGGCGCTCTCCCAACTGAGCTACGGAATCATGATATGTATCAGACAAATATCATTATACCTTTTAGACAATTGACCGTCAATGCGTTATTGTTCAATAGAGATATGAATTAACCTGATAAACGGAGTGTGTGTATGAAGAAAATAGTGATCATCGGTGGGGGAATAGCAGGTGCATCAGCCGCTTATTATCTTTCCGGGAAGAATTGTCATGTGACACTGGTTGACAGGCAAGACTTTGGACAGGCTACCGGTGCAGCAGCGGGTATTATTTGCCCATGGCTTTCACAGCGACGTAATAAAAAATGGTATTTTCTTGTGAAAGAGGGGGCTGCTTATTATCCGGAATTGATCCGTGCACTGAAAGAAGATGGAGAAGAGGATACAGGGTATAAAATAACGGGCGGCATTGCATTACACCGCGAAGAAGAGAAACGAAATAAAATGTATGAACGCGCATTGAAAAAAAGAGAGGACGCCCCTGAGATGGGAGATGTGACATCTATTAATGCTGAACAGGTAAATCAGCTGTTTCCTTATCTGACAGAAGACTTTTATGGGCTTCATGTATCTGGAGCAGCAAGAGTTGACGGCCGGAAATTAAGACAGGCACTGATTAATGGGCTCAAAAAAAATGGAGGAAGGCTTCTGACTGGTGAAGCAGAGCTGATCACTGAAGCAGGAGAGGTTTCAGGCGTAAGGGCAGCCGGAGAAAAACTTCAGGCCGAAAGTGTGGTAGTGGCAGCGGGTGCCTGGGCACCTGCAATCTTTGAAAAGCAGGGTGTCGATATTGATGTCAGTTATCAAAAGGCTCAAATTGTTCACCTTGGTATAGAGAATGAATCAAAACATTTACCGGTTGTCATGCCTCCTGGAGATCAGTATCTGCTTTCATTTGATGATCACAGGATCGTTGCAGGTACAACACATGAAAATGACAGACCGATGGATGATCAGGTTACGATGGGCGGACTTAATGAAATTTTTCAAAAAACCATCAGTATTGCATCCGATCTTGAATCAGCTGCGTTTCTTGAAGCAAGAGTGGGGTATAGACCTTTTACACCGGGATTTTTACCTGTCGCCGGACCATTTCCTGAGATGAAAGGCGTCTTTTTTATCAATGGGCTCGGTTCATCCGGATTGACCTCAGGACCGTTCATCGGCAGAGAAGTAGCGAAAATGGCTATCAATGAACCTTCTCTGATTAACCCGGAGGACTATCCTGTTAAAAATATTATCAGATAAATGTAAAAGCAGGGAGTCCGGACTCCCTGCTTTTTCTGTCTATTTTCTATGGACAGGGAGTGTAATCTCAAACCTCGTTCCCTGATTTTTACTGCTGAAAACTTTTATTGAGCCGCCGATCGCTTTAATAATACTGTAGGAAACCATCAGACCTAGGCCTGTCCCTTTTTCTTTTGTAGAAAAATAAGGTTCGCCAAGCCGGTTAACTTCTTCTTCCGTCATGCCATACCCTTCATCCTCAACGACAATGGTACAGCCCCTCAGCTGCTCGGAGAGGGTGATCGTAAGCGTTCCACCTTCAGACATTGCTTCAATTCCATTTTTAAAAATATTAATCAGGCATTGCTGAAACTGTTTTCTCTCTGCTTTTAACATCGCTTCATCATGCAGATGGTTTTTAACAGAGATTTGGACGTTATTCATATTTGCCAGCGGCTGGAGTACTTTCACTGAATGGGTTATCTCATCATTAATATGGAGGACTGTGTGCTGTTCTGTAGCAGGCTTTGCAAAGGTAAGATAATCGTTAATAATATCAGTGGCGTGATCAATTTCCCTGATTGCTGTATCAAGATAGTATTGCTGGCTTTGATCATCCTTGCTGTCCTGCAGAGCCATTTGAATAAAGCCTCTGCTGACTGTCAGCGGGTTCCTGACTTCATGGGATATACTAGCTGCAAGGTGGCTGACAACAGACATTTTCTCAGCTCTGATCAGATCATTTAAAATGAGAAAGTTCGTCCTGATTATTTCCCACAGGATCAGTGCAATCACCAGGCCTGTTATATTTATAATGGTAAAGGTTATCCACACATCAATCGGCATAAGTACATCAAAAATAAAGTAAGATAACGCCAGATTACAAATGACCAGGAAAGATACTAATAAAGTTCCAATCATGATTTTCCCCGGTATATGCGAACGGTGGAACCTCTTCATAAAAATGAAATACAAAACCCATATCAATAATAGTGTTATGGTAGATATCAACACGCCATCCCCGCCAAGGAACGCTCTGCTGATTAATGCTACAATTGTGAGGAAGATCCCCATAGGATAGCCGCCGTATAAAGTTCCTAAAACAATCGGAACTGCACGGAGGTCCCACAGAAAACCTTCATTGATCGTAAAAGGGAAAGAGAGGCACAGTAAAATTGAAATCGCAGGGAAAATAGCAGCGAGTCTGCCTTCTTTATTTTGAAGACGGTTACGGTAAGAATAAAAATATACGATTTGTATAAATAATAAAGGCAGAATCATTAATAAAAAATTGACAAGTAAATCTTTTGTTAAAACGTCCATTTATCAAACCTCAAATTAGTAGTCAGTACGTATCATAATAACACAGTTTAGAACGTTTTGATTGAAATTCCGGAGGCATTGCGATATGATTTTTACTCAGGCTGCGTTGTGCGTATGTTCTAAGTAAGTTTTAACCTTTGATCTGTTAACGGGAGTTTTAAATAAAAGCCGGATTGTCATGCCTCATCAGCGTATGAGGACGCACATGAACGCTTTTGCGAACACCCACTTTGAGGAGTGGTGGTTTAAAAACTTTCTTAATAAAACTACGGCAATTGCGGCTTAAAAAAACCGGGGATATCCCCGGTTTTTTTATATGGATTATTCTTTATAGTTCAGTCCGTAAATCCCATAGTTCAGGAAAGAAATACGAATCAAGGACGCTTTTTAAGTAGTTGACACCCGAAGAGCCGCCAGTCCCTTTTTTAAATCCGATAATTCTTTCAACTGTTTTCATATGCCGGAATCGCCATTGCTGATGCCAGTCTTCAAGGTCCACCAGTTTTTCAGCCAGCTGATACAGTGTCCAGTATGTCTGACTGTCTTTATATACTTCGCTCCAAGCCGCTTTAACTTCTGTGTTTTTTTGATACGGTTTAGAAAAATCTCTATCAAGTACTTCATCAGGTATATCAAACCCTGCTTCAGCAAGTTTTTCAATCGCAATGTCATATAATCCTTTAGCATGGTAGGCTTTTTCAAGTACATCGAATACTTCCTGATCCTGCTTGTAGATCTTGAGGATATGTGGGATTTTGTAGCCAAGTGAAAACTCAATCAATCTGTACTGATATGATTGAAAGCCGGAAGCCTTTCCAAGTGAATCACGAAACTCAATATACTCAGAAGGCGTCATTGTAGCAAGTACATCCCAGGCTTTAATAATCTGTTCCTGAATTTTGGATACACGGGCCAATTGTTTAAAAGCAGGCTCGAACTGATTTTCTTTGAGGGACTGACACGCTGCCTGTATTTCATGAATAATTAATTTCATCCACAGCTCGCTTACCTGGTGAATGACGATAAAAAGCATTTCATCATGATGTCCTGATAATCTGTTTTGTGATGAGAGAAGGCTGTCTAAAGATAGATAATCTGCATATGTCATTTCATCTTTAAAATCTGTATACACTTTTTGATCACTCATTTTCCCACGCCCTTTAAGTAGTTTCATTCATCTAACATTTTAACAAAATTCTTTTTGTACAATATGAAATATTCAAAAATAATTACGTTCTTATGTATTTCTGTGGTAAAATCGATCTATTGGATAAGAAAAAATTAGGTCTTTATCATTTAATTTACTCATTGCTGTCAAAATATTCAAAGAGGTGTCAGAATTGTTAAATAATGATCATGAACTTTTCAAAATTCAACAGCAGCGACTGTTCCAGCTTGCAAAAATAAAAAAAGTCTCTTCGAATGACCTGCAATATACAATCGAACAGCTTTGTGAAGCCATGTCTGAAATGATTCAGTGTGAGCGGGTAAGTGTATGGACATTTGATCAGGAACGCCCTGCATTAACCGCGCTGAATATTTACCATAAGGGACAGCACTCAAATGGTGAAGTACTACATAAAGAGCAATTCCCTCATTATTTTAATCTGCTTCAGGGAAACAGGGTCTTATCGATTCCTGACGTATCAACTGATCAGCGGGTAAAAGAACTATATCCTCATTATTTTGAAGCTTCAGGTCATATTAGATCAATGATAGATGCGCCGATTGTGATGGCCAGTGGAGTGATAGGAGTCATCTGCTGTGAAACATCAGAAAAGATTGACTGGGGGAAGCTGGAGGAATCACTGGCTGGCACATTTGCAGATCTGATCGCGTTTATTTTTGACCGGATCCAAAAGCAGGAGCTCGAAGAAAAGCTGGAGTTCTTAGCCTACTACGACCAATTAACTTTTCTGCCAAACCTCAATATGTTTTATAAAGAAGCAGACCGCCGCTTAAAGGAATCTTCGCATCCGTCTGTCTGTTATATTGAAATCGATCAATTTACACAAATGGTTGATGCGATCGGGTATGATTCAGGAGATGCAATTGTAAAAGCTATTGCAGAACGTTTCCTGCAAATATTGAAGCCGGGAGAATTTCTCGCTCAGGCTGATCAGTTTCATTTTGTGCTTTTCACCAGTCATACACAGGTTGAAAACAGAATTGCAGAACTTCAGGTTTCTTTGGCTGAACCGTTTAAAGTTAACGGGTTCGATGTGGCTGCTTCTTTCAGCTTCGGGATCAGCATGAATGACCATTCTATTAAAGAACTTCTGCAAACTGCTCAGATCGCTTTAAATAAAGGGAAAGAACATTCATCAAGAAACAGCTTAACGTATTTTTCAGAAGAGATGAAAGAGTCGAGCCGTGATTATTTCGAAATTGAGATGAATCTTAGAAAAGGGTTGATTGAAAATCAATTCACGTTGTATTTTCAGCCACAGATATCAGGACCAGATGCAAGGATAGATGGCTTTGAAGCGCTTGTGAGGTGGAATCATCCTGAAATTGGACTAGTAAGGCCGGATATTTTTATTCCGTTAGCAGAATCAACAGGTTTTATTGTTCCGCTAGGAGAATGGATTATGCATGAATCACTTAAAACACTCAGGAAGTTCCATGAGGCAGGCATGACTCATTTAGGCGTGTCAGTTAACATTTCTTCAAGGCAATTTATTCATGAACATTTTCCACAGATGATTTTTCAGGCACTTGAGCAGTATCAGCTATCACCTGATAAGCTATGTCTTGAGATAACAGAATCTGTGGCAATGGAGGAGAGTACAATTGTTCTTGAAAGACTTCATCTTTTTACAGAAAAAGGCGTTAAGTTATCAGTAGATGATTTTGGTACAGGCTTTTCAGCTTTCGTCTACCTGCAGGACTATCCGATAAACGAAATTAAAATTGACCGGGAGTTCATCAGACTGCTTACACAGAACAAAAAGAGTGAGGCGCTGGTAAAGACGATTATCGATCTTGCAGACAATCTGAGACTTTCAGTCATTGCTGAGGGAGTTGAAACACAGGACCAGCTGGTTTTACTACAAAGCCTGGGCTGCCAAAGGTTTCAGGGTTATCTCATAAGTAAACCTGTTCCGCCGGGAGATTTAACTCAATGGATAGAGAATTTCAGACCGGAACATATGATGTGAAAAGAAAAGGCATCAGCTGTCATTTAAGACAGCTGATGCCTTTTTTATAAGTATAATTGCTTAACATTATTAAATGCTTGTCAGGAAGAGCAGAAGGGCAGTGATGACTCCTGTCCCAGCGAAACCTGTAAGTATATCAGACTTTGTATATGAAACATTTTCTTCTCTCATGATGATCTCCTCCTATGATGTGGTTGTTTTGTTTGTGATATTAGTCCATTCCCGGATCACAAATGATTAAACAAAATCATGTTAAAAAGAAGAAAAAAGACCTGCATAAGCAGGTCTTTAGACGGTTATTCTGTCTTATATTGCATATAGGCTACGTGAGTCACAAGGAAATCATCAAGCCCGTGTTTCCCATCTGCTCCACCAAGTCCTGATTTGCGGACGCCGGCATGATACCCCTGTAACGCCTCAAAATTTTCTCGGTTAACAAAAGTCTCACCAAATTTTAAGCCGTTAATTACTCTCATTGTCTCATGGTAGTTTTCAGTATAAACAGAAGATGAAAGTCCAAATTCTGTGTCATTGCTCATTTCAATTGCCTCATCTAATGTTTTATAAGTCACAATCGGCAATACCGGTCCAAAGATTTCTTCTTTTATAATTGAAGAATTGTGCTTTACATTGCCAAGTACTGTCGGGGCATAGAAAAAGCCTTTTTCACGGTCAAGCGGCTTACCGCCTGTCAGAATTTCAGCACCTTCACTGACTGCTTTTTCAACCATCTCGTGTACAGTGTCAAGACGGTCTTTGCTGACCAGTGGTCCAAAATCCAGTCCGGTTTCATCATTCGGATTACCGGTTTCAGATTTTTCCATAGCTTCTGTCAGCTTTTTAGTAAAAACGTCTGCAACAGATTCATGTACATATACACGTTCAGCATTTGTACATGCCTGACCTGAGTTTGTCAGTCTTGAGGTAACAATATGCTTCACCGCAAGATCAAGGTCAGCATTCTCTGTAACAATCGCAGGTGCTTTTCCACCCAGTTCCAGATTTACTTTTGTAATGTTCTGAGCAGCAGCTTCCATCACTTTTGTACCAGCACCGACACTGCCTGTCATTGTAATGATGCCCACTTTCGGGTGAGAAGCCATTACATTACCAATTGTAGAACCGGTTCCTGTTACATAGTTATAGACGCCTTTTGGAATTTCATCCATTTCATCAACGAGCTTTGTGAATTCAGCAGCTGTATTCGGGGTCTGCTGACTCGGTTTTAAGACGATTGAACATCCGGCAATCAATGCTGTAGCAACTTTTCTTGCGAGAATAAATACTGGGAAGTTCCATGGTACGATGCCGGCAACAACGCCAATCGGCTTTTTATAAATAAATATGTTTTCATTTGGACGGTCACTTGGAAGGATTTCTCCTTCAATTCTTCGTGCCCATTCAGACATGTAATAAAAATAGTCAATTGCTGTATCAACTTCATCTGAAGCCTGATCCTGAGGCTTACCCTGTTCTTCAATCAGCAGCTTAATGAATGTTTCACGTTTTTCTTTAACCTTGTCGCCCAGCTTTCTGACAATCTGACCACGTTCATTAGAGGGAACTTTTTCCCACTGCTTTTGAGCTTCAAATGCAGCATCAATCGCTTTATTTACGTCTTCTTCAGTCCCTTTAGGTGTCTGTGAGATGACTTCTTCTGTAGCAGGATTAACTATGTCAATCCACTCATCACCAGTTGATTCTGTGTATTGCCCATTAATATAAAGTTTATGTTTAATCATAAGAAATCCTCCTAAGTATGGAATAGTGTATGTTTTCCACATTTAGCAGGATAGAAACATTTTGATGCTCTAAAGAGATTCAAACTTTTTTTCGAGCCGGATGTCAACGTTTCCTTTCAGTGCTCTTGAGATCATACAGCTCTCCTCTGACTGCTCCATATACCGCTCTATTTTCTTCTGATGACCTGCTTCAGATTTAACGTAAGGACGATGAATAATCGTTTTATAGGTAATGACGCCTTTGTCATTTACTTCAACAATACCCTCCGATTCAAGGGTCATTTCTGCAGGTGTGATTCCGGCACGCTCAAGCTTTGCTGCCAGTGTAATAATATAGCATGTTGCAGCAGCCCCGAGTAGCATTTCATCGGGATTCGTTCCAATGCCAGGGCCGTTCATCTCAGGCGGAATTGAAATATCAGTCTTCAGATTACCTGCCTCGATGTTACCCACGCTGTTTCGTCCGCCGGGCCAGTCAGCTTTTAAATGAAAAGAATGTTCAGCCATCTAATCTTCCTTTCTGAAAGTTGATTCATCAACATTGTAACATTGATGTTCAAAAAGGAAGCTGCAGAAAACCTGTGCTACAATATTTTAAAAAGACGCAGGAGAGATCATTGTGAAGAAAAAAATCCTGATTGTTGAAGATGAAGAAAAAATCGCGCGTGTGCTCGAGCTCGAACTTGGATTCGAAGGATATGAAACAGAGAAAGCTTTTTCAGGATATAGTGCACTTGAGAAATACAGGGGAGAAAGCTGGGATCTGATTTTACTTGATGTCATGCTGCCTGAAATGACCGGTATCGAACTGCTTCGCAGAATCCGTTCCTCTGATTCATCAACGCCTGTCATAATGCTGACAGCAAAAGATTCTGTAGAAGATAAAGTATCAGGCCTCGACCTTGGCGCTAATGATTACATCACAAAACCGTTTCAGATAGAAGAACTTCTTGCCAGAGTCCGTGCTGTGCTCAGGACAAAACGTTCAGAAGATACGCAGGTTTTAAAGGCAGGAGATCTGGAATTAAATGAACAAACGCGTGAAGTAAGAAGAGGCAGCTCAGAGATAGAGCTGACTCCAAGAGAATTCGATCTACTCGTCTATTTATTGAAAAACATGAAGCAGGTCTTAAATCGTGAACAGATTTTAAATGCAGTCTGGGGCTATGATTATTATGGTGATACGAATGTTGTGGATGTCTATATCAGGTATATCCGGAAGAAGATTGATCCGGACGGCGCAGCACCTCTCATCCATACGGTCAGGGGAGTTGGCTATGTATTGAAGGTGAATGAATGAAGCTGCAAAATAAAATTCACTTGTATACGTCAGGCGTCTTTGCGATCCTGCTTCTTTTGATCAGTATTGCGATCTACTTTACGTTCAGCAACCTGACCTATAGCAGTGAACTGAATTCAGCTGAAATGGATACTTCAAGTACTGCTGCGAGTATGATCAGCAGTGTAGGTGTGATCCCTGAAGAAGATCTTCTGCGGGCTTTTGGACCACTCGATGGTGCAGCATCCATAGTCACTCAAGATCAACGTTCTTTCGGAACTGTACTCTCACCCGGGCAGAATACACTGAGAAATATTGAAAGGAATTTTTACTCATCGGAGCATGCTGAAATCATTAAAGTGGATGAGGAAACCTTTACATTTGTGTCTATACCCATGATATGGACAGACGGTTCTGTCGTGAATCTGCAGGTTTATGAAAGTATAGAAACAGCTGTTTCAAACTTAGAAGTGCTGCGAAATACGCTTGCAGCAGTGATGATATTGGCGCTGATTCCTGTATTTATTTCCGGCAGGCTGCTGGGTAATGTCATTATGGGGCCAATCAGGTCTATGACCGGTACGATGAAGGATATACAAAGGAGCGGGGAGTTCAAGAGAATCCCACTTGAAGAAAAATCTAAAGATGAGTTATATCAGATGGGAGAAAGCTTCAACCATATGATGAGCCTTCTTGAATCAAACTATGAAAAGCAGGAACAATTTGTCGCAAATGCTTCTCATGAATTGAAAACACCACTGACTGTGATTGAAAGTTACGCTGAGTTAATCAAGCGCAGAGGAACAGATAATCCGGAAGTAGTGGACGAATCGGTTGAAGCCATTCATTCAGAAGCGATCAGAATGAGGGAGTTAACACAACAGCTTTTGCTTTTAGCAAAGCATGGGGAACAGTGGAAGCTCGAGCTTGAGCGGGTGAATATTACTTCTCTGGTTAAGGAGTCTGCTGAAGGCTTTAGAAATGCTTATGGCAGAGAGATAGCAGTTGAAGCAGAAGAAAACATAACAGCTAAAGCGGATGCGCAAAAACTCAAACAGCTGATTTATATTCTGATGGATAATGCGATAAAGTATAGTGAAAGTGCAATCAATGTTTCCGTTAAAGCGGATCGAGACCAGGGAGTCATTACTGTGAAGGATAATGGAATTGGTATACCTGAGAACGATTTACCTAAAGTATTCGACAGATTTTACCGCGTTGATAAAGCCAGAACGAGAAAGTCAGGCGGATACGGACTTGGCTTATCACTGGCACAGGAATTATCAGAAGTAATGGGCATGGATATCGATCTGCAAAGTGCAGAAGGAGTGGGAACGACAGCTTCGATCCGTTTCAATCTATATTCTTAATCTGTTTCTCATCAGTTTCTAATCTTCACAGGATATGATAGGTAAAAGTGGAGGTGAAGGCAGTGAAAAAGCAAAGGTTTATCTGGATGACCGGTGGTGCTCTACTTGCTGTCGTGTTAATCGTTTTAGTCCAGCAATTCATGACTTCCGGCACTCAGGCTGCGCCTATGACACAGGAAGAGGCGCTTCAATTAATAGATGAAAGGTATCCTGGTCATGCTGCAGAACTGATTGAAGAAGATGGAAATTTATTTGTCTTTAACCTGGAAAATGAAAGTGGACGATACTCATTGGAGATCGACCGTGAAAGTAACAGTGTCTCACACCTTGAAAATATTTCTATAAACGATTCTGTTGAAGCTCAGGAAACAGCTGAACTGACTGAAGAGGAAGCGCTTGAAGCTGCCAGAAAAAGCAGTGAGGGGAAGATTGTTTCAAGTGGCCTGTCAGAATCTGCTGATGGTAAACAATATGAGTTCGTGTTTGAGGAGGAATCCCGTATCGTTACAATCGCAGTAAATACTGAATCCGGTCAAGCTGAAATCATTGATGAAGAACAAAAAGAAACAGATATAGAAGAGCCGGCGAGAATTTTGACTGAAAAGGAAGCAATAGGTATTGCTCTTGAAGCTGTTTCGGGTGAAGTGGATGATATTGAACTCGAACAGACAGATGGCGTACCATATTTTATTGTTGAAATTGAAACTGAGGATAATGAAGCTTCAGTACAAATTAATGCGATTTCAGGTCAAGTGATGTCTACCTATTGGGATGATTAAAAAGAACAATAAAATATCTGGATCAATAAAGAGTGCCGGTTCATTCCGGAGGCTCGAACGTTCGTCCGCAGAAAGCGAAGGAATGACCCGGCACGGCTTATAAAATTCAACAACCTGACAAAACGGACGTAAGGTCCGTTTTGTCTTTCAGTGTGTGTATAGTAAACTGATACATAGATGAAAATTACAGGAGGTTTATATATGCAGGTGAATACAAGAGAAACAATGAATTTATTAAAGGAACTTGTATCAATTCCAAGTCCTTCAGGGAACACATTTGAAATCATTACATATATCAAAAACTGGTTGGCTGAAAGAGACATTCCATCAAGAGTAACGAATAAAGGTGGACTAATTGTAACTTTTCAGGGTGAGAATCATCAGCAACATCGTGTGTTAACTGCTCATGTTGATACACTTGGGGCAATGGTGAAAGAGATAAAGCCGGACGGCAGATTAAAAATGTCGATGATCGGCGGCTTCAGATGGAATGCTGCAGAAGGTGAATATTGTACGGTTGAAACAGCAGAAGGGAAAAAGTACACCGGCACAATCCTGCTGCATCAGGCATCTGTTCACACCTATAAGAATGCCGGGACACTTGAGCGCAGCAACGACAATATGGAAGTCAGGCTTGATGAAGTCATTCAGTCAAAAGAAGATGCAGAAGCACTTGGCATCTCAGTAGGGGATTTCATTTCTTTTGATCCACGTCCTCAAATCACAGAAAGTGGATTTTTTAAATCACGCCATATTGATGATAAAGCGAGTGTGGCAATGCTGATGAAAGCAGCAGAACTGCTTAAAGCTGAAGATGTTTCACTTCCCTATACCACCCACTTTATTATTGCAAATAACGAAGAAATCGGTTTTGGGGGGAATTCAAATATTCCTGTTGAAACAAAAGAGTACATTGCTGTTGATATGGGAGCACTCGGGGATGGTCAGAGTTCTGACGAATTTACAGTATCCATCTGTGCAAAAGACAGTTCAGGTCCCTATCACTACGGCCTGAGAAAACATTTAGTACAGCTTGCTAAGGATCATGGAATTGACTATAAAGTGGATATTTACAATTATTATGGTTCCGATGCGTCAGCTGCTGTCAGAGCGGGAGCGGATATCAAGCACGGATTAATTGGAGCAGGTGTTGACGCTTCTCATGCCAATGAACGTACACACGAGAAATCCCTATACCATACTGAAACGCTCATTCTTCATTATCTTACGTCTTCATTAAGCAATGATTGAACAAATATAAAATAAGAGTAAAATATCAAATGAAGAAATTATTTAACGAGTGAGGAAATCATGATGAAAACAAATGAATTAATAAAAGATTTATCATTTATTAAACAAACTGGTACACTGCCTGGAGAAATTGCATCACTTGAAATCGATTCAAGAGCAGTAACAGATGGGACCGCATTTATCTGTCAGAAAGGCTATACAGTTGATGGCCATGATTTTGCTGATCAGGCAGTAAGAAATGGCGCGAAGCTCGTCATAACAGAAAAAGAGCTTGAGATTGAGGCCTGTCAGATTATCGTTAAAGACTCTGCACGGGCACTTGCTTTCCTTGCAAACAGGTTTTACAGCTCTCCATCTGAAAAGATGAATGTCTTTGGTGTTACCGGCACCAATGGTAAAACGTCTGTTTCAAACCTGATTCATGAGCTGATCAGAAAGCTGGATGGTCGATCAGCACTCTCAGGTACGATTGGTTTTGATCTTGATGGTGACCTGCGCCAAAGCGCCAATACAACGAGTGATCTTCTGACGACTCAAAAGATGATTCACACGGCAAAAGAGCATGGGATCAGTAATATGATCTTTGAAGTTTCTTCTCACGGTCTTGTTGAAGGCAGGCTGTGGGGTGTTGATTTTGACGTGGCTGTATTTACTAATCTGAGCCATGATCATCTTGATTATCATCACACAATGGAGCACTACGGCTATGCAAAAGGGTTACTTTTTTCTCAGCTTGGACAGGATCTGTCTAAGAAAAAAGCCGCTGTATTAAACCTTGATGATGAATGGTTTGAACGCTATGCACAAATGACACCGCATGAAGTAATCAGTTACAGTATGGAAAAACCGGCTGACTTTTACGCTGAAGATATTCAGTATATGGCAGACCGCACTTATTATAAGCTGATGTCACCTGAAGGGGCATTTGACCTTGAAACGCAGCTGCTTGGAACGTTTAATGTATCAAATACACTCGCTGCGATTGCTGCTTTGTATGCAAAAGGCTACAGGGTATCTGACCTGGTAGAGGCATTAAAGGAAGTTGCACCGGTTTCAGGCAGAATGCAGCTGGTTCCGACCTCAGCACCGCTTTCAATCTATATTGATTATGCTCACACACCTGACGCGATTGAAAAAGCAATTAAGTCGGTGATGCCGTTCAAGAAAAACAGAATCCTTTTCTTAATCGGTACAGGCGGCAATAGGGATAAGTCCAAGCGTCCGGCAATGGCTAAAATGGCATCACTTGCCGACTATGTTGTCTTAACGACAGATGACCCGCGTTATGAAAGCTATGATAGCATTACTTCTGATCTCGAAATAGGGATGGAGCACAAAGGGTATGCATGTATTGGAGACAGGGGAGAAGCAGTCAGACACCTGATGCAGAAGGCGGAACCTGATGATATTATTATTTTCGCAGGCAAAGGACATGAAGACTACCAGATTATCGAAAATACCAAATACCCGCACAGCGACAGCAACATTGCACTTGAAGTCATCGCAGAGCGGTTCTAAGAAAATACCGCACCAAAAAAGGTTGTCCGGATGGACAACCTTTTTTACTAACTATGACAATCAGATAATTGGATTTGCACAGCTGTGATTGGAGCGGAAGGGGGCGACTCCAGCAGGAGAAGTCGGGCAGGTGAGACCCCGGAAGCGCCCTGCGCTGAGGAGGCTTACCGCCGGCCCTGCGGAAAGCGCCCCCTGCAGCGGAAATCAGCAGCCAACTTTAACAGAACCCTTCTGCTTAAAAGAACATACCTGCAATAGATGCAGAAAGCATTGATGCAAGCGCACCGGCTGCAACAGCGCGAATACCCATACGTGCAATATCAGGACGTCTGCTCGGTGCAAGATTACCAAGTCCGCCAAGCAGAATCGCAAGAGAAGAAATATTAGCGAATCCACAAAGTGCGAATGTGATAACTGCTACCGTTTTATCTGAGAATGAATCCATTTCAGGCGCGAAGTTTGCATAAGCGACAAACTCATTCAATACAAGCTTCTGACCGATAAAGTTACCTGCTCTTACTGCTTCATCCCACGGAATACCAATTGCAAATGCAAGAGGTGCAAAAATATAACCAAGAATTAATTCAATTGAAAGCTGTTCAAAACCGAACCAGCCGCCAATTCCACCGAGAATCCCGTTTAACATTGCGATTAAAGCGATGAATGCGATTAACATTGCACCAACGTTAAGAACCAGCTGAAGACCAGTACTTGCACCTTTAGCTGCTGCATCAACTACGTTAGAAGCTTCTTCATCAGCTTCCATTTCGAAGTCTTCAGGGTCAGGACGATCATCTGTCTCAGGAACAAACATCTTTGCCATGACAAGACCTGCAGGTGCAGCCATAAAGCTTGCAGCTAACAGGTATTCAAGTGGTACACCAAGCTGTGAATATCCAATCAGAACAGAACCTGCTACAGAAGCCAGTCCCCCAGTCATAACTGCAAACAGCTCTGAGTTTGTCATATTAGCGATATAAGGCTTTACGACTAACGGTGCTTCAGTCTGTCCAACAAATATGTTGGCTGAAGCTGACATTGACTCAGCTTTTCTTGTGCCAAGCATCCAGGATAGTCCACCGCCTAAAAATTTAATAACAACCTGCATGATTTTCAGATAATACAGCACTGAGATTAAAGAAGAGAAAAAGATAATAATGGTTAATACGTTAATAGCAAATACCATTCCGCCTTCAGCCTGATAGCCGAATCCGCCAAGAACGAAGTCTATACCTGCATTTGCATAGTTGATAATATTATTTACACCAAAAGTCAACCATTCAAGAAAACTTCTACCAACACCGGTCTGAAGAACCAGAAAAGCAAACGTTAATTGAATAGCCAGCCCGACAAGTACTGGCCGCCAATTAATTTTCATTCTATTATTTGAAAAAACAAAGGCAATTCCAAGGATTGTTAAGATCCCGAAAAATCCCCATAAAATATTCATATTTACAGCTCCTAATCGTTTGTAAAATGTGTGTTGCTTAATTGCTTTTCTCATTCTACAATGCAATTGCAAGCGTTTCAATAATCGTCACAGAAACGTCAATAAAAGTATGATGTCTGACATCTGAGGAGGTATGGAACTTGAAAATTAGAAAAAGCTATGGTTCTTACGGAGAAAGAACTGTGTATATTCATGAGAATAAAAAAGAAGAAACAATACTGGTTGCGATTCCCTCGTTAGAATGGTCCTGGTTTTTCACATATGATGAAGCGGGCGGGGAACTGCTTAATCAACTGAGTGAATCGTTGTCTCGCCGGACTGATCAGTCAGAAGCGGAAGAACTTGCTTCACGCATCCGTCAGTGGACGGGGGAAATGTAGCACATATTAAAGGCTGATCAGGCCTGATCAGCCTTTAATTCAGTATATACTACTAATCTCTCAACATATCCACCATTCCCACGGTCAAAATACCCCGTACAAGTAATCAGGTTAAGTCCTTTTTCAGATGAAGAACCAAATATTTCTTCGATAGGAGCTTCGCCTGTATCGTAAGCTACAGAATCTTTTACAACAAACACAAGGGTCTCACCATTACTGTCTGTCACTGTAATCTCATCACCGGGATTCAGTTTTTTCAGATCCCAAAAAACTGCCGGTGCTTTTTCACTGTCAACGTGACCGGCCAGAACAGCATTCCCTCTTTGACCGGGTTTAAAGCCGGGTTCAAACCATGCAACTTCATCCCCATTATCGGGTACTGCCATTCCGCCTGATTCATCAAGTCCGTACGGATTGACAACTGCATCTACACCAATCGCCGGAATTGTTACTCTGTTTGGTTTCAGGGATGTATCCCGTACAATAGAAGTAACAGTCGGCTCACTTTGGCTGGTGTCATCATTTTCTGTTTCAGCATCATCTATTACCGGCTGAGGACTTTGTGCTTCAATTTTCTCAGTATCTTCTGCAGAAGGAGCAGCCGTATCTGCAGAAAAAAGCTGATCAGATGATGAGCATCCACTCATCATCAAAATCAGCCCTGTAAATATCAATAGTCTTTTCATTAATTAAGATTGGAATACGCGCTTACGGAATACAATGAGAAGTGCTGCTCCGGCAGCCATTGCTGCTACTGCCATCATTCCTGCATTAGACTGGTCAGCTGCTCCACCCATACCTGTTTCAGGCATTTCAGATGGCATACCGGATGAAGCCGGTGCTGTTACAACTAATGCTTCAATGCTGTCAAGTGTATTAACTGCATACACACTGTAAGCCATTCCAGCTTCTAGTGCAGTCCCTGACAGGTCAAGTACCTGGTCACCTTCTGGCGTACGTACTTCTAAGTCATATGTTCCAGCTTCAAGTTCAGCAAAATCAGTTACGCCTGGGAATTCAGCGCCAGAAAATACTGCATCTCCACCGATCAGACCAACATCAACTGCCGGTGCATCAGGAGAGAAGTGACCTGCACGAACTTTTGTCATTCCTTCACCAATTGAAAGGTCGTCCTGTGTCACATTCAGTTGAATGCTATCAAGTGTTCCTACAGCAGCTGCAGTATAGTACATACCTTCTTCAACTGTAAGTGTCTCTGAAATGACAGCTGTTTCTGTGTCTCCGGCAGGGAAGATTTCAACTTCATGATCTCCTGCAGGAAGTGCTAAGTAATCAGTGAATGCTTTGAATTCTGCGCCTTCAACGACTGCTTCTCCATTGACATACACATCAACAGCAGGTGCATCAGGTGATGCGTGAATAACTCTTACCCAACCTTCTCCACCTTCATGATTGTCTGCTAATGCAGCGCCGCCCATCATAGCCATAACCATAATCGCAGCAGCAAGGGTACTGAAAAGTTTCTTCACAAAAATCACTCTCCTTTTTTTATTGGTACAAGTAATGTACAACTTATTTATACAATGTGTTTAACATTTGCACAACTCTGAATGTGCTTATTTACATGTTGAGTCTGATTGCAATATGTTATAGAAACTAATATGATGTTACTTGTAGAAATTCATACATGAGAGGAAATGGATATGACATTTATAGATGAGGTAAAATCACGGCGGACGTTTGCAATTATTTCTCACCCGGATGCCGGTAAAACAACGCTGACAGAGCAGCTGTTATTATTCGGCGGAGCAATCAGAGCTGCCGGAACTGTTAAAGGAAAAAAAACCGGGAAGTATGCAACTTCGGACTGGATGGAAATTGAGAAGCAGCGTGGGATCTCGGTAACATCCTCAGTTATGCAGTTTGATTATTCAGGTAAAAGAATCAACATTCTTGATACACCAGGTCACCAGGACTTCAGTGAAGATACGTATCGAACACTGATGGCAGTTGACAGTGCAGTCATGATTATTGATGCTGCTAAAGGGATCGAGGCACAGACTTTAAAGCTGTTCAAGGTGTGTAAGATGAGAGGTATTCCAATTTTTACATTTGTTAATAAGCTCGACCGTCAGGGACGAGAACCTCTTGAAATTATGGAAGAGCTTGAAGAAGTACTTGGCATAGAATCATATGCAATGAACTGGCCAATCGGAATGGGGAAAGAATTCCTCGGCATTTATGACCGTTATCATAAGAGAATTGAACAGTTCAGAGTCGAAGATGACCAGCGTTTCCTTCCATTGAATGAGGAAGGAGAACTGGACGGAGATTATGATATTAAAAACTCTTCTCTTTATGATCAGGCGCTTGAGGATGTCATGCTTTTGAATGAAGCCGGAAATGAATTTACAACAGACCGTTTGCAAAATGGTGAGGTTACACCTGTGTTTTTCGGGAGTGCACTGACAAACTTTGGTGTTCAGACGTTCCTTGAAACGTATCTGCAGTTTGCTCCTATGCCTCAGCCACGTAAAACGGACCAGGGGGAAGTAGCGGCAACTGAGGAAGAATTTTCAGGTTTCATATTTAAGATCCAGGCGAATATGAACCCTGCACACCGTGACAGAATTGCTTTCCTTAGAATATGTTCAGGACAGTTTGAAAGAGGAATGCCTGTTCAGCTGAGCAGAACAGGTAAAACGATTAAGCTGAGCTCTTCAACTTCATTTCTCGCTGATGACCGTAATACGGTTGACAATGCAGTAAGTGGAGATATTATTGGTATTCACGATACAGGAAATTATCAGATAGGTGATACACTCTCAGGCGGTAAAAAAAGTTTTGCGTTTGAAAAGCTGCCTCAGTTCACACCGGAACTATTTATGCGAGTTACAGCAAAAAATGTGATGAAACAAAAGCACTTCCATAAAGGGATCAATCAGCTTGTACAGGAAGGTGCTATTCAGCTGTATAAAACATATCGAACAGATGAAATTATATTAGGTGCTGTCGGACAGCTGCAATTTGAAGTGTTCGAACACAGAATGAAGAATGAATATAACACGGATGTCATGATGGAGAATATCGGGTCAAAAATTGCCAGATGGATTGAAAATGAGGAAGATGTGAAAGATGCTATGTCTTCGCAAAGAAGTATGCTGGTGAAAGATAGGTACGGTAAGCTTGTGTTCCTTTTTGAGAACGATTTTGCTATGAGATGGTTCTCTGATAAACATCCTGAAATAAAATTGTATAGTCTCTTATAAAGTATATGAGTCAAAAATAACCCTCCCTGAGCATTAGGGGAGGGTTATTTTTTGAAAAAAGAATAATATTTACTACGATATAGGAATAAAGTATGTTTTTAAGGGTAGATAATTAGCAGTATTAAAAAGAAGGTGGGGGCGTTAATATGTTTACAAAGTGTGCAAATTGTGGTGTTAATATGAAGTTTTCAGATGAAGGGACATTTCATTTGAAAAATATTTCTGAAAGTGAAATTAAATCTTTGTCCTTTCCTGTGATTGGCCTTGGTGATACGTATAAATCAGGATATCAGAGTCTTGAACAGCTTGCAGAAATGGCAGATGAAGTTTCAGCAGTTAATAGTGAGTTGGAATGTGGTATATCAGCTAAGAATAATTATGCACAATATATGAAAGCAGATCTTTTTAAAACTCGGCTTGAAAATAGAGAAACGGTTGAATTTATTCAAAGCGGAAAACTGATCAGTCATTTGCAGCCAATCGTAAATATATCTACAGGAGAATTGTATGCTTACGAATCTTTATTACGTGCAGATAGTAGTGAAAAACCAATTTCACCCTATGAATTATTCCAGGTAGCAAATAAAGCTGAAATGCATTCACTGTTAGATCAGCGTGCAAGAGAAGAAGCAATCCGCGCGAGAAAGAATCATATTCAATCAGGTGTAA
Organism: Jeotgalibacillus terrae; assembly: GCF_016908195.1. Taxonomy (GTDB): domain Bacteria; phylum Bacillota; class Bacilli; order Bacillales; family Jeotgalibacillaceae; genus Jeotgalibacillus; species Jeotgalibacillus terrae. The sequence goes on from NZ_JAFBDK010000004.1 coordinate 30,887, forward strand.
AGAGCTTTATTAATTTTCTTCCTTCAACAATTTATAACCCGGAATATTGTCTGCAGCATACATTTCATGTAGTTAATAAATATAATGTAGATCCGGCAGACCTTGTATTTGAAGTAGTGGAAACTGAAAAAATTCAGGATGTAAATCATTTGAAAAAAGTGTTCGAAACATACAAGCGTGAAGGGATGAAAGTTGCTTTAGACGATGTAGGAGCAGGATTCTCTACAATTGAGATGCTAAAGCTGCTTGAACCAAACTACGTAAAAATTGATCGTTCTTATGTAGACAGATGCGATGAAGACTCAGAAAAACAAAAGTTTCTTAAAGAGGTTACACATGTTTCGAAAGAGCTTGGCATTACTGTATTAGCCGAGGGCCTTGAAAGAATTGAAGAATTAAAGGTCTGCAAAGATGTAGGCATCGACCTTTGTCAGGGTTATCTGATAGGAAAACCTGAACCGACTGCCAAAACACCGATCATTAATACATCAGTGGCTTCTTAAAGATTTTTTCTTGACTCAACAGAAAATCCGATATAAAATCATAGTACACTTTATCACTTAAAAGCGTTTAAGTAAAACAGTATATTGCGATGATCCGCAGATACAGTAGATGTTTGGACTGCAGTAATCAGAGACTGGGAGTATGCTGAAATCTCAGGCTGTTCAGATGTTGAATTACACCTGCACGATGGATGTACGTCAAAAGAGAGCAACATGCTAATTTGGGTGGTACCGCGGAGTTAACTTCGTCCCTCTATGGGAGACGGAGTTTTTTTGTGTGCAGATTGATATATTGGAGGATTAAGGATGAAAAATATAAAAAGAACAGCTACTCCTTCTCTGGCAGAAGGAATCATGATTTTAATCATGATCATAGGCATCATGAGTGTTAGTATGATTGGATTTGGTTCAGTTCCGCATATTCCGATTATGATTTCGATATTACTTCTATTATTATTTGGACTTTTTAAAAAGTCACAGTTCAATGAGCTCCAACAAGGTATGACTACAGGTGCGGCAACAGGTCTTGGTGCAATATTTATTTTTATCTTTATTGGTATGTTAATCAGTGCCTTTATGCTGTCGGGAACAATCCCTACATTAATGTACTATGGTTTATATCTGACTGAATTCCCATTCTTTTTTGCAGCTGTATTTGCTATTACAGCCATTATCGGAATCAGCATTGGCAGCTCTTTAACGACGGTAGCTACTGTGGGTGTTGTATTTATCAGTATTGCAGGTTCACTCGATTTCTCCCTTGCTGTTACAGCCGGGGCGATAGTATCAGGTGCATTTTTCGGGGATAAAATGTCGCCTTTATCCGATACAACCAATCTTGCCTCATCAGTAGTAGGCGTTGATTTGTTTGAACACATCAGGCATATGTCAATGACGACGGTTCCTGCATTTATTCTAACAGCTGTATTTTTTATGTTCTTTCCTGCAGATCTGCAGGCGGAAGCAGCAGGAAGTGTTGTTCAGCTTGGGGATGACCTGATTGGTACGGGACTGGTTCACTGGTATAGCCTGTTGCCGATCGGACTGCTGTTTTTATTTGCTGCGAAAAAAGTACCGGCACTATTAACGTTAACTGCTGCAATTATGTTCAGTATTGTCATCTCATATTTTCATTCGGCAACGCCTGTGTCTGAACTGTTCCGGATTTTATTTTCCGGGTATGTATCAGGCTCTGATAGTGAACAGGTAAATGAATTGCTGAGTCGTGGCGGGGTGGAGTCAATGATGTTTACAGTTTCGCTGGTTGTTCTTGCGCTGGGTCTCGGAGGATTATTATTCACAACAGGTATCATTCCTGTATTATTTGAACGAATGACAAATCAGAAAAACACATTATTCAAAGCAGCAGGAACTGCTATTGGTACAAATGTGCTGGTAGGAGAACAATATTTGTCTATTTTGCTGACAGGTGAAACATTTGCTCATCAGGTGGATCAGGAGAAAATTGAACGTAAAAATTTATCGAGGGTTCTTGAAGACGCGGGAACCGTGATTAATCCATTAGTCCCGTGGGGCGTATGCGGTGTATTTATCACAAGTGTGCTGAATGTCAGCGTATTAGACTATTTACCATTTGCATTTTTCTGCCTGGTCTCACCAGTTATTACATTAATCTATATCAAAACAGGCTGGACCATTACGAAAAACGGATGATTTGATGATATTGTGAACGAAGCATTTTAAAATTGATTAGCGACAGGTTTGTCGGTATAGTGAAAAGTACAGTAAAGTGCCAGTCTGTGCAGATTGGCGGAAGGAGCGTTTCACTTGAATATCAGTCGTTTTTCAATCCGGCGACCTGTTTTTACGATCGTCACCATGCTGATTGTTCTTCTGATCGGAACAATCTCATTGACCAGAATTCCCCTGCAGCTGATCCCAAATATTAATGCACCTGTTTCAGTTGTTGTTACTTCATACCCGGGAGCGGGACCTACTGAAGTATTAGAAAAAATAACGAAACCAATTGAGTCTGAAGTATCACTACTTCCAGGGCTGGAAAGTGTCCAGTCTACTTCAACAGAAGGCTCAAACCTGATTTTGCTCGAATTTAACTTCTCTACTGATATAGAAGAAATTGAAGCTGATATCAGACAGGCGGTAGAACAGGCACAGTTACCTGATGATGCAAATGAACCGCGAGTCCTGCAGTTCGACCCATCTCAATTTCCAGTTATTCAGATGAGCCTTCGTTCAGGAGAGGAAGGCACGGATATCAGGGAACTTGCAGAAGAACTGGAAGTGGAGCTCACTCGGACTGAAGGTGTTGCAAGTGTTGATATCTCTAACTCACTCTCTGAAGAGGTCAGAATTTCACTTGATCAGACTCAGCTTGAAACGTATGGCTTAACTCAAACTGATATTTCAAACTCAATTCAGTCTAATAACATTTCATTTCCCGGTGATTCAGTTGAAACTGATGGGAAAAGCCTGACAACCAGAATTTTAAGTACGCTCACTTCAGTAGAAGATATTAAAGAACTTGTAGTATCTGCAGACCCGGAGACCGGAGAAGATATCACAATCAGTGATGTTTCTGAGATTACGCTTGGAGAACCTGAGCAGAATGTTATCACTAGAGCAAATGAAGAAGATGCAGTTCTAATTAGTGTGCTCCAGGAATCAGATGCGAATACTGCTGATGTATCTACGGCTTTTCAGGAGTCACTTGATGAATTGCTGGATGAAGAACGTTATGAAAATGTAACAGCCGATGTACTTTTCGACCAGGGGGATTATATCCAGCTGGCGATCGGAAATATTGCAAGCTCACTGATTTTCGGGGGCATATTTGCAATGGCAGTATTGTTTCTATTTTTAAGAAATATTAAAAGTCCGATTATCATCGGTGTAGCCATTCCATACTCAGTGATTGTCACATTTGTTCTGATGTACTTTGCAGATTTCTCACTGAATATCTTCACACTTGGTGCACTTGCACTCGGAATCGGGATGCTCGTCGATAATGCGATTGTTGTACTAGAAAATATTTATCGTCATCTCGCTATGAAGAAGGATCCTAAAACAGCTGCTAGAGAAGGCTCAAAAGAAGTTGCCAGTGCAATAACAGCTTCCACACTGACCACAATTGCTGTTTTTATACCAGTCGTTTTCATTGAGGGTCTGATCGGGGATCTGTTCACTGAATTTGCTTTAACGATTTCATTCAGTTTATTTGCCTCGCTTGTTGTTGCTTTGACAGTGATCCCGATGCTTGCGAGCAAAATGCTGAAAGAGCCGAAAGAAGATATTGAAGAAAAACGGAGAGAATCACCATTTATCAAACGTTTTATCAATTCAGTAAGATGGTCTTTAAAACGCAGATGGCTGCCGTTGCTTATCATGACAGCGTTACTTGGGGCAAGTGGATACGGATTATTCAGCGTCGGTACACAATTCCTTCCGGCGACAGATGAAGGATTTTTCGACATCAGTGTCTCACTTGAAAACGGAACTGCTATAGAAGAAACTGAAGCTGTGGTTGATGCAATTGAAGAAGAGCTGATGCAGGAAGAGTCAATAGATGTCTACTTGAGTCAGATCGGATCATCTCAGCAGGGATCCTTCGATGGATCTACCGATGGTTCAACTGCAAGTATTTTTGTTAAAATGGTGCCGCTTGATGAACGTGACATATCCATTTTTGAACTGATCGAAGATATTTCACCACAAATCGAAGATGCTGCAGCTGAAGTGAATGAGACAGCAGAAGTATCGGCTTCACTACAGACAGCAACAGGTACATCTCCGCAGACATTATCTTTTGATGTGAGAGATGTGAATGAAAACCGACTTAATGAATCAGTTGAAGAAATTAGAGAAGCACTGCTGGCACTTGATTCAATTACAGAAGTTGAAACAGACCTTGAAGATACAGTAGAAGAGGTCCAGATTGAAATTAATAGAGAAGAAGCCAGAACTGCAGGCCTTGCTCCTGCCCAGATCGCCCAGGAGGTTAATGCTGTAACACGTGGTGCACTCGCAACTCAAATCATTACAGATGATTCAAATGTGTATGATGTGTACATTCAGTATGAAGAGGATATTGCGAACACAATTGAAGGACTTGAAGATCTATCGCTGCGCTCTCCTTCAGGAGAATTTGTCGCACTCGGCGACGTTGCAGATATCATAATTGGTGAAGGTCCTGTATCGATACAAAGAATCGATCAGCAGTCTGCTGTAGGATTCACCGCTTCTTATACGACTGACACAAATCTCGGAGTTGTGTCTCAAGAAGTAGACGAAGCAATTGCAGATCTTAATCTGCCTGAAGAAACTGAAGTTGTATTTGGCGGGGATAGAGAGCTGCTTGAAGATTCTATCGTGGACATGCTTCTTGCTGTCGCCCTTGCGATTGTCCTCGTATACTTTGTAATGGCGGCGCAATTCGAATCATTTAAATACCCGTTTGTTATTATGTTCACTGTACCGCTAATGATTATTGGTGTTGCGCTTGCTCAATTTATTACGCAAACACCAGTAAGTGTAACGTCGATTATTGGATTACTCATATTAACCGGTATCGTAGTTAATAATGGTATTGTGCTTGTTGATTATATTAATCAGCGCAAACAGTCAGGAATGGAGAGTTACGATGCCATCGTTACTTCGGTACGTGACCGTGCCAGACCGATTCTGATGACGGCACTGACTACAATTCTGGGACTTGTACCATTGGCTCTTGGATTTGGTGAGGGGACAGAGATTAATCAGCCTATGGCAATTACAGTCATCGGTGGATTAATCAGTTCGACATTCCTTACACTTTATATTGTGCCGATTATCTACAGTTTTATTGACCCTGCAACCAGAAGAATGAATAAAAAAGCGAAATAACCTTTAAAGGGCTGAGACGCATATGTCTCAGCCCTTTATTAATTAACCATTTATTCTGTATAATTGGTAAAAAAGGAGTGGTGGGATGAAGACAGGATATTTTATGACAGGATTTCCGGGTTTTATCAGTGAAAAGCTGTTAAGGAAATGGCTGAATGAGAAAGATGAAAAACATATTTACTTACTTGTGCTTCCTTCGATGCAGCAAAAAGCAGCTGCAAGAATTGAGCAGCTTAAGTGTGAAATCCAGACTGTATCCACAATTCATATTGTACAAGGAGACATTACAAAAAAAGATATTGGTTTATCTTCGACTGTTCATACTTACTTAAAAGATAAAATAAATTATGTCTGGCATCTTGCAGCAGCGTACGACCTGGCTATTGATCAGCCGACAGCATATAAGGTAAATGTGAAAGGGACTTATCATGTAAATGAGTGGGTTAAGTCTCTGACAACATTAAAACGATATGTATATTTTAGTACCGCTTATGTTGCCGGCAGAAGAAACGGGCTTATTAAAGAAAATGAGCTGATCAGACCGGAGCAGTTCAGAAATTACTATGAAGAAACGAAATTCGAAGCGGAAGTACTTGTAGATAAGATGAAAGAGGAGTACCCGGTTACGATTTTACGGCCTGGGATCGTAAAAGGTGATACTGCAACAGGCGAAACAAGTAAGTTTGATGGGCCATATTATTTACTGAATATATTTGATAAAACTAAAAACTTTTCACGTATTCCATACATTAGCAGGAGCAGCGCAAAATTAAACGTTGTACCTGTCGAATATGTGATTGATGCAGCTTCTTACCTTGGAAGGTATGAAGAAAGTGCGGGAAAGACATATCACCTGACAGATCCAAACCCCTACCCGGCGAGAGAGATCTACAGGTTTCTAATGCAAAAGCAAACCGGGAAAACACCAAAAGGCTTTATATCCCACAAAATGATGGATAAAGCATTAGCAATTCCTAAAGTAAGAAAACACCTGGGAGCTGAAAGAGAAGGACTTGAATATTTCTTCTGGGATGGAGAGTTTGACCAGGCTGAAACAGCAGGAGATTTAAAAGGTTCAGGTATCAGGTGTGCAGACTTTCTGGATGGTCTTGACGCGATGATAGCATTTTATAATCGACATAAAGACGAAAAAGAATTTCATACTTTGATAAAATAACCTTGTAAAAAATCCCTGCAATGATATAATAAATTCAATTCAATAGCGCTTTGACATCTGTCAAGGGGGAGTAGCTTTAGCTGTTAATCAGCTAATTATGATCGTCACGACATGAACACAGCGGTTCATCGGTCATAATGGCATTGTCATAATGCTTAGCAAGACCTTTGCCTTTTATTAGGCAAAGGTCTTTTTATGTTTATTTCACCTGTTATGGCAAATGATTAATTCCTGGCGAATTGGAGAAAATGAAAAGATACAAGAGGAGGATACAAAATGGATGCAGCATTGTTACTGGAGTATGGCTGGGTACTGCTGATTCTGATTGGACTTGAAGGAATTCTCGCAGCTGATAACGCAGTTGTGATGGCAGTTATGGTTAAGCATTTGCCACCTGAACAGCGTAAAAAGGCATTATTCTACGGATTATTTGGAGCATTTGTTTTCAGATTTGCTTCACTGTTTTTAATTGCAATATTAATTGACGTGTGGCAGGTGCAGGCAATCGGAGCTGCTTATCTGCTCTATATTTCAATCAGTCATGTAGTTAAACAAATCAGATCAAAAAATAATGATACAGTTGAAGCTGATGAAGCTGAAAAATCCGCTAAAGGATCAGGCTTCTGGATGACAGTATTAAAAGTTGAACTTGCTGATATTGCGTTTGCAGTTGATTCCATGCTGGCTGCAGTTGCACTTGCGTTAACACTGCCGGCAGTTGGAGCTTTTGAAATTGGAGGAATGGATGGCGGACAATTCATTGTCATTTTCCTCGGCGGGCTGATCGGCCTGATCATTATGCGTTTTGCAGCACATTGGTTTGTAAAGCTGCTTGGTAAATATCCATTGCTTGAAACAACAGCTTTCTTAATTGTTGGATGGGTTGGTGTAAAGCTAGCCGTTCTGACACTTGGACATCCAAATGTTCAGCTGATTGATACGCATTTTCCACATTCAACAGAATGGAAAATCATTTTCTGGTCAGTACTCGTGCTAATTGCAGGAGGAGGATACGTGTTAGCAAAAAGAAAAGGTCAGGAAAGTTCTGCGCATTAATTATGCCCTTGTCAAATTTGGCTGGTGATTTCCTCACCAGATTTGCTAAACAACATTTAACTATAACAATGCGTTAATGATGAAAAAGCTGGGACTATGTCTCAGCTTTTTTATTTTATTTCAAAGCTTTGTTAAAGCCTAATGTGGTTTTAGAACAGCTCGTGAATACAGCGTTAAAGGGTACGACTCCAAGCAGGAGAAACGTGATAGAGCGCCAAGCGCTGAGGAGGTCAGATTGAATCGGAGCCACAAGACGGCTTCATTCGGAAAGCGTTTTATTTGTAACATAAAATTGGGCAGCTGACTTTAACAGAGCTTATTTCAAAGAAATTAAAAAGACCCCCTTATATTACAAAGACATTACGTAAAGTTTATTAAAAGGGAAATGTTTCTTTCAACACAGTTTACCGGTACAATTTATCTATCATGTGTTGAATAGAGGTGGAGAGGTTGATATCTTTCCTATTATTTGGGTTATATAAGTTTTCTTCTAAAGCTACGCTTGAAGAAAAAGTGAAGCAGATACAAATAGGGGATACTGAGCTGTTATCAGAAGTGCTTGAAGCATATAAGCCTTTTGTTAAAAAAACCGCTTCAAAAGTATGCCGCCGTTATATATATGATTCTGACGATGAGTTTAGTGTTGCACTGATTGCTTTTCATGACGCGCTAATCAAGTATCAGCCTGATAAAGGGGCTTCAGTGATCAGTTTCTCGGAACTTGTAATCAAACGTCGTGTCATTGATTATTTGCGTACTCATCAAAAGGAAAAACAGGAGATATTATTTGAGCCAGGCAGTGAGTCTGTGGAATCAGCAGGTTATCTTGAAAATGATCAGTCAATGAAAGCTTTTGCCAGTGAACAGGATGCTGAAGCAAGAAAAGAAGAGATATTAAGATATAGTGCATCACTGAAAGAGTATGGTTTGTCATTTAATGAACTTGCAGTCAGCTCACCGAAACATAAGGATGCAAGGGAGAATGCGGTCTTTATTGCAAAACTGGTCAGCTCAAACAGTGAATGGTTTGCTGAACTGAGAAGGAAAAAAAGGCTTCCGATCAAGCAGATCGAAAAAGAAGTGGATGTCAGTAGAAAGACCATTGAAAGGAATCGTAAATATATCATCGCAGTAGCAATTTTAATCAACGGCCACTTTCCTTATCTTTATGAGTATGTGAAGGAGCAATTGCAATGAAAAAAGGAATCGTAATGGAAATTAAAAAACGGCACTTAATTCTTTTAACTGTTGATGGCGAATTCTGCAGAGTTAAAAGTCCGGGTGGGCACGTCCATATCGGAGAAGGGGTCGTGGCAAATGAGTATAGTGCGCGCAGTTATCCCCATATTGCTGCTGCCGGCGCGCTCGTGGCAATTATGATGCTGGCTTTTGTCATATTAGAACCGGTATTTAATCAGAAAACTTATGCCTATGTCGCAGTGGATATTAATCCAAGTTTTGAAATTGAATTAAATAAAGGCACTGAGGCAATAAAAGTTGACGCAGTAAATCAGGATGCACAGAAATTGATCGGAAATCTGGAACTTGAAAATCTTGATATTGAAGAAGTGATATCAATCATCATTAATGAAAGTATTCAGGAAGGTTATTTATTACCTGAAAATGGACAAGTGACGATATCGACAGTGATCTCTGAAGAGGCTGATCAATCATTTGAAGAAGAACTGGAGTCACTTTTAGCAAATGTCTCCAGGGAGGCAGATGTATCGAATTTTGCGTTTTATGAAGGTTCACTCAGAGATGTTGAGGCTGCTGATAGACGGGGTATTTCATTTGGGCAACTGCTGGCAGAAAAAAATAGTAAAAGTGAAGAGGATATCACTCCTGAAAAACCAGTCATTGTAGAAACTGAAACGGCGGATAAGGAAGATGATGAAACCTTAGAAGATCTACAAGAAAACGATCATGAGGAAACCCTGGTGGATGAAGAGGAAACAACAGAAGATAAAAATGACCAAAACCAAGATTTGCCTGAAACAGAAGCTGAAAATACAAGTGTGGAAGATGATATAATAGAGAGTAATAAAGACAGTAATAGCAGTGGCAATAACGGTAACAGTGGCAATAACGGCAACAGCGGTAATAACGGTAACAACGGAAAGAATGGCAATAGCGGTAACAACGGCAACAACGGGAACAATGGCAATAGCGGTAACAACGGCAACAACGGCAACAACGGCAACAATGGGAACAATGGCAATAGCGGTAACAACGGCAACAGCGGTAACAACGGCAATAGCGGTAACAATGGCGACAACAGCAATAATGGCAACAACGATATCAATGGAAACAACGGCAACAGCGGAAACAGCGGCAACAACGGAAACAACGGAAACAACGACTAAGCAGGAGCAATCCTGCTTTTTTGTATGTAAAATATTCAGGCCTTCTGAAAAAAGCTGTTTAAATACCGCCAGTTTTCATATAAGCTATGTATAGATTTAAACGAAAGGAACTATAATCATGTGGCAGATGCTGAAAGACCGGCTTAGAAAGATGAAACCTGCCCAGTTGATTGTCAGCTATTACTTTTTGGCTATCAGTTTATCATTTGGACTGTTACGGCTGCCCTGGGTGCATAAGCCCGATCAGGAAGTTTCGTTAATTGATTCACTGTTTACTGCTGTAAGCGCAGTTAGCGTTACAGGCCTGTCAGTGATTCAGATTTCGGATACTTACACTGTATTTGGGATCGTTATGGTGATGCTGATTCTTCAATTGGGTGGTATCGGGATAATGTCCCTTGGCACATTCATCTGGTTATTAATCGGAAAAAGAATTGGACTAAGAGAACGTCAGTTAATTATGCTTGATCACAATCAATATAACTTATCAGGCGTTGTAAAATTAATCATTGAGATTATAAAAATTCTATTAATTATTGAAGCAATTGGAGCGCTGTTATTAAGCCTGTATTTCACACAATTTTATGAGACATGGTCTGAAGCTGTTTTACATGGCGTGTTTGCTTCAGTATCAGCAACAACCAATGGAGGATTTGATATTACAGGTCAATCTATGATTCCTTACGCTGATGATTATTTTGTCCAGATGGTAACGATTCTGCTCATTATTCTGGGTGCGATAGGATTTCCTGTACTGATTGAGGTAAAACAGTTTATCAGTCATAAGTCAGGGCCATTCAGATTTTCACTGTTTACTAAACTAACAACGATTACGTTTGGTATCTTATTAATTGTGGGAACGCTTCTGATCTATTTAATCGAATTTAATCAGAGGTTTGAAGGGTTAAGCTGGCATCAGGGATTATTCTACGCATTATTCCAGTCAGTGTCGACCCGTTCAGGGGGACTGGTGACAATAGAGGTAAGCACCTTTACGGAGCCAACTCAGTTAATATTAAGTCTGTTGATGTTTATCGGGGCTTCACCAAGTTCTGTAGGTGGCGGGATCAGGACCACAACCCTGGCAATCGCAGTATTATTTCTGATTAACTTTTCAAGAGGAAGACATCAGATCCAGGTGTTTGGTCGTGAGATTCACCTGATTGATATTTTCCGCTCTTATGTAGTTATTATTTTAGCGGTATTAATGTCGATGGTATCGGTTATCACAATCATGATCATTGAAGATTTGAATGTTATTTCAGTCATATTTGAAGTCACATCTGCATTCGGAACTTCGGGTATGTCTATGGGAATTACACCTACATTATCTACACCGAGTAAAATCATATTGATGTTCCTGATGTTTATTGGACGTGTCGGACTGATTTCATTCCTGTTCATGATTGGCGGAAATAATAAAAAAGAAAAATTCCGTTATCCAAAAGAACGGGTTATTATCGGATAATACAAAAAGAACCTCAATCTCTGAGGTTCTTTTTGTTAAGATATTAAATGCTGAACACTTGTTTTTGGAAATTCAAATATCGATGCTATTCCGTTTTTCGGATGATAGTAAGCAAGCAGATAAGTGGAAACCGACTCGCCGTCAGTCAGCTTTAAGCCTTCCTCAAGTACTGTATGCTTATATAATTCCTTCTGTTTCAAATTCAATGCAGTAAATGCTTCTCCAGCGATAGACGGGTCACTGAGCAACCCTTCGTAAACACTGCTGAAGTTTTTATCCTCTTTACCCCACCATGCTTTACGGGGCTTAAATTTATGGTTTTTCAGATAATCTTTTTTCATCAGATAAGTTGTATTTTCAAGTGCATCAGGCTTATATATTTCTATAAACTGATAGAGGCGTTTAAACAGATCCTCAAGCTGATGACCAATTCTAGACCAGCCCGACTCATCCCAGAAAGTACCGAAATCCTGATAAAAATCAAATGGTGTGTCAAATACATCTCCGGTTAAATAGGCAATCGTTTCATCGAGTCGATGATCATTCCAGTATTTTTCCAAAACATCTTCAACCTGCTTGATCCTGAGAATCTCATCAAATGTCAGCTGATTGTTGCTGAGGATCTCATAAGGCGCATGATCCATATAGACATAGTCATGTTCAGCGGCATTTATTCTAAGCCCTGTTCCACGAAGCATCTTTAAAAACCCTAGCTGCAGTTCTTCAGGTTCAAGTTCATACACGTCATTAAAGGTTTGTTTGAATGAAGCATAATTTTCTTCAGGAAGACCGGCAATCAGATCAAGGTGCTGCGCAATTTTACCGCCATCTCTTACCATGGTGACAGTACGCTTGAGTTTTTCAAAGTTCTGTTTACGTTTTACAAGTTCGTTCGTGTGATCATTCGTTGACTGTACACCTATTTCAAAACGGAATAATCCTGCAGGGGCATGATCATTCAGATACTGAATCACTTCAGGACGCATAATATCACCGGTGATTTCAAACTGAAAAACGGTGCCGGGCTTATGCTCATGAATTAGAAATTCAAACATTTCCATCGCATAGCTTCTGCTGATATTAAACGTTCTATCTACAAACTTAAAAACACGTGCTCCGTGTTCCATTAAATAACGGATATCTGCTTTTACAGCCTCACGGTCAAAATATCTTACGCCTGTTTCAATTGAAGAAAGGCAGAATTGACATTGAAAAGGGCAACCTCTGCTTGTTTCAATATAAGTGATTCTTTTGCCCAAAGAAGATTGATCTTCTTCAAATCTGAAGGGTGAAGGCAGCGCTTTTAAATCAGTTTTTGCAGGCTGGGGGCGCAGGTGCATTTTCCCGTCAGCCAGGCTTGCTGCACCGTGAACATCAGAAAATTCAATCGTGCCTGAGAAATAATCAAGCAGTTCTTTGAAAGTCTTTTCTCCTTCACCGATTACAATAAAATCTGCATGGTCCTGAAGCCGGTTAAGCCAGTATTGTACATCATACGTAACTTCCGGTCCGCCGAGTATTACTTTTACCTCAGGCAAAATCTTTTTCAACATGCCGATTACCTGAATGGTTTCTTCAATATTCCATATATAGCAACTGAATCCTATTACATCAGGCTTTTTTGCATATAAATCTCCGGCAATATTTAAGATTGGATCATTAATCGTATATTCAGCAAGCTCTATGTCATACTCATTCTCAGCTGCTGCCTTTAAATATCTGATGGCAAGATTCGTGTGAATATATTTGGCATTTAGTGACGCCAGTACTGTTTTCATGTTCCTTCTCCTTTATTAACAAATCAATATTAAGTGTACATGACCATATACAGACTGGCAATGAAGTTCTTTATAATGAATCATCTTGAATGAAAAGGTTTATTTTATTTTTGTTAAGTGTTAAGATGTTGTTAAATATTATCCAAATTTTCTAACTTTGCCTATTCTTTGGATTTCATCAATTTTTTGGCTTTTGAGGCTCGTAATTCTACAATCGGCTGCCCTGCAGCTGCAACAAATCTTGACGATAGAAAAATGGTTAACAGCAATGAAGCGGCCATAATGATGAGTAGTGATACGTATGGATTCACGATGAGTCCTAGATTGCTCTCACGGTAAAATTGAATGATGAAACCGTGAAACAGATACACGTATAAAGTATTAAGACCCCACTTTGTAAAAAATGTCTTGTTCACTGGTGACAGTGAAAAGAATGCAATGACAAGCCAGAAGCTCACACCATAGATCAGCAGCCTTAATAACGGACTGGCCTCTACTGGTGTTCCAAGATCTTCATAGGAATGGGAACCAAACAGCCATCTGCTGCTCCAATCAGGCAAAAGGAAGATCGAAATAAATACTACAAGTATCGAAAGGACAGAGAATATCTGACCTTTTTTTGACGCAATCTTATTGAAAAATTCCCGATTCAGGTAATGACCTGCCAGGAAGAACGGGAAAAATACAAATGTCCTTGAAAGGCTGAGTGTGGACGTATAATCATTTATAAACCCAACCATTACACCAAGTCCAATACTAATACCCATTGCTGCTTTCCATTTCAGCTTCAATACATCCACGAATAAAATCAGCAGCAGACTCCAAAAGAACAGACTGACTAAAAACCACAGTGCCCACTGGGGATTAAATGGATCGATCTCTATATTTTTCTCATTTCTCAGGAAGTAATAATAAATCGTATAGATGACCTGAAAAATAATATAAGGTACAATCAGTTTCTTTAACAGTTTCAGGAATAACCCTTTCGCATAATTTGCTTTGGCAAAGTAGCCGGCAATTAATATAAAGGCCGGCATATGGAAAAAGTAAATGGTCTGATAGGTAGTCATCAGAAGTGCATCTTCTTCAATACTGCTTTGAATAGCGTGACCAAATACCACTAAAAAAATTAATATAAATTTTGCATTGTCAAAATAATAGTCGCGTTTCGACATGATTACACCGCTTTCTCTAACACTTAATTGTCGTTCAGATACATACCCGTTTTCGCAAATAATAAATCTGGTGATAATGACATATTTATAATTGTCATTCATTTTATTGAAAAGAAGGGATATAAAAATGCTTTCAAGACATTTGTCTCAAATAGAATCTTTTCATCACGCAGAGCAGCAGGGAGACAGCCTCCCATCCAGTAACAGATTGCTGAATTACATAAATGAATGTGCATTGGTTATCAACCAAAGTGGAATTATACTGAACTTCAATAGGCAAAGCAACGGACATTTGAACCCCAGAACTGGAACATCACTTTTTACATATTTGAAAAGTGAAGATATTGAATGGCTGGAAGCTTGTCTTAAAGGTGAAATTGTTCCACAGAAAATGATCAGATATTTCGGTGGAAACAAAACGATAGAAGGAATCGGGGAATGTATTTCAGTCGAGGGTGAAGAATATTTATTTATTTTAAAAGATCTAAATCATCCACCTGAGTCATTAATTTACGAAAATATATTCAATAAAGCGATACACGGCCTCATCGTTATTAATGAAGAAGGAACAATTGTAAGGTCTAACTTATTCGCGGATGAACTTCTGAAAATTAAATTTGAAGAAGTTATTAATTTATACGATCTGCTCGATCAATATCCTGATGAATCAGGAGTACCAGGGTTTACGCAACCGCTTGCTCCTCACGAAAAAGAAAATATGCTAAGCAGGGTCGTAAGGGTTCAATCCAGAAGTTATGAGTTTACTAAAGTGGACAGAATAGCAGGGGATTATGATCTTGTTGTGATCAGGGATATAAGTGAAGAGGTTAATTTTATACGTAAAGCAAATGAGCATGATACGTTAAAGGTTGTCGGTCAGCTTGCAGCAGGAATTGCTCATGAAATCAGAAACCCGATGACTTCTTTAAAAGGGTTTATACAGCTGCTCGAGCCAAACCTGCGTGAACATCAGAAAATGTATTTTGAAGTCATCAACTCTGAACTGAAACGAGTTGAGACCATTATGACGGAATTTTTAATGCTGGCAAAACCTAAAAAGAGTGTCTTCAGTAAAATCAACTTAAAATATGTCATTCAGGAAACAATTGAAATTATGAAACCACAGGCTACGCTGCACGATCTGGAGATTATGTATGAGACATTAGATGGGGAGTGTCATGTATTTGGAGATGCAAACCGTCTGAAGCAGGTCTTTATTAACCTGATTAAAAACGCTATTGAGGCTACTCCGGCAAAAGGTAACATTCAGGTTGGAATGAGCCGGAAAGCAAGTGGTATTATGGTGTCGGTATCTGACAGTGGGTGCGGGATTCCAAAAGGAAAGCTTGAAAAGCTGAAAGAACCTTTTTTTACAACAAAAGAAAATGGTACGGGTCTTGGGCTCCCGGTCAGCCTGAATATTATAGCTGAACACCATGGTACTGTGGATGTCAAAAGTGAATTAAATAAAGGAACAATATTTGATATTTGTCTGCCTGCACTCCAGTAGTAAGTTGATCAAATCCTGCTGCAGAGGGAAGCATGACCTTCCCTTCTGCAGAATAAGTTGTTTCAATAGTACTCCGTTCTCCGGTCATCAAAAATCGGTATTCTTTTACGTATTTCTTCTACTTCTTCCACACTGATTTCCCCATAAACGATCTCTTCCTGATCAGTTCCCTCAGCGATTACTTTGCCCCACGGATCAATCACAATAGAGTGTCCGCCAAACTCGTTGGCCGGGTCATTTCCGACTCTGTTACAGGCGATGACATATACCTGATTTTCAATCGCTCTGGCTTTTAAGAGCGTAATCCAGTGATCGATTCTTGGAGCCGGCCATTCAGCAGGCACCACAATGACTTTTGCGCCATTCAGCACTGATTTCCTGATCCATTCAGGAAACCTGATATCATAACAGATAAACCCGGCAAAACTGATGCCATCCAGTACAAAGGAAGGGTCATCAGAACCGGCCTGCAGGTGTAAGTGCTCGTCCATTAATTTAAACAGGTGGAGCTTACTGTATTCATGAATCAGTGATCCGCGATTATCGATGACCGGTAACGTGTTATAAATGCCGTCATCTTTAACATTTGCTGCAGAACCGCCAATCAGGTTTACATTGTGTGTAACTGCAAGCTCTTTTAACAGTTTAATTGTACGGTCGTAATGGTCAGACATGTTTTTAAGATTTGGCAGGTCATAACCTGTTGTCCAGAGTTCCGGCAGGACGACAAGATCCGCATTTTCCATCTGGTTAAACCAGTCCTTCACCTTCTTATAGTTTTCTTCAAAAGACCCAAATGCGAGGTCCATCTGGAAAATTGCAACTTTCATCAGTTCACCCACTTTTCAGAATCGTCTTTACAATGATACATTTACGTTATAACATTTAGTGCAATAATTTGAAAGAGGGTTGTCTTTGTGAAAAAGTTTGAACAGGCTCATCGTTTACAACAGCTTCCGGAACAATTTTTTGCGAAGCTTTCAGCAAAAGTGATGGAAAAAGTCGCAGCAGGACATGATGTGATTAATCTCGGACAGGGAAACCCGGACCTTCCAACGCCTGATCATATCGTCAGAAGACTCCAGTCAGCCGCTGAAAATCCGGTCAACCATAAGTATTCACCTTTTAAGGGCATGTCCTATGTAAGAGAGGCAGCTGCCGCTTTTTACGAAAGAGAATATGGTGTCAATCTGGATCCTGATAAAGAGGTGGCATTGCTTTTCGGGGGGAAGGCAGGGCTTGTTGAACTTCCGCAGTGTCTGGTGAATCCAGGAGATGTGATTCTGGTTCCTGATCCGGGGTATCCTGATTACTGGTCGGGTGTGTCTCTTGCAGAGGCTGAGATGGTGATGATGCCGCTCCTTAAAGAAAATCAGTTTCTCCCTGACTTCTCGCAGATTGCTGAAGAAACGGCACGTAAAGCAAAGCTGATGTTCCTGAATTACCCGAACAATCCGACGGGTGCACTTGCAGATCAGTCATTCTTTGATGAAGTGATTGCATTTGCAGAGAAATACGATATTTGTGTCGTACATGATTTTGCATATGGATCGATTGGGTTTGATGGGAATAGACCGGTCAGTTACCTTCAGTCTGAGCGGGCAAAAGAAAATGGCGTTGAAATCTATACGTTATCTAAGACTTTTAATATGGCGGGCTGGCGTGTTGGATTCGCTGTGGGGAATCCATCAGTCATTGAATCGCTGAATTTGCTACAGGATCATTTGCATGTGAGTTTATTTGGTGCAGTTCAGGAGGCTGCAGAAGCGGCTCTGACTGAGTCATATCAGCCCGCACTGGACCTATCAGATCTATATGAAAAAAGAAGAAATACCATGGTAAGTGCTTTTAATGAAGCAGGGTGGAACGTTGACGCACCGAAGGGATCTTTCTTTGCATGGTTTGAGGTGCCTAAAGGGTATACTTCTGAGAGCTTCAGTGATCTGCTGCTTGAAAAAGCAGATATCGTTGTAGCCCCTGGAATCGGCTTCGGCGAGAGTGGTGAAGGATACGTGAGAGTAGCACTTCTGACAAGTGAAGAAAGAATAAAAGAAGCTGCAGCAAGACTGTCAAAACTGAACCTGTTTCATACATAAACTGTTTTTATTGACCCGGGGGGTGAATGAATTGGCCAACGATCATATTCAATTAACCATACTTCAGACCAATGATGTTCACGGACATGTGAAATCAACTTCTCATTGGGGCACTGACAAGACGCACGGGATGGCGAGGCTTTCTTCGGTTATCAAAAATAAGCGGAAGGAAGATCCGGAACTTCTCCTGTTTGATACAGGAGATATGTTGAAGGGGAGTCCACTCACCTATCATTACGCAAAATATAATGACTATATGCCAAATCCGATGATATCAATTATGAATGAATTGCAGTACGATTGCGGTGCAGTTGGTGAACATGATTTCGATTATGGACTTCCGTTTTTAAGCAGAGCGATCAGCCGTTCATTTTTCCCGTGGCTAGCTGCTAATGTTGTTCATAAAACGACAAAAGAGCCATACTTTGGCTTCCCTTATACAGTCAAAATTGTAAAAGGTGTCAAGGTGGCGATCCTTGGTATTTCAGCCACCAGAATGAACGGGGAAGAACCATTTATCATTAAAGATATATTATTTGAAGATGCATATGTTGCAGCAAAACGGTGGGTTGGGTTTATTCATGAGAATGAAAGTCCTGATCTTGTTATTGTGAATTATCACGGAGGATTCAATACTCAATCTGCACGCTCAATTAACCAGGGAGATATGATATGCTCAATTGACGGAATTGATATTCTGCTAACCGCGGGGGACCACACTGTGATGAATGAGAGACGTTCAGGTAAACTGGTTCTGCAGTCCGGCGCATTTGCACAATGCCTGGGAGAGATTAAGCTTTCACTTTCGAAATTTGGTTCGTCATACAAAATCGAAACGGCAGAGGGGCGGCACACTTCAGCTGAAGATGCAGAGGCTGGATTTGAAATCGAAAAGCTTATTTATTTTCAGGAGCTTGAAACGTTTAATTGGGCCAGGGCTGAGTCTGCAGCCAGACACTTTCCGCTTAAAACAGACCAAGATCTGACAGTGATTGATTGGTTGAAAAGCGTGAGGCTGAAGGAATACATTGACTTTTTTTAGGTTGCATCGCTATACTTTAAAAGATGATAATGACAAAGGAATGACTGACTATGACTGATGGAGCGGACTATAACCAATCATTAAAACTTTTTATTGTATTATCCAGAGCCTACAAAGCGATCAATGAATCAAGCAGCAAATTCTTTCAGGAAAAAGGGTTAAATCCTACTGAGTTTGGTGTACTTGAACTGCTGTATCATAAAGGAAAACAGCCACTTCAAAAAATAGGCGGTAAAATTCTCCTCGCAAGCGGGAGTATTACGTATGTAGTCGATAAGCTTGAAAAAAAAGGTCTGATCTGCAGAGTGGCATCACCTGAAGACAGAAGGGTCACCTATGCGGAGATCACTGATAAAGGTGAACAATTCATGAGTGAGATTTTTCCTGCTCACGAAAAAAACTTGCACGAACTGATGACTGCACTTTCAGATGAAGAGCAAAAGCAGGCAATTGAACTGCTGAAAAAGCTAGGATTATCGATTAAAGATCTATCATACTAGCAGAAAAATCAGCACCGGGCGATGATTCCGGTGTTTTTTTATGGTAATCAGCAGGAAGTAAAGCACTGACAGTCGAAATATAAGGGTGGAGTAAAAAGAGTGGAGGAGACAACATGTTAACATTTAAGGATTATACATATAAACGACCTGATTTCGAACAGGTAAAAAGAGAATTTGAAGCACTGCTTGATGATTTCAGCAATGCAAAAAGCATGATTAAGCAGGAAGAAGCAATGAACAAACTCAACCAGCTCAGAGACGATATATCAACCCAGGGTAACCTTGCTTTTATCAGAGCATCTATTGATACGAGGGATTCTTTTTATGAAGAAGAAAAGAATTACTTTGATGAAACAGCTCCGCAATTTGAGGAATTGATTACATTATTTTATAAAGAGCTTGTAAGGTCACCATATAGAAAAGAATTAGAAGAAAAATGGGGCAGTCAGTTTTTCAATCTGGCAGATTATTCGATTAAAGCATTCAGTCCGGAAATTATCCCGCTTTTACAGGAGGAAAATCGTTTGTCCTCCGAATATTCCAGGCTCGTCGCTTCAGCTGAAATCGATTTTCAGGGTAAACAGCTGACACTGGCCCAGATTGATCCATATACAGAGTCTGTCGACCGGAATATCCGTGAAGAGGCTGTTAAAGCTAAGTTTAATTTTTTTGCTGATCACGAGGAGAAATTTGATGAGCTGTATGACAAATTGGTTAAAACCAGACACGAAATTGCGCTGAAACTTGGCTATAAAAACTTCGTTGATGTTGGATATTTAAGAATGCTGCGGGTCGATTATAGCGCAGCGCAGGTAAAGGTCTTCCGGGATCAGGTGAAAAAATATGTTGTGCCGCTTGCAACTAAATTAAGAAAGCGCCAGCAGGAGAGAATTGGCGTTGATCATCTGATGTTTTGGGATGAATCCCTGGAGTTCCTTACAGGAAATGCTAATCCGCAGGGCGGTCCCGAGTGGATTATTGAACAGGGGAAAAAGATGTATCAGGAACTTTCTGATGAAACAAATGAGTTTTTCACATTTATGAACGAACGGGAACTCATGGACCTTGAAGCGAAAAAAGGAAAAGAAGCAGGCGGATACTGTACATTTATAGAAAACTATGAAGCACCGTTTATATTCTCCAACTTTAACGGTACTTCAGCAGATATAGATGTACTGACACATGAAGCAGGGCATGCGTTTCAGGTATATATGAGCCGCAATATTCAGATCCCTGAATATATCTGGCCTACGCATGAAGCAGCAGAAATTCATTCTATGAGTATGGAATTTCTGACGTGGCCATGGATGGAAAATTTCTTTGGTGAACAGACTGAGAAATATAAGTTTGCTCATTTAAGCAGCGGCATTTTATTTTTGCCTTATGGGGTAGCAGTAGATGAATTTCAACACAGAATATATGAAAACCCTGAAATGACCCCGGCAGAGAGAAAAACTGTCTGGAAAGAACTTGAAAGCATATATCTGCCGCATCGTAATTATGGCGGACATGAGTATCTGAATCAGGGTGGCGTCTGGCAGAGACAGGGACACATTTATGAGGATCCGTTCTATTATATTGACTACACATTAGCCCAGATTTGTGCTTTTCAGTTCTGGAAAAAATCAAGAGAGGATTTTGACGGTGCATGGGCAGATTATGTACACTTATGTAAATTAGGCGGGTCAAAATCATTTACAGAATTGGTTAAAGAGGCAAATCTCAAATCTCCATTTGCAGAAGGAAGTCTGGAATCTGTCGTAAAGGAAATTGAAAATTGGCTTGATGAAGTGGACGATCAGGCTTTATAAATGAAAAAAGAGACTGCCGGCGCAGTCTCTTTTTTCATTTACATTTTCCCGATTTTAATTTCGCCGTCTACAAGTACTGCTTTCAAGTGTTTTTCTTCAGGGTAGTCATACATGAAGTCTGTCACCTGATCTTCAAGTGTTTCCTGAATCACTCTTCTTAACGGCCGGGCACCAAATGAAGGGTGGTAACCGAGTTCAGCTATCCGCTCTTTCACATCCTGTGTGACAGAGAGCGTCATACCCTGTTCTTCTATCAACTCATTCAGTTCATCTAACATCAGATCAACAATCTTAATCAGATGATCCTTGCCAAGCGAGTCAAATTCAATAATACTGTCAAATCTGTTCAGAAATTCAGGTTTGAAAAAGTCGCTCAGTGATTCAAGAATAGAAGCTTCATCAGCTGCCTGGGTCGCACCGAATCCAACGGCTTTCTTTCTCGTTCCCACACCTGCATTACTCGTCATGATAATCACAGTTTCCTTAAAGCTTACCGTGCGGCCCTGGCTGTCAGTCAGACGGCCATCCTCCATAATCTGCAGGAACATATGCATAACATCAGGGTGGGCTTTTTCAATTTCATCAAGCAGCAGAATCGTATAAGGAGAGCGGCGTACTTTCTCAGTCAGCTGCCCTGCCTGATCGTGACCAACATATCCTGGTGGTGAACCGATCAGTTTTGATACGCTGTGCTTTTCCATGTATTCGCTCATATCCATACGAATCATGTGTTCTTTAGAGCCGAAAAGTTCTTCTGCCAGTGTTTTGGATAGCTCGGTTTTTCCGACACCTGTAGGACCTACAAACAGGAATGAACCTGCAGGGCGGTTTTTGGATTTCAGTCCCGCACGGCTTCTGCGGACAGCTTTTGCCACTCTTTTAACAGCTTCATCTTGTCCGATCACATGATGACGAAGGTTTTCCTCAAGTTCAGCCATCTTTTTATGCTCGTCCTGTTCAATCTTACCGACAGGAATACCGGTTTTTCTTTCGATTAATTTCTGAATCATCTCTATGCCAACGACAGGCTTTTCTTTAGCAACAGGCTGATTCAGAGCAAGTTCGAGCTGTTCTTCCTCATCGCGTAACTTTGCGGCTTTTTCATATTCTTCATGTTTCAGTGCTTCTTCTTTTTCAGCATGAATCGTTTTCAGGCGGTTTTCAATTTCTGTTTTATCCGCCAGATCCAGGGTTAAGTTGAGCTTAGAACCCGCTTCATCCATCAGGTCAATCGCTTTATCCGGAAGGAAACGGTCCTGAATGTAGCGTTTTGAAAGTGTAACAGCAGCTTCAATAGCTTCAGTACTGTATGTGACACTGTGGAAATCTTCATATCTTGTTGCGAGCCCTTTTAGAATATCTATTGCTTCTGATATCGAAGGCTCTTTCAGGTGAATCGGCTGAAAGCGTCGTTCAAGTGCTGCATCTTTTTCAATCTTTCTGTATTCAGCAAGCGTGGTTGCACCGACAAGCTGGAGCTCACCGCGTGCAAGTGCAGGCTTCAGAATATTACCTGCGTCCATCGACCCTTCAGCAGAACCTGCACCGACGATCTGATGAATTTCATCAATAAACAGAATAATATTTTTTCTTTGTTGTAGTTCACTGATCAGCTGCTTCATTCTTTCTTCGAATTGTCCTCTGATCCCTGTATTCGAGACGAGTGAGGCTACATCTAACAGGATGACTTCTTTTTGCTTCAGCTTCTGAGGGACAGACCCTTCAGCGATCTTCAGTGCAAGTCCTTCAGCTGCAGCAGTCTTACCAATGCCCGGTTCACCAATTAACACCGGGTTATTTTTATTTCTTCGATTTAGAATTTCAATCATTTGTTCAATTTCAGCATCTCTGCCGATCACAGGATCAATGAGGCCGGCACCTGCAAGATTTGTGAGGTTTCTGCCGTATTCCTCAAGAAGCCCATCTTCCTTTTTAGGTTTTTGCTGCTTCATTTGTTCAAATGGCTGGAATGAATCGCTGCCTTTTTGATTCATAGCTGCGTGAAGCTTTGAACGTTCTTCTTTATAGCATACGGAGCACAAATGAAAATCCTGTACCTGATCATTTAATTGAACTCTGAATTGTATATTTGCTGGTTTAGTCTGGCATTTTTGACATATCATCGTGACTCCTCCTTATTAATCAATTACAATTTGACTATCTTTGACTTTCTGATCTCAGTATACTTTGACCTTTATTGACTTTCAAGTTTTGTGCTCAAAAAAACCGCTCCCTGATTTAAGGAAGCGGTCATTTGTATTATTCAATTGATTCTGCCATTTGGACGAATGCATCTTCAAGGCCTGAATCAGCCTGCGTGTGGATCTCAATTCTTACAAACATATCGTTCAGTTCATAAAGGTAAGTCTTAAACTGGTTTTCACCAACAGCTGCTTCATAACCTGCAATCACATTGTCAGCATCAGCTGGCGTCCATTCAGCAGCAGCCTCACCCTGAATCGCATCTGCCTGACCTTTCATCTGATCTTCAATCAAAGATTGTTCAGATTCAGCCTTCGGATAAGTATGAATACGCATAAACTGTGAATCGTCTTCGTCAAAATAGATCTGGTCAACATTTGGTTCTTCCATTGTATAAGAGAACCCTTCTGCTACATAGACACTGTAATTGTTCTCTTCACTTTCCTGAAGAAAAGCAGTTCTTTCTGACTCTTCTCCATTGATCGTGAATGTCATCTGCTGTTCAAGCAGGCGCATATCACTTTCACCTTCGCTCTCTTCCTCAGCAGCTTCTTCTGTTACTTCAGCTGATTCATCTGTTGATTCTTCAGATGCTTCTTCTTCAGTACTTTCCTCTTCAGCAGCTTCTTCAGACTCAGCTTCCGATTCTTCAATTGGAACATCTGTAGCAGCTTCTTCCGTTTCTTCCGGCATGACAGTTTCTGCATTTTGTTCCCCTGCAGTATCGTCTTCACTGCTATTTTCAGTACCGCATGCAGCCATAAAAGCAGCGAGCATTGAAATGAGCATGAACATCATCATTTTTTTCATATGATTTCCTCCATTCTATATGTATGGTCTCATTGTAGTAGACGTATCAGATTTGTAAAAGTTTCAAATGTCTCATAAAGTGATATAGAGAAATAGATATTTATAAGCAGGTGATGAAAATGACAAAAGAAGAAGTGAATGTTTTACTCGATCAATTAAAGAGTGGGGAATTAACCGAAGTAGCAGTCGAAAAAGAGGATTTCGATTTGTTCAGCAGTGTGTTGAGGGTAAGAGATGACTTTAAACATTTCAGAGGTATTGCCGGGCATTATGGAAAAACGGTTTATCATTACCTTGAAGAACCCAGAAGTTAAAAGGAGGATACATAAATGAAGACTGTTATAGTGACGGGAGCAGCCAATGGAATCGGACTGGCGATCTCAAAAGCATATGTAAATGAAGGTGCATTCGTTTATATGGTAGATAAGAATAGAGAGAAGCTCACCGAAGAAGCCGGAAAGCTTGAAAATACTGAAGCGGTTTCTGCTGATGTCTCAAGTTATGAAGAAGTAAAAAAACTTTTTCACCATATAAATGAAAAATCAGGAACGGTTGATATTTTAATTAACAACGCAGGAATTTCGAAGTTCAAATCAATTTGGGATGTATCAGTTGAAGATTGGGAGGAGATTATACATACGAATCTCTCAAGCGTTTTCTACTGTTCAAGAGAAGCAGCTTTACTAATGGATCAGGGGGGCTCAATTGTCAATTTGTGTTCAACAAGAGCTCATATGTCTGAGCCTGATACTGAAGGGTATGCCGCTTCAAAGGGCGGTATCTTTGCACTGACGCACTCGTTGGCAGTTACGTTATCTGAAAAAGATATTACGGTCAATGCAATCAGTCCAGGCTGGATTCACACAGGAGATTATGAAAGTCTGCGAACAGTTGACCACGAGCAGCATCTGTCCAACAGAGTTGGTAAGCCGGAAGACGTTGCCAGAGCGTGTCTGTTTTTGACAGATGAAGCAAATAATTTTATCAATGGAGAAAACCTCGTGATCGATGGAGGAATGACAAGAAAAATGATTTACGAGCATTGATACTTAAAGACCGGGACATATTCCGGTCTTTTTCATTTTTTTACTATAACGATGAAACCTTTTTTCCGAATTTTTAGTATAATAACTATAATTGACTAAAAGCGGAGGAGAGATTTGATGAAAAGCATCATACAGCAGGAAGTTGGGAAATCAGTCGTTGGCAGAGACAGGGAAGTGGAATTACTGACAATTGCCATGCTTCAGGGAGGACATGTATTGCTTGAAAGTGTACCGGGAACGGGTAAGACACTCCTTGCAAAATCATTTGCTAAAGCAGCGGGCGGAAAATTTTCACGTATTCAATTCACACCGGATGTACTGCCATCTGATGTGACAGGACTCCATTTTTTTAATCCTGAAACGAGAAAGTTTGAATTAAAAGAAGGACCGGTTATGACGAACTTCCTGCTCGCAGACGAAATAAATCGTGCAACGCCAAGAACGCAGTCAAGTCTGCTTGAAGTCATGGAAGAAAAACAGGTAACAATTGACGGTGAGACACTTACTTCATCTTTTCCATTCATGGTCATTGCCACACAAAACCCTGTAGAGTCACAGCAGGGAACTTTTCCATTGCCTTATGCGCAGCTCGACCGTTTTATGTTTAAGCTGCCTTCTGAATATCCCGGTTTCGAGGACGAATCAAGTATTTTAAAACAGTGGATCCAAAAAGAGGAATCTCCACATATATCAGCAGTAATTTCAATTGATGAGCTTCAACAGGCTGCAGATGAAGTAAGAAATATTTCTGTACATAATGAAATCACCGACTATATTTTAAAGCTGATCCGCTCAACAAGGTCCCACCCATTAATTGAATGGGGTGCGAGTCCGAGAGCAGCTGTCACTTTGCTGAAAGCGGCACAGGGTTCAGCTTATCTCCAGGGACGCTCACACATTATTCCTGAGGATGTAAAAAATCTTTTTCACTATGTACTTGCTCACAGAGTTCAGCTGACGCCGGAAGCCTCCCTGATGAAAAACACAGATGAGATTCTGACAGAAGTATTAAAGGATACTGATGCACCAGTTGAATTGAGGCTTTAAGATGTGGCTTGAAATAAAGTCGGCAGAGAGGCATTTAAAGTTACTTGAAGTCATCACTCTTTTAAGCGGATTGTTCTTCTTTCTCGGAAGTCAATTTGCCGGGGCTGCTGTATGTGCCGCGCTCATTATTTTTATCAGGTTTCACCTGCACTACAGTGAGCATGCAGGGTCAGATATGACTTTCATCGAAAATGAACAGGCTGAACGTCTGAATGTAGAAGATGAAGCTGACTGGACAGTTGCTTTCCGTAATGGGAAATATCCAATTAGAGATGTAACCATGACATTGACTTTCACAAATCATGCAACTTTTCTTAATAAGGATTCTATTAAGGTAGGACAGACGATTCAGTGGACTGGACAATTATCGATGGAGAAGTATGAAGAGGTAAGAGTGTCTATTCCAATCAAAGCGGTTAAACGCGGTAAATTCAAAATGGTCTCCTGTCAGCTGCATATACCGCATTTATTCGGTTATGGCTATAAGCTGATGCAATACAAGGGACATTTCATGCAGGAAAAAAGAATTTATCCTGAAACTGAACATGTTAAATTCTCATCTTATACTCCAGCGGTTCGTCCGGGGGAAAGTATGGCAAGTTTCTCTTTATATGAAGACCTTACAATGCGGGCAGGTACAAGAGAATACAGAGCAGGGGATACGATGCAACGGATCAATTGGGCTGCCTACGCAAAAACCGGTCAGCTGCAGACAAACATTTATGAACCTGTAATTGAAGAGAAGTATATGATTATACTGAATGTGACTTATAAACACGCTAAAAATATTCATTTTGAAAAGTTGATTAAACAGGCGGCTTTTATGATTACAGATGCACATCGGCTTAACCGCACGATTGGATTATGTATTAACGTAAGAACGAAAGAAGCACCGAATTTTTATTATATTGCACCTGATAAGGGGATCAGTCACAGTAGAAAATGTCTTGAAATGTTAAGTATTTTATCTATTGGTGATGTGACGATGCCGGTTAATCCGATGATTAATCAGCTGTCGCTTATGCAGACAGGTGTGACAGATTACATTTATATCGGCGACACCAGTTCCTCTGAAAGGCTTTCTTCTCTAAACGGCAGAGTGTGGATTGCAGGTGAGCAGGAAGGAGGGGCAGTGCGATGGAAGCAACAGTTAACCGGTCAGTAAGATCATCTATTTCCTTGTTATTTGATACGATGTTTCCAGTGTTAATCCTTACTGCTTTTGCAGAAAATGGACTTTTTCCGATTCACTACACATCCATTGGCACTGGGGTCATATCAGCCTGTCTGATTTTTCTAAGCTCAAATAGAAAAATTCAGGTCCGTATTTTTACACTCGCTTTAACAGTCTTTTTGATTTTATCCGTTGTGGCGGGAGGTTGGCCTGTCATTCTGATCGTTTGTCAGGGATTATATTTTTTTTGGAGAATGATGAAAAGATCAGATAGCAGCGAGTTATCCCAAATAACTGTCATTCAGCTGATTCTATTCATACTGGTATTTGTTTCTATGTTCTCTTTCCAGCTGACTTATGGAGTATACCCGGCTAATTTACTGATTATCTATCTTGCAGCCGGAATCTTTCTTTACAGTGCAGCTCCTTATTTCAGTACATATGCCAGTAAAAACGGGTTGTTACTGTTTTCAAAGTTCGCCGGCATTTTTTTAACGCTGGGTGTAGTGATCTATCTTCTGACAGAACCTTTCAAAAGGTTGCTGTTTGCAACTGGAGATCTCGCTGTAGCGGGCATCATCAGGCTTCTTTATATGACCGGGGCAGATATTGAAATACCAGAAGCACAAATGCAGGAAAAAGAAATATCCACTGAAGAAGACGTGTTTAAACCCAATCCACTTGGCAAAAGAGAAATAGAAGAAACCATTGGTGTAAATACACTTGAACTGATTCTTTTGATTGCAGTTACCGTGTTAGCGGTGGGGGTGGCATGGCTGCTGTTCAGAAAGTTCAGACATCAGCCCCTATTGTCAGGGTCCGCTGACAATGACGTTACGATAGAAAGAAGACAAATGAAAAAAGACCGTCCTGAAAAAATAACTGTACCGAACCACCAGATCAGAAAAGAAATATTAAAGCTTGAACAAAAAGCCAGGAAAAATGAAGCAGGCAGGTTAAAATCCGAAACAGTAAGGGAATGGTTCAATAGACTGAAGGTTCAGGACTATGATTATTATGCTGCTATCTATGAAAAAGTCAGATACAATGATCAGGATGTTCTGTCAGAAGAGCAGAAAGCTTTTGAACAATTTGTTAAACATTTTGAGAAGAGGATTAATAAAAATCAGCAATGATCTGATTCTTAAAATGATTAAGCACTGCAAATTCGTTGTGCTTGAGCCATTCTCATGCTATTCTTATGATTTAAAGAGGATAAAAAGATGTCACTAATAAGTAAAGGAATTTTTGTTGACTGTCAGGACGGAATTCGTTAACTTATTAAAGTGATGTTGTAAATACAAGTGTAGAAAAGGAGAAGATTAATCATGACACAAAAAACTTTTACAGTAACAGCAGAAACAGGTATCCACGCACGTCCGGCTACAATTCTGGTTCAAAATGCAAGCAAGTTTGATTCTGATATCCAGCTTGAGTATAAAGGGAAGAAAGTAAACCTTAA
This sequence comes from Jeotgalibacillus terrae, assembly GCF_016908195.1. Classification (GTDB taxonomy): domain Bacteria; phylum Bacillota; class Bacilli; order Bacillales; family Jeotgalibacillaceae; genus Jeotgalibacillus; species Jeotgalibacillus terrae. The sequence goes on from NZ_JAFBDK010000004.1 coordinate 59,970, forward strand.
ATCAATCATGGGTGTTATGTCACTTGGTGTGGGTAAAGATGCTGAAATTACAATCTACGCTGATGGAAGCGATGAAGAAGAAGCGCTGGCAAGTCTTGAAGAAACTCTTAAAAATGAAGGTCTTGCATAAGGATGTCTTCAGTTTTAAAAGGTATAGCAGCATCAAGCGGGATTGCGATTGCTAAAGCTTACCGTCTTGTAGAGCCGGACCTTTCGTTTGAACAGACGAAAGTTGAACATGCAGACCAAGAAGTACAGCGCTTCCAGGATGCTCTTCAGACGTCAAAAAACGAGTTAGAAGTCATTCGTGACCGTGCAAGAACAGAATTGGGAGAAGACAAGGCTCAAATTTTTGAGGCACATCTTCTCGTATTAAGTGATCCTGAATTGATCTCACCTATTGAAGATAAGATCAATCAGGAACAGGTTAACGCTGAGGCAGCATTGAAAGAAACAGCGGATATGTTTGTTACAATGTTTGAACAAATGGATAACGAGTACATGAAAGAGCGTGCTGCTGATATCCGTGATGTGACAAAACGTGTACTTTCACACCTGCTTGGCGTAAAAGTACTTAATCCAAGCATGATCTCAGAAGAAGTTGTGGTCATTGCTGAGGATCTTACACCGTCGGACACAGCACAGCTGAACCGTGAATTTGTTAAAGGTTTCACAACAAATATCGGTGGACGTACTTCCCATTCAGCAATCATGGCCCGCTCTATGGAAATTCCGGCAGTAGTTGGAACAAAAGAAGCGACTGTGACGATTGAAAACGGTGATATGGTCATTGTTGACGGGCTTAATGGTGAAGTTCATGTTAATCCGACTGATGAACTGATCACTCAGTATGAAAAGAAAGCTGCTGATTTTGCTGACCAAAAAGCAGAATGGGCAAAGCTTGTAGATGAGAAAACTGTAACGGCAGATGGTCGCCACGTAGAGCTTGCTGCAAATATTGGAACACCGGGAGATCTTGAAGGTGTGACAAATAACGGCGGTGAGGCGATTGGACTTTACCGTACAGAGTTTCTTTACATGGGCCGTACTGAGCTTCCGTCTGAAGATGAACAGTTCGAGTCATATAAAGCAGTATTAGAAGGCATGAAAGGCAAGCCTGTTGTCGTTCGAACGCTTGATATTGGCGGAGACAAAGAGCTTCCTTATCTGAACCTTCCTGAAGAGATGAACCCATTTCTGGGTTTCCGTGCAATCAGACTATGCCTTGAGGAAACTGATCTGTTCCGTACACAGCTTCGTGCACTGCTGCGTGCAAGTACGTACGGTAACTTAAAAGTAATGTTCCCGATGATTTCAAACCTCGATGAATTCAGATCTGCCAAATCACTTCTTCTTGAGGTGAAAGAAGAGCTGATTCAAGAAGGTGTAGAAGTTTCAGATTCCATAGAAGTCGGCATTATGGTTGAAATTCCTTCAACAGCAGTATTGGCAGATCAGTTTGCCAAAGAAGTGGATTTCTTCAGTATTGGAACGAACGATCTGATCCAATATACAATGGCAGCTGACCGTATGAATGAGAGAGTATCATATCTGTATCAGCCATATAATCCTGCTATTTTGCGCCTGATTAAAATGGTGATTGATGCTTCTCATAAAGAAGGAAAGTGGACTGGTATGTGCGGTGAAATGGCCGGTGATGAAATTGCGATTCCAATTCTTCTTGGACTTGGACTTGATGAATTTTCAATGAGCGCAACTTCTATTCTGCCTGCACGTACTCAAATCAAGCAGCTTTCAGATAATAAAATGAAAGCTTTGGCTGAGCATGTTCTGACACTTGGGACAAATGATGAAGTCATTGAAGCTGTAAAAAAAGAAATTAATTTGTAATATATTTGTTATTAAAATCGGGATTAAATGAATGAACAGGGGGAAGTATATTAGTAGTACAAGCATACTTTTTCATTCTGATTTCCCTTTTTTGAACCGGATTCCCCCCATAATCCGGTTCTTTTTTATGTCTTAAAAGGGTTTTTCCACGTCATCAGTACTGCACAATCAGCTGAGTCTTCATCTTCAAGGTAATTTCTCATCAATTTCTCCGGCATCCGTCCAGCCTTCATTAAAAATGTAACGACCGGATCTGTAAGTTCACCACTCACTATTTTTTTGTAATATTCCTCCGGTGTCATGTCATCCCTGAACTCCTTGTAGCCAGGCATTCTGCTGCCACCCGCAAGTTTTTCAATTCCAAGAAAGACAACCGTTTCATACATCGCTCTCATGAGTTCTTTTCCAAGACCAAGTCCCCTGTAATCAGGGTTTATACAAATATCAACGATGTAAAGCACACCACCGTCCGGTTCGTGATTTGTGATATAACCATCAGAGGTAATTTGCTCCCATGTGTGCTGCTCTCCTGAATAGTTTGTTCTGAGTGCAGTGATTGAACCGGCAATCTGACCATTCACCAGGATACAGAGTGCACCTTCAGGAAACCTAGTAATGTGTTCATTCAACTGATGATGATTCCATAAAAGATCTGAAGGAAATGGTGGAGGAAACGCTTTTCTCTGCAGCTCAATTAACTGTTCGAAATCTCCTTCATGATAGTTTCTAACCGTTATGCTATACCTTTCTTCATTCTTGAAAATAAAAAGATCTTTTTTCATAACAGCCTCCTTTTTGCTAATCTTATCAACAGGAGGTAACGTTTGCAATTTTCAAAAAGTACGTCACAATCAAAAGAAAGGAGTGATTGATTTGAATATCGGGTTTATCGGGACAGGTGTAATGGGAAAGTCGATTGTTACACACTTACAAAAGGAGCATACAGTTCACCTTTATACGCGTACGAAGGAAAAAGCAGAGACGTTGCTTAACAATGGGGCAGTTTGGGAAATATCACCTGCTGCAGTAGCCGAAAAATGTTCAATTATTTTTTCTATGGTTGGCTATCCGGAAGATGTAGCTGGTATATATCAGGGAGATGAAGGTGTCTTCAGGACAGCCTCTGAAGGATCAATCTGTATTGACCTGACTACGTCAAAGCCTGAGCTTGCTGAAAAGCTCTATCAGGAAGGGAAATCAAGAGGCATACATATGATTGATGCACCCGTTTCCGGTGGAGACACCGGAGCGAAAGAGGGTATCTTATCGATCATGGCTGGCGGGGATGAAGAAGTTTTTGAAAAAATCGTTCCTATTTTACAGACTTTTGGTGCAAATATTGTCTATCATGGCGAACCCGGAAGCGGCCAGCATGCGAAAATGAGTAATCAGATTGTGATCGGTTCAACGATGACCGGTGTTTGCGAGGCATTAACGTATGCAATCAAAGCCGGACTCGATCCTGAAAAAGTGCTCGCGAGCATATCGAAGGGAGCAGCAGGCAGCTGGAGTCTGAGTCATCTGGCTCCTCGTATGTTACAAGGGGATTTTGAGCCTGGATTTTTTATTCATCATTTTATTAAAGACTTAAAAATTGCGCTTGAAGAGGCAAACAGAATGGGATTATCTCTGCCAGGACTTGAACTGGCATTACACTCGTACGAGCAGGCAAAAGCTGAAGGGTTAGAAGAAAAGGGTACACAGGCACTATATAAAGTATATGAAAAACAGATTTAGTGCCTGTGCGGGCCGGGATAAAGTGATCCCGGCTTTTATTAATGTTTCAATACGTGATTTAAGTAGTGTTCGATTCTGTTAAATGCTTCGGTCAGCTGAGCTTCAGAGCAGGCATATGAAATTCTGACATGCCCTTCGCCTTCTGCCCCAAATGCTTTTCCTGGTACAACGCCCACTTTTGCATGCTTTGCAAGGTTGAGTGCGAACTGTTCTGAAGTTTCATCAACAGGGATACCTGCAAAGAAATAAAATGCTCCATCCGGCTTAACAACATCAAACCCCAAATCAAGTAAACGTTTCTCAGTGAGTGCCCTTCTTTTCTTATATGCATCTTTCATAGGCAGCGCATCATCTTTTCCAGATGTATAAGCTGCCAGTGCAGCGTGCTGTGAAATAGAGGAAGCGCATGACACAGTATACTGGTGCACTTTCAGGCATTGTTCAGCAATCGCTGATGGAGCCATAAGTACGCCGATGCGCCATCCTGTCATTGAATGTGATTTTGAAAGACCGCTAATGATAATTGTTCGATCCCGTGCGAGCGTACCAATCGATGTATGAATGGTGTCATAGGTGAGCTCACTGTATATTTCATCAGCAATGATCATGAGATTATACTTTTCTGCAAGTAAAGCGATTTCCTGCAGCTCTTTATGGTTCAGGCTCACACCGGTTGGATTAGATGGATACGGCAGTATGATCGCCGAGGATTTTTCACTGATAAACGGTTCAATTAATCCTGCATTTAATTTAAATTCGTTATGTGTTGTATCTATATATACCGGGGCTGCCCCGCATTGTTGTATGACAGGTGCATAACCGGGATAAACGGGAGCGGGGAGAATAACTTCCTGACCAGGTGATAAGATTGTTCTAAGCGCTGTATCAATTGCCTGAGAGGCCCCGTTTGTCACAATGATTTCATCCTCGGGACGGTAATGTAATCCGTACTTTTCATGCATATACCCGGAGATTGCTGTTCTCAGCTCCGGGATGCCTGCGTTATGAGTATAACTTGTAAAATTCTGATCGATTGCCTTCTTAGCAGCTGCTTTAATATGCTCCGGAGTAGGGAAATCTGGTTGTCCGATTGTAAGTGAAATCATTCCTTCAATATGCTGAATCTGATTAAAAAACTTCCGGATGCCTGAGATTTCAATATTTTTTACTGCTTCGTTTATCATATATTCACGTCCTTCAGGTATTAGCTTATGACAGCTATTGTACCTTAAAAAGCGGTGCGATTGAAATTTGTAATCAGTATGTTGATTAAACAGTAGCATTTCAGGATAAATAACAGTTATGAAAGAGACAAAGGAGGTGACTCATATGATCAGAGTGATGGGAATGACGACCGGGGGACAGATTCAGGAGTTTGATTCAATAAAAAATGCGAGGAAAGCTAACCTTCACTGGATGTGGACAGATTTTTCAAATCCCTCTGAGCGTGAAGGAAAGGAACTTTCAAGAGCTTTTTCTTTTCACCCGCTTGCAATTGAAGACTGTGTGGAAAAAGGGTACCAGCGTCCAAAGTTTGATAGCTATCATCAATATATATTTCTGGTACTTCACCATTTAACGAAAGATACATATGAAGCTGAGGAAATTGATGTATTCGTAAATGAAAAAATGATCGTTACCTGGCATTACGAACAGCTGAAAATGGTTGATGGGATCTGGCAAAGGATGCTCTCAGGCGAAGCTGCACGTGAAGAGCAGAATCCGATAGGTCTGCTACATTCAATACTAGATATCACAGTAGACGAGTATTTTCCTCACGTGTATGGTATTGAGGATGTGTTGAACAGTATCGAAGAACGAACAGACGAAAATTCGTCTCATGATCTGATGGACAGACTATTTGATGTGAGGCACGATATGCAGAAGCTGAGAAGGTCGTTAGTTCCGACAAGGGATTTACTCTACCGACTTTTAAACGGAACAAATGTAGGGCTCACAAGAGATCAGCAGCTATACTTTTCAGATGTCTATGACCATGTCATCAAACTGACTGAAATGCTCGATTCCTACCGTGAATTTTCATCAGATATTCGTGATAACTATATCTCTGTCAGTTCAGATAAAATGAATAATATTATGATGACGCTGACCGTTATTACAACGATCTTTATGCCACTGTCATTTTTAGCCGGTCTTTATGGGATGAACTTTGTCTATATACCGGAACTTGAATTCGAGTACGGATACTTTGTCCTGCTTGGCGTAATGGCAATAATCGCTATTGTCATGTTTATCATCTTCCGTAAAGTCGGCTGGCTACAATTCTCCAGATCAAAGAAAAAGAAAAGACGCCGGATCTTTAAAAGATAATTAACCTGAAGCAGTGAGGCGCATGTAGTGAACCTATTACGCAGGCTGAGACAATTTTGTCTCAGCCTTTATTTTATGGCGCTGTTACAAATGGCTAACAGCTTTGCTAAAACGACATAGACCTTTAACAAAGCCTATATTATATTAATTTCCTGTAAATTCTATTCAGATTAAAGGGTTTTAACAAACGTTTATGGAAAGAGTGGGAAAGAAATGGAGGAATGAATATGAACCGGACGGACCATACACCCCGCTCAGGAATGAAGCTCTTCTTTACGCTGCCGATTTTATCCTGGGCACTTTATGACTTTGCCAATACAATTTTTTCTTCAAATATTAATACGGTGTTTTTCCCATTTTATCTGGATGCACAACTTGGGGGAAGCGCCGAAATGGAGCAGGTAGCGAGTACTTTTATCTCTTATGCGAATGCATTTGCAAGTTTTTTACTCGTCATTTTTTCCCCGTTGTACGGTGTCTGGATAGACCGTACAGGGCAGAAGAAAAAGTATATAGTCTGGCTTGCATCTCTATCTATAGCCGCTACTTTTCTGATGGGCATATTCGCTGTCACAACCATGCAGGGAGAGTGGCTGAATCTGCCAGTCAATTTATTTTTTGTTATTATCGCTTTTATTGTTGCAAAATTTTTCTTTAACAGCAGTCTTGTTTTTTACGATACAATGCTGAGTGATTTAGGGACAAAAGAAGAGATACCTCTGATTTCAGGGTTTGGTGTAGCGGTTGGCTATCTTGGAACAATTGTCGGACTCTCAGTCTATCTTTTTGTTCAGGAAGGAAATCCTGAGCAGGCTTTTATCCCGACAGCCGTCATGTACTTACTATTCTCTCTGCCATTATTTTTCTTTTTAAAAGATACACCTGCCAAGAAAACGGAGAAAGAACATTTTCTCACGGGTTATAAAGAGATTTATCGCACTTTTAAAGACATGCGCAATTATAAGAATACATTTACATTTATGCTTTCATATTTCTTTTTAAATGACGCGATTGCTACGACTATTGCCATCATGGCAATATATGCAACTGCGGTGGTCGGTTTTACGAGCGGGCAGTTTATTATTCTTTATCTCGGTTCAACGATATTTGCCATTATAGGATCATTTATATTCGGTTATATTACTAAAAAGACGGGTGCGAAAATTGGTGTGATGCTCGTATCAATTATATTAGTCACGGCACTGACCGTTGCGGCACTTGCTACAGAACAGTGGATGTTCTGGATAGCAGGCGCGCTGATCGGTGTTGCACTCGGCTCGATGTGGGTTACTTCACGTACATTAATTATTGACTTGACGCCTTATGAAAAAAGAGGTCAATTTTTTGGGTTATTTGCTTTTTCAGGGAAAGTGTCTTCTATTATCGGGCCAGCAGTATACGGTACGATTACGCTGAACATGAGGGAGTACGGGGAGCTTGCAAGCAGAGTCGCACTGTCCTCACTTATTGTTATGGCAGTGATCGGAATGATTCTGCTGATAAAAGTGAAGCAGCCTGTTGCTGAGACTTGACTCACGGTGTTGTCATTTCTATAATGGAAATTGTGTTTTTTTATAATTATTTTAATGAAGGATGAAACCCGTACTGCGATGGGTTCAGTTAGATGCAGGAGGAATTGTACATGAAACTAAGAGCACCAATGCCTGAACTCGATGGCGCTGTAACATGGTTAAACGGTGAAGTAAGCAGAGAAGATCTTGTAGGTGAAAAACCGACACTGATACATTTCTGGTCAGTGAGCTGTCATTTATGTAAGGAAGCAATGCCTGACATAAATGAATTGCGTGATGAATATGAAGATAACCTGAACGTTGTTGCTGTTCATATGCCAAGATCTGAGGATGATCTTGATATGGATGTGATCGCACAGGTGGCAAAGGGACACGATATCTCTCAGCCGATATATGTAGACAGTGAACACAAGCTGACAGAAGCATTCGAAAACCAGTATGTGCCTGCTTACTATGTTTTTGATAAAGAAGGTCAGCTCAGACACTTCCAGGCAGGCGGCAGCGGCATGAAAATGCTGCGTAAGCGATTGAACAGAGTACTCGATACAGAAGAAAAGTAATTGCATATTCAATAACAGCTTCCTTCACCCGATATAAGAGGTGAGGGAAGCTTTTTTATTACAATTTATTATAATCAAATATTTCCTTTGTAGGTGATGTAATTTGATGTCTAAGGAGAGAGAAAAATGGCAGATCAAAATGGAATCTTGCTTGAGAGTGGTACAAACGAACTTGAAATCGTTGAATTTGAAGTGAATGGAAGTAAATATGGTATCAATGTAATTAAAGTAAAGGAAATCATCCAGCCGGCAGCGGTCATCCCGATTCCGCATTCACACCCTTACATAAACGGAATTATTCAGCTGAGGGGGGAAGTGCTTCCAGTCATTGATATGAGACAGGTGCTTGGCAGGCAGCCGGAAGGAAAGAGCGCCCAGGAAAAATATATTGTGTCGGAATTTAATCAGCAAAAAGTTGTTTTTCACGTTGATAACGTATCTATGATTCACAGAGTATCATGGGACCAGATTGAAAAACCGTCAGATATGTATCAAAACACTGATACAAAAGTCATTGGCGTTATTAAACGCAATGATGAGATGCTTCTGCTTCTTGACTTTGAGAGTATTATCCTTGAAATTAATCCTGAATCAGGGATTAACGTTGGCATGGTAAAGAAGCTTGGTAAAAGAGAAAGATCTGTAAAAAAACTTGTTGTAGCTGAAGATTCTCCTCTTTTACGTCAATTACTGTCTGATACGCTAAAAGAAGCAGGTTATGATGATGCTGAGTTCTTTGAAAATGGTAAAGATGCGCTTAACTATCTGGAATCATTAGCTGATTCAGATGTGCCGGTTGAACAAAAAGTACAGCTGGTGATCACTGATATCGAAATGCCTCAGATGGACGGACATCACCTGACAAAAAGAATAAAAGAACATCAAATACTTGGCAAACTGCCCGTTGTGATTTTTTCTTCTTTGATTACAGATGATCTTAAACATAAAGGGAATAAAGTTGGTGCTGATGATCAGATCAGTAAGCCAGAAATCAATCAGCTGATAAATTCAATTGACAGACTGATTATCTGATTCATTCTGTCAGATTCCTCACAAAAAACCGGCGCAGTGTTAAAACATTTAACTGCGCCGGTTTTTTACATATAAAATGAAGGAAAGATATAACTAACAGCTATTCTCCAAGCCGTTTGAAGACTGGACGCTGATATTGCTGTCTCTGAGAAGGCTTCTTTTCAGAATCTGACTTCAATCCTGTGTATGATTGTAAGATAGATTTGGCTTCTCGCAGGTTCATTCTTGTTTTAGGGTTTCTGACGCTGTCTGAAAGCTTGCCGAGATGCGGAAGATCTTTGAAGTCATTTTTCTGGGGAGGTATATGGAACATATAGCTGCCGCATTCAACAAGTAAGTCAGAACGTTGCTGGCTTAGTCCCGGGTTTCTGGAATACTGAAGTCCAATTTTTTTTGCTGTTCCTTCTTTAAGCATTTTTTCAATCGCTGCTTTTTTTATCTGATACAGAAATTTTGAATCCGGAGCTGTTTTAGCATGTTTATTAACTGTGAAAATGGCCTGTGCAATTTTCTCCGGGGAATGTTCTGCGGGTTCGTTCATATTGTCACGCACCTTTTCTATTATTTGGACAAGTATACCGCAACTGATGGGAAATATAAAGATGGAGAGTGATTTTAAGGATGAAGAATAAAACTGCAGTGATCGATATCGGTTCAAACACAATCCGGCTCGTTCTTTATGAATATGATCCGGAAAAAGGAATGAAGGAAGTTGAAAATATTAAAACAGTAGCCCGATTAAAATCTTACCTTGATAAAGATCAGAGGCTCACAGAAGAAGGGGCAGTTATTCTTGAAGAAGCGCTGCTCGCATTTAAGGAGATCATATCCTTTCATGATGTAAAAGATATACGTGCTGCAGCTACTGCAGCTGTGCGTCAGGCAGTTAATAGTGATGAAATTGTGCAGCATATGAAAGAGAAAACCGGGATCAGTATTAAAATCCTGTCTGAAGAAGAGGAAGCTTATTTTGGATATCTTGCTGTAGTTCATTCAACACCGGTCATGTCAGCAGTAACAATTGATATTGGTGGAGGAAGTACTGAGGTTACCTACTATGAACACAAACAGCTGCTGCATTCTCACAGCTTCCCATTTGGCGCTGTGTCATTAAAGAATGATTTCATGTCAGGGGATCAGCTGACGAAAGCTGAAAGGAAAAAGCTGATTCAATTTATCAGAGACTCTTTTAAAAGCCTTGACTGGCTTGCAGACAGAAATGTTCCCATCGTTGCAATTGGAGGAAGTGCGCGTAATATTGCCCAGATTCATCAGCAGAATAATCATTATCCGATTGCGGGCGTTCATCAGTACTGGATGACTGAAAAAGACCTTGAACAGGTGAATGATCAGCTGGTCAATATGGATAAAGATGAGCTTGAGAAGCTGGATGGTTTATCAAGCGACCGGACAGATATTATTGCTCCGGCGTCGCAGGTTTTCTGTGAGCTGTATGAAATTGTTGATGCAACCGGCTTTATGTTCAGCAGAAAAGGTTTGCGGGACGGTATTGTCTTTAAGGAGCTGATGAAAAAGTATGCTGCTCCTCTTGATAAAGATAGAGTATTTGCAGCCAGTATGAATGAACTGGCATTTGATTATGCGATTGAAAGGCCGGAAGCTGAGCATATGATCTCTCTCGCAACGGAAATCTACACACATTTAGGTGCACTCGGTGAGCTTGAAATAACTGAAAAAGGACTTCAGCTGATTAAAAGAGCGGCATTTTTGTATTATCTCGGTGATTACATTGATTCTGATTCAAGCAGTCAGCACACTTTTTATATTATTGCGAACCGGTCGATAGATGGCGTATTGCATAAAGACCGTATTGCACTGGCTCTTGTAGCCTCTTTCAAAAGCAAGTCGATGCTGCAGCAGTTTTTAGAACCCTTTGACGGATGGTTCAGTGATGAAGAGATTCAGGAAATAAGATGTATTGGGGCGATCGTTAAGCTCTCATACAGCCTGAATGGATCAAAGAGAAATCTGATCAGCCAGCTTGAGATCAGGAAAAAAGGTGATGAACTGCAACTGAGTGTTTTTGCAGAGGGGCGGACACTCGCTGAAGAGTATCAGGCCGGAAAGCAAAAAAAACATCTGGAAAAAACACTTAAGAAATCAATCAGGCTCCAATTTATCCCGATTACACAGGAAGTATAGGAGAGATCAGTATGGGACATTCAGATAAAAAATTCAGTAAGCCGGAATATTATAATAATCGTGAACTCAGCTGGCTCGCATTCAATCAGAGAGTGCTTGAAGAGTCCTCTGATTTAACCAACCCTCTGCTTGAACGGCTGAAGTTTCTTGCGATATTCAGTTCAAATCTTGATGAATTCTATATGGTGCGTGTTGCTGGTTTGAAAGATCAGGTGAAGGCGAATTTTACAAAGCCTGAAAATAAAGCGGGTCTGACACCAAAACAGCAGCTCAGCGCGATATCTGATCATACTCACCGCCTTGTAAAACAGCAGTACGAAGCCTTGACCAGCCTACAGAGTAAATTAAAGGGTGAGGATGTTGAGTTCAAAGAGATCGACACACTTACTTCAAAACAACACAATTTTATTGAGCACTTTTTTAAAGAGCAGGTGTTTCCTGTATTAACGCCGCTTGCTGTTGATGCTTACCGCCCTTTTCCTATACTGCTTAATAAAAGCCTTAATATAATCGTAGAATTATCAGGAAAACATGAGGATCAGAAAGTGGCCATTGTACAGGTGCCATCAGTGCTGCCAAGGTATATCAGGCTGCCTTCAGTAACAGGGCATGAATATGTCTTACTTGAACAGGTAATCAGACACTTTCTTAACCGGCTGTTTGTTGGATACAAGGTGACATCCAGTCTGCTGTTCAGAATTACAAGAAATGCCGATTTAACGATACATGAAGAAGGTGCACGGGATCTTTTACTTGAAATCGAGAAGGAATTAAAGAAAAGGAAATGGGGCGCAGCTGTCAGGCTCGAAATTGAAGATACTGACGCTTATGATAAATTTCTGCCTATGCTGATGAATGAGCTTGAAGTGGAAGAGATTGACCTGTATACCATTACGGGGCCGCTGGATCTTACTTTTTTATTCAGTTTTACTTCCATACTATCGAAGGATAAGGATCATCTTGTATTCCAATCCTTTATTCCACAGCCCCCTGCAGACCTTCAGCCGGGAGAAAGTTTATATGAAAAAGCGCTGAGACAGGATTTGTTTTTTCATCACCCGTATGAATCATTTAATCCGATTGTAGATTTTGTAGATGAGGCAGCTGATGACCCTGATGTATTAGCGATTAAGCAGACACTCTACAGAGTGAGTGGAGGTTCCCCGATTATACGTGCGCTGAAAAAAGCAGCTGAAAACGGCAAGCAGGTGACTGTTTTAGTAGAACTGAAAGCAAGGTTTGATGAAGAGAATAATGTGCAGTGGGCAAAAGAGCTTGAAATGGCCGGCTGCCATGTGATTTATGGCATGACATTCCTGAAAACCCACAGCAAAATCACATTGGTTGTCAGAAAAAAGAATAATAAAATTGAAAGGTTTGTTCATCTCGGGACTGGAAACTATAATGATCAGACTGCAAAAATCTATACAGATATGGGTATGATTACAACGAAAAGAAAATTCGGTACTGATGCCACAAACTTTTTTAATTATCTGAGTGGTTATACCGAGAAACCATCCTATCACCACCTGATCGTTGCACCATATTCTATCCGGGATTCCTTTATTACACTGATCGATAAAGAAATTGCTATTCATAAAAAGCATAAAAATGGTCATATTATTGCCAAAATGAATTCACTGACTGATAAGCCTCTGATCATGAAATTTTATGAAGCCTCTGCAGCAGGTGTGAAAGTGGATCTGATTATCCGGGGGATCTGCTGCCTGCGTCCGGGAATAGAAGGTGTAAGTGAAAATATTCATGTCAGAAGTATTGTAGGACGCTTTCTCGAACACAGCAGAATTTATTATTTCTATCACAATGGAGAAGAAAAGTGTATGCTCTCTTCTGCAGATATGATGACCCGTAATATGGATAAAAGGATAGAGCTATTATTTCCAGTAACTGAAGCATCTCATAAAAATAGGATTAAAAATATTCTCGATCTTCAGCTTTCAGATAATATGAAAGCAAGGGTGCAAAATAGCGAAGGCGTATATTCACATGTTGAGAAAAAAGATCAGCGGCAGATTAATACGCAGGCAATTTGCCTTGAAGAGGCATATAGAATCAGTGAAGGGGAAGAGTAGTGAGTATATATAACTAATGTAAAGTAATCCTAAAGTTTCATAAAGTGATTGACATAAAAATTAAAGTTTGGAATGATTAAAGCAGCTCGATTGATAATTGGAAGGATGGACTTATGGATACTCCCAGACAAAGGATTGATGAAGGCGGGCATGATTTTCCTGAAGAAATACTTGATATGCTCAATATCATCATTACACAACACATTACGGATGCTGTTTTTATCATGGAAGAAGAAAGAAAAGATTATATATACAGATACACAAATCAGGCAGCATTAAACCTGATTGGAAAGAAAGCTGAAGATGTGATCAGTCAGTCAATTAAAGCGGTCATGAAAGATTCTTCCGGCAGGCTCATTGAGATGTACAGAAACGCCGGTGCGACAGAGCAGGATGTACGGTACAAAGATTCTATTCAGTCAGATAAAGGAAGCAGGTATTATGAAACAAACCTTACACCGATAGCTGATGCACGGAATCAAAAAAAGTATATTGTAGCGATTGTCCGTGATGTCACCGAACAGGAAGATGAGCAAATGAAGCTTAAATACCTTCAAGAGCATTATCACTCTATCATCCAGCATAATCTGGATGCAGTGATTACACTTTCTGATCAGGGTGTCATCAAAGCGGTAAACAAAGCTGCAACAAATACATTCTCTATCCCTGAAGACAAAATGCTTAACCAGCATGTACACACACTTTTCTCACCATCCACATCTTCAAATGTGATGAATGGAATTGACAAGGCACTTAAAAACGGACCACATGAATTTCACTTTGTACCAGCAGTGACACTAGAAGGCGATGCGATCGTCGTACACACAAAATTTGTTCCAATCATTACAAATGGCAAATCGCAGGGTGTGTATTTAATTGTCAGAGATGCAACGAGTGAAAAAGAAACAAAGGAAAAAATTAATTTTCTTTATCTTCACGACAGGCTGACCGGTCTATATAACCGGCAGGCCCTTAATAATCATATTGGTGAATTATCTGCAGTCTCAAAAGAGTCACATGCACTGATGTGTCTCGATCTTGATAATTTCAAAAAGTTGAATAAGACACTCGGCTTTAATGCAGGGGACGAGCTTTTAAAGAAAGTTGCAGCACGGCTGAAGACACTTCTACCTGAAAAAGATTATCTATACCGGCTGAATGCGGATGAATTCGTATTTTTCCTGCACAATATCACACAAGGCCAAATGAAAGAGTTTGCTGAAGATATTGTGAATGTATTTCAGCAGCCCTATGAAATTAATCAGCAGGAATATTTTGTTTCTGCGAGTATCGGGATCAGTGTATTTCCATATGATGGCGTACAGAGTGACGTGCTAATTAATCATGCCGCACAGGCGCTGCACACTGTTAAAAAGGCGGGGGGAGTCAGGTATGGTTTTTACCATAATAAAATGACACAGGCCTTTCCTGACAAAATGATTATGGAGACACATCTCCGCAGAGCAATTGAACTAAATGAACTGAGTCTTCATTATCAGCCGCAGGTAGACTTGCAAAATGGTGAAATTTCAAGTGTTGAAGCACTGCTGAGATGGAATAACCGTAAATTTGGGGCAGTGCCTCCTTCAGAATTTATTCCAATTGCTGAAGAAAACGGTCTGATACACTCTGTAGGAGCGTGGGTGATCGATCAGGCATGTCTTCAGCTTCAGGAATGGTCTCGTCAGGGGATTTCCAATATCAGAATTGCAGTCAATATATCCCCGCAGCAATTTTCACAGGTGGATTTTGATGAAACGATCTTAAAATCACTTAGGAAATATAATGTGCAGCCTGGTCTGCTTGAAATTGAAATCACTGAGAGTGCAATGAGTAATATGAATGCCACTTTAACAATGCTGAAAAAGCTTAAAAAAATCGGCGTGAAAATTTCAGTGGATGACTTTGGAACCGGATATTCATCATTGAATTATCTGAGACTGTTCCCGATTGATATTTTGAAAATTGATCAGTCATTTGTAAGAGAAATTCAGTCAGAGTGTAAAGATGCTGCCATCACTAAAACCATTATCCATCTGGCTCACAGTCTCGGCCTCGAAGTTGTTGCTGAAGGCGTGGAGGAAATGGCACAGGTATCATTTTTACGGAAAGAACATTGTCAGAAAGGTCAGGGATATTTCTTCAGTAAACCACTGCCTTCAAGGGAAATGGAACTTAAGCTCCTGAGCATAAGCTGATTGATAGATTGACATTCTTCTGTTAGTAGTATACTGTAAAGCTGTTGTGCAGAATTTAAGTATTTTACTAAAGGAGCTTTTTCAATTGAAAAAAGGGCTGACATTAAATATTTTACGTATTCCAGTAGAAGCTGGTGTTATTACAGCGTTTATAGAAGGTTTTAATGAAGATCAGGCAAAAGGAACAGTTTACGCTGAACTAAACAGTGAACACGTTGCTGCGACCGGTTTTAATAAGAAAAAAACGATTGTACGTGCAATTGCAAAACTTCATCAGAAAAATTCTATCCATCAGGATCATCACCAGTAAACTGACCAGGCCACTCGGCTCGGTCAGTTTTTTTTTAGCTCTGTTAACGTCTAATGTTGTTTTAACACAGCTTTAACTTTAAATAAATTGAATTTTATAAATGATTAATAGTATAATGAATGAATAGTCATTCATTATATTGGAGGGGATTCAGATGGGAAAGGTGTATATCGTTACAGGCGGATCAAACGGAATGGGGAAATTTATGTCGAAAAGGCTGGCTGATGACGGTCATTCTGTACTAATCACAGGCAGGGATGAAGAAAAATTGAAAGCAGCTGTCGAAGAAATCGGTACCGGGGATAACGTTGCGTATTTTCAAATGGATGTAAGAGAATATGAAATGGCTGAACAGATGATTCAATCTGCTGTTAAAAAATTTGGAACAGTTGATGGGCTGATTAATAACGCAGCGGGCAATTTTATCTGTCCAATCGAAAAAATGTCGCCGAATGCATGGCGTTCAGTCATTGATATTGTACTGAATGGTACATTCAACTGCACAAAAGCAGCGGGTGATTACTGGATCGAGCATGATATTAAAGGAACGATTATTAATATGGTGGCTACCTATGCCTGGAATGCAGGAGCCGGAGTAGCACATTCAGCAGCGGCTAAGGCAGGGGTATTATCACTGACAAGAACCGTGGCCGTTGAATGGGGACATAAATACGGCATCAGGGCAAACGCAATTGCACCTGGTCCGATTGAACGTACAGGGGGTGCAGAAAAATTATTTGAATCTGAAGAAGCAGCGAAAAGGACAGTTCAGAGCGTACCGCTGAAGAGACTAGGCAAACCGGAAGAAATCGCTGGCCTTGCTGCTTTTATGCTATCTGATGAAGCAGCTTATATGAACGGTGAATGCGTCACACTTGATGGGGGTCAATGGCTTAACGCGTTTCCTTTCTAAAAGGCTATGTTAAAGCCCGTTATTGTTTTAGCACAGCTGGTGATTGGAGCGGAAGGGGGACGACTCCAGCAGGATAAGCGTGACAGGTGAGACCCCGCAGACGCGAAGCGTCGAGGAGGTCAGATTGAACCGGAGCCAAAAGACGGCTCATGCGGAAAGCGTTCCCCCTGAAGCGGAAATCAACAGCCAACTTTAACAGAGCTTTCTATAAAGGTATCATGCATAATTGCTGCTACATATGACCACGCTAAGGTAAAGACTCAGAAGGTGGGAACCATATGACTGCAGCCATCACACTTATCGCAGTTACACTGGTCTGTCTGATTGGACTGGCCGTCACATTGCAGGCAGGTAATAAAAAAAGTGAAAAGGATGAGGTTTCACAACAGGTAAAACGTCATCCTTTATTATTTAACCCGGTTATCATCATCTATAGTCTGGCAGGAGTCGCAGGAATAGCCATCATTCTTTACTTTATGATGGTGTCGTGACAGCCCACTGAGTACTATTACAGAAAAGAGGCTGAAGACAATTGTCTCCAGCCTCTTATTAATCACAGGATATATTTAATTTTTCAGCCAGAGATTCAAGGTTGAAGCCGCGAACGACTTCACTGTCATTGATCAGTACCGTCGGGGTCGAATATGATTCCAGTGTGTCTATCATATATTGTCTTGAAGATGTATCCTCTTTAATATTTATCTCACTGAATTCAACTTGATTTGCTTTAAAAAAACGTTTAACAATTTCACACGGCGGACACTGTGGCTGAGTGTACAAAATTACTTTTTGCACGCTGCTCACTTCCTTTAAACAATATTCATTTGTTAATAGTTTCGCGTAAATCAGCAGATGTGTCAAAGGATTTGCAAGTGTTCCTGTATGTTCTTTAATTTGAGCTGTCATGAGTTGAGAATGTGTGTTATAGTATTCTTTGTTTTGTAACAGCTGATAAAGGGAATGAGGATGAAGGTGATTTCACCAAATGATTCTTTGTTAACTGCCATTCCCGGTTAAATGTTATAATGAAATGATCAACAAACAGAAGGGAGAATACCACATGTCTCAACTGATGGGTATTATTCAAAGACTAAAAACATTGCAGGAGCAGGATCAGTCAGGTGATGTTCCTTCCCGCTTTTTCGAACTGAACGGTAAAAGAGTATGCCAGGTGAAATATTTTGGCACAAATGATACGTTCGAGCTTGAAGTGTATGACAAAGATCAGAAACCGCAAAAATATCCTTTCGACAACATTGATATGACAGCGATTGAAATCTATGAACTGCTTCAGGAAGAAAATAATAACCAGTAAACATGAAGAACCGGTGCTCCCGGTTTTTTTTTGGATTTTTTTAAAACAGGAGACAGACATAGAGAGCTTATCTTTGATTATGTTATGATGGGGACAGAGAGATTTTGTAAAAAGGGGTTTAACTCATGCTAACAATTGAACATAAAGAATTTCTTGAAACACCAATCATTCAATATATTATTCCTTCAGATAAAATTGCCCACGTCCAGGAGATGAACACTGCAGAACATGCACTTCTTGTATTGACTAAAAGCGGATATTCCTCCATACCCGTACTGGATTCTTCGTATCACCTGAAAGGTCTGATCAGTGTTCAGATGATCACTGATTCAATGCTTGGACTTGAAGAAATTGAATTCAGCAGACTGAATGAAAAAAAAGTAAAAGATATTATGCGTGCTGATATTCCATCTCTGAAACAGACTGACCAGTTTCAGTTCGCACTAAACCTGCTTGTGGATCACCCGTTTGTATGCGTTATGAGTCCTGAAGGTTATTTTGAAGGGCTGTTAACACGAAGAGTGATGTTAAAACAGTTACAGAGGCATATACACAAACAAATTCAGCGTTCTTAACGTCAAGGGAGTTTCTATATGAATGAGTCTAATCAGCGGCCGGGACAAAATAAATACCGTCCATTTATATTAGCTGCTGTTATGCTGGCAATGTTTGTTGGTGCAATTGAAGCAACCATTGTGTCAACCGCCATGCCCGCAATCACAGCAGACCTTGGTGGTTTCCAGCTTTATAGCTGGGTTTTTTCTTCATATTTACTAATGAGTACGGTTACAGTATTACTTTATGGAAAGCTGTCTGACCTGTTTGGCAGAAAACCGGTACTTACATTAGGGATGTCGTTATTTTTAGTCGGATCAATATTATGCGGATTTGCTGAATCAATGGAGTGGCTGATCGCCTTCAGATTTATTCAGGGCCTTGGAGCGGGGGCTGTGATGCCAATCGCTTCAACGATTGTTGGTGATATCTATTCTAAAGAAGAACGTGCGAAGATTCAGGGATACCTCTCTAGTGTATGGGGGATCTCAGCTGTTATGGGACCTGCAATCGGCGGACTGCTGGTAGAGACTATCGGCTGGCAATACGTATTCTGGATTAATATCCCGCTTGGCGTTCTTTCTCTTACAGTTCTCTGGATGTTTCTTAAAGAGGACGTTGAGAAGAATACATCACCCATTGATTATAAAGGAGCAGCACTGCTATCAGTCGCACTGACAGTTTTACTATATCTGCTCGTAGAAGGCGGTATTTCTATTCCATGGCTATCTTCTACTGCGCTAATCATGATTATTGCAGCGGGACTGCTGCTGTATCTTTTCGTCAGACATGAGCTGAAAGCTCCTGACCCGATGATGCCATTTTCAATCTGGAAAAACCGTGCGATATTTATTGCTAATATTGTGTCACTTACCACAGGCGTATTATTGATAGGTATATCGAGTTACCTGCCTGCTTTTGTAACCGGTGTGATGGAAGAAAGCGCAAGTATCGCTGGATTTACACTGACTGCAATGTCAATCGGCTGGCCGATTGCAGCGACTGTTGCAGGAAGATTACTGATTAAAATCGGTTATTATAAAACGAGTCTTCTTGGCGGAATCTCTTTGATCGCTGGAACTTTACTGTTTGTCCTGATGGAACCGGGGTATGGTCCGGTATGGCCTGCAGTATCCTCATTTTTTGTTGGTGTAGGCATGGGGCTTACAACGACATCGTTTATAGTATCCATTCAAAGTGCAGTTCCATGGAAATTAAGAGGTGCTGCAACGGCAGCAAATATGTTTATGAGAAATCTGGGCAGTACAGTAGGAGTTGCGCTGCTTGGAGGGATCCTGAATGCTTCAATCAGATCTTCTTTTGAAGATAGTAAAAATACCGAAGTCCAGTCATTAGGTGTTGATGCTGTAAACAGTCTGCTTGAAGCGGAACAGAGAAGCCGCCTCGAGCCTGACGTACTTGAGCAATTGCAGTCTGCTATGACGAGCGGTTTAAATATCGTTTATTTCATTGTATTTGCATTTGCTTTAATCAGCTTATTTTTTATTCTGTTTCTGCCAAGGAAGGAATAGGGTGAACTATGAATCATTCTGATTACCATATGCTCGATATACTTGCTGAAGAAATGAATATGAGAAAAGCAGCTGAAAGGCTGTTTGTTTCCCAGCCTGCTTTATCACAACGGCTGCAGTCAATTGAAAAAGAATGGCAAAAACCATTATTTATAAGGTCTAAAAAAGGATTAACACTTACACCTGCCGGAGAAATGATTGTGGATATGGCACGGGAAATGATCAAAAAGGAAGAAGCAGTCAGAGAACAGATTCTCGCACTTGATACAAAAGTGTACGGAACGCTGAAGATCGCCTGCGCTTCTATTGTGGGACAGAACTGGCTGCCAAAAGTATTAAAAGACTTTGTAGAAACGAATGCGCACGCAAGAATTTCATTAATGACAGGATGGAGCAGTGAAATTCTGCAGGCTGTATACAATGGCGACGTGCATATAGGCATTATAAGGGGAACACCAGACTGGAAAGGGCCTAAGATGCATTTATTTCAGGACCAGCTGTATCTTGTGGATAAAGAAATAAAGCGTGTAGAAGACCTTCACTTAACAAACAGGCCTTTCATTCAGTTCAAAAGTGATTCAACTTATTATCAGGAAATTCAGGAGTGGTGGGGCAGACAGTTTCAGATCTCTCCACGCCAGAATATCGTTGTGGATCAAATCGAAACCTGTAAACAGATGGCACTGAATGGAATCGGGTATGCCATCCTTCCCTCCATTACATTGTCAGGTAATGAAGATGTGTTTTGTACACCTCTTCATACAGAAGAGCACACTTTAAAAAGAGACACATGGCTGATCGGCTATCAGGCAGCATTTGAACTTCCTCAGGTTGAAGCATTTATCGAGTCTGTAAAAAAGTATCTGACAGTATGATTTGAAATTTTCTAATATTGAACACTTGTATTGTGGTGCGGTGGTCTGATAAAGTAAAAGTCAGCTGAATGCTTAAATGATTGAGAGGGGATTTTAAATGAATACAATGGATGCAAATGAAATTATTTCCTATATTCAAAATGCGAAAAAAGCAACGCCTGTAAAAGTATATGTGAAAGGTACAGATCTTCATAAGATCAACTTTGGTGATGCTTCACAGACATTTTTATCTGAGGGATCAGGTGTGGTATTTGGAGAATGGGCAGATATCCAGCCGGCGCTTGAAGCACATACTGACCAGGTTTGGGATTACGTTGTGGAAAACGACCGCAGAAATTCTGCCATTCCGATGCTTGACCTGAAAAATATCAAGGCCCGAATTGAACCGGGGGCGATTATCCGTGATCAGGTTGAAATAGGGGATAATGCAGTGATCATGATGGGTGCTTCAATAAATATCGGCTCTGTTATCGGATCGGGTACAATGATCGATATGAACGTTGTGCTTGGAGGACGTGCTACTGTAGGTAAGAACTGTCATATTGGTGCGGGTGCAGTACTTGCGGGTGTAATTGAGCCACCTTCAGCAAAACCTGTAGTAATTGAAGATGATGTTGTCATTGGTGCAAACGCTGTTGTTTTAGAAGGTGTAACGGTTGGGAAGGGTGCAGTTGTAGCTGCTGGTGCAATTGTTATTGAAGACGTTGAACCTTACACTGTTGTTGCAGGAACACCGGCTAAATTACTAAAGAAAATTGATGAAAAGACAAAGTCTAAAACAGAAATCAAGCAGGAACTTCGTCAGCTGTAATAGCTGCTTTTAAAAAACGCAGATGACAATCTGCGTTTTTTTCATGAACTGAATAACAGGGAAGGTGTTTGTGAATGAACAAGTTTATCGAGATTAGAAGGGATCTTCATAAAATCCCTGAAGTTGGATACCAGGAATATAAAACCCAAAGCTATTTACTTCAGTATATCGACACGCTGCCACAGGAAAATCTATCAGTTAAAACATGGGAAACCGGGATTTTTGTGTTGGTTAATGGAAAAGGGAACAATCCGAAAACATTGGCTTACAGAACAGATATCGACGGCCTCCCGATTGCTGAACAGACAGGCCTGTCGTTTTCCTCTGAGCATCAAGGATTCATGCATGCATGCGGTCATGATTTTCACATGAGCATTGCACTTGGAGTGCTGACAGCATTAGCATCTCAGCCCATTGACCATCATGTGCTGTTCATTTTCCAGCCGGCAGAAGAAGGGCCGGGCGGTGCAGCACGCATGCTTCAGTCAGATGAGATGAAAGCCTGGATGCCTGATGAGATCATGGGCCTTCATATCGCTCCTGAATATCAGGCAGGAGTACTTGCAGTTAAAAAAGGTCTTTTATTTGCAAACACATCTGAATTGAAAATTGTTCTAACCGGTAAGGGTGGACACGCGGCATATCCGCATAAAACAAAAGATATGATCGTAGCAGGTGCTCATTTGATCACACAGCTGCAGTCAATCGTCTCACGGTCAATTGACCCGTTAAACAGTGCAGTGGTTACTGTTGGAAAACTTGAAGCTGGAACAATAGGAAATATTATTGCAGAAACTGCCGAGCTGAATGGAACAATGAGGAGTCTGGATCCTGAAGTGATGGAGACGTTAAAAACAAGGGTGAAGGCAATCTCTAATGGAATCGCACTTGCATTTGACTGTGAAGTAAAGGTTGAATTCAACCAGCCCTATTACATGGTCTATAATGATCATCAGCTTACTGAAGATTTTATGTCTTTTGCTTCGGGGTATAATGGTATTGACTGTATTGAGTGCGAAAAAGCAATGACAGGAGAAGATTTCGGTTATTTCCTTAAAGAAATTCCCGGCTTCATGTTTTGGCTCGGTGTCGGTTCTGAGTACGGACTGCATCATGCAAAACTGAATCCTGATGAGAAAGCAATAGAACCAGCGATCACATTCATTACGGATTACTTAAGAAGCAAATGAAAAGAGGCTGGGACATTATAAAAATTGTCTCAGCCTCTAATTGTTTCACTGCGCTTCAGGCGGAAGCTTTCCGGACGGTGGACCGTTTTGTGGTCCGATATGGCCTCCTCGCCTTCGGCTGTGGGGTCTCAGCTGTCCCGCTAATCGTCCCGGAGTCACCGCCTTACGCTCCGTTCCACTAAGATTTATTTCAATAAAAAGTAATTCAAACAACAAATATCATCTTTTTGTCTCAGGCTCTTTTTAACTTTCTTTGTGTACGTAAACCTGGTGAGGAAATGGAATCTCAATACCGTTACGGTCGAGTGCTTCTTTCATTGCTTTTCTAAGCTCTCTTTCAACGCCCCACTGCTCCATATTTGCAGTCTTTCCAATAACACGGATTACTACATCTGAAGAGCCTAGCTCCTGAACGCCTACTACATTGGGTCCTTCTACAATATTGCTGTTAGCTGCAGCAACTTCATCACATACATCCTGCAATACTCTAATCGCTTTATCTATATCGTCATCATAAGAAATCCCAATATCAATCATTGCACGCATATTACCGCGGGAGTGGTTACTCATGCTTGTAATTTCACGGTTAGGCACGAAGTGAAGTGTTCCGTCAAAGCCACGGATTTTAGTTTGTCTCAGGCCAACCTCTTCACATATACCAGAAAAGCTGCCGGTCGTTATGTAATCTCCAACATCAATTTGCTTTTCAAGCAGAATGAAAAATCCGGTTACTACATCACTGACAAGTCCCTGAGCACCAAAGCCGATTGCCAGACCGACAATTCCAGCTCCTGCAATCAGAGCTGTAACATCAATATTTACAACCTGAAGGATTGTTACAATTAATATAAAGATGAGTGCATAGCCGAAAACATTCTTGGTTAGACTCTCTAACGTACGGGCTCTTCCAACTGAGATATTTTCTTTATGCTCATATTTTGTAAAGACCCGGGATAATACACGGTTTCCGATTGCTTTTGCGATCATAAAAATAATGAGTATGCCGATTATTTTCAGTGCCGCAATTCCAATTGCAATAAATAATGCTCCCCACTCGTATTCAGCAAGTCGTACGCTTAGAGCATTAAAATTTAAAATCAGTTCCAATGACTGTCATCCTTTCTGCTTATCACAATGTTTTATATCGTCCTACTATACCCTTATATCAAAAGGGAAAACATGAATCAAGGAATCCGGGGGATTTTATGCTTCATTAAAATCAATTCTGTTTTAAATTGACTAATGTTTTTGTGTATATTATTATGGAAATCGTGAGTTTATTGAGAAATGAATTGATACATTCTCATGCTGAATTTTTATCTGGAGGGATTTTTGATGGCAGAACGTATGGTAGGCAAGCAGGCGCCACGCTTTGAAATGGACGCAGTACTTGCTGACAAGGAATTTGGAAAAGTAAGTCTTGAACAGAACATGAAAGAAGATAAATGGACAGTATTATTCTTCTATCCAATGGACTTCACTTTTGTATGTCCAACAGAAATCACTGCAATGTCAGACCGTTACGACGAATTTGAAGACCTTGATGCTGAAATCATCGGGGTTTCTACTGATACAATCCACACACACCTTGCATGGATCAACACAGAACGCAAAGACAACGGTCTTGGTGATCTGAACTATCCACTTGCAGCGGATACTAATCACCAGGTATCACGTGAATACGGCGTACTGATTGAAGATGAAGGGATTGCACTTCGCGGACTTTATATCATCTCTCCTGAAGGCGAGTTGATGTATCAGACAGTATTCCACAACAACATCGGCCGTGATGTAGACGAAACACTGCGCGTACTGCAGGCACTTCAGACTGGCGGACTATGTCCGGCAAACTGGAAGCCAGGACAAAAAACATTATAAAATAACATGATCAAAGATCAGCCTGCGGGCTGATCTTTTTTTATGACTGCAGCGTTACACTCATTAGTGAATAGTGGGAAATGAGAAAAAATTCAAATAAAGGTGGAAAATTATTTCGAAAACCGATATATTTAATAGGTGTCTATATAATAGAAGAAACAAAAGAGGAGGGATACGCGATGGATGTTTTTAAGAAGTTAAAAGAATTTTACTGGCCTCATAAGCGGTACTTTATACTTTCGATCATATTTTTATTTGTCATGACACTGATTACAATTGTCTATCCGATTATATTACAGATCACAATTGATGACGTCGTCGGTCAGGGAAGATACGGACTGATCCCTTATCTTGCTTTTGGGTTTATTGGGATTATGGCGATCAAAGGAATCGCAACATTTATCTCTCAATATAATGGAGACCTGTTTGGTATTATTGCCGTCTATGATTTGCGCGAGCGGCTTTATGACAAGCTTCAGAGTCTGCCATTCCAATATTATGATAATGCAAAAACAGGCGATATCATGTCCCGTCTGACAGCTGATGTGGAAGGATTCCGTTTCTTCCTATCATTTGGATTTGCGGAATTAATCAGACTTGTCCTGTTACTTATTGTGACAACAGGAGTCATGCTTTACTATTCTGTTCCACTGACGATTGTGACAATGCTGTCCATTCCGTTTCTTGCGGTTGCTGTGTTCAAGTTCGATAAAAAAGTTCACCCTGCATTCAGAGGTGTCAGAAAATCATTTGGAAAACTCAATACAAATGTACAGGAAAATATCAGTGGCATTAACACAGTGAAATCTCTTTCAAGAGAAGAGCATCAGATCGATAAGTTCAATAGTTCAAACCAGGACTATAAAGAAAAGTACTTATTTACATCAGATGTATGGGCTAAGTATTTCCCGTTAATGGAGTTTCTGGGGAATGTCAGTGTCGTCATGCTACTTGGTTATGGTGGGTATCTGGTTGTCAATGATAGCCTGACAGCCGGTGAACTGACAGCCTTTTACAGTCTGGTCGGTTTTATTATCTGGCCGATTATGAACCTTGGCTTCACGATTAACCAGTTTTCACAGTCAAAGGCTTCAGGAGAACGACTACTTGAAATCCTTGAAGCGGAAGAAACAATAATTGAAAAGCCTGATGCTATTGAAATGACAAGATCTGAAGGTGTAGTTGAATTTAAAAATGTAACGTTACGCTATACAGAAGATGATGAAAAAGCAATTAACAATATTTCTTTTAAAGCTGAAAGCGGAAAAACAATCGGCTTAATTGGTGCAACAGGGTCCGGTAAAACGAGCGTGACTCAGCTAATGACAAGATTTTATGAGCCGACTGAAGGATCTGTCATGATCGATGGCAGGGAAGTCAGTGATTACACGATCAGATCTCTCCGAAAGAATGTAGGATTTGTACTGCAGGAATCATTCCTGTTTTCTTCTACTATTAAAGCGAATATTGCATTTGGAAGACCTGAGGCAACGATGGATGAAATTATTTCAGCAGCTAAAAAAGCTGAAGCACATGATTTTATTATGGAAATGCCGGATGGCTACGATACGATGCTTGGGGAAAGAGGACTAGGTCTATCCGGAGGTCAAAAGCAGAGAATTGCGATTTCCAGAGCGATCTGCCTTGATCCAAGTATACTGATTTTAGATGATGCAACGAGTGCTGTAGATATGCAGACTGAATTCAACATTCAAAAAGCGTTAAAAGAAGTAATGGAAGGCCGGACTACATTTATCATTGCGCACCGGATTTCTTCATTGAAACATGCAGATGAAATTTTTGTATTTGAGAACGGTGAGATTACACACCGCGGTACACATGAAGAGCTGATAAAGCTTGAAGGACAGTACAAAAGAATCTACGACATCCAATATAAAGATCAAAAAACACTGTCTGCAACAGGGATGAGGTGAAAGAATGAGCAGTGAAGCGCAAAAGAGAATTCAAAACAGATTTAAGTATTCAACAGACCAGGTCATTGAAAAACCATTTAACTGGACGCAGCTGTGGAGATTGTTCAGATACCTGAAACCATATTCAAAAAAGCTGCTGCCGTTATCGATCATCATGGTATTGATTACAACAGCGATCAGGCTGGTCATACCGATTTTGATTGGTATGTATGTCATTGATGAAGCAATTGCAGGAAAAGACGGTAACCTGCTCATGCAGCTTGTAGGAGTGATTGCCGGGCTATATATTGTGAACTATGTTGCGAACGTGTTCAGAATCAAGTGGATGAATATATTAGGTCAGAGTGTGATTTATGATCTGAGAAAACATTTATTTACTCACGTTCAGTGGCTCAGTAACAGGTTTTTTGATAAACGCTCAGCCGGTTCAATTCTGGTGAGAATCATGAATGACATTAATTCACTTCAGGAACTGTTCACAAACGGTGTCATTAATCTTCTGATGGATATTCTGATGCTGATGGGAATTTTTGTTGTCTTATTTACGATCAGTCCTGAACTGGCAACTGCGGTTATGGTTGTACTGCCGGCTATGTTCCTGATCTCAACAAAACTCCGTAAAAAGATCAGAAGATCATGGCAGACAGTCCGCCTGAAGCAGTCAAAACTGAACTCTCATTTAAATGAAAGTCTTCAGGGGATGAGAATTACACAGTCTTTTACACAGGAAAAAGAGAATGCTCAATATTTTGAAGGCGTGAACAACGAAACATTCGAGAGCTGGCGGGATGCCACGAAAAAGAATGCGACATTCAGACCGCTTGTAGAAATGACAAATGCAGTTGGTTCAGCTATTTTAATCTGGTACGGTGCTACGCTTATTCAGGGGGGAAGCCTTGAAATCGGGGAATTTGTTACCTTTGCATTCCTGATCGGGATGTTCTGGGAGCCGATCTCAAGACTCGGTATGGTGTACAATCAGCTTCTGATGGGAATGGCGTCTTCTGAGAGAATCTTTGAATTTCTTGATGAGCAGCCGAATGTAGCTGAAAAGAAAGATGCGATCGAACTTGAGCAGATTAAAGGTGATGTTAAATTTGACATGGTTGATTTCGCTTACTCCGGTGACAGAAAAGCATTAGACGGCATCAATCTGGATATTAAGGCCGGCGAAACCATTGCACTGGTCGGTCATACTGGATCAGGTAAGACAACGATCGCAAACATGATCACGCGCTTTTACGATCCGACTGCAGGGTCGATTAAAATGGATGGACATGATCTGCGTGACGTGTCACTGAGAAGTCTCAGATCGCAAATATCAATTGTTCTTCAGGATACATTCATTTTCTCAGGAACAATTAAAGATAACATCCGTTTTGGCTTCCCGCATGCTTCTGATGAACAGCTGATCGAAGCAGCAAAAGCAGTTGGTGCTCACGGTTTCATAGAAAAGCTTCCAAAGGGATATGATACTGAAGTGGAAGAGAGAGGTAATATTCTTTCGGTAGGAGAGCGTCAACTGATTTCTTTTGCCAGAGCTTTACTTGCCGATCCGAGAATCATCATCCTTGATGAAGCTACTGCGTCAATTGATACGGAGACGGAAGTGGTGATTCAGAAGGCACTGAATACTTTACTTGAAGGCAGAACAGCCGTCATTATTGCACACCGTCTTTCAACGATCCGTGATGCAGACAGAATATATGTACTAGATCATGGACACCTGATGGAAAGTGGAAATCATGATGAGTTAATGAAACATAAAGGAATTTATCAGGGACTTGTGCATTCACAATTTACAATGCAGCAAAATCATGCAGGATAAGCATTGTGGCCGGAACGTTTATGTTCCGGTCTTTTTTCTGCGCTTGAATTAACTATTCATCCATAAACGCCACTTATAATAACAATTTTCCGTTCACATTAAATGTCATAAATTTATTATTTAATACTTTCTTGTCTTTCCTGACAGTTAAAAATATACTGAGCATCCTCATTTGAAAAAACAAAATATAGAGGATATACTGAGGATACACCCTTTGTGAAGGATGTCACAAATTGTTCATGTTCAACATATCACATACGCCTTTATTATTGTAAAATGTTTGGTGAACAGTGGTATAGTAAATTTACTAGTATGAAGCTTTTTTAGGAGGGGAATCATGTTGGAACTCGATGGCGTAATGCTCAGTCGGCTGTTAACAGCTTCGACTCTCATATTCCACGTTATATTTGCAACAATTGGTGTAGGTATCCCGGTCATGATTGCGATTGCTGAGTTCATTGGACTTAAAAAAAATGACCCTCATTACTTACTGCTTGCAAGAAGATGGGCAAGAGGATTTACGATTACAGTTGCAGTCGGGGTTGTAACAGGTACAGCAATTGGTCTGCAATTATCACTTCTGTGGCCAAGCTTTATGCAGGTGGCAGGTCAGGTCATTGCACTGCCATTATTTATGGAAACTTTTGCTTTCTTCTTTGAAGCAATCTTTTTGGGTATTTACCTGTATACATGGGACAGATTCAAAAACCGCTGGTTACACTGGCTGTTAAATATACCGATCGTGATCGGAGCATCTTTATCAGCGTTTTTCATCACAACGGTAAACGCCTTTATGAATACGCCACAGGGCTTTGATATCATTGATGGGGAAACAGTTAATATCAGTCCGCTGGCTGCTATGTTCAATCCTGCAACGCCTACAAAGGTGTTCCACGTCATTACATCAAGTTATATGACATCGGCACTGATCTTAGCTGCTATCACGGCTTTTATTATTCTGGCGAAAAAAGGAACAGATTATCATAAGAAAGCGCTAAGGCTTACAATGACAGCTGCGCTGATTTTCTCAGCAGGTACTGCACTTGCAGGGGATCTGTCAGCAAAGTTCCTTGCTAAAGAGCAGCCTGAAAAGCTTGCTGCTGCTGAGTGGCACTTTGAAACTGAATCAAATGCTGACCTTATCATTTTCGGAACAATAGATGAGAATAATGAAATCAGCAATGAGATAAGAATTCCCGGTATGCTGAGTTTTCTGGCAGGTAATTCATTTGATACCGAAGTAATTGGTCTGGATGAATTTCCTGAAGAAGAACGCCCTCCGTTATGGGTGCATTATATGTTTGATATGATGGTCGGAATCGGGATGTACTCTTTATTCATAGCTGGACTGTTTGTTATGTTCATGTTCATCAAACGGTTCAATGAATGGAATAAGTTACTCCTGATGGGGATCGTTGCGAGTGGCCCACTTGCTATGCTCGCGATTGAATTCGGCTGGATCTATGCAGAAGTTGGCCGTCAGCCATGGATTTTAAGAGGCATTATGACAGTTGATGAAGCAGCCACAACCTCCGGATCAGTCGGGATTGCTTTCGGTCTCTTCCTGGCACTCTACGCAGTACTTGGATTCTTCTGCGTGAAAGTGCTCTTGAGAATGTTCAAAAATAGACCGCCTGAAGCAGAACTCGAAAAGCGCTTCCCTGGAGGCAGTCTGTAAGACAGATAATGAAATACAATGAGCAGGCAGCATGGTGAAAGTTTTTCCCTGATGCCTGCTTTAAAGTGAATATAAAATAATGCCAAGGGGGAGGAATGACTGCTATGAGCTTAGAGATTATTGGAATTACAGTTTTGTGGCTGTTTTTATACGGTTACTTAATCGTTGCATCGATTGATTTCGGAGCGGGCTTTTTTGCTTATTATGCAAGAGTGTCTAAAAAAGAACATATTATGAGTAAGCTGATCAGCAGATATCTGTCACCGGTCTGGGAAGTAACGAATGTATTTTTCGTATTCTTCTTTGTTGGTCTGGTCGGTTTTTTTCCTGATACAGCCTACTATTATGGAACTGCCCTTTTGTTACCGGGTTCAGTTGCAATTATTTTAATTGCAATCAGAGGTTCATTTTATGCATTCGGTAATTATGGTTCTAAAGACAGCACGTTATACTTATTCTTATATGGTGCGACCGGTCTTTTAATTCCAGCTTCACTATCAACAGCATTGACGATTTCTGAAGGTGGATATTTAAGAGAGGATGAAACTGGCGTTACATTTCTAGCAGGTGAATTGTTCACAAGTCCATATTCATGGAGTGTGGTATTTCTTGCAATTGTCTCTGTATTATATATCAGTGCGAGCTTTTTAACTTATTATGCAGATCGTGCAGAAGATTATGATTCCAGGGCGATTATGAGAAAGTTTGCACTGTTTTGGGGTGCTCCCACTATTATCGCAAGTTTAATGGTATTTGCCGGACTGCGTTCACATAATGGGGAGCACTTTGAAAGAGCGCTTGATCTATGGTGGATGTTTGGCTTGTCACTGGTATTCTTCCTGATAGCAGGCTACCTGATTTTCAAGAAAAAGAACTATGGAACAGCATTCCTCATGGTTATGCTTCAATTTTTCTTTGCATTCTTTGGTTATGGAGCTTCTCACTTACCGTACATTCTTTATCCGTTTATCACGGTAGAAGGCAGCGTTGTGAATGAAACGATGGGTATAGCTCTGGTTACTGTGTTTATATTGGGGCTGTGCCTGCTGATTCCATCTCTATACCTGCTCATGAGACTCTTCCTCTTTGATGCAGATTATGTAAAAGGGAAAAAATAAACTCTTTTTCTGAATTTTCCTGTGCTAAAATGAAAGTAAGTACACGATAGTGGGGGAAGCAACGTGAAAAAAGAATTTGTGGTAATTGGACTTGGACGCTTTGGCGGCAGTATTGTCCGCGAATTAGTTGAACAGGGTATGGAAGTTATGGCGATTGATAAATTTGAGGATAAGGTGGATGAATTCTCTCAGATTGCGACACACGCAGTGATGGCGGATTCAACAGATGAAGCAGCATTAAGAAGCCTTGGAATCAGGAACTTTGATCATGTCATTGTCGCAATAGGAGATGACATTCAGGCCAGTATCCTCACGACGCTGATGCTAAAAGAAATCGGCGTAAAGAAAATCACAGTAAAAGCACAAAATGACTATCACGAAAAAGTACTGGAACGGATCGGGGCAGATAAGGTTGTTCACCCTGAGAGAGATATGGGAAAAAGAATTGCTCATAACATCGTTTCAAACAATGTGCTGGATTATCTGGAACTATCAGATGAGCATTCAATCGTGGAGATTGCAGCAAACAATCTGCTGATCGGAAACTCGATCATAGAACTCGATATTCGTGCAAAATACGGTATTAATATTGTAGCCATTAAAAGAGGGGATGATATCATCGTGTCCCCGCAGGCTAATGATGTGATACAAAAAGGAGACATCCTGATTGTTATCGGGGCGGATAATGACATTAATCGTTTTGAAAAACGTGTAATGCAGTAAAAAAAGCTGAGACAATTGTCTCAGCTTTTTTTATACCTCCATAATAATCGGAAGGATCATTGGGCGGCGTTTCGTTTTTTCATATAAAAACGGCTCAAGTGTATCAGTAATTTCATTTTTAATCTCTGACCACTGGCTTGTCTTATTTGCAAGAACTTTGTTCAGGTGCTTATAAAGAAGGTGCTGTGCCTGATTGATCAGTTCCCCGGATTCTCTCATATAAACAAAACCTCTGGAGATCAGATCAGGACCTGAAGCAATCTTATGATCATTCAGATTCAGACTGACAACTACAACAACAAGTCCTTCTTCTGAGAGGACGCGACGGTCTCTGAGTACGATATTGCCTATATCACCAATACCGCTGCCATCAATATAGACATTGCCGGAAGGAATTTTCCCTGCAATCGCGGCTTCGTTACTGCCCAGTGCCAGAACATCACCGTTTTCCATAAGGAAGCAATTCTCTTCAGGAACGCCACAGTCTACAGCGAGACTTGCGTGCATTTTCTGCATTCTGTATTCACCGTGGATCGGCATAAAAAATTTCGGTTTTATCAAACGAAGCATCAGCTTCTGTTCTTCCTGGGATCCGTGTCCTGAAGTATGGATATTATTCAATGGTCCGTGGATCACGTTAGCTCCTGCACGGTATAACAGGTTAATTGTACGGTTTACACTGATTGTATTACCCGGAATTGGTGAAGATGAGAATACCACAGTGTCACCAGGGATAATCTGAATCTGACGGTGAGTACCATTCGCAATTCTTGAAAGGGCAGCCATCGGTTCACCCTGACTTCCCGTACATAAAATGACCACTTTATCTGCAGGCATTCTGTTCAGCGTATGTGCGTCAATAAAAGTATCTTTAGGTGCATTGATATAGCCTAATTCGTGTCCGATATTAATGGCATTGTCCATGCTTCTTCCAAATACTGCAACTTTACGTCCGTATTTAACAGCTGATTCAACGACCTGCTGCAGACGGTAAATATTAGAGGCGAAGGTCGCAAAAATGATACGTCCATTTACAGTCTGGAAAATATCATCGATGCTCTCACCGACCTTACGTTCAGATAAAGTAAAGTTTGGCACTTCACTGTTCGTACTGTCCGAAAGAAGTGCAAGCACACCTTCTTTACCGATCTCAGCCATCTTAGTCAGATTTGCCGGATCACCAACAGGGGTAAAGTCAAACTTAAAATCGCCTGTGTGTACAATATTGCCTGGGGGAGTCTTCACAACAACTCCGAATGAATCAGGAATACTGTGGGTAGTGCGGAAAAAGCTGACGGCTGTCTTACGGAATTTGATTACGTCATCTTCATCTATTGTATGAAGTCGGGTGGATCTTAAAAGACCGTGTTCTTCAAGCTTGTTTTTCAAAAGGCCAAGTGCAAGCTTTCCACCGTATACCGGTACATTAACCTGACGGAGCAGATAAGGAATTCCGCCAATATGGTCTTCATGGCCGTGAGTAATAAATAAACCTTTAATTTTATCCAGGTTTTTCTCAAGGTATGTGTAATCAGGAATTACATAATCAATTCCAAGAAGTTCATCTTCAGGGAATTTAATGCCGGCATCGATCAGAATAATTTCATCCTGAAACTGAACGCCATAAGTGTTTTTACCGATTTCTCCAAGACCGCCGAGGGCAAACACAGCAGTCTGGTCATTTTTAACAAATTTCATTTATTAAAACTGTTCCAGCTGGTAGTTTTGGTGATTTTGCTCGTATTCTAAATATTTGCCCTCTAGCTTTTGTACAAATTCAATGTTAAAACCATGTCCGCTGAGCTTTTTACGAACTTCTTCTTCAGTTTCAGCTTCGATATACATTGCTTTCGTTTTTTCACGTACTGGTACCTCTGACGCTACTTCCTGGTAATAGACTTTAAAAATCATGTGAATCTCTCCTCCATATCATTACTAAAAAAGCGCAGTCATAGCGCTTTAATTATCGTGTTTGGTCCCCTGATCGGGGGTTTATAAATAATTATGATCATTTATAAGCAAATTTATAATTCCCTGTTAAATAAAGAACAGCCCTCCTGATTGTGAAGGGCTTACAGGGGCTCAGGCAATCATCTTTTTACGCAGCATGTCTCTCCACTGTCGTGCAAGCTTTTTCTTAAGCTTCTTCAACATGGCGGATCACTCCTTATCATTATCATAACGCGGAATGAGCGATCTGTAAAGATAAGGTTCTTGACATATAAGATGAAAAACGTTATTGATTTATCTTTCTAGTGGGATAGCTCCATCAGGTTCTTTAAAAGGATCGTTTGAATCTATATGGTCATAAAACATAATTCCGTTCAGATGATCAATTTCATGTTGTGCTGCTACAGCCGCAAGTCCTTTAAGGCGGAATTTAAGTTCTGCATCATCCGGACCGATGCCCCGGATTGTTACCCGTGCATAACGAGGCACATACCCCGGAATATTTTCATCTACAGACAGACAACCTTCACCGGAAGTAAGGTAAGTTTTATCAACCGAATGACTGATTATTTTAGGATTGGCCATACTAAAGCTGTAAGACTTACCGTTATCATCCTGTATATGAAGCGCGAATATCTGTTTAGAAACATTAATTTGCGGAGCCGCCAGTCCGATTCCGGGGCGCAGCTGATATTCATCGGCGGTCTCCGGATCCTGGCTGTTCTTAATATATTCAAGCAGTGAAGACATCACATTCTTATCTTCATCACTTAGAGGGAGGCTGACTTTTTCAGCTTTTTCTCTAAGTACAGGATGGCCATCACGAACAATATCTTTCATCGTAATCATTTTACTTTCCTCCCGAACAAATTCATTATAAGCATTATCATATCAGATATAATGGTTGAAAAAAATTACTAACTCTGAAATCTGACATGATACGATCACATTAGACAACTTTCATTCAATATATATCATTAACCCGAGATAAATGGGTAAAAAAGATTGAAGTTTGCCGTAATCACAGATATGATATTAAGTGTTATTATTCAAGGGGGTTACATTAAGTGAAAACATACATAGCAGGCGCTTTTTGTTTTTCGGCTATTCTGCTTTCCGGGTGTGTATTCGGGACACCTGCAGAAGAAGAAATCAGCGAAAAACTGGAAGCTGCTGTAGCAGAAGAAGAAGGATATGTGAGTGCGCAGAATGATCTGCGTGACCTGGAAACAGAAGAACAGCAATTATATGATGAGATTATGGCTCTCAGTATGGAAGAGTTTGAACAGATTAACTCGTTGGCTGATGAAGCATTAAGTAATCTTGATGCACGGGAAGAAAAACTTAATGAAGAAAGAGAAGCAATCAGCAGTTCTGAAGAAGCGTTCGGTGAAGTGGAAAGTCTGGTATCAGATATAGATTCAGAAGAACTTCAGCAGCATGTGGAAACGATGATCGAAACGATGAATAACAGATACACATCACATGATGAATTAACAACGGCATATGAAGATGGACTTCAGCTGAATCGTGAGCTTTATGAAATGCTTAAAAATGAAGATCTTAAACTTGAAGAGCTTGAGCAGCAGGTCACAAAGGTAAACGATCAGAATGCTGTGATTATAGAAGCAAATACTGAGTTTAACGATTTAACAAATGAGTATAATGATCTTAAGGCCGAATTTTATAATATGGCAGAACTGAATACTGAAGAGTAGACAATTGTCTGCTCTTTTTTTAATTGGCTGCCAAACTCCGTACTAGTCTCCCTCTGTGCCAGACCTGCATTTAACTTGAGCGGAACCTACTTTTGAATTTAAATCAGCCTTATAACAGTTCGGTTTTTATAGCGTTAATATAGTACAGATACGTATGAAATTAATACAGTTTCATGATTCTGTGTAAAAAAATGACTGAAATAAAACCGTCAAAACTTTATGATTGACGTTATATCAGCTGTCATGTAGAATTTATTTCGTAAACTGTATTAATGTTTTTAAATATTTTATTGATACAGATAAAAAGAATTTAGCACTTTAGGTTTTTTACCACTGGATTTGTGGAAAAATATAAAGTAATTGTGTTCTGAAGAAGAATACGAACGAATTTGACAAAACCGAAAGGATAGGTGGATTACATGGCTTCTAAAAAGAAGACACCATTCGATGCTGTAAAAGTATTAGAACAGATCGAAGACAAGTTTGAAATGTTCCAGATTCTTGACGAAGAAGGAAAAGTAGTGAATGAAGATGCAATGCCGGACCTGAGTGATGAGCAGCTTCAGGAATTAATGAGCCGTATGGTTTATACACGTATTCTTGACCAGCGTTCAATTTCTTTAAACCGTCAGGGACGCTTAGGATTTTATGCGCCGACTGCAGGACAGGAAGCATCTCAGATCGCTTCACACTATGCACTTGAAAAAGAAGATTGGGTAGTGCCGGGTTACCGTGATGTGCCTCAGATTATCTGGCATGGCCTTCCGCTTGCACAGGCATTCTTATTCTCAAGAGGTCACTTCAAGGGGAATCATTCTCCAGAGGGTGTTAATGTACTTCCACCGCAAATCATTATCGGTGCTCAATATGTTCAGACTGCAGGTATTGCGCTTGGACTTAAAAAGCGTGGTAAAGATTCTGTAGCGATTACTTACACTGGCGACGGTGGATCTTCACAGGGTGATTTCTATGAAGGAATCAACTTCGCAGGTTCATATAATGCGCCTGCAATCTTTGTTGTACAGAATAACCAGTTTGCGATTTCAACACCTCGTGATAAGCAGACAAAAGGTAAAACAATTGCACAGAAAGCTGTATCTGCAGGAATCCCTGGGATCCTTGTAGACGGTATGGATCCACTGGCTGTATATGCAGCTACAAAAGAAGCGCGTGACCGTGCTGTAGCAGGAGAAGGTCCTTCATTGATTGAAACACTTTGCTACCGTTATGGTCCTCATACAATGGCTGGTGATGACCCGACCCGCTATCGTACGGATGATATGGATACAGAGTGGGAAAAGAAAGATCCACTAGTACGTTTCCGTAAGTTCCTTGAAGAAAAAGGACTATGGAGTGAAGAAAAAGAAAATGAAGTAATCGAAAAAGCTAAAGAGGAAATTAAAGCTGCAATTAAAGAGGCTGATGATACTCCTAAGCAAAAGGTTACTGATCTTATGGAAATCATGTACGAAGAAATGCCTAATAATCTGAACGAGCAATATGAAATTTATAAAGAGAAGGAGTCGAAGTAAGCCATGGCACAAATGACAATGATTCAGGCAATTACAGATGCACTCCGGACAGAACTTAAAAATGATGAAAATGTTCTTGTGTTCGGTGAAGACGTTGGTAATAACGGAGGCGTATTCCGTGCAACTGAAGGTCTGCAAAAAGAATTTGGTGAAGATCGCGTTTTTGATACGCCACTTGCAGAATCAGGTATCGGCGGTCTTGCGATTGGTTTAGCTCTTGAAGGGTACCGTCCAGTACCGGAAATTCAATTCTTCGGCTTCGTATTTGAAGTAATGGACTCAGTCAGCGGCCAGATGGCACGTATGAGATACCGCAGCGGTGGTAAATACAGTTCACCGATCACAATCCGTTCTCCATTTGGCGGTGGTGTTCATACGCCTGAACTGCACGCAGACTCTCTTGAAGGCCTGATGGCCCAACAGCCTGGACTGAAGGTTGTTATTCCTTCAACACCAACTGATGCTAAAGGTCTTCTGATCTCAGCAATCCGTGATAACGATCCGGTTATATTCCTTGAGCACATGAAACTTTACCGTTCATTCCGTGAAGATGTACCTGAAGAAGAGTACACAATCGAAATCGGTAAAGCAGATGTAAAGCGTGAAGGAACTGATCTTACAATCGTAACTTACGGTGCAATGGTGCACGAATCACTTAAAGCTGCTGACCAGCTTGAGAAAGACGGTCATTCTGTAGAAGTGATTGACCTTCGTACAATTCAGCCG
Source organism: Jeotgalibacillus terrae (assembly GCF_016908195.1). Lineage (GTDB taxonomy): Bacteria > Bacillota > Bacilli > Bacillales > Jeotgalibacillaceae > Jeotgalibacillus > Jeotgalibacillus terrae. The sequence goes on from NZ_JAFBDK010000004.1 coordinate 98,053, forward strand.
CTTGATATCGAAACAATTATTAAGTCAGTTGAGAAGACAAACCGTGCAATCGTTGTTCAGGAAGCTCAAAAGCAGGCTGGAATCGCAGCAAGCGTTGTAGCTGAAATCAATGACCGCGCAATCCTTAGCCTTGAAGCACCAGTGCTGCGTGTGGCAGCTGCTGATACTGTATTCCCATTCTCTCAAGCGGAATCAGTATGGCTTCCAAATGCTAAAGATGTAGTGGAAACAGCTAAAAAAGTACTTGAATTTTAATCTGTAAAACGGAGAATTTTCTCCGTTTTACCTTTTCATAAAAGTATGTAACAAAGAAAATTCCTAACCAGGAGGGTGAAAACATTGTCATTCGAATTTAAACTACCTGATATCGGTGAAGGTATTCACGAAGGTGAAATTGTAAAGTGGTTTATCAGTGTTGGAGATAAAGTAGAAGAAGACGACGTGCTTTGTGAGGTTCAAAACGATAAAGCTGTTGTAGAAATTCCATCTCCTGTTGCAGGAACAGTTGAAGAAATTCTTGTTGATGAAGGTACAGTAGCTGTAGTAGGTGATACGTTAATTAAGCTTGATGCACCGGGCTATGAAAACCTTCAATTTAAAGGTTCTGACAGCAGTGACAGTAAGAAAGAAGAAGCTAAGGAAGAACCGAAAGAAGAGCCTAAAGAAGAAAAGCAGGAAGCAGCTGAAGCAACTGATGACAGCGCTGAAGAATCAGCAGATGCTAAGCCTCAGGAAGACGTAGATCCTGACCGCCGCGTGATCGCTATGCCTTCAGTTCGTAAATATGCCCGTGACAACGATGTAGACATCCGTTACGTATCCGGTTCAGGCAAAAACGGCCGTGTATCAAAAGAAGATATCGATGCATATCTGAAAGGTGATACAGCTGATGCTAAATCAGAAAGCACTGAACAATCTTCTGATCAGAAAGAAGAAAAGTCAGCGCCTAAAGCTTCTGCTCCGGCTCCGGAGGGTGAATTCCCTGAAACACGCGAGAAGATGAGTGGAATGAGAAAAGCAATTGCTAAAGCAATGGTTAACTCTAAGCACACTGCCCCACACGTAACGCTGATGGATGAAGTGGACGTAGAGAAACTTGTTGCTCACCGTAAGAAGTTTAAGGAAATTGCACTTGAGAAGGATATTAAGCTTACATTCCTTCCTTACGTAGTGAAAGCTCTTGTATCTGCTCTTCGTGAGTATCCTGTTCTGAATACAATGCTTGACGACGAAGCACAGGAAATTGTCCAGAAGCACTATTACAACATTGGTATTGCAGCTGACACAGAAAAAGGACTTGTAGTACCAGTAGTTAAGCATGCTGACCGTAAGTCTGTATTCGGTATTTCTGATGAAATTAATCAGCTTGCAGGAAAAGCACGTGACGGTAAACTTTCAGGCGATGAAATGAAAGGTGCTTCATGCACAATCACAAATATCGGTTCAGCGGGCGGCCAGTGGTTTACACCTGTAATTAACCACCCTGAAGTTGCAATTCTGGGAATTGGCCGTATCGCAGAAAAGCCGGTAGTAAAAAATGGTGAAATTGTAGCAGCTCCTGTGTTAGCATTATCATTGAGCTTCGATCACCGTATGATTGATGGTGCTACAGCACAAAATGCGTTAAACCACATCAAACGTTTATTGAACGATCCAGAACTTTTACTAATGGAGGCGTAAAACAATGGTAGTAGGAGATTTCCCAATCGAAACAGATACTCTCGTCATCGGATCAGGTCCCGGGGGATATGTAGCTGCAATCCGTGCAGCGCAACTCGGACAAAAGGTTACAATTGTTGAGAAAGAAAACCTGGGCGGAGTCTGCCTGAACGTAGGCTGCATCCCATCTAAAGCTATGATCTCAATCGGTCATCGTTATGAACATGCAAAAGGCTCTGAAGATATGGGTATTGTTGCTGAAAGTGTAAAAATTAATTTTGATAAAGCCCAGGAATGGAAAGCCGGAGTAGTGAAAAAGCTTACTGGCGGTGTTGAAGGGCTTCTTAAAGGTAATAAAGTAGAAATCGTTCGCGGTGAAGCATACTTTGTTGACAGTGAAACGGTTAAAGTAATGGATGAAAAGAATTCTCAAACTTACAAGTTTAAGAACGCAATCGTGGCGACAGGTTCCCGTCCGATTGAAATTCCATCATTTAAGTTCTCTAAGCGCGTACTTGATTCAACAGGCGCACTTGCACTTAAAGAGATTCCTAAAAAGCTTGTTGTTATCGGTGGAGGATACATTGGTACAGAGCTTGGAACAGCATATGCAAATATGGGATCAGAAGTAACAATTCTTGAAGGTGCTGACGATATCCTTGGTGGATTCGAAAAGCAGATGACTTCAGTTGTTAAAAAAGGTCTGAAGAAAAAAGGCGTTGATGTCATTACAAAAGCAATGGCTAAAGGCGTTGAAGAATCTGAAGACGGTGTAAAAGTATCTTATGAAGCTAAAGGCGAAGAAGTTTCTATTGATGCTGACTATGTGCTTGTTACAGTAGGCCGTCGTCCAAACACAGATGAAATTGGTCTTGATCAGGTTGGAATTGAGATGACTGATAAAGGCATCATCAAGACTGACAAGCAGTGCCGCACAAGTGTGGAAAATATTTATGCAATTGGTGACATTGTTGACGGACCACCACTTGCACACAAGGCATCTTACGAAGGAAAAATCGCTGCTGAAGTAATCGGCGGAGAGAAATCTGAAGTAGATTACCTTGCAATTCCTGCAGTTTGCTTCACAGATCCTGAACTGGCAACAGTTGGTTACAATGAAGCACAGGCTAAAGAGGAAGGAATTGAAGTGAATGCTTCTAAATTCCCATTCGGAGCTAATGGACGTGCGCTTGCTCTTAACCAAACTGAAGGTTTTGTAAAGCTTGTAACACGTAAAGAAGACGGATTGATCATTGGTGCTCAGATTGCCGGAGACGGTGCTTCTGATATGATCGCCGAGCTTGGTCTTGCAATTGAAGCAGGAATGACTGCTGAAGATGTTGCTATGACGATCCATGCTCACCCGACGCTTGGTGAAATTTCAATGGAAGCTGCAGAAGTGGCCCTTGGAACACCAATTCATATCGTAAAATAATCCCTTAAGAGCTGTGCTTAGATGCACAGCTCTTTTTAAAATTGTCATAGTTTAAATCTGTATCCTGATCCGGCATATGTTACAATCACTTCATACATATATTGAAAGGTGAGGTTATTCTTTGAAGATTTATGCACCAGCGGCTATATCAGCAGTTCTATTACTTGCTGCATGCAGCTCAGATGAAGCAGTTCAACCTGAAGATCAAAATCAGGAAGCAGTAGCTGCAGAAGATAATACGGAAGAAACAACTCAGGAGGAGACGGATGTGCCTGAAGAGACTGAAGATGTAGAAGAGGCTGACCCAGAGGAACAGGAAGAAGCCCCTGAAGAAACAATTGAAACGCTGTATGAAATCAATGAAGCCAACTGGTCAGTTACGCCAATTAGTGATGCACCAGAAAATGTAGTGCTTCTCACAATTGATGATGCACCAGACCAGCATGCTGTGGAGATGGCTCAAAAACTTCATGAAGCTGATGCGCCGGCAATCTTTTTCGTAAACGGTCATTTTCTTGATACACCCGAAGAAGAAGAGATGCTGAAAGAAATTCACGAACTTGGGTTCCCGATTGGCAATCATACATACAGTCACCCAAATTTGCGTGATCTCACTGAAGAAGAGCAGCGTGAAGAAATCATTTCCTTAAGTGACCGTGTAGAAGAAATCATAGGAGAACGCCCGAAATTTTTCAGAGCCCCATTCGGAGCGAATACAGATTTTTCTGAAGCGCTCGTAAAAGAAGAGGGAATGGTCCTCATGAACTGGACCTACGGATATGACTGGGAAGCCGACTACCAAAATGCTGAAGCATTGACTGATATTATGGTTAATACTGAATATCTGTCTTCAGGAGCAAATCTGCTGATGCATGACCGTACATGGACGAACGAGGCAATACTGGGTATTGTTGAAGGTCTGAGAGCAAAAGACTTCACAATGGTTGATCCTAAAACAATTAAAGGATATCTGGAATAATCAGAGTGGCGCTTATGCGTCACTTTTTTGTTATCTGATAAAATAAACTGAAATTTCGTCTAATAAAAAGGGATTGTATTTTTTATCCTTTAAGGTTAAAATAAAACGGAAGCGCTTACAAGCATATGGGGATGGGAGTAAGCTGATCGGATGAGCAATTATATAAACTCGTCATGAATAATGAGGGAAGAAAAAAGCTGATGCGAAATGCATCAGCTTTTTACATTTTGTCTTTGTTCATTCTGGCTGTTGATTTCCGCTGCAATCACCAGCTGTGCTAAAACAACATTTGTCATTAACAAAGCCTGTATTTATCTGATTGCGCGGTGTTCTTTGATGACACGAAGCTTAGTCAATGTTTCATCCTGTGGACCCTGCACAGGAAGACCTGCTTCTATATTTTCATGAATATACCTCAGGTTATCATCTGTAATGATTTCACCCGGAATAAAGATCGGAATACCCGGTGGATAAACCATAATAAATTCTGCGCATACTCTCCCAACTGTTTCATCAAGTGGAAGCAGCTCAGTATCTGCATAAAATGCTTCCCGTGGTGTTACAGCTAACAGTGGAATATCCGGTAAAATAACTTCAGGTACCGCTTTTTTGCTGTCATGTCTGAACTCTTTGGAAAGTGCATGAATTGCTTTTACAAGAATATCAGCTTCATATTGCGTATCACCAGGCGTTACAATACACAGAATGTTATACAAATCAGACAGTTCAACTTCGAGGTTGTAGTGCTCTCTCAGCCATACTTCAGCCTGATAACCTGTAATGCCAAGTTCTTTTATAGATACAATAATTTTGGTTGGATCGTAATCAAATGTAGCAGGCGTACCTAAAATTTCACTGCCGATACATTTGATCTGTTCGATTTCTCCAAGGCGCTTTCTAATATCTTCAGCCAAGTTTATCGACTGGGTAATCAGTTCCTTCCCTTCGATCGCCAATCTTCTTCTGGCGGTGTCAAGAGAAGCCAGAAGCGGGTAAGAAGTCGATGTTGTCGTCAGCATGCTGAGAATTGACTGAACGCGCTTAGGGGAAACAAGCCCTTCTTTAACATTTAAAACGGAACTCTGTGTCATAGAACCACCCAGCTTGTGCACACTTGTTGCAGCCATGTCAGCACCAGCCTGCATAGCAGAAGCGGGAAGTCTGTCATGGAAATGAATATGCACGCCGTGTGCTTCATCTACCAAAACAGGAACCTGATGGCCATGTGCAATCTTTACAATTTCCTTCAGATCAGCAGCAATTCCGAAATAGGTAGGGTTAATAACGAGTACACCTTTTGCATCAGGATGCTGTTCAAGCGCGTGAGCAACAGATATAGGTGTTATACCATGAGAGATACCCAGCTCTTTATCAACCTCGGGGTGAATAAAGATAGGGATTGCTCCACAGAAAACGATTGCAGACATTACTGATTTATGAACATTTCTTGGTACGATTATTTTCTCGCCCGGCCCACAGACGCTCATAACCATTGTCATAATTGCACCGCTTGTCCCCTGGACCGAGAAGTAGGTATGATCTGCACCAAATGCTTTGGCTGCAAGATCCTGGGCATCTTTAATAAGTGACTTTGGTTGATGAAGATCATCGAGTGGTGCGATATTAATTAAGTCTATCGATAATATATTTTCACCCGCGAACGCTCTGAATTCAGGATCCATTCCAGCCCCTTTTTTATGGCCTGGAATATGGAATTGAACGGGATTTCGCTCTGCGTGTTTCTTTAAGCCAGTGAATAATGGTGTGTCATGCTGAGTTAAAGTATGGTCTTTTCTCTCTACATTAAGCAGAGATGAAGGTGTATTGGACAATTGAAAATTCACCTCATTAACGGTATTGTTATCTAAAGAAGGATAACAGAAGAATTATAGCATTTCACCACATAAAAAGAAATATAAGAGTATGTGTCAGAAAGGAAGTTTATTTTATGGAATACCAATACCCATTGTCAATGGACTGGTCAACTGAGGAAATTATTGACGCAGTTAAATTTTATGAAGCAGTAGAAAAAGCTTATGAAAAATCAATTGAGAGAGAAGAATTTATGAACTATTATAAGCGGTTTAAAGAAATAGTCCCTGGTAAAGCCGAAGAGAAGACAATTGATAAAGAGTTTCAGGAAATGAGCGGCTATTCGATTTTCCGGACCCAGAAGAAGGCAAGAGAAAGTGCACCTGGCGATAAAATTTCCATGACTAAATAAAAAATGGTAAGTGCATGCGCACTTACCATTTTTTATACAGCCTGCTGAACGCGGGTTCCGAGCTTGTATAATGGCAGCAGCTCTTTCCAGGTCTTTAAAATCAACTGAATCAGCTCTTCTTTGGACAAAGTGGCAGCTTCAGATGCTTCTATTCTTCTGCCTGCAAGAAATTCTGCTTTCTTCACATTTTCAAATCTTTCAAGTGCATGTAACACATCGCCTTCATTCATTTCACTGAATTTTTTTGCATCTTTCTTTGTATGATCAATGCTGATATAACCATCTTCAGGCAGTATCTTCATCATATCATCGAGATTTTCAATCATTGTTTTCGCGATATTTTCCTTCTCAGGTAATTCGTAAATGAATGCCGTCCAGATAAACAAATGATCATCCCAGAGACCGAACTGGAAATGGGGCATCTTTTTATACCCTCTTTTACTCGGTGCAGCAGCCATCCAGGTATCGTTTGGCGGATTCACCGAACGTCTGGCATGCCTTGCGATATGAAGATGCATTTCTTCATCAGTCAAGTCTGACAGTGCAGGAACTACCTGATCCCCGATCTCCTGAAATTTTGGTTGAATATGAGAACGGATTCCTTCCATCCGCTCATCCAACCCGTCAATATTGAATACTTCAAAATCTTTTTCACTGAAATAGCCAGTCATGAACAACCCTCCGTTGTGTTTTAAAACAGTTTAATCAGTTTGAGCTCTGCTTAAATTGGCTATAATACATATAACAGGCCGCCTGAAACTTAATTTATTCTAGCACAGATGAAGTTTGTGAATAAACTGATTTGAATTGAATAAACTGCTTTAAACACAATATTTTGAGAGGAGTGGAAGGGTATGAAGCAGGTCATCCAGGTAACCAGAAAAAGAGATTATATACAGGAAAGACTCGCAGTGCTCAGAATGGAGCTTGATTATGAGCTTGCAGTATTATTTGAAGCGATGGAACTTGAAAATAAAACTGAGATCGACAGTGTAAAAGAAAGGCTTTCATTAATCCGGCATGAAATGAATGAATTAGGTGGTTTCTCAAAATGAATAGGTTTTTTCAATGTTTTTATCAGCAACGCTAAGACGAACGCTTAACCAATGAGCGTTCGTCTTAGCGTTGCTTTACAGTTGATTATAAAAAAAGAATCTAATACAGTTTAAATATGTTGTCTCATATAGGAGGAAGTTTTATGAAGGAGAATTGGAATGATATTGATCAATTCGCTAAAAATTCAATAAAAGGTGCAGGAAGTAAGATAATTGATTCATTTGACGAAGTGTTAAAGATTCAGACAAAAAGCAATGTAAATGATCTGGTCACTAATATGGATAAAGAGATTGAAAAATATTTTGTTGAGAAAATAAAAGATCGTTATCCTTCCCACAGAGTACTTGGTGAAGAAGGTTTTGGGGATCAGGTAGAAGACACAGATGGAACAGTCTGGATTATTGACCCGATTGATGGCACGATGAACTTTGTCCATCAGCAGAGAAATTTTGCGATTTCAATCGGGATCTTTCATGAGGGGATAGGTATACTCGGATATATCTATGATGTTGTAGCGGATGAATTGTATCATGCATACAGGGGACACGGTGCATACCTTAATGAAGAAAGGCTTTCTCAATTGAAAGAAGTTCCGGTTGAAGAAGCCATACTGTCGATCAATGCTACCTGGCTGATACCGAATAAAAAGATTGATCATGAACAGTTCGCGTCACTGGTCAAAAGAGTCCGCGGGACAAGGTCTTATGGTTCTGCTGCAATCGAACTGGCTTACATTGCAGCCGGACGTCTGGATGGTTATCTGACAATGAGGCTTTCTCCTTGGGATTTTGCAGGAGGAAAAGTATTAATTGAAGAAGTGGGGGGCACGATTACTGACCTTAAAGGAAACAACCTTTCCCTGGTCGAAAACTCTCCCGTATTCGCTGGAAACCCGGCAGTCCACAGCGAAGTACTGAAAAAATATTTAAAATAGTAGATTGTCCTATGAATCAGAGTTTATAAAAAGGCTGAGGCAGCATTTGCCTCAGCTTTTTTACATTAACTTTCTGCCTGCTCACGAAACTTCTTCTTTGTTTTGAAACCCATACCAAACACCGCAATGACAGCAATAATAGATATAATTGCACCAATCGCACTTCGCTCTGCAATAGCGATTCCGATACCCGACATCGCTATGACCGCAGCAAAAGCAAAAAGGATAAATACCGTGTTATTTTTCATCGTCATCCTCCTCTATACAGTCATTTTACATAATTCATTTCTATAATTCCACCTATTGTGATACAATAGTACAGTTAGAAAAGATTAGAACGTAAAAACAGGAGTGAAATAATGACGAATCTTAGGCAAGACTTACGAAACATTGCAATTATTGCTCACGTTGACCATGGGAAAACAACTTTAGTAGACCAGCTATTGAAACAATCAGGTATCTTTCGATCAAATGAGCATGTAGATGAACGTGCAATGGATTCGAACGATATTGAAAGAGAGCGCGGTATTACCATCCTTGCGAAAAACACTGCGATTCAATATAAAGATACACGTATTAACATTCTCGATACACCTGGACACGCAGACTTTGGTGGAGAAGTAGAACGTATTATGAAAATGGTTGATGGTGTTCTTCTTGTTGTCGATGCATATGAAGGCTGTATGCCACAGACACGCTTTGTACTGAAAAAGGCACTTGAACAGAATCTGACACCAATCGTTGTTGTAAACAAAATTGACCGTGACGCTGCCCGTCCTGCAGAAGTAATTGATGAAGTGCTTGAACTTTTCATCGAACTTGATGCGAACGAAGATCAGCTTGAATTCCCGGTCGTTTATGCTTCAGCAATTAACGGAACAGCAAGTCTTGATCCTGAACAGCAGGATGAGACGATGGAGTGTCTGTATGATTCAGTTGTAGAGAACATTCCTGCGCCGGTTGATAACAGTGCTGATCCGCTTCAGTTCCAGATCGCTCTTCTTGATTACAACGATTATGTTGGCCGTATCGGAATTGGCCGTGTGTTCAGAGGAACGATTGAGGTGGGACAACAGGTTTCCTTAATGAAACTTGATGGCAGTGTGAAAAACTTCCGTGTTACAAAAATATTCGGTTTCTTTGGCCTTAAGCGTGAAGAAATCCAGTCAGCAAAAGCTGGAGATCTGATTGCAGTATCCGGAATGGAGGATATCAACGTAGGGGAAACAGTTACACCTGTAGACCATCAGGAAGCACTTCCTGTACTGCGTATCGATGAGCCGACATTACAGATGACATTCTCTGTCAACAACAGTCCATTTGCTGGACGTGAAGGTAAGTTTGTTACTGCACGTAAAATCGAAGAGCGTCTGGAAGCACAGCTTGAAACAGACGTAAGTCTTCGTGTTGATCAGACTGATTCGCCTGATGCATGGGTTGTATCAGGTCGTGGTGAACTTCACCTTTCAATCCTGATTGAAAACATGAGACGTGAAGGATATGAACTGCAGGTTTCTAAACCTCAGGTAATCGTACGAGAAATTGATGGTGTTCGCTGTGAACCGGTTGAGCGCGTTCAGATTGATGTACCTGAAGATAACACTGGTTCAATTATTGAATCAATGGGTGCAAGAAAAGGCGAAATGCTTGATATGGTGAATAACGGTAATGGTCAAGTCCGCCTTGTATTTATGATTCCTGCACGTGGTCTAATTGGATATACAACTGAGTTTATGACAATTACACGTGGTTTTGGTATCATTAACCACTCATTTGACAGCTACCAGCCAATGCAGCCGGGCCGTGTCGGTGGACGCCGTGCCGGAGTACTTGTATCTATGGATAAAGGACAGGCATCACAGTATGCAATCCTGGGCGTAGAAGATCGCGGTACGATCTTTATTGAACCTGGTACTGAAGTATATGAAGGGATGGTTGTTGGAGAGCATACGCGTGAAAATGATCTGACCGTCAATGTAACGAAAATTAAAGCAGCTAATAATATCCGTTCTGCTAACAAAGAGCAGACGACTACACTTAAAAAAGCGAGACTGATGACGCTTGAGGAATCTCTTGAGTACCTGAATGATGATGAGCTTTGTGAGATCACTCCTGAGACAATCAGAATCCGCAAAAAGATTCTTGATAAAAACGAACGTGAGCGTGCTCAGAAAAAGCAAAAATACGCTGAAGCAGGCAAATAATTAAGAGGAGCTGACAACCTCCATGGTGAATGTAGAAGACCGCTTATCATTTTTTCCTGCGCTGTACAGAGTTGAAGCTAACCCTGATGCAGGAATGTGGTATCTTTACCTCACGATTATATTATTGTCAATTGTCGTCTATAAGCTTGGCTTTGCAAAAAAGCTGCCGCCGCTTAAATCTGCAATGATCTATCTGTTTCTGATTTTAGGATGTACAGTTCTTACGTTTCTGGCAGTCTTTTTACCAGTCACAGAAGGATTGATCATTGCAGCACTTATCCTGATCATCTATAAGATCAGGCTGAGACGTGAGCAGGCTAAAGGCACAATTTAATACAATTTGTAAGGAATGGCGTGAAAACCTCCCTTATCTTAGAAAAAGGCACCTGATTCCAGGTGTCTTTTTCTTGTTATCAAAATGCTTATCCTGCATACGGTTTTTAAACAGGTATGCGGTTTTATCACCGAATAATGAATAATGATGTATATAAATACTTATAAATGTATATAATTTAAAACATCCAAAAAAGATGGATACATCTATAATTTTCTGTTTTCTAAGCTGTCAAGACACCTTTGTAAAGCCTTTTCGTTCAAAAACACCTCACATGAGCATGTAAAAATAAAAAAATTTTCATCCTGCAAAAAAATGCATAGTATCAATGATGTAAACGATTACATTTTATTTAAAAATTCTAATTTGTCTAAAAATTTAATTTTCAGCTGTTGACGGACTTGTATATCCGCGTTATGATTGTCAACAATTCAAGCCTACGGGCCACGATAAAGCGATGGAAGGAGTGAATAAGGTGAGTGAACAATTAATTTTTTTAGATGGAGAATTTGTTTCAAAACAAGATGCTAAGATCTCTGTTTATGATCATGGTTTCTTATACGGTGATGGGGTGTTTGAAGGTATTCGTTCCTATAATGGAAATGTGTTTCGACTTGAAGAGCACCTTGTAAGGCTGTATGACTCTGCAAAATCAATTCTGCTTGAAATCCCTTATACCAAAGAGGAGATGCAGCAGATTATTATTGAGACACTGCAGAAGAACAACTTGAAAGACGGCTATATCCGATTAGTTGTATCACGTGGTGTTGGCAACCTTGGACTTGATCCATTTACATGTAAAAGACCAAGTGTGATTGTCATCGCTGAATCCTTAGCACTGTTTCCGAAAAAGCTTTATGAAACTGGCATTGAAATTGTAACAGTTGCCAGCAGAAGAAACCGCTCAGATGTATTGAGTCCGAAAGTAAAATCACTGAACTACTTAAATAACATCTTAGTGAAAATTGAAGCTGGTCTCGCAGGTGTACCTGAAGCATTAATGCTGAATGACCAGGGTTACGTAGCAGAAGGTTCTGCTGACAATATCTTTATTGTCAGAGGAAATAAGATCCTGACGCCTCCCGGTTATGTCGGGGCACTTGAAGGGATTACAAGAAACGCAATTATTGAACTGGCAAGAGATAAAGGCTACGAGATGGAAGAAGCAGTATTTACAAGACATGATGTGTATGTAGCAGATGAAGTTTTCCTGACAGGTACTGCAGCTGAAGTCATTGCAGTCGTAAAAGTGGACGGACGTGTGGTAGGTGAAGGCGTTCCTGGAAATATAACAAATGATTTACTTGAATCTTTCAGAGAATTAGTCATTAAAGACGGTGTTAAGGTATATAATTCAGCATTAAATGCAGGCTAACTTTTTTAACGCTTAACTTTCGTGAGTTAAAGCAATTATACGTTAAATCATTGATGAGGTTAAAGTACGCAGCAAAGGGCTTTTACAGAGAGCCGGGATTGGTGGAACCCGGTATTGCCAGTTGTGTATGACATCCCCTCGGAGTGGAACACTGAAATTTTGCAGTAGGTGTTCACGGACATTTGTTCGTTATCAAAGAACAGGTTATCTGTTCATGAGGCAGCTTTTGCTGCGAAGTAGGGTGGTACCATGAAAAGTCTTTCATCCCTATACAAAGGATCACGTGTCTATTTGTATGGGTTTGAAAGGCTTTTTCATTTGTTTAAAAAAGGATTTAAAGGAGGCATGTTTCAATGAGTGTGCAAGTAAATACGAAACAGGCAGAAGCACTTGGCGGTGATGTACAGAAGCAGGCAGTTCAGGGAGCGGATATATTTATTCAATCTCTTCAAAACGAAGGTGTAGAAATGATTTTTGGGTATCCGGGTGGCGCAGTGCTCCCGATCTATGACGCATTGTATAAAAACCCTATCCCACATATTCTTGCCAGACATGAGCAGGGAGCGATCCATGCAGCTGAAGGGTATGCAAGAGTTTCAGGTAAGACAGGCGTTGTAATCGCAACATCCGGTCCAGGTGCTACTAACCTGGTAACAGGTATTGCTGATGCCATGATGGATTCACTGCCGCTCGTTGTGTTTACAGGCCAGGTGGCAAGTGCAGTAATTGGAACTGATGCTTTTCAGGAAGCAGATATTGTGGGCATTACACAACCGATCACAAAGCATAACTATCAGGTGAAAGACGTAAATGATTTGCCAAGAATTATTCATGAAGCATTTCATATCGCATCTACCGGACGACCGGGACCAGTACTCGTTGACATCCCGAAAAACGTATCAAATGAAGTGTTTACAATGGCTGAGGTAAAGCAGACTGAAGTGAATCTGCCGGGTTATCAGCCGACGACCACACCGAATTTTCTGCAGATTCAGAAAGTGGCTCAGGCAATTCAAAAGGCTGAAAAACCGCTCGTACTTGCGGGAGCAGGTGTACTTCATGCCAAAGCATCAGAAGAGCTGACTACCTTTATAGAACAAACCGGACTACCGGTTACCAATACACTGCTGGGTCTAGGTACGATCCACGGTGAGCACGAACAATTTCTGGGTATGGCTGGCATGCATGGCACATATGCCGCGAACATGGCAATATGTGAATGTGACCTGCTAATCAACTTCGGTGCGAGGTTTGATGATCGCTTAACCGGAAACCTTGAACACTTTGCACCGAATGCTCAAGTTATTCATATCGATATTGACCCGGCGGAAATAGGCAAAAATGTCCCGACTGATATTCCAATCGTTGCAGATGCAAAAGAAGCGCTGCAGGCACTGTTGAAACTCGGTATCAAAACAGATGGCATTGAACAATGGTCGAACCATCTCAACAGCATGAAGGAAGAATATCCGCTTCATTATAAGAGAGAAGAAGAAGGCATTCTCCCGCAGGAAGCAATTGAATTGCTTCACAAGCATACTGGCGGAGATGCAATCGTAACGACTGATGTAGGACAGCATCAGATGTGGGCAGCACAATACTATAAGTTCAATCACCCGGATCACTGGGTTACATCAGGCGGACTTGGGACAATGGGCTTCGGTTTCCCGGCAGCTATTGGTGCACAGCTTGCAAAACCGAAAGAAACGGTCATTGCCATCACAGGAGATGGCGGCTTCCAGATGACACTGCAGGAACTATCACTATTGCAGGAAAGTCAGATTCCTGTAAAAGTTGTAATCTTAAATAATCAGTGTCTCGGGATGGTAAGACAGTGGCAGCAAACGTTCTATCAGGAAAGATACTCACAGTCACTTATGCCATCACAGCCTGATTTTGTAAAGCTCGCTGAAGCTTATGATCTTGAAGGTTACAAAGTAACCAGTCTGGATGAAGCAGATGAAGTATTTGAAAAAGCGATGAATTCAAATAAGCCAGTCCTGATCGACTGCAGGGTAAAACAGATTGAGAATGTATACCCGATGGTTGCACCAGGAAAAGGGCTGCATGAAATGTTAGGGGTGAAATGATGAAACGTGTGATCACAACAACAGTTATTAATCAAAGTGGCGTGCTGAACCGGGTCACCGGATTACTCATGAAAAGGCAGTTTAACATTGAAAGTATTACTGTCGGACACACTGAACAGCCTGGCATTTCAAAAATGACTTTCGTTGTTCATGTGGAAGATCAGAGAAAGCTTGAACAACTGCTGAAACAACTGCAGAAACAAATTGACGTATTAAAAGTAAATGATATCTCTGATAAGGCGATTGTAACGAGAGAGCTTGCACTGATTAAAGTGCTCTCACCGCCTGCAGTCAGAAGTGAAATCACAAGTATTATCGAGCCTTTCCGGGCAACTGTGATCGACATGAGTAAAAATGTGATCACAGTTCAGGTTACCGGAGACCCTGAAAAGGTTGAGGCCTTTATTGATCTGGTCAGACCCTATGGAATTAAGGAAATGACAAGAACAGGCGCAACAGCCTTCGTCAGGGAAAATCAGAAAACACCATCACAGCAATTATCAATTTTATAAAACATTTTAAAATAACAGCGTATAACCTCAGTTGAACCTCCATGGAGGAGGTCAGCGTGATATAAAAACTAAAAACTCATACAAACACTGGAGGAATTTATTATGGTAAAAGTTTATTACAATCAGGACATCAACAGCTCACTAGAAGGTAAGAAAGTTGCAGTAATCGGATATGGCTCTCAAGGTCATGCACACGCTCAGAACCTGAAAGAAACAGGCCACGACGTAGTAGTAGGTGTCAGAAAAGGGAAGTCATGGGATCAGGCAGCTGAAGACGGCCTTGAAGTGAAAACTGTAAGAGATGCAGCAGAAGAAGCAGACATCATCATGGTATTGCTGCCGGATGAGAGACAGACACAGGTATATGAAGAAGAAATCAAACCGGGACTGCGTGCAGGTAAGTCACTCGTCTTCGCACATGGATTTAACGTACATTTTAACCAAATCGTACCACCAGCTGATGTAGACGTATTCCTGGTTGCACCAAAAGGCCCGGGACACCTTGTCCGCAGAACATTTGAATCAGGTGCAGGTGTACCGGCACTATTCGCAGTCTATCAGGATCAGTCAGGTCACGCTGCAGAAACTGCACTCGCTTACGCTAAAGGAATTGGAAGCGCACGAGCAGGCGTACTGGAAACAACATTTAAAGAAGAAACTGAAACAGATCTATTCGGAGAACAGGCAGTACTTTGCGGAGGACTTACTTCATTAGTAAAAGCAGGATTTGAAACACTTGTGGAAGCAGGCTATCAGCCGGAACTGGCATACTTCGAATGTCTGCACGAGCTGAAGCTGATCGTGGACTTAATGTATGAAGATGGAATGAGCGGAATGAGATATTCAATTTCTGACACTGCACAGTGGGGAGACTTCGTATCAGGACCACGTGTTGTAGATGCAGATACGAAAAAACGCATGAAAGATATCCTGACAGATATCCAGGACGGTAAGTTTGCTAAAGGATGGCTGCTTGAGAATCAGCTGAACCGCCCTGAATTCACAGCAATTGCAAATCGCGAGAACGAACATCAGATCGAAAAGGTGGGTCGAGAGCTGCGCAGCATGATGCCATTTGTTAAAGCAGGAAAAGAAAAACAGAAGGAAGTGGTTGCGAGTGCGAAAAATTGATGTTTTTGATACAACGCTGAGAGACGGTGAACAGTCAGCAGGAATTAATCTGAATACAGCCGAAAAACTTGAAATTGCCAGACAGCTTGAGCGGTTCAATGCTGATGTGATTGAAGCAGGATTTCCTGCTTCATCACAGGGTGATTTTGAAGCAGTGAAAAAAATCGCTCAGACGGTCAAAGGCTCAATTGTTACAGGACTTGCAAGGTCAATAAAAAGTGATATTGATACTTCCTGGGAAGCGCTGAAATACGGTGAACAGCCGCACATTCATATTTTTCTGGCTACATCACCAATCCATATGACACACAAATTAAAGAAAACACCTGATCAGGTAGTCGATATTGCAGTAGAATCAGTGAAATATGCGAAAAAGAATTTCCCGCTCGTGCAATGGTCAGCTGAGGATGCTTTCAGATCAGATCCGGATTTCCTGGTCCGAGTGGTCAAAGAAGTCATTAAAGCCGGTGCAACGACAATCAACCTGCCTGATACAGTTGGATATGCGACTCCTTCAGAGTACGGTGCCATGTTCAGGCATTTGAAAGAAAACGTACCCGGTATTGATCGTGTGAAACTGTCAGCCCACTGTCATAATGATCTTGGCATGGCGGTTGCAAACACGATTGCAGCGATTGAAAACGGTGCGGATCAGGTTGAAGGGACAATCAACGGCCTTGGTGAACGTGCAGGGAATGCAGCGCTTGAAGAACTGGCTGTAGCCCTTCATATCAGGAAAGATAAATTCACCTTTGGAACTGATGTGAAGCTTGACGAAATCAAGCGCACGAGCCAGCTTGTCAGTCAGCTGACAGGAATGGCGATCCAGGCGAACAAAGCAGTAGTTGGTAAAAATGCCTTTGCTCATGAGTCAGGCATTCATCAGGACGGCATGCTGAAAGAGCGTACGACATATGAGATTATCACACCTGAATTAATCGGTGAAAATTCAACTCAGATTGTACTAGGCAAGCATTCAGGAAGACATGCATTTAAAGATAAAGCCATTGCACTAGGTTTTGAACTGAGTGATGAAAAAATCACGGAAGCATTCAAAGCGTTCAAAGCACTGGCTGATAAGAAAAAAGAGATTTCAGAAGACGATCTGTATGTGCTCCTTACAGACCAGCAGATTCAGGAAGAAGAAGTACCTGTCTATGAATTAAAGTCAGTGCAGGTTCAATACGGTAATGGAAGTATTCCGACAGCTTCTGTATCAGTCATCTCACCTGATGGCGACCTGCTGCAGGAAGCATCCACAGGCTCAGGGAGTGTAGAAGCAATTTGCAATACGCTTGAACGCTTAGTACAAGGAAAAGTCCATCTACTCGATTACCGCGTTACTTCTATTGGTAAGGGGCGCGACGCACTGGGAGAAGCAGTTGTAAATATGACATATAACGGAAAGTCCACAACTGGCCGTGACGTGGCACAGGATGTGCTGGAAGCTTCAGCTAAAGCTTATCTTAACGCGATTAATCGTCAGCTTGTAAATGAACGTAAAAGATCTTACGCGAAAACTGTATAACACAGGGGAGGAATTATCATGAAAAAAACAGTAGCAGTTCTGCATGGAGACGGAGTTGGACAGGAAGTAACAGAAGCAGCAGTAAAAGTTCTCCAGTCGGTTGGACGGAGATTTGACCATACATTTGAGGTTAAAAAAGGGCTGATCGGCGGAATTGCTATTGATGAGACAGGTGATCCTCTGCCGAAAGAAACAATTGATGTCTGTGAGAAAAGTGATGCTGTCCTGCTTGGGGCAGTTGGCGGTCCTAAATGGGACCAGAATCCTTCAGAACTCCGTCCGGAGAAAGGGCTGCTGGGTATCAGAAAGCACTTTGGACTATTTGCCAACTTGAGACCGGTAAAAGCCGTTAAGGGAATGAGTGAAGCATCCCCGCTGAAAGATCATCTGTCAAAAGATGTGGATATGATGATTGTCAGAGAACTGACAGGCGGTCTTTACTTTGGGGAACCAAAGAGAAAAACACACAACGGTGCTGTTGATTCCCTGACTTATTCAAGAGAGGAAATCGAACGCATTGTTGAACAGGGATTTGAACTTGCGCGTCTGAGAAAAGGAAAAGTAACGTCAGTTGATAAAGCGAATGTACTTGAAACAAGCAAGCTTTGGAGAGAAGTGGTAGAAGAGAAGAAAGCACACTACCCTGATGTTGAAGTTGAACATTTGCTTGTGGATGCAGCTGCGATGAAGCTGATCACCCAGCCTGCATCATTTGACGTTGTTGTTACTGAAAATCTTTTCGGGGATATCCTGAGTGATGAAGCTTCCGTACTTACCGGTTCACTCGGTATGCTGCCATCAGCGAGTATCCGTTCAGACGGATTCGGTTTATATGAACCGGTACACGGTTCAGCACCGGATATTGCAGGAATGAATATTGCAAATCCGTCGGCTGCAATACTGTCAGTTGCGATGATGCTGAAGTACTCATTTGGAATGGAAACTGAAGCGTCTGCAGTTGAAACAGCTGTATACAGCGTCTTTGACGATGGTTATTGTACAACAGATGTGCAGAAGTCAGGACACCGCGTACTGACAACTTCTGCTTTTGCCGATAAAGTGATTGAAGAGCTTGAAAGAGAGCTGGTATCAGACCATATCTTGTCTGCTTATGTATAAGTGAGGAGGGAACAGTCTTATGGCGAAGACGATTATTGAAAAAGTTTGGAACGATCATATCGTATATGAAGAAGAAAATAAACCGGACCTTCTCTATATTGACCTGCACCTGATTCATGAAGTGACATCACCGCAGGCATTTGAAGGCTTAAGATTAAAAGGAAGAAAAGTCAGAAGACCTGATTTAAGCTTCGCCACAATGGATCATAACGTACCGACAAAAAATCGTGAAGTCATTAAAGATCCAGTGTCAAAGCAGCAGATGAATACACTTGCAGATAACTGTAAGGAATTCAATATACCGCTTGCGCATATGCATCACCCGGATCAGGGTATTGTCCATGTGATTGGCCCGGAACTCGGTCTGACTCAGCCTGGTAAAACCATTGTCTGTGGGGACAGCCATACTTCTACTCACGGAGCATTCGGAGCCCTTGCATTTGGCATCGGAACAAGTGAAGTGGAACATGTGCTGTCAACGCAGACACTATGGCAGTCCAAACCGAAAACGATGGAAATCAAAGTAGAAGGTGAACTTGGCTTTGGTGTTACGGCGAAAGACGTTATTCTTGCAATTATTTCAAAGTTCGGTGTAGACGCGGGTACAGGATATGTTGTTGAATATACCGGGGATGCGATCAGAAAGATGTCAATGGAAGAGCGGATGACGGTGTGTAACATGTCTATTGAAGCCGGTGCCCGTGCAGGTCTGATCAGTCCTGATGAAAAAACAGCTGAGTTTTTGAAAAACCGTGCTCATGTACCTGCAGAGCAATATGAGGAGCTGAAAGAAAAATGGCTCAGTTATGCGACAGAAGAAGGCGCAGTCTATGATAAAACGCTGACGATCCACGCAGATGAAATTGAACCATTTGTAACATGGGGCACGAACCCTTCAATGGGGTCCGGTATATCAGCTAATGTGCCAACTGCTAGTGACTACACTCAGAATTCTAAAAAGGAAGAGTTAAAACAGGCTCTTTCTTATATGGATCTTTCAGAAGGCATGCCGATTACCGACATTGAAATCCAGCATGTATTTATCGGATCCTGTACAAATTCAAGGATCGGTGACCTGAGAGCTGCAGCAAAAGTAATTGAAGGAAAGAAAGTACATGAGAATGTCACAGCAATCGTTGTACCTGGTTCATTTACAGTGAAAATGAAAGCTGAGGAAGAAGGACTTGATCAAATCTTTAAAAATGCAGGGTTTGACTGGCGTGAGTCCGGCTGCAGTATGTGCCTTGCTATGAATGATGATATCGTTCCAGCCGGAGAACGCTGCGCCTCGACTTCCAATCGGAATTTTGAAGGAAGACAGGGAGCGGGAGCCAGAACACACTTGGTCAGCCCTGCAATGGCTGCAGCAGCTGCAGTAACAGGCAGGTTCACAGATGTCCGTAAAATGAATGTTTACGCATAAGGAGGGAAATTGATGGAGCCGGTAAAAAAATTAACAAGCAGTATTGCACCACTTGATCGTATTAATGTTGATACGGATCAGATCATACCAAAGCAGTTTCTGAAAAGAATTGAACGCACCGGGTTTGGTCAGTTTCTCTTTTATGGGTGGCGGTTTAACGAAGATGGTACACCGAATCAGGATTTTATTTTAAATCACCCTGCTTATAAAAATGCTGAAATCCTTGCAGCAGGAGAAAACTTCGGCTGCGGCTCTTCAAGAGAGCATGCACCGTGGTCACTGCAGGACTATGGGTTTAAAGTGATCATTGCACCATCTTTTGCTGATATTTTCTATAATAATTGTGTAAAAAATGGTATCCTTGCCATCAGACTTGAAGAAGCTGATCAGTTAATACAGGCAGGGAAAGAAGGTAAATCTGCTGAAGTGGATCTTGAATCACAGACAGTGAACTGTGATGGCCACACATGGCATTTTGATATTGACCCGTACTGGAAGCAGATGCTTCTGAATGGCTGGGATGAAATCTCGATTACATTTCAGTATGAAGATGCTATCAGTAAATACGAAGAATCGCACGTCTAATTACAATGAGAGGATGATCAACTTGGGAATTTCTATAACACGAGCGCATTATTTGACGCAGCAGAAGAACTGAGCAGCTATGTACACAGAACGCCATGTAAACAGTCTGATACACTGAATAAGTTAACAGGACAGCAGGTATTTATGAAGCTTGAAAACCTTCAGAAAACTGGTTCATTTAAAGTCAGAGGTGCGATGAATAAAGTAGCCTCGCTGACTGAGCTGGAGTGCAAAAGAGGAATCATCGCAGCATCAGCTGGCAATCACGCACAGGGAGTAGCGCTTGCCGGACAGAAAAAAGGGGTGGATGTCACAATTTTTATGCCGGTGACAACACCTGATACAAAAGTAAATGCGACACGCGAATACGGTGCTGAAGTCGTACTGACAGGTGAATCTTTTGATGAAGCTTATGCAGCAGCATGCAAAAAGCAGGAGGAAACAGGTGCTGTATTTATTCATCCTTTCGATGATCTTAAAATCATCGAAGGTCAGGCAACTGCAGCGCTTGAAATGCTGCAGCAATGTCCGCATATAGAAAGAGTGTTTGTCCCAGCAGGCGGTGGAGGGTTACTTGCCGGCACAGCGCTTGCTGTTAAGGCGTTAAAGCCCTCTGTAAAAGTGATCGGAGTTCAATCAGCTTCAGCTCCTGCAATTGCAGCATCTTTCTTTGGACAGTCGAGCAGCGAAGTGCCTTTTCTACCTACAATTGCTGAAGGAATTAAAGTGAAATCTCCAGGGAAACTGACAACTTCAATCATCAACAAATATGTGGATGATATGGTGACAGTGACTGAAGGAGAAATTGCCAAAGCAATCCTGTTCATGCTTGAAAGAGAAAAAATGATGGTTGAAGGCGCTGGAGCAGCAGGCATTGCAGCTCTTCTCAGTAATACACTGTCTCCTTATTCAGGCCAGACTGGCGTTATTGTAAGCGGCGGAAATTTTGATGCAGCTAAACTCGGCAAATGTATTGAACTGGCCGGGGAAGTGAAAGAACCGAAGCGCAAGTTGATTATTTAATGTATAAAACCCTAAAGCCGGCCGGCTTTAGGGTTTTATTAAAATTCTTTTTCGATTTTTCTTGAACTTTTGTATTGTTTGAAATTACCTGTAGCAATCCTTTTTTTTGTTTTACTTTCAATCCGGCTGTTACACTCTTCGCAAAGATAGGTATGAATCGGACGGTTGCGGAGCTTTTTAGCCAGTGGACTGAAATCTTCAATTGATTCAATTTTATCGCATAAAAAACATTTTACTCTCATTAGTCAAGCTCCTTTTCAAAAAGGTATATGTCTAATAGTATAACATGTGTGTAAGGTGAACTGTTATGGTTAGAAAATCTGCTGTATAATAAATCAGAAAGGAAGTGATGATATGGCTAACAGAGTTGAAGATCACCTGACGCCAGGGCTATATGAAGAATTTTTACACGAGCGGTTTGTTCAGCTTGCAACTGTAGATGCAGAGTCCGGCGGTACGAATATAGCATCATTGTCATGGGTACATGCTAAAGACGAATCAACAATTATATTTGCCGTGGATCACCGATCAAGAATTATACAGAACATAGAAAAACAGCCGCTTTGTTCACTCTCTATCATTGCGGGGGGAAGTACGTATTCCATCAGTGGTAAAGCAGTGGCTGCCGGACAATCCTCAGCTGATGTGCCGATCGGACTTTCCATTATCCGTCTGGATATTTCAGAAGTCAGGGATGTCATGTTCTACGGGGCTAAAATTATTACAGACCCGGCGTTTGCAAAAACGTATGATGAGCAGGCTGCCAGAAACCTTGATCAGCAGGTCATGGAAGAATTAAAAAAGCACTGACCTGGTCAGTGCTTTTAACGTATCAGGAAATTGTGATTTTACGAACGTTTGTAATCGGATTATCTCTGTTAGAACCATCTTCAAATAAAATGTGAACAGGACCATCTTCGCGGAGCGGTTTTCCATTTTTCGAGAAAGCTAAAATTAATTCTCCGGCTTCTTCCATTGAAAATGAATGGACGCCATCAGCGGTTGAGATCATCACTTTTTCAGCGCCGGATTCAGGTTCTGCATTTTTTATAAAAGGCTTCATTTTAATGCCGAAAGTGCCGTTTAACAGCTGTTCTTTCTGCGTTTTCTTCTTTGCAGGGGAAGCAGCTTTGGGAATTTCAGCTCCTTCTTTAATTTCTCTGGAGAAGTGTTCAGCGACAGCTTTGGAATATTGTTCGATCTCGTCTACTTCCACCCGTTCTTCATCAAAATAAGTCGTAAGGTCAATTTTTCTTTCATCAAAAATCCAGACGCTTGGATCTATAGTCAGCTGGAATTTAACCCGGCCTGAAATAGGTATAATATTATTCATGATTCGTATCCCCCTTAAGATCTGTCCTTTGAGTATACATCTTAATATTAAATGTGTCACATATCGTAAAACACACTAAATCAACAAGACGCTGCTTGCAATTTTGCTGATAAAACGCTACACTTTAGGTTAAGCAGCTATGATGTATCGCATGAAAACTGAATGGATTGGGGGGATCAGTGTGACATCAGAAATGAAGATTGACCATCGTGAAAAAGCCTATGAGCTTTTACGTAAAGATGCCGAAAAAATAGCGCAGCTAATCAAAGTTCAAATGGATAACTTAACGATGCCCCAGTGTCCATTGTATGAAGAGGTATTAGATACGCAAATGTTTGGGTTATCCCGTGAAATAGAATTCGCCGTCAGGCTCGGGCTAGTGGATGAAGCAGATGGAAAGACATTAATTGACTCACTTGAAAGAGAAATGTCAACGCTCCATGATGCTTTTACCAATAAATAACTTTCAATCACTCAAACAAACTTTTCAGATTGTTTGAGTTTTTTTATATCAAAAAAAGAGGATTTTACACATTTCCTGTTGAATAAATATACAGATGGGACTGATAAGAATGTCGACCATTCTGAAAAGAATGTTCAGGTCTTACGATTATTCATTGATGGCTGTATACATACTCTTAGGAGTTTTCGGGGTTGTCATGGTTTACAGTGCAGGAATGGTGTATGCAGTAGAAATCCTTGACCAGAGCCCTGATTTTTTCTATATGAAACAGCTTAGAAATCTGATTATCGGGGTAATAGGATTTACAGTGATGGCATTAATTCCTTATAAGTTATATAAGGAGGGCATGATGCTCAAAATCATATTTGGGCTAATGTTTGTGCTGCTGATTGCCGTACATATATTTGGATCTGAAGTAAACAATGCACAAAGCTGGATCATGCTCCCGGGTTTCCAGTTGCAGCCTGCTGAATTTGCCAAGCTTGGGATGATCGTTTATCTCTCAGCAGTGTATGCAAAAAAACAGTCTTATATTGATGAATTTAACAAAGGGGTTATGCCACCGATTGTTATGCTTATTGCAGCATGTTTTCTGGTTGCTGCCGAACCTGATTTCGGAACTGCTGCCATTATATTTGCTATCGGTATGAGTGTGATCATCGCATCAGGCATGAAAGTGAAAAGTATGCTGAAGCTTGCCGGGCTTGCAGGTGGAGTAATCGCTGTAATTGCAGGCCTGCTGTTTTTAATAAGCCGGAATACATTCTCCAATATCTTTTCTGAAGAGCGCTTGGGAAGAATTGCAGCCTATCAGGATCCTTTTGCTCATATCAGTGATAACGGCTGGCAGCTTGTCGGATCTTATTATGCAATAGGAAACGGCGGGCTGTGGGGAAGCGGACTCGGTCAGAGTATCCAGAAACTTGGATTCCTTCCTGAGCCGCATACTGACTTTATCATGGCAATCATTGCTGAAGAACTTGGAATCTTCGGTGTGGGATTCGTTCTGCTCGGTCTTGCCTATATTGTCCTTAAAGGAATTAGAATTGGGCTGCGGTGCAGGAACCAATTTGGAAAAATGCTGGCCATTGGTATATCCAGCATGATCGGTATTCAGACCTTTATCAATCTTGGCGGAATGTCCGGTTTGATTCCAATCACAGGTGTACCGCTACCGTTTATCAGTTATGGCGGCTCGTCACTGATCCTACTATCATTATCTATGGGGCTGCTGATGAATGTGGCCATGTTTGTCAGATATGAGGAAAAATACTTCGCAAAAGAAAAACAGAGTGTACCGGTTAAAAATAGTAAGGCATCTTCAATGAATGAAAAGAACACAGCTAGATTATATCGCTAGAAGTTTGACATCATGAAGGAGGATCATTATGAAAAAAATTAATAAGGTACTAGTAGCTAACAGAGGAGAAATTGCAATCAGAGTATTTCGCGCCTGTACGGAGCTGAACATCCGTACAGTTGCCGTTTACTCTAAAGAGGACAGCGGCTCATTCCACCGCTTCAAAGCGGATGAAGCTTATATTGTAGGTGAGGGTAAAAAGCCGATTGATGCCTACCTGGACATTGAAGGCATTATTGAAATTGCAAAAAGAGCAAATGTAGATGCAATCCATCCTGGTTATGGATTTCTTTCAGAAAATATTCACTTTGCGAGACGCTGTGAAGAAGAAGGGATTACATTTGTCGGCCCGACTTCAGAACACCTTGATATGTTCGGTGACAAAGTAAAAGCCAGACAACAGGCAATTAATGCTGAAATTCCGGTTATTCCAGGCAGTGACGGCCCTGTTGAAAGCTTAGAGGAAGTACAGGCATTCGGCGAAAAACACGGATTCCCTTTTATTATTAAAGCTTCTCTTGGCGGAGGCGGCCGCGGAATGAGAATTGTCCGTTCGGCAAGCGATGTCAAAGAGTCTTATGATCGTGCAAAATCAGAAGCGAAAGCAGCATTTGGAAATGATGAAGTATACGTAGAGAAGTTTATTGAAAACCCTAAACATATTGAAGTTCAGATCCTTGGAGACCATGAAGGAGAAATCATTCACCTTTATGAGCGTGACTGCTCGATTCAACGCCGTCATCAGAAAGTCGTTGAAATTGCTCCTTCAGTTTCACTTCCTGATGGGCTTCGTGATGAAATCTGTGATGCAGCTGTTAAGCTTGCTAATAACGTATCTTATCTCAATGCAGGGACAGTAGAGTTTCTTGTAGCAAATAATGAGTTTTTCTTTATTGAAGTTAATCCTCGTGTTCAGGTTGAACATACGATTACTGAAATGATCACGGGTGTTGATATTGTGCAATCACAGCTTCTGATTGCAGAAGGCCACACGCTGCACAGTGCAAAAGTTAATATACCAAAGCAGGAAGACGTTCAACTGAATGGGTTTGCGATTCAGTCACGTGTTACAACCGAGGATCCATTAAACGGATTTATGCCGGATTCAGGACGTATCATGGCATATCGCTCAGGTGGCGGATTCGGTGTTCGTCTGGATGCCGGTAATGGATATCAGGGTGCAGAAATATCGGCGCATTATGATTCACTTTTAGTGAAAGTATCTACATGGGCACTAACTTTTGAACAAGCTGCAGCTAAAATGGTCAGAAATTTACAAGAATTCCGTATTCGAGGTATAAAAACAAATATTCCTTTTCTTGAAAATGTCGTGAAACATGAAAAGTTTTTAAGTGGTGAATATGATACGTCATTCATTGATCATACACCTGAGCTTTTCCTATTCCCGAAGCGTAAAGACAGAGGAACAAAGATGCTTGCGTATATCGGTAATGTAACAGTAAATGGCTTCCCTGGTGTGGATCAAGGCGAAAAACCTGATTTTGGCAAGCCGAGAATCCCGAAAGTAAACCTGCTTGAAGAACCACCGGCAGGTACAAAACAAATCCTTGATGAAAGAGGCGCTGATGGACTGAAGGAGTGGGTGAAAGAGCAGGATGAGGTACTTGTCACAGATACAACCTTCCGTGATGCTCACCAGTCATTACTGGCAACCCGTGTCAGGACAGTTGACCTGAAAAACATTGCTGATGCATCAGCACGTATGCAAAGCGACCTATTCTCATTTGAAATGTGGGGTGGCGCAACTTTCGATGTTGCCTATCGTTTCCTGAAAGAGGACCCGTGGATGAGGTTGCTGACGCTGCGTGAAAAAATTCCAAATGTCATGTTCCAGATGCTGCTGCGTGCCTCTAATGCGGTAGGATACAAAAATTATCCGGATAATGTAATTCAGGAATTTGTTAAACGCTCAGCGTACGCTGGTATTGATGTATTCAGGATCTTTGACAGCCTTAACTGGGTTGAAGGAATGGAAACTGCTATACAGGCAGTCCGCGATTCAGGGAAAGTTGCTGAAGCGGCAATATGCTATACAGGGGACATTTTAGATCCGACACGTACAAAATATGATACAGATTACTATAAATCTCTTGCGAAAGAGCTTGAAAATCAAGGTGCACATATCCTTGCAATTAAAGATATGGCTGGACTTCTTAAGCCTGAAGCTGCTTATCGACTGATATCTGAACTGAAGGATACTGTTGATCTGCCAATTCACCTTCATACACATGATACAAGCGGTAATGGTATCTTCCAATATGCCCGTGCAATTGAAGCGGGTGTGGACATTGTTGATACTGCACTCGGTGCGATGAGCGGTCTTACTTCTCAGCCTAGTGCAAGCTCGCTTGCTTATGCATTAAAGGGGAATACGAGACAGTTGAAGCTGGATGTAGACCACTCACAAACACTGTCTCATTACTGGGAAGATGTGCGTAAATACTATGCTCCTTTTGAAAGCGGGATGAACTCGCCTCATTCAGAAATTTATAAGCATGAAATGCCTGGCGGACAGTATTCAAACCTTCAGCAACAGGCAAAAGCTGTTGGTCTTGGTGCACGCTGGGAAGAAGTGAAAGAGATGTATGCACGCGTAAACCAGATGTTTGGTGATATTGTAAAAGTAACGCCGTCTTCTAAAGTTGTCGGGGATATGGCACTCTTTATGGTTCAAAATGATCTGGATGAACAATCTGTCATTGAAAAAGGAAATTCTATTGACTTCCCGGATTCTGTGATTGAACTATTCTCAGGGTATCTTGGCCAGCCACACGGCGGTTTCCCTGAAGATCTGCAGAAGGTCATTTTGAAAGGGAAAGAACCGATTACTGTAAGACCTGGTGAACTGATGGAGCCGGTTGATTTTGATAAGCTGAAAGAAGAGTTGTTCCACGAACTGGGTCGTCCGGTTACAAGCTTTGATGCGCTGGCACATGCACTCTATCCGAAGGTATTCAAAGAGTTCACTGATACCGCTGCGCAATTTGGTGACGTTTCTGTGATCGATACACCTACTTTCTTCTATGGTATGAAACTGAATGAAGAGATTGAAGTTGAGATCGAAACAGGTAAGACACTGATACTGAAACTGGTTTCTATTGGAGAAGCAAGAGCAGATGGCACAAGAGTACTTTACTTCGACCTGAATGGTCAGCAGCGTGAAATTGTGATTAAAGATGAAAGTATAAAATCCACTGTGGCAGTTAAGCAAAAGGTTGATCCATCAAATCCTGAAGAACTGGGGGCGACAATGCCTGGTACTGTCATACAGGTGGTTGTTTCGGTTGGAGATCAGGTGGAAAAAGGTGAGCACCTGATTATTACAGAAGCAATGAAAATGGAGACGACCGTACAGGCACCTTTTGACGGTACAGTAGAAGAAGTCTGCGTCGAAAGCGGAGAATCACTCTCACCTGGAGACCTGATGATCAGATTGAAAAAAGACAGTTAACATAAAAAGAAAGTTGAGCATAATCGCTCAACTTTCTTTTTTGCTGTTTATTTTACTTCTTGAGATCAGCAGAATGAAATAACTCAATAAGCCGAACAATAAAGAAATAATCAATGCGTGTGATAATGCGATCAGCAGATTCATCTTAGTAACAACGACGAATGCGCCTGTGATCACTTGACCAGTAACAAGCACGAGCGCAATGATCCACCCGTAATAGACAACTTTTTGATGCTTATAATTCTTGATCGCAATGATTGCCACATAAATAATCCAGATGAAAATAAATGCAGCTGCCATCCGATGTCCCATTTGTATCCACTGAATTGAATTCAGTGAAAGATCACCCGGAGCTGAATTGACACAAAACGGCCAGTCCGGACAAGCCAGGCTTGCTTCAGTATGACGGACAAATGCTCCTGAATAAACAACCGCAAAAATATAAATCATCAGGCCGTAAGTATGACGTCTGATCCTTTTATCAATGACAAGCTTGTAAGCATCGAATTTCTTATCAACTTCAAAGATCAGAAGCGTAAGGAGTAATACTGCTGCAAATGAAATCAATGAAATCCCAAAATGAGCAGCCAGAATGATATCAGAATGTCCCCATACAACTGCACCTGCTCCTAAAAGAGCCTGTAGCATTAAAAAGAAGAAAGCCAGTATGGCAAGGAAGTTCGTTTCCCTGATATGCCCCATTGCACGCCATGACCAGATTGATAAAGCTAAAACGAGAAATCCTGCACCGGCTGATACTACGCGGTGCGATAGCTCAATGATCGTTTCAATTTCCAGCTGGTCCGGAATGATTTGTCCGTGACAGAGCGGGAATGACTGACCGCATCCCTGACCTGAATCAGTTTTAGTAACCAATGCACCGCCAAGCAATACCATGAGCATGACAAGTGTAGTAAGGACCCCCAGTATTTTTAAACCCTTTGATTGCAACAACATTCACCTACTTATACAATTTGCACGAAACGTGCGTATTTTATCATTCTCGTAATGTCTATTATGGTACAGAATAATCGGCAGGTGTACCTTTTTTGTGTAAAAAACGAATATAAATAAACGCATAAGACAAATAATTTTCACATTGCAATACTATATAGAAATAATACATAACACAGTTAGAAGTAAAAGATGTGAAGGAATTGTTACATTTATTTAAACGCTTAATTTCAGAAGTTGTCTGAATTTCATTTTAAATATAGAAATCATGTTCGCTATCCTTTATAGTAGATGTAGTATAATGTATTAGCAAGTTTTGAGAGGAGGGGAAAGTGTGTCAAATAGTCGAGTAGTGTCGGCTGTAAAAGAGGCAGATTTTTCTGAAACAACTGCTTGGAAGGATTTCCTCGCTCTGATAAAAATCGGTATTGTCAATTCAAACTTTATTACAGCATTCACAGGGTTGTGGCTGGCGATGTATTTTACCGGTACACAATTTCTCAGTTCAATTGACACCATGTTTTTAACATTAATCGGGTCATCACTTGTAGTCGCGGGCTCATGCAGCATTAATAATTACATAGACCGTGATATCGATCCGTTAATGGAAAGAACAAAAAATCGTCCGACTGTAACTGGACGGGTTGCACCTGTAAGAGCGCTGGGCCTTGGAATCGGGTTTGTAATTTTTGGTGAAATTATGTTGTTTATGACAACCCCAATGGCCGGTTTAATAGGATTATTCGGAGTTTTCAGCTATGTTGTTCTTTATTCAATGTGGACAAAAAGAAAGTATGCCAGCAATACAATTGTCGGCAGCATTTCCGGTGCAGTTCCTCCACTGATCGGATGGGCAGCAATTGACCCGTCGCTTGGAGCGATTCCATTTGCACTGTTTTTAATTATGTTTGTGTGGCAACCGCCTCATTTCTATGCAATTGCTATGAGAAGGGTAAATGAATATCGGGCTGCCGGAGTACCTATGCTGCCGGTTGTAAAAGGGTTTGCAAGAACAAAGTTTTCAATGCTCCTTTGGGTAGTTGCTTTGTTTCCGCTGCCATTTTTATTGTCGGAACTTGGTACCGCTTTTATCGTACTTGCGACCATCCTGAATATTGGCTGGCTTGTGCTGGCGATTAAAGGATACAGAACAAAAGATGACCATAAATGGGCAACAATGATGTTTGTCTATTCATTAAATTACCTGACGATTATGTTTACAGGTATGGTCATTCTTACATTTATTTAGGGAATTCTTTCTCAAGAGAAATCCATATAGAGAGTCTCCAACAACAAGAATACTCAAATGAAAGAGGGGTTTAATGAAGCTATGAAAAATGGGCTTAAGAAATGGCGTTTTCTGCCGCTAGTGGCAGCAATGGCGTTTATTCTTTCCGGCTGTGGAGAGCCGTTTCTGTCAACGCTTCAGCCTGCGGGTGAAGTAGCACAGAAGCAATTTAACCTGATGATGCTGAGTGTAGCGATCATGGTTTTAGTAATTATCGTTGTATCAATTGTATACGTGATTGCTATAACTAAGTTCCGCCGCTCAAAATTAGGTGAAGATTTTATTCCAAAACAGGTAGAAGGAAGTCACAGACTTGAAGTAATCTGGACTGTTATTCCAATTATTCTTCTTCTTATTCTTGCAGTACCAACTGTTGCTTTAACTTTCGAACTTGGCGATCAGTCAGGAGCGGAAGCTGAAGATGAAGAAGGTAACAGAGAAGCACTTGTAGTTGACGTGCGCGCGAACCTTTACTGGTGGGAGTTCTCTTATCCGGATCAGGGAATCGTTACTGCACAGGAGTTAGTTGTACCAACTGATCAGAATGTATACTTTAATGTAATTGCTTCTGACGTAAAGCACTCTTTCTGGATCCCTGCAGTAGGGGGTAAGATTGATACGAACGTTGATAATATGAACAAGTTC
The DNA here is from genome assembly GCF_016908195.1 of Jeotgalibacillus terrae. GTDB lineage: Bacteria > Bacillota > Bacilli > Bacillales > Jeotgalibacillaceae > Jeotgalibacillus > Jeotgalibacillus terrae. Next base: position 129,179 of record NZ_JAFBDK010000004.1, read on the forward strand.
TATCTCAGCTTTGATAGTGAACGCGCTGAAGAAGCGAATAATTTATTTTATGGTAAATGTGCTGAGCTTTGTGGTCCTTCTCATGCCTTAATGGACTTCAAAGTAAAGACAATGGGTGAAGAAGATTTCAATCAGTGGGTTACTGCAATGCAGGAAGCCGGTGAAGCTGAACAGCAGTTTGAAAGCGACACTGTAGCAGATGGATATGCTGTCTTTGAAGACCAGGGCTGTATTGGATGTCACGCGATCAATCCTACACAGCAGATTGGAACTTCAACGGGACCAAACCTGACTACGTTCGGTGAACGTGAACATGTGGCTGGAATTCTTGATAACAAGGATTCAGAAGAAGTTCAAGCTGAAAACATTAAAAACTGGATTCGTAATTCACCTGATCTAAAACCAGGAAATAAAATGCCGGTTTATAATCAGGATGATTTATCTGATGAAGATTTAGATGCACTGACTGAATTTTTAATGAGCTTAAAAGTTAACAATGAATAATTTGATTTCTAAGGGAGGTATACTTAGTGAGTACCGTTGCTGAAAAAAGAGGTTTCTTAGCTGTCCTTTGGGACTACCTCACAACGGTCGACCACAAGAAAATCGCTATTCTTTATCTTGTTTCCGGCGGATTTTTCTTCCTGGTTGGCGGTATTGAAGCAATGCTGATCCGTATTCAGCTTGCTGTTCCTGACAACGACTTTGTGTCAGCAGGACTTTATAACGAACTACTTACCATGCATGGAACAACCATGATTTTCCTGGCAGCCATGCCGCTATTATTTGCATTTATGAACGCAGTTGTTCCTTTACAAATCGGGGCACGTGACGTTGCTTTCCCATTTTTGAACTCACTTGGATTCTGGCTTTTCTTCTTCGGGGGAATTTTCCTGAATCTTTCATGGTTCCTTGGTGGAGCACCTGATGCAGGGTGGACTTCTTATGCATCGCTGTCAATTGCTTCTGATGGACACGGAATTGATTTTTATGTTCTCGGACTTCAGATATCCGGTGCGGGGACACTGATTGCCGGGATTAACTTCCTTGTAACGATTATTAATATGCGGGCACCAGGCATGACTTACATGCGTATGCCGCTTTTCACATGGTCAACATTTGTTGCATCAGCACTTATTTTATTTGCATTCCCTCCACTTACTGTAGGGTTGTTCCTGATGCTGTTTGAAAGAATGTTCGGCGCGAATTTCTTTAATGTAGCTATGGGAGGAAACACGATTATCTGGGAGCACTTATTCTGGATCTTCGGTCACCCGGAAGTATACATTCTGATTCTGCCGGCATTCGGTATTTTCTCAGATATTATTTCAACATTCTCTAAAAAGCGTCTGTTCGGTTATGCTGCGATGGTTTTCGCAACCGTACTGATCGGTTTCCTTGGATTCATGGTATGGGCGCACCACATGTTTACAACTGGTCTTGGACCAACTGCAAACGCGATCTTCGCTGTTGCAACAATGGCGATTGCTGTGCCGACAGGGGTTAAAATCTTTAACTGGCTTCTTACAATGTGGGGAGGAAGCATCCGTTTTACAACGCCAATGCTTTACGCTGTAGCGTTTATCCCGTCATTCGTAGCAGGTGGTGTTACAGGGGTTATGCTTGCATCTGCTCCAGCTGACTACCAGTACCACGATTCTTATTTCGTAGTAGCTCACTTCCACTATGTAATCATCGGTGGGGTAGTACTTGGACTTCTTGCCGGTACACACTTCTACTGGCCAAAAATGTTCGGTACAATGTTGAATGAAACACTTGGTAAAATTACGTTCTGGTTATTCCTGATCGGTTTCCATGGTACGTTCTTTATCCAGCATTTCCTTGGTCTGATGGGGATGCCTCGTCGTATCTGGAAGTACCTTCCTAATCAGGGATTAGATCTATTCAATATGATTAGTACAATCGGTGCATTCTTCATGGCTGTAGCTGTTATTGTACTGATAGCTAACGTAATCATTACACAGGTTAAAAATGTTCGTGTTGGAAATGACCCATGGGGAGATGGACGTACGCTTGAATGGGCGATTTCATCACCACCGCCTTACTACAACTTCAAGCAGCTTCCGTTAGTGCGTGGACTTGATCCACTTTGGATTGAGAAAATGGAAGGGCGTACTGAAATGACACCTGCTGAACCGCTTGGTGACATTCACATGCCTAATAATTCTTTCATTCCATTTGTTATGTCACTTGGTCTTTTCATTGCCGCATTCGGTGCAATGTATCAGGTTGATTGGAGAGCGTCTGATGGTGCTGAATATGTATGGTCAATTCCGGTACTAATTATCGGTATGTTAATTACAATCGGTTCTATGGCTGTACGTTCAATGAAGGATGATCATGGCTACCATATCCATAAAGAAGACCTGATGGATGATCATGATAAAGGGGGTAGGGAGTAATGGATATGAATAAAAAATACACGGCTCGCACGTGGCCTGAATCTCCTGAAAAAACTACCCTTGAAGGTAAAAATAAGTTTTTAGGTTTCTGGCTGTTCCTTGGCGGGGAAACTGTATTATTCGCATCACTATTTGCAACATATCTTGCGTTAAAGGATAAGGTTCCAAGCAATGATCATTACCTGGCAGCAGATATGTTTGAATTGCCACTTGTATTTATTATGACGATGCTTCTGTTAACATCTTCATTAACAAGTGTGTATGCAATGTATCATATGAAAAATCATAACTACCAGAAGATGCAAACGTGGTTACTGATCACAGTATTGCTTGGACTGGGATTCCTTTGCTTTGAAATTTATGAGTTCAATCATTATGTTCATGAATTTCATCACACATTCACAAGCAGTGCGTTCGGTTCAGCTTTCTATACACTCGTTGGTTTCCACGGAGCTCACGTAGTTGTAGGACTTGGCTGGTTTACACTTCTGCTTGTTCGTAACGCCAAGCGTGGATTGAATCTTTACAACGCACCGAAGTTCTTTGTTGCTTCTCTATACTGGCACTTCATTGACGTTGTCTGGGTATTTATCTTCACGGTTGTATACTTAATGGGAATGGTGGGATAAACTGATGGCACATGAATCAACTTCAGCAAACCCTAAAGTCAATTATGAATACCGCCGCAGAAAAGCACGCGATGAAATGCGTGGACAGGTAACATCTTTTGCAATGATGATCTTTATGACATTTATTGCATTTATCATTGTCATTGCTGACTTTGACAAATTTTATGCATTCCCGGTCCTGCTGGTACTTGCAGCGGCTCAGGTTGTACTTCAGCTTTATTATTTCATGCATATGAGTCATAAGGGACACGGAACTGCAGCACTGTTCCTGTATTCAGGTGCGTTAATTGCATTTGTCACAATCCTGACTTTCTTAACAATCGTCTGGTGGTAATTTAGAAGAGACCGGTTTATACCGGTCTTTTTTCTATGTCTGACATCTGTTCATGAACTTGTCATCTGACTGCATTGAAGTAAGTGTCAGGCAGGCTTATAATAAAGGAGATGAGACCGGAACAGACAGAAAGGAAGGTGCCTGATGTCAATCACAATATTCGGCTTCCAGGCGTTATGGAGCCCTTATTTCTTTATAAGCCTCACAATACTTACAATCCTGTTCTTTTTACTGGCAACTAAATGGAGACAAAAAATTCAGGATTCAAGGCCTATTACAAGAATAGAAACCGTGCTTGTACTATTATCAGTCATTATTATTTACGTTATTAAAGGTTCTCCAGTAGACTTATGGGGACACATTTTATTCTCAATGCATATGGTTCAGATGGGAATTTTTTATTTACTTATCCCACCTTTATTAATCGCAGGGGTACCAAATTATATGTGGAAAGCATTGTTGAATCTTCCAGTGATTAAGCAGGTCTTTTCATTTTTAACGAAACCCCTAATTGCATTAATTGTATTTAATGGGGCATTTTCGTTTTATCATATTCCTCTGATATTCGATACAATAAAAGTAGATATGGTTCTGCATTCAATTGTCACTGGGACAATTTTCGTTTTAGCATTCCTGATGTGGTGGCCGCTTGTGAATACGCTTGAAGGTGAATATAAGCTGAGTGGTGTTAAAAAAATCGGATATATTTTTGCTGATGGTATTTTACTGACGCCTGCATGTGCGCTGATTATATTTGCAAATGACCCGATGTACGAAACGTTTTTTAACGGTGGTGCATGGTTAGAGGCGATGGCACTATGTGTTCCGGCAGGTACGCTGCAGAGTCTGCAGGGACTTGGTATTACAGGACCTGAATTGTTTACAAACATGCCTCCTATTGAAGATCAGCAGGTAGGCGGAGTCATCATGAAAATTATTCAGGAAATTATTTATGGCGTTATATTAGCTCAGGTATTCTTTGAGTGGTATAGAAAAGAGCGATCGGAAGAAGATGCGCTGAATGCTTCACTTTACGCAGCGAGAGAGTCAAATACTTTATCATGAAGACAAGAAAGAGGACATAGACAATGACATTACCTTTATTACCAACACTGAGTACCTTCTTTATTGTTACCAGTGCTGTACTGGTGGCAATTGGCTGGGCACTTGTCAGAAAGAGAAAAATTGAAGCTCATAAAAAAACGATGTTTGCAGCAGCTGTAGCAGCTCTTACCTTCTTTATTATCTATATGAGCAGAACGATCTTTGCGGGAAATACGGCATTTGGCGGTCCGGATGAGATGAAGATTTACTATACTGTATTTCTGGTTTTTCATATTATTTTAGCAACTACCGGTGCAGTATTCGGTCTTGTCACGATCTGGCTCGGCTACAAGAATAGAATTAAGAAACACCGGAAAATTGGACCGGTTACATCAGTCATCTGGTTTGCTACAGCGATTACCGGTGTAATGGTATATCTGCTTCTATATGTACTATATGAAGGCGGAGAAACTACATCAGTTATTAAAGCGATTCTTGGAACATAAGCATAAAAAAAGCGTGCCCCGCATTCAAACGGAGGCACGCTTTTTCATCATTGATTATATTAAAGTTACATGTTATTTTAGCACAGCTGATGATTGTAGCGGAAATCAACAGCCAGCCTTAACGGAGCCTAAAATTTAAAATTCATTTTAATAATACCGGCTTCTTTTGCTGAATTGAAGATGATCAGAATCAATGGTCCAATAATAAAGCCGAGAATACCAAAAAGCTTTAAACCGATAAACATTGCAATCAAAGTAGCAAGAGGTGATAATCCAATATGTGTTCCCATCACCTTTGGTTCAACAGTACGTCTGATGATCAACAGTACAGCCGCTAAGATCGCGAGCTGAGTTCCCTGTTCAATATCACCTGTAATCAGCTGGAAAATGGCCCAGGGAGCAAGGACAACAATTGAACCGATAATTGGTATCAGGTCTATTAACCAGATAATAATTGCCATCACAAGCGCAACTTCAGGTGCAATGATATAAAGACCTATTAATGAACCTGCCAGAATCAGCAGACTGACCAGAAACTGTGCTTTCGCAAACCCCCAAATAACCTTCGATAGCCTTGCAGTCATAAAGCGGACCTTCTCAGCAGTCTGATCTTTGAGGTGTTTGTAAATATTTTTTCTAATGCCTGGAAGGTCAAGCATAATTAAAAACAAAGCGATCAGGTATACGAGAAAGCTGACAAGATAATCCGGTATGTTCGTAATCATACCTGTTACACTTTCAGCGTTAATTGAATTTGTAATACTTGTTCTGAAATCGTTCAGGAAATTATTAACTTCCTCACTGGTCTGATTCATTACCTGCGGCGGAACCTGTGCAAAGGTGATGGCCATATCTGTTTCAACAGTCTCCCACCATTTAGCCAGTTCATTTACATAATCGGGTGTATTTTCAACAAATTGAATAGCCTGGCCGATTAATTTCGTAACTGCAAAATAAGAAATTAATCCAATGGTACCCAGGAATAAAACAAAAACAGTTCCAACTGACATCTTTCTGTTCAGTTTTGTCCGTGTATTAATAAACTTAACCAGTGGCTCGAGTATAAGTGCTGTTATGACTGCCACAATTAAAGGGACAGATACTGGCAGAATGAAGTAGATCAGTATCAGTGTTATCAGTATCACGAAAGCGGTTATCATATTTTTCTTTGTAAATAGCTTGTTCAACGCCGGGCCCCTCTCAGCAAATTTAATGATTTATTAATATGCAGGGTATATGAAAATATCTTTTAATGGATAAAATAAAAGAGCCATAGCTATAATGGCTCTTTACCATCAGATCGCAACCTTAGAAAGGTCTTCATAAATGGCAATCAGAATTTTTTCACACGTTTGAACCAGGTGTTCAGGAAACTCTTCACCTTCACCATATTCAACACCGTGTGGGTAATAATGCTTTCCAAGAAGCGGTGTTAACAGCTTTACATCTGCATCACTGGCACCAATATCACCTTTTTCAGTGAAGCCGAAAATGCGCAGATAAAAAGTACCTTCTCTGATTTCAAACTTTCTGTCATATGTAACACGTTCCCAGTCCCATTGACCAGCACGGACCATTCCATGTTCATTCATAATATCTTCCAGTGGATCAAATTCAATTAATAGGGATTCTAACCCTGTATTTTCAAAACGCATTTGAAAATCTCCTCCTGTAAACCAGTTTTAAAATAAAACATCTCATGATTAATAATAGTCGAAAAAATAAGAAGTTGCAATTATGTCAGCAATTTAATGTCACTTTTTTGTGGCGAAAAGATGACAGTTAACATACGGTCTATCGCTATTATTATAAACGTTTCATATGTATAATATAAGTAGTAGAAAGGAGGGGCTCAAATGAAAGCTGTGATTAGAATAGGCGTAGTCATATTAGTCATATTCCTCATTGGCTTTTATAATGGTCCTTCTTTCCAGGAAAACGAAGAGCTTGAAAATCAACCGTTTAATGTTGACCCTGATGAACGTGCAGAAATACCTGCTTCAGACGGTTTAACACGTCCGAAATCCGGTGTTTCTGTCTATATAGGTAAGTCTGCCGACAGTTTGACAGAAACTTATGGGGAGCCTGTCAGGATTGACCCGGGAAGAAATGGGCTCAGCTGGTACATTTACAACCAGGAGAATGGATATATGCAGGCTGCAGTTAAAGAAGGAGAAGTAAAAGCTCTTTATGTCATGGGTGGTGCTTTTGATAGTACACCTTATTATACAGGACAGTCAGTACAGGACATTTACCGTTTTACAATGATTAACAGTGAAATCGTTGTAGAAGATGAAGGGCGTGTATATCAGCTTGAGCTCAGTGAACAGGACCTTCATACAAGGTTGCTGGTGCAGTTTGAAGATATTTATGCACAGCTTATGATTGACTCTGTTACCGGTACATTAATGGGTGTTTATTATCTTGATAAAGAGACCCTTCTTGATCAGCAGCCTTATGAAGGATCCATTGAGGGGGGACCGGCAGCTGACGCTGAGCAGGTCATACTTGAAGAAGTGAATAAGGCAAATGAACGTCAGATATTCGATATCGTAAATTTTGTAAGAGCTTCACAAGGCCTCCCTGAATTGATCTGGAGTGATAATGTGGCAAAAGCTGCGAGAGCATTCAGCCTTCTGAGAAATCAATTATCAGCTGAAGAAGACAGTCCGGAGCTGCCGGGTTTATCTGACAGGCTGACAGAGCTTGAGCGTGAGTATAAGTCTGCAGGTGAAAATACAGCTTCACAATATTATCTGACTCCCGCTGTAGTTCATGGCTGGCTTAATTCCGAGGGGCACAGAGAAACGATGCTCGCTGATACTTTCACTCATACAGGAGCAGGAGTCTACGGCAGTTATTTCACACAGGATTTTGTCCAGTATGAAGAAACTGAAGAAGCAAACTCAGACCAGACTACGCTGCAATCAGAGGAATAAGGACGGGACAAATTTGTCCCGTCCTTATTTCTTATCAATCATAAAAAATGATCCCGTGGCATGGGCTGCCCGCTTACCTTCAGCAGTTTCAATCCATCCCTCAATGACCATCGTTTTAGTCCCCGCATGAACAACTTTGGCATAAGCTGTAACTTCACCCTCATATATTGGTGCAGTGTAGTGCAGATTAAGTTGGTTTGTTACTGCAGCTTTTCCGGGAAGAGCTACTTTATTTGCAAGGGTGCCCATTGCTGTATCTATGGCTGTGGCCGTAATTCCACCGTGCATGATCCCGAGTGAATTATATACAATCGGTGTGACCGGCATTTTAATAGAAAGCACTTCACCATTAAATTCATGTTGCATTGCAAATAATGCACTTACGTAGGAAGAACTTTTTCCCTGACGCTTTGCTTCAAATCCTTTCAGAACCTGATCTATTATCATTTTTTCTTCTTCGTTTAATTGATCAACAGTTATTTGATTGATTGTATCCATTCTGAACATCCCCCTTTAACCATTCAACCCATTTTACCATAAAATATATGAACTAACGCTAAGAGGAGGCGGATGTAAATGAGCAGCGGGCTGAACAATTTTAAAAGTTATCTGAAAAAGCACCCTGATCTGATTTTAAAAGTGAGACGGGGGGAAACAACCTGGCAGGCATTATATGATGAGTGGCTGTTAGTTGAACAGAAAGATTCAAGGGGAATAGAGTTCGATCAGATATTGAATACTGTGAAAGAAAAAATTCAGGATATTGATCCCGGACAGATTGAAGAATATTCAAAACGGATACAATCGGGTCTGGACTTTTTTCAGGAAATGCTCAGCAAATTAAACCAGGAGAAAAACGAGCCGGATGATATTTTAATGAAACAATGGAAGCAATAAGGGTTCAATCAGTGAATTTCATGTTATGATAAAAGTGGAGGTGCGATTATGTTAGCTACGATGGAAAGAATCATGCTGCTTGATGCCTCAGATGAACTGTCTGAAGCAATCCTGCATTCAGAAACACTGGAAAATTACTATGAAAAGTACCGTACACTTAAATCATCCGGTAAGTCCATGGATAGAATATATAAATTTAATAATCTGAAGGAGCTGTATGAAGAAGTGCAGCGCTTTGGAAGGTATCACCCTGACTACAGCAGAGTAATGAAGGAAATCAGGGAGACAAAGAGAGATATGGATATGGATCCGAATGTCGCACAATTCAGGGTTGCTGAAAATGAGTTACAGCAGCTGCTTGATGAAGTCAGTGCTTTAATTGGCCATGCAGTATCTGAGAATGTCAAGATTCCAACGGGAAATCCATTCTTTGATTCACAATCCGGATGCAGCGGCGGCTGCGGTTCGGGCGGGGGATGCTCCTGCTCAGCTTAATCAAAAAAAGAACTGGCATGCGCCAGTTCTTTTTTTAATCGTTTTTAACAAGTTGAATGGCAATGTCAGGGCGGTCCGTAATGATACCGTCCGCACCAAGTCTAAGCAGGCGGTCCATTGTTTCCACATCATTTACAGTCCAGTACTCGACCTGGATGTTAAGCGCAGTCAGGAATTCAATGAACCCTTTTGAGTCCAGTGGAATAGATTTATGCTTTGTTGGAATCTGAATCGCGTCAGCGTTTGGATGATAAAGATGCCCAAAACCGCTGCGGAATAATGAAAATGCTTTACGTGCTTCATTTTCACCTGCACCGATTGCCACGCGGTCCTGTGAGTAAAGGGAGAATCGGTCAATCTGCTCATCATAAAAGCTTGTGACAAGTACTCTGTCCATTACATCAAGTTTTTCAATCAGGCGCCATAGTTTTGACGGCATCAGACTGCCTTCATAAGTATCTGGATCTTCTTTCATATCAATATTAAAGAGATGATCCGGAAACGCTTCAAGCGCTTCTTTGAGGCTGAGGATTTTTTCATCTTTTCCTCTATATGTCTGTTCGCCCTGAAGGTCTCTGAAATGGTAACCAAGATCAAATTCCTTGAGCTCGGAAAGCGTGTAGTCTGAAACTCTTCCTGAACCATTTGTCGTTCTGTCGATAAATTGATCATGGAATACAATCAGTTCTTCATCTTTGGTCATTCTGATATCAATTTCAAAACCATCAACGCCCAGTTCAGCAGCATTTTTAAAAGCAGCTAGTGAACTTTCAGGTGCCAGGGCTGCACCGCCGCGATGAGCAAAAATACGTGGTTTTTCACCTTCAAAGAATGGTTTTGTTTGTCTTTTTACAGGCTTTGATGTCATTTTTGTACCAGCCCAGATTGCTGCACCTGATGCAGCGAGTGCAAGACCGATGTTCGTTTTCTTTCCCATTTCAAATCCTCCCTTATACAAATATTTCACAATTTAATGTTAGCACGCCAGGGTGGCGGCGCACAAACATAAGCTCACCTGAACCTGATACAGTCACTGCATAAATTTCCGCAGCAGAACATTTTCTCAAGCGGAACATAAAAACGGTGGCGGTACACCCATTGTTCATGAGCAGACCTGACAAATACAGTTTCAGCATTCAGCCGTTTCCCCCGCATCGCCCTGACTGCACACTTTTTTATCATATGTTCAACTTCATTTCGATCGGTTTTAATTGTTTTCAAATACAAAAAAGGTATACCGGCGGATTTCTTCCACTCTGCCTGAATCATACCGGGTTCATCATGCAATAAGGAGATAAATTTCTCCCAAATGTCATTCACATCCATATAAGCGCTTCCTTTCATTGCCGGAGTGGCATGGGATATGCTACAATTCTGTATAAGAATAATGAGTGAGGTAATGACTATGCTGACAGAGCGTCAAGGATTGATCGTATGGCTGCACAGCTTAAAGCACGCTAAAACATTAAGGCGCTTTGGGAATGTGCATTACGTATCCAGAAAAATGAAATATGTATTATTATACTGTAATCAGAGTGAAATTGAAAAATTGACAGAGAAGCTCTCCAACTATTCCTATGTGAAAAAAGTGGATGTTTCATTAAGACCGTTTGTTAAAACAGAATATGAAAATGCAAGACCGGATAAAGCAAAAGAGTACGACTATAAAATGGGTCTTTGACAATTAAAAAAAGGCGGGCATAGGCTCCGCCTTTTTTGTATCCGGTTTTATGAGAGTGGTGCGATATATCGATTCATTCTGAGTATGCCGATTAAATGCTGGAAATAAAGCTCAGTCTCACCGAAGACGGCTGAAGGCTGTACTTCAAGATGTACAATCGGAATACCGGATTCAGAAGCTGCTGACTCAATCAGTTTTAGTCGTTCAGAAGGGTCCTCAAGATCAGGAATGCCCTCTCTGGAAATATAAATTGCCTGGAAATTACCCATTTCAGTTTTCTTCATAATCAGAGCCGGAGACACGACTTTTCTGTCATTTATTACCGTATGTAAGACAGCAAGACGTGAAGCGCGCTCCTTATTATAACGGATCAAATCCAACAGCTCATAAATGTCTGCGTATCCTTCGCCAAGTTCAATAAAACGCTGAATCATTCTGTCACCTGCTTATAAAATTTTATATACCTAATGTATCATAAGTTTTCTTTTTAAGCTTTCATGAAGGGATAAAATTCGATGATCCGGGGTGGTCGACGTGCATATTGCAGTGATTGTATTGGTAGTTGTTTTAATCATCGTGTATTTTTTGCCTGCAGGGGAACAGAAAGTGGATTTTAAAGATGAAGGATGGATTGTTGCTGCCATCGTTACAGCTTTAGCGGCTTATGGGGTTATTGAACTTGCTAAACAGGAAGAGTTAAAAGAATTAACACTTGATGAACTTAAGAATGAATTGGAGCAATTTGATGACCTGCCTGATATCGACATGATCGTTGAAAACATGGAAATAGAAGGCACATTGCATGATTTTATTGACATGGGTTAAATATACCTAACATTTTCGAATAAAAATAATAGAACTTTAAGACTACATGCCGTATAATAGTTTTATCAAATATGCGGGATGTGATGAGATGAAATGGGCATTATCTTTTTTTACACTTCTATTGATGACAGCAGCTGCAGGCCTTTTGTATTTCCAGTGGACAGGTTATGACTCCGCCGCTGCATCGGATGAAAAAGTTCTAGTATCACAAACGCTCGATGTAAATATAACACCCAGTGTCATAACGGTCTCGCAAATGATTGACGGGTTACCTGATGCTGAATTTTTAATTGACTGGCCTGAGTTTGCTGCCCCTGTACCATGTAAGGAAGAATGTGGACGGGTTTCTGAGAACATGGATAAAGTAATTGCCGGAGAAGAAACTTCAGTCACATTGACTTATACGCTGCAGACCATATTGCCTGGTACGCCTGAATTGCTTAAAAACTGGAGTGCTAAGCTCAGAGGAACTGAAGTAGAGTCAACATCTATTCATATAACAGAGTCTTATCAATCTGAAGGCACGTGGATCTCAAGCCTGCCGTTTAATGGCAATTCACAGCTGGAACTTATACGGTTTTCATCTTACAGTCATCATGGAAATGAAGGGGAGCTGATGTGGGTGCCTGGACAATTGTATCCAGGCTTAACCGGACCGGGGCAGACTGTATTCTCACCATCAGATACGTTACCTGAGTTATCTCTTTCTGACTACGCTGCAGACTTTCCTTTTACAGCAGTAGTAACAGATTATTATGCAGTTGAAGATTCAAATGACTTTATTATTATCAATAATCTGAATGATCCTGATGCTCTGACTAAGCAGATCAATGAGCACGTGATGAAAAAATCTTATGGTTTGTCAGGTGAGTCCCAATTCGTGATTGATTATGTACTGTTGCAATTATTAAGTGGGGAAACTGATTCTGAAAAAGCAAAATTTGCTGATCAGGCAGTCAGATCTGCTTTGTCAAAAAGTAAGCTGACTGAATGGGAACAATGGCTTCATAAAAAAAGAAACAGTCTGTCGGCAGCTGACCTTGATCAGAAACTGTCTGATCTAATAAAAGGAAAGACTGAATTTTTTAAATTAAATGCAGCATCAGATGCTTATATACCACTTTCAGTTATTGATTCTCGTGAGATCACATTGAACGGGGAGCTGCTTGAAAATGCATATAGAATAGATTCAGAAAATGAATCGTATTATACCCTTCTGCCACTACTGGAAAATCTGGGGTATGCTGTGCAGCATGAAGCGGGAAGTGTAACAGCCTCTGGTGACAGCAGTTATACATTCTATCCTGATGAAGCATCCTTCAGATATAACGGCTCCGGATATGATCTGATGTCTCCACCAGTCATCAGTATGAACAGCCAGCTGTATATTCAGGAAAGATGGGTTCAGAAGTTTTTATTACTTTCAGTAGAAAAAGATCAGCAAATACATTTGACGAAATAAGCCGGCCATTTGTGCCGGCTTATTTTCTGTAAAAATCAGCGTATCTCATAGCGGTCAGCAGGCAATTATGGTAGCATAGGAACGAAATGTGTGACTCTTTATCATATATTGGCAAATAGAATTCGAAATCGTGGTGATAATATGAGAATAATTTCTGGAGACAAAAGAGGCATTCACCTTCAGGCAGTACCGGGAACTAATACAAGACCAACAACTGATAAAGTGAAAGAATCTATATTTAATATGATTGGTCCTTATTTTGATGGCGGTGTCGGACTTGATCTGTTTGCCGGAAGCGGGAACCTCGGGCTTGAAGCGTTGAGCAGAGGTCTTGATCATATGATCTTTGTAGATAAAGATCGAAAAGCTTTTCAGACGATAAAAGATAATATCGGGAAGTGTTCGTATGAAAATCAATCCGAAGTCTACCGTAATGATGCGGAACGGGCATTGAAAGCGGTTGCGAAAAGAGAGATACAATTTAAACTTATCTTTCTTGATCCGCCATATAAAAATAAACAGATTGACACATATTTGACTTTTATTAACGAACAGGAAATGCTGTCGAATACAGGGATCGTCATGTGTGAGCATGACGCGAATACAACAACACCTGAAGTAAATGGTGACTTTATCAGAGTAAAATATGAAATCTACGGGACAACAGGGATTTCAATTTATCAGCTTGAAACAAGAGAGGAAGAGACGAATGAAGCGTAAAGCAGTATGTCCGGGAAGCTTTGATCCCATTACACTGGGACATTTGGATATTATTTCACGCGGGGCAAAAAACTTTGATGAGTTACATATCGTAGTGCTCAATAATTCTTCAAAAAAACCTGCATTTTCAGTAGAAGAAAGAATGGAATTAATCAGGTCTGTTACAAAAGATCTTCCAAATATAAAAGTGGACTCTTATCAGGGGCTGCTGGTGGATTATGCGAGAGAAGTCGGTGCTAATGTGATCATCAGAGGATTGCGCGCTGTATCAGACTTTGAATATGAAATGCAGATCACTTCTATGAATAGGGTGTTACATAATGATCTCGAAACCTTTTTTATCATGACTAATAATCAATATTCTTTCCTGAGCTCGAGTATAGTAAAAGAAGTCGCACGTTACGGTGGGGATATTTCTGAGCTTGTACCGGCTGAAGTTGAAGAAGCGCTGAGACAGAAGTATATGGTGAAATAATAAAAGTCCCGGCTAAAACCGGGACTTTTCTGTGCGAAACGTCAATAGAGAAGTGAGTATGCCAAATGCAATCAGAGAAAGTGTAATGAACTGTGAAGTTGTCATCCCGTATTCCAATGGAGCAATGGCTTCTTTTACTGCAGGTGAATCCAGGTTGAGCGGAAAAATGATCGTGTAAATGACAAAAAGCAGCGGTGAAATCACTGCATGAAGCAGTCTGGAATACAGGTATGACTTATAGGAAATAGGGAGATGGCTGATGAAAGATACAATCTGCATATGTATACACAAACCGCTGAATGAAGTCATTGAAAGAATAAGGATCGCAGCCATGTAAGTGGATGAAGCAGAGGCTGCTGATTCTGCACCATTTGAGAGTTCCAATAAACCAGAGATAAACAGATTGACTCTCACCTGGTGTGTACCAGTATATATTTCCTCCAAAAGCTGATTACATGATTCAATCAGAACAGAAAAAAATACAATCAGACCGCCGACTGTCAGAAGCTGTCTGACGGATGATGCGATCGATTCCCTGAATAAAGCAAGAAAATCAGCAGGCTCTCTTTCACTCAGATCTGTATGAAAAGAAGGACCTTTTATGTATTTTCCGGCTGTGATTCCTATGATGATATTTCCAGTTAGATGGCATAAAAATAAAACGCTGCCCAGGGTTGGCTGATTCATCATGCCCCCTGCGACTGCACCGATTAAAAACATTGGACTTGCCCCGTTGGTAAAACAGATCAGACGCCTGGCATCAGCTATACTGATTTTATTTTTTTCGAGAAGATCTGCAGTCATTTTTGCACCGGTTGGAAATCCTGATACAGATCCACTGAAGAATACGATTGCCCCGTAACCTGAAACGTTAAAAAGTTTTCTTGTTACAGGAGAAATATAAGATGCAAATAAATTCACCCACGGAATATAAGGGAGTAAAGCGGTAAGAACAAAAAATGGAAAAAGTGATGGAAAGATAATATCAGTAAAAAGCCGGATTCCGCGCATTGCAGCATCAATGGATGACATCGGATAGGATAGCATAAATACAAAAAATAGTAAGAACATGAATGAAATGATATGTTCTCTGAATTTCATCTGAATCGGCTCCGTTACGGTGTGATTAGTTCTTTTTATAGCGGGGCAGTGCTAAAATTAACTGTATAGTGATTGTATGATGCAAAGTGAAGGGTAGAACTGCCGGTTAGGGGTGTGATAAAGGTGAATCCGAAAATAGGATTGGCGCTTGGGTCTGGCGGATCAAGAGGTTTTGCACATCTGGGCGTATTAAAAGTGCTGGAGCGTGAAAATATTAAGATTGAGTATGTAGCCGGCAGCAGTATGGGTTCATTAGTTGGGGCTTTATATTGTGCCGGGCAGAGTATAGAGGATCTTGAGAGACTTGCTGATACATTCAGAAGCAAGTATTTTATGGATCTGACGGTACCGAAAATGGGTTTTATAGCAGGAGAGAAATTCAGACAGTTTGTTAAGCTGTTTACACACGGTAAGAAAATTGAAGAACTGAATATTCCATTATCAATTATTGCAACAGATATTGTAAATGCTGAAAAGGTTATTTTTACATCCGGACCCATAGACAGGGCCGTCAGAGCGAGTACTGCGATACCCGGGATTTTTGTGCCGGAAAAAATTGATGGTAAATTACTTGTTGATGGCGGTGTAATTGACCGTGTCCCCGCCTCTGTCGCAAAAGATATGGGTGCAGATCTTGTAATAGGAGTAGATGTATCACAAGTAAAAAAGCATGCTGAAATCAATACGATTTACGATGTCATTATTCAAAGCATTGATATTTTGCAGACGGAGATTGTTCATTTGAAAATGACAGGAGCAGATATTCTGATCTCCCCGAAAGTTGAGCAGTTCAGCAGTAAATCTTTTCAGTATGCCAAACAAATCATTCAACTTGGTGAAGAAGCTGCAGAAGCTGCTTTGCCGGATATTTTAAAGGAAATTGAACGCTGGAAGGAGCTTAGACATGAATAAAAAATCAATGGTTATACTACTGATCATCATGATCATTTCAGTGTTCCTGAGTTTTTATACGCTGCCCTACTATATTCAAAAGCCTGGAAGTGCATTCGCACTTGATGACATTGTAGAAGTAACGGATGGAACAGAGAGCGAAGGTGACTTTTCATTAATGACAGTTTCTCAGGTACAGGCAAACGTTTTTGCATATGCGTGGGCATATTTTAGTGATTACCAGGAGATTTTTAAAATAGAAGATGTCAGAAACCCTCATGAGAGTGAGGAGGAATATGATGTCAGGCAGCTGTTTCTAATGGATAATTCGGCAGCGAACGCGATAGAAGTAGCGTTCAAAGAAGCCGGAGCCGAGTTTGAATATATATATAATGGGATTTATGTTTTAAATGTTTTTCCGGGGATGCCTGCAGAAGGCGTATTAGAGGCTGGTGACCGGATTATTGAAGTCGATGATATCCAACTGGAATCTTCGGAACAATTCATTGATTATGTTTCTGAAAAAGAAGCAGGTGATTCAATTTCTTTAGTGGTTGAAAGAGATGGGGAAGAATTAGCGGACCAGCTTACACTTGCTGAATTTCCTGATAATAATAATCGGGTCGGGATGGGAATCTCGCTTGCAGATGATATCGAGTTAAATACTGATCCGGAGGTAGAAATAAATGCAGGAGATATTGGAGGACCGTCAGCAGGACTGATGTATTCACTTGAAATTTATGATCAGCTTGTTGAAGAGGATCTGACTTCAGGTAAAATGGTTGCAGGAACCGGTACAATCTCATCCGATGGGACGGTAGGGAGAATCGGGGGGATTGAACAGAAAGTGGTAGCAGCGGATAAAGACGGAATTGAAATTTTCTTTGCGCCTGATGATGAATTACCTGAAGATGTGCAAGAAAATAATCCTGAACTGAAGTCGAATTACGAAGCTGCTGTTGAAACTGCAGAAAGTATTGGAACTGATATGGAGATTGTTCCTGTAAAAGAATTCAGCGATGCATTAGAATATTTAAATTCTCTATAAATCTTGAGCCTGAGACAAAAAGATGATATTTGTTGTTTGAATTACTTTTTATTGAAATAAATCTTAGTGGAACGGAGCGTAAGGCGGTGACTCCGGGACGATTAGCGGGACAGCTGAGACCCCACAGCCGAAGGCGAGGAGGCTCAGCGACCGCCGTCCGGAAAGCTTCCGCCTGAAGCGCAGTGAAACGATTAGAGGCTGAGACAATTTTTATAATGTCCCAGCCTCTTTTCATTTATAAAATAACCGGCGGTGCTGTATAGTCTCTGCTGATCATTTTTTGTCTGTATATAGGATCTGAAAATCCCATTGCATATGTTCTGGATGCTCTGATATCAATTGCACATAACTCCTCATGTTTCCGGCTCAGCTTACTGATAACCGGTAGCGCAAAATCATTTTTGTGTATATTTAAATATTCCCTGCCCTTTCCTGTCATTCCAAGCATTCTGAGGTAGGAAGGCGAGCTGTTTTGCTGCACGTCAGTTTTCAGTGTTTTTGTTAACAGATGTGTTAAAATCCGTTGAATTCTAGTCCACGTATACCGTTTTGTTTTCACCTGGTGCATAAACTCATGAAAACTGCTGCTTGCAGCTGCAGCAATCAGTCTGTATTCAATCCCTTCTTCCATTTCATATATATCTTTCAGTGACTGGGGGGAGGACGTCAGGAGCGTATGCTGGATAAATGGCCAGTATGGTTCCCAGCTCATCAGCTGGCCCCCGTTATTTATGTATGCTTCTGTCATGAGAAAAGTTGCTTCAGGAACATGTTTTTTCACTGTGCTGAGTCCTTCCTCAAGAACTTTTTTTCTGATTGATGTTGCACTGGAAATGTAAGTCTCATGCAGTGTTTCGTCATGATACTCGGAAGCAGTTCTTTTAATAGTGTAAGGTGTCATGACAGATGAGAATAAATCAGCAGCTTTTATATATTGATATCCAAGCATATTGTTCGGTCTTGACAGATCAAGTCCTGCTTTATGTTCAAACAGCTGTCTGTAACCGCGAGCGGCTGCTGAGGGATAACTTATACCAAGCTTCATCTGTTCGCGGATCGCTTCCTGCAGAGAGTCATGCTGCTCTTTTTCAAGCTTCAGCTGATCGAGAAACGGTTCGATCCGGCCGTTTTCACTGCCGAAACAGATTGAACTGCATCCTGCAGCGTGAAGCAGTTTCACGGCACCTTCAGCAAAAATTGATGCATGCTGTACTGCAAAGTGATAAGGTAATTCAAAAACAATATCCACACCGGATCTCAGGGCCATTTCAGCACGTTCCTGTTTTGGTAAAATGGCGGGTTCTCCTCTTTGCAGGAAGTTCCCACTCATCACTGCAATGACAAGGTCACTGTCTGTTTTCTGACGTGATTGTTGTGCGTGTAATAGATGACCATTATGAAAAGGGTTATATTCGACAACAATTCCGCAGGCTTTCATATCAATCATTCCTTTCGAAAAAAATTTCTGCTTATTATTGGGAAAGTAATAACTATACCTTTATATTCTAACTGATTTGCGTTATAATAGTATGTAGTTTCGGCCGGTAAAAGCAACCGGTCTTTTATTGTGCAACTTAAACCGTAAATACTTTCAGGCCGGTACTTTCAGTTGTAAAGAAAAAATCTTGACATTCCTTTATACAGGGAATATAATCTACTTTGTGCCTTGAGGTGATGACAGATGAAATGGTCAATCATTCAGCTGCAGAAATATCGCAATGAAGACTTCAGGATCGACGAAACGGTAGACATGAATGAACTGACAGAACGCCATCGTGATATCAGACAGGTCAGCCCTGTTCATATTACAGGACGCGGTGATATCAGTTCGTCGAGAATAACGTTTCATCTTCAGATCGAAACAACACTTACACTGCCTTGTGCGAGAACACTTGTAGATGTAGCATACCCTGTTTCTCTTCAGACAGTGGAAACTTTTATTCTTAATTCATCTTATGTGGATGAAGAGTTGAATGAAGAAGTACATGAGCCGGAAGGTGAAGTCATTAATCTTCGTCCGGTCATTGAAGAAATTCTGCTGACACTTGTGCCACTTCAGGTCTTTAGTGATAAAGCCATGAAAGAAGAAGGCATGGACAGTGGAAAAGGCTGGGAAGTTTTATCTGAGGAAGAGCTTGAAGAAGCAAGAGAAGAAGAGCAGCAGGAAGAGCCTGCAGCAGACCCGAGACTTGCTGATCTTGCGAAATTTTTTGACGAAAAAAAATAACCCGTAAAAACTGGACCTCTGGTTCATTTTACAATCACTCTCTTTAAGGAGGTGGGAAACATGGCAGTACCATTTAGAAGAACATCGAAAACCGCTAAAAGAAAGCGTCGTACGCATTTCAAGTTATCTGTACCAGGTATGGTAGAGTGCTCTAACTGTGGAGAAATGAAGCTTTCTCACCGCGTGTGTAAAGCGTGCGGAACTTATAAAGGCAAAGAAGTTGTAGGAAAATAATAACTTCTGCTGAAAACCTGCAAGAGGGACCATGGCCCTTTGCAGGTTTTTTTGCGTCTGAAAGACTTAAAAACAGGATACAGATTATGAACATCCCGTGTTACAATGATGAACAGATTCAGGTAAAGGGGATTCGGACATGGGGTATATGATTCATAAAAAAAATCACGCACTGATTTTTACAATTGACAGGCCGGATAAAAGAAATGCTGTGAACAATGAGGTTATGGATGGACTCGAGAAAGCTGTAAGAGAAGCGGAACATAATAATGCTATTAAAGCGCTCATTATTACAGGTAAAGGAGATGAAGCATTCTGCTCTGGAGGGGATCTTCAGGAGTTTCATAAGCTGAAAACACAGAAAGAGTCTTATAAAATGCTCTCAAAAATGGGAGGGATTCTATACAGAGTTGCTACACTTAACAAAGTGACTGTTGCATTTATTAACGGAACTGCGATCGGGGGAGGATGTGAAATTGCGACTGCCTGTGACTACAGAATTGCCCGGCCAGGTGTGAAAATGGGATTCGTTCAGGGGAACCTTGCCATCACAACAGGATGGGGCGGTGGTACCTTATTATATGAGAGACTTCCGTCAAATCAGGCATTCCGTCTATTGACTGAAGCGAAAATTCACTCTGAAGAAACGTTAAAAGAGCTGGGATTCATTGATCAGACAGTCAGCGCATCATCTGCTGAAGACATGATTGATCTGTTTAAAGATGTATTTAAAAAAACCGGCCCTGTTTTATCAGCATACAAAAAAATGCTAAACAGAAAATGGGCTTCAGGTGATCTGCGGGACCGAATGGAAAGCGAGATTCATGAATGCTCAGTCCTTTGGGAAAAAGACGAACATCATGAAGCGGTGGAGAAGTTCTTAAACAAATAATTATGTTAAAGATAAAAATTGTTTTAGCACAGCTGCTGATTGCAGCGGAAGGGGGCGCCTCCAGCAGGAGAAGTCGGACAGGTGAGACTCCGCAAGCGCCCCGAGCTGAAGAGGTCCGATTGAATCGGAGCCACAAGACGGCTCATGCGGAAAGCGTCCCCCTGGAGCGGAAATCAACAGCCGATTTTAACAATGCTAAATATATAAAAAATAGACATAAAAAATACGTTTTTCGTATTTTTTATGTCTATTTTTTTATATTGAAGCATAAGATATCAGTAGATTCAGAAAGTAGTAAAAAGAATGAGATGACTGGGGGAATCATTGTGAAATTCAGACAGGACGGATGGACATCCAAAGAAGATCAGTTATTAAAGGAAAAAGTGCTGACACATATTGAAGAGGGCAGCACCCAGCTGAATGCGTTTGAGGAAGTTGCAATTGAACTGAACAGAACGCCTGCAGCATGCGGATTCAGGTGGAACTCCTGCCTGAGGAAAGAATGCCAGAAACAGATCTCAGATGCTAAGAGAACTAGGTACGCTAAAAGAAGAGAAGAAGAGAAAAAGAATACAGTAAAACATAATGACTGGTCAGCCGAACAGCTATTACAAAGAATGAACCAGTGGATCTCAAGACTTGAAACCCAACAGCCGGATGAGGAGCTTGAGCTGAAAATCAAAGAAACAGAAAAAGAGCGTGAACGGCTGGAAAAAGACAATGAATTCCTGAGAGAACAAATCTCCCAACTGAAGGAAGATTATCATGCACTGCTCTATTTAATTGAAAAAGCGAGAAAGCTTGGATCAGAGGATGCTGAGAGGTCTTCGAGTGTATTTAAGATGGAACCAAACGGTAATCTGTTCAGAATGGATAAAAAGGCAGTGAATGAATCATCAGATCATTATTAGATATATAAAGGCTGAGACTACTGTCTCAGCCTTTACCTCATTATTCATGAACTTGTTCTGTTACACCTTCAGGGTACCAGACCATCGGGTTTTCTCCAAGGTCCCGCTCCAGGTCATAAGTTACGCGTTCGAAGCCCATCTTCTCCCAGAATTCAGTTGAGTTAACTCTCGGGTTCGTTTTGATTGGCAGGCCAAAGCTTTTAGCGAACTCTACCATTTTAGATCCGTAGCCTTTTTTCTGATAGCCCGGCAGCACTTCTACTTTCCATAGCTCGAGATAATTCTGAGGCGGCTCGAAGTACTGGTCAAATCTTGCATCTCTTTTGTATAGGTTCATTCTCGCAACTAACTTATTGCCGAGGTAGATCCCATAGAAAGGTGATTCACTATCGTTTTCCACCATATTTGTTTCGAGTTCTTCTTTCATTGACAGCTCCTGTACGCCAACTTCCCGAAACTTATTAAACTCTTCAAGAGTTTTGTAATTGATTTTTAAATTTTCCACTTTAAATGACATTCCGGACACTCCTATCAATTTTCTAATATGATCATGTAACCGCTTTAAGCAGTTTCTGACTATATTATATCGCAACGGGTCAAAAAATTCTGCACATTTACTTAGAAAGCGTTTACAATAGAATGTGGGATGGGGAAAAATAAACAGAAGGGGGATTCATATGAGAAAAATACTGATTGCAAATCGCGGTGAAATTGCACTGAGAATTATCAAAACATGCAGACGGATGGATATTGAAACAGTTGCTGTATACTCTGATGCAGATAAGGACCTCCCATACGTCCAGGCAGCTGATACTGCTCTGCATGTAGGCCCGCCACCGGTTGCCCAGTCTTATTTACATATTGAAAGGCTGCTTGAAATTGCTGCAATAGAAAAAGTTGATGCGATTCATCCCGGTTATGGCCTGCTCTCTGAAAACGCCGACTTTGCCGAGCGTATTGAAAAAGAGGGATACATTTTTATTGGTCCGTCCTCTTCAGTCCTGAGGAAAATGGGAGATAAAATTGAAGCGAGAAAGACAGTGGCTGAAGCAGGTGTTCCTGTCGTGCCAGGGTATGAAAGTGAATCCATGACGCTTGAAGATGCCTGTAGAGAAGCAGGCAGAATTGGTTATCCGGTTATGCTGAAGGCGAGCAGCGGTGGAGGCGGTGTCGGAATGGTGCTGTGTGATAATGAGCAAGCGCTCACTCAGCATTTTGAACCGACGATCAAACGCTCCCAGACATATTTTGGTTCAGGTAAATTATTTATTGAAAAATACATCCCGAAAGCACGACACATTGAAGTACAGATCTTTGGGAATGCGGAAGGAAAAGTTTTTCATCTGTTTGAACGTAACTGTTCGATCCAGCGACGGAATCAGAAAGTGATTGAAGAATCACCATCACCATCACTCACTCAGCCGGCTAAGGATAAGCTGTATGAACTTGCAGTCCGGGCTGCTGAAGCAGTGAATTATAAAAATGCGGGTACGATTGAGTGTATTCTCGATGCAGATGAGAATCCGTACTTTCTTGAAATGAACACACGCCTGCAGGTTGAGCATCCGGTAACTGAAGAAGTGACCGGAATTGATCTTGTAGAGTGGCAGATCCTGACTGCATTTAACGAAAAGATCCCTGTTCTCAGCCAGGAAGATATTCAGCAGCAGGGCCATTCAATTGAATTTAGAATTTATGCTGAGGACCCGAAAACGTTCTATCCTTCACCCGGCACGCTTGAAAAACTGGAGTTTCCTGAAGGCGAAGGTATCAGAGTAGACGAAGGGTACAGAGAATCAAATAAAGTCACACCATATTATGATCCGATGATCGCCAAATTTATCGTGACTGCGGATTCAAGACAGTCCTGTATCAGTCAGGCAAGACAGGCAATCGATTCAATAAAAGTCGAGGGTGTTAAGACAAATATACCTGTTCATAAAGCCGTGCTTGATTCAGCTGAATTCATGGACGGGAAATACCACACACAAACATTAACGAAAATTAAAGGAGAATGATGAAAATGACACAGATTACTTCAACAATGGCAGGAACAGTTCTGCAGGTATTGGTAAATCAGGGAGATGAAATTGAAAATGGTCAGGCTGTAATGATGCTTGAATCGATGAAGATGGAGATCCCTGTGGAAGCAGAAACAGCTGGTAAAGTAAGTGAGGTTAAAGTAAACGCAGGGGATTTTGTAAATGAAGGTGACACACTGCTCGTACTTGAATAATCAGGAAAGGAGAGAGGGATTATGCAATCTGAGACAATTCAAAACAGGCTGAAAGAAGCAAGGGATACGATTAAAAAAGGCGGGAAGCCTAAGTATCATGAAAAACTCAGCGAACAGGGGAAAATGTTTGCACGTACAAGAATAGAGCATCTGGTAGATGAAGGTTCTTTTAAGGAAGATGCAATGTTTGCAAACTTTAATGCGGGAGACCTTCCTGCTGACGGTGTCATTACAGGTACAGGACTGGTTGAAGGGCGTCCTGTATGTATTATGGCAAATGATTCAACGATAAAAGCCGGATCATGGGGCGCGAGAACAGTTGAAAAAATTATCCGCATTCAGGAGACAGCTGAAAAGTTGCGTGTTCCAATGCTTTATCTGGTGGATTCAGCGGGTGCAAGAATCACTGATCAACTTGATATGTTCCCTAACCGCCGCGGGGCAGGGCGGATTTTCCACAATCAGGTGAGGCTGTCAGGGACGATCCCTCAGATCTGCCTTCTTTTTGGACCTTCAGCTGCCGGTGGTGCATATATCCCCGCATTCTGTGACATCGTGATTATGGTGGAGGGGAATGCATCCATGTATCTCGGTTCACCGAGAATGGCTGAAAAAGTCATCGGTGAAAAAGTGTCACTTGAAGAGATGGGTGGCGCAAGGATGCATTGCTCAGTAAGTGGTTGTGGTGATGTCCTTGCTAAAGATGAAGAGGAAGCGATTGAACATGCGGTCAATTACTTAAGCTATTTTCCATTAAACTTCGAAGGTGAGATTCCCGTAAAAGAAGCGCGGGCGAAGCAAAGTGATAAAGAATTATCAGGCCTGATCCTCGCAAACCAGAATGCGCCGTTTAACATGTATGAAGCCATTGATACACTGATCGATGAGGGCAGTTTCTTTGAAATTAAAAAGTTGTTTGCACCTGAACTGATCACAGGTTTTGCCAGAATGAACGGGAAACCGGTAGGGATCATTGCCAACCAGCCAAAGGCAAAGGGAGGCGTGTTATTTGTAGACTCAGCTGATAAAGGTGCAAAGTTCATCCAGCTGTGCGATGCGTTCAATATTCCGTTATTGTTCCTTGCTGATGTTCCTGGCTTTATGATCGGGACAAAGGTTGAACGGGCAGGCATCATCCGTCACGGTGCAAAGTTAATTTCTGCGATGAGTTCCGCGACTGTGCCAAAAATTTCTGTAGTTGTACGAAAAGCGTACGGTGCAGGATTATATGCAATGGCAGGTCCTGCTTTTGAACCGGATTGCTGTATTGCACTCCCGTCTGCCCAAATCGCAGTAATGGGACCTGAAGCTGCAGTCAATGCAGTGTATTCGAATAAAATTCAGGACATTGAAGATCCGAAAGAAAAAATCGCTTTTGCACAGGAAAAGCACAAAGAGTATCAGGAAGAAATCGATATATACAGACTTGCATCAGAACTTATTATTGACGATATTGTAGAACCTGATGAGCTGAGAGATGTATTGATCAGCCGCTTTGAGTACTATGCTTCAAAAACCATTCCGATGCCGCCAAAAAAACACCCGGTGTATCCGGTATAACACACTTACCGCCAGAAGCGTTTTCTGGCGGTATTCTTCTGAATTGCGATATCAGGGTCTCTTATTATTTTTATACAACTGTAATCAGCCAATCTTCAGCTGATTTTATTAAAAAAATGATGCTATTTCACCTGCATTGTCTGATAAACTAGATAAAAAGGAGTGATCATTATTCGGGTAAATATCATAGGAGCAGGGTCAATTGGACTCCTTTTTGCTCATCAATTACAAATATGCGGTCATTCTATACATATAAGCACTAGATCTGATGAACAGGCCCACACTCTAAATAAGAATGGTGTAACTGCACCACAGAGCCAGGCAGTCAAAGTAGCAGCTTCCCAAATAGATAAAACAACTTTCAATGAATCAGAAGCAGTAATCATTGCAGTTAAGCAGTATCATTTAAATGAAATCTTACCTGCTTTAAGACGGGTGCCTGATCATATTCCACTGATCTTCCTGCAAAACGGCATGTCGCATCTTACATATCTCTCTTCAATCCCACACAAACATATTTTTGTCAGTACAGTGGAGCACGGTTCAAAAAAGCTGAACAGTCATACCTATCAGCACAATGGCATCGGCTGGTGGCGTATTGCCTGTTACAGGGGTGACAGTAAACTGGTGGATCGTTTTACTGCCTGTAACAGAACTGATTTTCCAGTTGCATTTGAAGATAATTATGAAATATTGCTGACAGTTAAGTTAATTAAAAACCTCATGATCAATCCTTTGACAGCGTTATTTAATGTGAGAAATGGTGAGCTTGAAGCTAATGCCCGTTACAGAGAAATGATGAAGTTACTTTACAGCGAAATTATGTTCATTTTTCCTGAAGCGGTCACACACTGCAGGCTGGATGATATTTTTGATTTATGTATGAAAACTGCAGAAAACGAATCATCGATGCTCTCTGATATAAAAGCTGGCAGAAAAACAGAAATTGAAGCAATGACAGGCTACGCTACAAAAATCGCTGAAGAAAAAAAGGTAAAGCCCCTGATTATACCATTTCTTGAAAATGCTATTCTTGCCATTCAGGAAAGGGAGGAGAAAAATTAATGGTTGCTGCAGCAAACCTTCTCAGCATACTGCTATATGCACCTTATCTGATCTATCTGCTTGTTTTTATTATTGTTAAGAAAATATCATCAAGGCACCGTCTGGCTGTTTCTTCCGGTATCAATGCAACAAATCCATTCCTAATCGGATCAGTATACTTTCTCATTCTTTTTATATGGGAGATATCAATTTTCTGGGTTCTCTGCTTAATCGTAGCTGCTATCGGAATCCTTACTGCATTTTATATAAGAAGTAAAAAGGATGACTTCACCATCTCAAATATTATTAAAAGTACGTGGCGGCTTTCTTTTTTAGTATTCTTCCTGCTGCATATAGCACTTATTGTGACCGGAACTGTGTTATCGATCTATGAATCATTGCTTTAGCGAGCAATATTCTTTCGGCTTTCGAAAAGCGGATGGTATACTGACAGTGGACTAATGCGGATTAAAGGAGAATTTCAGATGCTCGTAAAACAATTTGACCTTCCGGCTATTCAGCCTTTCGCTTCGGCGTATATAAAAGAATCTTCAAATACAATGAAACATTTCCATTATTCATACAGTCATGATTTTAAAAAACGGCTGACTGATCTGGATCAGCGTTCTTTTATGAGAAATGAACTTGCTGCCTGTATTGAATCATTTATGGGAAATCTCCCTTCTTCCCGGGAGACTGCTTCTTCACTGGATGCTTTAAAAGGTGATGGGGTAGCAGTTGTTGGAGGACAGCAGGCCGGTCTGTTAACCGGACCGCTTTATTCAATACATAAAGTCCTATCAATTATAAAATTTGCTGAAAAACAATCTGAAGACCTTGGAAGAAAAGTGATCCCGATTTTCTGGATTGCTGGAGAAGACCACGATTTTCTTGAGATTAATCATGTTTATACTGAATCTGAAGGTAAACTGATTAAAAAGGGTTACCCTGAGCGGGTGCTGACTAAAAAGATGGCGTCAGATATTAGCTATAGTCATTCAGAGATGGAAGCATGGATTGACGAAGTGCTTTCTGAATTTGGTGAGACATCCCATACTACAGGATTGAAGAAAAAATTATACAGAGCAGCTGCAGACTGTACAAATATATCAAAAATGTTTGCCTGGCTGATTATGGATCTGTTTAAAGATACAGGTCTGCTGGTACTGGATGCGGCTGATCCGGAGCTTAGAAAACTTGAATCATCTTTTTTCAAGCAATTGATTGAACAGAACCAGGAAATTAACCGGTCAGTATTAGAGCAGCAGAAATTGTTAAAGCAGGATGGATTTTCTCCAATGATTGAGCTTGAGGAAGATGCAGCAAACCTTTTTATCAGAAGAGATGGAGAGAGACAGCTTCTATTTTATAAAGATGATGCTTTTTATGATAAAGATGGCAGGTCTTATACCTTTAAAGAAATCATCAATACAGCAGAAAATTCTCCTGAGGATCTCAGCAACAATGTGGTAACAAGACCGCTGATGCAGGAATGGCTGATCCCGACGCTTGCGTTTATTGGTGGGCCCGGAGAAATTGCTTACTGGGCTGAACTAAAAACCGGATTTGAGAAAGCCGGTTTTCACATGCCACCTGTCGTGCCGAGACTCAACTTTACGATCGTGGAACGTCATATTGAACAGTATGCAGCTGAGCTTGGAGTAGAGATTGAACACGCCATTTCAAATGGGACAGAAAATGAAAAGACAGCATATTTTGACTCAGTAAAAGATCAGTCTCTCAGATCAGTGATTCAGGAAACAGAAAAACAACTGGAAAATCAATATGAAGAGATTAAGAAACTCTCGAACAAATATGACCCGGCCTTTAATCAAATCGTAGAAAAGAACCTGAACTTTCATCTGAAGCAGCTGACGTTTCTCCAGATGAAATCTGATCAGTCCATCAGTCAAAAGCATGGTCATATCCTGAGGAGATATGACAGCGTGCAAAACGCTCTGAGACCACTAGGCGGCCCCCAGGAGCGGATCTGGAATATATATTATTATATTAATCGCTATGGAGAAACTTTCATGAGCGATCTGCTCAAAGCAGAGGCAGCATTTAATCACAAACATAATATTATTTATATCTGATGAAAAAGCTGTCCGGAATCAATGTTCCGGACAGCTTTTTTATTGGAATGAGATTGATTTGAGCTTTGTTTTTAGAAAATTCATTCATTTTTTATTCTTTAATATTACAGTTGTGTTATTATATCAGAAACGAGTGGTACAAAGTGGGGGACTGTGGTACATTTATTTTGAGAGGTGGGAAACCTGATGTTCATGGGGGAGTATCAACATTCAATCGATACAAAAGGGAGAATCATTGTCCCTGCAAAATACCGTGAACATGTCAAAGATCTTTTTGTGATCACAAGAGGTCTGGATCAGTGTTTATTTGGTTACCCTATGGATGAATGGCGCCGTCTCGAGGAGAAAGTCCGTTCACTTCCTGTAACGAAGAAGGATGCAAGAGCATTTGCCAGGTTTTTCTTTTCCGGTGCAGTTGAATGTGAGATTGACAAGCAGGGGAGAATTAATCTTCCCAAAAATTTAATTGATTACGCGAAAATTGAAAAAGAATGTATGATTATCGGGGTTTCATCAAGAATTGAAATTTGGGATAAAGCAGTTTGGACAGATTATTTGTCTGAATCCGAAGAATCATTTGCAGAAATTGCAGAAAACCTGATTGATTTTGACTTATAGAATTTAAAAAGTGTTGAGGTGGCAAGGATGTTTGATCATACGACTGTCCTTTTGAAAGAAACAGTTGATGGACTGAATATTAAAAAGGACGGTATATATGTAGACTGTACGCTTGGCGGTGCAGGACACAGTGAGTATTTATTATCCCAATTATCCAGTGAAGGTCATCTTTATTGTTTTGATCAGGATAAAACAGCCATTGAACATGCAAAACAGAAACTAGCGCCTTATAAAGGTCAAGTGACATTTATTCAATCGAATTTCAGACATTTAAAGGAAGAGCTGAATGAGCGCGGTGTTATGAAAGTAGACGGCATTTTATATGACCTGGGTGTTTCATCTCCACAGCTGGACACACCTGAAAGAGGATTCAGCTACCATCATGATGCACCGCTTGATATGAGGATGGATCAGTCTTCACCTCTGACAGCAAGAGTGGTGGTAAATGAGTGGCCTTTTGAAGATCTGGTCAGAATTTTTTTCAGATATGGGGAAGAAAAATTTTCTAAGCAGATCGCCCGGAAGATCGAAGCTGCGCGTGAACTTAAGCCGATTGAAACGACGGCAGAGCTTGTTGAATGTATTAAAGATGGAATACCTGCACCAGCAAGACGAAAAGGCGGACACCCTGCCAAAAGAGTTTTCCAGGCAATTAGAATTGCAGTGAATGACGAACTTGGTGTCATCGAGGAGTCGCTTGAACAGGCAATCGGGATGCTGAATCCGGGGGGAAGAATCAGCGTCATTACCTTCCATTCTTTAGAGGACAGAATCTGTAAAACAATGTTTAAAGAAGCTGCAAAAGGACCGGAATTACCACCTGGTCTGCCGGTGATTCCGGAAGGGTACGAACCTGAATTAAAGCTGATTACCAGAAAGCCGATCACAGCAAGTGAAGAAGAACTTGAACATAATAACCGTTCAAGATCGGCAAAACTTAGAATAGCAGAGAAAAACAGATAAAAGCGAAATGGGGGAAATAGAATGATGAACTCTGCAAGAAATCTTGAGCACAAGCAGTCTGTTCAGGTTACAAAGAAAAAAGTAGTCAAGAAAAGGACGTCCGCATTTACACTTGGTGAAAAAATGATCGCTGCAATCTTTGCTGCATTCGTGTGTATTGCGAGTCTTCAAATCATTACTGCCCAGGCTGAAATCTATAATACAAATAAAGAGATTCAGCAACTAGAATCCAACATTGTGACCCAGGAAAATGTGAATAATGACCTGACAATTCAGGTGAGTCAGATGAGTACATATGAGCGTGTCTGGGAAAAAGCAAAAGAACTCGGACTGACGCTGAATGATTCAAATGTTAAGGTTGTGCAGCAGCCATGAGGAAATTGAAAAAGAATTGGGGAGCCTACCTGCTGTTTACAGTATTTAGTGCTCTCTTTTTCATTTTAGTTGTAAGATTTATGACTTTACAGATCACAGGAGAAGCAGAAGGCAGAGATCTTGCAGCCCAGGCTCAGGCGCAGTATGCAAGAAGCCAGATTCTTGAAGCTGAAAGAGGGAAAATATTGGACCGTAACGGGGAAGTCATTGCAGAAGATACGCAGACTTATAAAATCGTAGCGGTACTGGATGAAAATCTGACCACAAATGAAGAAAACCCTCGTCATGTCATGAATCCTGAATCGACTGCAAAAACACTATCACAGTACCTGGACCTTACAGAGAGTGAAATCCTCGATATTCTTACACTTGACAGAAAACAGGTTGAATTCGGTACTGAGGGTAAAGATATCCCACTGGAAATTAAGCAGCAGATAGAAGATGAAAAATTGCCGGGTATATTCTTTCTTCAGGACCTGAAAAGATTTTATCCAAATGGTATTTTCTCATCTCATCTGATTGGATACGCCCAGCCTGAAGCAACAGACGATGGCATGGTAAAGACCATTGGTAAAATGGGGATAGAAAAAAATCTCAATGACTTTCTTGAAGGAAAAAGCGGTGAACTTTCATTTGAGACTGATGCAAGAGGTTACCTGCTTCCTGGCGGTGAAGAGGCGATTAAAAAAGCCCGGGATGGCCATGACGTATATTTAACGATTGATAAAAAAATTCAGACATTCTTAGAAGACGCAATGAGTCAGGTATCTGAAGAATATAACCCCGGCAATATGTTCGGAGTAGTTGCTGATGCCAAGACCGGTGAAATCCTTGCGATGAGCCAGCGTCCAACGTTTGACCCTGATACGCGTGTAGGTTTAAGTGATAACTGGTATAACCAGATTGTCGAGAGTACGTTTGAACCTGGTTCTACATTTAAAACCTTTTCACTGGCGGCGGCTGTAGAAGAAGGAGTGTTTAATCCAAATGCTACCTATCAATCAGGCTCATATGACGTACTGGGACAAAAAATTAGTGATCACAATAATGTAGGGTGGGGAACCATCAGTTATCTCGAAGGTGTACAGCGGTCCTCTAACACAGCATTTGCAAAACTGCTCGAATTAATGGGAGACGACGTATATAGAAACTATCTGGATGACTTCGGTTTCGGTCAAATCACAGGAATTGACCTGCCAAATGAAGCACCCGGTAAGATCCTGTATAATTATCCGCTGGAAAAAGTGACGACTATTTTCGGGCAGGGTACAACAGTGACACCCTTGCAGATGATTCAGGCGGAAACCGCGATTGCAGGTGACGGTCAAATGAAGCGTCCGTACGTTCTTTCAAAAGTGGTTAATCCTGATACTGGTGAAGCGGTATATGAAGGGGAAACGGAAATAAGCGGACAGCCGATTTCAGCTGACACCGCAGCAAAAGTAAGAGAATATCTTGCCACTACTATAACGAGTGAGGCGGGGACAGGACAGCCATTCAGTATAACTGGATATGAAGTGGCAGGAAAGTCCGGCACAGCTGAAATTCCTGATCCAAATACAGGCGGGTACATGAGAGGCAGAGATAATTATCTCTTTTCATTTATGGGAATGGCACCAGCTGATGATCCTGAACTCATCGTATATGTCGGGGTGCAGCAGCCTACGCTTCCACTTGATGAAATTGGTTCTGTTCCGGTATCAAAAGTGTTCAATCCTGTTATGCTGAATAGCCTTAAATACCGTAATATTCAACCGGCTGAAGCGCCTGTAAAAGAAAATGTATCAGTAAAAGATTATACAGGTCAAAATGTATCAGATGTGAGACAACAGCTCGATACAGCAGGTCTTGAAGTCATTGTACTGGGCAATGGGTCTGTGATTAAGAGCCAGTCAGCTGTAAACACTGACTTAATAGCCGGTGAAAAGCTGATACTGGTTACAGATGGTGAGTTAACGATACCTGACCTGACCGGTTGGTCTTACAGGGACGTAGTCAAAGCTGCAGTAGCTGCGGATCTTCAGCTGAATGCCTCAGGCGCAGGCTTTGCAGTTCAGCAGAATGTAACCGCAGATACCATCATTACTCAGGATCAGCCGCTGACAGTAAAATTTGAAACACCTGAAGAAACAAGAACAAGATTAAGCCAGCCTGAAGAAGAGAGTGAACTTCCACAGGACTGAATTATACTCGTCATGAAGCCTTTTCTGATTAATTCAGAAAAGGCTTTTTGCATACCCGATAAATCCTGACATACGATGTGAATATAGCTCAATACAGGGGGAACAGTGTGCAGTATTTTTCAGAGAGGTTAATTAAAAAAAGACTATTGGTTGTGTTTGCCTTATTCGTGCTTATTTTCTTTGTCGTGATCATTAGACTTTTTTACGTTCAGGTCATATCGCATGAAAAGTTATATGAAAAAGCAATTGAAAGCTGGACGAGGGAACTACCGTTAGAACCTGAACGCGGCTCTATCTATGACAGAAACGGCAAACCTATTGTATTAAACGAGTCCGCGCCGAGTCTCTTTATTATTCCTAAGCAGATTGAGGATCGTGAAAAGACTTCTGCTCTATTAAGCAAAGTGCTGAAGATGCCTGAGGAAAAAGCAGTAGCATTTGTAAACAGAAAAGGCTCCATTGAAAAGCTGCATCCTGAAGGGAGAAAGCTTTCATTTGAACAGGTGAGAGCACTTGAGGAAGCATCACTGCCCGGTGTATATATTGCAGATGACTATAAGCGTGCTTATCCTCATGGAAGGATGCTATCACATGTACTTGGATTTATAGGAGTTGACAACAGGGGATTATCAGGACTTGAACTGCTTTATGACGATCAGCTATACGGTATCCAGGGTGCAACGGGTCTATTCACAGATGCGAAAGGAAAAGAGATGGGAAAGTCAGGTTCATTCAACAAGGACCCTGAACACGGGATGGACCTGCACTTAACAATCGATCTGAATGTGCAGAATGTACTTGAACGTGAATTGACGAATGCACAGGAAAAGTATGATGCGGATCAGATTTTAGCACTTGCAATGAATCCGAAAACAGGTGAAATTCTCGGAATGGCTTCAAGGCCGGATTTTGACCCGTCTAATTATCAGCAGTTCTCTCCGGACATTTATAACAGGGTATTGCCGATCTGGAGAACGTATGAACCGGGATCAACTTTTAAAATTATCACACTTGCAGCTGCGCTTGAAGAAGGGCTTGTGGACCTTGAGAACGAGCAGTTCTATGACAGTGGTCATGTGGAGGTAGGAGGGGTAAAGCTTCACTGCTGGCAAAGAGAAGGACACGGAAACCAGACGTTTCTTGAAGTTGTTCAGAATTCTTGTAACCCCGGATTTATAGAATTAGGGAACAGACTTGGTAAAGACAGGCTGCTGTCTTATATTCATGATTTTGGATTTGGACAGAAAACTGGTATCGATCTGACTGGTGAAGCGAGCGGGATATTGTTCAAACCGGAAAATATGGGACCTGTTGAACAGGCGACAACTGCTTTTGGACAGGGGGTTTCGGTAACTCCAATCCAGCAGGCGGCAGCTGTTTCGGCTGTGATAAACGGCGGTCATCTCCCGGTTCCCACGATTACAAAGAAATGGACCGATTCCACTTCGGGGGAAACGGTTCACGAAGTAGAGACGAAATCAAAAAGAAAAGTTATATCTGAAGATGTATCTGCTGAAATGAGAGAAGCACTCGAATCCGTAGTGGCACAAGGTACCGGAAGAGGAGCTTTTGTTGACGGGTATCGTGTGGGCGGGAAAACAGGTACTGCACAAAAGGTCGAAAATGGCCGCTATATGAAAGATAGTTACATTGTTTCATTCATTGGCTTTGCTCCAAGTGATGACCCCGAATTGCTGGTCTATCTTGCAGTTGACCATCCTAAAGATACTGTTCAATTCGGAGGTGTAGTCGCTGCACCGATCGTAGGTACAATCATTGAAGAGTCCTTAAATGCCATGGGTGTTAAAAGACGAACAAAACAAATTGAAAAAGAAGTCAGGTGGTTAGACCCGCCTGAAATCAAAGTCCCTGATGTAACAGGCATGACAAAAAGTGAACTGCTTGAAATGCACCTTCCGATTGACCTCGATATAAAAGGCGATGGCAAAAAAGTAATCAGACAATCACCTGAACCGGGAGCCGTACTGGAAGAAGGAAATACGCTTCGAATCTTCACAGGTCAATAGCATTCTTTTGACCTATGAGGTAATATAGCAGTATAAGATTTGTTCGAGGAGTTGAATATATGAGACTTTCAGAGCTGACAGGCTGCCTCCCATTTTATACGATAAAAGGCCCTGAATCAGACCCTGAGATAATGAAGCTGTGTCATCATCATCAGGAAGTTGAAAACGGATCCCTTTTTGCAGCAATAAAAGGTGAACAATCTGACGGCAGACTATATATAGAAAAAGCGATTGAAAATGGTGCAGCTGCTATTATATCTGATACTGAATATGATTTGCCGGTGCCTCAGATTATTGTTAAACAGCCTAGGCATTCACTTGCATATCTTGCTAACCATTTTTACGATTATCCGAGTTTCGATCTGAATGTGATTGGTGTGACCGGTACGAATGGAAAAACGACTGTTACTCATATGATTCACAGTGTACTTGAATCTGCCGGTATAAAAACCGGTATTATCGGCACGCTGTACATGAAGCAGGGAAACCAGGTTAGAAAAGCCGTTAACACCACTCCTGACGGTTTACTACTGCAACAGACCCTTGCGGATTACAGAGAAGCAGGGGTTAAGGCTGCAGTTCTTGAAGCTTCATCCCATGGTCTTTCACAGGGCAGAATGTTCGGGTGCGATGTGGATATTGCAGTTTTTACGAATATTACGCAGGACCACCTCGACTACCATGAAACAATGGAGAATTATAAATGGGCAAAAACCCTGCTTTTCTCCCAGCTCGGTCACTCACACGTAAAGTCATCACCAAAGTTTGCTGTTCTAAACAACGATGATCCGTTTTCAAAAGAGATAGAATCAGTTACATCTGCTCATATTTTAACGTACGGACTAAGCAGTGATGCTGATATTTATGCAGAAAATATAGCCATTCAAAAAGAATCGGCTTCTTTTGTATTAAGAACACCGTCAGGACATATTGAAGTTATCATCAAATTAGCGGGCATTTTCAATATATATAATGCATTGGCAGCAGCAGCAGTCGGTTTTGTAAACAGAATCCCTCTGCAGGATATTGCCTCAGGTCTCGAAAATATCTCCGGGGTACCCGGACGTTTCGAAATTGTCAGACATGAGCACCCATTTACAGTGATTGTGGATTACGCCCATACGCCTGACAGCTTAAAAAATATTCTGCAGGCAGCAAACAGAATGAACCCGAACAATTTGATTACATTAATCGGCTGCGGCGGTGACAGAGATCGTGCCAAGCGTCCGGTTATGGCGAAAATTGCGTGTCAGTATGCGGATCATGCAATTTTTACTTCTGACAATCCGAGAAGTGAAGATCCGAAAAAAATTCTGCGGGATATGGAAAAGGGGGTGCCCGGTGACAGCTACACAGTTATCGAAGACCGCAAAGCGGCAATCAGCCAGGCGATCAGTCAGGCAACCCCGGGAGATATCGTCATAATTGCAGGCAAAGGTCATGAAAAATATCAGATCATTCAAAATGAAAAAATCCCTTTTGACGACAAATCAGTCGCTGAAGATATACTGAGGGGACTACAGGTGAAGGGTGTTTAAGAATTGCCCCTTTGTGAAAAAGCTGAGACATATTAACTTGTCTCAGCTTTTTATTGTTCACAAGTAAAACAATTGTCCTGAAATTAAAAATGTAATAAACTTTCCCGCTCTAAACACGGTAGTTATGGTAAAATGAGAGATTGTCAGCATACAACATAAACAGTACAATAAACTGGAACGATTTGTTAGGAGGAAGCAAGATGTCATTATGGGCTGTACTATGGGCAGCAATAGTTGGATTTGGAATTTCCGCAGCGGCAGCTCCGGTATTTATTCCATACTTAAGAAGATTAAAATTTGGACAAAGTATCAGGGAAGAAGGACCTGAATCCCATCAGAAAAAGTCCGGCACGCCAACAATGGGCGGTTTAATTATTTTGAGCGCACTGACAGTCGCAACCGTTGCAGTCAGCGCGATCTTCAGTGTATTATCTGTTACAACTTTTCTATTACTAATGGTCACGATTACCTTTGGGATCCTTGGATTCCTGGATGATTTTATTAAAGTAGCCAAAAAGAGAAATCTTGGCTTAACTTCAAAACAAAAGCTTCTCGGACAAATTGTGATTGCTATTATATTTTATATTGTTTTCAGCGCTAATGATTTTTCGTCAATCATTGCAATTCCATTTACGTCAATTGAATTAAATCTTGGTATTTTATATGTCGCATTCGTCATTTTCTGGTTAGTCGGATTTTCGAATGCTGTTAACCTGACTGATGGACTTGATGGTCTCGTATCAGGTACTGCAGTGATTGCATTTGGTGCATTTGCACTGATTGCCTGGCAGCAGGAACAACTCGCACTGGCAATTTTCTGTATGGCTGCCGTGGGAGCACTGCTTGGGTTCTTATTATTCAACGCCCATCCGGCAAAAGTGTTTATGGGTGATACAGGTTCACTTGCGCTCGGTGGCGCAATCGGGACCGTATCCCTGCTTGCAAAACAGGAAATATTGCTACTATTGATTGGTATTGTTTTTGTATTGGAGACTTTATCAGTCATGATACAGGTTACTTCATTTAAAACAACTGGAAAACGGGTTTTTAAGATGAGTCCGCTTCATCATCACTTTGAACTCACTGGCTGGTCAGAATGGAAAGTCGTTACTGTCTTCTGGACAGTTGGTCTTGCAGCAGGTGTGATGGGCGTTCTGATAGGAGTGTATGGCTGATGATTAATTATAAAGGGTATCAAAATAAAAAAATCCTGGTAGTCGGACTCGCAAAAAGCGGAGTCGCTGCATCGCTTCTTCTTCACAAATTGGGTGCATTTGTTACAGTTAATGACTGGAAGCCTCTTTCTGAGAATAAGGATGCACAGCAGCTGCTTGATCAGGGAATTAAAGTGATTTGCGGCAGTCATCCGGTTGAACTCCTCGACGAAGGCTTTGAAATGATCGTGAAAAATCCTGGTATTCCTTATACAAATCCACTGATTAAAGGCGCTATAGCAAAAGGTCTGCCTGTGATTACTGAAGTGGAACTTGCTTATCAGATCAGTGAAGCAGATATCATCGGTATTACCGGAACGAATGGTAAAACGACTACTACGACACTGATTCATGAGATGATTACAAAAGATCAGAAAAAGTCATATGTTGCAGGGAACATAGGAACAGTTGCCAGTGAGGTAGCCCAGATTGCACATCCTGGTGAAGCAATGGTCGTTGAATTATCCTCATTTCAACTGATGGGAATCAGACAGTTCGCCCCCGCGATTTCGATTATTACGAACATTTATGATGCGCATCTTGACTATCACGCTTCAAAACAGGAATACGTGGAAGCAAAGGCTGCTATCACTAAAAATCAGACAGAAAACCACTATTTAATTGTTAATGCTGATCAGGAAGAACTCATGAATGCTATTCAGCATACGAGAGCTAAAAAGATACTATTTTCAACGAAGAGATTATTAACAGAAGGTATCTCAACTGACAGTGAACAGATTTTCATGAATGGTGAAGCGGTCGTAAGGCTTGAAGAAATCGTGCTTCCGGGCAGACATAATCTTGAAAATATAATGGCTGCGATCGGTGCAGCAAAGTTATATGGCGTCTCAAATGAAAGCATCAGAGCAGTACTCGGAGAATTTGCGGGGGTAAAACACCGTACCCAATTTGTAAGAGAGTGGAACCGGATTAAGTTTTATAACGATTCCAAGGCAACAAATATCCTGGCCACACAAAGCGCGCTCGATGCATTCAAAGGTCCAACGGTATTATTATGCGGCGGTCTTGACCGTGGAAACAGCTTTGATGAACTGTCGGCGTCGATGTCGCATGTCAAAACGGCAATTGTATTTGGTGAAACGGCAGATAAGATGGCTGAAGCTGCAAGAGCAGGCGGTGTAGAGAACATCATCAGCGTGAAAGATGTAAAAGACGCTGTCCATGCTGCAGCAGAAAGTGCAGAAAGTGGAGATGTCGTACTTCTATCACCAGCATGCGCAAGCTGGGATCAATACCCGACTTTTGAAGTGCGGGGAGACATATTTATTGATGAAGTGAATAAGCTGAAGTAAATACGCTGAAGGGACGAGTGTCATGGATCGTCTGCTGTTTACTTTAGTGATGTGCTGTTCAGTTTTTGGTGTTTTATTAATTGATAGTGCAAGCAGTGTATGGGCATTCGACCGTTTTGGGGATGCCCATTTTTTTTCTTTCAGACAGGCATTATATCTGGCTGCAGGTGTCATAGCGATGGTAACAATCTCAAAAGTGCATTATCAGGTATGGCGTAAACATGCGTCTGTTATTTACCTGATTTCGATTATTTTACTGGTTCTTGTGTTGATTCCGGGTATCGGTCTTGAGCGAAACGGTTCCCAGAGCTGGATCGGGGCAGGTCCAATATCAATTCAGCCTGCAGAGCTCGCGAAAGCAGGTGTTTTAATGATGACGGCGGCTTTAATCTCTACATCGCGTAAAAAACTTACGCTAAAGCAGACAGCTTTTCTGATTATAGTTATTTTATTGCCTTTTGGAATCGTCATGCTGCAGCCGGACCTTGGAACCGGGACTGTCCTTGCAGGAAGCGGTCTGTCACTGTTATTTTTAGCAGGGGTCAGTATCCGTTTCTTTGTTTTCCTTTTTGGGGCAGGTGCGGCAGGGTTTGCAGGGCTGGTTATTGCAGCTCCATATAGAATGCAAAGAATCAATTCATTTATTGATCCATGGCAGGATCCACTTGGAGCGGGATTTCAGATGATACAATCACTTTACGCAGTAGGGCCGGGCGGGCTGTTCGGTACAGGATTTTCAGACAGCAGGCAGAAACATTTTTATCTGCCTGAACCTCAAAATGATTTTATTTTTGCCATTGCTGCAGAAGAGCTTGGCTTAGCGGGAAGTATCATCATTATTCTGTTGTTCGCAGCAGTAATCTGGAGAGGTATTCTGATTGCAGTATCAGCACCTGATACATTCAGTAAAATGCTGGCGGGGGGCATTGTGATTTCACTTGGATTACAAACCGCTATCAACATCTCAGTTGTGATTGGTTTAATACCTGTTACAGGTATCACACTCCCGTTTTTCAGTTACGGCGGATCATCACTGATGGT
Organism: Jeotgalibacillus terrae; assembly: GCF_016908195.1. Classification (GTDB taxonomy): domain Bacteria; phylum Bacillota; class Bacilli; order Bacillales; family Jeotgalibacillaceae; genus Jeotgalibacillus; species Jeotgalibacillus terrae. Next base: position 169,121 of record NZ_JAFBDK010000004.1, read on the forward strand.
TGTTCTCTGTATGATTGGAATTTTGTTAAATATCAGCCGTTATACAGGAAAGTAGGTATTTTACATTTTCATGACGATAAGCATGTTTCTGTATGTTATCAGCTTTCAATAGTGTAGTATAAAGGTAGATTCAAAAAGAGTCGTTTGCGGCTCGTATCGCATGACTGGAGTGAAATGAATGAAACGCAAGCCGGTTGTCTCACTTGAAGACAGAGTACCGCAGTTAAGACAGCGCCGGCGGAAAAGAGCGAACAGGCGCTTAGTCGGTGTTGTTCTGCTATTTGTCTTCCTGATCATTATCGTACTGTATTTCCAGTCTTCCTACAGTAAAGTTCAGGATATTCAGGTGAATGGAAATAGCGGGATATCTGATGATGCTGCTGTGGATCTAGCAGGAATATCACCAGGAGACGCTTATTGGACTTTAAATCTGGATGATGCTGAAAAAAAACTGACTGATCATAAAATAATCAGAAACGCAGAAGTTAAAAGGGATTTTCCATTAGGTGTAGAAGTAACAATTGAAGAATTTGAAAAAGTTGCTTTAAGCAGAGAAGGCCAGCAATATCGTACTGTATACGAAAATGGTTATATCAGTGACCCCAAACCAGTGCAGGATATTGATTTTAGTGCACCTGTTCTGAATGGTTTCAGGCAGGGGGCTGTTTTAAATGATCTTGCATCCGCTCTGTCAGACCTTCCGGGAAACGTATTGAATTCCATTTCTGAAGTGCACCATACTCCGTCTGAAGTTGATTCAGGTAGAATTACGCTCTATATGAATGATGGTTTTGAAGTGACTGCGGTAATCCATACGCTTGCTGAAAAGATGACACATTATCCATCTATCGTAAGTCAGCTCGACCCTGACGTAAAAGGTGTGATTGACCTGGAGGTAGGATCTTATTTCCGTGCTTATGAAGGTGCAGAAGAGGTGCCGGATGTGTCAGCAGAAGACACTGCCGGAGACGATATTGATGACACATTGGATAATCGTGCAGGAGTAATAGAAGGAGACTCAGAAGAGTAAGAAAATTAAAGTATGAATTTGTCAGTAATATCGGTCATTTATTACTTTTCTGAGTATCTCAATTGGTGTAGACTATACCTATTGAGGTTTCTGCCATGAAACTGCAAGAATGCTAACTTTTTAAAGTTACGTTTATAAATATGAAATCCTGAAAAATTTAAAAACAAGGCAATGTTAAAGACAAATGTTGTTTTAGCCCAGCTGGTGATTGCAGCGGAAATCAACAGCCAACTTTAACAAAGCTAAAAACAAAGTTAAAAGGTTTAAAGGAGGTGCCACACGTGAGCAGCAACGAGTACTATGTCAGTCTGGACATAGGATCATCTTCTGTAAAAGTAGTCATTGCAGAATTGGTCCAGGATTCAGTTAATATTATTGGAGTCGGAAATGTTGAGTCTGAAGGAATTAGAAAAGGTTCAATTGTTGATATTGATGAAACCGTACAGTCAATCCAGAAAGCAGTAGATCAGGCTGAGCGGATGACAGGTCTTTCAATACATAATGTAATTGTAGGTATACCGGCAAATCATGTCGCCCTGCAGCCATGCCATGGAGTAGTGGCAGTTTCTACAGATGACAAAGAAATCCGTGATGAGGATATTGCACGCGTATTAGACGCGGCACAGGTCATGCCAATGTCTCCTGACAGGGAGTTAATTAATATTGTGCCCCGTCAGTTTATTGTTGACGGACTGGATGAAATTAAGGATCCACGAGGTATGATCGGCGTGAGACTGGAGCTTGAAGGTACAGTTGTAACTGGCTCTAAAACGATGCTGCACAATATTTTACGCTGTGTTGAAAAAGCGGGGCTTGAGGTTGCTGATATCTTCCTTCAACCGCTTGCAGCTGGCACGATTGCCCTGTCAAAAGACGAACAGGATCTGGGTACAGCAATCATTGATATAGGCGGCGGATCCACAAGTATCGCAGTATTTGAACATGGACATCTGATTGCAGCTTCAACTGTACCTGCAGGCGGTGAACATATTACGAAGGATTTGTCGATCGGTCTCAGAACTACAACTGATGATGCTGAGAAAATCAAACGTAAACATGGACATGCCTTTTACGATTATGCTTCAGAAGATGAAGTGTTCAGTGTACCTATTATTGGAAGTGACCAGCACCAGCAATTTAATCAGCTTGAAATTTCTGATATCATTGAAGTCAGAATGGAAGAAATGTTTGAATTGGTGCTGAATGAACTGAAAAGGCTAAATATCCATGATTTACCTGGTGGATTTGTCCTGACTGGTGGTTCTGCAGCGATGCCTGGCGTACTTGAGCTTGGACAGGCAGTTCTTCAAAACCAGGTGAGGGTTGCAGTGCCGGATTATATCGGGGTCAGAGAGCCGCAGTATACGACGGCAGTCGGCTTGATTAAATACGCATATAAACATGCCAAGCTGCAGGGACAGGCTGACAAACAGCCTTCTGCATCTGAATTTAATCAAAATGACTATGCACCTAAAAAACAAAAGTCCCAGGAAACAGCACCTAAGCAGCAAAAGCCAAAGCAGAAAAATGAAGAGGGCAGATTTAAAAAACTATTTGGATACTTTTTTGAATAGAAGTTCCGGGAAGTAATTTTGAATTAGGAGGATTTGCGATGTTAGATTTCGATACGAATGTTGATTCCCTGGCAACGATCAAAGTCATCGGTGTAGGCGGCGGCGGAAACAATGCTGTTAACCGCATGATTGAGCACGGCGTTCAGGGAGTAGAGTTTATAGCAGTTAACACTGATGCACAGGCACTTAATCTTTCCAAAGCAGAAATCAAAATGCAAATCGGCGGCAAGCTGACGCGCGGTCTTGGAGCAGGTGCTAATCCTGAAGTAGGGAAAAAAGCAGCAGAAGAAAGCCGTGAACAGATTGAAGAGGCAATTAAAGGCGCAGATATGGTATTCGTTACTGCCGGAATGGGCGGCGGTACCGGTACTGGTGCAGCACCTGTTATCGCACAAATTGCCAGAGAACTGGGCAGCCTGACAGTCGGTGTCGTAACCCGTCCATTTACATTTGAAGGACGCAAGCGTGCCACACAGGCAGCAGGCGGTATCAGTTCGATGAAAGAAGCAGTGGATACACTGATCGTCATTCCTAATGACAGACTTCTTGAAATCGTTGACAAGAGCACGCCGATGCTTGAAGCATTCCGTGAGGCAGATAACGTACTGCGTCAGGGTGTTCAGGGTATTTCTGATCTGATTGCAGTACCGGGTCTGATCAACCTTGACTTTGCAGACGTTAAGACAATCATGTCAAATAAAGGATCTGCATTGATGGGTATTGGTATTGCATCAGGAGAAAACCGTGCATCTGAAGCTGCTAAAAAAGCGATCTCAAGTCCGCTTCTTGAAACAGCAATTGATGGTGCGCAGGGCGTACTGATGAATATTACAGGTGGTACAAACCTGAGTCTTTATGAAGTACAGGAAGCAGCAGATATTGTAGCAAGCGCATCTGACCAGGAAGTAAATATGATTTTCGGATCAGTCATTGATGAGGATCTGAAGGATGAAATTCTGGTTACAGTGATTGCAACAGGATTCAGCGAAACGCATAATCAGGCAAAACCTGCCCGTCCTCAGATGGGTGGCCAGGTGAGACAGCAGCCTCAGCCTCCAAAACGTGAGAGAGAACCTGTCCGTGATCGTGAGCAGCATCATCAGCGTGAGGAAGCTCCTCAGGCTGAACAGCAGCCGCGTAATCAGCAGCCTGTTGAAGATACTTTAGATATTCCAACATTCCTGCGTAACCGTAACAGACGCAGAGGATAACTTGAAGTCCGGCTTACTTAAGCCGGGCTTTTTTTGTGGGCTGATGACGTAATTTATACCACGAAATATTGAACTCTTTTTAGGAACTGACAAGTTTCACTGCTGCTGAGTTTGTAGAATGTGGTTATCGGGAGGACAGGAATCATGACTCTGTATATCGAGTATCTGCTGATCGTTAATATTGGTGGAGGTTTGATTTTACTGCTGACGTTGAACCGGCTGTTAAAAACTCAGTTAAAAGTGGGCGCTGCATGCATGGTTTTACTTATTTATACTGGACTTGAATGGTATTTTTCGCTAAACGGTTCAGAAATCATCAAAATAATTGCACCCATGCTCATGATTGCAGCTGTAAAGGTTTCGATCAGAAAACAGGTTGTGCTTCACGCGGTATCATTATGTTTATTTTTATTTTCCTCAGGGTCAATGGCATCATTTGTCAATGGTTTGCTGTCTGAATCAACCCCTGTTACCGGACTTGCTCTGCTGTTTTTGATCTTATCTATTCATTTATTACTTGCAGGGAGAATTTCGTGGCAGGTCAGCAGCTCTTCTGTGCAGCAATCTTATATCTATGAAGTGGAACTGACACTCGGGAAAAAAATGTGGGCCGGAAATGGATACCTTGACTCAGGCAATGCACTCATTACTCCATTTTCAGGGAAACCGGTTATGTTTGCAGACTTCTCTGTGGCTAAGTATTTACTTCCTGATGAAGTTTTATGTTTTATTAAAAACGACTCAGACTGTCCAGAAGAGTGGAAACAGAAAATCCATTATATCCCCACCAAGTCAGTTCATAAAGAGTGCGATGTCCTTATCAGTATTGAATGTGACCGTATCAAGGTATGTACAGAAGATGATCACTTTGTTTTCGAGAAAATCCCGGTTATTTTCAGTCTGGAGAGTCATTATGTAGATCGTTCCTGTCATTGTCTGCTGAATCCATTGCAGATGCTTCATTGTTATCAAATATAAGGGGTGCTGTATGAATGAACTTATTGGATGCTAAAAAGAAAGTCCAGTTATGGCTTGTGCAGGTTACCGGAAAGTTAAAAGCTAAAGAAATACATTATATTGGTGGCAGTGAAGCGCTTCCGTCTCCGCTTGCGAGACCTGAAGAAGCTAAAGTTCTTGCAAGGCTTGCACAAGGCGATGAGCAGGCCAGATCTTTATTGATTGAACGGAATCTCAGGCTTGTCGTATATATATCAAGAAAGTTTGAAAACACCGGAGTAAACCTAGAAGACCTGATCAGTATTGGAACAATTGGTCTGATAAAAGCGATTAATACGTTTAATATCGAAAAAAATATTAAGCTTGCTACGTATGCTTCAAGATGTATTGAAAATGAAATTCTGATGTATCTCAGAAGAACAAGTAAGCTGAGATCTGAAGTTTCGTTTGATGAACCGCTGAATACGGACTGGGATGGAAATGAATTATTATTATCTGACGTACTGGGAACTGAAAATGACCTGATTGTAAAAGGGATCGAAGAAAAGATGGATAAAGTGCTGTTATATCAGGCGCTCAATATTCTTGATGATAAAGAGACCTTTATTATTGAATCACGTTTTGGTTTGAATGGACGAAAAGAGCATACTCAAAAGGATGTAGCCGATATGATGGGCATCTCCCAGTCCTACATATCCAGACTTGAAAAAAGAATTATTAAAAGACTTCAAAGAGAAGTGGCAAAGCTGGTGTAAAACCAATCTTTTCCTTTACGGCGTAACCGCATAATTTTCATGTGCAGGGACATACTGAACGAGAACAATTACTCCCGACTGGAGGAAAATCTCATGTCCCGGAAAGTTGAAATTTGTGGTGTTGATACTTCTTCACTTCCAATTTATAAAAATGAAGAAATGAGACAGTATTTTTCTGCTTTTCAAAGTGGCGATAATGAAGCAAGAGAAAAACTTGTTTATGGCAATCTCAGGCTGGTCTTAAGCGTCATTCAGCGTTTCAGTCACAGAAGCGAAAATCCGGATGATCTGTTTCAGGTTGGCTGCATCGGCCTTTTGAAATCGATTGATAATTTTGATCTCGGCCAGAATGTGCGCTTCTCAACGTACGCTGTTCCGATGATCATTGGAGAGATCAGAAGACATCTGAGAGATAATAACCCGATCCGTGTATCAAGGTCGCTTCGGGATATTGCCTACAAATCACTTAAAGCCAAAGAAGAGCTCATTACTGAAACTTCTAAGGAACCAAAAATCAGTGACATATCAAAGCGCACAGGTATACCTGAAGAAGATATTGTTTTTGCACTGGATGCGATTCAGGAACCGGTATCCCTTTTCGAACCGGTTTATCAGGACGGGGGAGATCCGGTGTATGTGATGGATCAGGTAAAAGACCACCGGGTAAGCGATGAAAGATGGATAGAAGAACTCTCAATCAGAGAAGGCATGTATGATCTTGAAGACAGAGAAAGACTGATTTTAACAAACCGTTTTTTCAATGGAAAAACCCAAATGGAAGTAGCTGAAGAAATCGGAATTTCACAGGCTCAGGTTTCCCGTCTTGAAAAAGGAGCCATTAAACAGATGAATAAATATTTTTTATAAAAAGCCGGGGCTGCCCCGGCTTTTTACTGTTTTAGAAGCTCCTGCGGTGAGGTAAAAGTTTCGTAAAGCATAGTCAGCTGCATATGATATAGCAGGGAGGAGATAGATGATGAGAATTTCTGATCTGCAATCAAAGGATATTGTATCTATAACGGACGGTAAAAAACTGGGGTTGATCGCTGATATAGACCTTAATGTTAAAACCGGCATGATTGATTCTTTTATCTTACATTCCTCAGGAGGCTGGTTCAGTAAAGGTGAAGAAGTGAAAATCATGTGGAAAGACGTTGCAAAGATCGGTAATGATGTCATATTGGTCAGACACCCAATCAATCAGGAGACGCTCATCAAATAAGGAGATTTTTAAGGATTTATGGTACACTCTTATTGAATCTCTGCATAGACAGAAAGGTTTGATATACATGCAAATGGTTGCTGATCAATCAAATATATTTCTGGAATCTCCTTTATGGAAAAAAAGGTTCCCGAACCTGACTGCAATCTTTACAACAAAAAACGGAGGTATCAGCAGCGGACATTTTTCAACGCTGAATACTGGTTTACATGTTCAGGATCATCAGGAAGATGTCATCCATAATCGCAGGGCAGTCGCAAAAAGCAGCGGCTGGGATTTAAACAAATGGATATTTGCAGACCAGATTCACGGTACCCGTGTAGTGAAAGTGACTGCACGTCATGCCGGAATGGGTACTGAATCTTATAATGAAGCGGTAAAAGCTGCAGATGGCCTCTGGACTTTTGATCAGGGGCTTGGGCTTTCACTCGGGTTTGCGGATTGTGTGCCGATTTATTTTGCTGAACCGGAAACAGGATTCGCTGGTGTCGCACACGCAGGCTGGAAAGGCAGTGTTCAGAATATTGCCGGTGAAATGATCAGACAGGCTGATGAAGCTGGAGTCTGCATAGATAAAATCCATGTAATGGTTGGTCCTTCAATCGGCAAATGCTGTTACACAGTTGATCATAAAGTCATCAGCCAGCTGCCAGGGGAAGTTTCACAATCACCCGGAATTTATGAACAGACTGGAACTGATCAATACAAGCTTGATCTGCCGGAACTGAACAGAAAGCTCCTTCAGTCGGCAGGTGTAAAGGATGAACATATATTGTTGAGTGAAATGTGTACATCCTGCCATGAGGATTTGTTTTTCTCACATCGGAGAGACCAGGGGAAAACAGGCAGGATGTCTGCTGTGATCGGATGGAGGGAAGAATAGCATTGAAAGTATCTGAAAAGCTGAACGTAATAAAAAAAGATATACAGGCGGCGGCAGAGCGCGCCGGAAGAAATACTGATGATATTAACATAGTAGCAGTCACAAAGTATGTCAGTAATGACAGAACCCAGGAGGCAGTTGATGCAGGACTTGTCCATCTTGGTGAAAACCGTCCTGAAGGATTCAAAGAAAAATGTGAAGCCATCAGCGGCGAAGTGAACTGGCATTATATCGGCTCTTTGCAATCAAGAAAAGTGAAAAATGTGATTAATGAAGTAGACTTTCTCCACTCTTTGGATAGGATCTCACTTGCAAAGGAAATTCAAAAGCGTGCTGAAAAACAGGTCTTATGCTTTATTCAGGTAAATGTGTCAGGAGAAGAACAAAAACATGGACTTTCTCCGGAAAATACTTCACAATTTGTCGAAGAACTCGCAAATTATGATAAAATAAAGGTAATTGGCCTGATGACAATGGCGCCGCTGACTGAAGATGAAGAGGTGATCCGCAGCTGTTTCAAACAGCTGGCAGAGCTCAGAAAGGAAATTGCTGCAAAGAATCTGCAGCACGCACCCTGCACGGAGCTGTCAATGGGGATGTCAAATGACTTTACGATAGCCATTGAAGAAGGAGCTACCTACATAAGAATCGGATCTTCGCTCGTCGGAGAATAAAGGAGGAAATCCGTATTATGGGGATGAAAACGAAATTTAAAGATTTTTTCTTTGGTGAAGAAGAGGAATACGTTGAAGAAATAACTGAAGAGACACCTGAAGAGCCGAGAAGTATTAAAAAGTCTTCTCAAAAACAGAATGTGGTCAGTCTTCAAAGCATTCAGCAGTCTTCAAAAATGGTTTTAATGGAGCCGAGAATGTATGCTGAAGCTCAGGAGATTGCCGATCATCTGAAAAGTCACCGCGCAGTCGTGGTGAATCTTCAGCGTATCAGTAAAGATCAGGCAAAAAGAATCGTGGATTTTCTGAGTGGAACTGTCTATGCAATCGGCGGGGACATTCAGCGGGTCGGTACTGATATCTTTTTATGCACGCCTGATAATATAGAAGTCAGTGGAAATATCACAGATTTAATTCAAGAAGATTAACATGATGGGTGGTTAAAAGCAGAATGGACAGTGTTTTAATTTCAATATTTCAGGTGCTGAGTATGTTATTAACATTCTTCAGCTATGCACTAATTATTTATATCCTGCTCTCATGGTTCCCAAATGCCAGAGAGAGCAGTTTTGGTCAGATTCTCGCAAAGATCTGTGAACCTTACCTCGAGCCATTCAGGAGAATCATACCACCTCTTGGCATGATTGATATTTCCCCGCTGATAGCAATCATCGCACTTAACCTGGCAATTGGCGGGTTGGAACAGTTATTTCAACTGATTATTCGTATGGTTTAATAACTATTCAAAGCCCGGTGGCAGCCACCGGGCTTTCTTGTATAGAAAGGGTATGACAAATATGACAGTATATCAGCATTTCCGGGAAGAAGAAAAAGGGTTTATCGATCAGGTGCTGGACTGGAAGCAGGATGTTGAGTTTAAATATGCGCCCAGGCTGACTCACTTTCTTGATCCGAGGCAGCAATTCATTATACAGTCAATTATAGGGTCAGCAGGTGAAATAAAAGCTTCATTTGATGGCGGGACTGATGAGAGTGAACGGAAAAGAGCGTTCATCTATCCGGAGTATTTAACTCCCTCAGAAGAAGACTTTGAACTGTCTCTGCTAGATGTCGGCTTCCCCTCAAAATTTGTACAGCTCACACATGGAGATATACTAGGGTCACTCATGGGGCTTGGTATTAAACGGGAGGCGCTTGGAGACATTCTTGCTGCGAAAGACAGTATTCAAATCATTACATCAAAAGATATGAAGGATTTTCTTATGATGAATTTTATACAGGCAGGAAAAGCTAAAGTGAATGTAACGGAAGAAAGATGGGAAAATATCATTCAGCCGGAAAACAGGTGGAGTGAAAAAAATGTACTTGTATCCTCTATGCGTCTTGATACAGTGATTGCCAGTTCCTTAAATCTTTCACGTCAAAAAGCCCAGCTGCTGATCCAGGGAGGAAGGGTGAAAGTGAACTTCAGACAGGAAGAGAAAACTTCTTTCGAATTAGACCAGGGTGATATGATCTCGGTCAGGGGACATGGGAGAATGAGGGTCGGTGAGAGAAGCGGGCTGACAAAAAAAGAAAAAATCAGACTCAATTTTTATTTCCTGCAATCATAATGAAAGAATTAAAAGGATTTTCCCCAAAAAGGTCGAATCATCAGTATAATGGATAATAGAGACAAAAAGTTTTGGAGGTGCAGATGATGCCGTTATCACCGCTTGATATACATAATAAAGATTTCAGCCGGGGGTTCAGAGGATATGATGAAGATGAAGTAAATGAATTCCTTGACCACGTGATGAGAGACTATGAACTTGTTCTGCGTGAGAAAAAGGAACTTGAAGAAAAACTGAATAACCATACAGAAAGACTGGGCCACTTCACAACAATTGAAGAAACGCTCAACAAATCAATTGTCGTCGCCCAGGAAGCCGCTGAAGAAGTAAAGCGCAGTGCAAATAAAGAAGCAAAACTGATTGTGAAAGAAGCAGAAAAAAATGCTGACAGAATAGTGAATGAATCACTGACAAAAGCTCGAAAAATTGCCCTTGAGATTGAAGATCTTAAGAAGCAGTCAAAAGTCTTCCGTACACGATTCAGAATGCTTATTGAAGCACAGCTCGACCTGATCAATAACGATGACTGGGACGAACTGATGGAATACGACCTCGATACAGAAGAACTGAAAAGTCTAGAGCCTGATCATGATTAAGAAATATTGACGTTTAAGCTTTATGTTACTATAATTAAACTGTTAAAATGAAATGTCTTTTCAATGCACTTATATGATTCATCAACTTTGAAGGGAATAGTATGATGTGATGATCCGTCTGCAGCGAACCGGGGATGGTGCCAGCCCGGTACGGATTCACATAAGAAAATCATCCCTGAGTTTTCAGACTGAAGCCGAGTAAGTCTGAACGTGTAACAGCGTTAACCGTTACTTAAGTGGAAAAAGTATGATTTTTTTCTATAAGGGTGGTACCGCGTGAAGCACAGGCTCTCTCGTCCCTTTACCAGGGATGGGGGAGTTTTTTTATTGTATTAAGTATGAGTGAAAACAGGAGGAGAAAAAATGGAATACAAAAATACATTACTAATGCCAAAAACTGCGTTTCCTATGCGTGGAAACCTGCCAAACCGTGAACCGGACATGCAGGAAAAATGGGCAGAAATGGACATCTATAAAAAAGTTCAGGAGAGAACATCAGGTCGTCCGCTATTCGTCCTGCATGATGGTCCTCCATATGCTAACGGTGACCTTCACATGGGTCATGCACTGAATAAAGTATTAAAAGATTTCATCGTGCGCTACAAATCAATGAGCGGATATCAGGCCCCTTATGTACCAGGCTGGGATACACACGGTCTGCCGATTGAGCAGGCACTGACAAATAAAGGTGTGAAGCGTAAGGAAATGACTGTAGCGGAATTCCGTGAAAAGTGTGCAGAATACGCATTGCAGCAGATCGATAACCAGCGCACTCAGTTTAAGCGTATCGGTGTTCGTGGCGATTGGGATAACCCGTATATCACACTGAACCCTGAATATGAGGCAGAACAAATCCGCGTATTCGGTGAGATGGCGAAAAAAGGCTATATCTATAAAGGGAAAAAGCCTGTCTACTGGTCACCTTCAAGTGAGTCTGCACTTGCAGAAGCAGAGATTGAATATCAGGATAAGCGCTCTCCTTCAATTTATGTATCATTCGATGTAAAAGATGGTAAAGGCAAACTGGATGAAGACACTGCTTTCATTATCTGGACAACAACGCCTTGGACAATTCCTGCTAACCTTGCAATCGCGCTTCACCCGGATCTTGAGTATGTAGTGGTTGATACCGGCAGCAAAAAGTTTGTCGTTGCAAAAGAACTGCTTGAAAAAGTTCAGGAAACAATGGAGTGGGAGAAGGCTGAAGTAACTGATACATTTAAAGGTTCTGACCTTGAGCATGTAACTGCACAGCACCCTCTTTATGACCGTGAATCACTTGTGGTACTAGGTGAACATGTAACAACTGATGCTGGTACAGGGTGTGTTCACACTGCACCGGGACATGGTGAAGACGACTTTATCACAGGTAAAGAATATGGGCTTGATGTACTTTGTCCTGTTGATGACCGCGGCGTATTTACAGCTGAAGCACCAGGGTTTGAAGGACTATTTTATGATACTGCGAATAAGCCGATCACTGAAAAGCTTGAAGAAGCAGGAGCCCTGTTAAAGCTTGAATTCTTTACTCACAGCTACCCGCATGACTGGAGAACGAAAAAGCCGATTATTTTCCGTGCAACTGCACAATGGTTTGCTTCTATTGATAAATTCAGAGATGAATTAATGCAGGCAGTAAAAGATACAAAGTGGATCCCAGGCTGGGGTGAAACTAGACTTTTCAACATGGTCCGTGACCGTGGTGACTGGTGTATCTCAAGACAGCGTGCATGGGGTGTGCCAATTCCGGTATTCTATGCTGAAAATGGCGATGCAATCATTACGGAAGAAACAATCGAACATGTTTCTAATCTGTTTGCAGAACATGGCTCTAATATCTGGTTTGAGCGTGATGCAAAAGATCTTCTTCCTGAAGGGTTTACACATGTTGGCAGTCCTAATGGCCGCTTTACAAAAGAACAGGATATTATGGATGTCTGGTTTGACAGCGGTTCATCACACCAGTCAGTATTGACAGTCCGTGATGATCTGCAGCGTCCTGCAGACCTTTATCTTGAAGGAAGTGACCAGTACAGAGGCTGGTTCAACTCGTCACTGACAACTGGTGTTGCTGTGACAGGTAAAGCACCTTATAAAGGTGTGCTAAGCCACGGGTTCGCTCTGGATGGTAATGGACGTAAGATGAGTAAATCACTCGGTAATGTTGTTCTGCCTTCAAAAGTTATGAATCAGCTTGGTGCTGATATTCTGCGTCTGTGGGTAGCGTCAGTTGACTATCAGGCGGATGTACGTGTATCTGATCCAATTTTAAAGCAGGTTGCTGAAGTATATCGTAAAATGCGTAATACACTGCGCTTCCTGTTAGCGAACCTTGCTGATTTTGATCCTGCAAAAGATGCGGTATCATTTGAGGATTTAAGAGAAGTTGATCAATTCATGATGGTTCGTCTGAATCAGGTAGTAAAATCAGTTACATCATCGTATGAAAATTATGAGTTTGCTTCAATCTACCATACGGTTAATAATTTCTGTACGACAGATCTAAGCTCATTCTACCTTGATTTTGCAAAAGATATTTTATATATCGAAGCAGCAAATCATCCTGACCGCCGTGCGATGCAGACTGTGATGTATGAATCACTTGTGTCACTTGTTAAGCTGCTGTCACCAATTCTTTCTCATACTGCAGATGAAGTATGGTCATTCATTCCTGGTGTAACAGAAGAAAGCGTTCAGCTGACTGATATGCCGGAAGCAGCAACGTATGAAAATGAAAAGGCACTGCTTGATAAGTGGAATGCCTTTCTTGATGTGAGAGATGACGTGCTTAAGGCGCTTGAGGAAGCAAGAAGCAGTAAGCTGATCGGTAAGTCACTGGCCGCTAAAGTGACGCTGTATGCTGATGAAAAGACGTATGAACTTTTATCTTCAGTAAATGAAGATCTGAAGCAGCTGTTTATTGTGTCTGACTTTGAGCTTTCAAATTCAGAGGGTGCACCTGAGCAGGCAATTCAGTTTGAAGGCCATAAAGTGGCAGTTGAAAAAGCTGAAGGTGAAACGTGTGAAAGATGCTGGACAGTGACTACTGACGTTGGCAATGACAGCGATCACCCGACACTTTGTACAAGATGTGCATCTGTCGTAAAAGAGCATTATGCGGATGTAACTGCAGAATAATACCACTTAGGCTGCCGGCTATATTGCCGGCAGCTTTACTAATTAGAGAGTGCATAGATTTTGGCTCATTCCAAGCCTGCAAGCAGGCTTGGCTTTTCAAGCTCTGCTTGAAAAGGACAGAATAAGAAAAGAAGGCAGGAATTCAAGCTAACTTGATTCCTGCCTTCTTTTCTTATTCTGTAAATGAGTCAAAATCGGACGTGGTCCTGTTAAAAACCAAACTATTTACGAAACATCTTCTGTAATCATGTCTAAGTCTTTGAATTATGCTACAATACTTTAAGGGTTTGCAACGAGATAACGGAGGTAGACAAGTGATCTATTATTTGCTGGCTTTATTTATTATCGCAGTGGACCAGCTGACTAAATGGCTGGTTGTCCGGAATATGGAAGTAGGGGAATCGATCAATATAATTGACGGTGTCTTCTACCTGACCTCGCATCGTAATACAGGTGCGGCATGGGGAATGCTTGAAGGACAGATGTGGCTATTTTATATCGTCACACTGATCGTAATTGCAGGAATTCTTTATTACTATCACAAACATGCTAAAGGAAATAAATTGTTCAGTGCAAGTCTGATGGTTCTGTTTGGTGGAGCGGTAGGGAACTTTATTGACCGCATCTTCAGGCAGGAAGTAGTGGACTTTGTTCAGCTGACATTCTTCAATTTTATTTTTAATATTGCAGATGCAGCACTGACAATCGGTGTAATCATGCTGTTTATTCAGATGATTTTAGAAGAAGTGCAGGAAAAGAGGAAGAAAAATGGAAAACATTCAACACTTAATACAGGAGAATGAAAAAGGTAAGCGCATAGATGCAGTGCTGGCGGGACTTGAATATAACTGGTCAAGAACGCAGGTGCAGCAATGGATCAAAGAAGGTAACATAACTGTAAACGGTGCTAAAACGAAGCCGAATTATAAAGCTGTACCGGGAGATGAGGTACAGGTTGAAATTCCGGACCCTGAACCGCTTGATGTGGAAGCAGAAGAAATGAACCTGGATGTTTATTATGAAGATGCTGATGTCATCGTCGTTAATAAACCAAAAGGAATGGTCGTACACCCGGCACCAGGTCACCTTTCAGGTACCCTGGTAAACGGTCTGATGGCTCACTGTAAAGACCTTTCAGGCATTAACGGTGTCCTGCGTCCAGGTATCGTACACAGAATTGATAAAGATACATCAGGCTTATTAATGGTCGCTAAAAATGATATCGCACATGAAAAGCTTGTACAGCAGTTAGTTGATAAGACGGTAACGAGAAAATATACGGCTGTTGTACATGGTGTGCTCGATAACATTGCCGGTACCATTCATGCGCCAATCGGACGGGATAAAAAAAACCGCCAGAGTATGACTGTGGTTGATGGCGGGAAGCTTGCCATCACACATTTTAACGTATTAGAGAAATTTAAGGATTTCACACTTGTTGAGTGTATCCTTGAGACGGGACGCACTCATCAGATCCGCGTTCATATGAAGCATATCGGTCATCCGCTTGCAGGAGATCCGAAATATGGACCCCGTAAAACGCCTGACTTAAATGGACAGGCACTGCACGCAGGAGTTCTTGGATTTGTACATCCGAGTACTGAAGAATATATAGAATTCACTGCACCTGCTCCGGCAAGCTTTGATGAGTTTGTCGAAAAACTACGGAATGACGTTGACAATCCGGTTAAGAAAGATTAGAATGAGAACAACTTCATAACTGAAACCTTTAATCCGGTCCAGAGAGACAGGGAAGGCTTAGCGAATATTACAGCATATTTCTGCCCTTCCGACTGCTCATAAGCCGGGAGGGTTTTTTTATAACTCAGTATCCTGATTATAAAGGAGAATGATGACATGTCTGGAACAGTCGTGATGGACGAGCAGATGATGAAAAGGGCACTGACAAGAATCGCCCACGAAATCATTGAGCGGAATAAAGGCGTGGAAGATTGTGTACTCGTCGGGATCAAAACACGGGGCATACATCTAGCAGAGCGTCTGAAAGAAAGAATCGAGTCAATCGAACAGGTAACCGTACCAGTCGGTGAGCTGGATATTACCATGTATCGTGATGACCTTGAAAAGAAACATACAACCGGTGAACCGGTTGTTCACAGTAAAAAACTTTCACTGGATATCAATAATAAAAAAGTGATTGTAGTAGATGATGTGCTCTACACAGGAAGAACGGTCAGAGCAGCAATGGATGCCATTATGGATAACGGCAGACCTACCCAGATTCAGCTGGCAGTCCTCATTGACCGGGGACACAGAGAACTTCCGATCAGAGCTGATTTCGTCGGCAAAAACATTCCGACATCAAGCAGCGAAAAAATCAGTGTTGAACTGCAGGAAACAGATCAGTTTGAACAGGTTACAATAAACAAATAAACATCCTTTAATGCAGTCCGGAGAGGCTGGCGAAGGAGACTACAGGAGATCAGACGATCTTCTGGCGCCTCTTTGCCATGCGCTTGGCAAAGAGGCGTTTTTTATTAGGAGGAATTTCAATGACAAATACACAAACTGCTAAACCGATTTTAGATGTGGAAGAAAGACCAAAATTAAACCAATGGCTTACACTCAGCCTCCAGCACTTATTCGCTATGTTTGGCGCAACGGTTCTCGTACCGATGCTTGTCGGTTTAAGTCCCGGCACTGCACTGCTTTCAAGCGGACTTGGCACAATTGCCTATCTGATTATCACTAAAGGACAGATACCTGCTTATCTCGGTTCGTCTTTTGCATTCATTGCCCCAATAATCACAGCCACTGAACTCGGAGGCCCTCAGGCAGCAATGCTTGGCGCATTTTTTGCAGGGCTTGCATATGGTGCAGTAGCCATGCTGATCTATAAGTTCGGTGTAAACTGGCTGATGAGAATTCTGCCTCCGGTTGTAGTCGGTCCGGTCATCATCGTGATTGGTCTGAGTCTTGCTGGGACTGCTGTTAATATGGCGATGTACGAAAATCCGCTTGCAGCTCCTGCTGACTTTATTTATAGCGGAACACATATCACAGTAGCGCTGATCACTCTTGCCATTACAGTCATTGCATCAATTTATTTCAAGAAATTCTTTGGACTGATACCGGTTCTTGTCGGGATTACAGGGGGTTACATTGCCGCATTTTTTGCAGGGCTTGTGAACTTCCAGCCTGTGCTGGATGCACCATGGTTTGCTGTACCTGATCTGTATATGCCATTTGTGAATTACACACCTGAGTTCTCATGGACAGCCATTGCGATCATGGTGCCAGTCGCAATTGTGACATTATCAGAGCACACTGGTCATCAGATGGTTGTCAGTAAAGTAGTCGGAAGAAACTTTCTGGAAAAGCCGGGGCTTCACCGTTCATTACTCGGCGATGGTGTTGCGACAATGATCGCTTCCATGATTGGCGGACCTCCGAACACAACGTACGGTGAGAATATTGGTGTTCTGGCAATCACAAGAATTTTCAGTGTGTTTGTAATAGGAGGCGCAGCAGTTCTCGCGATTCTCTTTGGATTTGTAGGAAAAATATCCGCACTGATCAGCTCGATTCCAACGCCTGTTATGGGTGGTGTGTCGATCCTGCTCTTTGGCATTATTGCTTCGAGCGGACTCAGAATGCTGATTGAAGCAAAAGTAGATTTCGCTTATAAAAGAAACCTGATCATTGCATCTGTCATTATGATTATCGGAGTAGGCGGGGCATATGTTCAGTTCAGCGAAACATTCGTTCTGCCGGGAATGGCGCTCGCAGCGATTATAGGAATCGCACTGAACCTGATTTTACCAGGCCGCAAGAAAGAAGAAGAAACGCTTTTTAATGAAAATAAAGCCGCATAACAATCCTTTTAAATGAAGTCCAGAGAGGCTTTCAAAAGGGTTTCTGACAGGATCAGTCTGTCTAAAACCGCTTTTTGAGCCTGCTCTCAAAAAGCGGTTTTTTTATATGATTAAGACAACTCACAGGGAGGTTCACACATGCATTTTCTCACACTTGACGAACTGACAGTTGAAGACATTTATAAGGTGCTTCATCAGGCTGAGACGCTTCAGACCCATCAGCCTCCTCCAAAGCCTGACCTGTATGCAGCCAATCTGTTTTTTGAAAACAGTACAAGAACGAAATGCAGTTTTGAAATGGCACAGAGAAAGCTCGGAATGAATGTTCTTTCCTTTGATGCCGGAACCGCTTCAATCAGTAAAGGCGAATCGCTTTATGACACAGTAAAAACGCTTGAAGCAATCGGTGTGGATGTTGTTGTAATCAGACATAGTGAAGAGAGGTACTTTGATGCACTGAAAGATAAAGTTTCCCTTTCAATCATTAATGGCGGTGACGGAATGGGACATCACCCATCACAATGTATGCTTGATCTGCTGACGATCTACCAGGAGTTTGGCACTTTTAAAGGTCTGACAGTTACCATTGCAGGCGATATCAGGCACAGCAGAGTAGCGAGATCAAATACGTATGCGCTCCAGAGACTTGGTGCTGAGGTGAACTTTTCAGGACCTCCTGCGTGGCGTGATCCGGAAATGACGGATATTCCATTTGTAGAAATGGATCAGGCAGTAAAAGAAAGCGATGTGGTGATGCTGCTGAGAGTGCAGCATGAAAGGCACGCTTTTGGAGAAAACTTTACGAAGCAGGAATATCATCAACAGTTCGGACTGACAGTGGACAGAGAAAGAAAAATGAAGAAAAACAGTATCATAATGCATCCTGCGCCGGTTAACCGCGGAGTTGAAATTGCAGATGAGCTGGTTGAGTGCGAACGGTCACGCATATTTAAACAGATGAAAAATGGTGTTGTGACACGTATGGCTATGCTTCAGTATGTACAGGCAAAAAGAGAGGAGACAAAACATGAGCTTATTAATTAAAGGTGCAGATATATATGGTTTTGGTGCAGGGGATGTCAGAATCGCTGAGGGAACAATTCAGTCGATCGGTAACCTCGAAGCCTTACATAACGAGGAGATCATTGAAGCGGGCGGAAAAGTTCTTTCTCCCGGCTTTACAGATGTTCATATTCACTTAAGAGAACCTGGCGGAGAACATAAAGAAACGATAAAAACAGGAACGCAGGCAGCAGCCCGGGGCGGATATACGCTTGTATGCGCAATGCCTAACACGCGACCTGTTCCGGATGATGTGGAGACACTTAACGATATCCAGAACAAAATAAAGGAAGATGCAGTTATTCCTGTTCTGCCTTACGCTTCCATTACGCAAAATCTTGCAGGAAAAGAAATCAATGATCTTGAAAGCCTCGCAGCACAGGGAGCATTTGCATTTACTGATGACGGTGTTGGTATTCAAAGCGCAGATCAGATGCTGCAGGTAATGAAAAGAGCTGCACAGCTTAATAAGGCAGTAGTTGCACACTGTGAGGATAACAGCCTTATCCATGGCGGCTGCATGCATGAAGGAAACCGGTCAGCCGAGCTTGGGCTGCCGGGGATTCCGTCAGTCTGTGAGTCAGTACAAATTGCAAGAGATGTATTACTTGCTGAAGCAGCAAAATGTCATTATCACGTGTGCCATGTATCTACAAAAGAGTCAGTCAGAGTGATTCGTGATGCGAAAAAGGCGGGCATTCAAGTAACAGCTGAAGTCACACCGCACCACCTGCTGCTCAATGAAAAAGATATTCCTGGGGAGGATGCGAACTTTAAAATGAATCCTCCGCTGCGTTCTGCAGACGATCAGCAGGCCTTAATCGAAGGTCTGGAAGATGGAACGATTGATTTTATTGCAACAGATCATGCACCGCATGCGGCTGATGAAAAAGCTGAAGGAATGCTGAGGGCACCGTTTGGCATAACAGGTCTTGAAACAGCATTCCAGCTGCTGTATACGGAATTCGTAAAAAGCGGCCGTTGGACAATGGATCAGCTGATTAAGTGGCTGTCAGTAAAGCCCGCAGAAGTATTTGGACTGAATGCAGGGAAGCTTGCTGTTGGAGCAGACGCTGATTTGGTACTGCTGGATCTGACGGCTGAAAGTGACATTAATAAAGACAATTTCTTATCTAAAGGAAAGAATACGCCTTTTAACGGATATAGAGTGACTGGACATGTCTCACTCACTGTAAGTAAAGGAAAAATCGTATGGCAGGAGGAAAAGTGATGACGAAAAAGCAGCTTATTTTAGAAGATGGTTCAGTATTTTCAGGTGAAGGTTTTGGCTGGATGGGAGAAGCTGAAGGAGAAGTTGTATTCAATACAGGTATGACAGGCTATCAGGAAATTCTTTCAGACCCGTCTTATTGCGCCCAGATGGTTGTACTAACCTATCCGCTGATTGGGAACTACGGCATCAACAGAGATGATTTTGAGTCGATTCACCCATACATTAAAGCGCTGATCGTCAGGGAAGCATGTGATCTGCCTTCTAATTTCAGAAGTGAAGCAAGCATTGATGACCTGCTGAAGGAAAAGAAAATCCCCGGTCTATCCGGTGTAGATACAAGAAGACTGACGCGCCTGATCAGAAGTTACGGCACGATGAAAGGCAGAATCTGTGCAGATGATGCTGATGTGAATCAAATAATTACTGAGCTGAAATCCTCTGAGCTGGCCAAAGACCAGGTCAGCCGGGTATCTACCAAGTCAGCATATCCTAGTCCCGGCAGAGGAAAGCGCGTTGTGGTTGTTGATTACGGCATGAAGCACGGAATCTTACGCGAACTGAACCGCAGACAGTGCGATGTCATCGTTGTACCTTATCACACATCAGCAAAAGAAATTTTGAGACTTCACCCGGATGGTGTGGTATTAACCAATGGCCCTGGAGATCCAAAGTCTGTACCTGAGTCTGTAGAAACTGTCAAACAGCTGATCGGATCAGTTCCGATTTTTGGAATCTGTCTCGGTCATCAGCTGCTTGCACTTGCAGGAGGAGCTGACACGTTCAAGCTGAAATTTGGTCATCGCGGATCCAACCACCCGGTGAAGGAACTCTCAAGCGGCAAAGTTGCGATCACATCTCAAAACCATGGTTACGCAGTAGAAGAGGACTCACTGCTGTCTACAGACTTTATCGTTACGCATAAAGCGCTGAATGATGGAACAGTTGAAGGAATACAACATAGAGATCAGCCAGCTTTCTCGGTCCAGTATCACCCTGAAGCTTCACCCGGACCTGAAGATGCCAACGAATTATTTGATCGTTTTATCAACATGATGGAAGAGGAGGAAGTTCAATATGCCTAAGCGTACTGATATTAAAACCATTCTCGTGATCGGATCAGGTCCGATTATTATCGGCCAGGCAGCTGAATTCGATTATGCAGGAACGCAGGCCTGCCTTGCATTAAAAGAAGAAGGTTACCGTGTTGTGCTTGTCAATTCGAACCCTGCCACCATTATGACAGACACTGAGATTGCAGATAAAGTGTATATGGAACCTTTAACAGTAGACTTTATCAGCAGAATTATCAGAATGGAAAGGCCGGATGCGCTGCTTCCGACACTTGGCGGTCAGACTGCCCTGAATCTTGCAGTAGAACTTTCTGAAAGTGGTATTATTGAAGAATGCAATGTAGAAATTCTTGGAACAAAGCTCGATGCGATCCAGCAGGCAGAAGACAGAGATCTTTTCAGACAACTGATGAATGAGTTAAATGAGCCGGTTCCCGAGAGTGAAATTATCCATAACCTCGATGAAGCTTACGATTTTGTTAATGAAATCGGCTATCCTGTCATCGTCCGCCCTGCATTTACACTTGGCGGTACAGGCGGCGGGATCTGCCACGATGAGGAAGAACTGATTGAAGTTGTCACATCAGGATTAAAATACAGTCCAGTGACGCAATGTCTGCTTGAAAAGAGCATTGCCGGATTTAAGGAAATTGAATATGAAGTCATGCGTGATAAGGATGACCATGCCATTGTTGTCTGTAATATGGAAAATATCGATCCGGTCGGTATTCATACAGGAGACTCAATCGTAGTGGCACCTTCACAGACTTTGAGTGATCGTGAATATCAGATGCTCAGAAACTGCTCACTGAAAATTATCAGAGCACTTGGCATTGAAGGAGGCTGTAATGTCCAGCTTGCACTCGACCCGGACAGCTTTCAGTACTATATTATCGAAGTCAATCCGCGTGTGAGCAGATCTTCGGCACTTGCTTCTAAAGCAACCGGTTATCCAATTGCAAAACTCGCAGCAAAAATTGCAACCGGGCTGACGCTTGATGAAATGATTAACCCGGTAACAGGTACTTCCTATGCATGTTTTGAACCGGCACTTGATTATGTTGTAACGAAAATCCCAAGATGGCCTTTTGACAAATTTGAAGCCGCAAAACGTAATCTTGGTACACAGATGAAAGCAACAGGAGAAGTGATGGCAATCGGCCGTACGCTGGAAGAATCATTGTTAAAAGCGGTACGGTCCCTTGAAAACAACGTCTATCATCTTGAAATTGAACAGAATGATGCAGAGTGGGTAGAGCGCAGGATCAGAAAAGCAGGAGATGAAAGACTGTTTTATATCGGTGAAGCACTGCGTATGGGTGTAACGATTGAGGAAATTCATGAGTGGAGTAAAATCGATCACTTCTTCCTGAACAAAATGAATCATATCGTTCAGTACGAGAAAGTGCTGAGTGAGAGCCGTACAAAAGAAACTCTCTATAAAGCCAAAAGAATGGGCTTTAGCGATAAGACAATCGCCAGACTGTGGGATATGACTGAAGAAGATATTTATAACAGAAGAAAAGCAGAAGGCATCATGCCGGTTTATAAAATGGTTGATACATGTGCAGCAGAATTCGAATCAGAAACGCCATACTTTTACGGTACTTATGAAGATGAAAACGAATCTGTCGTCAGCAGCCGCAAAAAAGTGATCGTTCTTGGTTCCGGCCCGATCCGTATCGGACAAGGTGTGGAATTCGATTATGCAACGGTTCATTCAGTATGGGCCATTAAAGAAGCAGGCTATGAAGCGATTGTGATTAACAGTAATCCTGAAACAGTCTCAACAGATTTCTCGATCTCAGATAAGCTGTACTTTGAGCCGCTGACGCTTGAAGATGTCATGCATGTGATTGACCTTGAGCAGCCTGAAGGTGTCGTGGTACAGTTCGGCGGACAGACTGCGATTAACCTTGCAGACGGGCTGGCTAAAAGAGGTGTCAGGATTCTTGGTACATCTCTTGAAGATGTAGACAGAGCGGAAAATAGAGATCAGTTCGAAAAAGCATTGAAGAACCTTGACATTCCCCAGCCTGAAGGGAAAACCGCTGTTTCAGAAGAAGAGGCTGTAGTCATTGCAAGTGAGATCGGCTATCCGGTATTGGTACGGCCATCTTATGTACTGGGCGGCAGAGCGATGGAAATTGTCTATCATGAGCAGGAACTCAGACAATACATGAACACAGCTGTAAAAGCGAGTCCTGAGCACCCGGTACTAATAGACCGCTACCTGACCGGGAAGGAAATCGAAGTTGATGCAATCTGTGACGGTGAAACAGTTTGTATTCCGGGAATCATGGAGCACATTGAACGGGCAGGTGTACACTCAGGAGACTCGATCGCTGTCTACCCGCCGCAGACCTTAACAGCAGAGCAGATCTCAACGCTTGAAGATTATACGATCCGCCTCGCAAAAGGCTTAAACATTAAAGGGCTAATTAACATTCAGTACGTGATTTCCAAAGGAGAAATCTACGTGCTTGAAGTGAACCCGAGATCAAGCCGGACAGTACCTTTTATGAGTAAAATTACAGGGATTCCGATGGCGAACTTAGCGATGAAAGCCATTCTTGGTGAAAAGATCAGTTCACACGGTTATGAGACTGGAATCGCAGCGCAAAAAGACGGTGTATATGTAAAGGTTCCTGTTTTCTCTTTTGCCAAGCTGAAGCGTGTGGATATTACACTTGGACCGGAAATGAAATCAACTGGGGAAGTAATCGGTAAAGACGAAACGCTCGAGAAAGCACTTTATAAAGGCCTGACAGCAGCTGGAATGAATATCAGACATCATGGCTCAGTACTGCTGACAGTAGCTGATAAAGATAAAGAAGCGGGGACGATGCTTGCAGAAAGATTCCACAGACTCGGGTATCATATCCTGGCAACTGAAGGTACTGCACAATCGTTCAACGAAGCGGGTATTCCGGCAGAGCCGATTAACAAAATCGGTGAGCAGGGCAAAACACTGATTGATGGCATTCAGTCAGGTGAAATACAGCTTGTTGTCAATACACTGACAAAAGGAAAGCAGCCTGCAAGAGACGGGTTCAGAATCAGAAGAGAGTCAGTAGAAAATGGTGTGCCGTGTCTGACATCCCTTGATACAGCAGAAGCAATGCTTCGCGTGCTTGAGTCCATGAACTTTACAATGGCGCCGATGAGCCCAATTAAAAAGGCGGCACTTGTATGATCAAAGTTGAAAAAATGAAAATTCTCAGCCAGAAGGAAATTGCTGAATATATATATGAACTTGAATTACAGGGGCCGCTGGTCGATGAAATCTCAATGCCCGGTCAATTTGTCCATATAAAAGTGAAAAAAGCAAATGATCCTCTGCTCAGAAGACCGATCAGCATTTCTTCTTACGATAAAAATAAGCAGACAATGACGCTGATCTACAGAGCGACAGGTGCCGGTACGATAGAGCTGGCTCAGCAGACAGGGGATCTTAATGTGATGGGCCCGCTTGGCAGCGGGTTCCCGGTTGAAGATGTGAAAGGGGAAACGGCGGTATTAATTGGAGGCGGAATCGGTGTTCCGCCTCTCTATGAATGTTCAAAGCAACTAAAGGCACGTGGGAAGAAAGTGATTCATATCCTCGGCTTTGAATCCGCTGAAGCAGTATTTTATGAAGATAAATTTAAAGCGCTGGGGCCGGTATATATTACTACTGCAGACGGATCTTATGGCACAAAAGGGTTTGTTACTGATGCAGCAGCACAGTTTAATATAAAAGCGGATATCTTTTATGCCTGTGGTCCTGTACCAATGCTGAATGCTGTTGAAAAACTTTTTGATAAAATTCCCGGCTACATTTCAATGGAGCAGAGAATGGGATGCGGTATTGGCGCGTGTCTGGCGTGCGTGTGTGCTGTTAACGGCCCGGAACTTTACAAAAAGGTGTGCACAGACGGACCTGTTTTTCCGAAAGGGGAGTTAGTCTATGGATAAGCTTCGTATCAGCCTCCCGGGGCTTGAGTTGAAAAATCCGATTATGCCGGCATCCGGGTGCTTTGGATTTGGGCGTGAATACAGTCAGTTTTATGACTTAAGCCTGCTCGGATCCATTATGGTGAAGGCAACGACACTCGAGCAACGCCTTGGAAACCCCGTTCCCCGTGTAGCCGAAACCTCTTCAGGTATGCTGAACGCGATCGGGCTGCAAAACCCGGGACTTGAAAAAGTAATGAATACTGAACTTCCATGGCTTTCCCAATATGATCTGCCGGTGATCGCAAACGTTGCAGGGTCAATGGTGGAGGACTATGTAGAAGTCGCTAAAAACATTTCACGTGCAGAAAATGTTCATGCACTTGAACTGAATATTTCCTGTCCAAATGTAAAAGAAGGCGGAATTGCTTTTGGCACAGACCCGGAAGTTGCAAAAGAGCTGACAGCAAAAGTAAAAGCAGTCTCTGATGTACCAGTCTATGTAAAGCTGTCACCCAATGTAGCAGATATCAAAGAAATGGCGCTGGCAGTAGAAGCTGGCGGTGCTGATGGACTTACAATGATTAATACTCTTGTCGGGATGAGACTCGATCACCGAACAGGGAAGCCGGTGATTGCGAATAAAACCGGAGGGCTGTCGGGTCCTGCAATCAAACCGGTTGCACTCAGAATGGTATATGAAGTGAGTCAGGTAACGAACCTGCCGATTATTGCCATGGGTGGCATCAGTTCAGCCTGGGATGTGATTGATTTTATATCAGCTGGTGCAAGTGCAGCAGCAGTCGGGACAGCGAATTTTGTTAATCCGTTTGTCTGCAAGGAAATCATTGAAGAACTTCAGGCGATATTAGATGAACTCGAAGTGGAGCACATCCATGATTTAAAAGGGAGGAGCTGGAAAGTTGGAGAAACTGCCAATTATCGCGCTTGATTTTACAGGTGAAGAAGCAAAGACATTTCTGAAGCAATTTGATGAGCAGCTCTTTGTAAAAGTCGGAATGGAGCTTTTCTATGAAAGCGGTCCTTCTATTATTAAAGAGATTAAAATGATGGGGCATAAAATCTTTTTAGATCTGAAATTGCACGATATTCCAACGACAGTCCAAAAAGCGATGATACAGCTTGCATCACTCGATGTAGACCTTGTAAATGTTCATGCAGCAGGCGGACTCAATATGATGAAGGCCGCTGTTAAAGGGCTGAATGAAGGAGCTGTTAATGGAAAGCGTCCGGAGATTATTGCTGTGACCCAGCTTACTTCCACTTCAGAAGAACAGATGCAAAATGATCAGCAGATACAGAGTAGCCTTATTCAATCCGTCCAGCATTACGCGATCCTTGCTAAACAGGCAGGCCTCGACGGAGTTGTATGTGCAGCAACTGATTGCCGTCACTTAATCAGTGAGCTGGGTTCTGACTTTAAATATATTACGCCGGGTATCCGTCCAAAAGGAACAGATGCAAACGATCAGGTGCGGACCGCTGCACCATCAGAAGCAGCAAAGCTGGGAGCCTCAGCGATCGTCGTAGGAAGAGCCATTACAGGCAGCGAAGATCCTGTTAGAAGCTATCACCAAATAAAAACAGAATGGAGCGGGACTGATGAATAAAAAAATGGCAGCATACCTCCTTGAAATCAAAGCAGTGGAATTAAATCCGGACAATCCATTTACGTGGGCTTCCGGTATTCAGTCACCAATCTACTGTGATAACCGGTTAATCATGTCATATCCTGAAATCAGATCTTTCGCAGCTGATCAGCTGACAGAACTGATCAAAACAAATTTCAGTGACGCAGAAATCATTGCAGGAACGGCAACAGCAGGCATTCCCCATGCGGCCTGGGTCAGCGAAAGAATGAATCTGCCGATGAATTATGTTAGATCATCAGCTAAAAAACACGGAAAGACGAATCAGATTGAAGGAAAGGTCATACCTGGTAAAAAAGCAGTCGTGATCGAAGATTTAATTTCAACCGGCGGCAGCAGCCTTGACGCAGTCAAAGCACTTGAGGAAGAAGGAATTGAAGTACTTGGAGTCGCTGCACTGTTTACATATGGATTCAAAAAAGCACAGCAGCAATTCAAAGAAGCGGGTGTACCGTATTTTACAGTTACTGATTTCGATACATTAATTGAGCAGGCAAAGGAAATGTCTTATATCAGTGAAGACCAAGTGACTGAACTTGCGAAGTGGAAGAGTGAGTTTTAATGTACGGCAAATGTAATAAGACGTCCAGGTGAAAATTATGCTTCAAATACAAATCAGCTGACCCTTGGAGTGGAGGACGGAGGCTCACCGCCCGGGGGCAGGAAAGCACAGCCCTCCACGTATAGGGTCAGCGGTTATAAAGCGAAACTTATTTCTTCAAACGTCTAATTAATTCATCATCAGGTGTAACATAAACCGTTTCCTGCTGTTCGTAAATGACATAACCAGGCTTTGATCCGCTTGGTTTTTTTACGTGGCGGATTTTTGTAAAATCCACAGGCACTGAACTTGAAGCTCTTGCCTTACTGAAGTAGGCAGCGATTTTTGCTGCTTCAAGAATTGTTTCTTCATCCGGCTCTTTATCCCTGATCACCACATGAGACCCGGGAATATCCTTCGTGTGCAGCCAGATCTCATCTTTTCCTGCAGCCTTATTCGTTAGGTAATCATTCTGTTTATTATTCTTTCCGACAAGAATCAAAGTCCCGTTGCTCGCAATGTATTCTTCTAGCACAGGCTTTTGAGGCTTGGATTTTTTCTTTTTCTGTTTTTTCGCTTTCATATAACCTTCTTCTGCCAGTTCTTCACGGATCTCTTCAAGATCAGATGGAGAGGCAGAGTCAAGCTGCTGTGTCAGCTGATCAAAATACTCAATTTCTTTTTCAGCAAGAGCAATTTGATCTTTAACAATATCAACCGCATTTTTCGCTTTCTGATATTTTGTGAAATACCACTGAGCGTTTTCTGAAGGTGACTTTCTCGGGTCAAGTTTTATTGTGACAGCAGGAGAGTCCTCTTCATAATAATTGAGTACTTCCACCTCTGACATCCCGCGCTCCACTGCGTAAATATTCGCTGTTAACAGTTCCCCGCTTAATTGATATTTACCGGCTTCTGCTGCCTGATCAAGCGTTTTTTTCAGTTTTTTAATTTTTAACACATTTTTATCTTTTTCATTTTTGATAAAACGCTCCAGGTCATGCCCCTGCTGTCTGACGCGGTCACGTTCTGCCTTCCCGAAATAATAACGGTCGAGCAGTCTGCTGATTGTAGAAAAAGATTCAATTTTACTGTTTTTAAACTGTTCAAGTGGAAACAGATAAAAGTGATCTTTATTTTCATGCTGTATAAATGAGGGCTGAATCTGCTTAGGTCCGGCATTATTCAACAGCTGTTTAAAAGCTTCATATAATCTTTTCTTCTCTGTCAGTCCTGCATACGTTAACACTTCTTTCGCAAAAAGCGGTGATAGTCCGGCAAAATGCTGAACGAGCTGTTTGTCAAGCTTTCCACTGTTCCAGTCCAGTGTTCTGACAAAAGTCTCTTCATCTACTTCAAACGGATTTAACTTATTCTGAGAAGGAGGCCATTCAAAGTCAGCACCGGGCAGAATGGTTCTGGCGCGGTTTACTGAAGGGTTCAGGTGTTTGATGCTGTCTAAGATCATATTGCGGTCTTTATCCACTAATATAATATTTGAATGTCTGCCCATAATTTCAACGATTAATTGTTTGTAGGAAACATCACCGATTTCATTGCGTCCTTTGACTTCAAAAATAATAATCCGTTCCATTTCCTTCTGCGTAATTGATTCTATAATTGCACCTTCTAAGTGTTTTCTCAGCAGCATACAGAACATTGGCGGCTCAGAAGGGTTTTCATATTGTTCTTCTGTCAGCTGGATTCTTGAATAGGAAGGGTGGGCTGACAAAAGCAGCTTGTGATTTTTTCCCTGTGCACGAATGACCATAATCAATTCGTTCTGATACGGCTGATGAATACGGCTGATTCGTCCGCCGTTTAGATTCTCTGTTAATTCAGATGTAATGGCTCTTGTAAATATTCCGTCAAATGACATACGGATCCCTCTTTCCGGTCTACTTATTGTTCTGTCCCATCTTATCATCTTTTTGGGTATGCTGTATGCTATAATGGAGTACATTGAAGCTAATAAGCAGGTGACTTACGATATGACAAACAGTATGACCGGATTTGGAAGAGGAACAGCAGGCAGTGATCTTCTTACTGTAACCGTGGAGATCAAATCAGTGAATCACCGGTTTCATGAATGTACGGTAAAAATGCCAAGGGTGTACGCTGAAACAGAAGACAAGATTAAAAAGAGTATTGCTACTTACATAAAGCGTGGTAAAGTGGATGTTTATATTTCAGTTGAAAGTGAAAAGCCCAGCAGTCACAAGCTGATTGTTGACTGGCATTTACTTGATGAATACGCACAGTTTGTAAAAGATGCGTCTATAAGATATGGCGTTGATGAAGATCTGCGTATCAGAGACCTGCTGAAGCAAACTGATGCATTTACAGCTGTTGAAGTAAAAGAAGAGCATTCTGCTGATCAGGTTATTCTAGATGCGCTTGAAGAAGCATTGAGAAAACTTTCAGATATGAGAATGAATGAAGGAAAAGAACTTGAAAACGAATTGCGCTTTCAAGTACAATCATTAAAGCAAAAAGCAGAATACGCGATGAGTATTTCTCCAGACATTTCAAAAAAGTATAAAGAACGACTGGAGAAAACCATCAGAGAATATGCAAACAGCCTTGATGAAAACAGGCTGCTGACAGAAGTAGCAGTATTTGCTGAAAAAGCGGATGTGACAGAGGAGTTTACAAGGCTGCTCAGTCATATCAAGCAATTTGAGCACGCACTGGACAAAAATGAACCGATCGGCAGACGGCTTGATTTCATGACGCAGGAAATGCACCGTGAGATCAATACAGTCGGATCAAAAGCAGGGGATGAGAATGTAGCTGCTGCGGTGATTGATATGAAATCAATTCTTGAAAAGATCCGTGAACAGGTTCAAAATATCGAATGAGCAAATTGATTAAGGGGTGTCAAGGATGTCTATTAAGTTAATAAATATCGGGTTTGGTAACATTGTCTCTGCTAACCGCATCATTACAATCATCAGTCCGGAATCCGCACCGGTGAAAAGGCTGGTTCAGGATGCGCGTGAAAGGGGCACACTGATTGATGCGACATACGGACGCAGAACCAGAGCAGTCATGATTATGGACAGTGATCACGTCATACTGGTAGCGGTTCAGCCGGAGACTGTGGCATCCCGTTTTACAGATAAAGATGAAAGTCAGGAAGAAGGGTGAAAATGATTGAAAAAGGTGTACTGATTGTACTTTCAGGACCTTCCGGTGTAGGAAAGGGAACAGTCAGAAAAGAGTTATTCCAGGCAGAAAATACAGGGTATGAGTACTCTGTTTCCATGACAACAAGACTCCCTCGTGAAGGGGAAGTCGATGGAAAAGATTATTTTTTCAAAACACGTGAAGAGTTCGAAGCGCTGATTTCACAGGACAAGCTTCTCGAATATGCAGAGTATGTCGGAAATTATTATGGCACACCTGTTGATTATGTGAGAGAAACACTTGATAATGGAAAAGATGTGTTTCTTGAAATTGAAGTTGAAGGTGCAAAGCAGGTCAGGGAAAAGTTTCCTGAAGGTCTCTTTATTTTCCTTGCACCTCCAAGTTTGTCTGAGCTTGAAAGCCGTCTTGTTACACGAGGCACTGAAAGTGATGATGTCATCAAAAGCCGTGT
Organism: Jeotgalibacillus terrae; assembly: GCF_016908195.1. Classification (GTDB taxonomy): domain Bacteria; phylum Bacillota; class Bacilli; order Bacillales; family Jeotgalibacillaceae; genus Jeotgalibacillus; species Jeotgalibacillus terrae. The sequence continues at coordinate 199,685 of NZ_JAFBDK010000004.1, forward strand.
TGAAGCTGCCAGAAGAGAGCTGGCAATGATGAATCTTTATGATTATGTTGTTGAGAATGATCATGTACTAAATGCTTGTGAGCGGATCAACGCAATTGTTCTTGCGGAACACCTGAAAAGAGAACGCGTGGAAGCCCGCTATAAAAAAATGCTGGAGGTAGAATAATATGTTATACCCATCATCTGATTCACTCAGAAAAAATATCGATTCAAAGTACTCACTAGTCAGTGTGGCTGCAAAGCGTGCACGTAATATGCAGGAGAAAGGGGATAAAGGTTCGCTGGAATCTTATCACTCTGTGAAGTTTGTCGGCCAGGCGCTTGAAGAAATTGCTGCAGGTCAGCTTGTCATGAAAAAGCCTCAGGAAGGCATTCTCTACGAAGACGAAAAGTAATAGCAACAAAAAAGAAAAACAGCCCCGGCTGTTTTTCTTTTTTGTTCTTCATTGACTTTTTCAAAGAATCAGGTGTTCCGAGTGAAAAATGTTGTATTTTCGTTCATAATGGAAGTATCTATTTAATAGGGAGATGGCAGTATTGGTAAATAAAAATATACTCCTTTGCGTTTCAGGAGGAATTGCCGTATATAAAGCTGTTGCACTGACCAGCAAACTGAGTCAGGCAGGCTTCAATGTAAAAGTAATCATGACGGAAAGTGCAATGGAATTTGTCACACCGCTCACTTTTCAGGCTATGTCACGAAATGATGTATATACTGACACATTTGATGAAAAAGACTCTTCAAAGATTGCACATATTGATCTCGCAGACTGGGCAGACCTTGTACTGATTGCGCCTGCTACAGCAAATGTATTAGGCAAGCTCGCAAATGGTATTGCAGATGACATGATCACAACCACGCTCCTTGCCACAACTGCACCTGTCTGGGCAGCTCCGGCGATGAATGTTCATATGTACAGCCACCCTGCAGTTCTTAAAAACATCGACGTTTTGCACGAACGCGGCGTTCAATTTGTAGAACCATCAGAAGGGTTTCTTGCCTGTGGTTATGTTGGAAAAGGCAGACTGGAAGAGCCGGAGAAGATCACACAAATCATCACAGATTATTTTTCAAAAAGAAAAGAACGGCTGCTTGAAGGTAAAAAAGTGCTGATTACTGCCGGACCAACAAGAGAAAAAATTGATCCGGTACGGTTTTTTACTAATCATTCAAGCGGGAAAATGGGTTATGCCATTGCAAAAAAAGCTGCTGAAGCAGGAGCTGAAGTAACGCTTATTTCCGGACCGGTTTCACTTTCTTCTCCTGCAGGCGTGACAACAATTAAAACGGAAACAGCTGAGGAGATGTATCAGGCTGTGATGAAGTATTTTCATGACTCAGATGTTGTGATCAAGAGTGCAGCAGTAGCTGATTACAGACCGGTTCAGACGAATGAGCAAAAAATGAAAAAGAAAGACGGTTCACTCATACTTGAATTTGAAAGAACAACGGATATTTTAAAAACGCTGGGCGAACAAAAAGAGCACCAGATCCTGATTGGTTTTGCTGCAGAAACAGAGCAGCTTGAGACTTATGCATTAAATAAACTGAAATCGAAAAATGCTGATCTCATTGTAGGGAACAATATTATGACTGAAGGTGCAGGTTTCGGCACGGATACAAATGCCGTTACTTTTTTCAGAAAAGACGGACCTGCAGAGGAGCTTCCGCTTCAGACTAAAGATCAGGTGGCAGAAGCGTTGATCACAGAAGTTCATCATCTGCTTAAGGAACGGTTAACATGATTGCTTCTGTCATTGTTGATGTACCTGCAAAACAGATTGACCGGACTTTTGATTATCTGGTCCCGGAAAGCCTGCATGCGGTTGTAAGAAGAGGAATCAGAGTAGTCGTGCCGTTTGGTCCCAGAAAAATTCAGGGCTTCATTTTATCAATTAAAGATGAAACGACTATAAAAAACCTGAAGCCGATTGAGGAAGTTGTGGATATTGAACCTGTTTTGAATGATGAGCTTCTTTCACTATCAGAGTGGCTGACAGAGCAGACGCTGTGCTACAGAATTTCTGCACTGCAGGTAATGCTGCCTGCTGCAATGAAAGCAAAATATAATAAATATTTTCATTTGCTCGATGACCATGACATCCCGGTTAAGATAAAGTCGCTTTTTGAAAAAGAATCTCCTCTCACTTGGAAAACAGCTGATGCCCATCATGCGTTAAAAGATTTGCAGGAGCTGATCAGACAGCGTAAAGTCGAAATGCGATACGTAGTGAAACAGTCTGCAAATGTCAAAAAAGTACGCATCGTAGAACTAAGTAATGAGGATATAGAAGTATCGGGTAACGCAAAAAAACAGTTACTTATCATAGAGGAATTAAAAAAAACAGGCGGTAAATTGTCTGTTCCTGCGTTAAAAGAGCTGACTGATGCAACGAGTGCTGTGATTAAAACAATGATCGATAAAGGCATTCTCATTGAATCCTATGATGAGCAGTATAGAGACCCCTTCAGTCAGCGGACATTTGATAAAACTGAACATTTTAAACTCACTGATGATCAGCAAAAGGCCATTACGCCAATTTTGGAAAAAGTAAACAGTTTTGAACAGCAGACATTTCTGCTGCATGGTGTAACCGGAAGCGGAAAAACAGAGATTTATCTGCAGACAATTGATCAGGTGCTGAAGCAGGAGCGCCAGGCCATCATGCTGGTTCCTGAGATATCGCTCACTCCACAGATGGTTCAGCGTTTTAAAGGACGCTTTGGAGATCAGGTAGCTGTGATGCACAGCGGACTTTCTGTTGGTGAGAAATATGATGAATGGAGAAAAATTCATCGCGGAGAAGTCAATGTAGTCGTGGGCGCACGCTCTGCGATCTTTGCACCGTTTAAAAGGCTTGGTGTTATTATCATTGATGAAGAACATGAGATGAGTTATAAGCAGGAGGACTCACCCCGTTATCATGCAAGGGACGTTGCGATTGAGAGAAGTAACAGGCACGGATGCCCGGTAATTCTCGGCAGTGCCACACCATCACTTGAAAGTTTCGCAAGGGCTAAAAAAGGTAACTACCAGCTGCTTGAGCTTGAATATAGAATGAACAATCAGGATATGCCCGAAGTGAAAGTTGTTGATATGCGCGAAGAGCTCCGGGAAGGGAACAGATCCATGTTCTCAAGAGATCTGTTAGAAGAGATTGCAAAGCGGATTGAAAAAAAGGAACAGATTGTTCTTTTTCTTAATAGAAGGGGCTACTCCTCATTTATTATGTGCCGCGACTGCGGGACGGTGATGCAGTGCCCGCACTGTGAAGTTTCACTGACTTACCACCGGTCAAAAGAAAGTATGAAGTGTCATTATTGCGGGCATGAGGAGTATGTACCCAATGAATGTCCGGAGTGTACGAGTGAGCATATCAGATACTTTGGTACAGGCACTCAAAAAGTGGAGGAAGAGCTGTTCAAGCTCATGCCTCACGTCAGAACGATCCGGATGGACGTTGATACGACTTCAAAAAAAGGTTCCCATGAAAAACTGCTGAATGCGTTTGGCAGAGGTGAGGCGGATATACTGCTTGGTACACAGATGATTGCCAAAGGTCTTGATTTTCCTAATATTACACTGGTCGGTGTGCTGAGTGCAGATACGATGCTTCATCTGCCTGATTTCAGAGCGTCAGAAAAAACTTTTCAGCTTTTAACGCAGGTCAGCGGCAGAGCGGGACGTCATGAAAAAACTGGGGAAGTCATTATTCAGACATATACACCTGAGCACTTCTCTATTGAACTTGCCAAGTCACAACATTATGAATGGTTTTACCAAAAAGAAATGATGATGCGTAAAACTGCGCAATATCCACCGTTTTATTATATCTCGCTGATTACCATCAGTCATGAGAATGTGAATAAAGCAGCAGGTGTATGCAGTGAAATTGCAGATATTCTAAAAGCAAAGCTCACAGATCAGTCCATCATACTTGGCCCGGTCGCATCACCAATTGCAAAAATTCAGGATAAATACCGTTATCAGTGCATGATTAAATATAAAAACGAGCCTGAACTAAAAAGCCTTTTGAAAAAAATATTGGATCAATACAGTCATACAGGGAAAGATGCAGTAAGTATTAATATTGACGTCCAGCCTTATATGATGATGTAAATGGAGGATAACATGAAGAAACTTGAAATTGTCACACACCCCGATGAAAGACTTGAACAGGTATGCAGCAAAGTAACTGTATTTGACCGGTCATTGCATGAGACGTTAGATCAGCTATTTGATCTGATGATGGAGCATGACGGGATTGGCATTGCAGCACCGCAGGCTGGCATTACAGAAAGAATTGCGATTGTTTATCTCGATGACGAAAGCGGGGTTATTGAAATGCTCAACCCGGAAATTAAGATGATCGCAGGTGACGAGACTGATGTGGAAGGCTGCCTCAGCTTCCCTGGCATCTACGGAGAAGTATCACGCACCGATCAGATTCTCCTTCAGGCGCAGGACCGTAACGGTAAAACGTTTGTGATGGAAGCAGACGGTTATCTTTCCCGTGCGATCCAGCATGAAGCAGATCATCTTGACGGGGTATTGTTCACTTCCAAAGTGACAAAATTTGTAACAGAAGAAGAACTGAAAGAAGAGGAGGAAGCAGAATGACTTCAGTAATTTTTATGGGGACGCCTGATTTCTCCGTTCCGGTTCTACAGAGAATGATTGCAGACGGGTATGAAGTAAAAGCTGTTGTGACACAGCCCGACAGACCGGTAGGCAGAAAAAAAGTACTGACACCGCCACCAGTAAAAGAGGAAGCGATGAAACACAATCTGAAAGTGATCCAGCCTGAAAAATTAGCCGGATCTGTTGAGCTCGAAGACATTATTGCACTTGAGGCAGATCTTATTATTACTGCAGCTTTCGGTCAGCTGCTGCCTAAAAAGCTGCTCGAAGCACCAGAACTTGGATGTATTAACGTGCATGCTTCACTGCTTCCTGAGTTAAGAGGCGGAGCACCTATTCACCATTCAATTATCAGAGGATATAAAGAGACAGGCATTACAATTATGTATATGGCTGAAAAGCTTGATGCTGGCGATATTATCAGTCAGAAATCGGTGAAAATTACTGATGAAGATCACGTTGGTACGCTTCATGATAAGTTAAGTGAGACTGGTGCTCAGCTGCTGTCTGAGACACTTCCGCAGTTAATTGCAGGAGAAACTAAACGGACACCCCAAAATCATGAGAAGGCCACATATGCCTGGAATATTAAGCGCGAGGAAGAGAAGATTGACTGGAACCGTCCCGGACGTGAAGTGTTTAATCAGATCAGAGGTCTTTACCCCTGGCCGGTGGCATACACGATTTTCAGAGACAAGCCGATGAAAATACAACAGGCGAAGCTTTCAAGCGGGAGCGGTGAACCCGGGGAAATTATAGGAACAACAGACGAAGGGATTCTCTTTGCTACTGCAGATCATGAGGCAGTTCTTGTAACAGAACTTCAGCCGTCCGGTAAAAAGAAAATGGCTGCCTCAGACTTCCTGAGAGGTTCTCAGGTGAAAGTCGGAGAGAAGGCGCAGTTATGAGTAAATTTTCGTTAAGAGAAGCGGCACTTCATATATTGGATCAGATTGATAAAAATCAATCTTACAGCAACCTGCTACTGAACCACGCCATTCAGAAATTTAATATTAGCAAAAAAGACACGGGACTTTTAACAGAAATTACTTACGGGACGCTTCAGCGTAAAATGACGCTTGATTACTACCTTGAACCATTTCTGAAAAAGAAAGTTGAAGGCTGGGTACGCAACTTGCTGAGACTGAGCCTTTACCAGATGATTTACCTTGACAGGGTGCCTGAACGCGCTGCCATTCATGAAGCAGTCGAGATTGCGAAGAAAAAAGGGCATAAAGGAATTTCAGGTATGGTGAACGGTGTACTGCGTTCTATTCAGCGTCAGGGTGTTCGCACGCTTGATGAAATATCAGATCCAGTTATCAAGATTTCAATCGAAACAAGCCATCCTGAATGGCTCGTAAAAAGATGGGCTGCTCATTTCGGTCTCGAGAAAACCAAGGAAATGTGTGAAAGAAATCTGATTGCTCCTGTTCAAACTGCACGCGTGAATACGAGCAGAATCAGCCGGAGTGAGGTAATTGACATGCTGAAGCAGGAAGGTGTCGAGGCTTCAGAAAGTACAATTGTACCCGCAGGTATCCGCGTAAAAAAAGGAAATATCGCTCATACTGGTGCATATAAAGAAGGGTATATCAGCGTTCAGGACGAAAGCTCTATGCTGGTTGCGTATGCACTTGGGGCAGTACCTGGAGAATCAATTCTTGATATGTGTGCGGCACCGGGAGGAAAAACGACACATATTGCCGAATCTTTAAATAACGAAGGTGAAGTTCTTGCGCTTGATCTTCATGAACATAAAATTAAGCTGATTAAAGAAAATGCAGATCGTCTGAAGCTCGAAAATGTAAAAGGTGAAGCGATGGATGGCCGAAAACTGAACGAGCATTATCCTGATCGGCAATTCGACCGGATTCTGGTTGATGCACCCTGCAGCGGTTTAGGCGTATTAAGAAGAAAACCGGATATTAAATATGCAAAAAGAGAACAGGATCTCGAATCACTTTCCCGTATTCAGCAGGAATTGCTGCACGCGGCAGTGGGCAGTCTGAAAAAAGGCGGTACGCTGGTGTACAGCACGTGTACAGTTGATAAAGAGGAAAACGAAGGGACCGTTAACAAGTTTTTAGCTGATCATCCTGAGATGGAACTTACAGCACCTGCTGGCCTGCCGGAGAGCATCGCTGCACTTGCTGAAAATAATATGCTGCAGATCTTCCCGCAGGATTTTGATGGAGATGGATTTTTTATAGCTTCATTTAAAAAGAAATAAGCAGAAATAAAACGAGGTGGATGGATGGAAGCCGTTTTTAAAAGTGACCGTGGGAAAATACGTAAACTGAATGAAGACTCAGGTGGCATATTTAAAAACAACCATGGTGTTCTTGCTGTTGTGGCAGACGGTATGGGTGGTCATCGTGCTGGTGATGTTGCGAGCAGGATGACAGTCGAACTGATTGAAGAGAAGTGGAAAAGCCTGAATGCTGTCCTTAGAGCCGGTGCAGCTGAACAGTGGCTATACGAGGCGATCGAAGATGTGAACAGAACAATTTTTCACTATGCTGAAGAAAACCCGGATTGTGCAGGGATGGGCACAACGCTTGTTGCTGCAATCTGCACAGAAGATTTTATTTCAATTGCCAATATTGGTGACAGCAGAGGTTATGTCATTGATGAAACCAGGGTGCTTCAGATGACTGAAGATGATTCCTTTGTGAATGCCCTTGTTCAGTCCGGTGAAATTTCAAAGGAGGATGCTGAGCATCACCCAAAGAAAAATCTTCTTCTAAAAGCGCTTGGCACAAAAGGTAAAGCTGATCCGACTATTAAAACGATTGTGCCTGTAAATGGCACATTTGTACTGTTATGTTCTGACGGACTTTCGAACAAAGTCAGTGAAAAAGAAATTAAAGAGATACTATTGCATAGCGTTACGCTTGATGAGATGGCTGAAAAGCTGATCCAGCTTGCCAATGAACACGGCGGAGAGGATAACATTACACTCGCCGCAGTTAAAGTATCTTTTGATGATGAGGCAGGTGAACCCTCATGATCGGTAAGAGAATTAATGGCAGATATAAAGTGATCAAAACAATTGGCAGTGGCGGAATGGCAAATGTCTATCTTGCAAGAGATATGATTCTTGACAGGGATGTAGCTGTAAAAGTGCTGCGGATGGACTTTGTCAGCGAAAGTAATATGCTGAAGCGGTTTCAGCGTGAAGCCCAGTCTGCAACAAGTCTCGCTCACCCGAATATTGTCAGTATGTATGACGTGGGTGATGAAGACGATTCTTACTATCTTGTAATGGAGTACGTTGAAGGCATGACGCTTAAGCAATATATCAGGGAACATTCACCACTGGACCTTGAAGATGCTGTAGATATTATGCTTCAACTGACATCAGCGATTGCACATGCCCATTATAACGGCATCATTCATAGAGATATAAAACCGCAGAACATTTTAATTGATGAACAGGGTAATATTAAAATTACCGACTTTGGTATTGCCATGGCATTAAGTGCTACAGCGATCACTCAGACCAATTCAGTAATGGGAACCGTTCACTACCTGTCACCAGAACAGGCGAGAGGCGGAACGGCATCCAAAAAATCTGATATTTACTCTCTCGGAATTGTGATGTATGAACTGATAACAGGTACACTTCCTTATGAGGGAGAGACACCAATTTCTATAGCATTGAAGCATCTTCAGAGCGATCTGCCGAGACCATCAGAAGTCGTGGAGGACCTCCCGCAAAGTATTGAAAATGTGATTCTAAAAGCTGCAGCTAAAGATCCGCATTACCGCTACTTGAGCGCAGATGAGATGGCTGATGATCTAAAAACGTCGCTTAACCCTGAAAGATCGGGTGAGCCAGTTTTTGCACCTGCCCCTGACCTTGAAGCAACAAGAGCGATACCAATTATTAAAGACCGCATGAATATCCCGGCCTCTGAAGACACAAAAATTCATGAGCCCGAAAACAAAAAAGGACCTGTTGAGCCGAAGAAAAAGAAAAGAAAAAAATGGCCATGGATTACTGCACTTGTTCTGCTTTTGTTGATCAGCGGCGGTGTGATGGCTGCAATGGGCGTATTTGGCCCTTCTCAGGTACAGGTTCCGGATGTAACAGGTGAAAATGTCAATGATGCTGAAGATATCATGACTGAAGCAGGCTTAACAGTGGGTGATATCATATACGAACCTAATGAGGATATTGAAGAAGATATCGTCATCAGGACGTCACCAAAAGCAACAAGATCACTCGATGAAGGTGAACCTGTCAACCTGACTGTCAGCAGCGGCAAAGAAACGATTGAAGTGGATGGATATGTGGGAAGAAACTTTAACAGCAGTGAAGACTTAATCCGTGAAGCCGGATTTCGTGGTATAGATCCGGAAGAAAGATTTGATGATGCTGCAGAAGGCACGATTCTCGAACAGGACCCTGAAGAGGGAGAAGAAGTGGTTCCTGGAGATACGGTTATGAGGCTGATCATCAGCAAAGGCCCCGAGCAGGCTGAGATTCCTGATCTGACGGGTTTCAGTGCAGAAGACATTGCCGCTTATGAAGAAAGCAGCGGTATGACTGTTTCTGTTACAAGAGAAGAATATTCAAACGATCACGCTGCCGGTAGTGTGATCTCACAGAATCCTGAAGCGGGCACAATGATGGAACCCGGCAGTAATATCAATGTGGTGACATCCCTTGGCGCGCCGCCATTACCTGTTAACAATGTGGTCATTCCTGTCACAATTGAATACCTTGAGGCAGAAGATCAGGAGCCACCTGAAGAAGGCGAGGAACCTCCAGAATTGCCTGAGCAGATCATTACAATCTACATCGATGATAAAAATAATAGTATTGAAGAACCTTTTGAAGAATTTACAATTACAGAAGATACAGAACGCAATATCCGATTAACGATTGAACAGGGTAGCAGCGGATCATACCGCATTGAAAGAGACGGAGAAGTTTACCTTGAGGATACAATCACATATCAGGAAAATGATTAAAGGAGCGAGTAAATGCCAGAAGGAAAAATCATGAAAGCCCTGAGCGGTTTTTATTATGTGAACGACCAGGGTTCAGTCATCCAGTGCAGAGGACGGGGAATATTCCGTAAAAATAAAATCACACCATTAGTCGGCGATTATGTTGAATATCAGGCAGATAACGATCAGGAAGGCTATATTCTTGATATTCATGAAAGAAAAAACGAACTTGTGAGACCGCCTATCGCGAATGTAGATCAGGCTGTACTTGTCTTTTCTGCAGTTGAGCCGGAATTCAGCACATCACTGCTGGACAGATTTCTCGTGCTGGTAGAAAGCCATCAGATCAGACCTGTGATTTGTATTTCAAAAATTGACTTGTTAGATGATACCAAGCAAAAAAAAATAGAGCAGTTTGCTGATGATTACAGGAAAATAGGCTATGAAGTCGTTTTAACTTCAGCAAAATGGGAAGAAAGCATAACGCATTTAAAGCCGGTTTTAGATGAGTATGTCACAGTATTCGCAGGTCAATCAGGTGTAGGGAAATCCTCGATTCTAAACGCACTCAGACCAGATCTTGAATTAAAGACAGACGAAATTTCAAGTTCGCTCGGCAGAGGCAAGCATACAACACGTCACGTAGAACTGCTGGAGATCGGTAACGGTTTTGTAGCAGATACGCCGGGCTTCAGTGCACTTGAATTTGCTACACTCGAGCTTGAAGATCTCGCGGGATGTTTTCCGGAAATGGTGGAAGCGTCTGAACGCTGTAAATTCCGGGGATGTCTTCATATGAATGAACCTAAATGTGCAGTGAAATCAGCTGTTGAAACAGATGAAATTAAATTATACCGTTATGAACACTACCAGCAGTTTTATGAAGAAATCAAATCAAGAAAGCCGAGGTATTAGATTATGGTTAAAATTGCTCCATCGATATTATCAGCCGACTTTTCAAAGCTTGGCGATGAAGTCAGGGAAGTGGAAAAAGCAGGTGCTGATTATATCCATATCGATGTAATGGATGGTGTGTTTGTGCCGAACATCACAATGGGTCCACTAGTGGTAGAAGCAGTCAGACCTGTTACATCACTTACTCTTGACGTACATTTAATGATCGAACAGCCGGAAAGGTATGTAGAAGCATTCGCCAAAGCAGGAGCTGATATAATCTCTGTGCACGCTGAAGCTACAAAACACTTGCACAGAACGGTTCAAATGATTAAATCGTCCGGTGTAAAAGCAGGGATTGTGCTCAATCCCCACACACCTGTTGAAGCAATCAGACACGTCTTAAGTGAAGCAGACCTCGTGCTTGTTATGACGGTGAATCCGGGATTCGGGGGACAGTCATTTATAAAAGAGACAGTTACAAAGATTAAAGAATTGAACGAAATCCGGGCACATGAACATTACAATTATGAGATTGAAGTAGATGGCGGCGTAACAGACGAAACCATTTCACTTTGTACAAGTGCAGGTGCTGACGTTGCAGTAGCCGGTTCATTTGTATTTGGCAAAGCAGACCGCGAAGCAGCAATTAAGGCACTAACTGCCGCAGTAAAATAATAAATCACATTACTGAGTCAAACGTTCAAAATGGATTCAGTGAATAAAGCCGAGGCTGAGACGTATTTGTCACAGCCTCGTGCTATTTATTAACTATATTTTTATTATGTAAACTAAGAGGTGGTTTAATGATTATTCTTGTAGGGGGAGGTCCGATTGATCCGGAGTGGTTCCAGTCGCTTCCTGAAGATGGTCAATGGGTTGGGGTAGACAGGGGGACAGTGTTTTTGCTCGAGTATGGTCTTCGAGTGGACCATGCATTTGGGGATTTTGATTCTGTAACCGCGGTTGAGAAAAAAATGATTCTGCAAAAAGTCAGCACTGTTCACGAAGAACCGCCTGAAAAAGACGCTACAGATATGGAACTTGCGCTGCAGTGGGCGCTAAGTCAGAACGAAGAGATCAAAATGATTGGCGTTACAGGAGGGAGACTGGATCATTTCTTTGGCAATATACAGCTTTTGCTCTCTGATCATGCACTTAATCATGCCTATCCGGTCAGTATAGAAGATGAAAAAAATAAAGTCACCTGCCACCTGCCGGGTAACACGACAGTTGAAAAAGATGTTCATTATCCTTATTTGTCCTTTATCCCTTTCACACATCAGGTTAAAGGTCTTACACTCTCAGGCGTAAAGTATCCGCTGTCTAACCACGAAATATCATATGGAATGACGCTGACACTCAGTAATGAGATACTTGATAACTTTGCTTCTATTTCATTTAGTGAAGGCATATTAATGATGATAAGAAGCAGAGATTAGCAAGGAGGGAGTCATATGCGCTTCTATTCGATTAAATTGCCGAGAATGCTTGGAGGAATGGTAAGAGGGGTTTTAAGCCTGTTCAGAAGGAGAACTGCTTAGAATAGATCAAAAAAGGCTTGAAGATCATCATGATCTTCAAGCCTTTTTACGTTATTTTATTACACGCGTTCTACTTTGCCTGATTTCAGAGCACGAGCAGAAACCCAAACACGCTTAGGCTTACCATCAACAAGAATACGAACTTTTTGAAGGTTTGCGCCCCATGTACGCTTGTTAGCGTTCATTGCGTGGGAACGAGCGTTACCAGAACGTGTTTTACGACCTGTTACAACACATTGTTTTGCCATTCTATTCCCCTCCTAACAAATGAAGCTGAAAACATTGTTTCAATCTTTCACTTAGTCAATCACACTTTAACTAATTTATCACAAGGATCGTCATTATGCAATAAAAATAAAAATATCTATCAAGTTTTTTTGCTTTACAGGCTGAGAATGGCGATTCATGCTGTTTATCTTTCATTCACAGCTGTAGTATAGTAAAATATCTGTAGCCAAAACAGTATTAAAAGGGGGATCACTACATGTCGATTGAATTAAATACCAAATATGGTCAGATCGATATATCTAATGACGTCATTGCAATGGTAGCCGGTGGAGCTGCGATTGAATGTTACGGAATTGTCGGGATGGCGTCTAAGCATCAGGTCAGAGACGGTCTCACCGATATATTAAGACGTGAAAATTTTACCCGCGGCGTGATTGTACGTCAGGATGGCGATAAAGTATCAATTGATATGTATATAATTGTGGGATATGGAACGAAAATTTCAGAAGTTGCTCACAACGTTCAGTCATCAGTGAAATACACACTTGATAAAACTGTTGGGCTTTCAGTAGAAGCAGTCAATATTTTTGTTCAGGGAGTCAGGGTGACGAACCTGTGATAGGAGGAAAGTTTTGTGATTAGAAAAGAGATAGACGGCCATACGTTTGCCGCAATGGTACTTCAGGGGGCAGCCAGCCTGTCAAATCATGCAGATACAGTAGATGCACTGAACGTTTTTCCTGTACCGGATGGTGATACAGGAACAAATATGAATCTTTCAATGACTTCAGGGTCTAAGGAAGTCAAAAACAACACAGGAGATCATTTAGGAAAAGTGTCAACAGCACTGTCTAAAGGTCTGCTTATGGGAGCACGAGGAAATTCAGGTGTTATTTTATCCCAGCTTTTCAGAGGCTTTGGGAAATCGGTGGAATCAAAAGCAGTATTGAATGCGAAAGAATTCGCAGAAGCACTTGACGCGGGTGTAGTCTCAGCATATAAAGCAGTGATGAAGCCTGTTGAAGGCACCATATTGACAGTTGCAAAAGATGCAGCAAGAAAAGCAGTTGAAGCTGCTGAGACAGAAGAAGATTTGACTAATCTGATGCAAATTATCCTTGATGAAGCAAAAGCTTCCTTAAAACGTACACCTGATCTGTTGCCTGTTTTAAAAGAAGTAGGTGTTGTGGACAGCGGCGGACAGGGACTTGTTCATGTTTACGAAGGTTTCCTTGCAGAACTGAAAGGTGAAAAGATTTCTGATGCTCCTTCAACTCCATCAATGGATGAACTCGTTAACGCAGAGCACCATATCGGCGTACAGGGCTTTATGAACACAGAAGATATCGAATTCGGCTACTGTACAGAATTCATGGTGAAGTTTGAAGAAAAGAAGCTTTCAGAAAAACCTTATGATGAAATGAAATTTCGTGAGGACCTAAGTGAACTGGGTGATTCTCTGCTGGTAATTTCAGATGACGAAGTGGCTAAAGTACATATTCATACTGAAGAGCCTGGGAAAGCACTTTCGCAGGGACAGTTGTATGGCAGCCTGATTAACCTGAAAATCGAAAATATGCGTGAGCAGCATACTGGTATCGTCGGAGAAGGACACCGTGCTGCTGAAAAAACTGAGAAACCTGCTGAAAAACAGCCATATGCTATTATTACAGTTGCAATGGGTGAGGGGATCTCTGAGCTGTTTAAGAGTATTGGTGCAACCGGCGTGATCGAGGGCGGACAGACAATGAATCCAAGTACTGAAGATATTGTTAAAGCCATCGAAGAATCCAATGCAGAACGTGTCATTATTTTGCCAAACAATAAAAACATCATTATGGCAGCCGAGCAGGCTGCAGAAGTTGTCGAAATGGAAGCAGTTGTGATTCCGACAAAAACAGTGCCACAGGGTATGTCATCCATTCTGGCATTCAATCCATCTGCTGAACTTGATGAAAACGCTGAAACAATGACAGATGCGCTTAAGTACGTAAAAACCGGACAGGTAACATTTGCAGTCCGTGATACGTCAATTGACGGCGTGACAATTAAAAAGGACGATCATATGGGTATTGCAGAGAGCAAAATCGTTACATCCGGGAACAGCCGGTTTGAGACAGTAAAGGAATTGCTTGAGCATATGATTGATGATGAATCAGAGATTGTAACGGTGCTTTACGGTGAAGATTCACCTGAAGAGGAAGTTTCTGAAATTGAAGCGTTTATCGAATCATCATACCCTGACGTTGAAGTAGAAGTTCATAATGGCAAACAGCCATTATATTCATATATTCTTTCTGTAGAGTAAGTTGAAAATTAAGGGAAAACGAGAGAAAATAGAAGGGCGGGGCCCTTCTATTTTTTTGAAGTGCCATCAAGTTGAATGAAAGAGGGGGCAGCTATGAAATATAAAAGCGTTTTTGATATTATTGGTCCAGTGATGATTGGACCGTCATCTTCACATACAGCAGGTGCAGCAAGAATCGGCAAAATGGCCAGAGAGCTTTTTGGCAGAGAACCTGAATGGGCAAACATCTCATTTTACGGATCGTTTGCCAAGACATATAAAGGGCATGGAACCGATGTTGCCATTATCGGTGGACTCATGGATTTTGAAACGGATGATGTCCGGATTATCGAAGCAAAGCAAATTGCTAAAGAAAAAGGAATCCGTATTAAGATTCGTGAGGAAGAATCCCTGACAGACCATCCTAATACTGCAAGAATCAGACTTGGAGATAAAGATGGTGACATTGAGCTTGTTGGTATTTCAATCGGCGGCGGAAAAATTGAAATTATCGAATTGAATGGTTTTGAATTAAGCCTGACCGGTCATCATCCGGCAATACTTGTCGTCCATGAAGACCGCTTCGGAGCGGTTGCAGCTGTCTCAACAGTGCTTGCAAAACATAAAATGAATATCGGTAAAATGGATGTCTCTAGACAGGACGTCGGTAAAATGGCACTCATGACAATAGAAGTGGACCAGAATGTAGAAGATGCGTTGTTACAAGAATTAAAGGCGCTGCCGGAAGTAACGCAGGTTACAAAAATCACTGATTAAAAAAGTGATAGCGCTTACAAACAGGAGGGTTACTATGTTTAGAAATGTTGCAGAGCTTGTAGAGCTTGCTGAAACGAATAATAAAAAAATCTCAGATATTATGATTGAACAGGAAATGGAAGTGCGTAATAAAACACGTGAAGAAGTATTTGACACGATGGAAAGGAACCTGACTGTTATGGAAGAAGCAGTTGAAAGAGGACTGCAGGGAGTGAAGTCCCACTCAGGATTGACAGGCGGAGATGCAGTGCTCATCCAGAAGTATATTGAAAGTGGCAAGTCACTTTCCGGAACCCTTTTGCTGGATGCTGTCAGTAAAGCAGTTGCCACCAATGAAGTAAATGCAGCCATGGGTACAATCTGTGCAACCCCGACAGCAGGTTCAGCAGGCGTCGTGCCAGGTACACTGTTTGCGGTTCAGAATAAGCTGAATCCGACAAGGGAAGAAAAAATCAGATTTCTGTTTACTTCAGGTGCTTTTGGATTTGTTGTTGCTAACAATGCATCTATCTCAGGTGCGGCAGGCGGATGTCAGGCAGAGGTAGGATCAGCAGCAGGTATGGCTGCAGCTGCTATTACTGAAATGGCTGGCGGGACTCCTTCGCAGAGTGCTGAAGCCATGGCCATTACGCTAAAAAACATGCTCGGACTTGTCTGTGATCCTGTTGCAGGTTTGGTGGAAGTGCCTTGCGTTAAGAGAAACGCTATGGGTGCAGCGAATGCTATGGTAGCTGCTGATATGGCGCTTGCAGGTGTAACAAGCAGAATTCCGTGTGATGAAGTCATAGATGCGATGTATAAAATCGGCCAGACAATGCCTGTGGCCTTACGTGAAACAGCCCAGGGCGGCTTGGCAGCTACACCAACCGGCCGGGAGCTGGAGGCGAAAATTTTTGGATTCTCTCTTAATAAAAAATCCTGATCATCCATTACTTAAACCTGTTTCAGTCCTGCAGGGTGTGGGTGAAGAGACCGGAAACCAGCTGGCTGACATGGGAATTATCACAATATCAGATCTGATCAATTATCTGCCCTACAGGTATGATGATTTCAGACTGAAAGATCTATCTGAAGCTGCTCATGAAGAGCGTGTAACCGTTGAAGGCAGTGTTCACAGTGAACCTGCCCTTCAATTTTATGGGCGGAAAAAATCCAGACTTTCATTTAGACTGCTGACCGGTCCTCACAGTGTGAAGGTTACTTTTTTCAACCAGCCTTATCTGAAAAAGAAAGTGAACCTTCATGATAAAATGACAGTAACAGGAAAATGGGATAGACAGCGTCAGTTAATTACTGCACAGACGTATAAGCTCGGAGAAGGTGCACAGGAAGAATTGTTTGCACCGGTTTATCCGCTGAAAGGGAATATTACGAATAAGCTTTTAAGAAAACTAATTAAGCAGTCGCTTGATTCGTATGGACAGCTGCTGTCAGAAACGCTGCCCGCTTCGCTTTTGTCGAGATATAAATTAATAGATCGTAAAGAAGCTCTTTATTCCATGCACTTTCCTGTTTCTCCTGAAAGCATGAAACAGGCCAGAAGGAGATTTGTGTATGAAGAGTTCTTTTATTTTCAGCTAAAGATGCAGGGATTAAGAAAGATCGAGCGGGAACAATCTGAGGGTGTTCAATTTCAATATAATGCTGAAAAGTTGAGGACATTTACAGATAGCCTTCCATTTCCTCTGACAAATGCTCAAAAAAGAGTGTTGAAGGAAATTTTTTCGGATTTATCCTCTCCATTCAGAATGAACCGTCTGCTGCAGGGGGATGTAGGCTCGGGTAAGACAGTGGTTGCAGCAATTGCACTTTATGCTGTTATTACTGCCGGCTATCAGGGAGCGCTGATGGTACCGACTGAAATACTTGCAGAACAGCATGCTGAGTCGCTGTCAGCGTTATTTGATCATATGGATGTAAATGTTGCCCTGCTGACAAGCTCAGTAAAAGGGAAAAAGAGAAGATTATTGCTTGAGCAGCTGAAGTCAGGCGGTATTGATCTGCTTATTGGTACACATGCCCTTATTCAGGATGAAGTTGACTTTCAGAATCTTGGACTTGTTATTACTGATGAGCAGCACCGGTTTGGTGTACAGCAAAGGCGTGTATTGCGTGAAAAAGGCGAAAGTCCGGATGTCTTGTTTATGACAGCTACTCCGATTCCGCGGACACTTGCAATTACAGCGTTTGGAGAAATGGATGTATCAATCATTGATGAAATGCCAGCTGGAAGAAAGCCGATTGAAACTTACTGGGTAAAAGAAAATATGATGAACAGAATCCTCGGTTTCATCGAAAAAGAACTGGCACAGGGCAGACAGGCGTACGTAATCTGTCCTCTAATCGAAGAGTCGGATAAACTTGATGTGCAAAATGCAATTGATGTTCACGCCCAGCTTTCACAGTTCTATGCAGGCAGATATGAAGCCGGGTTAATGCATGGACGGCTGCACGCGGAAGAAAAAGAAGCAATCATGAAACAATTTGCCGAAAATAAAACCCATATCCTCGTTTCCACCACTGTAGTGGAAGTAGGGGTGAATGTGCCAAATGCTTCAGTTATGCTGATCTATGATGCAGAAAGATTTGGTCTCTCACAGCTTCATCAGCTGAGAGGGAGAGTCGGACGTGGCAGTGATCAGTCATATTGTATTTTGATGGCAGACCCGAAAAATGAAGTCGGTAAAGAGCGGATGAAAATTATGACGGAAACAAATGACGGTTTTGTTTTGAGTGAAAAAGACCTTGAGTTGAGAGGTCCCGGTGATTTCTTCGGCAGAAAACAAAGCGGAATGCCGGAATTCAGAGTGGCTGATATGGTGCATGATTATAGAGCGCTTGAAACAGCGAGGGATGACGCCCACCAGCTGATTGAAAGCGATGCGTTCTGGGTCAGCGGGGAGTATGAATCATTAAGAAATTATCTCGAAGCAGAAGGCGTGATTAGCGGCGGGAAGCTTGATTGATTTGTATAGAAATGGCATTCAGTGATGTTAAATGTGTAATGATTGATATTTGAGGTGAACGTAGCGAAAGGTGGCGACTCCAGCGGGAATAGACGGACAGGCGAGACCCCACAGACACGAAGTGTCGAGGAGGCTCGCCGCCGTCCCCGCGGAAAGCGCCACCTGCAGCGCAGTGAACTGTTTCCGGAGGCTCAGACAATTGGTCTGAGTCTCTTTTTAGTAAAAGGAATTATACATGATTAACTCCCCTTTCATCACCATCACCCGTCGATTTCCTTTACAAAAAGGACTTTTTATTTATATACTACTATTAGTACCAAGTGTTAGTATCGGACGGTGATGAAATGAAAAAGACAAAAAAAGTACGTCAGTCAGAACTGATCAAAAAAATTGAAGACAATCCATTTGTAACTGATGATGAGCTTGCAAAGTTTTTTGATGTCAGCGTACAGACAATCAGACTCGATAGGATGGAATTGTCTATACCTGAACTGAGAGAGCGGATTAAATCGGTGGCGGAACAGACTTTTGAGGACGAGGTGCGTTCTCTTCCGATTGATGAAGTGATTGGTGAAATTATTGACGTAGAGCTGGATGATTATGCCATTTCAATCTTTGACGTACAAAAAGAGCACGTTTTTCAGCGGAACAGCATTGCAAGAGGGCACCATTTATTCGCACAGGCGAATTCACTGGCGGTAGCACTAATAAATGATGATCTGGCTCTGACAGCTAAAGCTGCAATCGAGTTTTGCAAACCGGTGCATTCAGGACAGCGGGTCGTATCAAAAGCACGTGCTGTTAGAACTGACGGACGGAGAACAACAGTGGAAGTAACATCTTCAGTTGGAAAAGAAGTAGTGTTTAAAGGTGAATTTGAGATGTATCGTTCATCTGAAAAAGGAGGAGAATGACTTTGATTATTGCAGTTGATGCGATGGGCGGAGACAATGCGCCTGAGGAAATTGTTAAAGGTGCAGTGAAAGCAGCTGCCGAACAGCCTTCTTTGACGATCAGGCTTTATGGGGATGAAAATAAAATAAAACCGCTGTTAAATAGCGAATCAAATATTGAGGTTATACATACAAATGAGATGATTTTATCGACTGACGAACCTGTCAGAGCTGTCCGCAGAAAGAAAAGTGCTTCAATGGTACTTGCAGCACAGGCTGTAAAAGACCAGGAAGCTGATGCATGCGTTTCTGCAGGTAACACAGGTGCATTAATGGCTGCCGGTCTTTTTATTGTCGGAAGAATAAAGGGAATTGACCGCCCTGCACTTTCACCAACATTGCCGACGATTGACGGCCAGGGGTTTGTGATGCTCGACCTTGGTGCCAATGCTGATGCAAAACCTGAGCATCTGTTGCAGTATGCTGTTATGGGCAGCATCTATGCTGAGCAGGTCAGAGGGATCAGTAACCCGACTGTGGGGCTATTAAATATCGGTACTGAAGAAGGAAAAGGGAATGAGTTAACGAAACAGGCTTATGATCTTCTCAAGGATTCAGGTTTGAACTTTGTCGGAAATGTGGAGTCAAGAGACCTGTTAAACGGCGTATGTGACGTGGTAGTTACCGATGGATTTACTGGAAATATGGTATTGAAAACAATAGAAGGAACAGCGCAGGCGCTATTTGGCATGCTGAAAGAAACCTTTACCTCTTCTGTCAAGACAAAACTTGCAGCAGGACTCGTGAAGAACGATCTAAGGAACTTAAAAGGAAAGCTTGATTACACAGAGTACGGCGGCGCTGGACTATTCGGTCTGAACGCTCCTGTCATTAAAGCGCATGGTTCATCTAACGCGAATGCCGTATATAACGCAATTAAGCAGGCTCATACAATGGCAGAACATGATGTAAGCGGAAAAATTTCCGCATCACTAAATCAGTAAAGAGAGGTTTTAATGATGGCGAAAATTGCAGTATTATTTCCGGGGCAGGGTGCCCAGTCAGTAGGAATGGGGCATGAAATTGCACAGCAATTTCATGCAGCTGAGAGTATTTTCAGTCAGGCAGCTGATATTTTAGGGGAAGATTTTGTACAGCTGATGCAGGAAGGACCTCAGGAGGATTTGACAAAAACAGTTAACGCGCAGCCAGCTCTTCTTACAGCAAGTATCGCGATACTTGAAGTGTTAAAAGAAAAGGGCATACATATGGATTATGTGGCAGGACACAGCCTCGGTGAATATTCAGCGTTAGTTGCTGCAGAATCGCTGTCATTTGAAGATGCACTGAGAACTGTCAGAAAACGCGGTGAGTTGATGGAAGAAGCTGTACCTAATGGTGAAGGCGCAATGGCTGCAGTGCTGGGTATGGACCGTGAAGCATTGAAAGCAGTTACAGATGAAGTGTCTGAACGCGGTGAAGCAGTGCAGCTGGCAAATCTGAACTGTCCCGGGCAAATCGTTATTTCAGGTACTGCTAAAGGGGTGGAGGATGCTTCAGCGCTCGCAAAAGAACGCGGTGCTAAGAGGTGTCTCCCGTTAAATGTCAGTGGGCCGTTTCATTCTTCTCTTATGAAACCGGCAGCAGACAAGTTCGAAGCGGAATTGAAAAATATATCAATATCTGATGCTTCGATTCCGGTAATAGCCAATGTAACAGCGGATGCAGTATTTGAAGCTGAAAAAATTGAAAAATTGCTTGTTACACAGCTTTATTCGCCTGTTTTATGGGAAGATACGATCGAAAAACTGATTAATATGGGCGTGGATACATTTATTGAAGCAGGTCCGGGGAAGGTTTTATCAGGCCTTGTGAAAAAAGTGAACCGAAGAGCGACCGTTTATCCTGTGTATGATCAGGAAACACTTGATCAAATGCTAATGAAACTGGGAGGAGAATCATGATGAAACTTGATGGTAAAACAGCGATTGTTACAGGCGCATCTCGCGGTATCGGCCGTTCAATCGCAATTGAGCTCGCTAAAAATGGTGCGAATGTAGTTGTAAATTACAGCGGTAATGAAGAGAAAGCCAAAGAAACAGCAAGAGAAGTTGAGTCGGCGGGAACGAAAGCGCTGGTATTTAAAGCGGATGTATCAAACGCAGATGACGTTCAGGCGATGCTGAAGGAAACGCTCAGTGAATTTGGCAGTATCGATATTCTTGTTAATAATGCAGGTATTACTAAAGATAATCTTCTGATGAGAATGAAAGAAGATGACTGGGATCAGGTAATGGATATTAATCTGAAGAGCGTTTTTCTCACAACAAAAGCAGCAGCACGTCCAATGATGAAGCAGCGAAAAGGTAAAATTATTAATGTCTCATCCATTGTTGGTGTTATGGGGAATGCAGGTCAGGCAAATTACGTTGCATCGAAGGCTGGTGTGATCGGACTGACAAAAACCTCAGCAAAAGAGCTGGCTGCCAGAGGGATTAATGTGAACGCAGTCGCACCAGGCTTTATTGAAACAGATATGACCGGCGAGCTGCCACCGGATGTGCAGGAAGCAATGAAACAGATGATCCCGCTCGACCGGTTCGGTAAGCCTGAAGATATCGCAAAAGCAGTCGTTTTTCTTGCTTCTGATGATGCTGATTATATTACAGGCCAGACGATTCATATTGATGGTGGTATGGTGATGTAAAAAGCCTGTTTTAATCAGGACTGATTTACACTATAATACTTGAAGGGAGGTGAACGAACATGGCAGAAGTATTAGACCGCGTAACAAAAATCATCGTTGACCGTTTAGGTGTTGATGAATCTGAAGTTAAGCTTGAAGCTTCTTTCAAGGAAGACCTTGGTGCTGATTCTCTTGATGTAGTAGAATTAGTAATGGAGCTTGAAGATGAATTTGATATGGAAATTTCTGATGAAGATGCAGAAAAGATCGGTACCGTTGGAGATGCAGTGAGTTACATAGAAAGCAAAATGTAATCAGCCAGGACGAACCATTCTGCGCGCTTGGCATGATTTTTCATGCCAAGCTTTTGTGTTTTAAGAATGATCCATTTTTAAAAAGTTAATCGTGAATTGAAAAGAATAAAGAATGGCAAGGTGAAGTCGGAGTGGGTAAATATAAACGAGAGCAATATTCAAAACAGTTAGAACAGAAATTTAATGAATTTCAAAAGAAACATGGCATTCAGTTCAATAATCATAAATTAATGATGACAGCATTTACTCATTCATCTTATGTGAATGAGCACCGGAAAAAACCTTATGAAGATAATGAAAGGCTTGAATTTCTGGGAGATGCGGTTCTTGAATTATCGGTATCGCACTATTTATTCAATAAGTATCCTTCTATGAGCGAGGGAGAAATGACAAAACTGCGAGCAGCCATCGTATGCGAACCTTCATTGGTCATTTTTGCAAATGAAATGGAATTTGGTAATTTAATTCTGCTGGGTAAGGGAGAAGAACAAACCGGTGGCCGGATGCGCCCTGCGTTATTAGCTGACGTGTTTGAAGCCTTTATCGGCGCGCTGTATCTTGATCAGGGTATGGAGCCGGTCAGACAGATCCTTGATAAAGTTGTTTTCCCAAAAGTAGATACCGGTGCTTTTTCGCATGTGATGGATTATAAGAGCCAGCTTCAGGAGTTTATTCAGCGTAACCATTCAGGTACGCTTCATTATGAAATTCTGAAAGAAAAAGGCCCGGCTCATAACCGGGAGTTTGTATCGAGAGTATTGCTTGGGGATGAAGACCTCGGATCCGGGACAGGCCGTTCCAAGAAAGAGGCGGAGCAGCACGCTGCCCAGCAGGCACTGCTCTACTTAAAAAAGTCAGGAAGCCGGGAGAATAAATAATGTATGTGAAACAGCTTGAAATACTTGGCTTTAAATCATTTGCCGAGAAAGTTCAAATTGATTTTGTACCGGGCGTGACAGCAGTTGTCGGTCCAAACGGCAGTGGAAAGAGTAATATTACTGAAGCGATCAGATGGGTGCTTGGAGAGCAGTCTGCAAAATCACTCCGTGGCGGTAAAATGGAAGATGTCATTTTCTCAGGAAGCGACTCCCGCAAAAAACTTAATGTAGCTGAAGTGTCATTAGTGCTTGATAACACTGATGGCACGCTGCCACTTGATTACGCTGAGATCAGTGTGACGAGAAGGGTTTACCGATCGGGTGACAGTGAATACCTGTTAAATGGTGTCTCGTGCAGGCTGAAGGATATTACAGAGCTCTTTATCGACTCAGGTCTCGGAAAAGAAGCCTTCTCTATTATCGGCCAGGGAAGAGTGGATCAGATTCTTAATAGCAAACCTGAAGACAGAAGACTGATCTTAGAAGAAGCCGCAGGCGTTTTAAAATATAAAAACCGCAGGAAAAAAGCGGATCAGAGACTTGGTGAAACGCAGGATAACTTATTCCGCGTACAGGATATTCTTCATGAACTTGAATCTCAGGTGGAGCCGCTGAAACAGCAGGCTTCTTTAGCACGGGAATATCTGTCATATAAAGAGGATCTTAAAAAAACGGAATCCGGACTGCTTGCTTATGAAGCAGAAGATATGACAGCTGAATGGGAAGCAGGAAATGCAGAGCTTGAAAGAATTCGCAATCACGAACAGAAGTTGAAAATAAAGCTTACTCAGGATGATGAGGCATTAAATATAAAACAGCATGAACGTTCTGTCTGTGACAAGGAGACTGAACGTCTCCAATCGGCACTTCTAACCGTTACAAAAGAAGCAGAACAGCTTGAAGGACGCCGCCAGGTTCTGATTGAACGTCAGAAAAATGCTGATCAGAATGAAGACCAGCTGAAACAAAAAACGAAAGATCTTGATAATCAGTTACAGCAGCTGAAAGAAAAGATAGAAAATAAAGAGCAGGCTGCGGAAGCGTATAAAGAAGACATCCGTGAAATCAAACGTCAGCTTGCAGATACAGACCGTCTGCTCAGTACGACAGCTGATGAAATTGAACAGCAGCTTGAAAAAGCCAAAAATGATTATTTTGAAACGTTAAACAGCAAAACAACTGCTCAGAATGAATTGAATTATCTGAACCAGCAGCGCGAGCAGGAGCTGAAGAGAACTGAAAAACTGACTGGTGCAAATGTCAGATATATTGAAGAACGGGAAAAATGGAATCACAGACATCAGGAAATGATGACTGAATCAGATAGCATCACAGCTGATCTGCAAACAGCTGCCACACAATATAAAGAGGCACTTCATAAAAGAGATACAGTCAGAAGTGAATTGTCAGATCTTGAAAAAAATCTCTATAAAGCGTATCAGTTTGTCAGTGATGCAAAATCAAGAAAGTCAATGCTTGAATCAATGGAAGAAGAGTTTTCAGGATTTTATCAGGGTGTAAAAGAAGTGCTGAAAAACCGGGGTACAGTATTAAATGGTATTGAAGGCGCCGTTGCGGAACTAATTGATGTTAATAAAGAGTATGAAACTGCAGTGGAAACAGCACTTGGCGCCTCTATGCAGAGCGTTGTAACAAGAACTGAAGCAGACGCAAGGCAGGCAATCCAGTACTTAAAACAGAGCCGTGCAGGACGGGCGACATTTCTTCCAATGTCAGTTATTAAAGCGAGAACGCTGCCTCAAACGCTGATCGACCGTGCGAAAGAGCATGAAGACTTTATCAGCCCTGCTTCAGCACTGACAGGTTTTGACTCGAAATACCAACATGTCATAGAAAATCTGCTCGGACACGTATTAATTGTGAAAACCCTTAAAGGCGCGAATGAACTTGCAAAAGTACTGCAATACAGATACCGTCTTGTTACGCTCGATGGAGATGTGGTGAATCCGGGCGGTTCGATGAGCGGAGGATCACAGGCTAAGAAAACGTCTTCTATTTTCTCAAGAAAGAATGAACTTGATCAGCTGAGTGATCAGATTCCCCGTTATGAGGAGACGGCTATTTCGCTTGAGCAAAAAGTACAGAGTCTTAAAAACCAGGCGGCTGAGGCAGAACAGGTTATGGAAAAAGAGCGCCTGAAGGGTGAGCAGCTCCGTGTGAAGGAAGCGGAATTAAAAGCGGATCTCCGGGAGGTTGAAACAGCGATCAGACAGGCTGATGAACAGCTGAAGCTATATGATCTTGAAATGGCTGAACTGAAAACTGTTGAAGGCTCATTTGAACAAAAGTCAGCAGATTTAATGAAACAGACAGCTGAGGCTGAAAAGATGATTGCAGCACTTGATCTAAAGATTAAAGAGCTAACCGGACAGCGTGAGACTGAGCAGACGTCAAGAGCTGATAGGCTTGAAGCGAAGTCAGCTCTTCAGGCTAAGCTTGCAGTTGCTGAAGAAAAGTTCTCTCAAGTGAAGAGGGAATTAAAAGAACTCGTTCAGCTGAACACTGAAACAAAAGAAAAGTATGAACTGGCACTTGAAGACCTGAAATGGCTGACTGATGAGATGTCATCAGGTGAAGGTCAGGCAGACCTGCTTGAGAGCCAGATTCAACAGAAACAGGAAGAGAGCTTAACGCTGTCAAAAAAATTGCAGGAAACGAAAAACAAGCGTGAATCACTCGAAAAAGAACTGAATGATTTAACGTCTTCCTACAAAGAATCCAGCAGAATTCACCAGGGACTCCTTGAAGAATTAAATGATTTAAAACTGAGAACCGGCAGACTGTCTTCAGAAATTGATTTCAGACTCAACAGACTAAGTGAAGAGTATGAATTATCATTCAATGCAGCAAAAGAACAGTTCCCGCTTGAACTTGCCCCGGATGAAGCAAGATCAAAAGTCAAGCTGATCAAGCTGTCAATTTCTGAACTTGGACCTGTTAATATTGGTGCCATTGAAGAATATGACCGCGTATCAGAACGCTATGAATTTCTTCTTGACCAGCAGAACGATCTGCTTGAAGCCAAAGACAATCTGATGGCAGTTATCGAGGAAATGGACGGAGAGATGTCGAGAAGGTTCAGTGAAACGTTTGAACAGGTGAAAAGTCATTTTTCAACTGTGTTTAAAAAACTGTTTGGTGGCGGTTATGCCGAACTGAAGCTGACAGATCCTGCAGATATGCTTTTAACAGGGATTGATATTGTTGCGCAGCCACCCGGAAAGAAACTGCAGAACTTAAGTCTGCTCTCAGGCGGCGAACGTGCACTGACAGCAATCGCATTGCTTTTTTCCATTCTTCATGTGCGTCCTGTGCCGTTTTGTATTCTTGATGAAGTTGAGGCGGCTCTTGATGAAGCGAATGTACAGCGTTTCAGTGATTACCTGAATCAATTCAGTGAACAGTCACAGTTTATTGTGATTACACACCGGAAAGGAACAATGGAAGGTGCGGATGTTCTGTATGGTGTAACAATGCAGGAATCAGGTGTATCCAAGCTTGTTTCTGTTAAGCTTGAAGAACAGACAAATATGAATTAAAGGGGACACGGGCATGAGTTTTTTTAAGAAGCTGAAAGAAAAATTTACCACTCAGGATACAGCAACTGATAAATATAAAGATGGGCTGTCAAAGACGAGAAACAGCTTTACGTCACGATTAAATGATCTGGTGGCTAACTATAGAACTGTAGATGAAGATTTCTTCGAAGAACTTGAAGAAATTATGATTCAGGCAGATGTCGGCTTTGATACAGTGATGGAGCTTGTTGAAGAGCTGAAAATGGAAGTTAAACGGCAGAATATTAAAGATACAGAGGGGATTCGCAGCGTAATTTCTCAAAAGCTGGTAGACATCTATTATGACGGAGAAGAGCCTGATGAATTATTGAATATGCAGGAGGATGAATTAACCGTCATTCTTTTTGTAGGTGTCAATGGTGTCGGTAAGACGACGACAATCGGTAAGCTTGCACATCAGTTCAAGGAAGATGGCAAAAAGGTTGTCCTTGCAGCAGGGGACACGTTCCGGGCCGGAGCCATTGAGCAGCTTGAAGTATGGGGAGACCGAGTAGGTGTGGATACGGTCAAACACAGTGAAGGGTCTGACCCGGCTGCTGTGATGTATGATGCTGTTCAGTCTGCACGGGCGAAAAAAGCAGATGTGCTGATCTGTGATACAGCAGGCAGACTGCAAAACAAAGTAAACCTGATGAAAGAGCTTGAGAAAGTAAAGCGTGTCATTGAGCGTGAGATTCCTGGTGCGCCACATGAGGTACTGCTTGCACTTGATGCAACAACCGGGCAGAATGCCATGACACAGGCGAAAATTTTCAAAGAGGCAACAAATGTATCGGGTATTGTTCTGACAAAGCTTGATGGGACGGCTAAAGGCGGAATTGTACTGGCGATTAAAAAGGAGCTTGGGATTCCGGTGAAATTTGTCGGGCTTGGTGAAAAAATGGATGATCTTCAGCCGTTTAATGCTGAAAAATATGTCTACGGCCTGTTTTCAGATCTTGTAGATAAAGAAGAATCGATTGAAGAAGAAGAGTAAAGCCTTACGGGTTGACACAGAGGCTTGTAATCTGTATGATTTTTAGTGTAAAGGCTTTTCACTTAACAAAGGGGGATATGTGATGCTCGAAAAGACAACAAGAGTAAACTTTCTCTATGATTTTTATCAAATGTTGTTAACGCCTAAACAGCGGAGCTACATGTCTCTATATTATCTTGATGATTACTCACTCGGCGAAATAGCGGAAGAGTATGATGTCAGCCGTCAGGCGGTTTATGACAATATCAGAAGAACAGAAGCTATGCTTGAGGAGTATGAGTCTAAATTATTGTTATTTCAAAAGTTCCAGGAGCGCACAAAAGTGATCGAACAGTTGAAGGCTGCTGCGAGTGAGCAGACAGAACTTCTCTCAATCATTGACACGCTTGAGGAATTGGAATAGGAGGCTTTCCATTTATGGCATTTGAAGGATTAGCCGATCGTCTGCAGGGTTCCATCCAAAAGATCCGCGGAAAAGGCAAAGTGAGCGAAGCAGATGTAAAAGAAATGATGCGTGAAGTCCGTCTTGCTCTTTTAGAAGCCGACGTTAACTTTAAAGTTGTCAAAAACTTTGTTAAACAGGTGAGCGAACGTGCAGTAGGGCAGGAAGTAATGAAAAGTCTTACGCCCGGACAGCAGGTCATCAAAGTAGTAAAAGAAGAACTCACAGAACTCATGGGCGGTGAGCAGAGTCAGATTGCTGTAGCTAAAAAGCCGCCTACTGTGATTATGATGGTCGGGCTGCAGGGTGCAGGTAAAACCACTACTTCCGGTAAGCTTGCGAGTCTTCTGCGTAAAAAGCATAACCGTAAGCCGCTTTTAGTTGCTGCTGATATTTATCGTCCTGCTGCGATCAAACAGCTTGAGACGATTGGAAAACAGCTCAGTCTGCCTGTTTTTTCGATGGGAGACCAGGTTAGCCCGGTTGAAATCGCTAAAGCAGGGATTGAAAAAGCGAAGGAAGAACACCATGATTATGTGCTGATTGATACAGCAGGTCGTCTGCACGTAGATGAGACGCTGATGGATGAATTAAAACAGATCAAGGAACTTTCTGACCCTGATGAAATTTTCCTTGTTGTGGATTCCATGACAGGTCAGGATGCTGTCACAGTCGCACAGAACTTCGATGACGCGCTCGGCGTAACAGGCGTAGTGCTCACGAAGCTTGACGGTGACACAAGAGGCGGTGCCGCACTGTCGATTCGCTCAGTAACCGGTAAACCGATTAAATTTGCCGGGATGGGTGAAAAAATGGATGCGCTTGAGCCGTTTCACCCTGAAAGAATGGCGTCAAGAATTCTCGGTATGGGCGATATGCTTTCCCTGATTGAAAAAGCTCAGACAAATGTGGATGAGGATAAGGCGAAAGAGATGGAGAAAAAACTCCGTACTGCTTCGTTCACACTTGATGATTTTCTCGATCAGCTGGGACAGGTAAAGCAAATGGGTCCTCTTGATGAGCTGCTGAAGATGATTCCGGGTGCGAACAAGATGAAAGGGCTTGATAATATCGATGTTGATGGCAAACAGCTCGGTCATGTTGAAGCCATTATCCAGTCGATGACGGCTCAGGAAAAAGAACAGCCCGAAATTATTAATGCCAGCAGAAGAAAGAGAATTGCCCGGGGCAGCGGAAGACCGATCCAGGAGATCAACCGTCTGCTTAAGCAATTTGAAGAAATGAAAAAAATGATGAAGCAGATGACAAACGCGCAGGCAAAAGGCAAAAAACGCGGCGGATTCAACTTCCCATTCATGCAGTAACAGCGGTTTAACAGAAAAATTTTAGTGTGTTAAGAAAAAAGACTTTACAAAGGGAGAAACCCTTGATATTATACTATCTTGTGTGAAACTATTCGGAGGTGCAATAACATGGCAGTAAAAATTCGTTTAAAGCGTATGGGAGCTAAAAAGTCTCCTTTCTATCGTATTGTAGTAGCAGATTCTCGTTCACCACGTGATGGACGTTTCATTGAAACAGTAGGAACTTACAACCCGGTTGCAAACCCGGCAGTTGTAGAAATCAATGAAGAAGCGATCCTTAAGTGGATGGGTAACGGTGCTAAGCCGTCTGATACAGTACGCAACCTTCTTTCAAACGAAGGCATTATGGAGAAATTCCATAACTCAAAGAGCGGTAAGTAAGAAACGTGAAAGAGCTTATCGAAACGATTGTCAAGCCACTCGTTGATCACCCGGAGGCTGTAATGATTGATGTTCAGGAAACTGACAGAACAATCTCTTATAAGCTTTCAGTCCATCAGGACGATATGGGTAAAGTCATTGGCAAGCAAGGCAGAGTTGCGAAAGCTATACGTACTGTTTCTTTAGCCGGCGAGAGCGGGTCAAAGAAAAAGACCGTGATTGAAATAGTTGATAAGTAAAAGGGAGGCCTATGTCCTCCCTTTTGCTGTATCATGAACTTATTAACTTTGTTAAAGTCAATTGTTTTTACACGGCTGCTGATGGGCGTGCAAGCTGGAAATCAACAGCTAACTTTAACAGAGCTAACTTTCTAAAGGGGTGCAGATCATGCAGGTAACTCAAAAAGTAATTGTGAAAGAAATCATGACAAACTCTTCTAAAAAGCGTCTGAAGGATTCTCTGACACAAAAATCAGAGCGGGCACAAAAAGAGATTGAACAGCTTATTTTTCAGCAGAAAAAGCTTGAAAAACAATTTGAACAATCTTCAGATGCCGTAAAAAACCGCATTAACCAGGAAATCAATAAAAGAAAGCAGCTGATGGCTCAGACAGAGGCACAGCATAAGACAATTGATGAAATGCCAATGGGTACTGAATATACACTGAGAGAGACAGACATGCTTGTGGAACTTGACCAGGGAAGCATCTGGCATCCTGATCAAAAGCCTGTGATCGTGCTTGAAGACGGTATGGTTAAAGAAATCCGTCAGGGGTGGTAATCATGGAATGGTTTGACGTGGGCAAGATCGTAAATACCCATGGAATAAAAGGGGAAGTCAGAGTCATTTCAAGTACTGATTTTCCGGAAGAAAGATATCAAAAAGGCAGTAAGCTGCATTTATTCCAGAACGGTAAGGATCCGGTTCAACTGACTGTGTCATCATACCGCAGACACAAAAACTTTGACCTGCTGACGTTTGTCGGTTATGACAATGTGAATCTTGTTGAACCATTCAGGGAAGCGCTGCTGAAAGTATCTGCGGATCAGTTAAATGAACTGGATGAAGATGAGTTTTACTACCATGAAGTAATTGGCTGTGAAGTATTCACTGAAGAAGACGTGCGGCTTGGTAAAATTACTGAAATCCTTTCACCCGGTGCGAATGATGTTTGGGTGGTAAAGCCGGACAATGGAAAAGATATACTGATTCCTTATATTGAGTCTGTCGTTAAAGAAGTGAACATTGCTGATAAGAAAATACTTATTCATGCAATGGAGGGGCTGCTCGAATGAAGATAGATATTCTATCATTATTCCCTTCAATGTTTGACGGGGTTTTTGGAGAATCAATCTTAAATAAAGCAGCTGAAAAAGGTGCCGTGGAATACAACGTTACTGACTTCAGACAGTTCGCAGGTAATAAGCACAATTCAGTGGATGACTACCCTTATGGCGGCGGTGCCGGAATGGTGTTAAAACCTGAACCGATTTTTCAGGCTGTCCGTCATCTGACTGAAAAAACATCTTCCACTCCACGTGTTATTCTGATGTGCCCTCAGGGAGAGAGATTTAATCAGAAGAAGGCTGAAGAGCTTGCGGGGGAAGATCACCTTATTTTTATCTGCGGACATTACGAAGGATATGATGAGCGGATCAGGGAGCATCTGGTGACTGATGAGATCTCGATAGGCGACTTCGTCCTGACAGGAGGAGAGCTTGGTGCCATGGTTGTGACTGACAGCGTTGTCAGACTGCTTCCTGAAGTGCTCGGCAATGAGGAGTCTGCTGTGAAGGATTCTTTTTCAAGTGGATTGCTTGAACATCCGCATTATACCAGACCGTCAGATTATGATGGGATGAAGGTTCCTGAAGTTCTCCTGTCAGGAAATCATGCTAAAATTGATGCCTGGAGAATGAAAGAGTCACTCTATAGAACCTATACAAGGCGGCCGGATTTGCTTGAACAGATGGAACTCAGCGATCAGCAGATTAATTGGCTGAAAGAATTTAAAAATAACGTTGAATAGCTTGTTTCTATGTGGTATTATAGTTTTTGTGCTTAGTTCACGAAAGTGGATAAGCCTTGAACACAATGTTCCGCTGCACAAGAAGCAAGAGCATTTGTTGGAAGGAGTTGAAAATGATGCATAACCTTATTCAGGAAATTACTAAAGAACAGCTTCGTTCAGATCTTCCTACATTCAAGCCGGGTGATACTGTAAAGGTACACGTTAAGGTTGTTGAGGGAACTCGCGAACGTATTCAGGTGTTTGAAGGTGTTGTAATTAAGCGCCGTGGTGGTGGAGTAAGTGAAACTTTCACAGTACGTAAGATTTCTTACGGCGTTGGAGTTGAGCGTACATTCCCTGTAAACACACCAAAAATTGCGAAGCTTGACGTTGTGCGTCGCGGTAAAGTTCGTCGTGCGAAACTTTACTACCTGCGTAACCTACGCGGTAAAGCGGCTAGAATTAAAGAAATTCGCTAATTGTAAAAAAGAGCCTGCGGGCTCTTTTTTTATGTCTGCATCGCCTATTAGTGATGTTAATCGCAGTAGCTGTAATATGTTACAATATGTTCATCTGAGACATGCGGGGGTGAGGATATTGGAGATCAAAAATGAGTGGTGGGAATGGTCCAAAACACTGCTTGCAGCAGTGATTATAGCGGGCATGATTCGTTTGTTTTTCTTTTCTCCTGTCGTAGTGGACGGAACCTCAATGGTTCCAACATTACAGGACGGAGACCGGATGATTGTGAACAAGTTTCAGTATAAAGTGACAGCACCGGACCGTTTTGACATTGTTGTGTTTCATGTCTCAGAACGGGAAGATTATATTAAAAGAGTGATTGGACTCCCGGGGGAGTCAGTTGAATTTGAAGATAATCAACTTTACATAGACGGAGAGCCTGTAGATGAATTTTTCAGTGATGACGATATAGTGACTGAAGATTTTACACTGTTTAATCTGACAGGATATGAGGAAGTGCCGGAGGGTCATCTGTTTGTGATGGGTGATAACCGCGAATACAGCAAGGATAGTCGTCACATTGGCCCTGTACCGATCGATGAAATTGTGGGAGAAACACCTTTGATTTATTGGCCGGTCGATGATATGAAAATTATTTTTAAGGAGTGAAATGTATGAGTATACAATGGTTTCCCGGCCATATGGCTAAAGCGAGAAGGCAGGTAACAGAAAAACTGAAGCTCGTTGATATTGTATTTGAGTTAGTAGATGCGCGTATACCGCTGTCTTCAAGAAACCCTATGATTGAAGAAATTATCGGTCAGAAACCGAGACTGATTTTAATAAATAAAGCTGATATGGCTGACCCGGCAAAAACGAAGGAATGGATTGCTTATTTCGAAGAAAAAGGAATAAAAGCAGTGGCGATCAATTCTGATAAGGGTACAGGTCTGCAGCAGATTCAAAAAGAGACAATGAAGATTCTGAGTGAAAAGTGGGAACGGATGAAATCACGCGGGATCAGACCCAGGGCTGTAAGAGCGATGATTGTCGGGATTCCGAATGTCGGTAAATCCACGCTGATCAACCGTCTGGTGAAGAAAAATATCGCACAGACAGGGAACCGCCCTGGTGTTACAAAAGCCCAGCAGTGGATTAAAGCAGGAAAAGAGATGGAACTGCTTGATACACCAGGTATTCTGTGGCCGAAATTTGAAGATCCGGAAGTAGGTTACAGATTGGCGCTCACAGGTGCAATTAAAGATAATATTTTGAACCTGCAGGACATTGCACTGTATGCGCTGCGTTTTCTTGAGACCTACTATCCGGATCGCCTGAAAGAGCGTTATGGTATGGAAGAAATTCCTCAGGATGCAGCTGAACTGTTTGATCATATTGGTAAAAGACGTGGATGTCTGATGGCCGGCGGTCAGATTGATTATGATAAAACAGCCGATATCATCGTCAGAGACGTCAGGAACGTTCAGTTCGGACCGATTACATTCGATCTTGAACTTCTTGAACAGGACTGATAAATGGGCTTCCGCACTTGTGGAAGCCTTTAATTTTTATAAAAATGACCGATATAGAAAACAGGTGACAACATGCGATCAATTAAACAAATTAGAGATTTATTAAGTGAAATGCCTGACTCAAAGCTGATCAGTGAACTTCAGACAGATGAGCGTAAAGGAGTTAAGCAGCTCTTAAAAACTTACAACGCTAAACTTGAAAAAAAGCGTAAAGATGAAGAACAATACCGGAGTATGCAAGTGTACGAACAGGATGCAGTCTCTAAAGGATACCGTTATATTGCAGGGACTGATGAAGCTGGCAGAGGTCCTCTTGCCGGACCTGTCGTAGCTGCAGCGGTTATTTTACCGGATCAATTCTTCCTGGCAGGATTGAATGATTCTAAAAAGCTCAGTGCGGCAAAAAGAGAAGCTTTTTTTGATATTATTATGGGCTCTGCAGATGTAGGTGTAGGGATCATCAGTGCAGAAGAAATTGACCGCATCAACATATTGAATGCATCAAAAAAAGCAATGCTTAAAGCGATCAGTCGGCTTGATCAGCAGCCGGACTATGTGTTAGCGGACGCTGTGACACTAGATATGCAGATCTCTCAGGAGTCTATTATTAAAGGTGATGCAAAAAGTGTAAGTATTGCAGCAGCATCAGTAATAGCTAAAGTGACAAGAGACAGATTGATGCAGGAAGCTGCGCGCAAATATCCCGGATACGGGTTTGATAAAAATGCGGGGTATGGAACAAAAGAGCATGTAGACGCGATCAGCCGTTCCGGTATTACAAGTGAGCACAGGCGTTCGTTTGAGCCGGTCAAGTCAATGATCCGTCAATAAGCGGAGGTGAGAATATGTCTTCATATATTTCAGGTCAGCAGCGGCCAGGTGTTTTAACTCAGCCTCAGGACCGCCAGCAGCAGTTGAAAGCGGGACAGATTATACACGGGAAAATGATAAAAGCACTTGGTAATCAGCAAATGGAGGTCCAGGTCGGAGGAAGGCTCTTAACAGCAGTTGTATCAGGAGCATTTGCTGAAGGGGAGGCGAAATGGTTTCAGGTAGAAAGTGCAGGTAACCCGCTCGTATTAAAACCAGTCAAAACAGACGGAACCGGAAAAGCAGACCTCCAGCAGCTTCTGCAGTCGATCGGTCTCAGCGGTAACAAAGAAATGAAGGCACTGCTCTCATCATTAATCAGCCGTCAGGTGCCGGTCTCAGCGGACAAGCTGGCTCAAGCAGCAGCACTGCTCGCGGGAACACCTGATAAAACAGAAGGCCTTTCTGTTTTAAAATTAATGCTCACAAGAGACCTCCCGTTAAAAGAAAGTGTGTTTATGCCTCTGTTATCTGCTAACAAAGGAATTGCAGAACCATTAAGCGGTCTGCTTAATCAGGTGAAAAGTGATTTGTCTGTCCAGGCAAGTCCAAAAACCAGCCAGATCATGAACTCAATTGAAGAGCCATTAACAAAAGTCATGCACGACCATACTGTTCAGCGGATGTTTGAAAAAATGACCTCAGGACAGCCGGCCACAGCAAATCAGGCGCTGGCCGGACTTAAAGAAATGCAGGTCCTGCCCGGAAAGGCAACGTTAAATAACTGGATAGTTCCCGCAGAACCTGCACAGATGGTAAAAGGACTTGAGAGTATCATTAAAGTTCTACAGACACTTCCTGCCACTCAAGTGAATCAAAATGAACTGCAGCAGCTACAGCAGACATTAAAAAACACGCAGCAGAGTCCGGTGCAGAATGCCCAGCCTCAAAATGCTCAGGCGCAGGTATCTCAGCAAAGTGCCCAGGCTCAAACTGCTCAGACGCAGATGACGCAGCAACAGCTCGCAGAAGCCATCATAAAAGGGCAATCGCTCATTCTGCAGGTGAAGCCGCAATCAACGCTTCAAAGTCTTCAGCTGCTCAGCCTGCCACCTTCAAACGCTGAACAGCCGCTGTCTTTTCTCAGTACTTCAAAAGAAGTGCAAAGTCAGCTCGGAACGCAAACAGGATCTAATGCCATTCAGATGGTTTTAAAAGAGGTTATGCAGCGCCTGGGGGCTGATTACGAAGCCAGACTATCAAATCCGTCTTTACAGCCTGAATCAGCTGCACAGACGCTGAAGGCGCAGCTGGTGTCTATACTGAATATGCCTGGACTGACTGCTCAGACAAAGGATTCAGCCGAACAGGTGTTGAACCGTCTGAATGGCATGCAGCTTATGTCAGCTGAAAATGGTCCGCAGCAGCAGTTAATGATGCAATTTCCGATTCAGCTTGGAGAGACGAGATCAGACGTCACGATGAAAATGAATGGCAGGAGAAAAAGTGATGGCACGCTCGATCCGGATCATGTCAGAGTCCTTTTTTATATTACACTGTCAGAATTAAAAGAAAGTGTCATTGATATGAACGTCCAAAATAGGGTTGTGTCACTGGATATTTATAATGAGAGTGAAAACCTCAACCGTGTAGCCGAACCGTTTATACCTGCTTTAAAAACTGCACTTGAAGCAACAGGCTATGCATTTTCATCAGTGAAATTCCACAGTACAAAAGAAGTTGACCCGCCGATCATCAACCCGGCAGAAGACGCGCTTTCTTCTGCTTATCATAAAGTGGATGTGAAGATATGAAAGAACACAAAAGGCTTGAAGCTGTTGCATTAACATATAAATCTGAGACCAGCGATGCACCAGTTGTTTCAGCAAAAGGTAAAGGCAAAATCGCTCAGTCCATCATTGATAAAGCCAAAGAACACCAGGTACCGATCCAGCAGGATGAATCTCTTGTAGAACTGCTTAGTCAGCTTGAATTGAATGAAACCATTCCAGATGAATTGTATCAGGCAGTGGCGGAAGTTTTTGCTTTTATCTACAGAGTGGATCAGAGTAAGAAATAAGATTATTCAGACAATGATCAAATTTTCACAATATCGCCTCAAATAGTAGACATCATCACTTTCATTCTATACAATGAAAGCGCAGTCTATTTTCAAAAGAGTTTGATAGGAGGATGGAACATGAATATCCATGAGTATCAGGGGAAAGAACTCCTTAGAAAATATGGAGTAAGCGTACCCCGTGGTTATGTGGCTTTCACGCCAAAAGAAGCTGTTGAAGCAGCAAAAGAACTCGGATCAGCAGTTACAGTAGTAAAAGCTCAGATCCATGCGGGTGGCCGTGGTAAAGCGGGCGGAGTAAAAATCGCAAAAAGTCTTGATGAAGTCCGTACATATGCAAAAGAACTTCTTGGTAAAACACTGGTGACACACCAGACAGGTCCAGAGGGTAAGGAAATTAAGCGCTTACTTATCGAAGAGGGCTGTGATATTAAAAAAGAATACTACGTAGGTCTTGTACTTGACCGTGCAACATCACGTATTACGCTTATGGCCTCTGAAGAAGGCGGAACTGAAATTGAAGAGGTTGCAGAAGCAACACCTGAAAAAATCTTCCGTGAAACGATTGATCCGGTTGTCGGTCTTACAGCATTCCAGGCACGCCGAATCGCATTTAATATCAATATCCCTAAAGAGCTTGTAAATAAAGCTGTACGCTTTATGCTTGGTCTTTATAAAATGTTTGTGGAAAAAGATTGCTCAATTGCAGAAATCAATCCGCTTGTTACAACTGGAGACGGAAGTGTAATGGCACTTGATGCAAAGCTTAACTTTGATGCGAACGCTCTATACCGTCAAAAAGACGTAATGGAGTTCCGTGACCTTGATGAAGAGGATTCAAAAGAAATCGAAGCATCTAAATATGACCTGAGCTATATTTCACTTGATGGAAACATCGGCTGTATGGTTAATGGTGCCGGCCTTGCGATGGCAACAATGGATATTATCAAGCATTACGGCGGAGACCCGGCCAACTTCCTTGACGTTGGGGGCGGCGCAACTGCTGAAAAAGTAACGGAAGCGTTCAAGATTATTCTGTCTGATGAAAATGTAAAAGGCATTTTCGTTAACATTTTCGGTGGAATCATGAAATGTGACATTATTGCTGAAGGCGTTGTAGAAGCAGCTAAACAGGTTGGTCTGAAAGTACCACTTGTGGTCCGTCTTGAAGGTACGAACGTAGAACTTGGTAAGAAAATTCTAAATGAGTCAGATCTTGATATCGTAGCAGCCGGAACAATGGCTGACGGTGCACAAAAGATCGTGGAACTTGTAGGCTGAGAAAGGCAGGGAGCATAAATGAGTGTTTTTATTGATAAGAATACAAAAGTATTAGTTCAGGGAATCACAGGCTCTACAGCCTTATTCCATACAAAGCAGATGCTTGAGTACGGTACACAGATCGTCGCTGGTGTGACACCTGGTAAAGGCGGTTCTGAAGTTGAAGGTGTTCCTGTATTCAACACAGTGGAAGAAGCTGTAAAAGCAACAGGCGCTAACGTTTCAGTAATTTATGTACCGGCTCCATTTGCTGCTGACGCAATCTTAGAGTGTGTAGACGCAGAGCTGGATATGGCAATTTGTATTACTGAACATATTCCTGTAGTGGATATGGTGAAGGTAAAACGTTATATGGAAGGCAGAAAAACACGTCTTGTCGGCCCTAACTGCCCGGGTGTCATCACGCCTGACGAGTGTAAAATCGGTATTATGCCTGGATACATTCATACTAAAGGTCATGTCGGCGTTGTATCCCGTTCAGGTACACTTACGTATGAAGCAGTACACCAGCTTTCACAAGAAGGAATCGGTCAATCTACAGCAGTAGGAATCGGTGGAGACCCGGTTAACGGAACGAACTTTATTGATACGCTTGAAGCTTTCAATAACGATCCTGAAACTGAAGCTGTCATTATGATCGGTGAAATCGGCGGAACTGCTGAAGAGGAAGCTGCAGAGTGGGTAAAAGCGAATATGACGAAGCCGGTTGTCGGCTTTATCGGCGGCGCTACTGCACCTCCAGGAAAGCGTATGGGTCATGCCGGCGCAATCATCTCAGGTGGTAAAGGTACTGCTGAAGAAAAGATCCGCGTAATGAACGAATGCGGAATTGCTGTAGCAGAAACGCCATCTGTAATGGGTGAAACACTAATCAAAGTGCTTAAAGAAAAAGGTCTTTACGACAAATGTAAAACGCATTAATAATTCAAGAGCTGTCTGAATCCAGGCAGCTCTTTTCTTCATATAAAATAGACAAGGAATGATGATATGACTGACTGCTTTCGTGAAAAACTGCTTTATTTGCATTATATGAACGTTTTAACAAACAAACAGCTTCTGACATGGCTAAGGGTTGATCCCGGCCTCGAACGACCTCTAAGTACCCCTCCAGCCCATATAAAGCTTACATCTGCCCAGTCTTTGAGGTTCCAAAAAAATTTATATGTAGCCTCCTATCAAGAAATTTCCGCACATCTTATGCAATCTAATACTTCCTTCATTACAATATTTGACTCCATTTATCCGGATCATTTAAGAGAAATCTATGACCCGCCCGTCATTTTATACAGTAAAGGTAATGCTGAATATCTCAGTAATCAGAAAATGCTCGCTGTAGTCGGGTCCAGAAAAGCAGATCAGTACACTGAAACCATGTTGAACATCATTTTGCCGGATCTTTTAGCAGAAGGGATATGTATTGTCAGTGGTCTTGCGAAAGGAGCTGACAGTATCGCACACCGTCTGGCATTGAACGGTCAGACAATCGGTGTAACAGGCAGCGGTTTTCAACATATTTATCCGCGATCCAATCATGATTTATATCAACAAATGGCAGCCAGGCAGCTTCTTCTTTCTGAATATCCTCCATATATTAAACCTCAAAAATTTCATTTTCCAATGAGAAACAGAATAATTGCCGGCTTATCAAAAGGACTGCTAGTGACGCAGGCCGCAATGAAAAGCGGTACGATGATTACCGTAGACAGAGCACTTGAAGAAGGAAGAGATATATTTTCTGTACCCGGATCAGCTTTAGACCCCTTATGTGAAGGAACAAACAGTCTGATTTCACAGGGGGCAAA
Source organism: Jeotgalibacillus terrae (assembly GCF_016908195.1). Classification (GTDB taxonomy): domain Bacteria; phylum Bacillota; class Bacilli; order Bacillales; family Jeotgalibacillaceae; genus Jeotgalibacillus; species Jeotgalibacillus terrae. The sequence goes on from NZ_JAFBDK010000004.1 coordinate 239,458, forward strand.
GTTAACCGTAAGCGCAAAAGATATATTAAACGAATGGGCTTTTTAGTAAGGATAAAATTATTTAAAAAAGCTCTCTTCCCTTTAAAGGAATGGATATTTTTCAAATAAAAAAGTTGCAATTTAAAAAAATATGGTTTACATTGTGTCTCAGACCGTAAAATGCACATAAGAAGAGATTTTTTTATCTTAATCAGGTGTAAACGCTAACAAAGCCGATACATTCATAATGGGATAAATTCACTGTATAAATAGAACTCAACGATTTTAAATGTGAAGAAACGGTTGATGAACCAGGTTTAATGTATCGGAAAAATGATTGACAAATGGAAAATGTTACACATATAGTTACGCATAAGAAGGTTAAGTATACCTCTGGGGAGGATTAAGAATGGCAGATTTTTTAGTAATTGTTGAATCACCCGCCAAAGCGAAGACGATTGAGCGGTATCTTGGAAAAAAGTATAAAGTAAAGGCATCTATGGGACATGTCAGAGATCTCCCGAAAAGCCAAATGGGCGTAGATGTAGAAAAAGAGTTTGAACCGAAATATATTACAATCCGCGGAAAAGGTCCTGTATTAAAGGAACTGAAAACTGCTGCTAAAAAAGCGAAACGTGTTTTTCTAGCGGCTGACCCCGACAGAGAAGGGGAAGCCATTGCATGGCATCTCGCACACAGCCTTGACCTTGATCTTGATTCTGAATGCCGCGTTGTTTTTAATGAAATTACAAAAGACGCGATAAAGGAATCGTTCAAGCATCCGCGAAAGATTGATATGGATCGCGTTGATGCACAGCAGGCCAGACGAATTCTTGACCGTCTTGTCGGATATAATATCAGCCCGATTTTATGGAAAAAAGTTAAAAAAGGTCTCAGCGCAGGGCGTGTGCAATCGGTCGCAGTCCGGCTGATCATTGACCGTGAAAATGAAATCAAAAATTTCCAGCCTGAAGAATACTGGACAATCGATGGACAGTTCAAAAAAGGAACGAAAGATTTCACGGCATCATTTTACGGAATCAATGGAAAGAAGAAAAAGCTCGAAAATGAAGACGATGTAAAAGAAGTTTTGAATCAGATGAAGGGGAAGCAGTTTGAAGTTCAGTCTGTAACGAAGAAAGAACGTAAACGAAACCCTGCACCATCATTTATTACTTCTTCACTTCAGCAGGAAGCAGCGAGAAAACTGAATTTCAGAGCAAGAAAAACAATGATGCTCGCCCAACAGTTGTATGAAGGGATCGATCTCGGCAAAAAAGAAGGTACTGTCGGTCTGATTACTTATATGAGAACTGACTCAACCCGGGTTTCAGATGTAGCAAAAACTGAAGCTGCAGGTGTGATAGAAGAGCAGTATGGAAAAGAGTTTTTAACGACAGAAAAACCTAAACAACAAAAGAAAAGCAATGCACAGGATGCCCACGAAGCGATCCGGCCAACAAGTGCAATGAGAACACCTCTGTCAGTTAAGCAGTATTTGAGCAGAGACCAGTACCGCCTATACAAGCTGATCTGGGAAAGATTCATTGCCAGCAGAATGGCGCCTGCTGTGATGGATACAATGAGCGTAGACCTGATGAATGGTGACGTTCAGTTCAGAGCAAGCGGTTCAAAAGTGAAATTCGCAGGCTTTATGAAAGTATACATTGAAGGTAGCGATGATCAGTCAGACGATAAAGAAAATTACCTTCCTGATCTGAAAGAAGGCGAGAAGGTGTCGTCAGAAGATATCGAATCGAAGCAGCATTTTACACAGCCGCCGCCGAGATATACTGAAGCCCGACTTGTTAAAACACTTGAAGAACTCGGTATCGGAAGACCATCAACTTATGCACCTACACTTGATACGATTCAAAAAAGAGGGTATGTGTCTCTGGATAATAAGAGGTTTGTGCCCACTGAGCTTGGGGAAATTGTACTCGAGTTAATCGTTGAGTTCTTCCCCGAAATCATTGACGTTGAATTCACAGCGAAAATGGAGAAAGAGCTTGATGATGTTGAAGAAGGTCAGATACAATGGGTTAAGATCATCGATGAATTCTATAAAGACTTTGAAGTGCATCTTGATATAGCTGAAAAAGAGATGGAAAAAGTCGAAATCAAAGATGAGTATGCCGGTGAAGACTGTGAAGAGTGCGGCAATGCGATGGTGATTAAAATGGGCCGCTATGGCAGGTTCATGGCATGCAGTAACTTTCCGGATTGCCGAAACACAAAGCCGATTGTTAAAGAAATCGGTGTGAAATGTCCAACCTGTAAAGAAGGAAATGTAATCGAACGGAAAAGTAAAAAGAACAGAATTTTTTACGGTTGTGACCGTTACCCTGAATGTGAATACCTGTCATGGGATAAGCCAGTTGACAGACAGTGTCCGAAGTGTGACACCACATTAATTGAGAAAAAGCTTAAAAAGGGCAATCAGATTCAATGCCCGAACTGTGATTATAAAGAAGAGCAGCAGGTATAATCAGGTCCTGGCGGTTTCTCCGCCGGGCCCTTTTCCTGTGAATGATTAATGGGAGGAATAAAAATGACACAAAGTGTAAATGTAATTGGAGCAGGTCTTGCAGGAAGTGAGGCTGCATGGCAAATTGCCGAAAGAGGCATTCATGTAAACCTGTATGAAATGCGCCCTGTCAGACAGACACCGGCACACCATACAGATAAATTTGCTGAACTTGTATGCAGTAATTCCCTGCGTGCGAACAGCCTGACAAATGCAGTAGGCGTTTTAAAAGAAGAAATGCGCACACTTGATTCAGTCATTATTTCTGCAGCAGATGCAAGTTCTGTTCCTGCAGGTGGCGCACTTGCAGTAGACCGCCATGAATTTGCAGGCTATGTGACGGAGAAAGTGAAAAATCACCCGAATGTAACTGTCTACTCAGAAGAGATCACAGAGATCCCTGAAGGCCCGACAATTATTGCGACAGGACCGCTGACAACTGAAGGTCTGGCAGATAGCATTAAGAAAATGACTGGAGAAGAGTATTTGTATTTTTACGATGCTGCAGCACCTATTCTTGAAAAAGACAGCATAGATATGGATAAAGTATATTTGAAATCCCGTTATGATAAAGGCGAAGCAGCTTACCTGAACTGTCCGATGACTGAAGATGAGTTCAACCGCTTTTATGACGCATTGATTGAAGCAGAGGTTGTACCGCTTAAAGAGTTTGAAAAGGAAATTTATTTTGAAGGCTGTATGCCGGTAGAAGTCATGGCAGCACGCGGCAGAAAAACGCTTCTTTTTGGACCGATGAAACCGGTTGGTCTTGATGATCCTAAAACCGGAAAGCGTCCTTATGCAGTTGTCCAGTTAAGACAGGATGATGCAGCGGGCACGCTTTACAATATTGTCGGATTCCAGACACACTTGAAATGGGGGCCTCAAAAAGAAGTGGTTCGAATGATTCCGGGGCTTGAAAACGCAGAGATCGTCCGATATGGTGTAATGCACAGAAACACATTTATTAACTCCCCAAGTGTACTGAAATCAACTTATCAGCTGAAAGCAAGAGAAGATCTTTTCTTCGCCGGGCAGATGACTGGCGTTGAAGGATATGTTGAATCAGCTGCGAGTGGCCTGGTTGCCGGGATCAATGCTGCACGACTCGTTAAAGGGGAAGATCCACTTTTATTCCCTGCTGAAACAGCGATGGGAAGTATGGCACGCTATATCACACAGGCTGATACAAAGAATTTCCAGCCTATGAATGCTAACTTCGGTCTATTCCCTGATCTTGGTGAAAGAATCAAAAACAAGAAAGAACGTGCGGAGAAACACGCTGAACGCGCAATCGAAACAATTCAGAACTTTGTGAAAAAAATGTAATATTAATTGCAAAAGCCTCTAAATCATGATAAGATTTAGAGGCTTTTGTGAGGTGAAAAAATGATTCAATATTCTGATGAAGCAAAACAATCTTTTATTCAATATCTGCAGACGGAAAAGAACTACTCTTCTTTAACTGTAGAACACTATATTCATGATCTGGATCATTTTTTTGAATTTTTGAACCGGGAAGGTGTCGGGCACATTAATGAAACGGACGACTTGCTTGCCAGGGGGTATCTGGTCAGCCTGCATGAACAATCCTATTCACGTGCATCGGTATCTAGAAAGATCTCAAGCCTGAAAACGTTTTTTGGCTATTTAAATAGAGAGAACCCGGAATTTGTTAATCCTATGACTTATGTTATTCATCCAAAAAAGGAAGGCAGGCTGCCTCATTTTTTTTATGAGAATGAAATGGAGCAGCTTTTTTTAGCGTGCAGCGGGGATGATCCGCTTTCTAAAAGAAATAAAGCATTGCTGGAATTACTATACGCAACCGGGATCCGCGTAGCTGAATGTACAGGCATTCAGCTGAAAGATCTTGATCTTACAATTGGTACCGCATTGATTAAAGGTAAAGGAAGTAAAGAGAGATATGTTCCATTTGGGCATTTTGCTGAAAAGGCACTGAGAGATTATATCGAACATGCCCGGGGTACGCTGATGAAAGAAGAGCACAGTTATCTTTTTGTTAATCACAGGGGCACCCCCCTTACTGCAAGGGGGGTGCGGCATATTCTGACAAAGCTTGTTGAACAGACAGCGCTCACGCATTCTATTCATCCGCATATGCTCAGACATACTTTTGCAACGCATATGCTTAACAGCGGGGCGGACCTCAGAACAGTCCAGGAGCTTCTTGGACATGCCCACCTTTCTTCTACTCAGTTGTACACGCATGTGACAAAAGAACATTTGAAGAAAACATATCAATCATTTCATCCGAGAGCATAATAAGAAAAGAGGGTGCTTATGGAACAATTTCATGCGACAACGATATTTGCAATCAGGCATAAAGATGGTGCTGCAATGGCAGGGGACGGCCAGGTAACACTTGGTAATTCCGTTGTCATGAAAAATACAGCACGCAAAGTAAGAAAAATTTTTAACGGACAGGTTATTGCGGGTTTTGCAGGATCTGTTGCAGATGCATTCACGCTTTTTGAAATGTTTGAAGGGAAGCTTCAGGAGTATAACGGCAACCTTCAAAGAGCAGCAGTAGAAGTAGCAAAGCAGTGGAGAAGTGATAAGGTGCTGAGACGGCTTGAAGCATTACTGATCGTTATGAATAAAGATGGTCTTCTGCTGATCTCCGGAACAGGTGAAGTTATTGAACCTGACGATGATATTTTAGCGATCGGCTCAGGCGGCAACTACGCCTTATCAGCCGGAAGAGCGCTGAAAAAACATGCAGGTGAGCATATGGGCGCAAAAGAAATAGCTGAAGCTTCATTAAATACAGCAGCTGATATTTGCGTATTTACAAATCACAACATTATCGTTGAAGAGCTGTAAGGAGGCGGTCAGAATGAGACAGTCAGCAGAGTTAACACCGAAACAGATTGTTGAAAAGCTTGATCAGTATATCGTAGGCCAGCGAGAAGCTAAAAGAGCGGTTGCAGTTGCGCTGAGAAACCGTTACAGAAGAAATCTGCTGGAAGAATCAATGAGAGATGAGATCATTCCTAAGAATATCCTGATGATGGGCCCGACTGGCGTTGGTAAAACTGAAATTGCCAGAAGAATTGCCAAGCTTGTCGGCGCGCCTTTTATTAAAGTGGAAGCCACAAAATTCACTGAAGTAGGATACGTTGGCAGAGATGTTGAATCAATGGTACGTGATCTGATGGAAACGTCAGTCAGAATCGTTAAAGAAGAAAAGATGCAGTCTGTGCAAACTAAAGCTGAAGAAAATGCGAATAAAAGACTTGTTAAACTGATCGTACCTTCAGCTAAAAAATCTCAGAACTTTAAAAATCCGTTTGAAATGATGTTTGGCGGTAATGATCAGAATCAGGAACAGCAAAGCGAAACTTCTGAAGATGAATTATCACTCCGCGAAAAGCGTCAGGAGATTGCCCGGAAGTTAAAAGACGGTGAGCTTGAAGACCGTATAGTCACAGTGGAAGTGGACGAAAGTCAGTCAGCTTCTATGTATGACATGCTTCAGGGATCAGGTATGGAACAGATGGGCATGAATTTTCAGGATGCGCTTAGTAATCTGATGCCGAAGAAGAAAAAGAAGCGTAAATTATCAGTGAAAGATGCAAGAAAAGTGCTGACTCATGATGAAGCACAAAAGCTGATTGATATGGACGAAGTATCTCAGGAAGCACTTTACCGTGCTGAACAGACAGGTATGATTTTTATTGATGAAATTGATAAAATTGCTTCGAAGTCTTCTGGTTCGGGATCACAGGATGTATCAAGAGAAGGTGTACAGAGAGATATCCTTCCAATTGTAGAAGGCTCAACGGTGAACACAAAATACGGTCCGGTTAAAACGGACCACGTATTGTTTGTCGCAGCAGGCGCATTTCATACAGCCAAGCCGTCAGATTTAATTCCTGAACTGCAGGGGCGTTTCCCGATCCGCGTGGAACTCCAGAAACTTGCAGTTGAAGACTTTGTCCGGATCTTAACTGAACCGGACCATGCATTATTAAAGCAGTATACAGCACTGATGGCGACTGAAGGGATCGAAGTAGATTTCACAGAAGACGCTGTCAGAAGGCTTGCAGAGATCGCTTATCAGGTTAATCAGGAAACTGACAATATCGGAGCGAGAAGACTGCACACAATTATGGAAAAACTGCTCGAGGATTTATCCTTTGAAGCATCTGATATTGCACTCGGTACAATCTCGATTACACCTGCTTATGTAGATGAGAAATTAGCAAAAATTGCAGGCAGCAGAGATTTAAGCGAGTTTATTTTGTAGACTATGATAACGTCAAATGTTGTTTTATCACAGCTGGCGATTGCAGCGGAAGGGAGAAGGACTCCGGCAGGCTCACCGCACGCCCTGCGGAAAGCGTTCCCCCAGAAGCAGAATCAGGCAGCCAACTTTAACACAACTATTTAGAAAAAGTTTTACGTTTTTTGAATAAGGGAAAGATGATACTAAAAATAGAGAAACAGCAGGAGGAATTCAGGATATGAATTTACTAGGAAAAACAAGAGAAATTAACTCAATGCTACAACAATCAGCCGGTAAGCCGGTAAACTTCAAAGAAATGGCAGAAACACTGAGCAGCGTGATCGAAGCCAACGTATTTATCCTCAGCAGAAAAGGTAAGCTATTAGGCTTTGCGGTTAACCAGCAGATTGAAAATGAACGTATGAAGCAAATGCTAGAAGACCGTCAGTTCCCTGAACAGTACACGAAAAACCTGTTCAACATTACTGAAACATCACCAAACCTTGATATTGAAAGTGAGTATACAGCATTTCCTGTTGAAAACAAGGACCTTTTCGCAAAAGGTCTGACAACGATTGTACCGATCATCGGTGGAGGTGACCGTCTTGGTACACTAATCCTTGCACGTGTTGAGCAGAACTTTGAAGATGATGATCTGATTCTTGGAGAATATGGTGCGACAGTAGTAGGGATGGAAATCCTTCGTGAAAAAGCAGATGAGATTGAAGAAGAAGCGAGAAGCAAAGCGGTTGTTCAAATGGCGATCAGTTCACTTTCTTACAGTGAGCTTGAAGCAATTGAACACATCTTTGAAGAACTTGATGGAAAAGAAGGCCTGCTTGTAGCTTCTAAGATCGCTGACCGTGTTGGAATTACGCGCTCGGTTATTGTAAATGCACTGCGTAAACTTGAAAGTGCGGGTGTCATCGAATCACGTTCACTTGGAATGAAGGGAACGTATATTAAAGTGCTGAATGATAAATTCTTAGTTGAACTTGAGAACCTTAAAAGAAACTAAAGTATAATAAAAAGAACCGGTCACAGTGTGTGAACTGCGCCCTGTCAAGTAGACAGTAAAAAAGAAAAAAGGTTAGAACTACGCTACGGCCTGGTATCGATACTCTATCGGTGCCAGGTTGTTTA
>NZ_JAFBDK010000005.1 GCF_016908195.1 Jeotgalibacillus terrae
AAATCCCGTTTCCGTGTAAGCTGAGCTGTGATGACGAGGGAAATTTAGTACCGAAGTCTTTGATTCCACACTGCCAAGAAAAGCCTCTAGCGAGATGCAAGGTGCCCGTACCGCAAACCGACACAGGTAGGCGAGGAGAGAATCCTAAGGTGAGCGAGTGAACTCTCGTTAAGGAACTCGGCAAAATGACCCCGTAACTTCGGGAGAAGGGGTGCTCTATTAGGGTGCAAGCCCGAGAGAGCCGCAGTGAATAGGCCCAGGCGACTGTTTAGCAAAAACACAGGTCTCTGCGAAACCGTAAGGTGAAGTATAGGGGCTGACACCTGCCCGGTGCTGGAAGGTTAAGAGGAGTGCTTAGCGCAAGCGAAGGTGCGAATTGAAGCCCCAGTAAACGGCGGCCGTAACTATAACGGTCCTAAGGTAGCGAAATTCCTTGTCGGGTAAGTTCCGACCCGCACGAAAGGTGCAACGATCTGGGCACTGTCTCAACGAGAGACTCGGTGAAATTATAGTACCTGTGAAGATGCAGGTTACCCGCGACAGGACGGAAAGACCCCGTGGAGCTTTACTGCAGCCTGATATTGAATTTTGGCACAGCTTGTACAGGATAGGTAGGAGCCTTGGAAACCGGAGCGCCAGCTTCGGTGGAGGCATTGGTGGGATACTACCCCCGCTGTGTTGAACTTCTAACCCGCGGCCCTTATCGGGCCGGGAGACAGTGTCAGGCAGGCAGTTTGACTGGGGCGGTCGCCTCCTAAAGAGTAACGGAGGCGCCCAAAGGTTCCCTCAGAATGGTTGGAAATCATTCGAAGAGTGTAAAGGCATAAGGGAGCTTGACTGCGAGACCTACAAGTCGAGCAGGGTCGAAAGACGGGCTTAGTGATCCGGTGGTTCCGCATGGAAGGGCCATCGCTCAACGGATAAAAGCTACCCCGGGGATAACAGGCTTATCTCCCCCAAGAGTCCACATCGACGGGGAGGTTTGGCACCTCGATGTCGGCTCATCGCATCCTGGGGCTGTAGTCGGTCCCAAGGGTTGGGCTGTTCGCCCATTAAAGCGGTACGCGAGCTGGGTTCAGAACGTCGTGAGACAGTTCGGTCCCTATCCGTCGTGGGCGCAGGAAATTTGAGAGGAGCTGTCCTTAGTACGAGAGGACCGGGATGGACGCACCGCTGGTGTACCAGTTGTCATGCCAATGGCATCGCTGGGTAGCTATGTGCGGACGGGATAAGTGCTGAAAGCATCTAAGCATGAAGCCCCCCTCAAGATGAGATTTCCCACACGCAAGTGGTAAGATCCCTGAAAGATGATCAGGTAGATAGGTTCGAGGTGGAAGCATGGTGACATGTGCAGCTGACGAATACTAATCGATCGAGGACTTAACCAATTAGGTGATTCTCAGGAATCTGATTACATTGATGTCGTATCCAGTTTTGAGAGAACGAATTTTTTCGTTTTTTCTAAAAACCTGTTGTTGAAATCAGCAATGGAAACTTGGTATAATAGTTTTTGTTCCAAGTAAGCAGATAGTCTAGTGATGACAGCGAAGAGGTCACACCCGTTCCCATGCCGAACACGGAAGTTAAGCTCTTCAGCGCCGATGGTAGTTGGGGGTTTCCCCCTGTGAGAGTAGGACGTCGCTAGGCATTGTTCCACAGTAGCTCAGTGGTAGAGCAATCGGCTGTTAACCGATCGGTCGTAGGTTCGAGTCCTACCTGTGGAGCCATTTTTCTGCTTCCATAGCTCAGCAGGTAGAGCGCTTCCATGGTAAGGAAGAGGTCGCAGGTTCAAATCCTGTTGGAAGCTCCACAGAGGCCCGTTGGTCAAGTGGTTAAGACACCGCCCTTTCACGGCGGTAACACGGGTTCGAATCCCGTACGGGTCACCATTTAAAAACATTCCCTGGAGAATTAGCTCAGCTGGGAGAGCATCTGCCTTACAAGCAGAGGGTCGGCGGTTCGAGCCCGTCATTCTCCACCATTTTTTTGCCGGTGTAGCTCAACTGGTAGAGCAACTGACTTGTAATCAGTAGGTTGGGGGTTCAAGTCCTCTTGCCGGCACCAGTTTTCAACTTTATATGGAGGGGTAGCGAAGTGGCTAAACGCGGCGGACTGTAAATCCGCTCCTTCGGGTTCGGCAGTTCGAATCTGCCCCCCTCCACCATTTTTTAAAAAAGGACATGCTTTTGAGGTGTCTTTTCGTTTTTTCAGGGTATATTACCTGTAAGCGTTGGGCTATAGCCAAGCGGTAAGGCAACGGACTTTGACTCCGTCATGCGTTGGTTCGAATCCAGCTAGCCCAGCCATACGAGCCATTAGCTCAGTTGGTAGAGCATCTGACTTTTAATCAGAGGGTCGAAGGTTCGAGTCCTTCATGGCTCACTCACAAAGCTTCTCAGCGATTATGACATCGCTGGGAAGCTTTTTTTATTAGGTTTTTAAATGTATGATGATGATAAAGATAGGTTAGCAGGGGCTATTAAGAGAGGCGTTGACGAAATATGAAATTAGAAGATACGGGTGAGAGGATCATCCCTGATGAGATGAAGCCTTCAAACCTGATGCTGCTTGAGCATATGGCGAGATATCAGTTTGCATTTCCATATGTGAAAGGACGTGTACTGGATCTGGCTTGTGGTTCAGGCTATGGAAGTGTGATGGCAGCAAAGCAGTCAAAGCGTAAGATCACCAGTATGACAGCAGTTGATTTTTCACAGGAAGCGATTACGTATGCGCGTGGAAGGTATCATCATCCTATGATCTCTTATGAATGTCATAATGCTGTTGATCGCATGCTTCCGAAAAAGCTTGGTATGTTTGATTGTATTCTTTCTTTTGAAACATATGAACATATTGTTGAGGAAGACGCTTTTTTAGAGAATTTGTATCAGATGCTAAAGCCTGGAGGAACCCTGGTTATTTCTACGCCATTTGGAGAAGGAAGAGGAAAACCTTCATCGGAGCCTTTTCATATTCATCAGATTACAAAAGATGAGTTTACGTCATTATTTGATAGGTACGCTTATGGTGAAAAGACATTTTACTATCAGTCAGGAGTTCTTGTCGAGCCATTGAGAGAAGGAATGAATTATCAGTTTGGTATTGCTGTTTGTCAGAAAGGAGAAGAGCAATGAAAAAAATTTTAGTCGCGACGGATGGATCAGAACATGCTAAAAGAGCTTTAGAAAAAGCAATTGAACTTGCGGGGAAAGAGGAAGACTCAGTCATCAACCTGATGTATGTAGTGGATGGAGAAACCTCTAAATCAGATGTACTGCAGTATGGAGACTCAGATACTGCAAGCTTTAAGCGGGAGAAAAAGCTGCAGGAGAGCGTGGACTTGGTGGAAGCGAAAGGCATCAAGACGAAACTTATGATTGAACACGGTGACCCTGAAGAAGTACTGATTGATCACGCCAATAGCAATGACTATGACCTTGTACTTGTCGGCAGCCGGGGGCGTAATAAGTTCCAGACGATGGTGCTTGGCAGCGTCAGTCATAAGCTTGTGAAGCACATTGATGCACCTGTAATGGTTGTGAAGTAAACATACAAAACCCTTTTCGTTCAATGGTGGGCGGAAAGGGTTTTTTTCTCCCTATTTATAATAGAAGAAAAAATTTAATACATGATGGGTAAACGGTGATATCAACTGCCAATGCATAATCATACATCATCCTGCACAGTTGAACCACTTGAAATGAAAGCGTTACAATGGTGGAGTGAGACTTTTAACAGGGGGTATAAAGAGATGAAGAAAAAGAACATTTCAGTAATCGGTGTGCCGATGGATTTAGGACAGATGCGCCGTGGAGTAGATATGGGACCGAGTGCAATCCGTTATGCCGGTCTGCTTGAACGTCTGGAGGCAATTGGCCATACAGTGACTGATCTTGGTGATATCCAGATTGATCAGCCTGAGCGGGTACATACAGCGGATACAAACCTTCGTAATCTTGACGCTGTGGTAAAAGGCAGTACAGCACTTGCAGATCAGGTGAAGAAAGTGAAAACAGATGGAGACTTCCCACTGATTCTGGGTGGAGATCACAGTATCGCAATCGGGTCACTTGCAGGGATCAGCAGCAACTATGAGAATCTTGGTGTGATCTGGTATGACGCACACGGTGACCTGAACACGGGTGACACGTCCCCGTCAGGAAACATCCATGGCATGCCTCTTGCAGTCAGCCTTGGTATTGGTCATGAAGATCTTGTAAATATCCATGATTATACGCCAAAGGTGAAGCCTGAAAACATCGTGATTATCGGAGCGCGTTCACTTGATGAAGGTGAAAGAGTACTGATTAAGGAAAAAGGTATCCGCGTGTACACGATGCATGAAGTGGACCGCATGGGTATGACGAAAGTGATGGAAGAGTCGATTGAGTACCTGAAAGGCCGCACTGATGGCGTGCACCTTTCGCTTGATCTAGACGGCTTAGATCCAAATGACGCTCCGGGTGTGGGAACGCCTGTCATTGGCGGAATCAGCTACCGTGAGAGTCACCTTGCGATGGAGATGCTTGCTGAAGCGGATATTCTGACATCAGCTGAGTTTGTTGAGGTTAATCCGATTCTGGATGAGAAAAATAAGACTGCAACTGTGGCAGTTGCGTTGGCTGGCTCGCTATTTGGCGAGAAACTTCTGTAATAATGTGGGCCGTCTGCGGGGAATGCTGCAGGCGGTTTTTTCTTGGTCAGAGTGTAGTTCTATTTACATGATTTCCGGAACCAGTGTCAAAATCTCCTGAACGACCACCAAAATTTCATGAACGTGCCGTGTGATTTCCTGAACACCAGCCGTAATCTCCGGGAAAACAGCTGTAATCTCCTGAACCCACACCCAAATACCCCTCCCGAGTATTCCAATAATTTCTAACATTTTTGCAATAACTGGATGACACTGTACTAGATTTAGTAGTACAATAGAAATGCGTGCTTATAAAATAATTCGACAAATATCATTACATAAAAAATCTTGAAATAAAAATAAAAAAGCGTGAAACCTTTTGCGCATTTCTTACGTAAATAGGTTAGAGCCGCATGGAGCGGAGGTAAATAGATGGAATCCATAGTGAAAAAGCGAATACAGCAGGTGCGGAAGGGAGATCAGGATGCGTTCGGTGAGATTGTGGAACTCTTTAAAGACAGAGTGTACCACGTCTGCTTCAGAATGCTTGGTAACCGCCACGAAGCAGAGGATATTGCACAGGAGGCATTTATCAGAGCGTATACGAATATCCACACGTTTGATATTGACCGGAAGTTTTCAACGTGGCTGTTCCGTATTGCAACGAACCTGTGTATTGACCGGATCCGAAAGAAAAAGCCAGATTATTATCTTGATGCTGAAGTCTCGGGAACAGATGGCCTGACGATGTATTCTCAGGTAGAAACAGACGATCCTCTTCCTGAAGAAGAAGTGGAGTCGATGGAACTCCAGGAGTCAATTCAAAAAGAAATTTCCAGATTACCCGACAAATATCGTTCTGTTATCGTATTAAAATATATAGAGGAGCTTTCTCTGAAAGAAATCAGTGAAATTCTTGAGCTGCCGATCGGTACAGTAAAGACGAGAATTCACAGAGGCAGAGAAGCGCTCAGAAAGCAATTAAGATCAATATAGGAGAGGGTGAGTACAGTGAACACTTGTCCTGAAAATATCGTGCTGATGATGCATGATTATTTAGATGAAGAGATTTCACAAGAACACGAAAAGGAGTTAAAGACGCACCTTCAGTCCTGTGAAGCGTGCAAAACTCATTTTCATGAATTGAAAAAGACAGTTGCGCTCGTACAGAGCACTTCACATATACAGGCACCGGATAACTTTACGCAGAATGTGATGGCGAAACTGCCGAAAGAAAAGAAGAAGGCCGGGATGAATCGCTGGTTCAACCGGCACCCGCTGCTTGCAGCAGCTGCTGTATTTTTCATTTTGATGAGTGGCAGTCTGATGACGAACTGGAATGGCGGGGATGAGCTATCCTTTACACAAAGTGATCAGGTCGTGGTCGAAGGAAACACAGTTGTGGTCCCTGAAGGCGAAACTGTTCAGGGAGACCTCATAGTACGCAATGGCGACCTTCGCATTGAAGGCACGGTGGAAGGAAATGTGACCGTCGTCAATGGCCAGCAGTTCATGGCTGGTGCGGGCGGGGTGACAGGTGAGATTGAGGAGGTTGACCAGGCATTCGAATGGCTCTGGTATTCCATCAAATCTGCAGCCAAGGAGCTTGGCAGTTTCACCAGCAACGATGATGAATAACTGAAAAGAAGCGCCGGCAGATCAAATGACTGCCGGCGCTTTTTGTATGAAAAAGTTATCTGAGAGAGAACATCAGAGATGCTGTCGGAAAATTTTTAGGAGATCCCGCCTTAAAATAACAGAAAATTCTACTATTATTAATCCTGATCCGATATAGTAATGATACAGTTGATTTAATTTGTTAAAAAAGACATAATAAAATTATGTAGGTAAAATTGATCATATTACAGGATAAAATTATGTTAAAAGGAGGGTTTGTAAGATTGAAAAACATCAAAACTGAACAAATCTTTTCTTATTTGCGATGGGTTTTTCTGGCGGGGGTAGCGATCACTTACTGGATTCCGTTCTTACATGAGCGAATTGGGTATACCGGACAATCGTTTTATCTGCTGATTCTGTTATTCTTTACGTTTACAGTCATTGCACAGTGGCAGCTTTCTGTAAATGAAGAAAATCAGGTGTATTTTCCATTGCTTTTTAGAAGCGGTGTGTGGATTGACTACGCGGCATTCATCTGGCTGATTGCGATCACCGGGGGAATTCAGAGTGCTTTTTTACCGATTATGTATGTGATCTTAATGCATGCGATGGTTCACTGGAAGGAGCGGGGCGCGATCTGGATGACGTCAGCGCTGGTGATCGGACTCTGGTCAGCACCTTATTATTCTACGGGTTATACAGATCAGGCGATTGTAACAGGTGTGGTACAGACGTTTGTGCTGATCGTCATGAGCACATTCAGTGCTGTTTTAGTGCTCAGGGAACGCAGGTATTTTACGCAGGCGGCAACGCTCGGTGATGAACTGAAGAAGGATTATCTGACTGGTCTTTATAATGTCCGTTATTTCAGGGAAGAAATGAAAGCGGTTAATCAGCGTGGTGAAGCTTATCACTTGCTGATCGGCGATATTGATTTCTTCAAGGTGGCAAATGATCAGTATGGACATCTTTTTGGTGATCAGGTACTTGCTGCAATCGGCCCTGTCTTGAAAAAGGTTTCCTATGCACATAACGGGACGGCATTCCGTTATGGAGGAGAGGAATTTGTCTTTTTATTTCCCGGGAAAGATTTTTATGTCGAAGATTTTCTTTATGAATTAAGAAATGAACTTGAACAGGTGGAGTTAGCACAGAAAGACTGGCGTCTGAGCCTGAGTTTTGGACATGCCATCAGCGAAGAGGCTGAAGGAGCAGAGCAGGTGATTGGACTTGCTGATCATCGTCTGTACCAGGCGAAGAAGAACGGGCGTGCATGTGCAGTGCTGAATAATGACGAGATTCTGCCTTATTTGTATGCCTTGTAACAACAGTTAAATTATGATTTCAATCATCCGCGATAAGACTTCTTCAGTCAGGTTGTGTTATAATGAGATGGTTTAATTGCTATGTATATAAATGATTCTTTAAATAGATAATTGGAGGAAGTCACATGCCGTTTGCCGACCAGTTTTCAGATTTAACGGTGTTAGATTTTGCTGTTCACGCAGTTGACGTACTCCTCGTGTGGTTTGTTTTTTATAAGCTGATCACGGTGATCAGAGGAACGAAGGCTGTACAGCTGTTAAAAGGAATTTTTGTTATTGTTGTGGTCCGGGTCCTCAGTGAATTACTCGGTTTTAATACACTGGCCTGGATTATGGAGCAAGTGATGTACTGGGGGGTTCTGGGCGTTATGATTATTTTCCAGCCTGAGCTGCGCCGCGCACTTGAGCAGCTGGGACGGGGGAAATTATTTGCCCGGGGAAACCTTCAGGAAGAAGAGGAGCGAAACCGCCTTGTAGAAGCTGTCACAAAGTCAGTCAGCTACATGGCAAAGCGCCGGATTGGTGCCCTGATTACGTTCGAGCGTGAGACAGGGATGGGAGACTATATTGAAACAGGGATCCCGATGGATTCGAATCTTACTTCCGAACTATTAATCAATTTATTTATTCCTAATACGCCGCTTCATGATGGTGCGGTGATTATTCAGAAAAACCGTATTGCAGCGGCTGCATGTTATCTGCCGCTTTCAGAAAGTCCGTTTATCTCAAAAGAACTTGGTACACGTCACCGGGCAGCGCTTGGTGTCAGCGAAGTAACCGACAGTATTACAGTCGTGGTATCCGAAGAGACTGGTGCGATTTCTGTCACGACCAACGGAGAGCTTCAGCGTGATCTGGAGCTGGATGAGTTCAGCAAGATCATCCGCCGTGAATGGTTCGGTGAAAAAGAAAATGTCACCTCTTCAACGCGATGGAACTGGAGGGGGAAAAAGAAGAATGGATAAATTCCTTGAAAGCCGATGGTTCCTGAGAGGGTTCGCCTTACTCATCGCGCTCCTGATGTTTTATACAGTGAATACTGAAGAAGAAGGTACAAACACATCTGTAAACTCGCAAAATGATGTGGAAGTGATTGAGAGTGTTCCGGTCGATACGATGTACAATGATGAGGAGTTTGTTGTAACAGGTGTACCGAGTACGGTAGATGTGACAATTGAAGGTCCTGCCCAGTATGTGACGAGAGCAGAGGCAGTGAGAGATTTTCGTGTGTTCTTAAACCTTGCAGACCTGGAACTAGGGACACATGAAGTGCCGCTGCAGCCTGAAGGTTTTTCATCAGAGCTAACGGTTACTATCTCTCCATCTGTTGCAACTGTCACAATCGATGAACGTGTAACAGAGGAATTTGCAGTGGATGCAGAGTTCAACCAGTCGATTATTCCGGAGGGTTATGAGCTTGCTGGCATTACAGCTGATCCTGAAACCGTTATGGTGACAGGCGCAAGAAGTGTTATTGAATCAATCAGATATGTCAGAGCTTCAGTTGATATGGATGAAACAGTAGAGGATGAGCAAACCATTGAGTCAACTGTTCAGGTGCTGAACGGATCACTTGATAAGCTGCCTGTCACAGTGGAACCGCAGACAGTCGACTTGACTGTCAGTGTCACACAGCCAAGTAAGGAAGTGGCGTTAGTGGCTGCGCCATCCGGAACGCCTGCTGAAGGGCTTCAGTTTGAGTCGATTGCACTGTCTGAAGAGACGGTTACGATCTATGGGCCTGGAGACACGATTGACAATATCAATGAAATTGAAGTACCATTTGATCTTTCGGGTGTATCAAGCGACGGTTCGCGGGTGGAAGTCCCAATTCCGGTACCTGAGGGTGTGACAAGCCTGTCGAGTGAGATGGTTTCCGGCGTCATTTCCCTGACAGAAGCTTCAGGAGAAGTTCCGGCTGAAGATGCAGAGGCTTCAGCTGAAACGCCTGAGGATACTGGAGAAGAGGAACCGGCTGAGGATACGGCCTCTAACGAAGATAATAGTGATTCAACGGAAGAGCTGACATTGTCGGCTCTTCCTGTTGAAATGAGAAATATAGGCGATGAACTGCAGGCGACTTTCCTGAGTCCTGCCAGCGGGGAGCTTAACTTACGCGTGACCGGAGAACCGGAAGCGCTTGAAGAGTTGTCAGAAGACGACGTTTCATTGTTTGTAGATGCTGAAGGGTTAGAAGAAGGCGAACATGAGATGGAAGTCCAGATCGATGGGCCTTCCAATGTGACATATATTTTATCGCAGACCAGTGTGACATTTTCACTGGCAGCTGCATAAGCCCTGGGAGGGGCCGTTTATAAGAAGGAGCGATGTTTATCATGGGTAAATATTTTGGAACGGACGGGGTCCGCGGAGTAGCAAACGCTGAGCTTACGCCGGAAATGGCATTTAAGCTTGGACGCTTCGGAGGATACGTGCTGACAAAAGAAACAACACGCCCGAAAGTGTTAATTGGACGTGATACAAGAATTTCAGGTCATATGCTTGAAGGTGCTCTTGTGGCAGGTCTTTTATCAATTGGTGCAGAAGTAATGCGTCTTGGTGTCATTTCAACACCAGGTGTAGCATTTCTGACAAAAGCAATGGGTGCGCAGGCTGGCGTGATGATCTCAGCTTCACACAACCCGGTGCCTGATAACGGAATCAAGTTTTTTGGTCCTGACGGCTTTAAGCTGACAGATGAGCAGGAGGCTGAAATAGAAGCACTGATCGATGCTGAAACAGATAACACACCTCGCCCGACTGGTGAGAACCTTGGCATTGTGACAGATTACTTTGAAGGCGGACAGAAGTACCTTCAGTATCTGAAGCAGTCTGCTGATGAGGACTTCAGCGGTATTCACGTGGCACTTGACTGTGCGCATGGCGCAACGTCTGCACTTGCTACACACCTGTTTGCAGATCTGGATGCAGACCTTTCAACAATGGGTGCATCACCGAACGGTCTGAATATCAATGAAGGTGTAGGGTCAACACACCCTGAAACACTTGCAGGCTTTGTAAAAGAAAAAGGGGCAGATGTCGGCCTTGCATTCGATGGCGATGGTGACCGCATCATTGCAGTGGATGAAAATGGACAAGTTGTAGACGGCGATCAGATTATGTTCATCTGTGCAAAGCACCTGAAGAGCGAATCACGCCTCAAGCAGAACACAGTTGTCTCAACTGTCATGAGTAACCTCGGCTTCCATAAAGGTCTTGAAGAAGCAGGAATCCAGAGCATCCAGACAGCTGTCGGTGACCGTTATGTTGTAGAAGAAATGAAAAAAGGCAGCTACACGCTTGGCGGTGAGCAGTCCGGCCACATTATCTTCCTTGATTACAACACGACAGGTGACGGCCTGCTGACAGGTCTTCAGCTTGTGAATATCATGAAGCTGACTGGCAAGAAGCTGTCAGAGCTTGCTGCTGAAATGGAGATCTTCCCGCAGAAGCTAGTCAATATCCGCGTCAGCGATAAGCATGGCGTCACAGATAACGCAGAAGTGAAAGCGATCATTGAGCAGGTGGAAAAAGAAATGAACGGCAATGGCCGTATTCTTGTAAGACCATCCGGTACTGAGCCGCTTGTGCGCGTTATGGCAGAAGCACCGACAAAAGAGCTTTGCGAAGAGTATGTGAATCGCATTGCAGAGGTTGTTGAAAATGAGATGGGTGTAAAAGCTTAATATAATGTGTTTGAGAGGGATACTCTGCTAATGGGCAGGGTATTCCTTTTTTTGATTGGCGTGGGGGACTGACGCCTGGGCCTGAAGCTCTGGCCAGAGACACCATGATATGCGATCCCAATCCCCGCCAAAAAGGCACACGCCAAGCGTATGCCTTTCACTAGTCAAGCCCTATTAATCATCAGCTCATACGGATGTACACCATTTGCAACAAAATAACTCAGCGGCGCCTCTTCAAGCTGCTGATCCGCCGGAATATACGTTTTCAAATCAATCCCCATAACCGGGATTTCAAACGCCCGGATCATCCACGGGTCCAGGGCTTCCTTATTAATAGAAAAGGATTCCTCTGATGCGACCATCAATCTGAATGATGAGATACTGTCCATAAGCTGCTTCTCTTCAACGTTGAACGAAAGCGGCTTGATTAAAAGGAACAGAACGATCAGACAGATGCCATATGTCAGGAATACCAGATCAATCCCGGGAGACGTCAGTCCGATGCCAATAAAAATATTAAACGCAATCGCAATTCCCCATAGCCATTTGTTATACGTGAACTTAAATGTGAGTGCAAACAACAGAACAGGGAACGCCAGAAATCCAAAGACAACGATCCAGTTATCACCTTCGAATGAATGCGTAACAGCAAGCAGCACAAACATCAGTACCATCAGTATCCTGAGTACAAGGAGCGGTCTTTTTTTCAGCTCGAATTGTCCATTGAACTCTTTTCTGGCAAGCTTCTCCCACTTTTTATAGCCGTTAGATGAAAACGCCGATACAAGGGAAGGGTTCAGCTTAACCTCATGATGGTTCCTGAAGAGCTCATCAATCAGGAACTGTTCACTTTGTGTCAGTGATATAGACTGATCACTCTTTTGAAAAGCGATCGTTTCTCCGCTGACTTGTGAAGTTAATGCTCCTTTTTCCCTTAACGTAGAAAGCCCTGCAAGGAGGCTTTCATATTGGGTGGGCTTGTCCCGCTGCACGAACAAAATCGTCAACGGGCTGAAATTCATGACGTTTTCAGCGTGACCGGTCGTACGCTTCCTCATCACAAACATCAGCACTACAGAAGTGAGGATTGCAATGATCATGAAAACGTTAAACCATTTGATTCCTTCTCCGATTACAGCCTGGGTGTCAAAACGCTCATCCGCTTCAGCGTACTTTGCTTCCTGCTGTGCAATCAGCTCTTCTTTTGACATAGGAGCAGGCACTGTTTCAGCTCCAGTCATCACGTCTGAAGGGAACAGCACGCGCACTTCAGAATTTGTGTACATTGGAGAGGACGGTGTATAAAATCGTACCCCTGCCTCATCCTGGTGCGTAATCTCGCCTTTTCTGTCAGCGAAAAGAGCAGTGTACTCATCCGGTGAAACCGCTGAAGGGAATATAACGTCTATGTAGAGTTCATTAATATGATCATCATGATGTGATCCATCACTGAAAAACGGCAGATAGGCATCTGTGTACTCATCATAGACCCTCACAGCATCCTCAAGTGTGTAGGAATAAAATACCTTAATGGTTTCATACTCACCTTCAACCTCTGTCCATACCGTTTCATCACCGTATTCATAATAGAGCGGCGTAAGATCTGAGGTCTGGATAAATCCCGGCTCATCATTCGGTCCGGTAATCGCATACGCTTCAAAGTCATCTACCCCGCTATGACCTTCACGGTAAAGCGTACGCCCAACTTCTTCTTCATACTCAGTAAATGAATAATGAAACACTTCATTGACTGTTACATCACCATTTGGCTGAATCCAGGCACGCACCCTCGCCTCCTCAACCGTATAAGCAGCAGCCTCCACGGCGAATAACAGCCATAATAATCCTGCAGTCATCATCAGTTTCTTTAACATATCGTCACCTTCTTATTCATCAGTCGTTTATCCTTACGAATGATATCAGGAAAAAGTTTCAAAAAGAAGGAGTTGCGCAAAACTGAAAATATCCTGTAACCAATGTAACAATCCAGCATGCTATACTATCTCTCGTGCGTCACGAAAAATTTGTTTGACGTCAAAATCATCCATAACGTATGATAAGGTAAGCGTATTTTTCTTGAAAAGGGGTATACAGGAAAAGTCGCACTTTTATTTCAGAAGGAAAGAGAGGGCTGTAAGGTAGACCAATTAGTTATAAAAAGCGCCAGGACTGCCCGTTGAGTAGCGGCAGTTGACGAGGAGAAGGAGCATCGAGCATTCGGCGGATGCCTTCCGGCTGATGACTGCACAGCCGAAAACCTGTTATTCAAAATCACCGAGGCGACTCAGTGGACAAAGAAAACAGGACTGCAGCACCCAAAACTAAACTAGCGATGTTGAAGTAAAGAATAACAATCTTAGAGATTGCACAGCTGTGTGATTGAAGCGGAAGGCGGTGACTCCGGGACGATTAGCGGGACAGCTGAGACCCCACAGCGCGAAGCGCGAGGAGGCTCAGCGACCGCCGTCCGGAAAGCATCCGTCTGGAGCGGAAATCACCAGCCACCTTTAACAGAGCACAAAAAACTAATAGAGAGATAAAGAGGGCACGTCCGTCCTCTTATACGGTCATGCCCTCCTTATACTCACAGGAGGAAACTAATTATGTGTGGAATTGTAGGATATATTGGATCAAACGATACGAAGGAAATTTTGCTGAAAGGTCTTGAAAAGCTTGAATACCGCGGTTATGACTCTGCAGGAATTGCAGTGAAAAATGACGACGGCGTATCAGTATTCAAAGAAAAAGGACGCATCGCAGACCTTCGTGCAATCGTAGATGACAGCGTGAGCGCAAACATCGGAATCGGCCATACGCGCTGGGCAACACACGGTGAACCAAGCCAGGTGAACGCACACCCTCACCAGAGTACAACAAGCCGTTTTACACTTGTACACAACGGTGTCATCGAGAACTATGCACAGTTGAAGCGTGAGCACCTTGCTGATGTGAACCTTGTCTCTGAAACAGATACAGAAATCATCGTTCAGCTGATCGAAAAGTTCGTCAAAGAAGGCCTTGAAACAGAAGCTGCATTTGCTAAAGCATTGAAAGAACTGAAAGGTTCATATGCAATCGCACTTTTAGATAACCAGAATGAAGACACAATCTTTGTAGCGAAAAACAAGAGCCCGCTGTTAGTCGGTCTTGGAGAAGACTTCAACGTTGTCGCATCTGACGCAATGGCAATGCTGCAGGTAACAGATGAGTACGTTGAACTGATGGACAAAGAAATGGTCATCGTGACAAAAGAAAGCACAACAATCAAAACGCTTGATGGCGAAACAGTTGCACGTGATTCATACAAAGCAGAAATCGATGCAAGCGATATCGAAAAGGGTACGTACCCTCACTACATGCTAAAAGAAATCGACGAGCAGCCGGCAGTGATGCGTAAAATCGTTCAGGCTTACCAGAACGAAGAAGGTGAGCTTTCAATCGCGAAAGACACGCTTGACGCGGTAAATGCAGCTGACCGCATCTATATCATCGCTTGCGGAACAAGCTATCATGCAGGACTAGTAGGGAAAGAGTACCTTGAAAAAACAGCGAAAATCCCGACTGAAGTACATGTAGCGAGTGAGTTCGTCTACAACACGCCGTTACTATCTGAAAAGCCATTATTTATCTTTATCTCTCAAAGTGGTGAAACAGCTGACAGCCGTGCCGTTCTTGTACACATTAAAGAACTTGGACACCCTGCACTGACACTGACAAACGTAGCAGGCTCAACACTGTCACGTGAAGCCAACCACACACTTCTGCTGCACGCAGGACCAGAGATCGCAGTTGCTTCTACAAAAGCATACACTGCACAAATCGCAGTCCTTGCGATCCTTGCAGAAGCAGCTGGAAAAGCAAAAGGCTTCGACATGAAATTCGATCTTGTTCAGGAAATGGGTATCGTAGCAAACGCAATCCAGACACTGACAGACGACAAGGAAGCATTCGAGCAAATCGCACGTGACTTCCTAAGCACAACGCGCAACGCATTCTTCATCGGACGCTCAATGGATTACCATGTCGTTCAGGAAGCAGCGCTGAAGCTGAAAGAAATCTCGTACATCCAGGCTGAAGGCTTCGCAGGCGGCGAGCTCAAGCACGGAACAATCGCCCTAATCGAAGACGGCACACCAGTCGTTGCACTAGCAACACAGGAAAACGTCAACCTGAGCATCCGCGGCAACGTCAAAGAAGTAGCAGCCCGCGGCGCCAACACATGCACCATCTCAATGAAAGGCCTTGAAGAAGAAGGCGACAGCTACGTGATCCCACACGTACACGAACTGCTTGCACCACTTGTGTCAGTAGTGCCAACGCAGCTGATTGCTTATTATGCAGCGCTTCATAGAGATTGTGATGTTGATAAGCCACGTAACCTTGCGAAGAGTGTTACTGTAGAATAATTTTAAAAAATCCTGATGAGCTAGATGTAGAATTGAAATAAAGATGAGATGTTTATAATAAAGATGCGACGTTTAAAATAAAGTCGCGGTGTTTGTAAAAAAGTTACGATGAAATACCTCTTTGGATTATATTAATCTAAAGGGGTGTTTTTTATGTCAAAAAGAACTAGGATATCTAAAGTAGAAAAGTGGGTTAAAGAAGGTCGTGGTGTACCAGCAAAATATAGTTCTTCCTTAGCAAAATAAACTGTATTCTTGGCAAAATGAAACGTTCCCTAACACGAGCGAAAATCGGAATCACCATCCGATTTTTAGAATAGACACTTTAATGAATATGTTGAAGCAAGGAAAGTGGCTATCACCACAAAAAACATTGAATTTCTTCATCATACAAATACTACTCCGAAGCCATATAATATTTATTGGAAAGTGAAAAATAGAGGGGAAGAAGCAAAACGAAGAAACCTTGTACGAGGTCAAATAATAAAGACTAACTCTAAAACTCATACTGAGGCTACTCAATTTAAAGGAGAGCACTTTGTAGAATGTTTCATAGTGAAAAACGGTGTCTGTGTGGCAAGAACAAAAATTGATGTGCCTATTTCTTATCAATAATAGTTCACATCAATGTAAAAGGCTTGTCCACTTTCAAATTCCCTGTTTCTTTCATCCTGATGTCTATGTACCAGAAAATAAACTGTATCCTTAGTCAAATAAAATACTCCCACACACGAGTAAAATCAGAATCACCATCCGATTTTACTCGTTTTTTGTTGAAGTAAAAGAGTTAACAAGAGAACAATTTAGTTTTTCGGATATAGTAGAATCCAATTTGCAATAGTTTAATGTCAAAGCAAGGATTATGAATTAAGATGGTTGAAAGTTGTCGAGAAAGCTGTTAATCAAGAAGAATCGATTGAAGAATTGAGGGGGGATTTTTAAATAGTCATAATGCCAATGATTAATTATATGAAGAAAACATTTTTAATTATTAGAAAGATGTTTAGTATTATTCTTGACCCCGTAGTATAGTACGGGGTTTATACTTTGTTTGGAGGTGAATTGTTTGAGCTATCGTATTAGTGGTTTTGCAGATAGATGTGATGTAAATAAGGAAACAATTAGATATTATGAAAAAAAGAAGTTATTACAAGAACCTTCTCGAACAAATTCAGGTTATCGGATATATTCAGAGGATGATGTTAAGCGTGTAGGGTTTATTAAACGAATGCAAGAGCTGGGTTTTTCTTTGAATGAAATTTATAAATTACTTGGGGTTGTTGATAAAGATGAAATTCGATGCCGAGACATGTTTGAATTTGTATCAAAAAAAGCAGAAGAAGTTAAAAAACAAATAGAAGATTTAAAGCGGATTGAATGTATGTTGAAAGATTTAAAGAAAAGATGTCCAGATGAAAAGGAATTACATGAATGTCCTATTATTGAAGCGTTGATTGAGGACTAATAAGAAATGTAATTATTGAAACAAAAGGAACAGACGGAACTGTAACGGTTTCTTATGATGATGTAAAAGCAGATATTAAAATCATTAAAGAGTCCGTTTTTGATTTAGGTTACGGTGTAAAATAAAGGAGGATAAAACACATGAAAAAATATCGGATAAATATTGAAGGAATGACTTGTACAGGGTGTGAAGAACATGTGGCCGTTGCACTTGAAAATATAGGAGCAAAGAACATTGAGGCTAATTTTAATCGTGGAGAAGCAATATTTGAATTACCCGATGATAAAGAGGTTGATATTGCACAAAAGGCAGTTGATGAAGCAAAATATAAATCTGGTGAAATAGAGGAAATTTCATCACGAGATGAATTGGTCTTAGGTAATGAAGGAGATTATGACTTACTTATTATCGGTTCTGGTGGAGCGGCCTTTTCGGCCGCCATTAAAGCAATAGAATATGGGGCAAAAGTTGGGATGATTGAGCGTGGAACGGTTGGGGGAACATGCGTAAATATTGGTTGTGTTCCTTCTAAAACCCTTTTACGAGCTGGAGAAATTAATCATTTAGCAAAATCAAATCCATTTATAGGGTTAAAAACTTCTGCTGGGGAAGTGGAATTAGCACCTTTAGTAAAGCAAAAGAATGAATTGGTTAGTGAACTCCGTAATCAAAAATATGTTAATTTAATTGATGAATATGGATTTGATTTAATTGAGGGTGAAGCAAAATTTGTTGATGAAAGTACAGTTGAGGTTAATGGAAAAAAACTTTCTGCAAAACGCTTTTTAATCGCAACAGGTGCTTCTCCATCTTTACCACCGATTTCAGGACTGGAAGAAGTGGATTATTTAACGAGTACAAGCCTACTCGAATTAAAAAAAGTGCCAAAACGATTAACGGTTATTGGTTCGGGGTACATCGGAATGGAATTTGGACAACTTTTTCACAATTTAGGTTCAGAAGTAACGCTTATGCAAAGAGGTGAGCGACTTTTAAAAGAATATGACCCAGAGATTTCAGAGGTAGTTGAAAAAGCGTTATTAGAACAAGGTATAACCCTTGTTAAAGGGGCAACTTTTGAACGTGTAGAACAAGTTGGTGAAATCAAAAAGGTTTATGTTACGGTAGATGGTAAGAAAAAGGTCGTTGAATCAGAACAGTTACTTGTTGCTACAGGTAGAAAACCAAATACAGATTCTCTAAATTTAAGTGTAGCAGGTGTTGAGGTTGGAAACCGTAAAGAAATAAAGATAAATGACTATGCTCAAACAAGTAATGAAAAGATTTATTCTGCTGGGGATGTAACGCTTGGGCCACAATTTGTGTATGTAGCGGCCTATGAAGGTGGAATTGTAGCTGATAATGCAATTGGTGGACTAAATAAAAAATTGGATTTATCGGTTGTACCAGGTGTTACATTTACAAATCCTTCGATTGCAACCGTTGGTTTAACAGAAGAACAAGCAAAAGAAAAAGTATATGATGTCAAAACATCTGTATTACCTTTAGATGCTGTTCCAAGAGCAATTGTAAATCGTGAAACCACAGGGGTATTCAAAATAGTGGCAGATGCGAAAACATTAAAGATATTAGGAGTTCATGTTGTATCTGAAAATGCAGGGGATGTAATTTATGCAGGGACATTAGCAGTAAAATTTGGTTTAACTGTAGAAGACTTAAAGGAAAGCCTCGCACCATACTTAACTATGGCAGAAGGGTTAAAGTTGGCTTCTCTTACGTTTGATAAAGACGTTTCAAAATTATCTTGTTGTGCAGGATAATCTATTTTATACAAATAAGTTACCCTGCACCTTGTAAGTCCTAACGCCTGCATTCTATGTACCAGCAAAATATAGTTCTTCCTTAGCAAAATAAACTGTATTCTTGGTCAAATTAAACGTTCCCTCACACGAGCGAAAATCGGAATCACCATCCGATTTTCCTCGTGTTTTTTGTTGGATAAAAAGAGCGAGGAAAAAGCCTGGCGAGAAAGAACGTGAGGAAAAAGCGAGAAGAAAAGCGTGAGAGAAAGCCTGATAAACCTTCGGTTTGAAAGGAAAGCGGGAGAAAAAAGAAGCGGGGGAAAGTGCGAGAAAAAGCATGAGAAAAGGCGTGGGGAAAAGCAAGAAAAAGAAGAGAAAATCCAAATTTCAGGGAACAACTTATTTACCTGAAAATCATGAAATCTGACAAAAAATAGGATAAAAAAGAGCGGATGAGGGAACAACTAATTCGCCTACAATATATGGAAAGTCAGTCAGGGCAAGGGTTTGAAAAAAGGGTCAGGGAACGACTTCATTTTACGGGTACACTAGATGTAGAATTGAAATAAAGATGAGATGTTTATAATAAAGATGCGACGTTTAAAATAAAGTCGCGGTGTTTGTAAAAAAGTTACGATGAAATACCTCTTTGGATTATATTAATCTAAAGGGGTGTTTTTTATGTCAAAAAGAACTAGGATATCTAAAGTAGAAAAGTGGGTTAAAGAAGGTCGTGGCTCTGGAATTGGAGCTGATTATAAGCCCTGGTTAAATATTCAGGATGTCTCCTCATTAGGAAGATCCACGCGTTTAAAAGGTATTAAAACGAATAGACAGCACGAATTCTTATCTGATTTAGGGGTACCACCAACAGTTTGACATAAAACCCACGCTAAGCAAATTTCGACATAAAATAAGCCGATGATTCTCTACGCTAAGGAATCATCGGCTTATTAGTAACTATTCTAGCCGTTTTATTATCTGTTTAAATCCAGATATATTTCCACTTGGTTATTCATGATAATCAATCCAAACATGCTGGTACTTGTCATTTTTAGGGTTCCTTTGTGGTAACTCCTCAGTTTTTTCTATTGAAATGTTAGTTAGCCCCTGTGTTGCAAAGTAATCTAATAGGGCTTCATAAGCTGCACTCTGTATTAACGACAGGATATGACCAATGCTGTATTTACTTTAATGATCCACTAGCAAACACAAAGAATAAAAAGGTCAAAATAGCAGACTTTGAAGCTGCATGGGTGCCACAGGGTAGACAAGCAATTACTTATATCCAATAGTTAGTTGGTTAAGGTAGGTTCCGTTATTTGTAAATAAGAAAAACAAAAGTCCCAACTGTTAACTAGAGCGACTTTTGAAGATTATTTTTTAATAATTTATTAAACTCAAAAGGGCATTGAAAGTTTCGTTCTCCACCATGATATAGATTCCTAAACCAATAAAGACAATGGGTATAATCCACCTACCGTAATTCTCTAAGGTTTCAGAGACATGTTTAAAAGCTGCCAAACGATATCCAATAAAACACCAAATTGCAACCATAATAAAGAAAGTAATAACCGTTACTGCTAGTTGGTTCATGGTTAAAGTAGAGAAGAAAGGAACATATATTCCAATGTTATCTCCGCCATTAGCAAATGTTATAAATGCTACACTTAAAAAGACACTATTATACTTTCCAGAATTTAAACTTGAAAGAATTGCATTTTCATCCTCATCTTCTCCCTTTATAAACAACATAATCCCTAAATAGATTGGAATTAGTCCAAGTAATCCTACCCATTTCTCTGGAATTAACATAACTCCAAAAGTTCCTAAGAGACTAACTACTACTAACAAGGTAAAACCTAGATATTGTCCAATAATTATATCCTTAGGGGATATATGCTTATTCTCTGTCTGGTTACCTTTTAAACCTTCACTCGTTTTCACCTGTGCTTTTGCCTGTGAAAATAGCAGCATCAAAACAAAGATATCATCAATATTGGTAACTATAAATGCCCCTATTGCAGAAATAACGTTCAAAATTAAAGTCAATTACATCAACTCACTAACTGATTTTTTATTATATTTAGAAGTTGTACTAATAATGAGCCCATTTTAGAAAAGGAATTTCCATCTGTCTGGAAGAGCCCTTTTTAGCACTTTTCCCTTTATTCTTTCACTCTCATTAGTCGCAAACCATTTAGAGCTACTAGAAGGGTTGCGCCCATATCGGAAAGAATGGCAATCCAGAGCGTTAACCAACCTGGGATAACCAATAGTAAGGCAATAAATTTAATAGCAATTGCAAAAGTAATGTTAGCTTTGATTATATTAAGAGTTTTCCGGCTAAGTTTTACAGTGAATGGAAGTTTTCTTAAATCGTCTCCCATTAGAGCGACATCTGCAGTTTCTAAGGCTGTGTCTGTACCAGCTCCACCCATTGCAATCCCAACTGTTGAGGCCGCCAATGCAGGTGCATCATTGACCCCATCTCCTACCATTGCTACGTTGCCATACTCGGATCTCAACTGTTTAATAAAGTCTAATTTGTCCTGTGGCATTAATTCTGCCTCTATATCAGATACTCCAACCTGACCTCCGATAGCATTCGCAGTACCTTTGT
Source organism: Jeotgalibacillus terrae (assembly GCF_016908195.1). Classification (GTDB taxonomy): domain Bacteria; phylum Bacillota; class Bacilli; order Bacillales; family Jeotgalibacillaceae; genus Jeotgalibacillus; species Jeotgalibacillus terrae. The sequence goes on from NZ_JAFBDK010000005.1 coordinate 21,522, forward strand.
TATCACCAGTAAGCATAATTGTTTTTTTGATTCCAAGTTGATGTAACTTTTGAAGAATTTCCTTACTTGACTCACGAACTTCATCAGCAACTGCAATAACTGCAAGTATTTCTTTTTCGGTTCCAATAATCATGGCTGTCTTACCTTGATTTTGAAGAGTAGTAACATTTTGCTCTAAGTCTTTATCGAAACCATTAGTCAATAATTCCTTAAAGAGTTTCGGGCTACCGATATAATAAGTCGTCCCGTTTACGATACCCTTTATACCCTTTCCTGTGATAGAAGAGAAATCTTCTACCTGTACGTCAGAATAAGTAATGTTTTCTTCTTCTGCTTTTTTCATGATGGCTGAAGCAAGAGGATGCTGAGAACGATACTCCAATGCAGTAATAATGGATAGTAATTCTTTTTCATTTATCTGTTTGTTCAACACATTATAATCAGTTACAGCTGGGACCCCTTTTGTTAATGTTCCTGTTTTATCGAATGCAATAGCCTTTAAGGCGCCCATTTCTTCTAAATACACTCCGCCTTTTACAAGGACCCCTTTTTTCGCAGCATTTCCAATCGCTGAAACAATAGAAATAGGAGTCGATATAACCAACGCACAAGGACAACCAACAACAAGAACAGCTAATCCTTGATAAATCCATGTTTCCCAACTGCCATCAAAGAATAATGGAGGGACTATAGCAACTAATGCTGCAATGATCATAATAATCGGTGTGTAATATTTTGCGAATTTATCAACAAATGCTTGCGAAGGAGCACGTTCCCCTTGTGCTTCCTCTACAAGATGAATAATTTTAGAAATTGTTGTATCTTCTACAAGTTTCGTTATTTCTACTTCAAGTAATCCTTCTTCATTTAAGGTACCTGCAAATACTTCATTATCAACCGTTTTCTCGACAGGGACTGATTCACCTGTAATAGCTGCTTGGTTAACGGCAGAGTACCCACTTACAACTACACCATCCATCGCAATCTTTTGACCAGGTTTTACAATCATGATATCCCCAACAGCAATATCATCAACATGAATCATTATTTCTTGTCCATTACGTCTAACAAGTGCCTCTTTAGGAGCGATATCCATTAATGAACGAATCGATTGTCTTGCTCTATCCATAGAGAATCGCTCAAGTGCTTCACTGATTGCAAAGAGAATAACAACAATGGCAACTTCTGCCCATTCTCCAATAATAGCACCACCTATAACAGCCACTGTCATAAGGGTTTTCATATCAAATTCAAAACGTAGTAAGTTTTGCAAACCAACTTTAAAAAGTGATAATCCTCCGATAAACATGGATGCTAAAAACAATAAGGTAGTAACAATGTTCTCTTCTCCATTCACATACGAGGAAAGATAACCAAAGGCAATCAATAAGGAAGCATAAAGTAGAGTACTATGCTTTTTATAAAACGGCACTTTATCTTCTTTCGTATCTTCTTTTACCTCTTGTGATGCTTGGCGAGCAGATTTTTCAGGTGTCACTTTGAGATTCTCAAATGCACCTGCTTTTTCTAGTTCTTCTATCGTTGCATTACCATAAACAGCAATTTTAGATGCACCAAAATTTACTTTTGCATCCTCAACTCCAGATAGCTGTTTTACATTTTTTTCGAATTTACCCGCGCAGTTTGCGCAAGTAAAACCTTGTACACGATAGGCCTTCATTTCTTGTTCAGATGTTATTGCCTTTTGATCAGACATTGACATTCACTTCTTTCTTATGTTCTAGTACAATCATCATTATTTGTCTAATATGTTCATCGTCTAACGAATAAAACGCTAGTTTTCCTTCTTTTCTATATCTTACAATCCCCTGCTTATGAAGGGTCCTTAAATGATGAGAAGCATTTGCCACCGTAATACCAATAATATTTGCTATATCACACACACATAACTCTTCATCTTGACACAAAGCATAGGTAATCTTTGCCCTATTTTCATCCGCAATTGCTTTTAACATTTGGGCAACACTAACAATATCGATTGTTTTTAAATCACCTTGTATTCGATTGACCTTTTCCTCGTCATAACAAAAAATTTCACAAGTATCTTTCTTATTCACATTATCACCCCATTGATATTCAAGTGTTCACTTGAATATAGTATATACCTTTCCTTGGTTAATATTCAAGTGAATATTTGAATGAAAAACATAAAATGATTTTTCTAATAGTAATTCCCATTAACGAACGTTTTAGGGATTTTTTTTTGCACGCTTATATTTACATAGTTTTGAACTGTTTACCATTCCCTAAACTATTCCCTTTAACTTATTCCCTAAAATTGACGGTACCCCCGTATTAGGGAATAATTAATTTCAGGAGGGGAATAGAATGGGGAAAATTTTTGGATATGCTCGAGTTTCTACTCAAGATCAAAATTTAGAATTACAAATGGATGCCTTACAAAAAGCTGGTGCAGCTGTTATCTACAAGGAAAAAATGACGGGCACAAAAAAAGAGCGTTTAGAATTAGAGCAACTCTTAAAAGCAATAAGTGAAGGAGATACAGTGGTTGTCTATAAACTAGATCGTATCTCAAGATCTACCAAGCACTTAATTGAATTAGCAGAAACCTTTGAGGAAAGAAAAGTGAATTTTGTTTCTATAAGTGACAGCATTGATACGTCAACTGCAATGGGACGTTTTTTCTTCCGTTGTGTATAATTTTAAATAGTTAGCAATCTCGTCTTTAGTTGGATATGACTTTGCCTCAAGCCGTAACCCAGGGAGTGAGCTAAAATAATCAGGAGTAAACAGACGTAAAGAATCATAACGTTGTTTCCATGTCTCACCAACCTCAGATGATGCATCCGTTATTAAAAAAGAAACCTTTCTATTTTTTAGGTTGTACCCCATTACGAGTCCTGCCTGCCCGCCCCCAATAATTACTACGTCATAAATCAATCTTGTCCACCCCTAACCCAGACTTTTCATATAAAAAATAAAAATCTCTTAAAGATATGTATTTTCTTTCCTTATCTACAGAATTGAACTTTTAATGAACAGTCAAAAGAATGTTTGATTATAAAAATACATATCTATATACTTTTAGTCAAACAAATATTTGAATAAAGGGGTAATGTCATGTCAAAACAAGATGTCTGTCAGATCTCATGTGTACATGAGGAAAAGGTAAGCAGAATTAAAGAAAAATTATTTACTCACAATACACTTGATGTTGCAAAAATCTTTAAAGCTCTTGCTGATGATACGCGGATAAAAATTGCTTATATTCTGGCTTTGGAAGAAGAATTGTGTGTGTGTGATATTGCAGCGATTATTGATGCTTCCACAGCGACAACCTCCCACCATTTACGTCTGTTACGAAAAATGGGACTGACGAAATACCGAAAAGAGGGTAAGCTTGTCTACTATTCCCTTGATGATGATCACGTGAAGAATTTAATTAAGATTGCATTTGAACACCAGCAGGAGATGAGTAATCGTCTAACGGAAGAAGTGGTTAAAAGCTAATAATAGAATCGTTATGGAGTTGGTCTTGAAGTGGTTGAAATAAATTATTTACTGGCATTTGGGGCAGGACTGCTGTCTTTTGTATCTCCCTGTTCCTTGCCTTTATATCCTGCATTTCTATCATATATTACAGGAATGTCTGTTAGTGATTTAAAACATAACAAGCATTTGGTTAGCAAAAGTGCAGTGATTCACACGTTATTATTTTTATTGGGCTTTTCGTTTATTTTTCTGGCACTGGGATTATCAACCTCACTCATTGGATCGTTCTTTTTCTTATATCAGGATTTACTGCGTCAGCTGGGCGCTATCATTTTAGTGTTTTTTGGCTGTGTACTAGCAGGAGTGTTGAAATTTGATTTTCTGATGAAAGAAAAGAAAGTTCAATTCAGAAAGAGACCTTCTGGTTATCTGGGGAGTGTCTTAATCGGTATTGCATTTGCTGCAGGATGGACCCCCTGCACAGGACCTATTTTAGCTGCAGTCATGGCCATGGGAATAACAGACCCGGGAAAAGGTTTATCCTATATGCTTTTTTATGTGCTGGGCTTTGCTATTCCATTTTTAATACTTTCATTATTTATTGGAAAAATGTCATTCCTTCAAAGAAACAGCAGTTTATTTATGAAAATAGGCGGAGTATTAATGATTCTTATGGGTATCCTTTTATATTTTGATATGCTGACAAAGATTATTTCATTTTTAACTGGCTTATTCGGAGGGTTCACGGGATTTTAAATTTTGTCTGGAGTGAAGCAACATGAAAAAGAATAAAAAAACAAAAAGATTAATTTTCCGAGTGTGTCTCCTGAGTTTGTTTTTAGGGGCGGCTGGCTATTCTATTTATTCCTCAGTTACAGGAGATAGTCGATCACTCGTAAAAGCCGGTGATTCTGCACCTGACTTTGTATTAACTGATTTGGATGGTAACACACACCAGCTTTCTGGTTACAAAGGGCAGGGAGTATTTTTAAATTTTTGGGGCACATGGTGTAAACCATGTGAAAAAGAAATGCCTTATATTGAAAATCAATATAACCTCTTTAAAGAGAAGGGTGTACAAACCATTGCAGTCAATGTAGGTGAGTCAGATTTTCAGGTTCAAAATTTTGTGGATGAATATAACATGAGTTTTCCTGTAGTCATCGATAAAAAGAAAGATGTTCAAAATGCCTATACAATAGGTCCACTGCCTACAACACTTTTGATCAACCCGGAAGGTGAAATCATAAAAGTCATCACAGGCGAAATGACAGAAGAAGATATAAAGAAGTATATGCAAATGATACAACCAGCTGAATACCAGTAAATGACTATGACAGGTGAAAATATGAAAAAAATAGTTTTTACGTTTAGTTTATTTTTACTTTTTGCTTTTCCATTCAACGGGCTCGCGCATACGTATCTTTCTTCTTCTACCCCTGAAGACGGTCAGGTATTAACGCAGCCTGTGGAGGAGATCGTTTTGCAATTTGAAACAGAAGTTGAAGAATTAAGTACTATGAGCTTATATAGAAATGATGAGCTTGTAGAGATTGATGTTCGTCTTACTGACCATAACCAGCTTATAGGAGATATTCCTGAAGAGTTAGTAAATGGGGATTATGTTGCTGACTGGTCGATTATTGGTGAAGACGGGCATCCTATTGAAGGGGTAATCTCATTTAGTATTAAGGCAAGAGAAAATACTGATACAAATCGTACAGAGTATCAAAATATCGAATCAGCTGAAAGCCAGGAAGATGTGCCTGAGAGTGTGGTTCCTATTATTTTAACGACATTATTTGCACTTATTACTATAGCAGGTATTTGGCTGTTATTTAGGACTAGAAAGAAATGATAGAGGTTCTTATACCAATTGCTGAAACGATTACCTATTCATTATTTGCATTTTTATGTGGGTATGTAGCTCTGCGTTTTGTTCCGGAATCTAAAAAGCCGTCTTTTTCTGTACCACTGCCAGCTTTGTTATTAGCAACACTCGGCATTATCCTGTTTTCTCTGGGTTCTATTATTCAAGTAGTGTTATATTTCTCTGATAGTGTGGGATTCCTACAGACTACGCTTTCTGTTTTTACAGATTTCCAAGTAGGAAAAGCGTGGGTTTTCACCAGTATGTGCGCAACATTTCTATGGATGGCGATCCATGCGAATGCATCAAAACACTTACAGGCTATCCTTTTGCTTGGTATGGTGTGTGGGGTAGGTTATGCAAGTCATGTAGCTTCATTAGATTTTTGGGCAGGCTTTATTTCACATACCACTCATTTTTTATTAATTATGGTATGGGCAGGCATTCTTATTCACGTGTCATTTTTCTCTAGAAATCTTAAAAACTGGTCTCAATTTCTAAAGTGGTTTACACCTTATTCCATCATCTCGCTTTTGATTATTTTTGGGTCAGGTATCTTCATTACTTCTTATTTAGTAGATGGTCAGGGTTATATAAATGCCTGGAGCCTTTCCTACGGTCAGACGCTTTTATTAAAACACATTAGCATCATACCGCTGATTATTTTTGCATTTATTAATGGATGGCTGGTGAAGAAATCAGCACAGTCTGAATTTGATCCAAAACCATGGCTGAAAGCAGAGGGGGTATTTATTCTGATTGTTTTCAGTTTAACGAGTGTGCTCGGTACATTATCTCCACCGCATGATGTTGATGTAACGCTTCTGTCAGAAGGACCAGCACCTATACTTGAGTCCCTGTTAAACGAAAATATAAGTACACCGGTCCAGGCAATCATAGATGTTTCATTCACAGGTATCCTTGTTTTATCTATGGCAGGGTTTTTTATTTTGATGATCTTTGCAAGCTTTTATAAAAAGCTGCCCATTCTGGTGCCGATTTTTTTTGGACTGGCGTTTATTTGTGCGTTATACGTTGGACTTATGTTAAATCTATCATTTAGTTAGGAGAATATGAAAATGAAAAACAAACCATTCAGAATAGCGATGCTTGTCACACTCTTGCTATTTGCTGTTGTTACAGCTATTGTGCTTTTAAATCAAAATAATCAAACGGACACTACCAATAGTGAGGGGTATCCTCCAATTGATGGACAGCCGACTATGGGGAACACTGAATCTCCAGTACAAGTGGTTGAATTCGGTGATTTTAAATGTCCTTCTTGTAAAGCATGGGGAGAAATGGTCTATCCGCAGTTAATCAGTGATTACGTAGAAACTGACAAGATTTCTTTCTCCTACATTAATGTTTTATTTCATGGCAAAGAATCAGAACTTGCGTCGCTCGCTGCAGAATCAGTCTATAAAATGGATCCAGAATCTTACTGGGATTTTCAAAAGAGAGTATATGATGAACAGCCGGCACAAAATCACGATGCCGAATGGGTAACGATTGAAAAGCTCCTTGAAATCGCAGGTGAAACGACTGAAGTGGATCTGGAAGAATTTGAAACGGAATTAACTGAAAGAACCATGCAGGATGAAGTTGACCTGGACGCTGAACTTGTAAAGGAATACGGTGTACAATTCACACCAAGTATTATGGTGAACGGAACCATGCTTGAAGATCCTTTTGACTATGAGGCAATTAAATCGCTGATTGACCAGGAACTAGAGGGAAATTAATCATGAAAACAAATAGTGTTAGTAATGTACTGCTTTTTGCAGCCTGGTTTGTCTCGATGATTGCTACATTTGGAAGCTTGTATTTCAGCGAGATTAGAGGGTTTATTCCCTGTGATCTTTGCTGGTTCCAGCGGATATTTATGTATCCCCTGACACTCATTTTGGGGATTGGCGTATTTCAAAGCGACTATTCAGTTAAAAAATTTGTATTTCCTCTTGCGATTGGAGGAGGCACAATATCAGTGTTTCATTATATGGAACAGAAAATCCCTGGCTTTGGAAGTATAAAACCCTGTGTCAGCGGAGTGCCGTGTGATGCAAAATACATCAACTGGCTCGGTTTCATTACCATTCCATTTCTCGCTTTAACTGCATTTGTACTTATTACAATCCTGATGATTTTTGTGCATGTCTTCTCGAAGAAAAAGGCTGCATAAACACACGTTCTTTAAAACATTTATATTCTAATTGAGGTGAAAAGGCATGCCGGATTGGCCGCCGTACTATTTTATGATAATCGGAGCCGGTGCAGCCGTGTTACTGATGATCGCCAGGTTGATATTTAGCTATTTTAGAAAGAAATAATCGTCAGACACTTAAGTTTGATTAAAATGCATCATTTCTCGATAAGTTTATTTTATTATGTTCATGTGATTGAAACAGAATGAATGATTATACTTACAAAGGAGATGATGATTATGATGAATGGCTCTGGCATGATGGCGGGTGGAATGTGGATCGGAATGCTGCTTGTTGGTTTGGTGGTCATACTTGTGATATTTGTATTCTTTAGACTGCTTAATTCGAGAATAGATCGTGATTCCGCTAAACATCAAAATGAAGGAGATTTTTCTTTGATCATCCTGAATGAACGGCTTGCTAAAGGTGAAATCCAAGTAGAAGAATATAATCATTTGAAGGGTAGAATCCTTGAGTCTGAAAAATAAGAGTATTTTGGAGATCTTGCTGGAATATTGAATAAATTCAGCATAGTTAATCACAGTATGCAAAGTTGGGTGAAATGCAGTGTATGATGTGTTTTGGCAAGTCAGTAATACTTTCAGTGAACCATTTTTTGAATTGTTCCATCAGGCGCAAAGCTTTCCAATCATTGCTGCTTTTTTTCTAGGTATTGTCGGTGCACTGGCACCCTGTCAGTTCACTGGTAATCTTGGAGCTATCGCAATATACGGTAATCGTTCAATTCAGAACAAAATAGCGTGGACCGAGGTTTCGTTTTTTATAGTCGGTAAAATTTTTGTTTTCTCACTTCTTGGTTTCGTTGTTTGGGAGTTTGGAAATGAAATCGAACAAAACCTGATTACTTACTTCCCATGGCTCAGAATGATCGTGGGGCCATTATTGATCATCATTGGATTATTTTTGTTAGGCATATTTAAATCACGTGTGGGAATTCAATTCATAAGCCTTCCTCAAAGATGGTTTAAAAGGGGGAAGTTCGGTGCTTTTTTAATGGGTGTTAGCTTTTCTCTTGGATTTTGTCCAACAATGTTCGTTTTGTTTTTTGTCACGCTGCTTCCATATTCATTTACTGTTAGTTATGGCTTTGTATTGCCAGCTATATTCTCGGTGGGAACATCACTTCCGTTACTTATAGCGATATTTTTATTATGGTTTTTTGACATCGACAACAGAAACTTGAAACAAAACGGGCGGAAAATCGGAATCTACGTACAGAAAGCTGCCGGAATATTTATCATTTTTTTAGGTATAATTGATATCGCTACCTACTGGGCGTGATGTAAGTATTGCTTGTCAGTATTAATAATCTCTCTTATAATATTTGTTTTGATCAATCTTTTTTATAAAAATATTAATCATAAGAAATTCGACCTCTTCATTTTAACTGATCTTTATTTAAAATGAAGAGGTTATTTTATTCTAAAATCAACTCCTGCAGCATGTTTTTGATTAAACTTTATTCCAAACCTACACTAGATGTCCCCACGCAAAAAACTTTTACCAAACGTAATAAACTCTTACCAAAGGTAATAAAGTTTTACAGAACGTGAGGAAAAAACGAGCAAAACAGGGCATGAAAAAGCATGAGAAAAGAGGACTGAACACGTACCATCTGGTACGCTGTTCGGTCTTTTTTTGCATCAAAAAAATGAACAGCAGGGGAGTAAAAGTAGGAGGAAAAAGAGAGGAGAAAGCATGAGAAAGACCGTCATATCAACAAGCATGAAGAAAAAGAGAGAAGAAAAGCATGAGTAAAAGTCAGCTTCTCTTCTCCCTGAAATTGTTCCCGCTCCCTCACTGAAAGATCCCCCTTAAGCCTAATCTTTTCCCGAGCCTTTATCCTGATCTCTTGGTAAAACTTCATTCCATTTTCGGCATCTTTTTTCGGACGTTTTTTCATCCATTTCGTTAGAAATCAGCGGTTTTTCTGTAAAACTTCATTACAGCAGGTTTGTGTGCAAAAGCGGGTTGAGGCTAGGTGTGGTAAGGGTTTGGAGAGGGTGGGGGTTTGGTAAGGGTTTTTTGCGTGGAGACACATACATGAAGAATAGCATCATACTTCTTTTGTCTTTTACCTACAAATTTAATTTCTATTCCCATTTGACTTTAGAAAATATGCTTCATTAGTGTTTCACACAAAGTTCAATTATTAATTGATGAAAAATATAAAAACCAAGAAGGAACGCGCTTTTTATAAGGTCATGCTTAGAAACTGCACACTTTTGTTATATCAGCGTAATGCTAAAGTAATAGTAATGAAACTAGTAGATCAGTTGGTAAATGTTATGATTATTCTAGGTTAAGAAAAAGATACTTCTGCATTAGAAGAATACATAACTAAGAAAGTGAGAAATTAATTTATGAAATTTATAGGTAAAGTCTTGGGGAGTTTGGTTTTATTTGCAGGGTTTACAGGAAGCAGTCTGTTTAATTTTAGTGATACAGCTCTATCAGAAAGTATTGATAGTTTAGAAGAAAAGAAACAGGAAATACAGGGAGAGCGAGAGTTAATTCAAGATGACATCTCTCTTAAAAATAATGAAATTGACAAGTTGATTAAGAAACAGGAAGAAATGCTTACACAAATTAATGAGCTTGATAATGAAATTGCAGATACTCAAAATAAAGTTGAAGTTGTAAATAAGAATTTAGAGAAATTAAAGCAGGAGATCAATGGGTTACAAAACGATATAGAAGAATTAATGACTAAAATAGAAGAAAGAACAAGCCTTCTTGAGGAGCGTGCCAGAGCGATTCAATTAACTGGTGGGTCAGTGGATTATGTTGAAGTGCTCATGGGTGCTGAGGGTTTCGGTGACTTTATAGACCGTTTTTCTGCAGTTAACCAATTGATGAGTGCGGACAGAGATATTATGAAAGAACAAAAGATGGATCAGGAAGCACTTAAAGACAAAAAATCAGAAATGGAAAATCGATTGCATGAACAAGAAAGTGAAAAAGATGAGCTCGATCAATTAATTTCCAGTCTTTCTTCTAAAAAAGAAGAAAAGAATCAGCTGATTGAGAAATTAGAACAAGATCAGCAGGCAGCTGAAGAAGAAAGAACGGATCTTGAAGAAAAAGAATCTGATCTTTATTCCCTGGAAGAAGGGATAGAAGCTGATATTATGGCTGAACAGGAAAGACAGAAAGAGCTGGCCAAACAAAAAGAACTTGAGAAGCAGGCAGAATTAGAAAAACAGGCAGCTGAAGAAGAACGTTCAAGAGAAAGTAAACGTGAAATTAATCAGACCGTTGAGAATTCAGTTTCCAGCTCACAACCGTCACCGGTTTCTAGTGATTGGGGTGCACCAGCAAACGGGAGATTTACAACTGAATTTGGTTATGATGTTTTAAATGGCAAACCAAGATTCCATTACGGAATGGATATTGCCGGTGCAACCGGGACACCTATTCTCGCAGCAGCAGATGGGTATGTAACAACTGCTGAATCGAGTGACTCTTATGGGAACTGGATTATCCTTACACACAGTATTAATGGTCAGACTTATTCTACTGTTTACGCCCACATGAACAGTCTTTCAGTAGGGCAGGGACAATATGTAGAAAAGGGTCAGCAAATTGGCGGCATGGGCAATACCGGCTTTTCATTTGGAACGCACCTTCATTTCGAACTTCATGAGGGCGCTTGGAATAATGGAAAACCTAATGCAGTCAATCCTAGAAAATATATTAATTGGTAGTACTGTCTGAAAGCAATTTTAGTATGACCTAGCTTTGAGGGTGATTTAGTTAGAGAAAATATTAATAGAGTTTAGTGGTATACGGGAGAGATTAAATTTTATGTTTATGTGTGATTATAAACATAATATATAAAGTTGAAAAATTTCCCTTATTCAAATTTGAATGAAAAACTATTTTTAAAATTTAAATAGTCTTGCTTTAAAATTAGCGAATTGGAGAGGTAATAATGAATAGATTTGCATTGTTGGGAATTAGTGTGATCATTTTATCTGCCTGCTCCTCAGACGATAAAGATCAGGCATTCTATGTGAAAACTGAAGAGCCATCTATTTCTCATATGCATGGGATGGGGTTTATTGGCGAAGATTTAGCTGTAGCTACTCATAATGGTTTATTAAAATACAGTGAAGATGAATGGTATGAAACTACGCGCGACAATCATGATTACATGGGCTTTACGCCATTTGAAGAAGGTTTTTACGCAAGCGGACACCCTGAAAAAGGAAGCAAAATTGAAAACCCTCTGGGGCTTATAAAAAGTACTGATCAAGGAAAAAGTATAGAATCTCTGGCTTTTTCTGGGGAAACTGACTTTCATTTATTAGCAGCAAGTTTTGAGGGTGAGACGATATATGGAGCTTTAAGTCAGCCGAATAGTGTACTTACTTCACCTGGTTTGTATAGAACACAAAATGAAGGTGAAGATTGGGAACAACTTTCACTAGCTGGGTTAAAAGCAACAACTATAAATGGTCTTGCAGTTCATCCTTCTAATGATGAACAACTAGCTTTATCGAGTGAAGAGGGCATATTTATTTCTAACGACTTTGGTGAAACATTTTCGCTTATTGAAGGAACATTGAATACAACCGGACTTACTTTTACTGAAGATTCATTATTATTTTCTGCAAATGATGGAGAAAAGGTATCCTTTAATAGTTACCAGTTAAACCAGAAAGAAATAACACTAAGAGGTACTCTGCCCGTAGAACCAGGAAACAATTTATACTTGGCAGTTAACCCGGGTAATGCAGATGAAGTATGGGCTGCAGTAGAAAATAATTTATTTTTTAGTAATAATGGCGGAGCAACCTGGGACAATATTAACCCCGGATCCAATTGATCTCTCAATGACATGTCATTTGCAACGGCATGTCATTGAGAATTTACTTAGCTTTTTTAGTAGCTGTTCGTACATATTGAAATATCTTCTTTACTCGTTTGAGGATGACAATCATCACCTGAACTAACAGATTCGTCTGCTTTTTGAACCCTCCATTTATCCCTTGAGAATTGAACCAATAACACAACGGCCCTAAATATAATATCAAGTCCGATGGCAATCCATACTCCGAGTAATCCCCAGCCAACTTGAACGGTTAACAGATAAACAAATGATGTGCGAATCAACCACATCCCAAAACCAGTCAAATACATTGGAAACTTTGTATTGCCTGCTCCCTGAAAAACTCCAGTTAAAATCAAGACAACAGCTAAAAAAGGTTGGAATATCCCTGAGACTTTTAAAGCGATAGAAATATCATTTATCACATCTTGATCCTGTGTAAAGAAACTACCTGTCCAAGAGCCGAGAAAAAATAATAAGACCCCTAACACAGTCATAGAGCCTACTGACAGCCAAACACAAAGCCATGCATATTGCTTGGCTTCTTTAATATTACCAGCACCCAGTAATTGCCCAACAATGATTGTTGCTGCTGTAGCAAAGCCGTATCCTACCATATAAGAAAAAATCTCGATGTTCCCAGCGATTTGGTGAGCCGCAAACACATTGGTACCTAATGCCACTACAAAACCAAAATAAACGATTTGTCCTATTCTCATGATAAGTCTCTCGCCTGCTGCAGGGCCGCCCAGACTCAATAATTCTACTAGATGATCTTTATCTGGTTTCCAGTAAGATTTTTTAAATTTTATTTCTTTAGTTTTTCGAATATACATCAAAAGTCCAATTGTACCTAAAATACGAGAGATTACAGTTGCAATGGCTGCTCCAATAATACCGAGTTCCGGGATGAACCAAAAGCCAAATATAAAAACATAATCTAAAACGGCATTTACAATGTTAATCATAATACTTATTTTCATAGGAGATTTTGTATCACCGACACCCCTTAATATAGCACTGAGCACGAACATTAAAGACATGAAAATGGAAGGAATCGCTACGATTCTGAAATATGTGGAGCCTGCTTGTAAAACATCATCTTCAATACCCATTAATGTCAAAAGAGGTTCAGCAAAAAATAATGTAATAATCCCTGTGACAATCCCTATTACAATAGCAATAATGATTGCCTGTTGAGCAATATGCCTTGCTCGTTCTACCTGCTTAGCTCCAATAGAATTAGCAACATATATATTCACCGCAACGCCTAACGCCATAAATAATGCAAAGTAAATAGCGAGTACAGCGTTTGTAACTCCTACCGCTGAAACTTCTACTAAGCCGATCTTCGAAACAAAATAAGTGTCTATAAATCCTAAAATTGTTTGGAAGAAATTTTCTATTACAGCCGGCAGTGCTAATATCAGAATAATATGTATTTTCTTTTTATTAGTATCAGCATGATCAAACGTACTATCTTTAACGTGAAGGGACAAACCTGTATACCTCCTTGCTTGCTCCTGATAAATAACAGCCTTCTGACAAAACAACACAGAAGGCTGTCAGGCTATTAAACCAATTATATTTTAAGTAACTTCGCATTTATAGCAACAACGACTGTGCTAACAGACATTAAAATTGCACCAACTGCTGGACTTAACACAATGCCAATATTATATAAAACACCAGCAGCAAGAGGGATAGCCAGAATATTGTACCCTGCAGCCCACCATAGGTTTTGAACCATTTTTCTGTAAGTGACTTTCGACAACTGAATGATGTTTACAACATCCTGCGGGTTACTTTTAACAAGAATCACATCAGCTGTTTCAATCGCTACGTCTGTCCCGGTTCCAATAGCAATTCCTAAATCTGCTTTAGCTAAAGCAGGAGCGTCATTGACTCCATCTCCTGTCATAGCAACTTTTCGACCTGTATTCATAATCTCTGTGATTTTTTCTGACTTTTGGTGAGGAAGAACTTCAGCATATACTTTATCTATACCAATTTGCTTACCTACATATTCTGCTACCTGATGATTATCCCCTGTCAGCATAATTGATTCTATACCTAGTTTTTTTAAATCACTAACTGCATTTTTAGCAGTTTCTCTAACAATATCTGCTAGTGCAATCATACCTGCAATCTCTTTATCAATAAGAACAAATACGACAGTTTTGCCTTCTCTAGACCAATCATCAAAGTTGGATGTATCATAAGAAATGTCGTTCTCTTTTACATAGCCCGGGCTTACAACCATGATAGCTGAACCTTCAACTGTAGCTTGTAAACCTTTACCTGTAATTGATTGAAAATCACTTATTTTTTTAAGAGGAAGTTTTCGCTTTGCAGCTTCCTTTACAATACCTTTTGCAATTGGATGCTCAGATTGTGATTCTACTGAAGCTGCATATGTGATCAAGCGATCTTCTTCAAAACCCTTCATTACTTTGATATCTGTTATTCCGAATTGCCCCTCAGTGAGGGTGCCGGTCTTATCAAACACTACAGCATTTATTTTTCTGGCATTTTCAAAATTTGTTCGATTACGAATTAGCAACCCTTTTTTAGCTGAAATCGCAGTAGAAACTGCAACAACAAGCGGAGCCGCAAGTCCAAGTGCATGCGGACATGAAATGACCATTACAGTAACGGTTCTTTCAACAGCAAATGAAAGGGGATAACCTAATAATGTCCATATTAAGAACGTAGTAACTCCTGCTGCTAAAGCTAAATAAAATAGCCATTTTGCTGCTCTGTTAGATAGGTCCTGGGTTTTTGATTTAGATTCTTGTGCTTCTTTGACCAAGCTGATTACTTGAGATAAGTATGTTTCTTCTCCAACCTTCTGTACTTTTAACGTAATGGAACCTTCCCCGTTTATTGAGCCTCCTATCGCTTCCTCGCCATCTGATTTATCCACAGGTACAGACTCCCCAGTTAACATGGATTCATCAATTGTAGATTTCCCTTCAATAATTAGCCCATCGACCGGAATTTTTTCTCCGGGCTTCACCAATACTCTATCTCCGTTTTGAATTTTATCAATTAGTACATCTTTGATCGAGCCGTCCTCTTGTATCAGGTGGGCCTCAGATGGCATTAGTTTTACAAGTTCCTCCAGTGCTCGCGAAGCTCCTAAAATTGATCTCATCTCAATCCAATGACCCAGCAACATAATATTAATGAGAGTGGCTAATTCCCAGAAAAAATCATTACCCCCTACGCCAAAAACAGTAAAGGAGCTATAAACATAAGCTACTGAGATTGCCAATGTGATAAGTGTCATCATTCCTGGAGATTTGTTTTTTAGCTCATCATATGCTCCTGTAAGAAACGGCCAGCCCCCATAGAAGAATATAAAAGTAGATAGACCAAATAAAATATACATATCATTTTGGAACCGCCAGTCGACGTTTAGGAACATCTGAATCATTGGAGATAATATTAAAATAGGAATCGTGACAATAATGGAAATCCAGAAACGTTTTTTAAAGTCCTTAATCATATTCTCATGATGATGACTATGATCTTCTTTGTTTTTTGAATGTTCTGCTCCTTTGTGTTCTTGGTGATCATGTGTTGTGTGATGTTGATGGTTTGTTGACATAGAAAAACTCCCTTCTGGTCTATTTTCTTCTCTTATCAATTATCTTTACCCAAAAATTTTGAAGAAATCATGCAGATCAAAATTTAATTATGATCTAAATAATGACCATATCATACTGAGATTTTCATAAAATACAAACTCAGTTCTGCTAATGAATTCATTTTGTTAAAAGTCAAAGAAATGCTACCATTCCTCCGCCAAATATGCATATTTATGAGTTAAGGTGAAAGCAAATACTAATGAAAGAAGGGATTGAGATAATGCAAAAAAAATTGCTAAAAGGAACCTTATCTATTTTAGCTGCAATAATCTTATCGGCTTGCACAGGTGATAGTGGGGGAATGAACTCTAGTATGATGATGGATAATGAAGATAATCCTGATCAAGGTATGGATCAGGATGGTATGAATGAAATGATGGATCATGGGGAGGTACCTTCACTTGCATCTTCTGAAGGAGTAAATGAGTTGGTGATTCCTCCATTATTAGAAAAGCAAAAAGGAAAAAACTATGATTATGAAGTGACGGCACAAGAAGGGATCACTGAATTTTTCGAAGGAATCTCAACTGAGACTTACGGATATAATGGTGATTTGCTTGGTCCCACACTGAAAATAGAAGAAGGAGAGAGTGTGAATGTTAAAATTACAAATGACTTAAATGAACCAACTACATTTCATTGGCATGGTTTGGAAGTTGCCAGTAAAATAGATGGTGGACCCAGTGATGAAATTCAACCAGGAGAAAGCCGGATCATTACATTAGAAGCTGATCAACCAGCTGCTACATTATGGTATCACCCACATGTTCATGAAATGACTGCTGAACAAGTATTTAGAGGACTCTCAGGAATGTTAATCATTGACAATTCCATTAATTCAGATTTGGAGATTCCAAACGAATATGGGGTTAACGATATTCCGCTTATTTTTCAAGACCGTCTTTTTGACGAAGATAAGCAATTAGATTACGACAATCTCATGAATGTAGACGGCACTTTGGGTGACGTTTCCATGGTGAACGGAACAATCAATCCAAAGATGACTGTCACAGAACCTATTATGCGATTTCGTTTATTAAATGGATCAAATGCACGTAATTATACATTTCGCTTAAGTAATGGTGATAATTTCACTCAAATTGCCTCTGACGGCAGCTTACTCGATGAGCCAGTTGACCGTAAAGAACTTACACTCGCTGCTTCGGAGCGTGCTGAAATTCTTATAGATTTTTCGAAATTAACTGAAGAGGAATCACTTTCTATCATTAATGAAGAAGGTGTAGTGCTACTCCCATTTGATGTGAAAGATACTGATTCAACAGCGGGCTCTATTAAAACATGGACCACTGATGAGCCGTTTTTGACAGATGAGGAGAAAGAAATGCCTGTTACTAAAAACATTGAATTATTTGGAATGATGGATATGGTATCTATTAACGGAAAAAAATTCGATGCTGATCGTATTGATTTGCGTCAGGAGCAGGGCGTGACAGAAGTGTGGGAAATTTATAATAAACCGGATATGATGGGTGGTATGGTACATCCATTCCACATTCATGGTACCCAGTTCAAAGTAATTTCCCGTGACGGTGAAGAAGTGGAAGAAAGTGAACAAGGCTTTAAAGATAGTGTTGCAGTTGAACCTGGTGAAAGAGTAAAATTGCTCGTCACTTTTCCTGAAAAAGGGGTTTACGTATTCCATTGCCATATTTTAGAACATGAAGATAATGGCATGATGGGACAGATTGAAGTGTATTAAGCAGAAAACTCAATATAGTACAAAGAGTCTCCAAAGGTTAAGCTTTCACCTTTTGGAGACCCTTTGGATTATTTGCTTTATTATGCCTTGAAAACCTTACATTTAATTAATCAAAAAAGTTGGCTTATCATCGAGGCAGAGGCTAACTTATTTTTTGATTGTGCGAAGTTTGGGTAATAATAAAAAGCTTGCAGTGTCCCATCAATTATGAGCACTGCAAGCTTATTTATTTCATTTATTCCGGCTCTTTTAACTCTTCCTCTGTAATCCATTTATGATTAGTCACTTCATCTCCGTTTTCTAAAGTAAAGTCAACCATATAAACAGTTGTCTCCTCGGCAGTATCAATTTCAGCCGTTGCACCTTCCATACCTTCCATGTGTGAAGCTTCTACCTTTACTTCATCACCTTTTTGGTAAGACTCTTCCTGTCTGTCAGAAATTTCTTCATGAATAACCCATTTATGATCTTCTACTCTATCTCCACCATCGGTTGGGTCATAAGAAATACTATAAGCTACAGTGTCATAGGCTCCTACAATTGTAGCTTCTGCACCCTCCATGCCTTCCATATGTGATGCAGTGATTATTGCTGTGTCACCAGCCTCAAACTTCGGTGCCTCGGCCTCTTGCAGACCTTCAGGAATTTCACCTGAACCGGACATATCCATACCTGAATGGTCCATCTCCCCGGTAGAATCGCTTTGTTCTGAAGAATTCTCTTCGTCCATTGATTCCATTTCATTTTCAGTTTCTTCGGTCTCAGAATCATTCACTGCGCCAGATTCTGCTCCTTCATTATCTGCACAGGCAAATAAAATTGTACTTGCTGCCAGTGAAAATGTACCTATCATCAGTCTTTTACTCAATGCCACTAATATAACCTCCCAATATCGTTATATAAATGGGATACCCATTTTTTGTGCAGAAATGATGGAGGATTGAAAATAAAATTAAAATTTTTTTGTGATAAAACACATTATAAACAAGGAGGCTATGTCGATGTAATTTCAATTGACTTGGAAAATACCTTCCATTCCTTGTTCCTTATGGTTTGGTAATGAGCAAAAGAAGGGAACTTGAGTAGCTTTTTTTGCAATTAATTGGACCGATTTCGATTCACCAGGTTTCAAATGTATATGTACTTTATTTGAATTAGTTCCATGATTATGTGTATTACTTAAGTTATTAAGGATTTCTATTGTATTATTTTCAAATTGAAGGTCATGATCGATTGTTCCGGTGTTAGTCAGTACTATCTCAGTTAAAGAGCCCTTTTGCAATTGTATCTTTGAAGGATAGTAAGTATATTCGTTCATTTTCACCTCTACTTTTTCTGATATGCTGGATTGTGGTTCTTTTGTGGTATGATTTTCAGATAAAATTTGATTGTTATTTACATGGGGGTGGCTTTTAATTTCATTTATAAAAAATAAAGGTCCAGTCATTTCAACTATAAAAAACAAAATTATAAATATGACCCCTGCTTTTAATGGGTTAGAGACAGCATTTATCAATAATTTTCTAGTGCTATTTACTTCATCTCCGATTAATCTAATAACCAATGCTGAAATAAAACAATGACTAAAGAATAAAATCTTTACCATAGAATCGTAATTTTCACTTTGAATCATAGATCCCAGCATAACCCCCATCATTCCGGCCATAACACCTGATAACATCCCATCCAGTAAGGCTACTTTCCCTATTCCGTTTCCAGGGATTGCTCCAACCACTAAACCGGTCATCATGCTGTAAACCGTTGCAATAAATAAGTTGTCTGAAAAATATATTCCTAAAATGGTTCCAATTATTAATCCTGTTGACATCGCCGTAGACATGGAAATCATCATACCATTCATTTTGCTAATTGTTTTATGGGTATACATTAAAGCAACAATCGTTCCATACAATATAAATGACAGGGCAATAATCACGAGCAATCCTACATTCAATAGATCTAATTCCTTCCTGTATTTAATTTTTTGGTTAATTTATTTTTATCATATGTAAAAAACACCTTTACATACCTAGTATGGGTATATTATTATATTTATAATAGGTTCCAATAATTGATCAAATAATCTCTTACAATAAAGAGTGTGCTTTTTCGCTAACGAAATTTAGTTTGGTAATAAAAGGTTTTCGACATGAGCTAAACTGAATTGAATAATAAACGCGTTAGATCTAGAAGATAATTGAAAAAGTATGTATTTGTTGAATTGTATACAGTAGATTTGTAATAACGGTTCAGAAGTGATTATTTGAAAAAATTATAATGGCGAGGAGGATATAAAATGGAGAGTGTATCACTAAAAGTTACAGGTATGTCTTGTCAGAATTGTGTAAAATCTATTGAAAAAAACCTTGGTGAGATGCAGGGTGTTGAGAAAGTTTCTGTTTCACTTCAAGAAAACATTGTCAATGTAAACTATAATGAAGATGAGGTTTCTTTAGATCAAATGCAAGTTGTAATAGAAGATCAAGGTTACGAAGTTAATAAATAGTATCTTAGAATTTGTTCGAGCCCGTTAGAGTAACAAAATAGTCCACAAGGAGCAATTGCTACTTGTAGATTATTTTGTTTTTTTGTGAGAGAATGCATCATTTCTCGATAAATTTACTCTATTATGTTCATGTGATTGAACCAGAATGAATGACTATATTCATAAAGGAGATGATGATTATGATGAATGGCTCTGGCATGATGGCGGGTGGAATGTGGCTCGGTATACTGCTTGTTGGTTTGGTGGTCATACTTGTGATATTCGCATTTTTTAAACTGCTTAATTCTAGAATAGACGGTGATTCCGCTAAGCATCAAAATGAAGGAGATTTTTCTTTGATCATCCTCAATGAAAGGTTAGCGAAGGGTGAGATACAAGTAGAAGAATACAATCATCTGAAAGGTATAATCCTTAAGTCAGAAAAATAAAAAAATAAAAGTATTTTAGAAATATTGCTGAAATATTGAACAAATTCAGCATTGACAATCACAGTAAGCAAAGTTGGGTGAAATGCAGTGAATGATTTGTTTTGGCAAGTCAGTAATACTTTCAGTGAACCATTTTTTGAATTGTTCCATCAGGCGCAAAGCTTTCCGATCATTGCTGCTTTTTTTCTTGGTATTGTCGGTGCATTGGCACCCTGTCAGTTCACAGGTAATCTGGGGGCTATCGCAATATATGGTAATCGTTCAATTCAGAACAAAATCGCGTGGACTGAGGTTTATTTTTTTATAGTCGGTAAAATCTTTGTATTCTCACTCCTTGGTTTTGTTGTCTGGCAGTTTGGAAATGAAATCGAACAAAGCCTGATTACTTACTTTCCATGGCTCAGAAGGATCGTCGGACCAATATTAATTGTCATTGGATTATTTTTGTTAGGCATCTTTAAATCACGTTTGGGAGTTCAATTCATAAGACTTCCAGAAAGGTGGTTTAAAAGGGGGAAGTTAGGTGCTTTTTTAATGGGCGTTAGCTTTTCTCTTGGGTTTTGTCCAACAATGTTCGTTTTATTTTTTGTCACGCTGCTGCCATATTCATTTACTGTTAGTTACGGCTTTATATTGCCTGCCATATTCTCAGTGGGAACATCACTTCCATTGTTGATTGCGTTATTTTTATTATGGTTTTTTGACATTGAGAATAGAAACTTAAAAAAGAATGGGAGAAAAATCGGAAACTACGTACAGAAAGCTGCTGGGATATTTATCATTTTTTTGGGGATAATCGATATCGCTACTTACTGGGTGTGACGTAAGCATCTTATGTCAATGATAAATAACCTCTCTCATAATACTTGTTTTGATCAATCTTTTTTATAAAAATTTCATTTATAATAAATTCAACCTCTTCATTTTAACTGATCTTTGTTTAAAATGAAGAGGTTATTTTATTCTGAAATCAACTTTTGTAGCATGTTTTTGATTAAACTTTTTTTCAAACCTACACTAGAGAATATGCTCATCAGGATTTTTTTCTTTTAAATCTATTTGGTTATCCAGGTAAGTCCAAACCTTCAAAATGTGATTGTCAGAAAAGATTTCTCTTTTTCGGGGGTTCCAATTCTTAACCTCTTCAGCAACATAAATGTAGTCTTTAGACTTCATTGGATTCTCTTTCATTATCCAGTAAACTGTAGAAAGTAATTCCATTCCGTATGGATTCTCAAACCCTTTAATTAGGGATTTAACTTCTTTAAGTCGCTCTGTTGCAACATTGTCACTTTGAAGAAATTCTTTAGCTTTTTCAGTCGCATCATCAATAAGATAAATTTCTGCTTCCCGAGTCCGATCACCATATCCACGGATATAATGACCTTCAATTCTTTGTAATACGTGGTTTAAGTTTTCTGCATAAGGACCATATTTGTACTTCTTAAAATCCAATTTCATTTGTTCCCCAGCTTCCTGGAGAAAATAAGCCAACTTTTGAACTTCAAGATTAGAAAGGCGGTATCCAGGAGCTGCATAGCTATCCATTAATGAAATAAGTAAGGCTCTACCTTTAGTCATTTTTGGTTTTTTAGTTCGTATTGTTAATTGATCAGGTTCTGGTGCACCCTCTGGCGCGTACAGGTGAACTTCAACGTTTGTATTATTGAAAGCAGCTTCTATTTCTGGCAATACCTTTTTCCAATCAAGGCCACCATTCCCACAACCGAGTGGCGGTAAAGCAATTGAACGAATGTTTAGCTCCTGGATAACACGTATTAGATCAATTAGACCGGATTGAATATACTCAATTTTTGAAGGTGACTTCCAGTGTTGTTTAGTAGGGAAGTTGATTACGTATTTCGGGTTAGTTAAGCCATCTAATTTAACGACATGCATATGACCTGTTTGAACCAGTCCTTTTCTGCAGTCTTTTTCGTATTCCTTATAAACTTGCGGGAAAGCTTGTTTAAATTGAAGTGCAATCCCTTTACCCATTACTCCAACAGTATTAACTGTATTAACATATGCTTCAGCAGAATCTTCAAGTAAATTTCCCGATTTAAAAATAATCACTGTGAACACCCCCTTCAATAATAATATTCTTTTACAACAATGACTGGTTTTATAATTTGCTCTTTTTGAAGCAGTTCTTCAACGTATAATTTAGTATCTTCACTATACACTGCAATCCCGGTGATATCCTTCATTAATACTTGTTGATGAATCAAAAACTCAGCTTGACGCCTTCTTTTTCTATCAGGATCCTCATCAGTATCACTCCAGTATTTGCTTTCCATGACATCCCAGTCAATTTTATTTAAAAACTCAAGGTTATTATAAAACTCAGTCAGAAACATAATTGCGTGTCCATCAGTAAAAACAAAAGGTAAGCGGCTATCCTTAACTTTCTCAGTATTAGTCATTAAATACACGAGTTCTTTTTGATGGAAGCCATTATGGCTCAAACGATAAAGCATGGGAGAACGGCCTGCAAAATAAAAAGGAACATAGTCATGTAAGCTGCCACCAGGACTGATCGGGACAATCGTGCTTGAACGTTGTATTTGTATACCTTGGTCAGCGACATCTTTATACTCTTTATCCCTTTTGATGACTTCCGAGTAGCTTAGTAACCCCTGATTTGAAAAGATAGATATCAGGTTATTTATATGTGTCAGATGATATAAAAGTCTGCGATTTTTCATAATTCACATCCATTGAGGCAGGAATTTATTATACTTATTTTAACATAGGAAGCAAAGGAATCATCGTGTGAAGAAGAGATGGGGCTAATTAACACGTAAAATAATAACGTACTTTTAATACATAGTCCTGTAAAACTCTTTTAGTTATACTTAAATCAATATTAATCGAACTACTTCAAATGTTAGAACCTCACCCTAATTCAGGAGGTGACATCATGTCCATAGAAAGAAAACTCCAGGAACTGACCGCTGAAAATAAACGCTTAAAGGAACAAAATGAGCAATACCGCCAAATTCTCGGACAAAACAACCTTCTTCCAAAAGAAGATCATAAAACACAGCCAACACCAAATGAAACTAACAAAAACGAAGTCATCCGCAAACGACTTCAAATTTACAAAGCCCTTTTCAAAGGCAGAGAAGACGTTTTTGCGTACAGATGGATCTCTGGTGAGCAGGCTGGTTATGCGCCGATGAAGAATCAGGAAGGTTCGTTTGCACTTTTGACTGAAGAGGTTCTTTATCGTCATCTGGCGGGTGAGCAGACTGTTGGGTTGTATCCATTGCTTAAAGATCATAGCTGCTATTTTCTTGTCTTTGATTTTGACAAGAAGAACTGGATGGATGATGTTTCTGCGTTTGGTCAGGCATGTGCTCGTTTTCATATTGAATGTTCTTTTGAAGTTTCACAATCTGGTAAAGGGTGTCATGTATGGCTGTTTTTCTCTGAGAAGGTTCCTGCAGTTCTTGCCCGTCAGTTAGGGGAACTGCTGTTAACAGAGGCGGCTTTTATCAAGGGGACGAAGAAGCTGAAGTCATTTGATCGTATGTTTCCAACGCAGGATCATTTAACGGATAACGGTCTGGGAAATTTGATTGCACTACCTCTACAGGGAGAAAAGCGCAGGTTGGGACGGACTGTTTTTGTTGATCAGGATTTTCAGATTATAAAGGATCAGTGGGGACATCTAGAAAAGGTTTCACGCTACTCGCGCGATAAGGTTCAAAGGTTCATTGACGATGCAGTTGAAGGTGAAGTAAAAACCGAAGTCCGAGAGAAGAATGAAGTTGTTTTAAGAGAAGGGATCCTCGTTCCTAAAAGCATGCTGAATGCAGTGACTGCTGAGAGGCTTACTACTATGTGCACGGTTAGTAATCCTGAATACTTTAAGGCAAAAGCGCAGCGGTTTTCGACAGACAGAATCCCTTCACAGATCAAGGCTTACTCAGAAAGTACAAATGCGTTTGTTTTTCCAAGAGGGAAAGTTGAAGAGGTAATGGCGGAACTGGGTGAGGGAGTTGAATTGAAGGATTTACGACACGAAGGTGAAAAACTGGAGGTGGATTTCCTGGCCAGTTTATTTCCGCAGCAGCAGGAAGCTCTGGATCGGTTAAAAGAGAAGAACTGCGGTGTGCTGTCTGCAACGACAGGGTTTGGCAAAACGGTTGTGGCTTCAGCGCTGATTGCAGAGCGGAAAGTAAATACGCTGATTTTGGTACATAGAAATCAATTGATTCAACAGTGGAAAGCAGCTCTTACTTCATTTCTTTCAATAGAGCCTGATCAGATTGGCCAGATAGGAGGAGGTAAGAACAAACCGACTGGTCAAATAGATATTGCCACTATCCAGAGTATCAGAAACAAGGAGCTACCTCATCAGTATGGGCAGGTGGTTGTAGATGAATGTCACCACATCTCTGCTTATTCTTTTGAAGAAATTCTTAAGAAACTCAGAAGTGCTTACGTACATGGTCTGACAGCAACACCGGTAAGGAAAGACGGACTTCACCCTCTGATGTTTATGCAGTGCGGTCAGGTCGTTTATAAAGTGGATGCGAAGGATCAGGCGGAAATCAGACAGTTTCATCATTTGATTCATCCGAGAATCACAAATTTTAAAAGCAGGGCAGACACGAAAGACGAACAGGATGTGTACAAGCAGCTGATTTATGATGACAAGCGCAATGAAATGATCTTCAACGATATTTTGAAGGCGCTTGATCAGAAGAGAAATCCGCTTGTATTAACGGAACGCGTAGAACATCTTCATCTGCTTGTTGAAAAGCTTAAGCATTTTACAAAGAATATGATCATCCTGACAGGCGCTTTGAGCAAGAAAGAGCTAAAGGCTGAGTTCGAGAAACTTGCCTCTATACCTGATCATGAAGAGAGAATTATTCTTGCTACAGGTAAGTATGCGGGAGAAGGCTTTGACAATCCGAGGCTTGATACGATTTTCCTGACAATGCCTGTCTCCTGGAAAGGCACTCTTGCACAGTATGTTGGCCGTCTTCATAGAGCATACGAAGGGAAAGAGTCTGTGGAGGTTTATGATTATGTTGATAAGAATGAAAAAGCATTAATGGAAAAGTATGAGAAGCGGTTAAAGGGGTATAAATCACTTGGTTATTCTACAGTGGAGGAAGCAAAAAAGGAGAAGAAACAGATGAAGTTGTTTTAAGGAAATAGCTATTGGAACAGAAGGAGGTTTCATCATGCCAATAAAGTTAACTGAGTTGAAAAAGGAATTAAAGAGCTACGACCAAAAAGAATTGATTAGTCTCATCAGCGAACTGTACAAGCTTAATCCTGAAGTGAAAAACTACCTTTCCGCTAAGTTTCAGGGAGAAGAGGCTGTGGAAGTTCTTTTTGAAGAAGCCCGAAAGAAAATCAAGAATGTATTTTTTCCGGATAGAGGATTCGGCAAGCTGTCTTTAACTACTGCTAAAAAAGCTATATCGGATTTTAAGAGGCAGACTGGTGATGAGGATAAAACGGCAGATTTGATGATTTATTATGTGGAACTTGGTACGGAATTTACTGCTATGTATGGTGATATTGATGGAGCATTTTATTCAAGTATGGCGAGCACTTTTGCGCAGGCAGTAGAGATCATTGACACTTCCCATGAGCGGGTGGCTTCTTATGAAGATAGATTTCAGTCTATTTTAGAAGAAGCTGCACAGGTTGGTTGGGGATATCCAGATGTGCTGAATGAAATTTATTCTGATATGGAGTTTAGGCCCGAGGATGAATGAATAGTTTTTGGGATTACTGATTTTAGTTTAAGGAAAAAATCACCATAATCACTGGCATAATCAAGATCTAAAGAGATAGGTGATTCAAATAGTAATACTTCAAAACTCATATATGAGAGAGTATAGAACACAAAAATTATCTGCAGGGCGGCAATCCTGATCTCTGATAACTATCTGAAAGATAGCGCGTGGGGAACCTTTCCCACCTCAGATAATCTTTGTGGTAATCATTAGTATAATCTATAAGTTGTTTTGAAGCACAAACAAAGCGACTAAACCTATGCTCTTTTCACTAAAATCACTAACGATCTCTATTTTCCAGTATTACATTCCATATATTAAAAATGGAAATGCTTATATCTTCCCATGAAATATCATCAGCATAACTATTTTTCTTTTGATAATTTAACCAGTACCGTTGTAAGCTCTCATCAAATCTGACTTCATAGAGAATGGCTTGCCCGTTAGTTAAAGAAGAAACAGATCCTCTATTTTCTGCCGTTTTTCTAACCGCTTCTCCAAGGACAATATTCTCAATTCGATGTCCTTGCACCTTATCAAGAATATAGATGTCGTAAAAATCTCTCATTCTTGTATTCGTAATACCTCTAGACAATATCGTTTCAAATTTTTCAGCAATGACCGTTTCAATATTGTATGCCAGAACCTCTATACTCCTATTTTCAAGCAATAAATTAAATGTATAAGTAACTTCCTTAGGCGTAATTTCATCACCGGTTGTAATGTCAATTTTCAATGGAATCCTTGCATTTTCCATAATCGCTTCAATTGACACCCGGTAGCCGTTATACTGATCTTCATCTCTAATTTCGTCTACTCTTTTTAATGTCATTTTGACATCATCATCTAAAGTGACGTTCAGAATCACATTAAAAACAGCTTCAATTGATCCCTTGTCAACAGGAAAAGATTTAATCGTGGCATCCATATCGATAGTGGAACGCATATCGACACCAACTAGGGCGGCTATCAGCATGCCGCCTTTTAAAATAAAATTATTTTTGTACTCTGAGCTGGAGATTCTTTCTAAAAGTCTTTCTAACATATAGTTTCTCAATAAAATTTGTGCATTTACTTCTTTTTCTTTTGCCAGGTTTCTGATTAAGGCTTTAATTTGTGTAGAACTCTTCATAGTAGAATCTCCAAATAACTTCTCAGGATCTTTTGAACACGTAACTCTTTGGCATAGTGCATTAACAAAGGAATATCTTTGTTTTTACTACTAACATATCTCTTGAGTGCGTCAGTCAAAATCGCAATATCCATATTGTTTCTATTGCGGACAATATCACAAATGGTTCTTTCCTTGTCATAGGCGGTAACCTTTCTGCCGAAAAAGGTTTCAACCTTGGTTGTGCCCACTAGATGGAGTGATTTTTTTACAGAGAAAACTTGAATACCTGAGTTTCTTAACTTTGTGGCGTTGTATCCGCTCGGGACAGTTACAGACCACTCAGTCGGATCTCTGTCCGTTAAATCGTGAAAGAATAATGCTGTCTCATGAGAAAATATCACTTTAGGACTTTTCATTTGAAGCATGTACATTTCATCTTCAAAAGTATCAGGTGTTACATAAACTCCGTGCGAGACCCGATCCAGCTTTCCTTCTCGTACAAGAGGAGTTAGATAATGACGAGGGATACCTTGTTGTTCCACTTCATTTGTTCCCACAATTCCATTGTTATCGGCAATTAAACGCTCTAACTGTTCGTGGTAATTCATATGATCACCCACTTTTGCTTTTATGCTTATATTATATATTATTTAAGCCCAAAAGCAAAAAACATAAATATCTTTTGTGAAATTTTCTCTATCCTGTAAGCTATTCTTAAAACACCAGTCAATCGAATAAGAGAAGTCATAAAAATATATTCAGATAAAAAATAATAAAGCAGTGATTCTAGCTTGGAATCAAGCCTCTAAAATAACTGTTCGAAGGTGAGTATATGATGAATCAACCAAACAGAAGTGTTATCGACCCCTTTTTATCAACCCTACAAAACAAAATCTCACACATCCTCCAAAACAACCTAACCGGCATCTATATCCACGGCTCACTCGCCATGGGTGGCTTCAACCCGAACCACAGTGATATTGATCTGCTGGTAGTGACGGAAGAGCCGATCAGTGTGGAGACGAAGAGGGAGCTGGCAGGGTTCTTTTTGATGCAGTCCAATCGTTCCGCCTATCCGATTGAAGTCAGCTTTTTGAATACTGGACAATTAAAGAAATGGAGTCATCCAAGTCCATTTGATTTTCATTATAGTGAATTCTGGAGGGAGCGGTATGAGCAGGATTTGTCGGAGGGGACGGATCAGTATTTGAATGATCATGTGAGTCGTGATCCTGATCTTGCAGCGCACATCACGATTTTGAATCATCGGGGGCTTTGTCTTTACGGCAGGCCGATTCATCAGGTGTTCCCTGAGGTTCCGGCTGCTGATTATTTGTCATCTATTATGAATGATGTCCGGGACTGTATTGAGCATATTGAAGAGGATCCGGTGTACTGCATTTTAAATATGCTGAGGGTTTACTGGTACATAAAAAGTGGTGTGATTTCTTCAAAGCAGGAGACTGGCGAGTGGGGTGTGTCAGTGCTGAGTGGTAAGAAAAAAGAGACTGTTGAAAAAGCGTTATTGTGCTATAAAAATAGTGAAGATTTCAAGTCGTTTGAGCAAGGGGAATTAATTGCGTTTAGAGAATATATGAAGGAACAGCTTTTAGAGTGAACGCTTAGCATATCGAATTTAGGATGTGAAAGAAATGGCATACGATCAGAACTGTCCGTTGTGTAATCCAGATCAGGATAGCGAACAAAATATTGTACTGGAGAACTCAACCTGTTATTTTCTGCAGCACAACAAACATCAAGGTGTATTAGAGGGAAGCGGACTGATTGTTCCCAAGAATCATCGTAAGGATGCGTTTGAATTAACGCCTGAGGAGTGGAAGGATACTTATGAGATCCTGCATGAGGCGAAACGGTTCTTGGATGCAACCTATTTTCCGGATGGTTATACGTTGGGGTGGAATGTAGGAAAGGTATCGAATCAGGAAATCTCCCACAGTCATCTTCATGTGATACCGAGATATGATGATGAACCTTTGGCTGGCAAGGGGATTAGATATTGGTTGAAACAGGAGAGTAATAGAAGGGAGAAAGCTTAATTCTGCTATCATGCTCGGGTAACGCAACTCTTCAAGAATCTGAAGGTGAGATGCGTGGAAGACGTATACCGTGAATCGTTAGACATCCGAATGATTCACGGTATACGTCCTTTTTTCCTGAGAATAGCGAGGATTTTGAGTGTTTTGATCAAGCTTTACCCAAAATGGATTCTTCAAATGTATTGAATGACAGGTCCTGTATATTTAAAACCTTATCCGGTTGAAGGCTGCCGCAGACTCACCACAGTATAAGCAACTTCCTGTCCATTAACCAAAAGCACAATGCGATGCTCGCCTGGATAGTGGCGGCGAGTCGTCAGATCTGACCAGTTGTGTGTCCTTGTAGCTGTAAGGTGTGCACCACCGGATACTGTTTTGTTCGACAGGAGAAATGACTTGCGGCTTGTCTGTCCTTTGGCTTTGATAAAGTCGATCGCATATTCGATCCGAAGATATACGGGTTCACCCTGGCGGATCGTTACTTGATAATGGAACTCGCATCTCTCGCCTATTGTTAATGCGGCAGGCTGTACTGTTATGGAAGCCTGGGTGGTAAGCGCGGCGTCCATTGCATAACCGAATAATGCCATCGCCTGAGGGTTTGCGTGCTTGATTAATGTGCGGCAGCCGTGTCTGATGATCCAGTCTGTATCGGAATTTTCACCTGCCCACCGGCGTGCGGTTTCAAGTACGAGGTCAGGGTGATCCTTTGAAATGTCATTCAGATTGTTGGCGACACTTTTGCGTACATATAACGAAGCATCTTCTTTAAGGATCTCTAAAACTGACAAAACAGGTGCCGGGTCCTTCTTGAATACGGGCAGTGCCTCACCCCATGGAAGACGGGGACGGCAGCCTTCACTGGCCAATCGCCGGACGTGCTCATTGGGGTGCTCTGCCCATGTGACCATTTGCTTCATGACTTTGTCCGGATCACGCAGTAAAAACGGTCTGATAGCAAATTCAGAAGATGATTTCTGCGTGAAGTTTTCAAGTGCACTCATAGAAAGGTCCCAATGTTCTTCTGCTTGTCCATATACAGCTACAAAGTCGGGGAAGAAAAGATAAGGAAATCCTGCACAATCATCCGCGATTTGAAACAGAATGTCTAAAGCTTCCTTATATTTGTCCGGCAAAAACACGCCAAGCTGCTTTGAAATCCGTCTGGTACGAGCTTTGAGTGCCAGGCTGTCCCACGTTTCATCCATGATCGAATTGATAAAGTCTGCTTGATGAAAAGCAGGGTATACCGATTGGACTTTTCTGCTGAAATCCAATAAAAAATCTTTCGTATATATGTCTTTTAATTGTGCAGCCATTTTTCATCATCTCCCTGAATCCATTATAAAAGATATAACCTCACAACAGTGTGTCATATTATATTTTAAAAGGTAGCGAATTTATAAAATCCCCATGCACTTCATCGTATTGATACAGTCAAAATAAGCAACATGATCCACCTGCAGATCATTTTAGCGGTGGATACATGAGTCATGTCAGCCATTAGTTGTTGTGGGAAAGATATGGTCCTGGGAAGACACCACAATAAATATGAACGTCATACAAAAAATATACCAACTTATTAAAGTACGCTCTTTCTGGCACGATAAATAAATAAAGAGCAAATTCGCTGAAAGATCTATTTTATTGAATCGGAGTAGCTGGGATGATCTGTTTACGGGATCAAGTATAGAA
The DNA here is from genome assembly GCF_016908195.1 of Jeotgalibacillus terrae. Lineage (GTDB taxonomy): Bacteria > Bacillota > Bacilli > Bacillales > Jeotgalibacillaceae > Jeotgalibacillus > Jeotgalibacillus terrae. The sequence continues at coordinate 52,866 of NZ_JAFBDK010000005.1, forward strand.
GCAATCTCACTCAGGCATTCCCTTTTCAGCAGCTTTTAGAGAATTTAATCTAATCACTACTTTTGACATAAAGAGTTTTGGAGGAAAACCATGCACGTTTCTTTAAGTCTTCAAGCACGCCTGGCTATTATATTTGCGATTACCACCACTTTGTTAATCCTTATTTTCAGCATCGTGTATGGTCAGCGTTCAATTAATCAAATGGAAAATGAAATTGGAAATTCATTAAGCGACACAGCTTATATGATGGAGAATAACCTGAATCAGTATATGTGGTCGAGGTATAGCGAAACAATTTTGTTAAGCGGTTTGCCTACCATCAGACAGCCGGATAGTACCGAAGAAATCGAAGATCTGCTTGATCAATTGCAGTCAACGATCCCTTCTTTCTCCTGGATCGGATTTACAGATCAGAATGGTACAGTATTGGCAGCTACTGATTCGATACTGAAAGGCGCCGATATTTCCGCTCGTCCAGTATATAAAGAAGCATTGGAAAAACCGTTTATCGGGGATGTCCATGAAGCGGTCCTTCTCGCCGACCTGTTGCCGAATCCGACAGGAGAAGCAATGAAATTCGTTGATATTAGTACCCCTATTTATGATTATGACGATCAGTTTATTGGGGTCTTGGCTACCCACTTAAGCTGGGAGTGGGTGAAAGAAGTAGAGTCAGCTATGCTTGATGCTGTCAAAAATCGTGATAGCATTGAATTCTTTATTGTCAGTAAAATTGATAATGCCATTATATTAGGCCCTGATGAGATGATTGGACAAACGCTACAGCTGGAAAGTATTGACTTGGCACAAACCAGCCAGCACGGTTGGGTAACTGAAACCTGGCCGGATGGCGGTGACTATGTAACCGGATATATGCTCGAAGATGGTTACAACGAGTACCCGGGTATGGAGTGGACCATTTTAGTCAGACAACCTATAGAAGTTGCTTTTACACCTATCAAGAAACTGATGGTTTTCTTTATTATAGCGGGCATCATGTTCGTATTGCTTTTTGCTGTTCTCGGCTGGTTTCTTGCTGGAAAAATTGCTTCTCCCCTTAAAAATCTGGCAACTGCAGCTGACAGGCTGAGATTTGGAGAACATGTTCAGATTCCACATTACAAAGGGATTTCCGAACTTGAGACCTTATCAGCTTCCTTAAGAAAGCTGATCGCCAATCTTACCAAAACAGAATCGGCTTTGGAAGAAATGGAGGAAGTTGCGCACAAGGATGAACTGACAGGATTGGCAAACCGGTATGCGCTGGAATTGTTTTTACACAAATACACTCAAAAGTACGATAGAGCGATCGTTTTCTACATTGATCTGGATGGGTTTAAAGCAGTCAATGATACATTAGGTCATCTGGCTGGTGATCAATTACTCGTTCAAGTATCAGCCAGGTTGAAGGAGAGTGTAGGAGAAGAAGAAATGATCGCAAGGGTAGGTGGTGATGAATTCATCGTCGTGCTGCATTACCCAATAGAAGAAATGGCTGCCAAAGGAAAAAGGATGGGGGAAACCATGCTTTCAGCAATCAGCGAACCCTACTGGCTGAATGGCCAATCTGCCTCTGTCAGTTGCAGTATTGGAGCGGCTTTCTGGACAGAATCAAGCGCTGTCAGCATAGAAGAAACAATCAAGAGAGCAGATGACTCTCTATATCAAGTGAAGAAGCAGGGAAAAAATCATGTTCACTTTTATGAAGCTTAACATTAGTCATAAAGCATCATTACCGTCCTTCAGAAAAATGAGTAACTCTGACAATATAAGCAGATCGCATAAGTAAGAATTAGAAGTGAGTGATTAACACGCGAAGGAAAAGTACCTGCTATAACGGTAGAGATGAAATGAGCGTGTCTATTGGTAAAGAAAGCAGACTGATCTGAAGAAGGGGATTAAATGAACAATTCTACAAGAGAGATATACAATCAGCTGGCTCATACATATCAACACGATATTGATGAGGGTAGTCCCTACAACGCTTTTTACGAGCGTCCGGCAATGATGGCAGCGCTGCCTCCACATTTAAAAGGAAAAAAGGTGCTTGATGCCGGGTGCTCTGCTGGATGGTATGCCTCTGAATTATTGCAGTACGGAGCTGAAGTGACTGGTATAGATATAAGCCCTGAAATGGTGAAAGCAGCAAAGCAGCGTGTAGGTGAAGAAGCGACAATTCTTTGTCATGATCTGCAGGAAGCACTCCCGTTTGATGATGATGCTTTTGACGTCATTGTCAGCTCACTTGCGCTTCATTATTTAAAGGATTGGACGTACACATTTCAGGAATTCAACCGTGTGCTAAAAGCAGGCGGAACCTTATTATTTTCAGTACATCATCCATTTATGGACTACACCAGGCACAATTGTGAGGATTATTTTGACACTCAATCCTTATCAGAAACCTGGAGAAAACCGACGATCACGATTGATGTCAGCTATTACAGAAGACCGATGCAAAGCATCCTGAATGAAACCACTCAATTTTTTAGTCTCGATCAGCTGATTGAACCCCAGCCGCAGGAAAAAATGAAGGAAGTGAAGGAAAAGTCTTATCACTATCTCATGACCAGTCCTCATTTTCTGATCATTAAAGGGAGTTCGAGAAAGACAGTATGATACGATTTTAGGAAAGGGTATAAATATTACGTCTCATGTGATTAGTGCTCAAGAAAATGACATATGAAATAAAACGATAGATTTTGTGTAACTGAGGAACGTATATGTTGAGTCATTCAAGTATCTGAATGACTTAACATATACGTTCCTCTTTTTTATGATGCTGAATCCGTACTGCCACAAAAGGATGTCGACGGCATAATAGATATAACTCTGCCCCCAGTGAAATTTTTTCAAAAAAAGTAAAACTATTCTCAGCTCTTTTCCGAATATATAACTGAGGCCTTGAAAGTGATGTGAAAGTGAGTGAACCGAGAGAAAAGATGGATCAGGCGGGTGCAGAAGTCCGCGCATGAGGAGAGTGCCAATCAGCTTGTGAAGCACTATTATAAAGAAATTTTTGCATTCGTCTATAAACAAGTGATGGATGAACAGGAAGCGCTTGATCTGACACAGGAGGTTTGTATCCGTATGCTGCAGTCTATCGAAAACTATGATGCCGGGAAGGCGAGCTTCAGGACATGGCTGTATCGCATCGCTACAAACCACTGTATTGATTATTTCCGGTCGAAAAGCTATAAGACAGAAAGCAGGATTGATTACATAGAAGATCAGGACGTTGAAAGTACGGAGAACGTTCTGGAGGGTGTGCTCAAAAAAGAGCAGATGGAGGGCCTGCAGGCTGTGCTTGCACGATTTGATCAGGACACCCAGTTCATTGTCCGCTATAAGCTGTTTTTAGAACAAAGCTTTCGGGAAATTGCGGTCAGCTTGAACGTTCCAGAGTCATCAGTAAAAACAAAGTATTATAAAGCCATCCGAACAATACGAAAGGAAATGGAGGAGAGATGAATTGGAGAATGATCCATGGAAGATCCCGTACCCATCTGATAAGGAGATTGAGGAGCAGACTGCCCATATTGTAAGAAGTGCATTTCCAAAAAGACGTTCTTTTTTATCGCAGGTCAGAGACATCAAAGAGCAGATGGGCTGGATGTATCTGTTTCCTAATAGAAGTGAGTTGATATTTACAGCGATTGTGATTGCTCTGCTAATCGGTTCACTGAGCTTTGTGGTGGCCAATGAATATGAGGGAGCCCGTATCCTTTACAGTTATATATTCTTTACTTCACCGCTGCCGATTGTACTGCTCACCCTGTATGCCATGTATGAAAAGCGTGAGAAGCATGTCATGGCACTTGAAATGACAATGAAGATTACGATTTTTCAAATCATCGCACTGCGTATGCTGAGTTTTAGTGGAGTGGCGCTGGTAGTGTCTATGACATCTTCTTTCGTGCTTGCAGCTAATTTTGATGTGCCATTTTTACGTGTCTGGCTCATTTCACTGACCGGATTATTCAGTTTTACGGCTCTCCTGCTCGGATTGCTCACACGGGGAGATGTATGGAGAAGAACGTGGGGAGCGGCTATTGGCTGGGTTGTGATCAATGCCACGCTGGTGCTCACACATCCGGAAAACTATCGCCTGGCTGTTTTTGAATTGCCACTCATCATCTATACAGGCATCCTGGCCATCGCAATTGTCTGGTGTTTTTATACGTTCGCACAAACAATGACTAGAAAGCAGGAGGGATTAGGATTATGCTGACGATCCGCAACATTGGAAAAACATATGGCAGTTTTACAGCGCTGAAAGAGATGAATGTTCAATTTGAAAATGGCATTTATGGCCTGCTGGCGCCAAACGGAGCAGGAAAAACAACGCTCATTAATATGCTGGTTACGTTAATCAGGCCGACAAGCGGCGAAATTCTCTATGATGGGAAATCAATTCATGCAATGGGAGAGCGCTACAGAGAGCTGATTGGCTATCTGCCCCAGCACTTTGGCTACTATAAGCATTATTCCCCGCGTAAATATTTACGGTATATTGCTGCGCTTAAAGGGATGAAAAAGTCAGGAGTGGAGAAGCGGATTGATGAGGTGCTTGAGCTCGTTGCTTTAAGTGACGTGAAGGATAAGAAGATGAGAAAGTTTTCAGGTGGAATGATCCAGCGGGTGGGGATTGCACAGGCTATCCTCGCAGATCCGCAAATATTAATTTTAGACGAGCCGACAGCCGGACTTGATCCGAAAGAGCGCGCACGCTTTCGCCACATGCTGTCTGATCTGGCCAGAAACCGCATCGTATTAATATCTACTCACATTGTCTCTGACATTGAATCTATTGCGAATGAAATTGTGATGATCCGTGATCAGACACTTCTATACAAAGGTGATATCGCAACGATTTGCCAAAGCCTGCAGGGGCACATTTTCGAAACGACTATGTCGTTTGATGAATTTCCGTCGTTCCGAAAAGACTATCTGACACTTGAAGAAAAGCAGGAGCAGGGCCGGATGATCGTGCGCTTCTATACAGAGCAGCCGCCAAAAGCAGACTGGTCGTCAGTCGTACCTGAGCTTGAAGATGTATTTCTCGTTAAGTATGCGAGTGAAAGCATGAAGGGGTGACGGCATGCGGATGACCTGGTATGAAATGAAAAAAGCGCTTCTGTCACCTATTGTTCTGGTCTTAATTCTGAGTTGTATCGGATTGAACACCTTTCAGATCATCAGTCAGTCGCATGCAAAAGATGAAATCAATCTTGTTAACGAACTGATTGATATATACGGACTTACGATCACAGCTGACAGCCTGTCTCAATTGAATCAGGACCTGGATGACGAAGCGGCAAGCTTAGGTGGAACAGACGGAGCACGTGATTATCTGACTAACATGACATATGAAACCTACAATGAATTGTCAGCAGATGACAGGCAGTTAGTAGACAGGTTGTCGACTTTATCCATGTACGAATCACTTGGGACATCACTCGAAGAACGGTATACAAGTGTGAATATGGATGAACTGAGAAAAGATCTTTATACGGGGTTAGATAAGAACAGTTCATTTTCAAATTATATGGAGCAAGAATTCAGCGAGTGGGAGAAGAGATACGAAGAGATCATTGCAACGAATGAGTACAAACAATGGTTTTTCGCCGGGGATTATCGAATACATAGTGAAATGTACCGAACATTACTGAAAAATATAGCGGTTCAAAGTGTGCTCATTGTTGCTCTCATGACAGCACTAATTGCGAACTATGAAGTGGATCAGCGCACACAGCAAGTGCTTTATCCAACAAAAAAAGGCCGCTCGCTGATGAAGCATAAATTTTCGGCAAGTCTTGTACTGGCATCTCTTACCTTTTTCATTCTTGTCACTGCTGCATTCGGCCTGTACTTTATCGTGTATGATTTTTCAGGTGTCTGGAACTCGGTTGTCAGCAGCGGATTGAACTGGGAATATAAGCTGCCTTATATCACCTGGTGGGAATTAACGATCTGGCAATACTTCCTGCTTGCAGTCGGAATAGAATGGATCGTTGTTGTCATCGTGAGTATCCTGACATTCACCATCAGCTTCTATGTGAAAAACAGCTATTTTACCTGGATTATCTGTATGGCATTGCTGATCGGTCTGTTTTTATATCCGGCGCTTTTCAATGCATTTCCGTTCCTGAAGTTTTTGGCTACATTAAATCTGACTTTACTGCTGTTGAACCCTCATATGTATTTTTCAGGCGGAACGACTCTTACGATGGTTCAGTATTTTGAACTATGGAGTCTGCTCATCTGGGCCGTTATTGCGATCATTGTTTCACTTACCTCGTATCAAAGATTTTTGAAAAAGGATGTGTCTTAAGGTGCGTTTGTTTTGGTTTGAATTGAAAAAAATATTTTCATGGAAGCTGATTCTTCTGCTGGGGATCGTAAACTTCCTTCTATTTTATTTACTGTTAGACTCTAGGCTCGAATATTTTCCAAATGGACGACCTGCAAAAGATCTCTATGCGATTGAAAAACAACTGATCCCGCTCTACGGGGCACAAATCAATGAGGAAGAATATCAGGACATAAAGAGGCTCTATGAAGAGAGGGTAAGAGTGGCCGACAAAATATTTGCCTCCGACCCGGAAGCAAAAGAATTGGGCATCAGCAACTATCAGGATTTTCGGCAAATCGAACTAAATCAGGGTGAATTGGCAGACTATAGTTCAAATCTCAAATTCTATGAAGTAAAGGACATTCTATGGGAGTTGCAGGCATGGGAAAGCCTGATAGAAGGATATGAGTCCAGGGAAGAGTCTCTCGAAGGAGACATTGCTCAGACGACAGGAGCCCGCCAGGAAGTATTTCAACGCCTGCTCGAAAATGAAACCTACAGCTTCTACTCTGATGTTGTGACGATGGACTTCAAAAATTACAAAACCAATCTGGCAATCATCGTCTGGATAAGTGTTGCGATCCTGCTGTCTCTTGTATATGTGAGAGATACCCGTGCAAAACTGGTACCTTTGCAATATACATCAAAGGAGGGGCGGGCAACCTATAAAGTCAAATGGTGGGCAGGCATGACCGCTGCCACTGTCTTGTCTGTAGCACTCACTTTATTTTATATGGCACTCTACTGGACAAACGGTACTCAAACTCATTTCGGTCTGCCGCTGTCTTCCTTTGGCTGGTTTACTCACTGGTATGATATGACGTTCCTGCAGTATATCGTTTTGTCGATTGGGATGATCTTTTTCTTTTCACTTCTATTATCCGGTCTATCACTGGCGATATCAACGATGGCACCAAATACGATTGTGCTAATTGGCGTTCAAATACCCGTCATCTTTATCATGATTGCAGGCGTATCACGGTACCTTATTCATGACATGATTAACGTCTTTAGACCTCAGGTTCTGACACCTGTCGCAACCGGCGTGTTTCTTATTGCAACTGTGCTAACTGTCTGGCTGGTGTGGAGACGCGAGATGAAAAGGAACATAATATAATAGAGAGCGAGTCGTCCGATAGTATGCACGGTTATGTCCTTATCAGCGTGGTTTCCACGTTTGACTAAAACACTGCTATTTATCTGAATTTGCTGTACCTGTCATAATCAAGAAATGAAGAAGGATTTGTTCCAGTCGCCAGTCTCTCTATCTATATTACTTTTTATTCCAACTATAAGTATATTAGTTCCGTTTTTATCAGCATTTACAATCCTGTCATTGTCTCTTTACAATCCCCTGTTAATCTTCTAACCGTAAGCTATTTTGAAAGGAGACAGGGATATGTTGAAGAGAACAGCTTTACTTGCGCTTTCGGGAGGACTTGTTTTATCGGGGATAGCGATTGGCATGCAGGACGGAGAATCGACGGCGTCTGGTAAGCCGGATTGGGCAGGTCAGGGAAATGGAAAAGTACATAATGTGATTTATATGATTCCGGATGGTTACAATGCCTCTTATGCGACGAATTACCGCTGGTTCAAAGGGGAAGAATCTTCATTTGATCCTTATGTAAAAGGGCTGATGCAGACGTATTCAGCAGATACGGAGGTAACGGACTCGGCTGCAGCGGGTACTGCGATGGCGACTGGTGTGAAAACAAATAATGGAATGGTTGGTGTAACGCCGGATGGAGAGCAGGTGGATTCAATCCTGGACGCGGCTGAAGAAGCGGGGAAATCTACAGGGCTTGTGGCTACTTCAACTATCACACACGCGACACCGGCAGTTTTCGGATCAAGCGTTGAGTCCCGTGGAGATCAGGCGTTAATTGCTCCTCAGTACTTCGAAAATGGAGTAGATGTCATTCTTGGTGGAGGGCGTGATTATTTCCTTCCTGTATCAGAAGGAGGAAAACAGCCCGAGCTGAACCTGATTGACTCAGCTGAATCAGATGGCTATGAGTATGTAACCAATGCCGAAGAGCTTGCTTCTGCCGAAAATGGAAAGCTGCTCGGACTTTTCGCAGATGATGCGATGGCACCGGAGCTTGAGCGCGGCGACACGGATCAGCCGAGTCTTGCTGACATGACTGATGCGGCAATTCATTCACTCGAACAGGACAAAGACGGTTTCTTCCTGATGGTCGAAGGATCCCAGATTGACTGGGCAGGGCATGCTCATGATGCAGCATGGGCAATGAACGATACAAAGGCATTTGACGAAGCGGTAGCAGCAGCCATCGAGTACGCTAAGAAAGATAAAAACACACTCGTCGTTGTCGCGGGAGACCACGAAACAGGCGGTATGTCTGTTGGTGCAAATGGAGAGTATGACCTGAATATTGACGTCCTTCACGATGTGGAGGCAACCGGGGACACAATGGCTGCAGCGCTGAATGAAGATCGTTCGAATGCTGCTGATGTATTGAAAGAATATGCAAACATTGAATTGACGGAAGAAGAAGCTGCATTGATTACAGAGGCGGACAACGCTGCCGCTGCGATCAACAGCATCATCAGTGATCGGGCGCTTGTCGGCTGGACAACATCAGCACACACTGGAACAGATGTACCAGTATATGCTTATGGTGCGCAGGCACATAAATTCTCAGGCCTGCTAGACAACACTGACCTGCCGAAACTGATGGGTGAAGCGATGAAGATTGAGTTTTAGAGAGAAGTCTGGGTCTGTTTCAGTAACTGAAGATAAATAGATGGTGGTGATGCGCTGAAATCGTGCATCACCACATTTTTTTGCTGATAGATAACTCTATAGCACCTATGTATAAAAGTCTAAATACAACGCTCCATTAATTTAGCCCCATAGATCTGAATTTGACAAAAATATAAAACCATTTTAAGATAAAACTGATCAATCAATCAAAATAAAAAATAACCAGTCAAATATTGAAGGTAGGATTCGAATGAAAAACAAACAATATTTAATTGCTGATGCACGTAAGGAACAAATTATAAATGCTGCTATTGATGCATTAAGGGAGTATGGTTACGTAAACACAAGTCTTTCCAAAATAGCCGATAAGGCAAAAACCAGCACAGGGCTTCTGTCGTACCATTTCTCCGGCAAAGAAGATTTAATGAACCACACTTTGCTTTATCTGGTTGAACAGGAAAAAGCCTTTATTAAAGAAAAAGTAGAAAATGAGAAGACTTACACTGATCAGTTGATGGCGTTCATAGATCAAGGCATCGCATATCGAGGTATAAAGCGTGAGAATACCACAGCATTGCTCGAAATTGTGTTTAATGTCCGTACACCAGACAATGTGCCTTATTTCAAGGGGGAAATAACTCCTGAAGATGAGTTGAATCTTTTGTTAGAAAAGATCCTGTCTGAAGGACAAAAAGCTAAAGAATTTAATGAATTTGATACTAAAGTGGTTGCAATGATCATAAGGGGAGCGGTATCACTCTCAATGTCATTGCCACAAATTGAAGATGATCCAAGGTTTGAAGAATACAGTGTCAAAGTGAAAGAAAACATATTTAAAATGATTAAATAAGTCCTCTTAACGAGTGTATGCCTGTTTTACTCTCGTTAAGAGTGAATACTTAAAGTGTATATTTTTTTATCTAAAAACTGATTGACTGATCAATATTAAAACCAAACGATCAGTAAATGTAGTGTAGGAAACGCAAAAAACCTTATAAGAGTTGTGACGTGATTAATAAAAGGAAGGGGTTTTAGAGGGATGTACGGTTCTATTAAGAAAATGAAACATAAAAGAAAGATGAAAAAAGTGAAAGCAGGAGACGGTCACCTTTTAAAAAAGTACCGGCTCTGGAATGTGTTTACTCATTCATTATTCCATGTGGAAGTCACCAACAAAACTGAAGGTGAAACAACAAAGTATGCAATCAAATCAAAGTACTTCACTGAAGAGCCCAGGGTTGATTTATATAAAGAAGGCAGGCATGTTTCCTATTCAAAGCTTCCGGCAGTCCTGCCTGTGAACGGGGGTGTCATTAAAGTTAATAAAAATTCAATTGGTATCAATGGCATTCGTTATGTGTCTGACCAGGAAGCTACTTATTCTGTTTATCCAGATAGACGTTCAGTTAGGGGATTAAGATTATGGTTTCACAAACGATTTCCAAACACCAGCGCATTAGTTGGTCTGATCGCTGTAATCGCCTTATTAATTTCAACCACTTTAGGACTGGTCCAATTAATGGAATCCTTCTCTGATATTCCATGGATCGCAGAAAATATCGGAATATTTAAATCTCCTGTTACATTATCAGTCGGGACCAACTTAACAATCGGACTGGCAGCAGCTCTTGCAGGGATAGAAAGAACACTGATGTTCAGGAATCATTGGTTGATTGACATTGAGAATATCAATACGGGTGAAGGTTAATTCAACGTTTATCCATGAAAATGAACAATTAAAATAATGACTCATAAGAGAAATCAAAGAACTTAAGAAGATAACGGATAACAGAAGTGCTTAGTTCGAAAACACTGTTATGTAGTTTCTATAGAAAGTTCAGGAAATCTAATTATTGAAAAGTAAAAAGCCCTCAAAGACAGGATGTTGCATGAATGCCGTTTTATGTATATTCTTTAACTATTCGGAGGTGATACCTGATGACAACCGCAAGAAATATGCAGGCGTCAGAATTGGCACCTACTCATGCAAAGCCTGATTAAGTAGGCGATACTTTGTGTGGGGTTAAGGGTTCTATATTAATCGCCAATCAATGTATCTTTCTATTCAGGCTTTGTACTTATCTAATGATTGTAAAGATAAGGAGCGGATGGAAATGGATACAGCTAAAAAAACGGAACAAATGTTTATTCGAAATGACCAATATAATTTTATTGCTCGGCAGGTCTACTTTATTATTCACACTCAAAACACTGTGCATCACAAGGATACCCGGGACGGAGTCAGGCTTCATTCGATGGCAAAAGTCAGGGAGATGATTCCTGATCTGACTGAGGAGCAGGAAGCGCTTTTGAACCGTATGACTGAAGTGGAAAGCGAGTCTGAAGCGCGGACTTTTCTGGGTGAGTTGAAACATGATTATGTGATCCCGTTTCAGACATTGTCTAAGAAAAAAGTAGAGAAGCTATTTCCGAAAGCGAAAAAGCTTCAGATGCCGGATCTGGATACGCTGGACTTTCAGCGGTTATCTTACCTTGGATGGTTTGATACACGGGCCCATAAACAGTATTTGATCGTAGAATATCAGGGGAAGTTAAAGGGCGTTTCAGGCCACTTTGCGAACAGCAATAACAAGGGCATTTGCAGTATTTGTAACCACCTGGGTGAAGTTGCTTTATTCATGACAAAGGTTAAAAGCGGAAAAGAGACTTACACTAGTAGAGGCAACTATATTTGTAAAGATAGTCAGGCGTGCAATGAAAATTTGACAGATATACAAAAGCTAGAAGATTTTCTGGGGTATCTTTTTCAATAAAACAAATGGTTAGAATTAATTCCTCAAAAATAGAGAGTAGCCGATTGGCTGGTATGAAGACGGTAGTGACCCGGACTCATGCCAGCCAATTTTTCATTTGGACAGCTTGTAGACAGACAGTATTACAGGTAATATTAGGAATAAACTGATAATGACATACAAAGAGGTGTTATAGAATGATTTTTCGTGGTAACCACCGTCAGGAAGAAGATCGTTTCATGGTGAAGTCCTATCAAAGCATACCTGATTATGGAAGGGTCACTATTTTAGTTGATAAGAAAACGGGTGTGCACTATATGAATACTTGGATGGGTCAGAGCGGAGGATTAACGCCGCTGCTTGATGAGAATGGGGAAGTGATTGTGGAAAAGACGGAGTGATCGGGAGGGAGAATCGATATGACTGAAGCAAAAAGAATTCAAACAAATGCCTGGCTGTTGCTTTTGATGATTCCGCTATTTGTCATGGGGTATAGTTTCGCTGTTGATGCAGAGCGTCTTTTCTGGGTGTTTGAATGGAGCTATTACGTGCTTATTGCTGCGTTACTGATCTTTGCGCTTTGGAATACTGCAGCGGCGAAAGGGTCGTTAAAGTGGGCAGCAGGAGCCATCGCGGCCTTTTTGCTGCAGCTGATCGTCCTTAGTTTGTATGTAGGGCCGTTCACGATATATGCCATGTTTTTTGTGTTTTACGCTGTGACAGCAGCTGTGTTGTTCATACTGATCATGGCTTTTCGAAAAACAGACCGCTATAGAGTGATGATCGGACTGTTCATCGGACTCAGTATCATCATGGTTCTCTATATGGCTTTGATTCAGAGCTTATGGGGTGTGAATTGGATGTAAAATGTGGAAGTTGGGGTCTGTCCCAGCTTGTATGTCCCACCCTTCAATGAAAGGAATTATCCAACATGACATTAACTAAAATCATCAAACACTTTGGCTTGTCCACACAATCAATTAATGACGTAGCTGACTCGCATAGTTCAACGGTATACAGGATCCTTCTCACACATGGAGAAATTGTCTACATAAAGATCCCGTTCAATAAGTTAAAGTTTCACAGAGAGGTAAAGGCCTACAGCATTCTTGAAGACCGGGTTTCAGTTCCGCGCCTGCTTGATGTCTGGGAGGGAGACGATGAGACGGCGGGGGCGCTGCTATTATCAGAATTGAAGGGTGAGCCTCTCACGCCAAAGATTTCAACTTCGCTTGCATATGAAACAGGTGTGTATCATGCATCACTGCACGCCATTCAGCCGCCTCCAGGGATGGACCTCTTACATATCGACAATGAATTTCCAAACTGGTCTGAGTTTGTGGACCGGATGTTTTACGGTTTTGCAGAGGATACGATTAAAGTGATTGAACCGTCCTTATATGAGCGGTCGATTCAAAAATATATGGACATGAAAAAAGAGCTTCCTGCCCCGGATGGACCTGCTTTTATCCATATGGATTTTCGTCCGGCAAATATTTTAGTTAAGAATGACCAGATCATCGGTTCTATTGACTTTGAAAGTGTCCGCTTTGGTGCGACAGAAATGGATTTTTCAAAAATTCACCGGGATTTTTTGAGTCTGGATCCGTCACTCTATCAAGCGTATCAGGATGGTTATCGCAGCATCCGTCCGCTGATTGATCTTGATCACGTGCTGAAATTTTACCGTTTCACTGATGCCTTTAACAGTATCGGATGGTGCCAGAGACGAGGAATTGAGAAGAATAGATCCTTTTATGAGCAGAATCTGGCTCTATTAAAAACAGAGTTAAGTGATTAAATAACTTATTTATGACGTGAAGCAGAGTAATGAGAGGGGACATAATCATCGTTGACCCTTCTCACTGCATTGCAAGGAGGTATCAAAGCCATGGTGTCTAATAAAAAAAGTATTGGATACTTGCAATTCCATTTATAATTATCGGGGTGCTGCTTGTTATCTACCTTCCAACTGAACAAAAACCCTTTGTACCACTCTTGGGATTATGTTTTTGGGGTGCTCTTTATTTTTGGAATAAATTTGAACAGAGAAAAAAATGAATATTCTTCAATGAAAAGAAGACCGGAATCCCACTATTCTTTTTATTCATTATTAATAGTGTCTTGATACAATTGTTTGATAGTCTGAATTTGGAGTTGAGTATAGGTTTATAGAACAGCCATCGCCATTCCAACATCATATTGAATAACAGAGCATGGCGAATTGTTCAGTTCTACCGGGGCACCGCGACATGATTATGTGGATATAAAGGCGTCGAAAAAAAACAGCCTCAAATCGATGTGTAAGTTCCAGATCATATAACTCCTGGATGCCAAACAGGTTCACTTTTCTTATAATAAGAAAACTTTCATTTTTTACGGGATGAAACGCTTGAAGGCATTGGGCAGAGAATTATGAAATTCATAAGAATGAATCAGGAAGATGGTGAATCAATGAACTGGTTTACATTGTGGATGATTGTCATCAATACTTCATTCTGGTTAGTATGCTGTTTTGGAGTGGCTTACTTAGTCAGACTCATTCCAGAATCCTTATATATAAAAAATCAATGGTTCTTTAAAGAACACCCATTTGAGAAAAAGTTATATAAAATACTTCGTTTAAATAAATGGAAGGACCGGCTTCCTGAATGGGGAAAAGTATGGCATTTTGAAAAGAAAAACCTCGATAAGGAACTTAGTTTGAAATATGTTGATCAATTTATTTTAGAAACGAAATACTCGGAAATTGGTCATTTGGGTATGGCTGTAGCAGGGTTCGCCTGTGTGCTGGTCAACCCGGGTGATTATGTTGTTATGGCCTTTAGTTGTTCGATCATTAACTTGTTTATTCAAATGCCGTTCTGTTTGATTCAAAGGTACAATAGGCCCCGACTGCTCAGGTTGAAATTAAGACTGGAGTATCAGAATCAAAAATCTTCTGATACGAGTCGTGATTTAAATCGGCCGGTTTATAAGGTATAGGTGAATTGAACTTTTAAGGTATAATCCTATTTGACTTAAACATCTAGCAGGCTACATGAACAACAGAGGAAGAAGTGGTGAAGATGAATGAAACGATTTTGCTGATAGAGGACGATCAGCAGATTCATGACATGGTACTCAATCACATGGAAAGGGAAGGTTATGCTGTTACATCAGCATTCGACGGTGATGAGGCACTGAGTCTGTTTTCGAAAAGAACGTATGATTTAGTTATTTTAGACTTGATGCTGCCAACTGCAAACGGGCTCGATATTTTGCAGGAGATGCGAAAAGACAGCATGCTGCCGATTTTAATTATGTCTGCAAAAGGCAGTGATCTGGATAAGGCACTGGGGCTTGGGTTTGGAGCGGATGATTATATTGCCAAGCCTTTTTCATTAATTGAGATGACAGCCCGTGTCAAAGCCGCACTGCGCCGGTCAAAGCAATATAGCCAGACGGCAACAGACCAGGCAGAGCAAACGGTCAGGATTGGTGATGTAGAGATGAACATGTCAAACTTTTCCGTAGTAAAGAATGGGGAAGTTGTAAACCTGACAGCCAAAGAATTCCAGATTTTAAGCTTGCTCGCGACAAATCCAAATCGGGTTTTTACGAAGGGACAGTTATTTGAAAGTGTCTGGAAAGAAGCATATTACGGAGACGATAACGTGATCAACGTCCATATCAGGCGTCTGAGAGGGAAAATAGAAGACAATCCTTCTTCGCCAACCTACATCAAGACAATCTGGGGAATCGGCTACAAGATTGAGGTTGAAACATGACGTATGTATGCGCTGTCCTGTTACTTTTATTAATATTTGTCAGTTACCGCTACTACAAAATTAAAAAAACAGTGACTGAAGACCTCCCTTATTTATCAACAAAAATCAACGACATTATTGAAAAGCAATCGTCTGAAAGGGTGCTTGTCACTACGAATGAAACGGCCCTGCGTGATTTGCTGGTCAGTATCAATTCACTACTTGACTATCATCAGGAATATATTGCTGATGGCACCCGGATGAGAACCTCAATGAATCGTATGCTCTCTAACATTTCTCATGATCTCAAGACCCCATTAACAGTGATCTTAGGCTATATCGAGACCATTCAGCATGATCAGAACTATACGCTTGAAGAACGCGAAAAACTGCTGGCAAAGGTTAATGGCAAGGTAATGGAAGTTGGACACTTAATCAGTAAGTTTTTTGACCTTGCAAAGCTGGAATCGAATGATTGGCCAATTGATATGAAGACAACAGATGTAAGTGAAGTGTGCCGTAAAGCCATACTCGGCTATTATGACACCTTAACCGCCACCGGCTTTGAAGTATCCGTTGATATACCGGAAGAACCGATTTTGATCAATGCTGATGGAGATGCGCTTACGCGGGTTCTGGAGAATTTATTGTCCAATGCAATCCGTTATGGGAAAGAAGGTAACATACTGGGCCTTGCACTTCGACAGGCAGAAGGCCATATCATGATTGACATATGGGACAGGGGCAGAGGAATAAACGAAAAAGATGTCAACAGGATCTTTGAGCGCTTATATACACTTGAAGATGCAAGAAGCTCCTCAGCTGAAGGCAGCGGGCTTGGATTAACCATTGCCAAAAGACTGGTAGAACGAATGAACGGCAGCATTGCATTCACAAGTGTTCCATTTAAAAAGACCGTATTTACAGTAACATTCAAGCACGAATGAAACTTAAGAATTTCGTAAGGATTTAGTAAGTGGAATGACAGGATCCTCTGATAAAGTGAATCTAAGAGATAAGAGAGGAGATTGCTGCATGACTTATATTCTTAGAACACATCAGCTGACAAAAGCTTATCGTGGCGAAGAGGTCGTTTCTGAAGTAAGTATGAACATACGTCACGGAGAAATATATGGTTTTCTGGGCCCGAATGGTGCAGGTAAAACGACGATCATGAAAATGATGACCAATCTGGTAAAACCGACTGGAGGGGAAATTGAAATACTGGGTGAAAAAGTGCATGCTACATCTTATGAATTGTTAAAGAGGATAGGCAGCATGATCGAATACCCGATCTTTTATGAAAAACTTACGGCCAGAAAAAACCTGGAGCTCCATTGTGAATATATGGGCTATTACGACAAAAAGGCGATTAAAGAAACGCTGGAGCTTGTTAATTTAGTGAATATAGAAAATAAGCCGGTGAAAGACTTTTCGCTGGGTATGAAGCAGCGTCTCGGCCTTGCGCGGGCAATCATTACCAAGCCTGAGATTCTCATTTTAGATGAACCGGTAAATGGCCTCGATCCCGGCGGCATGCATGAGCTGCGTGAAATATTTATAAAACTTAGCAGGCAATACGGTCTTACGCTGCTTATCTCGAGTCATAATCTGGCGGAAATCGAACAGATTGCAGATACGATCGGTGTCATCCGCAAAGGGAAATTAATTAAAGAAGCTTCTATGGAAGAGATTCGTAATACCCATGCGAATCACCTGGAGCTTGTTGTTCGTGATTATCCGAAAGCGGCCTTCGTGCTCGAGAATAAATTACAGGTGAGCAACTTCCGTGTCAAGGAAGATAAAGGCATCATTCATATCTATGATCATCATGTGTCACAGAACGATGTTATTCAATCAATGGTTCAAAACCAGGTTGAAATCGCTTCTATCAATTATAAAAAGCAGCCTCTTGAAGATTACTTCCTGCAGCTGATAGAAGGAGACCGTTCTCATGCTGAACTTAATTAAACTTGAACTGAGAAGAATGAACATAAAGAGTGTTGCTTTGAGCTTTTTACTTATCAATACAGCTATTGTCAGTATGATGATGCTCATCAGTATCGAGCCGGAAGCAGTCACTGAATTTCTGACAAGTATTGATGATGTTCAGATGCTGATCGAACTCCTTGTCATCGCAGCATTTGTGATTTATGCAGCAGTGCTGATGTCTCATATTATTATTGAAGAATTCAAGAATAAGACGATTACACTGCTGTTTATGTATCCGGTTAGTCGGAGAAAATTACTGATGGCCAAGCTGATCATCATTAGCCTGTTTACTTTTTTCTTCATCATTGCTTCAGTGTTGATCGTCTACTACAGCTTCTCGGTATTCAATCGTTTTTATATGTTTACACCACTTGAACTTGGATACACACTGTCTTCTGACTATATGCTCCACCTAGTGTTGCTGGCAGTCGCTTGTGTTGGACTGTCTTTGATTCCGCTGTTCTTCGGCATGAGAAAATATTCGGTGCCTGCTACGATCACTTCATCTATCTTCATCGTCGCACTGCTGTCATCTTCAGTGAACACAGATGACACAAACCTTTTTTCAATTACAGCCATACCGATTTTGCTCGGTGTGATCGGATTCATTACCGCGAACCTGGTAGTGAACCAGGCTGTAAAAAAAGACTTTTAACAATCGAAGCACATCACACTAATCATCAGCTGATGATCAGTTATTCCCCCTTCTGAAAATGACATTGAAGTTGATGAAAGTGAAATAAGTCATTTCAGGAGGAGGAAGCTGTTAAGAAGCAAAACGAAACTTTTTTACTTAAGAGCCCGTAGATAGTAAAAAGGGGTGTGGCGTATGAAGAAGTATGCAGTCTTTATTTTAAGCTTAGCTATCTTATACATAAGCTATCAAATCATATCAGGACTGGTTTTAACAGCTCTCTATGTTCCTGATCTATCAATGGGCATCATAAGTACAAGCGGGGAAGTCGCGTTTGGCGGGTCTCCGGCGATTCACTTTCTGGCAATTTTATTGATCGCAACGATTGCTTATTTCTTATCACAGAAAATGATTAGAACGACATAAAAAAATAGGCAGGGACGTATATCTCGAATCATTAGACAGAATGATTCGGGGTTTACGTCCCTGTTTTTAATCATAAAAAATTATATGATTTTCAAAAATTTTGGTTCGTAATCCGATAAAACCTCAAAGACCTGACTACCATTCATATAGAGGTGATGTTCCAATTTAGGATTGGTGTGACTGTTGATCAGAGGGTTTTGATCAAACCACTTGATGTATTCAGAATTGGAAACTTTGTAAAAGTATAAGGAATCTTCATCAACCACATCTGACAGGTCAACTTGCTTGCTGATTAAATCAAATCTACCGTATTCGGTTGAGAATCTGTATGACCACACATAATACTCTACTGGAGAAATGGTCTGATCATATATCACTTCAAATTTGTTCCCTTTTACATCATCAAATTTAATTTTCAAGTATTCAAAGTGAGGTATCACTTCAAAAAATCCCAAATCTGCAAGATTACGACCTTTCATTGATGTAATGGGTTGCCAGGCGTGCAAGGTTTCCATTTAATAAGCCCCCTGGAAATATGTATTGAATTTAATACAAGCATCCTATTTTTTCTTTGTATCGTATAAATCTTTATACATGATCACGATAAGAACGAAAACATATAAAGGGATAAAGAAATCACGACTATTAAAAACGCTATCTTCCACAGTTAGGTCCAATAGAACACTTACTGCTACAGAGATCATGCTCATCATGCTAATAAAAACAAAAACCTGTTTGTTTTCTATGAAATAATCCCGTTTTATATCAATTACGATATACAGTATTGAAAAAACAATTAAAATAATACGTGTTACAAATAAAAATTCATATTGAAGAAAAAAAGTTCCTATTAAAAACAGAAGGGCTAGTATAGGAACAAGTAAAGAAAGGATTTTTTGCATAACAAACTCCCGTCATAGATACTTTAAGTATTTTCTTTAGGTGTGAAGGGGCGGGGGTGAATCTTAAGCTTTGAGCTTCTCAACCTTTATCATCCCTGCGTAACTGTCTGATTTTCCACGTAAATAAAATATAATATACTCCAGCAGCAACAATCATAAATGAGTAGTAAATCTGATTAAATAAGCTATCGTTAAATTCTTCGATTGTTCCAGGTATCGTGACCGTAATTAACACTAAAGTAACAACGATAAACACTGCAATGTGTCTGGCCATTATCATCCTCCCTCCATTACAAAATCACAAACAAGATAACATTAATGACTACTATAGTAGCAACCAGTCCTAATACGAGCTTTTTGACTGTAATCGTTCTGTCTCCACGTTTCTTCATGCCTAGAAGGATTAGGGCAATACTTAAAATCAATAAACTAAAAACAACTTCCATGTGCTCACTCCTCATAACATGCCGGCTAATCCGCTGCTGCCAAATTTATATACCTATAATACCATTTTTTACAATGTGAAGTTTTCAGTCAATTTGGCATCTCTGACGTGTTGTTGGTATACTATAATTACCAATTTAAGGAGGAGATCCAATGACTCGTTCTGATATCACTAAAACAAATTGGGTTATCTATGGCTTTGCATTGTTTGCTGGAATCGCCTTAACAATCGTTGCATTTGTAGAGACAGCGAATCCGGGGACAGGATCTGATGCCGGGCAGTCACGGTTCGGTTTTGCACTCAATGAAGCGCTGATGTATGCTGCTGTCTCAGTCTTTTTCATTCTCCTGCTTCTATTAGTATGGAAGAAAATTAAACCATATCATATAACTGCTTTAACCTTTGTATCTGCTTTGCTGATTAATAATCTGGTTCTCTCAGTTACGAGCGGATGGGTTGGACTGGCGGGGATGATGATCCTATTTTTCGGAGCAATTCTTTCTATTTTAATGAGCCTGTTCGTGTTTATCGCGACCCGGATATCAAAGAAACGTATGCTTGCAGAAGGATAAATTGCAGGCATACGGGGCGTGAATGTGAATGGCAGAGGAATTGCGATTTAGTGTTCACGTTCCTTAGTGTTTTTTAGCTGATTAAGAAACATTTAATAAGAAAGGTTGTTCATGATGAAACACATCTATGCTTTTGAAGACATAAAGGAATATGAAACTCACAAAGATATCATCCAGCGCTTCAGCAAGCGGCTGGAGGAATATCAATACATATTGGAAAAAGAGTACTTGCTAATGGATCAGCCAAAAGGAATTATATGGACGTCGGCAGAAGCTGCAACCACTGTATTTTCTGAGATTCCAATCCCTGCGTTTACCAATAAAAATACAATTTACATCACACCTGACGTAGCAGCCTGGAGAAAACTTTTTGTTGAGCAATTGGACGGTAAGGACCTTCCTCATATCGAGCGTTTTTATAAAGAACTTTCAGAGAATCACATCCTGCAAATATTAGGGCATGAATTAACACATCACTCTGATTTGTTTCTTGAGGATTTTGACGATGAGCGTGAGGACAGCATTTGGTTTGAAGAAGGCATGTGCGAATATTTGCCTCGAAAGTTCCTTTTAAGTGAGAAGGAATTTGATGAAATCACAGCGGTCGAAGAAGAGTTAGTGGAGGCGTTCTCAGAAGAATACGGTGACCGGTCTATCGATGAGTTTGGCAGCGGCTCTTACACATCCAGCTTATCAAGCATCATGTTCGATTACTGGAGAAGCTATCTGTACATAAAACATTTGGTGGAGGTCCGTTTTAAAGATGATATTCAGGCCGTTTTTGAAGAATATCATAAGTGGGATCAGGAAGGGCGGATATGCTCGCTGAGTGAATATTTTGAGCTGGATCAATAATAATTCTGTGTCAGGAGCAACTTCCATATCAAACTTGTGGAAATTGCTCCTGACACGTTTTCACTTACTCAATCGAATCCTCCTGAACCCAAGTGTCCACACAATCAGAATAGCGACCAACAGAATACCGAGATAAATCTCGAGACCAATTGTCCAGTTGTTAAACAGGACGTGGATCAGGCAGAAACCGCCGATCACCAGCATCATCATGAATGCTTTGATGCCCTCCTGATGCTGCGCGACTGAAAAAGGCTGACTGAACGGTAAGCTTTTTCCGTTTAGTACAAGTGTACAGATCGCTGCATAAAGTATGGCAGTCGCAACGATCACGAGAAGGTCGAGCCAGATTCTCCCGGAGAAAATCCAGATGAAAACAGGTGCTAAAATCAGCATAACCGGTAAATAAAACATCACCAGTACACTCTTCGTCAGTCCTCTGTCAATTAACACACGATCTCTTAAAGGCATTGCCGCATAAATCCAGGACCCTTTATATGCCCCGGAGTATTTCACCATTGAAAGAACGGTCGGAATCACCAGCAGCGTAAAATAAAACAAATAATAAGAGCTGCCTTCTCTAAGCGCTTCAAAAGATCCATTTTCAATGTTCGTGTACATAAACAGAAACGGAATCACAAAGGTAAATCCGACCTGAGGATAGACCTTCAGCTTGAATTCACGTTCACTCTTCATCATTGCAAAAGAGAAGTTCATAAAATTTCTCTCCTCCTGATCAGGTGCAATGAAGCGAAGAAATGCCTGCTTCAATCGATTTGTCCGCTTCTCTTTACCCTGCTCAACTGTAGAAAGCTTATGAAGAGAGGATTCGAAGACCGGGATCATTTTGACATAAAGTATCATGG
Source organism: Jeotgalibacillus terrae (assembly GCF_016908195.1). GTDB lineage: Bacteria > Bacillota > Bacilli > Bacillales > Jeotgalibacillaceae > Jeotgalibacillus > Jeotgalibacillus terrae. The sequence continues at coordinate 75,143 of NZ_JAFBDK010000005.1, forward strand.
CGATCACCGGGATAATCACAGCTAACACTGCCAGCACGAGGACAAAGAAGCTCCGCTCTCCAGTCAAAACCGCTTCGTGCAGGGCACCAAACCATACGGGCGGGGTGAAAAGCTGCCACCAGGCCGGGGTAAAGGTCCAGTCGAGGCTGGTCAATTGAAAAGAGCGTGCCACGAGCTGATAACCAATGAAGATACCAAGTGTTAAAGCAATTTGCATGAAGTTAATGATATTTTTTAATTTCTCCCCATCGAAAAATTGCAAAATAGCAAAGTAAACGAGTGCAGTCATCATCAGGATAAGAAAGTTCAGCAGGATCAGTTCTGCCAGAAACAGCAGGAAAAATCCGAAACCATTTACAAAGAGTGAGACAACCAATGGAATACCAGTCGTAGCAATCGTTAACAGAGACATATACATCGTAATATGAAGCATTTTGGCCGTACTGATCGTACGCTGATCCACCGGCTTTGTCATCATCATATTGCGGTCTCTGACATCAAGCAGAACAGATGAAAAATCAGAGATCATCGAGGTCATTAAAATAAACATGAGAATACCGAAAATAATGCTCAGCTGAAAGAAATAGTTATCAACAAACAAAAACGGAATCACCGCAAGTCCATATAGCGCATAGATCCACAGTGAGCGGATGAAGTAGTTTTTTCCTTCCTTGATCTTCGACTGGGCAAAGACAGTCGGCACTCTTCTTGTGTCCATTGTCAGTTTTAGGCCTAGAATCAGCCGGAGCATCGAATAATCGATTCCCGCGCGTCTGAATAAAGGAGCGAAACGGTCCAGCAGTCTGAGCGTGGCGAAATTGTTCATGCCGGTTCCTCCTGAACGATCGCAACGAAATCCTCTGCTATTTCTTTATGCTGACTAAAACCGGTAAGACTATTGAATATATCCTGAAGAGATCCTTTCTGATTCTGCTCCTTCAGCTCATCAAAGGTCCCGTCAGCAGCTATATGACCATTTGAAATCAACACAATCCGGTTGCTGATCTTTTCGACAATGTCCATGATATGAGAAGAGTAAAAAATCGTTTTTCCCTGTGCCGACAGCTGAGCCAGAATCTCCCTCACAATCAGCATACTGTTCGCATCCAGTCCGCTCAGCGGTTCATCGAGAAATAAGACATCCGGATTGTGCAGCAGGCTCGAAATAATCAGCACCTTTTGCCGCATCCCTTTAGAAAAAGAGGACAGCCTCGCATTCATGACGTGATCGATCTCAAACTTCATCATCAAACGATGCGCTTTTTCACGGGCCAGATCCTCTTCAAGACCGTAAAGTCCTGCAATAAATGCGAGGTATTCCTGTGCGGTCAGTGAATCATAGAGCTCAGCATTTTCCGGGACGTATCCAATCCTTTTTTTATATGTATGGTCCTGATCTTTCAGGTTTTCACCGAAGATCAAAATATTGCCCTCGTATCCATCCACAAGGCCGAGCATCATTTTCACCGTCGTACTTTTACCGGCTCCATTCGGCCCGATGTATCCGATAATATCTCCTTCATAAACGGAGAGGTCAATATCCTCCAAAACAAGCTTATCCCCAAATCTTTTCGTTACATGTTCGAGCCGGATCACTTCCTGACGCTCCATCAAAAAACTCCTTTCTACTTTTAAATTCAATAACTGGCAGGTGACAAGAAATTCCTTTATATCTATCTTACGTACTTCTAACAACGATTGTTTCAAAATTCTATTACATCCTAATTAAATAGTAATCTAAATAAATAAAACGCTGAAGCAAATCTGCTTCAGCGCTTTAATAGCATTGCCTTACAATAATTCCTTTGCAAGCAATCTATAAACATTCAATCGTGCTTCCTGAGAATGGGGGATACTGACGATCATGGCTTCATCGAAACCGTACTTTTCCTGCTCTGCTTTCAGCCTGTCAGCCACATCTTTGGCTGCACCGACGATATGAAGTGGACGGCGATGCTGGATCTTGATTTTGTCCATTTCTGTTAGCGGGTAGTCTTTGGCTTCTTCCGGCGTAAGCGGCTGAGCGATTTTACCCTGAGAAAGCCATAGCCCGGCAATGTCCTGCGGCAGTGCTTCGTATTCTGCTTCTTCTTGCGTCTCCGCCGCTGTGACCATATAGCACACATTGATTTCAGGCTTTTCCATCAGTGCTGAAGGTCTGAAATGGTATCGATATGCATCGAGGATGTCTGTGCTCAACTGGCCATTAAAAAACTGTGCAAATGAATACCCGGCACCTAACTTCGCTGTTTCAACCGCGCTGTTTCCGCTTGATCCCAGCATCCAGGCTTCCGGTAATGTGACATGACCAGGTACTGCAGGGGTTGAGCCATTCAATTTGCCTTCAGGGACCTCATCATTGATCAGCTGCATGGCAATTTTAAACTTTTCATACATGTTATCGAGTAAAGGTCTTCGTCCCTCTGATAGTGCATACATGGCACCGCTGTCACCACCAGGTGCTCGGCCGACGCCGAAGTCGATTCTGCCTGGTGAAAATGCACTCAGCGTCTTGAAGACTTCTGCTAGTTTTAATGGTGAGTAATGCATCATCATCACGCCACCGGTGCCAATTCTGATATTTTCTGTTTTTGATGCAAGTCTTGCTGCAATGATTTCAGGTGCAGAGCTGACATGGGATTCTAACCCATGGTGTTCTGCCATCCACATGCGGTGGTAGCCGAGTTCATCAGCTAATATTGCCAGTTCCTCGGATTTTCTGAGTGCATCAACTGCTGTATGGCCCTTCGTCACAGGCGCTTGATCAAGTACACTTAATTTCATTGGAAACATCCTTCTCTCTACTAAATGATCTTAGGTAAAAAAGTAATCTTGTTAGCTTCTGGATACGTCTGATAAATAACAGGAGGAACTCAGCCTCTCTGTTGTTATAGTTGAGGTGAACTATAGCAGTAACGAATCATTCTTTCAATCTGAACGACTTCCAATCAAAATGGCTGGCTTGCTCTACATCATCTTCTATGTTACTTTTAGAGTGATCATTCTATCTAAGGCTGGTGTGTATGAGTAAGAAAAAGCAGGATTTGTTGGAGTGTGCAGATGGATTGTTTTATGAGAATGGGTTTCACGGTGTTGGCCTTAAGCGTGTAGTAAGTGAGGCTGGTGTTGCTTTGATGACGTTGTATAATCACTTCGATTCGAAAGAAGATTTAATTTTAGAAGTGCTGTCTGCCCGTGAAAAGCGTTATTTTTCATTTTTGAATACAGCTGTAGAAGAGGGAAATACGACTGATAAATCATCTTTTGCGCTTATTTTGGGCCAATCACATATTAAGTGGCTTGGTACTGAATCGACGAATGGATGTATGTTTTTAAGAGCAAAGGAGGAGTATGCTTTTGAAAATGAAGCAATAGTCAATCAGGCGATTGGACATAAAGAGTCAATTATTTCATTCTTACAGAAGCATGGTTTTGCTCAAAAGGAGGCCACCCAGTTAGCCTTGCTGTTTGAGGGAGCTACGTCATTAGCGGAAGTAGTCGGGTTAGAAGCGGCGGCTGATGAGCTATATATTCTGATAAAAAAGGCTTTTTAAGAGTAAGCTGAATTCATACCAGCTTACTTTATTTTTTGCTTAAAAATATAATGATCGTTCTATCTAAAAAGGAGTGAATTTTATTTATGTGGAAATTTGTATTGCCCGGTTTAGCAATGATTGGTGTCACTTTTGCGTTTGCCCGGTTCAGCTTTGGGCTGTTTCTGCCCGATATATCTGAAACGTTAAGTCTTTCGGAGAATAACGCAGGCTTTATTGGCTCAACAGCCTATGCTTCTTATACGTTGGCTTTAATCACTTCTTCCTATTTCATTCGGAAATGGGGTCAAGTACGCGTCATACAATTCGCTGGATGGAGTGCAATATTGGGTTTGTCGGGAATAGCGTTTTCCCCCAATTTTCTTATTCTGGCGTTGAGTACGTTTATTGCAGGGCTTGGCAGCGGGTGGGCTTCACCGGCATATGCTCAAGTAGCTGGAAACTCCTTAAAGGATAAAGATAAAGACAGAGGGAATACATGGATGAATAGCGGAACAAGCTTTGGTCTGATTGTTTCCGGGCCGATTGCTCTTTTCTTTACAGCGCACTGGAGGTTTTCATTTATTCTTTTCGCCGTGATTGCTTTCGTTGTGACTGTTTGGAATACAAGAAAGATACCGTCCAAGTCTTCTCAGACTGACGGGATAGAGCAGCCAAAGTGGCTTCCTTCTATAAAGAAAGCGAAGTTCCTGCTTTTAGCATCATTTATTACAGGAATCAGTTCTTCAATATTCTGGACGTTTTCAAGAAGCTATCTAACTGATGTTCATACAATGAGCGATGTTGAAAGTGTGGTTTTTTGGATTTTGATGGGGGCTGCAGGTATGGTTGGAGCAGCTGCAGGAGGTTTTATTAATAAATTTGGCCTTGGCTTATCCTACCGCCTGACCGTTACGTTTATGATGGTTGCTCTTGCCGTTATTACGATACCAGTTGGTGCGGCCATTTACGGCTCGGCTATCTTTTTTGGGATCACGTACATTTTTATGACAGGGATATTTATCGTTTGGGCAACGCGGATCTTCACGAACTTCCCGTCAATGGGCGTCGGCCTATCATTCTTATTTCTAGGGGCAGGTCAATCTATCGGATCATTTGTAGCAGGCGGAACCATCGATGGCATTTCTTATCCCTTCAGCTTTATCTTATTCGCTGTAATCGGCCTTGCAGGACTAATCGTTCCTACAAGGATTAGTAAAGAAGTGAGCGAATTGGATATAAACGATAAGAAATTCTCTCCAGTCCTTAACGTTCAGGATAGAAAGGGAGAGGGTACAATGAAGCTGTGAAAGAATAGGAGCTGCTCTGGTTTCTTTGAGAGCAGTGTTTTGTATATGATTCTGGACAGAGAATTTCGAACAATGACATCACACTAAACAAATTACTGGGACGTAAAGCTGCAAGCCAATCAAGAAATGGCCGGGCATTTACGTCCCTATTTAATTACTTCAATTTAACAACCTTCGTCGCCACACGCTCCACAAATACATGATCATGCTCCACAAACAACAGCGTTGGCTGGTGATCCTCAATCATTTTTTCAATCTGCTTCTGGTTATAGACATCCAGGTAATTAAGCGGCTCGTCCCAAAGGTAGCATTCGGCTTCAGTGCCGAGTGATTTGGCGAGCTCGACTTTCTTTTTCTGGCCTTCACTCATTTCTTCGATTGGTACATTGAACACATCCCGGGTAAATCCGAGAATCCTCAGGTTGTTAAGGAAGAGGGTGTAGTCAATTCCATGTTTTTCAGAAAAGTCCTTTAGTGTACCGGTGTGTGAGGCGGTCTGTGAGACGGTGCTTGTTGTCAGGCCATGAGGAATCAGCACCTCTCCGCTGACAATCACATCTTTTGTCATGCCCTGCAGATAGTTGAGCAGGGTGGTTTTGCCGGAACCGTTTGGCCCGGTGATCGCGAGCTGCTCACCCTGAAAGAGTTCAAAGGTGATTGGCTCAAATAGTGGCTCAACCCCGAAACTCAGTGTGAAATCCTTTACCCGCAGCACCGGATTTCTGTGGCTGCTGACACAATTGATCGTTAAGTCACTGATTTTCTCGATGTTTTTAAGCAGCTTTTTCTTTTCTTCGATTTTAGCATTGGTTCGCTGTTCGATCGCTTTACCGCGCTTCATCATCCGCTTGGCAATCGCATTTCCAAACGGGTCATTGCCGGACGGCTTCTCGCGCTGCTTCCCCCAGTCAACTTTCTCTTTTGCAGATTGTTCAATGCGTGCGATCTCGGATTTTAAGGACTTATTCTGATCCAACTCGAACTGATCCTGCCGTTCCTTCTGTTCTTCATACGTTGAAAAATTTCCATGGTAGAGTGCCACCTGGCTGCGTTCAATAACGAGCGTATGATCAATGACTGTATCTAAAAAATGTCTGTCATGACTGACGACGATATAGCCCTGTTTCTTTTGCAGGTAACGGGCAAGCTGCTTACGCCCCTGCAGGTCAAGATGATTGGTCGGTTCATCAAGCAGTGCAAACCGGTTTTCGTCACAGAACAGGGCTGCAAGCATAACGCGCGTCTGTTCCCCGCCTGAGAGCTGGGAGAACGGTTCCCAGACAATCGCTTTATCCATCCCCAACAGCTGGCATTCCCGCTCAAGCTTCCATACTTCAAGTGGCATGACCTCATCAATCGCAGTGAAGACAGGACTTTCAGGGCTGCGGATTGGAAGAGGGAAGTAGACAAACTCAAGGTCTGTCACCATCTCTCCTTCATAAACCAACTGACCCATCAGGAGCCTGAGCAGTGTGGTTTTCCCGCGGCCGTTGCGACCTGCAAGCCCGAGCCGCCACTTGTCATCAAGCGTGAATGACACATCGTCAAAGAGGGGCTGGTCCAGTAAATCATAGCTAAAATGTATATGTTTTAATTCAATCGGCATACATGCAACCTCCATTTCAGATGGGTTGAATGTACACGCATCTTTGTCAAAAAATCCTCCCGCAGCGGCGGAAGGATAAGTGTGTATGCATAAATAAGCCTTTATCGTAAAGGGATAGTTATGTGCAGACTGATCCTATTTTTTCGTAAAAATGCGTATACATTTTGACGTGTAAAATAGAATTAGTTAATCATCTGCCATCCATCATCCCTTCTTGTGAGTTAGGTACAGTATAAGGGGTGGGGGCAGGAGAATCAAACAGAACAAAAATGTTCATAGCTTATTCGTGACCCGGTTGGGAGGTCCTCAAAGTCTTGACCGCTGTACATGATACTCCCCCTTAATCTCCACTGATGATGAATGTAATTTCCATTTAGCCCCTCAAATGCAAAAGTATTTCAGTTATAATAGTAAGAATAGTATGACATAATTTACAGCCAAAATCGAAAAGGGGAGCGATATGTATATAGATATGTTCGAAAAGATTGTTGATGTCATGCACCATGACTATTCCGGCTTTCTTGATAAAAAAGGGTGGGACCAGCCTGAATTATTCAGAAAGAAGATAGAGACGCTTGATCCTGCTACTCCGGAGTCGCGCGCTGCCTTTACAGCCATTGTGAAGGATTATTTGCTGGATTTCAGAGACAGACACGTTTCATTTACTGTGGCTGATCGGAATGGTAGTCCCGCTGAGTGGGCTGGCTTGCGAGTGAGAAGATATAGGGGGTTCCTGTACATCACCGAGTCTGAGGATACGCGTTTTCAAGCAGGGGATAAAATCATTTCAGTAGATGGGAAGCGTATTCCTGAGGCAGCTGATATATATGCAAGGAAGCTTTATCAGGAAAAAGAAGCGCGGCAGGACTGGAATCCAGTGCTGCTTTTGGCTGGAGTAATAGAAGTGGAACATAGCTCAGGTGAACGGACAGTATATGAGATACATAGAAAGAAAAAACCTGTGTATACACCTGAATATTCTTCAAAAGAAATTGAACCTGGGATTCACCTGATCAAGCTGACTGATTTTGCGGATCCGGATGCTGTATATCAGTTATTCAAAAAGCATGCAGAAGCCTATGAGTCTGCTAAGGCATTGATTTTTGATGTAAGAGTGAATTACGGTGGCAGTGATTCATCCTATTATCCTTTTTTTCCATTTATCTTTGGAACTGAAGAAATAGATCCGTCTGAGATGAGTCCGGAAATGCTGTTTAATTGCACGGAAAGAACGGCACAAAATCAGCTTGCGGAATTAAATGAAGCGCTTAATGCAGTTGAGGAAGAAGAGACGCGGAAGATTTTAAGTTTCTTTGTGGAACAATGGCAGGAGAAACGGGACAGCGGATTTCAGCGGTTTCCTTTTGAACAGGTGATGAAGGTAGATAAAATAAGCGGTTATGAAAGGCCTGAACACATTTTTGTCTTATCTGATATTTACTGTAGAAGCTCCGGGGATTCATTTGTGGAAACGGTCAAGTGGTCAGAAAAAGTTACGGTAATAGGCCGGTCTACCATGGGAATTAACGATTACAGCAATGTCGCTTCGCTAAATCTTGGAGAAGGCTTTGTCCTGGGATATCCAACTTCAAAGCTCGTGTATCAGAACCCTGATCATTACCAGACAGGACGCGGCATTGAGCCTGATGTGTACATTGAGTGGAGCCCTGAGCATCTGGGGCGGGATGTTGATTTGGAAGCAGTGATGGACCGTTTGAAGAGTGTGACAGGACAATATGAAGGAAGCGGTGAGATGAGATGAATAGAAAATTGCTGTATGGGTTGATATTTGTGGCGGGTATCTTAGTCGGTGCGCTGGTTGTTCCGTTGTTTTGATGAGGGAGGTTCACGAGTGTTTGCAGGTGGTATGATCGTTTGCTTTTTTGTAAGTGGGATTCTCTTCTTTTTCAGTTATCAGATTGGGAAAAAGAAAGAACTGACTTTGATTGCCGGGTTTAACGAAGAAACTTTTAAAGGGGATAAAAATAAATTGGCTGGAGCAACGGGATTGTATCTTATGATTCTTGGCATATTGATGCTTGTTTTTCCACTCGGCTTTGCATTTTTCGGCAGCATAGCTGGTCAGGTCCTGTTCGTTTTAGTCATAGTAACCACCATTCTATTAATATGGTATATGAATCGATTATCTAAATCGGTTGTTTGATACAAATTGGTGCGAAATACAGTTATATGTTTTGAGGTGGAAGTTAAATGTTCAATAAAAATGTACTTATCACCAGCGGGGGCTGTCTGGAGAAATGGGATCAAGTCAGGGGGCATACAAACCTGGCTAAAGGGACGATTGGGAAAATGATTGCTGAAGAAGCCTTATCACAGGGAGCGAATGTTACCTATCTTCACGGCTATTTCGCAGACAAGCCGGATGCTGAAGTTACATGTGAAAGTTTTGAAGGGATTATGGATCTTCAGGAAAAGATGAAGAAGATCATTTTAAATGAAAAAATAGACGTGGTCATTATGGCGGCTGCCGGGTCTGATTGGATCGTAGATAAAATGATTGGTCAGGACGGTGAGGTTTTGTCACAGCAGGGAAAATTATCAAGTGACAATCCGCCAATCATTCATTTTAAAAAAGCGCCTAAGATTTTAAAGCAAATTAAAGAATGGGATCCACACGTCCTGCTAGTCGGCTTCAAGCTTGAAAGCGATGCTGATTACATAACGCTTTTGGATAGAGCCAAACAGAGAATGCATACATCTGATGCTGACTTGATGGTAGCAAATTCATCTGAATCTTTGTATTCCGCTGCGGCAGCGCATTATATTATCAATCATCATCACGACATATATAAATGTTCCGGTAAAGAAGACACATCAGAAAAACTGATGCAGTTTATTGATCAGAAGCTGTTACAAAAGAGTTGTCTATAATGCATTTTATAATGTACATCAGTTGCTTTATATAAGTGCCGGTAAAAGGAGCGGTTTATATGAGTGGATTAACACTGATTGAAACGTATAAAACGGATCTTAAAAAATACTCTCCTGAACAATTAAGGTATCAGCCAGCTGCTGGAGCCTGGTCAGTTAATCAGGTGTATGATCATGTGATTGTGGTGGCACATGAATATCTGGATCGGGTAGAAGCCTGTGCAACATTGAAAACAAAACAAAATTCAGGAAAAACCGATTTTGGTGCACAACTCTTTACAAGAGGCGGCTTTCCGCCAATAAAAATAAAACTTCCAGATGAATTAAATACACCTCCGAGTAATACTGATAGCAAAGAATTTCTTTTGATCAGATTGAATGAGCTTTCTGCAAGAATGAAACGTTTAAGGGGAACGGCCGCTGAATCGAATCCGGAATATAAAATAAGACACGGAGGATTCGGTTGGTTAAATGCCCAGGAATGGTACGATTTGATCGGCATGCATTTCCGTCATCATACCCGTCAACTTGAGGACATAAATCTAAAAATTCGTTAAAAGTCGAAAAGGAGAGCAGGAAAGTGAGAGTTGATTAATCAGCATTTATATCCGAGAAGCACCTTATATCTTTTGCAGAGAGGAAGATCACACAATGAAAGAAACGCACTTTTTAATCCATATTTATGCTTCAAGAGAACGTGTCTGGAAGGTTCTCTGGGATGATGAGACATTCCGGAATTGGGCTGATCTGATTGATGAAGGTACTTATATGAAGGGTCTCCTGCAAGAAGGACATACGGTCGAATTCATCTCGTCTGTAAATGGCTATGGTGTAATAAGTTTGGTAGAGGAGCTGCGTCCTCATGAGTATGTATCATTCAGGCACAGCGCTGACACAAAAGAAATCGGACAGCAGGAACGGGAGCAGGAGTGGACTGGCGGTAGGGAGAGCTATACTCTTACAGAAGAAAACGGTGGTACGCTTCTGGTTATAAAAACTGATATTCCAAAAGAACAGGAAGAGACGTTTGGGATTCGGCTACCGAAGGCTTTAGAGCGGATTAAGGAGTTAGCGGAAGAAGAGTGAGTGATACAAAACTACATTTCTAAGGAGATGACTGTATGAAGTTAGGTCTAAAAAGAAATGAAGTAAGATTAGTGGATTACACGCCGGAATGGAAAGAAGAGTTTGAGAGAGTCAAAAAAGACATAGCAGCACACACGCCTATTGAAGGGAATCGCGTTGAACACATTGGGAGCACGGCGATTGAGGGCATGGCAGCAAAGCCTATTTTAGATATCGCAGCAGGCGTGGATAACCTGCAGGATTTTGATGAAGCGATCATTAGTGGTTTTAAAGAGATCGGGTTTTTACGGCTGAAAGTAGAAAGACCAGGAGAGATTGTCTTTGCGAAATTCACTGATACAACCTATCAGAAAAAAACGCACTATATTCACCTGGTGGAATTTGAAAGTGAACTTTGGAACAACTTAATCTTCTTCAGAGATTATCTGAATGCAAATGAGACAGCACGAAAACAGTATGAAGATTTTAAGTTAAACTACCTGAAGCATTCATCAGCAGGAATCACAGAATACACGGATCATAAAGAAGCTTTTGTTAAAGAAATTTTTAGAAAGAGGATTGATTGAGTATACCAGTATCATCTATGAAGCAGGCATTAGTTACATTTAGTTAAAGGGGCTCAAAATGAAAATCTTTTTGTTTATAGTGATCAGCATTCTGGCAGGGATAGCATTAGATTTCGCTAACTTAATGGAAGAGAGTAATATTTTTATCAGTGGCAGCTTTGGGCTTTTACTGTATATTTCTATTGAGATAAGCAATCTGAAAAACGATTAGGGACTTAAAGGACGTAAATGCTCAATCATTCTTTTAGTGAGTGGTTTCAGCATTTGCGTCTCTATTTTTATTAACTCAAAAACTTTTTAACACACCACGTCGTCTATTAATGTGAAAGGGGGCACTGAAGTGGATGAATGTATAGCAGAGGTGTTTGAGACAGAAGACAAAGCGGCCATGATTGATGAGATCATGAACCGATATGGGCAGGAGATTCTGCAGCTTGTGTATTCATACGTACATAACAAAGAAATTGCTGAGGACCTGACACAGGATATATTCGTGAAGTGTTATCAGTCTCTTCATACATACAAAGGACATGCGAAGCTGCGCACATGGTTATGGAGAATTGCGATTAACCATTGCAAGGACTACATGAAGAGCTGGTATCACAAAAAGGTGATCGTCACAGAAAAAGAAGTGGAATTCACAGGTGTCCGGAGTGACGATATAGAACAGGCTGTGATCCGGAATGAAGAGGATCATGTGCTTGCTGCAGCGGTGATGAACTTACCCGTTCAATACCGCGAAGTGATCTACCTGTTTTACTTTGAGGAATTATCAATGAAAGAAATCGGACAGTTAATTGATGTAAAAGAAAATACAGTGAAAACAAGACTCAGAAGGGCAAAGGAACTTCTGAAGGAAGGATTGGAGGAATAACGATATGGAAGACCGGTTAAAAGGGCTGCGGAAATCTATGAAACAGACCACCTTTAAACAGTTGGATTTTTCCGATCAGCTTCGTAAAAGGGTACACGAAAAAATCACCCAATCTCATGAACGTGAAGAAGATATTCTGTTAGCAGTCTTACAGCTTCTCGGCAGCGAAAAGACAGGCTATGATTTGTCTCAGCTGTTGCGCGGGAGAGGCATCCAGTCTTTTGATAGAAATGAAGGTGCACTGTATACGCTGCTGCACCGCCTGGAACAGGACCACCTGATTCATTCCGGCTGGGATCATGACGGCGCGAAATATTATCAGCTGACCAATAAGGGTAAAAAGGTGCTGCAAAAATCAGAGAAAGCTGCTGGCAACAAACAATTTGGACTGAAAGAACTGACACAGGAGTGAGAGGGCAGTGAAAAATAAAGGAGATCACTTTTTAAAAGAAGTCACCAATCATATTAAATCAAAGGAAGCCAGGAACTTTGTCACAACAGAATTGACGTTCCACCTGAAAAAGGCAAAGGGCTTCTGGCAGGAAAAAGGGTTAAGTGATGACACAGCAGAAGAGAAGGCGGTCGAACAGATGGGCAGCCCCGTCAAGCTTGGCCAGGAGCTGAACAGGCTGCATAAGCCGAAGGTGGACTGGATGCTGATTGCATTGCTCGCAGCTGCGATGGGACTTGGCTTCTTACCTATTATCACGCTGGATTATACAGAAGCTTTTCTGGTGCAGAAGATCATCATTGTGCTGTTTGGTGTTGTGGCAGCTGTTGGTATTATGCTGTTTGATTACCGGAAGATCGAGCGGTTTGGGTGGGTGTTTTATATACTTGGTTCATTTCTTCTACTTACCCTAAGGTATTTTCCGACGACGATGATCCATGGACAGTCCTACATAGCATTTGGAATCATTACGATTGAAAGCTTGATGGCACTCCCTTTCTTTTTTCTTGCCTGGGCATCTTTTTTAAATAATCCTAAGGTGAGAATTTGGCAGATGGTATTATTGTTTATCTTCTCATTCTATCTATTCTTTTCTATCCCGAACCTTTCAATTGCCTTGATCTATACAGTCATGGTATTTGTCATGTTATGGTGGAGTCAATTCAGTAAGAAAAAAGTGATGCTGATGACGGCTGTTCCATTCGTGTTAACCGCCTCAGGAGGTGTGCCATTCTTTTTGGCAGCAGACGCATATCAAATGCACAGACTGATGGGTTATTTGAGCCCTGAAAAGTACGCAGATGCGGCAGGCTTTATGTATCTTCGTCTGGAAGAGATCTTCTCATCAGCGGGCTGGTTTGGTACGACCGGAGGATTTGAGTTCATTCCATATGCACACACGGACTATGTATTTGCCAGTATGACATTTTATTATGGTTATGCCTTTGCATTCATTCTTGTTTTGATTCTATCGCTTTTCGCTATAAGAATGATCATGATTTCCCGCCATATGAACAGTTCATTTGGCAAACTGCTTCTCACGGGAAGCATGACGCTTTTCATTGTTCAGTTCGTCTATAATATTGCCATGATGCTTGGACTGCTGCCACTCACATCAATCTCACTGCCTTTTATCAGCTACGGGCTGATGCCAACGCTGTTTAATGCCTTTTTGATTGGGATTGTGTTGAGTGTGTATCGGCGTAAAAGCCTTGTGTCGGGGAGTTTTGCGTAGCTATAAAGAAGGGAAGTAACACGTGATTCACCTATTGAAGGAATCGCGTGTTACTTCCCTTACTTTTATTCCTTCAGGTTCTTTTTAAACACATAACTCACTCTATCGTAATTCAATCTCTCCTCATAAAAGCGATGGGCATCCTCACGCTGCAGTCCTGAAGACAGGGCCACACTTTCATAATTTTTATCCTTTGCCCATTCATGAACATAGGTGATCAGCTTTTCGCCATAACCATTTGATCGCTGACTTTGATCAGTCACCAAATCACATACCCAGATGAACCGGCCGTAATACAGTGTAATCATTGGCTTGAAGCCAATCACAGAGACGATTTCACCGTTATCATATAACGCATGCATTTCATAACGATCTTTTTCGTGTGCTTCACGTACTAATTTCAGGTAGGTATTTAGATTAAGGTGTGTACGGAGCTGCTTCATAACCTGAAAAGCGTTTGTCCATTCCTGTTCTGTGGTTAATTGTTTTGCTTCTTCAGTCATCATCATTCTCCTTTCAGCGCGGCTGGCTCAGCCTCTCCACTGCTTTTAACCAACTACGAACGAACCCACTTCATAATCTCGCCCATTGAAGCATTTTTCCCGTATAACAGGATGCCGACTTCAAAGATTTTTCCGGCAAGCTTCATTACAAGCCACACGGATAGAACTAGAATCGCCAGTGCAATACCGATTTCAACCCAAGGCCATTCTTCAAGTAATGATAATCGCATGATCATAACAGCAGGGGAGGTAAATGGAATATAGGTACCAACCTGTGCTGCAAGTCCATTTGGATCGGATAGAATAGGTCCGATCAGAATCAGCGGAGAAAATGGCAGCATCATAATCATGCCCTGGAAGTTACTTGTCGAGCTGATGTCTTCAACAGTTGCACCAAGTCCGACAAAGAGAGCGGCGAATAACAGGTAACCAATCAGTGCGATGACAATCAGCAGCGCGAGCTCCGGTACGAATAGGTATTCCATAATAGGGAAGTCATTGAACCTCCAGATCACAAATGGCAGTGCAATCAGCAGCCATACCCCAACTTGAAGCATACCAAGCCAAAAGTAGCCGATGATTTTTCCCTGCATCAAGTCACTTGGTGTCAGTGATGAAAGAACAATTTCAGATACTTTTTCCTTCTTTTCCTGTGAAGCACTCTGGAAGATCATCATCCCTGTCATCACGATAGAGAATAAAATCAGCCCGGCGAATGCACCCGGAATGATACGCGCGAGTTCATTAACCCCTGTATCAGCAGCCTGCTCTGAGTCTGACAGTTCTTCTGCATTAAACTGAATCCCGTTCGTCACAGCAGCCATCTGTTCTGCTGATAGCCCGGCATTTTGCAGATTCAGCTGCTGTAGTGGTGCTGCAAGAAGCTGGACCTCACCTGCAAATGAGTCAGGTGTATCCTCCGTAGTGTAATAGGTGATCTGCCCCTCACTTAGAGCAGCTTCATCAAGCGCAAGATACACCGCGCTTTCATCCTCATCCAACCCGTCTCTCCATTCATCAGGAGAAGCAGTTACAACGCTGGTCTCCCAGTTCAGGTCAGCATTGCTGAGGTAAGGCTCAATTTGTTCTGCCCATATGCCGGACGGATCTGACACAGAGACATTGACCGGTTCTGCGTCATCACCTGATCCTGATAACAGTGTCGGGAGGGTAGCGAATAGAATGAAAAGCACCGGTGTTAACAGGAGTGAAATAATGAACGATTTATTTTTGACATTCCGTTTGAATTCCCAGCGGGCGACTTTTAAACTGTTACGCATATTTTTCTTCCTCCTCTGCTGCAAGTGTCCGATCTGAGGCAACGTCAATAAAGATTTCATGAAGCGAAATCCGATCCAGTCTGAATTCCTCGATCTGAATGTCTGAAGGCAGCTTGCGGATCCATTCTGCCGCTTTCAGGTTCTGATCCAGAAACAGAACAGATACGTTATCCTGCTGCTCAACCCTGGTCACATAAGGAATCGTCTTCAGTTTATTCTCATCATTTAGACCGTGAATTGTGCACTTGAAGCTTGCGTACTCTCTTTTTACTTCATCCATTGTCCCGCTGATCACTTCTCTGCCTTTATGAATCATGATCAAGCGGTCTGCCATTTCCTCAACTAGATTCATCTGGTGGGCTGAGAGAAGAATGGCCGTTCCATTTCTGGCAAGCTCTCTGATCTCTTCCTTGAATACTTCCTGACTGACAGGATCAAGTCCTGAGAACGGTTCATCTAAAATCAACAGCTCCGGTTCATGGATGATAGATGCGATGAACTGAACTTTCTGACCCATTCCTTTTGAGAGCTCTTCAATTGAAACTTTATCTTTTCCCTCAAGGCCGAACTTTTTCAGATAAGACAATGCACGCTCTTTTGCCTTTTTCTGCGGATAGTCCTTGAGCTCTGCAAAGTAGAGCAGAATATCCATAATCTTCACGTTCTTATACAGACCGCGTTCCTCCGGCAGGTAGCCGATTTTATGCTTTGGAATCTGGCCCTCCTTCTCACCGTGGAATTTGATCGTTCCGTGATCCGGATAGAGAATGCCCATAATACTTCTGATGGTCGTTGATTTTCCGGCACCGTTTGGACCGAGGAGGGCTGTGATTTCTCCCTTTCTTACATTGAATGAAACGTCGTGAAGCACCTGCTGATCTTTAAATGACTTCTGAAGACTTTGGACGGTAAGCGCAATTTCAGACATTAATCATTTCCCCTTCCATTAAAATTTCCTGAATAATATCCTCAAGCTCAGGTACTTGCTCATCAACAATGACCAGCCCGTTTTTAGAAAGATAGGCCATCGTAGCTTCCGGGTGATTTGATAAAATAACCTTCTTATAGGTACGCTTAATCTCACCAGGTATGCGGCTTACTTGCGGCTCTTCCTTCAGCCAGAACAACCGGTAAGATGATACGAGCGAATCTTTTTCAAGCAGACGTGTAACAGATCCTTTGTTAATGAATACAAGGTAGTCAGCAAGCTTTTTAATATCGTCTGCCTGATGCGATGCAATCAGCACCGTTCTGTCTCCTCTTTCCATCAGCTCAAGTAAAAACTGAATAAAATAATTTCTCGACGGAATGTCCATCGCAGCTGTCGGCTCATCCAGCATGAGAATGGGAGTATTTTTTCCAAAGTTTAATGCAAGATTTAACTTCGTCTTCACACCGGGAGACAGCTTCTGAACTTTCTTATTCAGTGGAATGTTCAGCTTTTCGGAGAATCTTCTGAACAGCGATTCGTCCCATGACGGATAGACTTCTGCCATCAGGTTACGCAGCTGTTCGCCTGTGAAAGCATCACAGCCAATCATTGTCTGAGCCTGATAAGCGATCTGCTGTTTCCATGCGTCATCTTCGCCCCTGACAGAATGACCAAACACCTCAATCTCTCCGTTGTCCTGTTTGACAAGGTTCATCAGCATTTTGAAAAAGGTACTTTTTCCGGCACCATTTGTCCCGACTATCGCACTAATGGTTCCTTCTTCAAAGGTAAGGTCCTGAATGTTCAAATGAAATTCGTCAATGGATTTTTCGATATTCCTGATCGTTAATGGGAAAGTCATTGGTTTTCCTCCTTTTGAAGCAGCGTTTTGACCATGCGAACGATGTCCTCATCTGAACATTCATGTTGTCGTGCTATAGAGATTGCTTTCGAAATTGCATCTTCAACTGCCTGACTGGCCATTGATGTTTTCATAGCAGGATCCACCTCTGCGACAAATGTTCCCTTTCCCTGAGAGGTCTGGATGAATCCACTATACTCAAGGTTCTGATAGGCTCTTCTGATTGTAATGGAGCTGATCTCGAGCTCCTTTGCCAATAACCTGATAGAAGGAAGGGGGTCTCCGGTTGCCAGCTGTCCGCTTGCAATCAGTGCTTTGATCTGGTTTTCGATCTGATGATAGATCGGTTCCCGGGAAGACTTGGAAAGCCGAATTGGAAGATTCATGTCAGCCCTCCTTTATTGTAAGTAATCATTTTTTTGGATTTGCTTCTTAGCATGATTGAACCAGTACCACGTGACAAGACATGCAATAAGAATAGACACAATGATTGAAAGAATAGTGAAATCATTAGCCATCTGGATCGTCCATTTGAAAAAACCTGTATCAAGCCATACTTGAAAAATCAGATACATGCCAACAAAAAACACGATGATGATCATATACGACCAGAAAAACGTAAACCGTTTAATCTGATCACCTGGATCACTGGCAGGGAAGATCCCGCCAATAGAAAAACTGATACAAAGCCAGGTGATGATCAGTGCAATCATAGGCAGCGGCTCAATGGCTTCCCGAAGGTCTGTTGAGAAAATATAGGTGCCAACCAGAACGATTGTGATCCCTATAAAAATAGAAAGGTAAGGTAATATAAAGCGGCTTGCCACAAGTACATTACGTTTGATAGGAAGCTGATTCAGCATCGCAAAATAGGGTGAAGCATATAATCCGTCATCTAATTTCTGATATTGAAAGTTTTTCGGTTTAATCGAAAAAGCGAGGGAGCCGACGTAAATAATAAGAAAAGCATCCAACAGAAAGATATTTTCTTCAAGGTAAGGAGGCATCGTCAGATAAAAGAAAAAAGTGTAGATGCCTGCAATCAAAAGCAGAAGTAAATAATGTTTTTTTGATACATCCAATTCGAGCTTTGCCAGCCAGAATGCTTTACGCATAGTATCCATCTGCATAAGCTCCTTTCCTTTTTTTAGTGTATAAGTGTGTATGTCTATATACACACTATAAAACAGGTGAAAGAATAGTTCAACTGTTTTTGAAGTAGTAATTAAAATCCATTTGATAAAGAGGATGATGAATACTGAAAGTTGAATAATAGTGTTAAGTGGTGGTTCAGCGGAAGCTTGTTAGCATTCATATCAGATTCATATGAGGTCTACTAATAACCAAAGGAGAGCGATAAATGAGACAAATTATAGCGTTAGGCGGCGGAGGTTTTTCGATGGAGCCGGAGAATCTTCTGCTGGATCAGTACATATTAGATCAAGCCGAAACAGTAGCTCCAAAAGTATGTTTTGTTCCAACTGCAAGCGGAGATCAGGATAACTATATACATAGATTTTACGAAGCGTTTAAAACGCTTGCGTGCCATCCAACTCACTTATCCCTGTTTCAGCCGGCATTCAATGACCTGGAACAATTTGTGCTTGATCAGGATATCATTTACGTCGGTGGAGGCAGCACCCGGAACATGCTTGCTTTGTGGAAAGAATGGGGACTGGATGTAATTTTGAAGAAAGCGTACGAACAGGGGGTTATTCTTGCAGGAATCAGTGCGGGTTCGGTCTGCTGGTTTGAAGAGGGGCTGACTGACCCATTGAATGCGCCGCTCTATAAAATCAACGGGCTAGGCTTGCTGAGTGGCAGTAACTGTCCTCATTTTGATGGAGAAATTAAGAGAAAGCCCTCTTACTATGAATTGATACTGGAAGGGGAAATAAAAGAGGGTTACGCAGTTGATGACGGTGTAGCGCTGCACTTCATTGATGAAACTCTATCTGCTTCTGTCAGTTCCAGAAAACATGCGCAGGCTTATTTTATTCAGCGTGTGGATGGGGAAATTGAAGAGGTAAGCGTTGAGACAGAATATTTAAGGAAGTAACTTTTGTCAGCTGTGTTTTTTGTGATGACTCTGTTAACGTATTAAGGGAAGATGGTTATAATAAGAGAAGAGCGCTAACTCTTCTATTCTGCAGCCTCTGCCGTCAGTGTGGTGGTTGTCATTTAAATGTTATTTGAGAGAACCACCCTTTTGCTTCCGACGGCGCAGGGTGGTTTATCTTTTCGTCCAAGCATTTGAACCATCACTTCATATAAAAATATTAAATATTTTTAATAAACGTATGTAACACTTCAGAATATAAGTCTGGTTGTTCTCTATGTACCAAATGTCCGGAAAAAGGAATAACTGATATGTTGATATTCTGATTTAGTTGCTTATAAGTTAAAGCAGCTGAGACTTCAAGCTCCTGTTGATCACCAACAACGCATAATGTTGGAGTTTTAAGACTTGAAACATCTCCTGTCTCATCAAAAGGGTAAAAATCTTCAGCGGTAAAAGATTGAAGTGTGGCCTTCCAATCATTGTCGCCATGAATGTCGTTTAAAAACGTTACAGCCTCCTGGTTATCAAACAATTGATCATATGATGCAGCTTCTTCATTTGAGAGTTCTGTCCAATTGACAGGCACTGAAGGAAGCACTCCGGAAAAACTGAGAGACTTTACCTTACCCGGATGAGCTTTCGCGAACATTAAAGCTGCAATGCCGCCTATAGAAACCCCTGCGATATGACATTGTTCAACATTTAGAGATTCCAGCGTATCACTTAAATCCTGTACACATCGATTGAAGTAGTGATCAAGTTCCCCAGGAGACTTTCCGTGCCCTCTCAAATCAGGCCTAATGACTTTAAAGTTTCTTACTGAAAAATATTCGCTCTGTTCCTGGTACTCGGTAAGCCCCGTCATCCCTCCTGAATGAATCAGTATCAAAGGTTCTCCGTCACCGGTAATGTGTGTATTCAAAATCATATTCGTCCACCTGCCTCTTTACTAATCATACAAACAACATAAAATATGTTTTACTGCATAAAAACTTACAAATGGATTATATCATGAAGGCGTTTACTTAACATGCAGACTAGCAGCATATTAAAGCTATCAATCATTTGGTGTTCTTCTGTTCATTCTCCATCTTCACCTTCCGATTAAACGCCTCTGATCCATTCTTTGGAATACTCAATACTGTCCAGTCGTGATCTTTCATCTGCTTGCCGAGAAATAAGATTTGTCCTGTATGGTAGCTGATATGCGCAATTTCAGTTTGAATCGCCTGCAGCACGCTCATCGGCTGTTTTCTTAGAGCGACGACTTTTTGGAGATCATCTTCATTTAGACTTTCAAGCGTATCAAAAAGCAGCGTCCATCCGCTTTCCCATCTATTCATTAATACTTTTTTCGTGTCCTGATCAGTAATTACAAACTCCATATCTCGATCTCTAAAAGCTTTTTCACCGTCAGATGATAAAAAGTCCTTCCAGTGAGAGTGCATATTTCCACTGATATGCTTCATGATCATAGCAATACTATTGGATGCTTCATTCAGTCTCCAGTAGAGTTCTTCATCTGATAATTGAGCCAAACCTTTTTCAGCACGCTCTTTAAAATGATGGAATTGTGCGCTTGATAAAGATAAATGTTCATTTTCAATCATGTTTACGCCCTCCTCATGAGTCACTAACTGTATGACAAATCTGATAGTTGATATACCCAAATTATAACAGGAAGGATGTTATGATAGGGGTAGTGAATCTTCAAAATTGATAGCGGACAGCCCGTTTATATAATCAGTCAGGAGGAATCAGGTTGGAATGGTCTAAGCAAAGTTATTCTGTAAGTGATGACGTTACGTTAATGAATACCGATCGTATTTATCAGCTCCTGTTAAATACTTATTGGGCTTCAAACAGAACAAAGAAAGAGATTGAAAAAAGTATGAACCATTCAATGTCTTTTGGGTTGTATGATGAAGGAAAACAAATCGGATTTGCCAGAGTTGTCACCGATTATACTGTTTTTTCATGGATCATGGATGTCGTGGTGGATCCTGACTATAGAGGAAAAGGGCTTGGGAAGTGGCTCATGGACTGTATACTTGATCATCCTGATATCAAATATACGGCTTTTGCTTTAGCTACATCGGATGCGCAGAATTTTTACAGGAAGTTCAATTTCAGAAAAAATGAATGCATGACGCGTCCTGTCAGTAAGAAGGATGAAACAATATAGAAGAGGTGCTGCAAATGCTTGAACTAAAATATTTTGAACGGTCAGACTTTCAACAGCTAATCGACTGGATCGAGACCCAGGAATTTTTAATGCAGTGGGGAGGTCCGAATTTCAACTTTCCTTTAGATGAAAAACAATTAGAAAAATACATAGAGCATGCAAATGGAAAGGACTCCACTTCTCTCGTTTACAGTGTGGTTGAAAAAGAGAGCGGCAAAGTAATCGGGCATATTTCTTTAGGCAGGATTGATCGGGCGAACCGATCAGCGAGAGTTGGGAAAGTATTGGTCGGAGATAAAAGTGTCCGGGGTAAGGGAGCAGGAAAGCAAATGATGAACGAAATTCTAAAAGTAGCATTTGACGAACTGACATTACATCGTGTGAGTCTTGGTGTCTTTGACTTCAACGCTTCAGCCATTGCCTGTTATGAGAAGGCAGGTTTTGTGAAGGAGGGATTACTTAGGGATGCAAGAAAAATGGGTGACGAGTACTGGAGTTTGTGGGAGATGAGTGTGTTTGAAGGTGAATGGAAGAAATAATTACATGAAACAGTCAGGGGGATGAGAAATATGTGGGAGAAAATGCTTGTTGATACAGCCAGAGGAACTTTTGAATTGTTTGTATCAGGGACTGGTGAACCATTATGTGTAACTCATTTATACAGTGCTTATGATGAGCGTGGTAATACGTTTGCAAATCCATTTACAGCATTCTACCGGGTTTACCTGGTCAACCTGCGTGGATGTGGTCATTCTGTAAAAGCGAAAGCAGCATCGCAATATAGTATGGAAACCGCGGTAAAGGATTTAGAAGCGATCAGAAGAGCTTTAGGGTATGAAAAGTGGGGTTTTGCCGGACACTCTACAGGGGAATGCTGGCGCTTAAATATGCTGTATCAGCGGCGTCTTCATTAACAAAGATTGTGTCGGGAGGAGCGTCTGCAAGTAATGAATATAGCTCGGATGCAGACTGTATTTATTGCAGTAAAAATCAAAATTATTATCGGGTTATGCAAATTATTCAGCAGTTAAACGATCCAACAACACCAACAGATACTCGGAAACAATTAAGTTATGAATGGAGCAGGCTCTCTTTTTATTCTGAAGAAAAACTGAAGAAGTCGTTGGAAATACCGAATAGCGGTAAGTCAGTAGGTGCACGTTTGGACTACTTTATCAGAACTGAAAATCCTGCATTTGATTTAAGAGATTCCTTAGTGCATGTATCAATTCCAAGCTATATTTATGCTGGGAGATTCGATGCGCAATGTCCTTATAAATATGGTGTGGAAATTGCAAACTTAATCCCGGATGTGAGATTTACCACTTTTGAAAGCAGTAACCACAATCCTTTTGTAGAAGAGGAAGAAAAGTTTAGAGAGTTTGTCAGATCAACTGTATAAAATTTCTACCATTTTTCCACTCATTGCTAAATGGTAAAATCATTACATATCCACTAATCTTCAAATCTACTAAAAGTGATGTGAAATCATGCCACACAAACCGATTTATGTAGAAATAGACATACACGACAACATTGAACCAGTCTGGACCTATACCCAGCAGCCGGATCTGCATGAGCAGTGGGATGTCCGGTTTTCTTCGATTACATATAATGAAAAGCCCCCGGGCGAACCGGTGGAGACGTTTACTTATTCCACAAAAGTATTGCCGGGTATTGAAGTGTCCGGCTGGGGTGAGAGTAAAGGGACGCATGAGAAAGAGAGCGGAGAGAAGACGTCCGCTTTGCATTTTGGCACAGATCAGCTGATTTCACCGATTGCTGAAGGGAAGGGGTACTGGCAGTATATCCCTGGTGAAGGGCGTACCACTTTTTTGACGCAGTATGATTATGACGTCCGCTTTGGCGGAGTGGGAAAGCTTTTTGACAGGCTGTTCCGTCCGCTGATTGGGTGGGGAACAGCGCTCAGCTTTGATGTGTTAAAGCGGTGGATTGAATCAGGTGAGCGTCCGGGAACGCAATACAGGCGTTTTTTTGCTTTTTATACAATATGTTTTTTATTCGCATTTGTCTGGCTTTATCAGGGACTGGTACCGAAAGTGCTGACGCAGCAACCGTTAGAAGTCAGCATGCTGACACAGCTTTCTTCTTTATCTGAAGGTCAAGCCTCCACTGCAGTGATCTGGGTGGGCATCGCAGAAATGATTTTTGCCGGCTGCTGGCTCATCCCGAAGCTGCAAAAACATTTGCTAAAGCTCCAGGTCATCATCTTCCCTCTGCTCACATTAAGCGCGGTGATTGCAGCACCGTTTACAGCAACAGCTCCATTTAACGTGATCACGCTGAATGTGACGCTGTGGGTGCTGTCGATCATCGGGTTACTGCTTACAAAAGAGCTGCCAAGTGCGAAAATCTGCAGAAGAAAAAGGGGGAAAGCGGCATGACGATTTATGCTACATTGCTTGGAGAGAAGTTTCAGAAGTTGCACCCAAAACTGCAGCATCGCTACACATTGCCTTTAGATCAGCGTTTTTTTGCCACGGGTGTGATGAGTCAGGTTAAAAATGGCGGCAGATTGCTGTCTCCTTTTTATTGCCTGGCTTCAAAGGCGAACTTTCTGTTTCCCGAGAGCGGGCAAGAGATCCCATTCTCCATTGCTAACCGCTGTGCGATAAATCCGGATGGTGATGCGGAAGTCGCGTGGGAGAGAACCTTTCACTTTCAAAACGCTGAGCGGAAATTTAACGCCAGGATGACAGTGGATCTGGAAAAGAAGTTAGTAAAGGATTTTCTGGGTGACATTCCGTTCTTCTATTCAGATCTGCATTTTGATGTCACAAAAGAAGGCTTTCTGATCATTACGTCCGGCGTGCAGAAGGTGATGCTTGGGAAAGCGGGATTTACGCTACCTAAAATCCTAAGAGGACGTGTAACTGTCCTTGAGGGCTACGATGACCAAAAGGATGTCTATACGATTCATGTATCAATTTACAATGCTGTACTTGGGAGGGTGATGATGTATGCAGGAGAATTTAAAGAAAGCGTTCATTAACCCTCTGATTTTGACTGGCCTTCTGCTTTTTTGTTTCAGCCTCGCCATGAATAAACAGGCTGACTACTACTATTATCTGACGGCTGCACAGCTGATTTTTGTGCCGTCACTATTACATATGATTGTAAAGCTTCGTCCGTTTGAAAAAGTGATCATTGCTGTTGGGATGCTGGCTGTCACACTGATCAGTCTGGATCTGCCTTATCTTGCAGCTGTGATTTGTGCAGCGATCTATTTTCTGGTCACATGCTGGGTTGCCTGGAAAGGGTTTGAGCGCTTTTTAAACCGCGGATTCACCAACCTGCCTGAGTGGCTCATTGATCTTGGCATGATCTATCTCGCGATTGGCGGTGGATGGTTTCTTGCTTCTGTCAGCGGAATTAACACAGGATTCAGCGAGATGCTGACTTGGCTGACGGCGATTCACTTCCACTATTCTGCTTTCATGCTAAGTGTATCAGTTGGTCTGGTCGGACGGATTCAAATCACAAAGCTGTATCAGATCTGTGCGCTTGTGATTGCTACGGGACCAGTTACGGTTGCTATTGGGATCACATTCTCCCGCACAGTTGAAATCATTTCAGTCTCGCTTTATGTACTGGCGATCTATGCGCTGACCTATTATTTGTTCCGTCTGAAGTTTCATGGGATTCAGAGGATAATCGTCTGGATTCCTTTTCTTACACTATGTATCACGATTCTATGGTCACTCGCATATGCATATGGCAATCTATCAGGGCAGGTGATCGTGAACATTCCGGATATGCTCGATGTCCATGGGTTTCTGAACTGTCTGCTGTTTGGTACGTTGACTGTTGTTGGATGGGCGTTAAAAGTGCCTGAGTCAACGCAGCGGCCTTACAATTTTCCTGTCAGCCGAATCCGCGGGAAGCTTCAAGAGACTGGAGCGCCTCACAGGGGACTGGTCGATCAAATGAACATGTATGTCAATCCAGAAGAAGTGTCTGCACAAGTCATTAATTTCTATGAACACACTGAAAGATTTCAACTATTCGCCTCTGTAAAATGGTCAGGCTGGTTCCTCCCGTTCGCATGGGTGTGGCAGTTAATCAGCCGATCCATCGGCCAGCTTAATCTCCCTTATTCATCCTCAAAGGTTGAAATGACTGGAGAAATCCTGGTGGTGGATGAACAGCTTGATGGACGGGCCAAGCCGAGAGTGTGGAAGCGGATGATTGGAGAAGGTACGGTATTTACAGCCATTTACTCTCATCACAAGTCAGGTCAGGAAACATTTATGAATATTGCGCTGCCTTTACCATTTTCCTCAATGCACGGTATCCTGCAGCTGTCTGCTGAAAATGGACGACTTTCCTTAACCAGTGATGGGCATGGGGATGCAGGGACGTATCTGGCAATCGGAAAGTACATCTTGAAACTGCCGCTGCATGAGTATTTTGTGATAGAAGAAAGAAACGGGGAACTGGTGGCAACGCATGATATGAACATATTCGGGCTTCATTTTCTACATATAGACTATGTGATAAGGGAGTTTGAGTCATATGCATAACCGTTTGGAAAAAGGGGATCAGATCGGGATATTCAGTCCGTCAGCCCCTGGAACAGTTACAGCACATAAGAGATTTCAACGCGCGAAAACATTTCTGCAGGAAAAGGGCTACACGATCATTGAAGGAGCGCTGACAGGCAAATCAGATGCATATCGTTCAGGTACGCCGAAAGAGCGGGCGGAAGAATTCAATCAGCTGTTAAGAAATAAGGATATTAAAATGATTATGTCCACGATTGGCGGAACCAATTCAAACAGTATGCTGCCTTATCTGGATTATGAAGCGTTCCGTACCAGCCCTAAAATCATTGTAGGCTACTCTGATGCAACGGCTGTGTTGCTGGCGCTGTATGCGAAAACTGGTATCACCACCTATTATGGTCCGGCACTCATTCCTTCCTTTGGAGAATTTGAACCGCTTGTGCTTGATACCTATCAATATTTTGAAGACTATTTCTCCGGGCAATACCAGGCTCCGTATGACATCCCGATTCCTGCTTACTGGTCTGATGAGCATGTAAACTGGCTTGAGAAAACGACAGAAAAAAAGCTGATAGAAAATCAATTGGTAACGGGCCATGAGGGAATAGCTGAAGGCTGCTTAATCGGCGGGAATCTAAACGCGATGTACGGCTTTATCGGAACGCCTTATTTTCCGGAGGTTAAAGAGGGAGACATTCTGCTGATTGAAGACAGTACGAAAACTGCTTCTATCGTTGAGAAGAATTTTGCCATGCTGAAATTACACGGTGTTTTTGATCAGGTAGGCGGGATCATTCTCGGCAAACATGAACAATACGATGATCTGGGCACCAATAAACGTCCATTAGATCTTCTGATGGAGCAGCTGGACGGACGGGAGCTGCCGATTTTGGCGGAATTCGATATCAGTCACACGCATCCGATGCATCCGATTGCGATTGGTAAAAAAGTAAGATTAGATGCAACGGCTCAAAGGGTCGTTTGTGTGGAGGACTGGCTGGATATTTGATGTGACTGGCATGTGATATACTTAGATTAAATCCAAATTTATCCGCTTATATCGGGCAGAGAATTGTTTTAAACAAAAGCTCTGTTAAATTATGGTGTTGATGTTTGTGTATTTGGAACGAATGTTCTGTAATATAGCCATCAAATATGAGTTGGTGATGACCGTGAGAACAACCGATATCCTTAAATCCATTCAAAAACTTAGCCCAGCAGAAAAACATCGATTACGAGAATATTTAATCGATGCTCTTACTGCGTCATCCTCAAAAGGAAGCGTTCTATAGGAGATCTCGGAACGTAAAAATAAAGATGGCTATCGTTGTCCTAAGTGTAAATTAGAACATATTGTTCGGTTTGGGAAGTATTCTACAATAGTCGATGGTGGTGAAGTGAAGAAACAGCGTTATCGCTTTAAATCTTGTAGAATGACTTTCACTGACCTCACCAATACGGCATTATATCGAACCCGTCATCTTAATCGTTGGATGAAGTTTATTGAATATATGATAGAAGGTTATTCGCTTCGTAAATCAGCCAATTTGATTGGTGACTTTACTCACATCACATTATCTTATTGGAGGCACAAGCTCCTAACGGCATTAAAGCAAATAAAACTATAAAGTTTCCAAGGTATCGTTGAAATGGATGAGACATATTTCCTTTACTCTGAAAAAGGACAAAGAAAGATTAAGGATAAAAAGTCCCGCAAACGAGGCGGTTCCGCAAAGAAACGTGGTATAAGCAACGAGCAGGTATGTGTATTGGCCGCAAGAGATCGTAAAAAGATGATCTTCTCTCAAGTGCAAGGAATAGGTCGATTGACAAAAGAGCAGTTAGACAAAGCCATTGGTCCTAAACTTTCCAACGAGAATGTATTATGCCCCGATGCTTGGCGTGCCTTTAAAACCTATGCTGCTGAAAAAGGGATGGGTATTTATCGGTTCAAATCTGAAGGGAAAATTCGCTCCAAGGGGCTTTATCACATCCAAAATGTCAACAACTAAAGGCTGGATACAGCGAATTAACGGAGTGGCAACCAAGTATCTGAACAATTATCCTGCGTGGTTTCAAGTGTTAGAGAGTATCCATCATCAGTGACATGAAGTCACAATGAATGATGTGATAATAAAAGTTAATTTAATCCTAAATTTGGAAATATATGATGCACTTAGATTGCTAATTTTGCTGTCTGAAGGTTGTTTCTTTATTCAACTAAAGGGCAGGTTAATCGATTTAAGCGAAACGTATATTTGAAGGATTTCGTCTGATAGCAAGAGGGTTTAGAATTAATTTGATTTTAAGATGTTATTTTATGAAATGCACTTTTTTAAGGAGGGATTATTTGAGTACGTCAGTTTTGAATTTGATTTTCTCGTTTATTTTGCCGTTGTCCATAATAGTAATTTCAATTTACTGGACAATGAGAATTAGCTACTCAAAAAGGTATATACCAATACTTACGCTAATACTCTTAGCCATTTTAGCCTTTTTCTTGCCTCTTTTACTTTCCGCAATTGATGTAATTGAAAAAGGTTTCGGACCAGCAATACAAAGTATTTATTACTCAGGTTTCCTTGGATTGGGAGTATTGGTGAATGTTATTGTAGTCACTACTATAAAGAAGAATAATGAACCTGATGTTAAATTATAGTGGGTTTTAGTTGAATAAGACATAAAAAAACGGAATTTTATAAATCTAGTGTTTCCAATTTTTATAAAATATCAACATTAAACTTTGACAAAGCCTAACAAAAAGATCAAATCCGGGATAGAGAAATCCGATCGATTGCGTGCGGTTTGAAAAGAATAGGGGGGTACGATCAAATGAAAATATTATCCAGCATTTTTGTGCTTATTAATCTGCTGGGGGTCATTTTAGTTTTCATTTCCAATATCTTTTTTGATAAGCACGAGACGATAGAGGCTGCTTTCTATAAAACTTTTCTTAGTATGTCGCCATTTATATTAGGATTTATTTTTTGGATGTTGTTATTTATATCCTTTAAATTTAAGATAAAAGAAAGTGAGACATAAAAGGTAATTATTAGTTGTTATAATGATAGGCTCAAATTAGCAGCATTAAGAAAAAGTAAACCAGGCCATTTATACAACAAGCTTAATTCCTACCAACCCTTTCCCGCTCGAATAATTTAGAGAAGTTGTATAGAGTTTTTTCCATGAAGTTAACAATATGCAGCAATAGTGAACGTATAAAGGGACCTGAGATTGCGCATTAGTTAACGTCTTATCTTTTAAAATCTGATAATAGTTAATATTCAATATAAATGGAGGGTAGAATGAACATTACATTGATTAGACACGGCAAGTCTTTGTGGAATGAAAAAAAGGTGATAACTGCCCTGGAGTTTAAGGAATGGGTGAAGCGATATAACGACCACGGCGTGCTTGAGGAAAAAACTTATCCTTCTGATACATTGAATCAATTCAATGCATCGGAGGTTATTTTTACAAGTGATCTGAAAAGAGCCATTGAATCAGCAAAGCTTTTAAACCCTGAAGTACTGGTAATGCCAGATCCTTTATTTCGTGAAGTGGAATTGCCAGCTCCATTTTTCATTCTGTGTCGTTTGAAATTGAATGCAAATCTATGGACAGTAATGTTTAGGATGTTATGGTTTTGTGGTTATTCATATGAGTGCGAATCTCTGCAACATGCAAAAAGAAGAGCTGAAAAAGCTTCCAAGGTGCTGATGGAATGTGCTCATGAGAAGAATAAAGTAACACTGGTTGGTCATGGTTTTTTTAACATGATGATTGGAAAAGAGCTTAAGAAAGCTGGATGGAATGGTGCAAGAAGAACAAGTTCCAGCCATTGGGGGGCTACAACCTATACGCTGGCCCGGTAAAAACAGTTATGTAATCTTTAGATAGATTGCCTCTGAATTTAAATAGCGTAGAAATTAAGGAGACCGACACTATGAAAAAACCCCTTGCCATGACATCTATTGTGCTGATTCTTGCTATCAGTGCGTGGCTTCTATTTGACTATTTCAGCAACAGCGGAGCGTTCACGCTGGGGAGTCATTCATCAGCCAGTCAGGAACTTCTTGATCAAACCAGTCCCATCTATCTCGGGTACGAAATGCAATGGGAAGGGACTGGAACACCAACGTTAGAGCGTATAGAATTGATCAAAAGAGACGGAACCATCGCTGATACTGATCAGGCTGCAGCTTTTATCGCAACGAAGGGAAAAATTGGTATGCTGGGTGAGCAAGCGGTTGAAAAAGAGGAGTTGGTGGAGGTAAATGGGTTCCAGCCAGAGAACGATATCCACCTGGTGATCCGTGTAGATAAAACAAAAGGCTTTGCTGAAAACGATATAAAAGAAATGAGAATCATATATAAGAAATATGGGGTTACACAATATCAAGACCTTTCATTTGGTGAGGGAATCGTAACTGATGAAGCGGCTGAGCGAATGAAATGATTGACTATATCGCATCAAGCCGACTTTTCAAAGGACCTTAAGCATCTATTATAAAGAGGTGGTTAAATTGAAAAATGCTTTGATCATCACTGAAGTCACCGTCACCAAGACCTCCATAAACCAGCTATCATCCTTACTTGTTGAAGTTGTCAAACAGGGGGCATCCATTGGCTTTATTCCTCCATTCGGTGATCGTGAAGCTAATCAATATTGGCAACAGCTTTCCGAGTCGGATACCATACTGATGATCGCTGAAATGGATCAGACAATTGTGGGGACAGTTCAGTTGGATTTGTGCACAAAGTCAAATGGTCTTCATCGGGCTGAGCTTGTAAAGTTAATGGTCCACCCCGATTACCAGGGCAAAGGGATCGGCCGTAAGTTAATGATCAAAGCTGAAGAAGCTGCCCTCAAACGTAATCGATCACTCATTGTTCTTGATACTCGAAAAGGGGATCTATCCAACCAGCTGTATCTGTCTATGGGTTACACCTGTGCCGGAGAAATACCGTTATATGCGATGTCTGCTGAGGGAAGCCTGGACCCGACTGTTTTTTACTATAAGCTTCTAAAGCACAGCTAATCATTGTTGTCGGTTTTATCAATAGAAAAGGAGCATTCACTTGAGCATTGAACAGACGTTATACGATGAAGTAATTCAAGTACTAAAAGAAAGATATCCTGAAGGCTGGGGCGGTGCTGCTGCGGTCAGATTGGACGACGGTACGATCTTAACCAGTGTGGCGCCGGAGATTATCAATGATTCGACTAATCTCTGTATAGAAACAGGTGCGATTTTAGAAGCTCATAAGTTAAATAGAAAAGTTACACACTCGATCTGTGTAGTCCGGGATGACGGGGAATCAGCGTTTAAAATTCTTTCCCCCTGCGGCATCTGTCAGGAAAGACTATTTTACTGGGGCCCGGCAGTGAAAGTAGCAGTGACAATTCCAGCGCAAAGCTTAACATTCAAAACGCTGGCAGAAGTACAGCCTTATCACTGGTCTGCCGTTTATGAGGAATTCAAAGAAAAGTGGAAAGATAAATAAGTTCTGGAGTGAGCGGATGACTATCAAAGGAATCAATCATCTTTTATTTTCAGTCTCTGATCTTGAAAAATCAATTGATTTCTATCAAAAAGTGTTTGGTGCAAAGCTTCTGGTCAAGGGCAGAAGCACAGCTTATTTTGATTTGAATGGAATTTGGCTTGCATTGAATGAGGAAGCGGATATTCCGCGTGAAGAGATCAAACAGTCTTAGACGCATACTGCTTTTTCAGTAGATGAAAAAGAATTAGATGATTTGTATCATCATCTGATGAGTCACAACGTCAATATTTTATCCGGGCGTGAAAGAGATGAGCGGGATAAGCAATCTATCTACTTTACGGATCCGGATGGGCATAAGTTTGAATTTCATACAGGAACACTGGAAGATCGTTTGAGATATTACAAAGAGGAAAAGCCGCATATGACATTTTATGATGAATGAAGCAGGAGGACAGACGTGGAATTTAACACAGAACGATTGACCATCCGTCCATTTATGAATGAAGATCTGGACGATGTATTCAATATTTACAGTGATCAGGAAACGTGCAGATATCTTCTGCATGAACCATGGACACACGATAATAAGCAGGAAAAGTTTAATAAAAAGCTTACAAATCATTCGCTGACACAGGACCAAGCATTAAGTTTGGCGATCGTGAATGAAGGCAGGGTCATTGGGGATCTATCTGTATGGTATACCGGAATGAAAGATACCGTAGAAGTTGGCTACACATTTTCACAGGAGTCCTCAGGTAAAGGGTTTGCAACTGAGGCTTTAAAAGGACTACTTCAGAAGCTTTTTATTGACTATAAAGTGCATCGCATTCAGGCGACGCTTGATGCCAGAAACGAGGCGTCCGGCAGGTTATGTGAGCGGGTAAGCATGAGGAAAGAAGCGCATTTTGTTCAGGATTACTGGAACAAGGGTGAATGGACAGACAGTGTTGTGTATGGAATGCTGGTTGAGGATTTGGAAGAGAGATTGAAATAAAATTCGATGCCGTGAATATGCTCCTTCAATTTGGTATATTCTTAGTCACGTGCTTAACGGCAATGGTGACAATCATCGCAATTGTCGTCAATACAAAAAAGTAACCACCCTCCGCTACGGCCAAAGTAGATGAGATGGTTACTCTTTTAGTTATCCTTCCAACTGGCCAACAGCTCTTCAAACGGATGTCAGCTGCATTGATCAGGTGTTCGCGTACCTGATCTTTTTTATTATATGCTCAGTTTTAACACAGCCATGCTAAAAACACATTAAAAATGCAGTCGTATATGATGAAGCTATTAACGCCAAAAAAGGTTTGCAAAATACATTAGTTTTCAGTATTAATCCCGGTCCTTTGCCTGCTGCGTATCACGAATATTTTTCTGAATCGTAATCGCAGCAAACAGGCTGAGTACGAAAGCCATACCGTAAAAGCCTTTTTCGCTCAGAATAATACTGCCTGCATTATAGAGGCCAATCGCCATCAGCAGGATTGCAATGATCACAGCCAGCCAGCTGAGCCCGTAATAAATCCCTGAAACCGGAATGTCCTCTTCCTTATCGCGGACAGCCTTTTGCAAGGAAACGGCTGCATACAAGCCGAATACTAAAACAGCAAAATAGTAACCTTTTTCATTCAGCTCCATCGCTGCATTAAAAAGGCCGATCAGATAAGCAGTCAGCCCGATTGCAAGTGCTGCCCAGCTTGCTCCCTTAAAGGCAGGCGTCGGTTCGCCAGGTTTTCGTTCCACTTTCACCCTCGGTTTTTTATCATCCTCTTGCATAAATGAACTTTCCTTTACTTCAGCCATTCGCAACGCTCCTTACAATTCATTTATAGGTAATAGCTGTATGACCTTGTGTGGTTTGACAGATGTTGTATACTTTCATATTACTTGATCGGGGGGAAATGTAAAGAAGCATTTTCTTTGTTAGTTTGAGAAGTTAATTACTTAATAGAACCTAAAAGAGATGCACAGGATTGATCATTAAGGAATCAATGACCTAAACTGTGCATCTTCAACCTTATTCACACCAGCAACTCACCATGACACAATCCTGATTTTTCAACCTGAATCGTCGAATGGCTGATCTGGTGGTTTTCCTGAATCAACTCTATTGCCTGTTGAAGAATCAGCTGTTCATCCGCTTCATCACGAATCGTCAGGTGACAGCTGAAAGAATCCAATCCGGAAGTGATCGTCCAGATATGAAAGTCATGAACATCAATCACGCCGTCAATGTTCTGTAATGAAGCTTTTAACTTTCCTGTATCTACGGTAGAAGGGGCACCTTCCATCAGGATATGAACAGATTGCTTCAGTATGCCCCAGGCGCTTTTCAGAATCAGCAGAGAGACAAGTACTGAGATGAGCGGATCCGCCAGGTACCAGTCAAACACCAGCATAACGATACCGGCTGCAATCGCCCCAACAGAACCAAGTGCGTCACCAATCACATGCAGGTAGGCACTGCGAAGATTGACGTTATCCTTAACGTCACCTTTGCGCATTAAAAACCATGCACTCAATAAATTGGCCAGAAGACCAATCAACGCGATGCCCATCATCGTACCACTCGCAACAGTTGGCGGTTCAAGAAACCGTTCATAAGCCTCTACTAAAATAAATCCTGAAATTACAAACAATGTGACACCGTTAAACAGCGCTGCTAAAATCTCAAAGCGGTAAAATCCATACGTTTTATTGTCAGATGCTTTCTTCGTGGCAAACCAGATTGCAACAAGACTCAATAAAAGAGAACTGGCGTCACTGAGCATGTGTCCTGAGTCAGCTAATAGAGCCAGACTGTTAGTCAGTAAACCGCCAAAAAACTCAAGCAGCATGATAAATGTTGTAATGGATAATGCAATCAGCAGTCCTTTTTTGTTACCTTCTCTCAACTCTTCAAAATGTCCGTGGTCATGTGAATGTGCCACCTTGTAACCTCCTTACTCACAATCAATATGCGTAATTACCTGATTCAGCGTGTTAATTACATGCTGATCGCTGCAACTATAATAAAAATGATTCCCTTCCCGTCTTGATTTTACTAACCTGAGTCCTCTTAATGTCCTCAGCTGATGCGATACGGCAGACTGAGACATGTTCAATACTTCAGTCATATGCGTGACAGAGCACTCCTCCTGAGACAACAGATACAGTATTTTGATACGGGTGGGATCAGCAAGTACTTTAAACGTTCTCGAAGCTTCCTCAACCGTTTCATCTGATAAGAAATGATGATCTTTTTTATCCATGATCTTACCTCCATATAATATCTATATGATCATATGTTCATATAGATACAATAAATCAAAAAAATATATTTGTCAAAAATTTTGTGGGTCTGTCTGGTGAGACAAAAGGGGACATGCACAATCAATTAAACGTGAATTGACTGTGCATGTCCCCAAAAGATAAGTTTTAAATGATCGTACAACTACTCTTTGTGCTGTTGTTGTGTTTTCTTCGTATTTCTTCTATTTAAAATAAACTCATAACCAAACGTCAGAATGATCCCTATCGTAAATATTGAAAACGACGTCATTAAATTCTCATCAAAAATCAAATAATAAAAATTATTCAAAGCAAGCAAGAACAGAAAAACATAGAAACCAAAGACTGAACCGCGTGTTGAATTTTTCACTTCGCTTTCTGACATATCTCTGAAGAGTTTCATAAAAAACATCCCTTATATTCTTGTGGTTTAGCAGAGTAACCGAACTGGTGCTATTCCTGTTAAGATCTCCGCTGAAAAACCTTACTGATCAAAAATGTTCCGGCAATACAAAGGGAGGTCGTGATAAGTGAATGAAAGAGAAAGTTAAAATCGAATTCACTGACCTGTCTATATTCACTTTCACCCACCCCCTTCAACTGATACTGACTTCCATTGTAATCGAAAAGAAGCAATGAAATGACGATGCCCACAACCAAGCCAATCAGGACTCTTATCAATGTAATCATCCTCCACTTTTTAGTTATGCTTCTACTAAAGTCACGATCTTTTCAATTACACGATCCACATCAGCCGGCTCTTTGACCATCAATAAGTAGTCGGCTTCACCTTCAACGGGGTCTACGATATCCGGCAGTTCCGATTCTTTTTCCTGTCTGATCAGCACATCTTTAAAAGTCTTATAGGGTCCTCTGAATATATGTGTATCACGCGTGCTATTCTCTACCCGTTCATACAGAATGTCATCTGAAAGGTCAAAGTGAACAAGGATCCGGGTGAACGCTTCCTTATGATAGATCTCTTTCAGCAAGTACTGTCTTGTACTTTTAGCACGATTTGAATTGCTCACGATGAAATGAAATCCTGTATATTCTTTTGCATAATCAACGATTAATTTCGTTAAAGCATGCTTTAAAATGTTCGGACCTTTCTTTGGCTGAAGCTTTTTATAATATGTATTCAGAAATTCAGCATGTGTATCCTGATCCATCACGAAAGAGTTAGTCAGCTTTTGTTCAAGCTGTCTTGCAAAAGTAGTTTTACCACTGTGTGTTTTACCGACTGTAATGATAGCGAGTCTTTTCATGTGACCTCCCTATGTTTTATAATTTTTAATGAAGGCTGGCGATTCCAAGCATTCCTGCGCATATAAAGGCAAACGTAAGCAATCCTCCGATGATTGTGTAATTATGAATATCCTGATTATGCTTTAAACGTTTTAAAGTAATGATCAGATTGACATACCAACATACACCGAGTAACGGTATAGCAATGAAGACTAAAGCCACCTATTTGTTTCGCTCCTTCTTTGTAGATATGAGAATCTTTGCATTAATATATCATACATTTAATATAACATTTACCTTATAATAGGATTGTAACCTCGAGGTGGACCCCTCACGACTAATTGTGTGAAATACTTTAAGTTTTAATAGGAGGTAATTATGAAAAAAAGTGTATTTTTTCTTCTTTTATTTGTAATAGCAGGTTCATTTGTTATTAATCTATTTGTTGATAGTGAAGCCATTAGAACAATTATTAACATCATAGGATTAGTAGCAATTATTGTGATCGCTTTTGGATCAAGAGTGAACTTTTCAAACTCTACAAAAAACTGATCAGTTAAAAAAACGTTTCTTACTTTTAAAAGAATGATTTTTTTGATATAGCTCCCGTACCAAAAAACATTTATTATACGTGTTTAGGACAAAAAACTTATTGCTTAACTATTTTAAAATCCAATTGTAAATCTCCTTTCATCAACGTTTTATGGTCCTTCTATTTCAAGAACAGCCATTTTCTCTGCTATCAGACATCACCTTTATGAAATAAGAAGCGGTGGGTCCTCTACGCACAATCACTTTATATTGATCATTCCACTATGGTAATCTTAGATAAAATATGAAAACGTTTACTTTTGGTTGGAGGGGGAGATACGTAAATGAAAAAGCTGACTGTTATGCTGGTGTTGCTATTACTAAGTGCCTGCTCAAATCCTGATCTTGAGAACACAAATGATGTAACGCTGCGCTTTTGGGATGAGAGCGAGCCAGTTGGAAATGAAGAATTCATTAAGGAAGAGCGTGACATAGACACGTTTGTCAGTGCGACTGAAAGCGCTGAAGTGCTTGAGCAGGGTACAGTGATCAATACGCCGCCTCTTTTACGATATACATTAAGACAGGATGAAGAAAATCTTGATTACCATCTTTGGATTACTGAACAGGGTGAAGGATATATACAGAGCCTGATTCCTGAAGGTACACGTACTTATCAGCTTGATGAAGAGTCGGTCGAGTCATTGGAAGGTTTTCTGGAAGGATATGAGACTGTAGCGTTTTTGGATGAAGTCACCTTTGAGTAGATTACGGTTTTAAAAAGTCTGGAGGGACAATCCATGCCAAACTGTGAAAACTGTCATTACAAATGGAGCTTTTTTGAAACAATGAAGATTGGTTTTGCTTCTAGCAAGAAATGTCCGAACTGCGGTGCTAAGCAGTACGTCTCAACGAAGTCGAGCAAGACTATATATATCATTTACCTGATCCCGCTGTTTATCATTGTCTTCGTCCGGCCGCTTTTAGAGTCGCTGGGTGTGAGTAGTATACTTTCCATAACGCTCGTCGTACTTTTTATCATCGCTTATATTTTTTATATTCCTTACACAATCAGGCTATCGAATGAGCAGGAGCCATTATGGTGAATGAACAATATAAGAAAAGGTCCGGAACCTCCATATTGGGAGGTTCCGGACCTTTTGAATTATTGACCGCTGAATTCTTCTGCCTTCATTGCTTGTGAAAGTGTACTGTATATCTCAATATCTTTAAAGTTCAATCCTAATTGAACAGCTGTCTGTGCGATTTGCGGGCTGATGCCAGACAGGGCCGTCTGTACACCAATCAGCTTCAAACCGCTGATTAATTGAAAGATTTGCTGGGCAACCATCGTATCAATAATTGGAACCCCTGATAAATCCACAAATAACTTTTTCAACTGCTGGTTGGCACTTTGAGTCAGTGTTTTTCCAAAAACCACTTGTGCTCTGTGTGTATTAATCTCACCAACTAGCGGCAGAAACCCTATTTCTTTTGTTAATGAAATAACAGGAGCGCTCATTTCGATGATCATTTCCTGTTGTGCATGCAATCTCAGCTCTGCAGCTTTAGAATGCTGAACAGTAAACTCCAGGATAATCTGATTAATGGAGTCTACAACCTTATTAGTCCATGCCATAACTTGCTGGTAAGAGGTTTCTTCTGAAGATTTAAGGACAAATTCTTCAATAACTTTCATATATTGCTGCTGCGTTCTGAAAAACTCACTAATGATATCTTCAAGAGGAGTAGTCTGATGGGCTTCATCTATAGCAATACTTTCAATCCAATCCCGGAAACCTTCAAAATAATCTTCATTGTCCGGTTTGAAAATGTGACAAAAACGGAGGTGAAAATCTCTGTTCTGACTCTTAATCTTTTGAATAGCCTCCGGATTAGTCGATCCGTATACCCCGTCTCTACTCTTATCTAACGATTCGTACCATTCTTCAGTTAATGATTCTGCTTTATTACATAAAAATGTATGTAAATCTTGATCTCTCAGCATTTTATAAGTCCTCTCCGCTACTCGTAAAATATATAACTTCTTTTTTCAAATTGTATTCCCTTTATGACAAGAATGAAACTGTATTGTGGAAATTATTAGAATCTTATTTTCTCATATATTCTCATCAATTTCTAATCTTACTCAAGCTTTCTTCTCATCTTGCCTGGCTAATATAGGGGTAAGAACAAACAAAATAAATTTTCAGGAGGCGTTAAGTATGAAAAAAGTAGTAGTAGGAACAGTGGCAAGCGCAGTGATTTTAGGTGGAGCGATTGGTGCAGGTGCGATGACAGGCGGATTTAGTTCGGCAGATCCCGCTCCGGCTGAGAAGTCAGATCTTATTACAGTGGAAGAAGCCAAAGACAAGGCGCTCGCAGAATATGAGGGTGTTGTGGAGAGTGTGGAGTTGGAGAGAGAAGCCAATGGATATAAATATGAGATTGATGTCAGAAACGATGATATGGAATATGACCTGGACCTTGACGCATCAAATGGAGAAATCCTGAAAGCGAAGGAAGAACGTGACGATGACTCTGATGACGATGATCGTAATGATGATAACAGTACAACAGCTGCTTCAAATGGAACTGCAGGCAGCACAAGTGAAGACTACATTACTCGGGAAGAGGCTGTAGAGATTGCGCTGGCTGAAGTGTCAGGAACACTTGAGAGCGTAGAGCTTGATGATGACGATGGAAGAGCAATTTATGAAGTGGAAATCAATACTGACAGCGGTGACGATGATGATGCGGAATTCGATATTGATGCAGTGACAGGAGAAATTTTAGAGATGGATATGGAATAAGTTGAATAGGTTAGAGAGAGCCGGCCGGGTGTGGCCGGCTTTTTCGTGTTGTAGTGCAGGGTGAAGGAATGTCCTCCAGTCGCAAGCTCCGGCACCGCCCGCTATTTGCTAAGCCCCATCATCCTTACCTCGACCTAAAGGAATCTACCCCCGAAGCCGAGAATCATAATAGAAAGACATCAGTCATACAGGTCATGTATCGTTTCCTGCATCTCATGTTCTGAATCCTGCATGTGATGCAAAAAGTGAACAAGACTGGAAAGACAAATTACATAATGAAGTAGAAGAAGGGGAGGCACAATGAAGATAAAAATTGACATTGACCCTCAGCATGAGGAAACGCCTGTCATTACGATACAGGTGAAAGAATGGACAGACGAGGTGGAAGCAGTTGTGAAAATGCTCAGACAGCATGAGTCAGAAATGCCGGACGCAAAAGGTGCCGCTCAGCCGAAACGGATTGTGGCACTTGAAGAGGATCGTTCAATTTTACTGCAGCCGTCAGAGATAGATTATATTTTCGCAGAGAAGCGGAAGGTCTTTGCGATGGCAGGTGGCCGTACACTTGAAATGAGAATGAAACTCTATGAGCTGGAAGAGGTTTTGTCATCGCACGGCTTCATTAGATTCTCAAAATCCGTTCTTGGCAATCTGGATCAAGTTGACCGTTTCGAGCTCTCATTTAATGGGAATCTTTGCGTGTATTTTAAGTCAGGCAGCAAGGAATATGTGACAAGGAAATATGTTCATGGCCTGAAGGAGCAGCTGTTGGATGGAGGTGGACAGCGTGATGAGTAATGTGATTCTGCGTATTTTTGGCGGTTTTGGCATTGGTGCGTTAATTACGCTGGTGGCATTAATTCTGTCCTTTGATGGATCTGATCAGGTGGAGGTTACGACGATCATATTAAACCTTTTGGGCAGTATGCTCACGGGTGCTTACTTTAGTGTTGCTGCGCTCATATTCAGCATTGAAAAGTGGAGCATGCTGAAGCAGACTGTCATACACTACAGCTTATCACTTATCCTGATGTTTCCGGTATTTACACTGTTAACGGGGTGGTTTCCGCTTAATGCGCGCGCGCTGCTCATTGGTTTCGTTGTTTTTACAGTCACTTATATTCTGAACTGGTTCGGATGGCATTCCTATTACAAACAGCTCGAAAAACGGATGAATCAATCCATTCAAACACGACGTTAACACAAGGGAAAGGGGATAGAAAAATGATTGATATTCGTGATGTCAGTAAAAGTTACGGTTCGATTAAGGCGTTGCAGCATGCGGATCTTCATATTGAAAAGGGCAGCTGTTTCGGTCTGGTTGGTCCAAATGGTGCCGGCAAGTCCACGCTGATGAAAATATTAGTCGGGATACTGGAAGAGTTTGGTGGGACTGTGGAGATCGGAGGCAAACCGGTTCATCAATACCGCCGCGATATTAAGCGTCAGATCGGCTATGTGCCGCAGGATATTTGTCTGGAGGAAACATTGACGGCACGTGATAATCTGCTGCTGTTCGGTCAGTTGTACGGTCTATCCGGTAAGGGTTTGAATGAGCAGATCAGTGAAGTACTGACACTTATTGGCCTTGAAAAGCGTGAGAAGTCTATTGTCTCAACTTTTTCCGGTGGGATGAAGCGACGCCTGAATATCGGATGTGCTCTGCTGCACGCGCCTGAAATCATTATCCTCGATGAACCAACTGTTGGCGTGGATCCGCAGTCGCGCCGGGCGATCTTTGAACTGATTCACGAGTTGAAGGCAGAAGGGAAGACGATTGTCTATTCGAGTCATTACATGGAAGAGGTTGAGCAGCTGTGTGACAGCATCGGTTTTATTGATCAGGGCATGGTGGTTGAACATGGGACGATGAAAGAGGTTTTTGAAAAGCATCGTCACTCTTCTATCTTTATCGAAGGAGACCAGGTTACAGAAGAAGTTCTTGCGCCTTACGGAGAATTGATGGAGCGGGAAAATGGTTATGTCATTACCAGTATTGACCCACTGGCCACACTTCAAAAGGTCGCACTTGCGCTGCACAGTCAGGCTCTGCAGCCGACGCGACTGGAACTCAGCCAGACGAAGCTTGAAGGTATCTTTTTTGAACTAACCGGGACACAACTGAGGGATAAAGGATAAGGAGGAGCCTGTTATGAATGCTATTACAAAGCTGGAGTTTAAAAAGAAGATACAGGATAAGGGCCTGTGGTTCTGGACATTTATTCTGCCAATCGTTTTTATTGTTGGATTCATTTCGATTTTTGGTGGCAATACAGGTGCTGATTCCGAGCAGCTTGTCGTTCAGATTGTGCCCGGCTATACGGTGATGTTTTCGTTCTATATTATGATTTCAATTGTGATCGCGTTTATTAAAGACCGTGACAGCGGAATGACAGCCAGGATTGCGAGCACCCCGCTCCCGACGCTGCAGTATTTTATGGGCAAGTGGATCCCTTTCATTCTGATTGTGCTGATTCAGATTGCCGTGCTGTTCGGATTTGGGGTAGCTGTCTATGATATGCCTCTTGGAAACGCATTTGCGCTGATCATGATTTCGGTTGCGCTGGCCTTTGTCTCAACAGGATGCGGGATGGCTATGGCTGTTATCGCAAAGACTGAAAATATGGGGATTGCCCTGACGCAGGTCATTGCACTTGGTGGTGCAATGCTTGGCGGACTCTGGATGCCTGTAGAGTTCATGCCGGATATCATGCAGAATATCGCACAATTCCTGCCGCATTACTGGGCGCTTCAGGGCTACCAGACGGTGATTCTTGACGGAGGAAATGTACTTGATGTTTGGGCTTCGCTGCTTGTGCTGATTGCTTACGGCGCTGTCTGTATTGGCATTGCACTGTCTGCTTATCCACGTTATTTAAAGTTATCAAAAAGCTGATCTGCAGAAGGCTGCGTGTTTCTCATCAAATTCTAATCTTCTTCATGCTATCCTCTCATCTTGACCGGATAATATAGAATCAAGAACAGAAAATATCCTAATTTCTGAGGAGGAATTATAGATGAAGAAAGTTGTAGTGGGAACCATAGCAGGTGCAGTAATTTTAGGTGGAGCGATTGGGGCAGGTGCAATGACTGACGGGTTTCAGAACTTCGAATCAGTTAACCCTGCTGCTTCAGAACCATCAGATCTGATCAGTGTGGAAGAAGCGCAGGAGAAAGCGCTCGCTGAATATGACGGTGTGATTGAGAGTATTGAGCTTGAAGGAAAGCGTGACGGGTATGTCTATGATATTGACATCGATAATGGTGATATGGATTACGACCTGTATATGGATGCGTCGACAGGTGACATTTTGAGAGCGGAAGAAGAGCGTGACGACGATGACGATAATGATTCTGCAGCACTTCCAGAAGGTTCAACTGAAGAATACATTTCCCAGGAAGAAGCAATCAATATTGCGCTTGAAGAAGTAGAAGGCACACTTGATAGCGTCAAATTGGACGATGACGACGGAAGAGTCTTGTATGAAGTAGAGATCGATACGGGCACATTTGGTGATGATGCAAGTATTGATATTGATGCTGTGACAGGTGAGGTTCTTGAAGTGGATATGGACTGATCGTGCAAAAAAGCCGGCTTGGGATGCCGGCTTTTTGTGTGGAAATGAATTGCAGGCTCAAGTGTAGACCACTTCTGTAGCAAAGTCAGCTTGTCCGCCAGTAATCCGTGATTACTCCTCGAAAGCAAGATTCACCGGCTCATCTCTCACCACAAATTCAGTCTGCAGGTTCGTAGTCGGTGTCTTTTTATCCACTTCTTCAAACGTAACTGAATCTGCCCATATACACCCGCTGCCGGAGAGAATCATGCCAAAAGAAACCATTGCACTGTTTTCAGGAACATCAAGCACGATCGTATAATGATTCCAGTTTGACGTACTCTGAAGCGGGCGGTCACTCATATTATCAAACTGCAGCACTTCCTCAGACGCGCTGTCCACCCGCATCCATAAAGAAGCCATATGCTGCACATTTTCTGTTTTCAAAAACGCAGAAAGCTTCATCCGTCTCCCTCTATATTTGTCAGCCTTGAACTGCTGCATCATTGTCGCAAATTCACCGTCTGCCGGGTTCACCGTTTTTGATCTCAAATAACCGGATTGCTTACCCTGGTGAACGGTTTCAGTATCTGCACCCGCTTCATAATTAAATGGATGGCTGCCGCTTAGAAACCAGCCTGTTAACTTTTCTTCCATCTGCAATTCCTCCTTATGATCCACTAATTTCATCATCTGCCTGCGGTACTGCCCTGGTGGAACCCCGTATACCTTTTTAAATGCCCGTGTAAATACTTCCTGAGAATCGAAGCAAAAATGGAATGCGATATCAATAATCCGTGCATCTGTGTGGATCAGCGCTACTGCTGCATTTGTCATTCTCCTATTTCTTATATACTCAGAAAATGACATGCCGACTGACGCCTGAAACAGCCGGTGAAAGTGGTATTTTGAAAACCCTGCATAAGCAGCAATATCCTCCGCCGTTACATCCTCATGTAAATGCTCTTCAATCCAGTGAATCGTTCTTTGAATGATCGCTTCATTCGTCATTCTGTCACCTGCCTTTGAATAAATGATAGCAGACTGATTTGAGGTAGTTTTGACTTTTTTTGCTAAGTGCACGCAGGTCCGGTAGCAATCTTCAAAGTGTGATCTCGTATCCGCCCTCAGAGTCGAATGACCATGTCCACAAAAAACTCACACCCTCCAGCCTTTTCTGTAAATCCATTTGCTTTGCACACCTCTATATGGATATTATATCCATATAGAGGTGTGTAAAAGACAAGGGGGTGCCATATGCCGATTTTAGAGGCCGGCAATATTGTAAAAGTGTATGGGGAGTCAGGTCAGGAGCATTCCACCACGGCGTTAAAGGGACTCGATCTGTCTATCAATAAAGGTGATTTTATAGCGATTATGGGTCCATCCGGGAGTGGAAAGTCCACTCTGCTGAATATCCTTTCAGGTATGGATCAGCCGACAAGCGGTGTTGTAACAATTAAGGATGAGAAGATCAGTGAGCTTAAAGGGGACGATCTCGCTTTGTTCAGACGCAGGGAACTGGGATTTATTTTTCAGGATTTTAACCTGCTGGACAGCTTAACCGTTAAGGAAAATATCATTCTTCCGATGGTACTGGAAGGTAAATCAGCTGATGAAATGGATAAGAGAGCTGTTTATCTGTCAGGACTGTTTGGTATTGAATCTATTCTTAATCAGTATCCTTATCAGATCTCGGGCGGTCAGCAGCAGCGAACTGCAGTGAGCCGTGCGCTTGTGAATGAGCCAGGGATTATTTTAGCGGATGAGCCGACCGGTAATCTGGACTCTTCTTCGTCTGCTGCGATCATGGAATGTTTTGAAAAGGTGGTGGAGGAGCTTTCTACAACTGT
The DNA here is from genome assembly GCF_016908195.1 of Jeotgalibacillus terrae. Taxonomy (GTDB): domain Bacteria; phylum Bacillota; class Bacilli; order Bacillales; family Jeotgalibacillaceae; genus Jeotgalibacillus; species Jeotgalibacillus terrae. The sequence goes on from NZ_JAFBDK010000005.1 coordinate 119,827, forward strand.
TATTCTGGTGACACATGACGTGTTTGCCGCGAGTTATTCTCAGCGGGTCGTTTTTTTACAGGATGGGGCTATTCATTCCTCAATTCAGAAGCAGGGCAGCCGGGAATCATTTTTAAAGCAGATTATTGATCATCAGCGGACATTTGGAGGAGCCAGTCATGTCTTTTAACCAGATGGTTCGAAAAATGATCAGACACGACGCTAGAAAGTACATATTTTACTTAGTTTGCAACAGCCTTGCTGTCATGCTGTTTTTTATATATGCTGCGTTATTTTACAACGATGATGTCACAAAAGCGAAGATGGCTGAGACAATCCAGTATGCATTAATTATTCCAGGGATTGCGCTGATCGTCTTTACAGTCTTTTTTATCAGTCATGCTCATCACCTTTTTATTAAAAGCAGAAAGCGTGAGTTTGGTCTGTTCAGAACACTGGGTATGACAAACCGGGATGTTGTGAAGCTGCTTGTGATGGAAAATGGATTGATCGCTTGTTTGTCGATTATCACAGGTCTGCTGAGCGGACTTCTGTTCTCCCGTTTATTCTTCTCATTATTAACAACAGTACTGAACATACAGACGATTTCTTACGGACTGAACGTTCAGATGTTTGCAGCAACGATTATGGTCTACTTACTTGTCTTTGCCACAGCAGTAGGAAGAACACTTTACATGATCCTCACACAAAATCTGATTCTCACTTTGAAGAGTGACAGGGTCGGAGAGGTGGTGAAGCTGAACAGCCCACTTCTTGGCGGGATAGGAGCCGGTCTGATCATTTTTTCTGTGGCGGGACTTTATCTTACTTATACAGGAAATCAGGGTGATGACTATATTTTTATCTGGATGATCCTGACAATGGTCGGGCTTTATTTCAGCATCAATCAGCTCTCAAGCCTGCTGATTAAAATGGTCAAAAAGAGCAAGAGAATGTATTACAAAAACTTATTATCCTTAAGCAGCCTGGACTATAAATTCAAACAGTTAACCTCCACGCTTATGCTTGTCAGCGTCATGATTATGGTCACTGTTCTCTATAGCACGATTGTGTTATTCACTTACCTTGATACCGCCCGTCAGATAGAGGAGCGTCATCCTTATGATCTTGCATTCTTACAAACCGCTGAGAAGAATCAGCTGACAGAAGAGCAGCTGTACAGCATTGTAGATACTGAAGAAAATCATGTTCAGGCGCATGATACATTGCCGGTTTTCACATTTTTTCAGGAGGATGAATATGCAGGCTGGATCAGCACTTTTCATTTAGTGAGTGTTCAGACGTTCAACCAGATCACTTCAAATTCTATTGAAGTGAAGGCGGGGGAATATATTTTTCATCCCAATCAGCCTGCTGCAGATCCTGACGGAGCATATGAGTTTCAACTGAAATTTGAAGGTAAAGCTCCTGCTCAATCCTATATTCAGGATGATACATTTGTTCAGAGCACCCTGAACTATCTCGGAGGGGAATTCATTTTGGTCAATGAAGAGGACTTTGATGCTCTGAAAACTCACCTGAACGGCTTTGATGCAACGATGAATTTTATCAATGTTGCAGACTGGAAATCAGCTTTTGAAGTGACTAGGAATCTTGAAGCTGCATTTGCAGCGGTTAATCAGCGCACACCGTCTGTAACATCAGAAGCCGATGAAGGTACGTCAGACGAACGGCTGTTCAGCGTTGCCTCAAAAATGGAGGATGCTGCGATCAACCGGCAGACAGATGGCCTTACCTTCTTTGTTATATCCTTTCTCAGCGTTTTATTTCTGATCGGCTCATTTGTCATTCTCTATCTAAACTTGTTCTCAAATATTGAAAAAGAGCGCTTAAGATTCAGCAATCTTCACAGAATTGGCGTAACCGTTCCTGAAATCAAAAAGGCGATAGCGAAGGAACTTATTCCTGTCTTTTTTATTCCGACACTTACAGGTATCACGCTGGCATTGCTATACATGATTGCCATGGCCACTGATATTGGAGGGATTCTGCAGAACCCTGATGTGCTGGTCAACTTTGCAGTGATAGCGGGGGTTTATTTTATCCTGCAGATTGGCTTTTACTTTTATTCGAAGTGGAGAATGGTAGCTGCTGTGGTGAAGGGGTTTTAGTGAGACCGGAGTCTGACAGATCAAATCCGGCATGAATTGTCGGATCACATCATTCACATACTGTTATTCTTTTTCACAAGGAGGTCATGAGAATGGATACATTAAAACATTTTAACGAAGCTGTCAGCTACATCGAAGAAAATCTGACAGATGAGATTGAGATGAAAGAAGCTGCCAGGCGGGCGAGGTGTTCTGAATACCATTTCAGGAGAATGTTTTCATTTCTAGCGGGTGTCTCGTTATCTGAATATATCCGTTTCAGACGGCTGACACTTGCTGTTTCTGACCTGCAGGATCATCGGGTCATCGATCTGGCAGTGAAATACGGGTACCAGTCGGCTGATGCTTTTTCAAGAGCGTTTCAGAGCTATCACGGCGTCACACCTGCAGAAGCAAGAACAACAAATCAAGCGTTAAAATCATTCTCTCCAATGACCTTCCAGCTGACAATCAGAGGAGGAGACAATATGAATGTACGCATTGTGGAAAAAGATGCATTTCGTATGATTGGTTTGAAAAAGAGGGTGCCGATCGTATTCAATGGCGTGAACCCGGAGATTGAAAAAATGTGGCACAGCCTGACTGCAGAGAATATTCAGGAACTGAAACAGCTTTCGGATATTGAACCCAAAGGAATGATCAGTGCCTCTGTAAACTTTTCAGAAGGCAGAATGGAAGAAAAGGGCGGGCTTGATCATTATATAGGCGTGTCCTCAACTGAAGTCTGTCCTGATCATTTTGACTGTCTGGAGGTTCAGGCTTCAAGCTGGGCGGTATTTGAAGCGGTCGGCCCGTTCCCTGGTACACTGCAGAATATCTGGGGCAGAATCTATTCAGAGTGGTTCCCGTCCAATCAATACGAGCAGACAGAAGGACCTGAAATTCTATGGAATGAGCAGCCGGATACCACGGCACCCGACTTCAGGAGTGAGATTTGGGTACCTGTTAAAAAGAGATGATGAATGAAACGGACCTGGCCATTTTTTCGGTCAGGTCTGTTTTTGGAAAAGTGTAGAAAATTGGCAGGGATTCTTACATCAAAGTAGAAGGTTACAGTCATGAAGGAATGGTTTTCGATTAATGGTGGAAGCTATTTTGACCATACGCGGCTGGCTGAGCTGGCTCGATCATAATGCCCTTAAAATATGAATATGAATCAGGGAGGCTGTCATGTATGGCAGTAATGAGTTACAGCAATGCACGAAAAAACTTTAAAAAAGTCCTTGATCAGGTTCATCAAAACAGTGAACCTATAGTCATTTCAAGAAACAATGGTAAAAATGCAGTTGTAATTTCGGAAGAGGGATACAATCGTTTGATGGAAACAATTTATTTGATGCGCAATCCAAAGAATGCGATCAAATTAATTGAGTCAATTGAACAAATTAAGATAAATGAATAAGAAATTACGTCCTTTTTGCTACAATATATTTACATCAACAAAGCAGGTGAACATTATGCAGCGAATCTATATCATATCCGGACCAGCAGGGGTCGGGAAATCGACAACCTCGAAAATGCTTGCTGAGTCATTTGAAAATAGTGCTTATATTGAAGGTGATGTGATCAATCATATGGTGGTCGGCGGGTACCTTCCTCCATGGGAAAGTGAAGCCTCGCTGGAACTGGTTTGGAAAAATATTGCGGACCTCAGCATTAATTTTATTCAGGCTGGTAAAAATGTCGTCATTGATTATGTAGCTTTTCCGGAAGAAGTTGAATTATTTTCGCAGTGTGTGTCCAGCCAAGTGCCAGACGTAGAGATCATGTATGTTGTGCTTTGGGCGGATCGTGATGAATTGCTGAAAAGAGACGCAGAGAGAATCAAAGATCACCAAATGGGTGACAGGTGCCTGGAATTGGTGCAGGAATTTGAAGAAAAAGGCGTAAAGCAGCGTTATTTATATGATACGACGCATACAAATCTATCTAATCTTGAACAGGTAATGAAAGAAATCAAAAGCAATTCTGCATTCATGTACTTATCGCTTTTATAAAAGCTTACAGAAAGGATGAAGCATGATGACTAAACACAAAATCTACACAATGAGCTTCGCCAGTGTCTATCCTCATTACATTAATAAAGCAGAGAGAAAAGGCCGTACAAAAGGAGAGGTTGATGAAATCATACGCTGGCATACAGGGTACAGTCAGGAAGAACTTGAGGCTGAGATTGAGAAGAAAACTGAATTTGAAACGTTTTTTGAACAGGCGCCTGAACTGAACCCTTCCCGAAAAGCGATCAAAGGTGTGATTTGCGGTGTGAGGGTGGAGGATATTGAAGAGCCGATCATGCAGGAGATTCGTTACCTGGATAAAATGATTGATGAATTGGCCAAGGGGAAAAAGATGGAGAAAATTTTACGGACGTAACACGTTGAAAGGGGTGACCTATTCATGAACTTAAAAACAGGTAACCGCCTGGTGCAGACATTCTGATAGCGGATTGTGCCAGGCTGTAATTAGAGCTATCCGAATGGCTGCACCATTTTCATTGAATCACTAAATGAAAAAGGAGCGGTCATGATGAAAACATATATTGAAGATTGGTTAAAGGAAGAAAAAGCAGGTTTCTCGGGGTGGGATTTTTCCAGACTTGAGGGACGAACAAAAGAACAGGCTATTCCCTGGGACTACAAAAAAATTGTGGTGAATGCTTTGCAGAAGGACATGCAATTACTTGATATGGGAACAGGAGGCGGAGAATTTTTGCTGACGCTTGGGCATCCGTATGAAAAGACTGCTGTCACAGAAGCATGGGAGCCGAATGTGGCATTGTGCAGGGAGAAGCTTGAGCCGCTTGGCATTCAGGTGGAGCAGGTTTTTGATGATGCTGTTCTGCCGTTTGAAGATGGCACATTTGACCTGATCATTAACCGCCATGAAGCGTATGATATCTTGGAGGTTAAAAGAATTCTGAAGCCGGGTGGACTGTTCATTACCCAGCAGGTCGGTGGCCGGAATAATGAGTGGTTGTCATCGTTTTTAATGTCAGGTTATCAGTCTGAATATGACGGTTTTGGGCTTGTGAATGAAGCGGAGAAGTTTTGTGAAGCGGGCTTTAATATGTTAGAACAGCAGGAAGCATTTCCTTATCTGCGCTTCTATGATGTAGGCGCAATCGTCTATTACGCTAAAATCATTGAATGGGAGTTTCCCGGATTTTCAGTTGAGAAGCAGCTGGAGCGGCTGATGGAATTGCACGGAATGGTTAAGAAAAAAGGTTATGTTGAGTCTAAAGAGCATCGGTTTTTGATTGTTGCTGAGAATAGTTAGGTTGAGAGGCCTCCTGCTGATTGCGGGGGGCTTTTTGGTTTGGAGTTTGATGGCCGGGTGCGATTCGCGTGGGCTGGCCGGCGTGAGAGGTGCAGTGTTGAAGGGAATGCGTACTGGAATGATGGAATCACCTCCTGATTGAAGGAAAAACTCACCAGCTTGAAGGAATCCCGACTGCAGCTACCCCGCCTGTCCCGCTCGCAAAATAAAACCTTGCACAACCCATCTAATTCGATTACCATCTAATTAGATAAAATAAAAGGGAGGTAATTCCCATTCAATTAATCAGACTGGTCTCTTTTTATAAAACACTTGGTGATAAAACCCGCATCAGGATTATTGTCCTTCTCAAAAATGGTCCGCTTCACGGGCAGGCAATTGCGGGAAAGCTCGGCCTGAAGCCACCTACTATTACGCATCACCTCAATAAACTGAAAGAAATTGATGTGGTGTATCAGAGAAGAGAGAAGAATACGATTTATTTTTATCTGAATGAGCGGAAGCTTGAACAGATGGTCAGTTCAGTAGTGCGGCTTGGTGGGGATGAGATGTTTGAATCCTTTGAGCTTGATGAAGGCGAAAAAGCTAAGATCATTAAAAACTTTACGAATGCAGATGGTACGCTGAAGTCTCTTCCAGCCCAGCGTAAAAAGAAATTGATTCTGCTGGAATATATGCTGAGAGATCTTGAAGCCGGCAGGAGCTATAAGGAAGCTGAGTTGAATGAGCATATCAAGAAATTTCATCCGGACTTCGCAACTGTACGACGTGAGTTTGTCATGGCGCAGTTCATGTACCGTCAGGACAGGATATATGAGTTGAATCCACCGGAAATGTGGCCTGTTTAAACAGGCTTCATATTTTGTTTACTAATTCGATAAGTATCTAATTAGATTGGAGAAGACAATGAAACTGTTAAATGAAGAAAGAAACTATCGTTATTTATTTCTGAGTGCTTTAACCAATGGGATTGGTGCACGTTTTTCACAGGTAGGCGTATATGCACTGATCTATCTGTTAACGGAATCGGGGTTAATTTTAGGTTCTTTAATGGCAGTCAGGATCCTCCCGACAATCATATTTGCTCCGATCAGCGGTATGCTGGCTGACAGGTATGATAAAGCGCGGATTTTATATTATACAGATCTTTTAAGAACGCCTTTTGCAATCCTGCCGCTGTTTGCTATGACGTCTGATTCTATCTGGCTGCTTTATATCAGTTCATTTGTTCTGGCTGTTGGGGAAGCGATCTATCAGCCTGCGCGATATTCCTTTATTCCTGATATAGTAAAGCGTAAAAATCTCCTTGCAGTGAACGGCCTTGAGCAAAATGTCATTGGTCTCACGCTCGTGATTGGTTCGCTTTTAGGAGGCGTGATTTCCTTTCTGACAAGTGTCTATGTGTTATTTGTCATTCATGCAATCTGCCTGGGTGTCGCTGCGCTGTTTGTTAAGAGACTGATTGGGATTCAAGTGAAACAGTCAGATACGGACAGAGGACATGTTGCATTTAGAGAAACAGGGATGCTGATTCTGCAGGTGCCGCTGCTCCGCGTTTTTCTCATGGTGATGCTCTTAATGCCAATTGCAAATGGAGTGGATAATGTCATTTTCAATTTGATTGCGCTGGATGTCTTTGAACAGGGAGACCTGGGTGTCGGCTTGATCTATGCCTCTCTTGGCGCTGGTCTAATGTTGAGTTCTGTAGTGATGAAAAGGCTGAAAGGGAGCTTTATTCTGCTGGGTGTATTGATGATTATGTTTGAAGGGGGCGGGCATCTGGTGCTCAGTCAGTCTCAGTCCTTCTGGCAGGCACTGATCTTTGCGACAATCATTGCAATGACTGCCGGCGTGAGCAATATTTGCTTTGATACCGTGCTAATGAAAGTACTTCCTGCTGGAAAACGTGGGACATTATTTGGCACATTGTCTATGGTGCAGAATGGGTCGATGGGACTTTCTATGGTTGGTGCCGGTTTTCTTTTGGAATGGTTCTCACCGCTTCATGCATCAGTGATTGTTGGAAGCACTTATATTGGATTTGCTCTACTTTTCTTTATTGCTTTTAAAATGGTGAATTTTCGCTGGTCGGTAAGGCGGCTGAGGAAGGAGAGTGTGGCCGGGTGAGACTGGTCTGGGTTGGGGGCTGAAAGCTGTAAAGCTGAAGGGGAAACTCATCAGATTGAAGAAATTCCGATCGCCCCGCACAATTGAGCTTGATCGAGCCATCAGGCTTCATCTCCTCTGCGCAGCTTATAAATGCTCTTGAAAATTGGTATAGCTGTAATGGCGGGCATAAGTATATTAAACCATAGAGGCGGATCAAAGCGGATGGTATTGAACACGACAATTAGAACTAAAATCCATACAAGAATATTCGCAATTAAATTATGTTTTTCAGACTTGAACATGCAGGTCACTTCCTCATTAGTTTTAATGCGATTGTCATTCTCTAAAATCTTTGTGCAATACTACCAATCACCGATCCAATCAGCATCAGTACACCTATCAGCACCAGAATAATACAACCAAGTACAAGTGAATAAGCGATGCCTTCAGATCCTGCGATTGCCGCTATGCCACCGGTTACAATCAACAATAAAGGCAGAATTGTTAAAACCAATCCGGCATAAAGAAGTGTTTTACTCCCGTTTATCATAATGGCCAACTCCTCATCTGAACGTTTTTTCAAGCTTATCTTTATGATAATAAGACAGACGAACCGGCTCAAAGCGTTCCTTCTTGATCAAGTCAATCAGCGTTTCAGCTTCTTTCCATGCAAGGTCGTACAATTTCTGATCGATGACCTGATTATCCAATGCCTCATCAAGTTCATCCGCATCCTTTACAATCAGCTCACCGCCAGGTAAAAGGATCAGGTCCAAAAACAGATCATCCATCCAGGGGCCCTGCTCATCTTTCCCATTTGAAAGACAAATATCTATGTACCATTGAACCACGTTTCCGTCCGCATCAAACATGGTCGTAACTGAATGGTTAGCATCAGCAGGAAATTGCTGCAGCCAGGTATAGCCGTCGTCAATGATACATATTTCTTTTTCACCGTATGTAAAAGATGCCGGTGCAGTGACTTTCACTGCATGCAGGAGAGTTAAGTCTCCTCTGAAACGATCTGTATCTTCAATTGCAGTGGCAGATTTTCTCGTGATAATCCGCTGCCAGTCCGGACGGTTTCCGTATTTTCTTTTTAGCATGAGGTCCTCCAAATCAAATTTTTATTTAACTTATTTTACCATGAAGAATATTTTCTATCTAAGTGAATGTCAGGTACTACCTTTTCTCATCCGTTCATCCAATCGGTCAACCCACTGATGTCCTTCAGGAAACTGAACAAGAAGGGCATTTTTCAGCCATTTGCAGCTCTCAACGTCCATCAAAGAACAAACGCGTTCAAAATCAATGAGGTCTTTTTCCCGAATCACAGAACTTCCGCCTTTATACAGCAGTTGTATATCAGGTTTTAAATAAGGAACCCCGTCCGCAGATTCAAGCCCGATATCCTGTAAGCTTCTCCTGATTTGCCTATGTCGCTTATAGATCCATTGATGATCTTCAGTATCAAGAATCATTACCTGAAAGGACCAAAAAAGCTCACCGCTTTTCTTTACCCATATGTTATCGAATTTTTCAGGAAGAGATTCTCCATGTTTCCATGGGATTAATTCTCCTTTGTGAGCTTTGAATAATTCCCAATCACGTCTCAGATAATCATGTAATGTCAGGTGATCATCGCGCAAAATCACAACGTCAATATCGCTATGCTCGCGTGTCTGACATCCTAGATACAAGTCCAGTGCCCATCCTCCTGCGATCCACCACTGGATGTGCGCACCTTGAAATAGGATTTGAATCTCATTGACTGAAGACGATTTCCAATGATCTGTTTGCATAGTCATGTCTTCTCCTATTCCCCGCGCTCCTCAACCGGGGAATATTCCTTCTCCCAGCTGGTTGGCCCTTCATTTGCTTCGATAAATGTTCTCCAGTATTCGCCGGTTTCATGATCGAAAATAATAAGGTTATTTTCATTCGGTGAAATCAGTTCATATCTGGATTCGCCGTCACTTTTAACCGGAACTGCATCTCCATTTGTCTCTTGGGAAACAATCCAGGCGGCAGCTACAATACATACGCCCAAAAACATGATTGAAAATGCCAGCAGATATTTTTCCATTATGTATCATCTCCTTCGAAACATATCCTAACATTAATAAATACGATCAGACACTTCATAATGAGAATTTTTAGAAAAAATCCACAGTTTAGTAGAATCGGTATTTCGGTTCAGTTAAACTGAGAAGTATAAGCATAGTTGGAAATTTAAAGGAATGTTCGTGTCATGCCTCGGGAAAACAAAATTGCCTCATTACTGAAGATGATTGGCTAGATTGTTTTTGGATTAACCGTGCTGGTTGCTTTTATTCAGTTTCCAATAGAGAAAAGCCTACTGTTGAGTTAGGAGGGTTTCGGTCAGCAGTGCGGAAGAGGTACTAGCAGGCATAACTACAGGAGGAGTCATGATTTTATATAACCTAATATTGTTAATTATCACGGCAACAGCAGGTCAATTAATAGCGCATTATGTTTTGAACAAGCTGTTCAAAAGTGAAGATGTTAAAGACCTGATTGCATATGCCATATCCTCTATCGCAGCTTTTTTACTCAGCCTAATTCCCGGCATAGGAGCTGTTATGTTTCTGGAAATCATTTCGCTCGCTTTTCTTGCAGTTCTGATCACCGAGTATATAAAACAAAAAGTTAGTAAGAGAAAAACGATCGCATAGCAATGATTTTTCAGTGGAGGTGACTGAAATGGAAGCGGCAATCATTAACTTCGTGCTGATGGTGTCTTTTTTGATCATAGGTATTGTATTTTCCAGAGGCAAAGGTGCTTCATTGATTGCAGGTTATAATACCCTGCCTGAAGATGAGAAAGAAAAGTACGATGAAGTTGCCCTGTGCAAGTTTATGGGCAAGGTCATGTACGGAGTAAGCTTTAGTCTTTTGCTGTTTGGGTTGAGTGAGATATTAGATATCCCGTTTTTGTTTGGGGTGGGAATCGTACTCCTATTTGTTTTAATCATCTTCGCAGTCGTTTACAGCAACACAGGAGATCGTTTTAAAAAAGGATTGTAACTCTTTTAAGCAGGGTTGAATTACGTTCTGGAAAGGGTGGCTGATATGTTTGAAATGCTGGTTGGTTATATCGTAGCACTATTTCTTTTTCAGCCATTGAATGTATTCATTCATGAAGCTGGTCATGCCGCTTTTGCCAGGGCGTTTGGTGGAAAGGTTGAAAAGATTGAGATAGGGATTGGTGATCCGCTTTTTGCGGTGGGCAAATACATACAGGTAAATAAAGTGTTTTTTATGATGGGCATGCTGCGCTATGACAATAATCTGGATCAGGATCGCCATAAAATCAGGTTATCTTTCGTTGCGCTTGGTGGCGTTTTGTTTAACTTACTCTCCATTGCGATTGTGATCATTTTTAAGGTTTACACTAATCATCACCACTTTCTGGACGGGTACTTTTTCGGTTTTACAGCTGTGCTGATTATTTCAGCATTAATCCCGGTTACATATTCTACGGGCTATGACAGTGATGGAAAGTGGCTGGCGGAGATATGGAAGAGGGAAAATACTGATGATTGAAAAAGACGATCTGAAGATAAGACGGATGGAATTCAGTGATTTCGCACTTATGATGAAATGGCTGAACGATCCGCAGGTGCTGAAGTTTTACGAGGAGCCTCCTTCTGACCTTGAAAGAATCCGTCAAAAATACGAACCGAGAATAGAAGGATCACATTACGTGACGCCCTGTATCGCAATGTACAAGAATCAGCCGATTGGCTACATTCAATATTATCCGATTCAGGAAGCTGACTTGAATACATACGGCCTGGATCAAAATGTGTATGGCATTGATCAATTTATCGGCGATCCAGGGTTATGGGGAAAAGGAATCGGGACAGCACTTATACAGTTAATGCTTAATCACCTTGGAAATGAGAGTGTATCAAAAGTTATTTTAGAAGTGAAAAACAATAATATCAGGGCGATTAAAAGCTATGGGAAATGCGGTTTTCAGAAGGCGATGGACATAAATAGCGAGATGAGTCTGATGGAATATATCATCATGTGAATCCTGATAATCAAGGGGGGGCTGCAAATTGGATATCCAGACTGTTGCGAATTTGTTTTATGTATTCCTTTTATTGATTGGCTTGATCAGTTTCACAACCGGTTATCTTACGATGAAAAAAACGAGGCTCAGCTCTGCAGGATTTTATGCGATGACCTTACTCAGCTTTGCTCTGATGATTCTTCACTTCATGTGGTACACCCGCGCTGTGCAGGTAACTTACACGCCTACTATCCCATGGCTGTTCAATATGGCAGCTGCAGTTGTTTTGTATATTGTATTTCTGGTGGTTGGTGCAGCAGTGCTGCGTTCTATCAGCAGGAAAAGAGATTATCGTTCAACCACTTCATAGATATTGCGATCAGCTTTTGATTTGGATCTCAGGATGATGTCTCATCAGTTCCCTGATAAACACATTCTTGTTTTCAGGTGAGATGGCAATGGTTTTAAAACCGGAGTAGTTGATTTCAATTTTATCCATTGATAAAGCGGGATCTGTAAATGGATTTTTCGTTTCTCTGATGCTTTTAATCTGCTGTATGTTAATCAGCTTTTTAAACGGTCCATAATTTATTTTAAGTACATTTTCATTAACCGTATAACCCGTTTCAAACCAGATCCATAAGCACAAAAAGCCAATTGGTGATAAGGCTGCAATCTTGATCCATTGTTGATCTAAAAAGCCGGGTGTCATCCACACACCAAACTTCGGGAAGAAGATCGGAAATGAGATGAACGCGATTGCGAAGGCCCAGAGCAGAACGGTCATCCAGGGGTCTCTTTTGGATTTGAAGTACATATGATCACACTCCTTCGTCAATTTACGTTTTACATCCAGGTCACGTTTCATCTTTAAAAATAATTTATCATATCCAGAGGAGTTGATCCGTTTGTTTATTAGAGAAATAGAACCAAAAGACGCAGAAAATCTCAGGCTGCTGATCCAGCAGGTGGAAAGCCAGGCTGACTTCATGATGATGGAGGCGGGAGAACGAAAAACGACCACTGAACAGCAGTTAAAACAGATTGAGAGCCTTAAAAAACAGGAGAACTCTACTGTGCTGGTTGCGGAAGAACAGGGTCAGCTGATTGGATACATGTTTGCCATAGGTGGAAGTGCGATGAGGAATAGACACGCTGCATATCTTGTCATCGGCATCCTGCCCGGGTATCGCGGGAAAGGTATTGGCACTCAATTATTTCAGCAGATGGAGCAGTGGGCTGGAGCGCATGGCGTTTCAAGACTTGAATTAACGGTTGTGACAGAAAATAAAGCAGGACTGGCGCTTTATCAAAAACAGGGCTTTGACATTGAAGGGACGAAAAGACAGTCGCTGAAGATTAACGGAAGCATGTTTGACGAGTATTATATGTCAAAGCTTTTAAACTAATGGAGGTTTTCATATGATCCAATATCCATCACTACATAAACCAGCAACCATCGGTGTCACAGCACTATCATCCGGCGTGCCGGAAGCGCTGCACCCTCTTTTAAAAGGAGCCGAAAAGAGTCTGCAGAAGAGAGGCTATCAGCTGATATTCGGTGAAAGTGCATGGACACAGCACAAGGCAAAGTCAGCACCTGCAGACGTCCGTGCAAAAGATTTCCACAGCATCATTCAGAATGGCAAAGTAGATTTCCTCATCCCGCCGTGGGGTGGCGAGCTGCTGGTTGAGACGCTTGAGCATCTGGACTTTAACCGTATTCCTTCTAAATGGATACTGGGTTATTCAGATACAAGTGTCCTGCTGCTCGCGATCACCCTGACGAAAGGCATTGCGACTGCGCACGGCACTAACCTCGTTGACCTGAGAGGAGAATCGATGGATGAGACGACTGCTATGTGGGAGAAGATTCTTCTCACAAAAGCAGGCGAATCTGTTACGCAGCATTCCTCAGCGCTCTATCAGAAAAAATGGGACTTTGAAAATCCAACGCCGCATATTTTCGATCTGACAGAAGAGACAGAATGGAAAACTGTATCCGGAAACCCTGAGACAATGAAGGGTCGTCTGCTTGGCGGCTGTATAGATGTAGTCAGACACCTAATCGGAACACCTTATGGAGACGTGGAAGCCTTTCGCAACACATATATTCAGGATGAGCCGGTTCTCTGGTTCTTTGAAAACTGCGAACTGTCCACAACTGACTTAAGGCGGTCACTCATGCAAATGAAACTTGCCGGGTGGTTTGAGCATTGCTCAGGTATGATGTTCGGCAGAAGTGCTGCAAATCATGAAGTCGATGGGTATACCGCTGAAGATGTGTACAAAGACTTATCAGAAGAACTGCAGATTCCAGTCATTTACGATATTGACTGCGGTCATATGCCGCCGCAGGTCACGTTGATAAACGGAGCGTATGCTGAGGTGGAAGTGAAAAGCGGCAAAGGAACAGTTGTACAACACTTCAGGTGAAGAGGGGACCGGCATGACAACAACGTATGTGAAATGGGGAGAAGCAAAGGTCAGGCTCAGCTGGACAGAAAGCAGTGTAATGCCTGATGAAAGGCGTATCACCAGTGTACATGGATTCTGTTTTCATGAAGGCCGTATGCTGATGACAGATCTTAACCATAGAGGCTGGGATCTCCCGGGCGGCCATGTGGATGAAGGTGAGACGCCACTCGAAGCTTTTAAAAGAGAAGTGATGGAGGAAGGTTATGTGGAGGGTGACTGCCGCATGATCGGCTATATCACAGTTGACCATCGAGAAAATGAACACTGGGATCCGTCAGGGCGCTATCCGCAGGTTGGCTATCAGGTATTTTTCAGGATGGATATTACGAAGCTTCATCCATTTTCAGCTGAGTTTGAAGCCACAGACCGGAAGTTTGTCGGGATAAAAGAGCTTGCTGAGGATTTTAATGGCTGGAATGAAGTATATGAAGAAGCATGGCGAAGTGCTGAGAAGATCATAGAAAAAGATAAGAGAATAAAGGTGGTAGCGTTCATTTTGCGTGAATCAGTTGATGATACCTATGAGCTTCTGGTTCATTCATTCCCCGGATCAGACTTGCGTGTTCCGGGAGGCGGAGTAGAGCGGGGAGAGTGGCTTCAGGCTGCTTTATTCAGAGAAATTCATGAAGAATCAGGGTTGTCAGATTTACAGCTTATAAGAAAGTTAGGCGACACTACATACTACAAGCCTTTTATTCAAAAGATGGTTGAGAGGCATGATTACTTACTGTTGGCGCAAGCTGATACGCAGGATGTCTGGATCCATAAGGTTTCAGGAGCGGATAAAGATGCCGGGGCGGTATTTGAATACAGGTGGATTAAAGTGGATGAGCTGATCAGTGTTGATCATGAACTGAGGACTTTTTTGACTGCTGAATATCTACCTGAGTTATTTTGATTGTTCTCCTGGGATCAGACGGGTGCTACTTGAGGTGAGAATAAAGTGGATAACATAAATTATAAATTTTGGACGGTGTGTATGGTGCAGAATGGAGATTCTGTATTATTGCTTGATAGACAGCACGACCAGTTTAAAGGTTTTATTCCGCCTGGCGGAAAGGTTGAATTTCCTGAGAGTTTTACAGCGGCTGCGATCAGAGAAGTGAAGGAAGAAACAGGATTAGAAGTGAGCGACCTTGTTTATAAGGGGCTTTATGAATATGTGAATCCTGAGAGAAATGACCGGTATATGATTTTTAACTATCTATCTAAAAGCTTTACAGGTGAATTGCTGGAGCATTCGCCTGAAGGTAAACCTGTATGGGTGACGATTGAAGAGGCTTATAAACTTCCTATGATGGATTCCATCAGAAGAAGATTTCCTTTGTTTTTTGAAGAGGGTACTTTTGAGGTTCAGGTGGAATGGGATAACGAAAGGGATCAGGAAGGGAAGATGACGGTCAGGAGAACGTGAAGATTGTGGAGTATTTGTAAGAATAGTTATAACACAGGGGGATTTACGATGTTTTCAACTGACAGAATGACTTTACGCAAAGTGACTGAAGAAGATACAGAGATTTATCACAGCTGGCGGAACAACCCTGAGGTGATGAAAAACACCAGTCCGTCAATGGATCAGTACACAAAAGCGGATACGGCGGCTTTTATACAGATGATTTCAGGAGCAAGTGATGCAAAGAGCTATATGATTGAGTTGAAAGAAACATCTCAGCCAATCGGCATTATTTCACTGATTCATATTGATTACAAAAACAGACATGCTGAGTGTGTGATTGATCTTGGAGAGCAGAAGCAGTGGGGGAAGGGTTTTGGACGTGAGGCTATGCAATTACTGTTGGCGTATGCTTTTGAGGAACTGAACCTGCACAAGGTTTATCTGCGCGTATTTTCATTTAACGAACGTGCTGTCCGTTTGTATAAAAAGCTTGGCTTCGAAATAGAAGGAGAGCAGCGTGATCAGCTGTTTCGTGACGGGGATTGGCACAGTGTGATATTGATGGGTATTTTCCAGGAGACATTTCTCAGAGAATCGTGATCATCATTGGAGGGAAGTTATGAAATTCTATATTGCATCAAGCTTAATTAATAAAGAAAATGTGCGTTATATTAGTAATCGTCTGATTAAGCAGGGCCATACACTAACTTATGACTGGACGGTAAATGAGAGAGCTTCAACTATTGAAGAACTGCAATTAATTGGTCAAAAAGAAAAAGATGCAGTCATTGAAGCGGACTTCCTTGTGGTTCTTCTTCCGGGCGGGAAAGGAAGTCATATTGAGATGGGCATGGCACTCAGTCACAGCAAGGGGGTTTTTCTTTATTCACCAGATGAAAGTATAAACAACCCTGACACCACAAGTACGTTTTATCATTTACCTGAAGTTAAAAAATGTTTTGGTACATTGGATGAATTGGTAGAGACAGTGGTTGCAAATATCTGAGTATCAGTGTGTTCGTCTATCAATCATACTAAACTATCTTCATGGGAGGTCCACCACTTGAACAGACTTCATCACATCAGAAGCGAAGAAAAGAAATATCACGATTATTGCTATGACCAGTACAAATTATTCGAGCAGGGATCTTGGCTTTATAAGCCTGTTCAAACAGTCATAGACCTGCTTCCCTTAATCGAAAAGGACCATCCTCGTGTATTAGATCTGGGCTGTGGTGTTGGCAGAAACAGTATTCCGATAGCACAGGCAGTCAAAGCATATAACGGAAAAGTCATATGTGTAGACCTCTTGAACTCAGCGATTGAAAAACTGGATCAGTATCGCAAAATGTACGATGTGGAAGAAGAAATTGAGCTGCATCAGGAGGATATCGGACAATATCAAATCATCAGAAATGAATATGATTTAATCCTCGCAGTTTCAGCACTTGAGCATACGGCTTCTGAGACGGAATTCGAACAGGCTTTAAGACAAATGGCTGCCGGCACAAAGCAAGGTGGCATCAACTGCCTGATTGTTAATTCATCTATGGAAGAAATCGATCTGACAACTGGAGACAACCTTGAAGTGCTGCTGGAAGTGAATCTATCTACAGCTGAAATGATGAGTAAGCTGGAGAGAATATATGATGGCTGGGAAGTGCTTCGACAAGTAGTTAAGCCGCTTGAATATGAGATTGTTCGCGGTGAAAGAAAGATTTTACTTAAGACGAGTGCGATTACGTATGTAGCCAGGAGAGAGTCAAATGATTAAAAAGATTGATATAACCGATCCGGCTCACGCTGAAAGAGTTCTTCAAATCCAATTGCTTTCTTATCAAATCGAAGCTGAAATCATTGGCAATGAGGATTTACCTCCTCTCAAAGAGTCTGCGGCTGATCTGCAGCATTCTGGCGAAATGTTTTATGGTTATTATGTTGGAGAGGACCTTGGAGGCGTCGTATCTTTTAAAATGGATCAGCAAGAAGTAGATATACATAGACTTATAGTAAGCCCGGCTTATTTCAGACAGGGTATTGCCCAAAACTTTTAGATAAAATTGAAGCCAATCCTGAAGCGAAGTCATTCAAAGTAGCTACTGCATCCAATAATGAACCTGCTATTGCTTTTTACATTAAAAATGGTTTTCAGCGTGTGAAAGAATCAACAATCAATGCGCAATTAACGATTTCTTTTTTTGAGAAAATTTTATAGAGGCTTCTTAACGTTACAAGACTATATGAATGATATTTAAAAGGGGAGAGCGGGCTGTGAATATAAACCTTGGATTAAACGAGTTCAAAGTGATTACTTACAATCAGACATCACCTGATAATAATTATGAGGCCTGGCTTCCTTATTATGAAAAATATCATCATGTATTTGATGTGCTTTTTGAAAAGCTATACATGAGCAGTTTAAGTGATTTGCGTCCTTATATTAATACGCTTTCTTTTAAAGATATGCTGAGACGCGCTGAATCCTCTCTGAATAAACATCAGGTTACACGAATTCAGAATATAGTAGATGATTGTATAAGGTATTTTGGCTATGATGAATCATTTGATGTCTTTATGCTTGTCGGACTGGATGGAATTGATGGTGCTGCCCCGATTTCAGATGAACCATTCTTATTTTTCGGGCTTGAGCGGATGAATGATTCTGACCTGAACATACTGATTCCTCATGAATTCAATCATCTTTGCCGCTTTCAGTACCTTAAGGATCTGGAAAATATGAATCAGTTAACTGTTAGACAGCTCATCATTGCTGAAGGACTTGCCACACTCACACCGTTGATTATGCATCAACAGCCACTATCAAGTGAGCATCTGGCAAAAGCGTTAATGGTTACAGCAAAAGAGTATGAAGATTTACAAGTCAGTAAAGAATTCATCAGAACTCAGATTACGAAAGACTTCGACCGCAAGTTGTCTCCTGAATTGTTCGCAACATATTTCATGGCAAATGAAGAGTCAGACCTTCCAGCAAAAGCGGGTTATTTTTACGGGACGATGATCATCAGTTCTTTATTGCAGAGTGGTTTTTCCTTGAAGGAGCTTACGTATAAAAAGACGGAAGAGATTTGGTTCCTTTATTTTCAGAGATACTAATATCAATTTTTTCATTAAAAGCTTTTTTAATTCTTCCACCTTCTCTGAACCTAACTGATAATAATCAGTCTCATCTTACATCACAGCACTCCCATCACGCATAAACCAGATAAACCGTACTGCTAAACAGTTAAATGTTAATCAAACCTACAAAAACGGCCCATCCCTCGTAAGGAAATGAGCCTGATCATTTAACTTTAAATAAATAACGTTCTTCTTTTCAAATATACATAAATGACCCACCCTGGTTCGCATGATTAAGAGGCGTGGTGGGTACTATTATCTTCATTATATCAGTAGTAAATATTACTGTTAACGAGTATCGAATAGTTAATATTCATTCCGGAAAATTATAAACCTTAGAAAGCTTTTATTAAAACAAAGAAGTCAGGCCGAAACCTGACTTCTTTGCTTTACCTCTTACTATGCTGCTTGTCCTTATTTACCCCACATCCGCGACCGGAATCAGTATCATCATACAGACCCAGTTCCTGAGCAAATTCCTCAGTCCTGTTTCTTTCAGGATCTACCTTCATTCCCTTTGGCGTCTGGGGAAGAGATCTTTTGTTTTTTGATGGCGTTTGATGATTCGAACGACTCAACAGAAAAACCTCCTTTATATCATAAGGTACCTTACTAATATGGACTGCCTTGCTGATTTTATTTATCATATTGCCATCCAGATTTTTCAGCCTGACGAATAAAAATGATTACTGACAGCCATCGTAATAAATACAAAACAGTGGAGGGATCAGAAATGGATCAGCAGACAGATGTTAGCTGGAAAGAAGATCAAGTCATCATACAGCTTCACAATTCAGTTGAAAATGCAGAAGAAGCAGTAAGACAGGCGCGAACAAACCCCGTAGAAGAAAGAATTAAGGAGGCATTGGAAAAGATTGAAAAAGCGGAACGCAGCTGTACGAATGCAATGCAAGCGAGAGGAGACAGTAAACCGGTGCAGGAGCTACAGGATAGATTGAATAAAAATAAAGATGCGCTGAATCAACTTCATTAATTATGAAAGAAGGGTCTGAATCGATGTCTACCGGCAAATTAACGATCACAAAAGAAGAAGAACAATGTATCAGGCTCTGGGCAGAGCAGGCTGAATCAGCACCTCATCCGCTTCCCGTTGAAGAGGCGATCGTTTCAGATATTAAAAAAAAGTCGCCTTATTGAACCTCAATAATGTAACCAGAACGAAAGCGTATTTTGAATTTTATTGTAAGCACCCCGAGGTTCATTGGGCTCTACTTGCGCATCTGGTATCGAGAAACGGCGGCTGGAATATGACCGATTTAAAGGGCAGTCTTCTTGAACATGTTTTTACAGCACAGTCCAGAATAGACTTTTTCAGTTTTTTAGAGAAAGCCAATGCCTTTATTTTTCATGACGCCTATCCGCAGCTGCTGTTATATGAAAAAAGCAAGGAAGAGAATAAGAACTATATGCACCTGCTTCCTCAATTTGGTGTATCTACTTTTATGGAGCCAGCCTGGCAAACATTTCTGCAACATCAACATTCAAAGCTTTTAACGATTGCCTTGATTATAAATGAACAGCATTATATCGAATCGCGTCTGATATCGAATGCTTATTACAGCACGCATGTGTATGAATCTTCACTCTTTAAATATCAGGAATTTTTTCATCTGAACCATGTGATTTTTCCTTATGAGGTGGATCAACGTGTGAAAGTAATCGGATTGAACGTCAGTCATTTTGCTCCACTCGAACAAAGAATAGAGCTTGGTAAGAAATTGTATGGCATGCTGTATGCCTCCCCTTACCAGTTGAAAAACATTTTGCGTTTTGTTAAGAGTAAAACTCATACAGGGTCGAGATCGGACTATTGGCCGCACGTATTTTCTTCAAGGCAGAGCAGGGGTATTTTTAGTCCTGAATGTCATGCTGCATGGGAAAATGAAGAACACATTTATAAAGATGAAGATTGGTATCGACGTGGTGATGCACTTCCGTACTTTGAAGCAGTCGAGCTACCTGAAAGGTTCGATATCACCAGCCGATATGTCTTAACACTAACAGTTGTCAGGGCAGGTGCATCTCTGCTTGCACTAAAAGATAAATGTAATGAACGCGGTCATACTAACAAGAGTGAAGGAGTGAGGATTATGGGACAGAACCATCAGTTTAAACCCGGTCAAAAAGCGCCGAATAATGGTTATTATGTAGAGATCGGAGAAACCGGAAGCCAGGTGAAAGACCCGGGTCAGATCAAGCTGAAAGCAGGGGAAGAGTTTCCTGAGACAAAAAATCATAATCGGGTCTGGATGCCGAAGCGTAAGCCTTGATGTCAAATATTCTTAAGCGTGAAAAACTCCCTGTCCGCATATGGACAGGGAGCTTGGATATTATTTAATCTCACTAACCTTCACAACTGCCTTACCAAGATTCTTCCCTTCGAACAAATCAAGAAAAGCATCGACTGTATGATCAAAGCCTTCTGTTACAGTCTCCTCGTACTTCAGCTTTCCTTCACTAAGCCAGCCTGCAAGTGCTTCTGCACCTTCCTTGAAGCGTGAGGAATAATTGCCGACTGTGAAGCCTTGCATGAGTGAGCTGGTCTTGATGAGATAACCCTGAACGCGCGGACCCATGTCCCTTTCAGCTTTGTTGTAGCCTGAGATTGCACCGCAGACAGGAATACGGGCAAAGTTGTTCAGAAGCGGCAGTACGGCATCGCCGATTTCGCCTCCTACGTTTTCGAAGTATACATCAATGCCATCAGGGCAGTTTTCCTTGAGTGCTTTATAAACATTTTCAGTCTTATAATTAATCGCTGCATCAAAGCCAAGCTCGTCCTTCAGGTAGCTGATTTTCTCATCAGATCCTGCGATTCCTACTACACGTGCACCTTTAATTTTAGCAATTTGCCCCACAACAGAACCAACTGCACCGGCAGCACCTGATACGACGACTGTTTCGCCTTCTTTAGGCTTACCGATATCAAGGAGTCCGAAGTACGCAGTCAGGCCTGTCATACCGAGTACGCTTAAGTAAGCGGAGGCAGGTGCCTGCTTGTGATCGACTTTGCGGATTTCATTTTCTTTTACAACAGAATATTCCTGCCAGCCAAGTGAACCGATGACAACGTCACCTTTTGAAAAGCGGTCTGACTTGGATTCTTCAACCTGCGCAATCACAGCACTTGAAAGCACTTCATCCAACTTAAACGGTTCAATATAGGATTTGCCCTCGTTCATTCTGCCGCGAAGATAAGGATCTACGGAAATGTAAACCGTGCGGACCAGTACTTGACCCTGTTCAGGTGAACCGATCGGCGCTTCTACAAACTTGAAATCATCATGTGTTGGTGTACCTTTTGGTCGGTTAATTAATTGAATGGTATTTTGCATGATCTAATCCCTCCAGTAAATGTCTTTTTTACAATACCCATATTGTAACGCGATTGAACATGTGGATATAATGATCTGCTTTGGCATTTCAATTCTGATCCGCCTGCTTTGCTTTCTGATCAGCCTCAATTGCACGGTCAAGCTTCTCCATTGTGAACAGCCAGAGAATTGATACGCTGATTAAATAGAGTGCAGTAATTGAGAGCGCATCAGTCATTGCCTCTCCGATAGGGGCTCCTTTGAAATACTGCATGGTTATGTATGCCGTGACGAAAAGAATCGGTCCGATGATATGATATGTCGCATAGATAACTTTCTTTGGATCCATATTTTCCCTCCTTAAGTGTCAATACGGTCTGAAATATAAGAAGTTTCGCATTTAGCTAAATTAATTACAACACCTCACATTAATTTCACATTCATCCGCTATAATTTTATTTTGGTGAGGGGGAATCAGGATGGCTGATCATCAAAAGAAATCCGCAAAGGCATACCAGACGATCTGGCGCTGGCATTTTTACGCCGGAATCATCATTGCACCTGTGCTGCTGGTGCTTGCTGTAACCGGAGCGATTTACTTATTTAAATGGAATATTGAAGATTTTTTGTATGAGGACTTATATGAGATTGAAGCGGAAGGACAGCAGACGTCACCTTCTGTACTCGTATCTAATGTTCAGGCTTTATATGGAGAAGACGTAGCAATCACACGCTACCGTCCTGGAGAATCTGCTGAGAGATCTGTGGAAATTGGCATCTCTGATAATGGCGTTTCCAAAACGGTATTTATGAACCCGTATAACGGATATTTAGTCGGAGAAATAAACGATGAAGAACGGGTTATGGATATCATTGAAAAAATACATGGTGAACTGATGGCAGGTACGATGGGTGACCGTATTGTTGAGCTCGTGGCAGGCTGGACAATCATTCTTGTTGTGACAGGTTATTACCTGTTCTGGCCAAGGGGAAAATTCACCCTGTGGGGGACGCTGCTGCCGCGTCTTAAAAAGAACAGGCGCATGCTGATTCGTGATATTCATGTTGTACCGGCTGTCTGGATCTCTGCAGGTCTAGTCTTCCTATTGATGACAGGTATGCTCTGGACAGGATTTTGGGGAGACGGAGTTCAGCGCATCACAACAAATGCAGGAGTCGGTTATCCACCATCAGTCTGGGTAGGTGACGCCCCTGTTTCTGAAATAGTGACTGAAGATGTAGCAGAAGTAGCCTGGGCCGCAGAGACATTGCCTGTACCGGAATCTGTCACTGGGGAAGCATACATACCCGTGACACTCGATGATGTTGTTGCACAGGCAGACCGGCTGGGCGTTCATTCAAGCTATCAGGTCTACTTCCCAAGCGGACCTGAGGGTGTATATACTTTATCTGCATTTCCTGACAGAGCTGAGGATGAAGCGACGATTCACCTGGATCAGTATACGGGCGCTGTGCTTGCCGATTATCGCTTTGATCAGTATGAACCGCTTGGTAAAGTAATGGCCATTGGGATTACCCTTCATAAGGGGCTTCAATATGGGATTTGGAACCAGATGGCGGGACTTGCGATTTGTATTGGATTATTGCTAATCGTGATTTCAGGTCTCTGGATGTGGTTAATGAGAAAACCATCAGACAGCATGGGCGCGCCAAAAGCATTAGCGATCCACAGAATCAAATGGACGCTTGTGATTCTGATTGGTTTTTCACTATTCTTCCCACTTGTGGGACTGTCAGTGATTGTTATTTTTCTACTGGACTACTTGCTGCTGAAAAGAGTCGCATGGATGCGCAAATTTTTTAATATACGACAGGAGGAACAGTGATGAAAAAAGTACTGACACTGATTTTATCGATGTTTCTCCTAAGCGGGTGTCTCCTTGATACACCTGATAATGTGGAAGATTATCATATAACAGAGCGGATCAGCGTGAATATTGATGCTGGAGATGCCGGCAGCGGAGAGAATGCTTTTCAGTTTTATGTACAGCGGGGGGATGAACCGTTGGACGATCTTGATGTAGCAGTTGAAGTGATTTATCGCGGAGAGAGTCTGACACAGGAGGCTGAATATGTGAGCCCCGGTTTGTATCAGGTTCCGCTGACCGGGCTCGAAGATGGTCTGTATGAAGTGAGAATGTCTGTAGAAGTTGATGGACAGCTTATCACACCTGCGAAATATATTGGAATCGGACAGCTGACTGCGGAAGAAGAAGCGCTGCTTGAGGGTAATGCTGCTCAATCTTCAGGAGGACATCATCATTAAAAAAGAAGCCGGAGAGCGGGTGCTCTCCGGCTTCATTATGTTGATCGTGTGATGTTTGGCAGGAAAAGGTGGTGGACGGAGATGAAAGCGGGACATACAGACAGCGTTGAATGTATTACCTCACCTGCCCATCAGCCATCAATTTTGGCTGTTCGAGTCATCTGAAAGCCTCTGTCTTAATTCTCCGCGATCCCCATATATGATCCGCTCAATCTTTCCTTCTTCAGTTAAAATGGCTTCACCCTTAAGGTCGTATTGCTCCGGTTCACTGTTACCACTTTCGTATTCAACTGTAAAAGTGAAACGATATATTTTTGGATTCTTTTCACTTCGGGTGATTTCGAGGTCAGAAGTGCTCATGTTATAGTCGTGTTCATAATGACTATAACCATATGCAGGTGTGATAGTTATAAAATCCTCATATCCATCCTCAGTAAAATAAGACGCATACGTATCCGCCATATAATCTTCCCATTTCTTATTTTCAGGACTCTGCAGGTAAGCATCATATTCTTCCTGATTCTGAGCCTCCTGCTGTAATTCCATGGCAGTATTGGATAATTCAATGTATGTCTCATCAGGGCCATTGAACTCTTCTTCAATCACTGCCTGAATGGCTTCCTTACTTTTATCAGTTTCTTCAGCTGCTCCTGTATCTGAACAGCCTGTGATTAATAAAACAGAGAGGACAAAAAACATCATACCGGCCAATTTGCTTAACATTGTTTTGTTTTCGTGATAAGTATTCATGGTTTGCCTCCTTTTTGATTTGTATGTACCCTATATACGAATGAACCAATGGAAAGGTTTCAATTTTCTAACAATTTATCTTTTTTCACCTTTTATACCAATTCAATTGAAGTTTGGATATGATGAATTCGATTGAATTACTGACCAGGGAACTGTCTGGTTAGCAGCATTATTCCTCATTTTCTTCAGTGAAAATTTCAAAAGTCTTTGCATCTTCCTGTTCTTCATCAGCTTCTTTGATTTCAAATGAGCATCCTGCTAAAAGTGCAGCGGCGATTGTCAGTAATAAGAATTTTTTCATCGTTGTCATCTCCTTTTGTTAGCATGGTATCTATACGGTGATTTTTTACATAAGTTTCAATTTTAAAGATTGAATTTTTTGAAAAGATTGTCTTTTGGATAGCTACTTGTCTTCTGTTTCGATAACATAGATGAGGGAAGCATCATTTTTAAAAAGTGAGGAGAATTTTAATGAAAGCACCGATCGCAAAGCGCGTACCGTTTACGCACAATATACATAATGATATACGGGAAGATGATTATTACTGGATGAAAGATAAGACGAACCCTGAAGTGGTTTCTTATCTGGAGGCTGAAAATGAGTATTTTAAAGAAGTGATGAAGCCGCTTGAGCAAAAGGCGAATGAGATTTTTGAGGGTATGGTTGCCCGTGTGCCTGAAGCTGAAGTAAAGGTACCGGTTCAAAATGGCCCGTATTTCTATTATTCACGGGAGCAAAAGGACAAGCAGTATGCGATTTATGCCCGTAAAAAAGCTGCGAGCCGTGAACTTCTGGATCAGGTGAAAGAGGAGGTTATTCTGGATTTGAATGAGCTGGCAGGAGATGACGATTATTTAAGCGTGACACTGCAGCGTTTGAATAAGGAACAGACAAAGCTCGCTTACCTTGAGAATCGTGATGGTTCAGACCGATATACGATTTATATTAAAGACTTGAGAACTGGAGAGTTACTTTCTGACAAAATAGAAAATGTCTATATTTACGGCAGCATGGAGTGGAGTCAGTGCGGAAAATATATTTTCTATGTCACGGTTGATGATATGCAGCGTCCTTACCGTTTGTGGCGTCATGAGGTTGGGAGCACTGAGTCAGATGAGCTGCTGTATGAAGAGCAGGAAGTGACGTTTGCGTTATTCATTTCAAAAACGAAAAGTGGAAAATATATTACAGTTCACTCGAGCTCAACGATGACTGAGGAGGTCCGCCTGATCAATGCTGAGCAGCCGCTTGAGCCAGTGAAACTGGTGGATGAGCGTCGCAGAGGCATCAAGTATGATGTTGATCACTGGGGAGATGACCTGCTGATTTTAACAAATGAAAATGCGTTGAATTTCAAGCTGCTGCGCTGTTCTGAAAAGAATCTTTCTGATCGTGAAGAAGTCACAGCTTACGATGAAAACCGTTACCTTCAGGCGGTATATCCGACGGAGAACAAACTCTTTGTTTTCGGTCGTGAGAAGGGGCTGACACAGATCTGGGTGCTCGAGGATAAAGAATTGAAGCAGCTTGGATGGGATGAGCCGCTTTATACGCTCTCTATTGTAGGCGGACAGAGCTATGATGCAGACGAACTCTTAGTTGAGTACGAATCACTTGTCACACAGGACACGACTTACAGCATTCACATCGAAACTGGTCAAAAGCAGGTAATTCATACAGCCTCTGTAAACGGCGAATATGATGCTGAGCAATACTGCCAGCACCAGCTCTGGGCGTCTGCGGGAGATGGAACCAAAGTGCCGCTCATGATGATTTATAAAAAAGGTGCGCTTGATAACGGTCCTGCACCACTGATCTTAACCGGCTATGGATCCTATGGCGCTGACAGCAATCCTTACTTCAGTGCTTACCGTCTGCCGCTCCTTGAAAAAGGCGTCATTTTTGTTACAGCACAGGTGCGTGGCGGTGGTGAAATGGGACGTCACTGGTATGAAGAAGGTAAGACACATCACAAACGGAATTCATTTACTGACTTCATCGATGCAGCCCGCTTTTTGATCGATGAAGGCTATACAACAGCCGACAAAATGGCTGCACGGGGTGGCAGTGCAGGCGGTCTGCTTGTAGGTGGCGTGTCAAATATGGCAGGAGACTTATTTAAAGTCATTGTACCCGAAGTACCGTTTGTCGACGTGCTGACAACGATGCTTGATGACACGATTCCGTTGACGACACTTGAGTGGGATGAGTGGGGCAATCCGCAGAACGAACAGGATTACAACTACATGAAATCCTACAGCCCATATGACAATGTGGAAGAAAAAGAATATCCGCATATGTACATTACAACAGGGCTAAACGATCCGCGTGTTGCCTACTGGGAGCCTGCAAAATGGACTGCACGACTGCGTACAATGAAAACAGACAACAACACACTCGTACTGAAAACCAATATGGGTGCGGGGCACTTCGGTGCATCTGGGAGATTTGATCATTTGAAAGAAGCTGCGGAGTGCTATGCGTTTATTTTGGATAAAATTTTGGTGGAGTAAAGGTGGGGACAGACTCAGAAGTTACTCAAAAAATCTGTGTCACGCTGATGGGGCCCAAAACCCAAACTCCTTTTCGCACACCACATGCTGCATATATACAATAAAAAAGCCTTAAATCATATAGTGAGCAGCCTCCACATCGTACATAAAGATGTGGAGGCTGCTCATTTTATCATTCATTTAAAAATTATCTGTAACATTTTCAATTCTATTGCTACTAATTGACAGAAGGTGGGGGTATGATGGAAAACTGGCTGACTGATGTCATGAGTGAATATGGATACATAGGTGTGCTGTTACTGATTGCACTTGAAAATATTTTCCCGCCGATTCCGTCAGAAATCATTCTGACGTTCGGCGGATTTATGACGGTTGAATCAACGATGACGATTCCAGGTGTCGTACTAGCTGCGACAGCAGGTTCAGTGATTGGAGCGGTTCTCCTGTACTGGATCGGCCTACAGCTTGATGTAGAAAGACTGGAGAAAATCACGGACAGATGGGGATATGTCCTGCGCATAACAAAAAAGGATATCCATCGGGCAGACGCCTGGTTCGACCGCTACGGACCATGGACGGTTTTCTTCTGCAGGTTCGTGCCCTTAATCCGCAGTCTGATTTCCATTCCGGCGGGGATGTCCAATATGAAATTCCCGCTATTCCTGGTACTGACAGCGATTGGGACACTGATCTGGAATATTGTTCTCGTGTCACTGGGCGCGTCACTCGGAAACTCCTGGGACGTTGTAGTGGAGTATATGGAGGTTTACTCCAGAATCATTTACGCAGTCCTTCTGGTAATTGTTATTTTTGTAGGGTTCAAGTTTGCTAAAAGGTTGAAAAAAGCTTAAAGAAAGGTGTCTATCAGAATGAAATTAGTGAAACAATACGTCCATTTAAGTTTATTGCTATTATTAATCGCAGGCTGCTCTGCCAACACAGCTGATGAAAACGAAACGGAGCAGTCGGGAAATGCTGCTGACACAGAAACGTTAGAGGAGTCAGCGCCACCGGGTGAGGTAGACCAGCAGAATGAAGAAATGAAAACGGAAGAATCTGATGGTAGTGTACAGGAAAGCGATGAAACTGAAGTAGAGGAAGGACTCTCTCAGTATTCTGCCGAGCAGATTGAATACGCACGCGTCTGGCTGCAGCTCGGGGCAAATCAGGAGATTGACGAATTAAACGTGCATCACATTCCTGCCGGGACACCACTTAATCCAAAAGATGAAACGAGTGGTGTGTATCCTGAAGATGTGATCCAATTAGCTGGTTCACGACTCGTCGATGGATCAGTTACATATAGCGGAAATGGAGATGGCACAGTTAATGTGTACAATGTTCCATTACGCTGGGATGGCGTGTATCCTGTGGAAGATAATGAGTTTTATACGAAGTTGATAGAAAATACAGTGCAAGTTTATATTGAGACAGGAGATCCTGAAGAAGTTGAAAAGCTGATCAAGTTGCTGGAGGAAAGGGTTTGAAGTAAAGCAAGTTAATAGTAGACCAATATAATTTAGTATTAGTAGCACAACCTTACTCAGATGATCAGAGAATGTTAGAATAGAGGGTGCAGCTATCTAAAGCGGATGGGCGGTTGGCACTCCCTGAGAAAGGGGGTGTTTATATGGTGACTTATGAGGCGATGAACATGCTGTTTCAATTCGGGATGTTTATTGCAGCAGCAACAACAGCTATTGTAGCTATGATTGCTCTTTACACCAATAAAAAAAAGTAACCACCCTCCGCTACCGACTAAGAAGCTGAGTGGTTACTCTTTGTAACACTTAAAGGCTCTTACTGGTCAACCGCACTTCATGCGGATGACAGCTGCATTGACCGGGTGTTGACCGCACCTGGTCTTTTTTATTATATCTACAGTTTACCATGAATATACCGAAAGTACACTTACTCGAGTACTTCTAATGTCAAAAATGATTTTTACTAATAACGTCTCGCCAGCACTACAAAAGATATAAAAACTGTACTGATCGTTAATGCTGCCAGCAGGCTGACTGTCTGCAGTCCATCGAGCATAAAGCCGTCGATTTGAAATAGAAAGATCAGAATTACCATATAGCCCAAAATAAAAAAGTAACTGAAAAACATGCCTTTTTCTTTAATTCTCTTAGAACGCTCATCATTTTCTTTAAATTGAGGATAAAGATACGCAAGACAGAAGCACATAATCGTCGTGCCAATAAAAACTGCTTCATGACCTGCAAAGAAATTCCCTGTAGAAATCGTTGCGAAATTGATCAGGATACTATAAGAAAGAAAAATCAGTCCAAAAATAACAAATGTTCTTCTTCCTGCTTTACTGCTCATTTGCATAAAAAACCCCTCCAACTATCATGTGTCCTGTTCATCTTCTAATAAAAATACTTCTTCCACATAGGTGTCAAAACATCGTGCAATCTGAATAGCAAGCGGAAGTGAAGGGTTGTAGCGACCTTTTTCAATCGAAATGATGGTCTGCCTTGAAACCCCAAGCATCGCTGCCATCCGTTCCTGGGAAATCCCGTTTTTCTGCCTTAGCTCTTTGATTCGATTTTTCATACGCTACCTTCCCCTCTGGTTATGATTATAATGTAAAGCACCCTTTACGTGAAGGGTGCTTTACATTATTGGTTGAATTTCTTTATGCTTTGCAGAAGAAAGTGATGTGACCTGTAAATTCAAAGATGTGACCAGAATCCTCACCCCTGACAGCCTCGTGACATTTTGAGATCCCATCATATAGTAAATAAATTGTAAAAACCCGAAGGACATACCAAAAAGGTTGTAGAATAATGAGAGAAGCAGACGAACTTAAGACACAAAGGAGTCAACCAATGAATATTCAAATCAGTGAAGTCAAAGAAGGCAGCCATACAGTTGTTCCTTCTTTTTCATTTGAAGCCGGCCTGACCGGACTCTATACAGACATTAAGCGAACGCAGGTCATCATGGACCAGATGAAAGATAAAAGTTATCTTCATTGTACAAATGAAGGACTGTCACCACGACTGACAGTGGAAGAAACATTTCGTTACCACCGTGACCTTTCCGGACATCAAGGGCCACTCCAGGAGATGATTGCATTATTCGGTCTGCAGCACGTAAAAAAGGCGAGGGTAAAGGATCTTTCAGAGAGTCACAGGAACTGTCTCTCTTTCCTCCGGCCATTTCTATATTCGAATGACGTTCTTTTAATAGAAGAACCTTTTGACAGACTGGATGAAGAAGGCAGACAGATCATGGTTCAACTGATTAACAGATTGGCAGATGAACAAAAAACCATTTTACTGCTGGGCTACAACCTTGAAGAGTTGCTTTTCGTAACAGAGGATATCTATCGAATCGATCAGACCGGATTCCACAAAATGGATTTCAATGAAGAGCCGGCTGCACCTGCCGAACAGGAACAGCCTGTCATCAGAATTGAAAAAGTTCAGACAAAGCATGAAGGAAAAACGATTTTATTTAACCCGCCTGAAATTGATTATGTAGAAAGCGTGGATGGGACTGCTCAGGTGAATGTTGCCGGCAAAGGCTATAACTGTACACTGACCCTGCAGGAGCTTGAGAAACAGTTGCGCCCATATGGCTTTTACCGCTGTCACCGGTCATATATTGTGAACCTGCAAAAGGTGCGGGAAATCATTACATGGACGAAAAACAGCTACAGTCTTAAGCTCAACGACAGAGAAAGCAGTGTCATTCCGCTATCCCGTGCGAAGCTTGCCGAGTTAAAAGAACTTCTTGGCGTTTCTTAGTATTTCCCGGGGAATATTGGGAGCAGTTCACGGATTTCCTGGTACAGTTCGCCGTTATTTTTCTACAATTGAACCGGATAGTAAAGCGTACTTTTGTTGATCTGACTACACTTAGGTTAGACATCAACAAGGGAGGCTGCCAACATGACAGCAGAAATCAATGTACAACATATTGGAAAATCATTTAAAGGCTTTACCGCATTAGATGACGTATCTTTTTCAGTTCAAAAAGGAGAGATCTTCGGATTCCTCGGTCCAAGTGGATCAGGTAAGACAACGCTCATTAAAATACTGACAGCACAGCTCGATCATAATAAGGGAAAGGCTTCAGTGTTCGGCATACCGGTACATGAAATGAAGCGTGCTGATCACAAATCACGCTTTGGACTATTAACGGACAACAGTGGACTTTATAAAAGACTTTCAGTAGAAGAAAACCTCAGTCTCTATAAAGATTTGTATAAGCTTCCTGATCATGCGATTGATGAAGCACTGGCATTTGTCAATCTGCGGGATGCACGAAAGAAGAAGGTTTCAAAGCTTTCTAAAGGAATGATCCAGCGTGTGACGCTTGCAAGGGCGCTGATGCATAAGCCGGAACTCTTGTTTCTTGATGAACCGACCTCTGCACTGGACCCTGGCAACACTCATCACATCTATAAAGGGTTACGTAAACTCAATGAGATGGGGACAACCATCTTCCTGACAACGCATGACATGGCAGAAGCAGAAACATTGTGCAACCGCGTAGCGTTTTTGCATGAAGGTAAGATCAAAGCGATTGGTACACCTTCAGAGCTGAGGCTGCGTCACAGTGACCAGTCCATGGTCGTTGAATTAACAAGTGGTGAACAGCACACGCTTCCACTCAATGAACTGACGACAGCAGGTAAGCTTGAAGAGTGGATGAGAAACCAGCTTATTCAGAGAATCTGGTCAAATGAACCGACGCTTGGCGATATCTTTATGGAGATCACAGGGAGGGATTTACGATGAACGTTTCAGTTAAAAGAATGAGAGCCATATTTATCAAAGATTATAAGGAGTTTTCGCGGAACTATGCCATATCTACAATGGTGCTGATGCCGCTGTTTCTTGCATTCTTCTATCAGAGTGCAGGTGCGTCTACATTAGATATCTATTTCCTGCCCATTAATATGACATTTGCCGCTGTTACAACATTTATTCAGGCCTGCCTGATTGCTGAAGAAAAGGAAAACAACACATTGCGCAGTCTGATGATGTCACCGGCATCTATGACGGATATTCTGATCGGTAAAAGTGCACTTGTTTTTTCGATTACACTTGCGGTGGTTGCGCTGACGATGATCATTCTCGGGTTCACGCCTGCAAATCTACTTATTTTAATATCAGCACTAATGATCTCAACTGTTTTTTATATCGGACTTGGAATTATCTGCGGCCTGTTTACCAAAACAGTGATGGAGGCATCAGTCGCGATTCTTCCGGTCATGGTTATATTCTCACTTGGGCCGCTTGGGAGGGGGCTTGCTGAGACATATCCTGTACTTGAGGTGCTGAAGTGGCTGCCAAGTGCTCAATTAATTATGCTTGAGGAGTATAGTGCAGCAGGTCAAACCTCAGATGTTGGTATTGCCCTGGCAGTGATCACAGTATGGACCATAATCACGCTTGCAGTAGCAAGTATACTATTCAAAAAACGGATGAAAGATGAGTAGTAAAACAGCGCAGAGGGAGCCTCATCAGCTCTCCTCTGCGCTTTTATTTTCCCAACTGACGGAATCGGTAATCGTAAAATCATTCACATAGCTCCGGTAATGAAAAGAAACTGAAGCGGCTGCACGCAGAGCGCCTTCAGACGATTGCCCTTCTGTTTGTATCAGATCAATTTTTCCCTCGATGTAACCATCATCTGAAGTATGTAATGACGGGTTCACCGCAATTGTCAATCCTTCTTTTACATTCCCTGTATAATCAATTTCCTGATATATGCCGTCCTGTTTTAGTGAATGACCATCCGGCTTCCAGCCTTCAATTCCTTCAATGACAAAGCCGTGGTCTTTAGCAAGTATCTGATCCTGATTCAGTTTGACGGTAAAATGCAGTACTGCAGCCTGCCTTCCATTTTCCCCTTGTAAGTTAGAAATGACTGCGACTTGTAAATCAGTCTCTTTTTCAGTTGGGGAAGCAGCATATGTATAGCTGTAACCGGCGACACCTGTTATCAGGATCGTCAGCAATATAATGATTTTCTTCATCATCTTCGCTCCTTATGTAAAAAGTTTTAAAACTTAGATTTCAACAGATTGATAAGGCGATCTATCAAATAAAATAGCCCAGCACAGCCTGTTGAAAGAGATAGAAAGAACACTATTTGCTCAGGTGTCCGGAAAAGTCCAACTAAAATCAGACCAAAAAGCGCACCTGCAGCTAGGTACATTAGAAGAGTTACAATTTCACCCGGTTTCCGGCGGTTCCTGTCTTTGAGCCATTGGATCAGCACAGCTGCGGGCAAGCCTGCTGTAATGAGTCCAACTACAGTAAAGGTGAAAAAGATCGCAGCCACATCATTGCCCGGGAACATAGAAAACGCGTTCAATATGAGTGTGAATAAGATAGCTGTAATAATAGCAGAGATCAGTTGTGATGGCAGTTGGCGAAGAATGTGAGGGGTTGATTCTTGTGACAAGTTAGTCACCTCCAATAGATACATAATATCCATATTGTAGCATTTTAAAAGGTGGTCATGAAACCGATCCCGGCTTTTCTATTCACAGAATAAAATAAGTGTTATAGTACTTTAAGAACTTATTTAAATGATTTAATAAGTATTGATGAGGTGATTTTATGTATCAGCAACCATCCGACCTTGCGCCAGCAGCTAAAACTGCTATAAGAAAAAAGCTGCTTCAATCAGGTGGTGCGACGAAGGTTGAATTAAATAAAACAGTGGATGCCAGTTTTCCGACGATCAGTAAACTGATAGCTGAAATGGAAAAGGACGGAGAAATTGGGTCTCTGGGTCTTGATGCGTCAAGTGGTGGCAGAAGGGCGGAGCGTTACGTGTATAACGCTGACTATATGCTTGGTCTGGCGGTTTTGATGGAAGGGAATGAAACCCGTTACACAGTATTTAATTGCGCAGGTGAGGTGAAGGATGAGGGCAGTAGTGCCAGCTTTTTAAAGGGGAACGGGATTGAGCCTCTGGCTGAATTTATAGAGAAAATGTGCGATCGGTTTTCAGCTATTAAAACAGTTTCAGTTGGTGTGCCTGGGGCTGTCGATCAGGGACGGGTTATTTTTATTCCGGGTTATGACCAGTTTCAAAATATGAATGTGAAACAGGAGCTGGAAGCGCGTTTTCCTGTGAAGGCTGTCGTGGAAAATGACATGAATGCTGCTGTACTGGGTTATCAGCATGCAGATCAAAAGCAATCTCTCGTTTATCTCTATGCTGGTCAAAATGGGCCTGGGTCAGGTGTTTTAGTTAATGGGGAAGTTGTCCGTGGAAGTACATACTTTGCCGGAGAAATATACTTTGTTCCACAGCATAACGGCCATAATTTTGGTGGGAATCTGGGTGGCGGTCAGATCACATCAAATGAACAGATTGATGCTGTCAGCAGATTGGTGGCAGCTTTTACAGCAATGATTAACCCGAATGCGGTCATTTTTAATCAGGACGATATTGATGAAGAGTCCTTGAAGAAAATAACGTCAGCAAGTTCACAGTTTATCCCTGCTGAACATCTGCCTGAGCTGAAAATCAGCAACTGGGAACAGGACTATTTAAATGGACTTCAGAAGCTCGGGATTGATCTTTTATTAACACTGCAGGGAGGACAATAAAATGGCAACATTACTTTTACTGATTATCTATCTTGCATTTATCAGTCTGGGACTCCCTGATTCCATTCTGGGGGCGGCGTGGCCTGTTATGCAGCCTGATCTGAATGTGCCGATTGAGATGGCAGGTCTGCTGTTTATGACGATTGCAGGTGGCACGATTGTTTCAAGTCTGGTCAGCGGCAGGTTGCTGAAAAGATTTGGAACAGGAAAAGTAGCTGCTGTCAGCACGTTGATGACAGCTTTGGCGCTTAGCGGCTTTTTCTTCGCACCATCGATCGTCTGGTTATTTGTATGTGCTGTTCCGCTTGGACTTGGGGCGGGTGCAATTGATGCCGGGCTGAATGATTATGTGGCTACTCATTACCATGCGCATCATATGAGCTGGCTTCATTCCTTCTGGGGTGTCGGGGCAACACTTGGTCCTGTGATTATGGCTCAGTTCATCATAGGAGATCCTGCCTGGAGAAATGGGTATCTGATGATTGCAGGAATCCAGTTTGTCTTAGTGCTGGTACTATTTCTGACACTTCCTTTATGGGGAAAGGTGAAGACAAAACCCTTTGCTGAGAAAGCGTCTGAAACGGTTGAGAAGAAACTTGACAGCGTGCGCCCGCTTAGAATCAAAGGGGTAAAGCTGGCCCTTGCCGCGTTCTTTTTCTATTGCGGGGTGGAAGCACTGGTCGGACTTTGGGGCGCAAGCTTTCTTGTTAATATGAAGGACTTGCCGGCTGCTACTGCGGCCCAATGGGTATCTTTGTATTATGCAGGCATCACAGCAGGCAGATTTATTTCAGGGTTCGTTACGTTTAGATTGAATAATAAAACCATGATCAGATCGGGTCAGGCAATCGCGTTGGCAGGGGCATTGTTGCTCGTTCTACCGTTGCCACTTTATTTTTCACTGGGAGGATTCATTCTTGTTGGGCTGGGTCTCGCACCGATTTTCCCATCTATGCTTCACGAAACGCCTGCCCGCTTCGGTAGAGAGCATTCTCAGACAATCATGGGTTATCAGATGGCGGTTGCGTACACTGGCAGTACCTTTTTGCCACCGCTGTTCGGATTGATTGCTGCACAGTCAACCATTGGTCTGTTTCCGGTAGTGGTCGTTCTGTTTGTAGCAGCTATGCTCCTGAGTTCTGAATGGTTGAACAAATTGTTACATTCACTTAGGACTCAACGTGAAAAAGTCTCTGCATAACGTATTAAAACTTGTCCCTATTATGAAAGAAAAGTAAAATTAGATCGTACACGATATATATTTTACGAGGAGGCAAATGAAATGACTGTCTATGATTATACTGTTCAAAAACCGAATCGCGAAGAAGTGACGATGGAGGCTTTTAAAGGAAAGCCAATGCTGATTGTCAATACTGCGAGCAAATGCGGTCTTGCCCCGCAGTTCGAAGGTTTACAGAAACTGCATGAAACATATGGGGATCAGGGTCTTCAGGTGCTGGGCTTTCCATGTGATCAGTTCAACAATCAGGAATTTGATGATATTGAAAAAACGACTGAGCACTGTCAGATCAATTATGGTGTGAGCTTTCCGATGTTTGGTAAAATTAAGGTCAATGGAAAAGAGACACATCCATTGTTTGATTACCTTAAAAATCAGCAAAAAGGCATGCTGTCGAAAGAAATTAAGTGGAATTTTACGAAGTTTCTTGTTGATAAAGAAGGTAACGTCGTAAAGCGTTACGCGCCAACAACCCCTCCTGATAAGATTGAGGAGGATATTAAGTCATTATTATAGGAGGGCATGCATGAACGATTATCTCTCACTGGATCAGCAATTGTGTTTTGCAGTGTATGAAACATCCGGTGAATTCAATAAGCTGTATACGAAAGCGCTCGAACCATTTAACCTGACCTACCCGCAGTATTTAGTGCTGCTGGCGTTATGGGAAAATGACGGTCCCGCTCAAAAAGAGCTTGGTGAAAAGGTAAGACTGGGGACTGGTACACTGAATCCGATGATTACAAGGATGGCTGCAAATGGCTGGGTAACGAAAGACCGGTCTTCAGGCGACTCAAGAAGTGTCGTCATTTCACTCACTGAACAGGCGAAAAATACCAAGCATGAGATTGCGCTTGCGATCAAAAAAGCAATTGAACGATGTGGCATTCATCCGGAGGAATATTTCGAGCTGATGAAGCTTCTTGGTTCAGTTCGTGATAAGATGAAGAGGAGCCGGATTGAACAGTAGCGCTCTTCCGGTATCTTAAGTCACTAACGTGTTATGTGGTATTCTATTCTTTGGAGTGAAAATAGATGGCAAAATCGAAAAAAAGCGGCGTAGGTCAGGGAACCGGCAAAAAAGGCTGGAACCGCTGGCAGTCAAAAGCTAAAAAAGCGAAAAGCTTTAAACCTTACACAAGTAAGGGAACAAAAGGTCCTTCAGGTAATCAGGACACAGACAAATAAGTGAAAGCCCGATCATTCAGGATAGTGGATGGTTGGGCTTTTTTTATGTGGTTGAAGGGGTGGGAAGGGCTGGTGGTTGTATGTTGCCTGCTAGTGGTCGTGTCTGGCGCGCTGATGGTCGGATACACCCGGGTTAATGGTCTTATCCAGACCTGTGAGTGTAGTATTAGGCTTATTGATGGTTGTATCAGATAAATTAATGGATGGTTTATATTTTCAGTCTCTCTACACCTGTACCCAAATTTTGCTATAATTAATGTAAATCGTTTGAAAAAATAGAAAATTACCAGTTGGAGGAAGACGTATGGAGTTATTAATGATCAGGCACGGTCAGTCTGAGGCTGATCTGCTTCATGTTCATGAGGGCAGAGCGGATTTCTCTTTAACTAAAACCGGAGAGGTTCAGGCAGCCAGGATGTCCCAATATGTCACAGATAATTTCATACCTGACTTGATCATAACAAGTCCGTTAAAACGGGCGCATCAGACTGCGATTATTTTAAGAGAATATACAGGCTGTGAATTATTGATTGAGAACGATCTGATGGAATTCAATAACGGGGTGCTTGCAGGAGTGACAAGAGAAGAGGCTCTGAGGAAATATCCGATCCCTGATGGCGGCAGGCCGATCCATGTGCCGATTGAAGGAGGAGAATCCGAGCTGGAGTTCCGGATGAGAGCAGAAAAGACATTACATAAAATATGTAATGATTATATGGAGTACGACAGGATCGCGATCGTCTCACACGGTGGAATGATTTCCAATCTGTTGAAGTCTTTTCTGGAGCTGCCCATCACCACGCAGGCGGCTTTTCCTACAGGTGACACCGGAGTGCATTTAGTGGAAATAACTGCGGAGAAAAAGATAGTGAGGTTTTTAAACAGGCAGGAGCACTTAAGATATGAGTAAAGGGGAATTAGATGAATTTTTTAGAAGGAGCAAGTGGGTTAGTGCTTCTTATCGCAGCGATTGTCACGATCATTTTAGCCTTTTCATTTCGTCCGATGATAACAAGAATACTCGGTGCTGATAAGAAGAAATTTTTTTCGGGCTACGGCTACGTTAATAAAAATCATAAAATCATTGATTGGATGATTAGAGGTGCCGGAATCATTTTAATTATTGTTTTGGCAGGGGTTCAAATATCCATGCTAAAGAATGGTGGAGAAGTAAAGTGGTATCTGGCAACGTACACAGTGTTATTTGTCATGTTTCCTTTAACTGAGCTGTTAAGAGCCTACATGGAGTGGAAGCATGCAGATAACGGGAATAATTATAAGGTGACGTTGAGTGAAATCGGATTTCTTGCATGTTTAACTGTTGTCATTTTCAGCACAGGATTCTTTGGTGCTTTTGAATTGAATTTTTAAAGGGGGAATTAGGTGAATTTTTTAAGTGGAGCAGGCGGGTTTGGAATTTTCTTGACGTTGCTAGTGGTATTTGGGGTTTTACTACTGTTTCGCCCGGTGGTGGGCAGAACGATGGGTGTAGACCCACAAAACACTTCTTTCAAGAGATATTACATAAATGATACACATAAAAAAGTTGATCGGATTATGTTCTTTTTAATTCTGACGGTAGTCATTGTAGTCTTTGTGATTCAGGTGCCAATCATCTTTAATGATGGAGAACTGAAATGGTATCTGGATCCTATGCCATGGATTATTGTTCTACTTATTATTGATGAGTGTATTAAAACTTATCTGGAATGGAAGCACCAAGAAAACCGGAGAAACTATAAGCTGACACTGCTTGAGACAGGACTGATTATCCTGCTTGCAGTTATCATTATTCCAACCGGCCTTTTCGGCGCATTTGAGCCTGGGTTTTTAAAACCAATGTAAATAAAAGAGGTGTATCATGTTAAAAGTGATAAAACTGTCAGCCGGACTGGTTGCAAGCATCGTGCTGGGGCTGATATTTGGCGGGGGCATTGATCTTGATGATATCAAATTCCGCAAAAACATCAAACGCTTGAAAAAAGAACCGTGGTTCAAAAGGATAGAGCAGAATGGACTTTACTATGAAAAAATTTATCAAAATGCAGCGTTGAGAGAGTATCTGTTCCAGGATGATATCGTCACCAGAATTTTAGAGGATGAAAAAGAGAAGGATCAACTCATAAAGCTGATCCAGTCTGTCTAATCTTACAAAGTAAAGAAAAAAACAAATGAAATAACTGCTCCGTTAGATAAGATAAATAGGTTTGAAATGCGATTCATTAACTGTTCTTTATATGAAAATCGGATCATCACTGATTCAATCAGCCAGAAGCAGATGACTGCACTAAAGACCGGAATCATGAAATCAGCACCCAGAACTGCAGTTACAGCTGCAAAGCCGCCTGCCATGTATAAAGCAAGGCGGGCTGAGGTGCAGAGATTCATCAGCCTTGCAATGATTGACAGCGGCAAAGCTGTCAGGAGAAGTCCTGCTGCAAAATAGAAATAATAGATCATGATAGATAGATCAAGTGACGGAAGAGGGAAAATCAGTGTAAACGCGATCGTGACGATCGTCAATGTGATGAGTAATGCCTGAAAAGTTATTTTCATGTTGAGTCTCTTAAAGACATTTTCACAGCTTCTGTTGCATGGATTTCTGCTGTATCAAATATTGGCACAGTAACGTCTTCAGGACTAATCAGCAAGCCGATTTCTGTGCAGCCAAGCACGATCCCGTCTGCACCATCATTGATGAGCTGCTGAATCACTGCTTTGTAATAGTCACGTGAATCAGGCCTGATTTGACCCAGACAGAGTTCCTCAAAAATTATCCGGTTGATCTGATGCCTGGCGTCCTGATCTGGTATTAGTACATGAATGTCCTGTGATGTTAGTCGCTCTTTGTAAAAGTCCTGCTCCATTGTGTATTTAGTGCCTAACAAACCGACTTTACGAATGTCAGCCTGGTGGATTTGTTTTGCTGTGGCATCTGCTATATGTAAAACAGGAATATTTACTTTTTTCTCAATGTCATCAATGACCTTGTGCATCGTATTTGTACAAATCACAACAAAATCAGCTCCGGCATTCTCCAGTGAAACAGCTGCTTCAGCCAGTCTTTTACCTGCCGATTCCCAGTCACCTTCTGCCTGATAACGTTCAATCTCATCAAAATCCACGCTATACAAAACGCACTTAGCAGAATGCAGACCTCCAAGCCGAGCTTTCACTTTTTCATTGATGATCCGGTAATAAGAAGCTGAGGACTCCCAGCTCATCCCGCCAATCAGACCAATTGTTTTCAAATCCAATCACTCCTTTGTTCATGCAAGTATACTATTTTTATCGTGTTGTAAAAAGCTCATGTAAGTGGAGGTATTAATCAGTGAGAGATAGAAGTGCAGTGGTGATCATTCAAAACGGGCAAGTTGCGCTGATTAAAAGAGTCAGAGATCACGAAGTGTATTACGTGTTTCCGGGAGGCGGAATCGAATCTGGCGAGACACCTGTGGAAGCAGCTGCAAGAGAGGCTTTTGAAGAGCTGAGCGTGGAAGTGGATGTTGGGGAGTGTTTTGCAAAGGTTCAGTATCAAGGTACGCAGTATTTCTTTCATGCGCATATCATTGGCGGGATATTCGGAGCAGGACAGGGTGAAGAGTATACAGAAGTGCCCCAAAGCCGAGGGGATTATATACCGTTATGGGTAGATCTGAGTGATCTGGCGGTGATTAATGTGAAGCCGGTAGAAGTGGGAGTGAAGGTTATGGACTTATGGGCATCGGAAGAGGAAAAAACATGATTTCGTTGGTTAAATTCAATAATGAGTTAAATGAGTTAATTACTTTTTTGGTCGAGAGCGAGTGGCCGTTTCATGCAGAAGTTGCGGTATCGGAAAAGGATATTAGAAAGGCTGTTCTTGAAAAATGGTACGAGGATGGCCGTGAGACTTTCTGGGTAATAAGAGCGGACCAGATCTGCGGGTTACTGATTATTCATGATATTGAAGATACGATTCCTTTATTTGATCTGCGCTTGGCAGAGAGCTGCAGAGGCCATGGAATAGGTTCTGAAGTTTTGGAGTGGCTGAAAACTTATCTGTTTGACCGTCCAAATCCAAAGGTCAGGATCGAGGCTTATACACGGGTTGATAATATTGGTATGAGAAAAGCATTTACGAGAAGTGGATTTGTAAAAGAAGGTTACTTGCGAAATGCCTGGGAAAGCGATAACGGGGAGGTCTATGATGCTTTTTGTTATGCGGCGACGCTTGAGGATTGGAAAAATGGAACCATCAGGTCTATCAGGATCGATGAAGAGCCATATTAGGTTTGTAGATGAATAGTTAAAGGAGGACTTACATATGCAGATAAAACCAACAGACATACAATTAAAAGAATGGGCTGATACACATGTTCCACCTCAGGATTTTTTCTTTTTAGATGAAGTTGTTTTAGAAAAACTAAAAGGCCATTTATTAGCTGTAAAACTATATACGCGTAAGGAGTTTTTTTCGAATTCGGACTATAACACGATTCAATTAAATAATAGTTATATGTATTGGGCATTAGAAAAAGGTGTCAGCAGTGTAATTGTTGCTGATCCATTATGGCTAAATTCTCTGCCTGATCAAATAAAAGCGAAGTTGCTTGAATGTCAGCTTCATAACCGCAAAGGATTAATTTTCCCGGAAGAGATGTTTCCTTCGATTAACTTTATACCTGAAGAACATATTTTTCATGTGCAAAATAAAAGGTATGTCGTTATTCAAAAAGCACTCTGGAGTTCTTTTGGTGAGGAAGTCAGAAAAGACGTAATGATGAATTATGCGCAGTTATGGGATGCGTGGCAAGCTGATCCGCTCCCTTCAAACTCTCCCACTCACCTGAAAAATTATGCTAATCGTTTCAGTGATCAGCACGGTGCTAACTGTCTTGCTGCTGCAATTTATAGTGCGACAGGTGATGAAACTGTCATTCATACCTGGATGAAGCAGGATCAATTCGCAGAGGCACTGAACAAATCCGAATACAAACTGACGCATGATGGTCAACTGGCCGAAGATATTGTTACCTGGGTTGATGAACAGGACGTTATACAACACGCTGCTTTCTACCTCGGCGATTCGCTTTACTTTAATAAAAATGGTCAGACTTGCTTCAATCCATGGAAGATTGTTCGTGATGATGAATTAGAGCGGGAATGGGGTGCGTTCAACAGGAGAGTCTATCGCCGATAAGCGGAACAGCCCTGACCGCTCCACCAAAAATACATAGAATATAGGTGAAGTTTTTTGAACGATACTACATACACAGGGATTCTGCTGTATCCAAGATTTAGTGAGTACGAATTATCAGTACTATTATCAGTTTTGCAGCAGGGTGGAAAAAAAGTACTCTACATAGGATTAGAACATCAGGTGGTGAAAGGGGAAGCGGGCCTTCCTTGCATACCTGAGACTACCATTCAGGAAGTTGATATTTCAAAGCTTGATAGTATTGTACTGCCTGGTGTTGATGATTTTGAACACTTGGTTGACCATAAGGAGCTTTCAGCTTTTATCAAAAGGATCAATGCTCAGGGGAAAATCATTGGAGCGATATCCAGTGCGCCTTACCTGCTTGCTCAAAGTGGGGTGTTATGTGATAGAAAATATACGACAGGCTTAACGGCTGAGCAAAGAGCATTCTTAGGGGGATTTACTGATGCGTATTTTGTTGACGCACCAACCGTTGTTGATGGGCAGATTGTAACTGCAAGAGGCTCAGCATTCGTTGATTTTGCTTTTAAGTACGGGGAATTGTTGCAATTACACTTTCAAAAAAACTGGTACGTTCAGAGATAGATGACAGACAGGGACAGATCCAGGCGCCATTTGAAATCTCTTACAAAAAGTAAGAGATTTTTTTAGTATCAAAAATTATTTTTTAGAAATTAAAGGGATTTTAGAGTGAGGTATTGAACTTAAAAAGGCGTGACTTTAGCATTACTTGATTAAGTATTTTGATTTAACAAAACTTTATATACATAAATTATTTACCATCATTTTAACATTGGAGGGATCAATATGACCGGGCATTATACAGAAGATGCAGTAACAGATGATCTTGTCGTTAAAGCGATTGAGGACAATTTAGCCATAATCAGATTCGATAAAAATCGCAGGGTCGCTTATGTGAATAATAATTTTGCAGAGACGGTCGGTTACAGCAATAGAGAGCTTGAAGGTATGCAGCATCGTGATTTATGTTTTCCTGATTTTGTTAATAGTAGTGAATATGAACTGTTCTGGAGAGATCTTTTCGAGGGTAAAACGTTTCAGGATAAAATCGAACGAAAGCATAAAAACGGTGATTCAATTTGGCTGGATGCTACGTACATGCCTGTATATAATCAGGACCAAAGTGAAGTAATCGGTGTAACAAAGATTGCAACTGATGTAACGGTAAAGTATACAAAAACGAAAGAAATGGCATCAGAGCTAAGAAGCGTTTCTGAAAACCTCTATGAACGGTCACAGCAGGGGATGGAGAGAAGTAAAGAGCTGCTTGAGCATATTGACGGCATTAAGTTCACATCAGAAGAAAATGCTGAGACACTTGATGTGTTAAACAAAAAAACAAATGAAATCAATGGCGTGGTTAAAACGATTCGTGAAATCGCAAGCCAGACCAATTTGCTGGCACTGAATGCTACAATTGAAGCTGCAAGAGCCGGTGAGCATGGCAGAGGATTTGATGTGGTAGCAAAAGAGGTCAGAAAGCTGTCGGAACGTGTGGAACAGTCAATCAGTGAAGTCAAAGAGACGGTGGATTCCATCACCAATGAAGTTGACAAAATCACGTCAGGAACAGGCTCAGTGATGAAGCGTGTGAACGATAGCCATGCCCAAATCCAGACGACTGTAGAAGATTTCGAGGTGATTGGTACCTCGGCGAAAAAGCTGGATGAGCAGTCAAAGGTGATTACAAGTACTGTTTAAGGATAACTAGTCAAAAATAGCATGGGAAAAGCTTTCCCATGCTATTTGTTTTTCTCCAGCCAGTTTTTTCTGCTCAAAACCATTAGAATCTCATCTGTATATTGCCCATTTACTTTTGTTTTCTCAGTAGCAATGGGCAAAAACCCTGCTTGTTCATAAATGTGAAGCGCCCGGTGATTAATTGATAAGACGCTTAATGTCAGTTGACTCAATGGAGTTTTGACAAACATATAATCAGCAAGGAGCGCTAAAGCTTCTTTACCAAAACCCTTATTTCTTCCCTCTGAACCAATCATGATGCGAAAATTC
Organism: Jeotgalibacillus terrae; assembly: GCF_016908195.1. Classification (GTDB taxonomy): domain Bacteria; phylum Bacillota; class Bacilli; order Bacillales; family Jeotgalibacillaceae; genus Jeotgalibacillus; species Jeotgalibacillus terrae. The sequence continues at coordinate 164,517 of NZ_JAFBDK010000005.1, forward strand.
ATACTGTGCAGCTGTTCATCGTATTCGTTTACCACAACTTCTCCGATGACCTGATTTGAAGCGTGGGATTCAATTGCCAAATCCAGACGCTCAGTCTGTTCATTACGGGTCAAATACCAGGTGGTAACGATGTTTTCGTCAAAATCACCTGAACTACCAGTAAGCTCGATGACTTCGGGGTCTGTCAGGCACTTTTTGATGGCTGGAAGATCTTCTCTAGTAAATGGTCGCAATGTAATCTTTTTTCCTGTAATTGTGGGTTTGTGTGATAAGTCCAATTAATTTTTCCCCCGCTCAGCTTCCTTATGCGACTCAAGTAAAAAACCTTCAATTTCCTTCATCACTTGTTGGAGCGCTGCAATAGATTCGGTTGTATCATAAGAATTCATGTCCAATGAGTGATTAGCGTTCTTTATCACTGTGGTATGTGAGGCTGTCTGGTTAAGAGCAACCAGTTTACCATGATCGAAATGTGGATCCTGATCACCGATGACAAGCATTCTTTCATGCTTACTTTGAAGAATGCCTTCAAAAACAGGATTCAGTTTTAAGAGCGGTGTTAATAAAATCATTTTTGTATCGTTATATTCAGTTTTTTGCATAAGTGAGCATGATATAGGAATAGTACCTAATGATTTTCCGAGAAAGATAAGATTTGAATATTCATGCTTTGTCTGCACTTCTGACAGGATAGGATCTATTTGCCGCATCATCTCCGTAATGACTTCATCTAAAGGCTTTTTTAGAAAGCCCTGCTCAAAAGAATAATGGATCTGTACAACGTCGATTCCCTTCTCAATCATCAGTAAAGTTGAATAGTAAAACAGCGGCTTATCATAATTATATCCGGCCCCCGAAAACATAAAGCAAATGGTATCTGATCCTGATTGGATATGTGTGTATTCAGTAGAATCTATAGTATTCTTAAGAACGTTCATCTTTTTCTCCTTTAAATGGTTTATGTAGAAATGGTGTCATTCAAATCTTAAGCACACCACGAAATCCTCTCGCAGCATAATAAGAGTCCGCACCATTATGGTAGACAAACACCGCATCATAGCGCCGATCACAAAATAGCGCGCCGCCTTTGCTGCGAATGGCTTCAGGTGTCTGCACCCAGCTGGATGTTTTCAGATCAAAGCTTCCGAGCTTTTGCAGGGCGCGATACTGATCTTCACTTAACAATGTAATCCCCATCTCATCAGCCATATGAATCGCACTGTCTTCAGGCGGGAATTTTTTTCTCGCTTCAAGAGCAGCATGATCATAACAGACACTTCGGCGGCCTTTTGGGCTTTCTTTGGCACAATCGACGAACACGAACCCATCGCTTTCATTTTCCAGCTCGACCACATCAGGCTCCCCTTGTGAGGCTTCCATTTCATTCAGTGACCATAGCTTTTCAGGATGAGCCAGCAGCTTCTTCTCTACACTCTGCCAGTCAGTATTAGGATGCCGGGACGTATTTTTCCCGAATCTTGTTTTTAAATTTGCTAAAAGTTCTGCTTGCTGTTCCTCTGTTAGAAGTGCCATTTTACAACCTCCATCGTTTATTCATCTGGTTATATTATAATCGAACTTCTTCCATTTTTCAGAAGATTATCTGTAAAAGTCATCCATTCTGTGGTAAGGTTGATGGGAAGTTTAAATGGAAATGATTCTCAAAGATGTATAAAGGGGTGATCGCTCATGATCAATCATAAGTACATGAACATTTCAGCGGTATTTTTTGTGTTGGGAATAGTGGTATGGTTACCGAACTTAATTCTGGATTTTGGAACGCCGCTTACACTTCTGTCTATGGTCTTTGGGGCAATTGGCGTCGTATTTGCAGGGATGGCGAGAAACTGGCTGCTTGTTGTCGCGAATGTATTTGTGATGTTCAGCTTCTTCTTAGTGATGGGGTTTGGGTATTACTATTTTAGTTTGACTGGTTAGGCGACTGGAACGAGGGGGATCGGTCTCGGGCGATTTTAGGATTCTGACCCCGCGCACCCATGCCGCCTCTCTCCGCACCAAATTCCCTTGACAATTCTCCACACTTTAGCATAAGCTATCTCTAACAAAACCCAATCTTTAACATTCTATGACGAGAAAGAGTAACAGGCGTGCTGAGGCACAGAGAGCTGACGGGTGGTGCGAGTCAGTGTTCAGGCGGCTGTGAAGATCCTCTCTGAGAAGCAGTGCTGAAACGATTTAAGTGCTGCCGGGATTCCGCCGTTACAAGGAACGCGTATGATGGTACGTAGATTTGAGTGCTCAGGGGATTTTCCTCTCTGAGAATCAGGGTGGTAACGCGGGCTGAGCTCGTCCCTAACGGTTGTTAGGGGCGGGCTTTTTTGTATGTAGAAAAAGGAGGAAGTCTAATGGAAAAGGCGCAGGGACAGAAAACAGCATCTGAGCGGGAAAAGCAGGTACAGGCATTTTGGAGAAATGAACAGATCTTTCAGCAATCGATTGATCAGCGCGAAGGAAATCAAACTTTTGTTTTCTATGAAGGACCGCCGACTGCGAATGGCTTACCGCATGCAGGGCATGTGCTTGGACGCGTCATAAAGGATTTTGTTGCGCGATATAAAACGATGAACGGTTATCAGGTCCTGAGAAAAGCTGGCTGGGATACGCACGGTCTGCCAGTAGAGCTTGGTGTAGAGAAAAAGCTTGGACTCTCAGGAAAGCGTGAGATTGAAGAATACGGCGTGGAAAAATTCATTGAGGAATGTAAGAAAAGCGTCTTTGATTATGAAAGACAATGGCGGACATTTACCGATGCAATTGGCTATTGGGTGGATATGGATGAACCATATGTGACGCTTGAAAACCGTTATATCGAAAGTGTGTGGCACATCCTTTCAACGATTCACAAGCGTGGCCTGCTTGAGCAGGGGCATCGCGTTGTCCCTTACTGTCCGAGCTGCCAGACCTCGCTCAGCTCGCATGAAGTGGCGCAGGGTTATAAAGACGTAAAGGATCTTTCTGTTACTGCAAAGTTCAAGGTCACTAACACAGACAATGAATATTTCCTTGGATGGACAACAACACCATGGACACTGCCTTCAAATGTGGCGCTGGCAGTTAATCGTGATCTGACTTATGTAAAAGCAAGACAGGGTGAAGAAGTATATATTGTAGCGAAGAACCTTGCTGCAAAAGTCTTCAAAGAAGAGTATGAAGTAATCAGTGAACACGTGGGGAGTGAATTGACCGGACTATCGTATGAGCCACCGCTCAATTATTTAACACTTCAACGTGGACATGAAGTGATTGCGGCTGACTTTGTCACAGAAGATAGCGGTACTGGTATTGTTCATCTTGCGCCTGCACACGGTGAAGATGATTACCAGGCAATTAAAGAGTCAGGACTGGATTTTGTAAAGGTGGTTGATGAAGCCGGACGATATACAGAGGAAGTGATCCCATTTGCCGGTGAGAAAGCAAAGGACCAGGATGTAGCGATCATCAGGCTGCTCGCAGAAAACGGACGGTTATTCGATAAGGAAAAATACGGGCACAGCTACCCGCACTGCTGGCGCTGTGATTCAGCGCTGATCTATTATGCGATGGAGGGCTGGTTTATCAAAACAACTGCGATCAAAGAGTCAATTATTGCGAATAACCAGTCAGTTGAATGGCATCCGGGGCATATGAAAGACGGACGCTTTGGAAAATTCCTTGAGGGGATGGTTGATTGGAACCTGGGACGTAACCGCTACTGGGGGACACCGCTGAATGTCTGGATTTGTGAGACTTGCGGGCATCAGCATGCACCGGATAGCGTGGCGGATCTGAAGGCGCATGCGAAGGACGCGACTTTGGAAGATCTGGATCTTCACAAACCTTATGTGGATCAGATTCAGCTTAATTGCCCATCTTGTAGCGGTACAATGACGCGGACGAAGGAAGTCATTGATGTCTGGTTTGACAGTGGCTCGATGCCGTTTGCCCAGTATCATTATCCATTTGAAAATAAAGATCTCTTTGACAAGCAATTCCCTGCTGATGTGATTGCTGAAGGGGTGGATCAGACACGCGGCTGGTTCTACAGTCTGCTGACAGTTTCATCGCTGTTTACCGGAAAAGCACCTTATAAAAGAGTGCTATCACTCGGACATATACTTGATGAAGACGGCAAAAAGATGTCTAAAAGTAAAGGGAACGTGATTAATCCGATGGAGCTGGTTGAGCAGTATGGTGCAGATGCGCTTCGCTGGGCACTTTTGGCAGACAGTGCACCGTGGAATAATAAGCGCTTCTCAGCAAATCTGGTCAGCCAGGCAAAATCAAAGCTGGTTGATACACTGCATAACGTGCATGCATTTTACAGTATGTATGCAAAAATAGACGGTTTTGATCCGGCTATCCACGGAATGGGAGAGCGTACGCTTTTAGATAAATGGGTGCTGTCACGTCTGAACTCAGTGACAGAAGCAGTGAGCGGCCATCTTGATGACTATAACTTTACTGATGGCGCCAGGGAACTGACAGAGTTTGTTGATGAATTGAGTAACTGGTATATCCGCCGCTCCCGTGACCGTTTCTGGGGTGAGGGAATGAGTAAGGATAAGCTCGCTGCTTACCACACACTCCGTACTGTGATGGTCACGTTAAGCAGGTTGCTGGCTCCATTCACACCGTTTATTGCTGAAGAGGTCCATCTTGATCTGACAGGAAGAAGCGTTCATTTAGCGGACTTCCCGACTGCGGATCAGTCATTGCAAAATAAGAAGCTCGAAGCGGATATGGATCGTGTGCTTCAGGTAGTGGAGCTTGCCCGTCAGTTGAGAAATGCCACAAACCTGAAGACGAAGCAGCCGCTTGCAAGTGTAACGGTCATCGGCTCAAAAGAAGAAACGGATCCGCTCAAGGGTTACGAAACGATTGTAATGGATGAAATTAATGTGAAGGCTGTGAACCTGCAGCAGGAAGCGGGAGATACTGTGCGCTACGAAGTGAAGCTGAACTTCCCGACTGCCGGTCCAAAGCTTGGTAAAAAGATCGGCGAAGTCCAGAAGGCATTACAGCAGCTGTCATCTGAAGAAGCAAAGAAAATTGCGCAGCAGGGATTTGCTGAAGTTGCAGGTGAAAGAGTGGAGGCGGAGGACCTCCAAATCAGACAGCAGGCAGATGAGGGGCTTGAGTTAGCATCAAATGCAACTTATACCGTGCTGCTTGATACCGTATTAACAGAAGAGCTGAAGGCAGAGGGCCTCGCCCGCGAACTGATTCGCGGTGTTCAGCAGTACCGGAAAGAACTGAATCTGCCGGTTGATCAGCGTGTAGTACTGGTGATTGATGCAAATGAAAAAATGCGTTCAGTGGTGACGCAGTATAAAGAACTGCTGGAGCAAAATCTGCTGGTCAGTGAGCTGAAGTTCGGGAAGAAGGAAGGTATGAAGCGGTTGGAGTTTGATGGAGAAGAGGTTGGGATTGCGGTTGAATGAGTGGAGTCGGCTGAAGGTGATTCTTCAGCCGGTTTTGGGTATTTGTTTTTTAGTCAATTAGCGATCTGCAAGATTCTTTAACGTATCATCATATCGGTCAAATAGATCTCTTAACCCTTCCAGAAATTCTTGATCAATCCCATCTGTATTTTCAAATGACTGTATTGTATTAAATTTAACTAAGACTGAATGGTTATTTTTAAGTCGGAGCTTGATTGAACTTCTCTGGTCATTCTTGATTTGACTCAAAACCTTTTTGTGAAGCTTGATGTGTGAATTCTGCTCGCTAGATTTAATTTTAAATTTCAATTCATTCACCGCCGTTTGATAATCTTACAAAATAGAATAGTTGTCCAGGTTATAAACTTAATCATATTGAACAAATCCCTAAATGTATAGTGAATATAAAGTATAGCGTCAAGAAAATATACCTACACCTGACCAGCTTTCTGCTGAGACACGATATTGAACATCCCTGCTGTAGCTGTCATGTTTAATATGATTGCTGTAACAATTATAAGACCAAGTGTCCACCCTTCAATATTCATAGTCTTGGATAATGTTAATAAAAGAATTCCCATGATTAAACAGGACATAAAAAAGAAAAATTTCTTATTCATAGTCATTTTATTTTTACGTCCGAAAAAGAAATAGTTTCAATTTTATATTCACAAAAGGAGAAAGATCATGACAACGTATTTAATCAAAGACATGACCCTTGAAGCGGCAAAGGAAATAAATGAATGGACATATGCGGAGCCATACAGTCTTTACAGTATGTCAGGCGATCCGGATGATCTGGAGGAATTGATGGATGGAAGTTACGTTGCTGCCTATGCCAATGATCAGTTGACCGGGTATTTTTGCTACGGGAAACATGCCCAGGTTCCTGCCGGGAAAAGAGAGCTATATTATGAGGACAATACTTACACAGACATTGGACTGGGACTGCATCCGGCATTGACTGGTTCAGGCAGAGGCCGTGATTTTTTGACAGCAGGGATGAAGTTCGGGATTCAGAGATATGGGTTTGACAAGTACCGTTTGAGCGTTGCGGGATTTAATGAAAGAGCGATCAGGCTTTATGAACAGGCAGGGTTTGAAAAGACTGGGTCTTTTGTGAATCAGGCTGGGGAAAGAAACATTCAGTTTTTTGTGATGAAACAGGTGTAAGGTGACACGTCTGAAGTGTGGTGCAGTAGGCGGTGAGCGACGGGTGGAATTCCTTCAGTTCAGCGGATAATTCCTTCACCACGCCACCCGCCGTCTTAGCCCCCATCATCAGACATGCTGATGGGAAGCTGTTCACCCAGCTTCCCGTTTCTGCACTATCCGCCAATACCTCTATCAAACAACTCCTGCAGTTCAGCCGCCGGCACCGGTCTGCTGAAGAAATATCCCTGTATACAATAGCAGCCTTCTTTCATCAGCATATCAATCTGTTCCTGCGTTTCCACACCCTCTGCCACCACCTCATAATCAAGCTGTTTAGCCAGATGAATGATTGTTGAATTCAGAGCTGCGATATGCGGAACATGCGTCATCCCATCTACAAATGAGCGGTCAATCTTGATGCAGTCGATTGGAAAATCTTTAATGTACTTTAAAGAGGAGTAACCCGTTCCAAAGTCATCAAGTGCAATTGTTAGTCCGAGATCTTTCAGTTCATGAATCTTTGCTGCGTCATGTGATTGAATGAGTGTGTGTTCTGTCAGTTCAATCTCAAGATATTTCGGATCAATCCCTGCATCATTTAAAGCTGACTGGACAGTCTGAACAACTCGCGGGTGCTGGATTTGGCGAATCGAGAAATTAACCGCCATGGTAATCAGATTCCCTTCAACATGCCAGACTTTCAGCTGATGTATTGCTTCGCGCAGCACCCAGTTGCCAAGCTTCAGGATCAGCCCGGTCTCTTCTGCCAGCGGAATGAATTTGTCTGGCGGCACTTTACCGAATTCAGGGTGAGTCCAACGCAGCAAAGCTTCCACACCAGTTATTTCTTTTGTGTAGTAATTAACTTTTGGCTGATAATACACTTCAAGTTCATCTTTCTCCAGTGCCTGATGCAGTGCATTCAGCAGATTTGAGCGCTCAACATTTTTCTCTCTCAGTAATCGGGTGAAGTAGTGATAAGTACTGCCATATTCTTTTGCCACGTACATAGCGGTATCAGCATTACGGATTAACTCTTCTTCATTTTGTGCATCATCCGGGTAGACGCTGATGCCAATGCTTGCACCGGTAAAAAGCTCATGATTGCCAATTCGAATTGGTTCTGTCAGGCAGCTGAGGAGTTTCATGGCGACTTCATCAAGCTCTTCAATCCGTTCCACATCTTCAACAAGCACCATGAACTCGTCTCCGCCAAGCCTTGATACAGTGATGCGGGAAGAAACGAGCGTTCTGAACCGGTCTGCAATTTCATAAAGCACCCGGTCACCAACTGCGTGGCCGTAAGAATCATTAATCAGCTTAAAGCGGTCCAGGTCTAAAAACAATACGCCTAACCGATCTGTTTCATAAACAGTTGTTAAAGCTGTTTTAATTTTTTGAGTCATATAGCTGCGGTTAGGTAAACGGGTGATCACATCATAATAAGCCTGCGTATGGATTTTTCTCTCCATTTCCTTTCGTTCAGTCACATTTCTGAATGTCACAACTGCTCCGCTATGACTGCTTCCATTGCGAATAGGGGTAGAGACGTATTCCACATCAAAGAGTTCACCACTTTTTCCGGCAAACTTCTCTTCAGCAGAATAAGCTTTTTCACCGGTTGCCAGTGACTCATGAATTGGCGAGCTCATTTGCTGATATTGCTCCATTTCTTTTGAAAAGTGAGCCACCACTTCATCCTGTTTTTTGCCGACCAGATCATCAACCTCGTAGTCAAGCATCGTTGCAGCAGTAGGATTGCAAAAAGTAATCACACCATTTTTATCCAGACCGTAAATCCCTTCACCGGCAGAGTTCAGGATTGATTCATTCTTTTTGCTGAGTTGACGAAGGTCTTCATTCATCGTTTCAAGAATTTCATTTTTCTCCTGTAATTCAGATGTTCTGTGTTCAATAATGTCTTCGAGATGTTCTAAATGAATTAAGTTGTCTACTACACCGGCAGTTGCATCAGCGATTGAAATCGCCAGCTGCTGTTCTGCATCTGTATAAGTTTTTTGATGATCGAAATTAACAATTGCCAGTGTTCCGAGCACTTCATCGCGTGAGATCATAGGGAGCATATACATTGCTTTAATTCCGAAACATTCAATAGCCTGCTTATTCGGACGTGGATCATTAATGGCATCCTCAATTAAAACAGGCTGCTTCGTACGCATGACTTCCAAAAAAACAGGATCCTTCTGAAAATTAATTTTTGCCTCACTATGCACTCTCTTCCAATCCTCTTCATCCCACTCACTTTCAGGTGACAGCTTGTGGGGTAAAGTGAACTGGGTACGGATATCTTTGAGATGTGCACCGACATTCGGGTTGTTCAGCGCTTTTTTAATATATTTGAAACTTGTTTCAAGTGCTCCCTTAACAGTCGTACAGCGTGAGAGATCACTGGTGGCATTCAGCAAAAGCTGCTTGTCTTCTACCAGCTTTTTGGAGTGTTTGAATAACTCTGTATTTCTAAGTGCGACTGCAGCCATCGTTATATATGACTCAATTGCTTCGAGCTCTTCTTTATTAAGGTGGAGTGGAGAGCTATAGTCAAAAAGGAAAACAAGCCCATACAGGGATTTCTCGTAGTAAATCGGTATCCCGAAAACAGACTTAATCTTAAACAGTTCAATTGGGACAGGATCGGGCCGGTCATCCTGGCTGGTATCAGGAATATAAATGCTCTTTTTCGTCTTGACAATCTCAGCAGCAAAACGATCCTTATTAAGATCGATGACCATCTTATCAAGCGTGATTCCATTGAAGTGATCAGGTTTCCCCACATATCCCTGGTAATGCTCCGGGCCGATCGGGAGGTAGATGCCTACCGCATCACAACGCACAATCTCTTCAGAAATCGCTTTTACAACCTGCTCTAACACTGAACGCTTGTCTAACTTCAGGTGAATCATTTTTGTGATTTCAGCTAACCTGGTATACCGGTCATGATGCATGGCTATCCCACCTTTTCCTTTTGTAATACCATCACATACATGGATGTAAATTATTGTATTGATTCGCCGAATTAACAGGTAATTCCTCTTTTTATAGGAGTAAAGTATTTATATTTTATTCAAAGAGTAGTATGACCATACCTTATGTCCCGGGTTCGTTTTTCCTTTAATAACCTGAAAGATAAATATCCAGTGATCATAACCATCAGGAAGACACCCGTTAAAACAGTCAATCTGATCGGGAATTGAGAGGCTGACCAGGCGAAAAAGGCAGTTACAGTGATCACAAGCAGAGATTCTATAAAGTGAAAGAAACTGGTGATTCGTCCCATGTATTCAACAGGAACCCTTTTTTGGATCAAGGTAAGGAAACCTGTATTTGCAAAAGCAAGAGCTGCCCCGAGAAGACTTACCCCCGCGCACGCAATGAGGAAGTGAGGAGAAGCTGCAAAGATCAGATAGCCTGATGCAGTCATGATTGAACCGGCTCCGATCAATATGGACGTGCTCCATTTTGCTGTCCCTGCTACATTAATAGCTGCTCCTATAATCATCCCGGCTCCTGCACAGCTGACCAGTAGTCCGTACTGTGTATCCGTCATTAAAAGGGCATCTTTTGAAAATGCCACTTCCAGCGAATCCACTGCAGTCTGCAATACGATAAAAAGTGTAAATAAAAAATAGACGACCCACATCTGCCTATCTGTCTTACGAAATTGTAATGTGCTTTTCCAGTCAGCCATTAAGTCTGTTTTGATTGAAAATGATTTTTCCTGTGTTTCAAAAGAATCTGTATTTTCTTTGAATGAAATGGCTGAGATCAACATGGCTGACCCTGCCAGAGCGACGCTATTGATAAAAATAGCTGTAACAGCACTGCCATTCATCAGCAGCAAACCGGCAATTGCCGGACCAACAAGAAATGCGCCGGAATCCAGCAGACTTCTGATGGCATTGAAGCGATGCAGTTTGTCTCCAGGTATAAGGAGCGCTGTAAAACTCATGCCCGCAGGCTGTAAAATGGAAGAACACATTTGCAGGAGGAACACGAATAAATAACTGACCCATAGTGTGTCGGAAAGTATGCCGATTCCTGTGACCAGCACACTTTGTAATAGTGTAAGCCAAAACATCAACCGTTTTTTCTGAACGCGGTCAACAAGGCTGCCGCACCAGAATGAAGTTAAAAGAGCAGCTGCAGGACGGATGATATAAAGCAGCCCGACCGCAGCGGCAGATCCAGTCTCATTAAAAATCATCAGATTAAGCGCAATAAAATATATCCATGATCCGATACTTGTGATTCCGATTGAAGATAATAACAGAAAAGCTGATTTGTTCATCATGACACCGCCTTATTTTGATTGTGCAAAATAAAAAATCTCACCCCCAGGACAAATTGTCCTGAGGGCGAGATTCCTTCGTGGTGCCACCTCAGTTTGCCGATATGTCACCATACCAGCCTTTTCAGGTACAAAATCTATACCCAAGCCCGTTAACGGGGGCATCCGTTCTGCCATCACCTAAAGATTCGGCAGAATGCTCTGAGGCTTGATTCGATGATCTTCCACCTGCTCCTTTTCAGCACCGGAGCTCTCTGTTAAGGGTTCGGATCATCTACTGTTCTCTTCGTCGCATGTAAATGTCAGATGATTATAGCACTGTTTTGTATGGAATTGCCATCATTTTTTTAAATGTGGGGGTAGCGGGAGTGGATATGACCATCGCCAAGGCCGGATACGACGATAAATATGGGTGATACGACCACTGCCAGAGCTGATACGACCACAAACCCGGGTGTATCCGACCTTCACCGAAGCAAATACGACCACCAATCTTATCAACGCGTCCATTAACGGTTGAAAGACAGTCGAAGCGCATGGGAAAAGTTATTCCCCATCCGGCTTCGAATCCTCAATCATCTGATCCATGCCTTCCACACCTTCTTCTTTCATCCGCTGAAGCTCTTCATAAAAGGCGCTTCCTGTTTCACGTGCCAGATCAAAGTTTGCAGTAGCAAGATCTTTCATCGGTCCAAGCTGATCGTAAGTAATTTTGCCTTCATCCATCAGCTGAGACATCGCATTATATTCTGAATTCACCTGGGCTCTGGCATTATTCTGCCAGGCAATACTGAAATTGTTGATGTCCATCGTGGCATGCACACTTGTCCAGTTGCGGTCATTCCGTGCGCCTACGCGCCACTGTTTCCACTCCTGCAAAATATCCTCTGTTCTTTCGAATTCACTGCGCAACCCTTCTGCGTTATTGACATTCGCATAGGCGCCGCCAGCTTCTTTTGCTACGTCTTTTAATTGCTGCTGTGCTTCAGAGTCTGCATTAAATCCGATAACGTTAATAATCGGAGAGATATTACTTCCGGCAAAACTCTTTGCTGCTTCAACCGGGTTGCCGTCACACGTTTCAATTCCGTCACTGACCAGGTAGATCAAGTTGGTATTCTCCTCGCCGTCCAGTCCTTCAAAGCTTTCGGCTGCTGATTCAAGTGCTCCTGCAACCGGTGTCCAGCCTGAGGGTTCAAACTGATCGAGCGCTTCCTGAAATGCCGCTTCGTCGTAAGGTCCGCGCTCATATACTTCTTCAATGGCAGCACATGACATCTCTTTATCAGCGTCATCCCCGGTTCCTTCATGTCCATAGACGCGAAGGGATACATTCGCTTCTTCTGGGGCAGAAGAGAGGAAGCTTTGAATCTCACGTTTTGCCTGCTCCATACGTGTCTCGCCGCCGGCATCAGCACCCATTGAGCCACTCGCATCCAGAATGACCTCGATATTATAGTTTTCCTTAAATTCATAGCGTGGATCTGCTTCCGGCATGCCCTCCATGTCAAAGCGGGCCATATCCAGTACGCCAGACGGATCAGGGAGCTGTACTCTTGTGATGTTGTGAATGTACTGATAATACAGTTCCATCTCTTCCTGCGTCGCATCTTCAGGAAGGGCCGGAACGTCACCAAACAGCTCTAAAAATTTAACTTCTTCATTGCCATTTTCTTTTTCACTTTGCAGCAACCCATTACCCTGCTGTACAAAATCCTGCGGTTCTTCAGGCAGAGCAGGGAGGTTCATCTCTTCAAGTTCAGCTAATACACTTTCAGTTTCGGCTGCGGCTTCTTCCTGCTGCTCCGCCTCTTCAACTGGTTCCTCTTCAGCTCGGGATGTATCACTCTGTTCCTCATTCTGGCAGGCTGCAAGCGCCATACTAAGCGCTAATATAGAAAGCCATGATTTCTTTTTCATCTGACTGCTCCTTTCATTCGGGAAAATTAGATTATGAAATGTTTATACGTTTAACCTGTACATACGTTTCAAATAATTGTTAAACTACTACTTTTCTATTAGGGAAAGAGGTTTTTGTCAAATAGTGGATTGGTTATGTGTTACGGAGGAGAGACATTGGTCTGTGTAAGGTGTCATAAATAGATTCGTTTGTACCGGATCATTCTTTTGACCAGGCAGGAAAAAGGTTTGGTTTGAGAGGAGAAATCATTTCTTAAGAGGTTATATATGACATTCATTACAGTTTGTAAGACTATAGGACCGTTTTGGGCTAAAGAAGAGAAATCTCACTTTTTACCTCCGGATAGATAAAGTGAGATTTATTTTACATATTTTAGAGGGGTTATGTGTTTCAGACCAGAAGTATGAATAGCAAGAAGCTCATTAATTAAATTGTTATTTAGGAAGGCAGGTTATCCATGAATAAGGTGTTATTCGGAATATTTCTGGTGTTTTTTAAAACTAACACCAGTTTTTTAGATATTGGAATTGTCTATTCGCTGACCAATCTGATCGGATACATCATGATCTTTTTCGGCCTTAAGGAGCTCGAGAGGCGATATGAAGTCATTACAAGGGCTCAGTCTGTTGTCATCCTCATGATCCTGCACAGTGTGACCTTATTTCTATTAAATGCTACCGGGAATTCCCCTTTAGAAATCCCGATAGATTCTTATACGGCAATCCTTGCTGCCGCCGGGCTGGTCTTTGTAGTTGGAGGGATGTTCATGATCTTTGTGGTGATTTCTCAGTTGCTCAGAGTATTTGAACACGGGGCAGGGGCTCAGTTTTACGTAAGAAGACTGAATGTGATATGTGCAGCCATGATGACGGTTTTCGTTTTAGCAGGATTAAGCTACTTCCTGTTTCAAATGACGCCGGGAGTTGCGCAAGTTTGGATGGCCGTTCTATTATTGCTGAAGGTTGTTTTCATTGCGTCATTTTATAGTGAAATGATTCGTCATAAAGAAAGGTTAGCCGAACAATAAGCGATATGAGAGGCTGTTCTTCATACAAGCAAAAAGCACAGAGAAGAAATCTGTGCTTTTTGATGATACTTATCCTGTTACGCCTGCACTTGCTTTTATATGGAGTGTTTTTTGCCACACTGTCAGCACGATGCCTGAACAGAATAACAGCAGGCCTGCTGTAATAAACACGATTCTGACCCCGGCCAGGTCCACGAGAAGTCCGGCCAGCAGCGTCGTCACAGCATAAGTTGAAAAAGATGCTGCTTCCTGAGCTGCATACACTTTTGGTAATAGATGTTCTTTTACATTTGTCTGTACCAATGTGTTAAGCGTGATGCCTTTAAGCTGTGTGACAAAACCAAACAGTACTGATAATAACAGGGCAAGATAGGGGTTGGAAATCAGTCCGAACACTATTGTTGCAAGGGCTGCAGTGTAGGCGGTTATGATGACACACTGTTTTGCACGGCGTTGTAACAGCTGATCCGCTCTGATCGCGATCAGTCCGCCAGCAATGAGTCCTGCAAAAAAGCTTGAATTGATATAACCCCACCAGGGTTCTCCGGCCTGCAACACTTCAGCTACATACACATAGACAATGGCTGCAATCCAGACAACACCTGCATTAACCTCAATTATTTCTGCTAGTGTAATAACTCTCAGAAACGGACTCCGGATAATGGCTCTCCACCCTGCACGCCGATCTTTTTCAGCAGGATTGTTTTCTTCAAGGCTGATGTGCAATAACCGGGAGAGAACGCCTGCTAAAAGAGTTGCGGCGATATACAAACCAACCGTGATCCATATCAGTATTTCAGCTGAGCTGACCGCAACCAATATGCCACCGAGCGGCCAGGCTCCAAGTTGAATGGTTTGTGTCACTACACCCATATAGCCATTGGCCTTCACCAGACGATCACGTTCCACAAGTCTTGGAATCAATGCATGACTAGCAGGGGAAGCCCAACCATCTAAAAAAGCGATCCCTGTCACAAACAGAAAAGTCAGCAGGATCGTTTCCTGAGTGATCTGCTGGTAACTCACAGCGAGCGCCAGTAACAATAAAGTTTTCAACCCCTGTGAATAAGCAAGCAGCTGCGGCAGTGGGAATCTGTCCATCACATGTGGTGCTGCGAATGCTCCGAGAAATCGCGCACTCATATTAAAAAACGGCAGCAGTGCCATATAAAATGCTGATCCCGTCAGCAAATAAATCGTTGAAATTAGCGATACAATGTAAAATACATCTCCCAGGTTAGCCATTGACTGACCTGTCAGTAAATAACGAAACGAATGCTTCTTCATCTTCCTGCTCCTTTTTCAAAAGGCGGACCGCTCTCTGAGAAGACAAAAAAGCGCACAAATTCACCTTTTTGTCTCCGGGGTGAACGAGTCGCCTGTATTCTCTATTCAATTTGATAAAGGTGGAAGTCGCATTCTACACTCGTCTGTTCTCCGATCGTGTTTTAGTTGTCAATAGTTTACCATATGGGGTCTGGGTGTGGTGGGTTTTTTAGGAATTTGGGTTTCTGATTGGGGTGGTGAGGGTGAAGGAAATCCCGGCCACACGGGGCTCAAACTAGATCTTGCCCATCATCACTCTGGTGCCATTTACACATACAGCCGAAACTTTCCTGATCCTCCACCCGTATACCCACTATGAGGGGTGGAAAATATGAAAAAATATGTATGTCTATTACCGTTTTTACTATTAACAGCC
Organism: Jeotgalibacillus terrae; assembly: GCF_016908195.1. Lineage (GTDB taxonomy): Bacteria > Bacillota > Bacilli > Bacillales > Jeotgalibacillaceae > Jeotgalibacillus > Jeotgalibacillus terrae. The sequence continues at coordinate 180,069 of NZ_JAFBDK010000005.1, forward strand.
TGCATGGACGACGAACAGGCTGTTGAGACAGAGCGTGAGCCGGCTGGATTTGTGATTGAAGAGAAAGAGTATGCCGATCCGCCTGCGACGTCAGGTTACGTGCCGGATTTTACGGCTACTGATATAGAGGAACTGCCTGTTGAGACGCTTGAAGAACTGGCAGTAGAGCGGCCGATGTCTGAGACTGTTACTGCAGATGAGATGCGTGAGGATGTGGATACGTTTTTGCGTGCGATGCGCTATGGGTACGGTCCTTATGAAGCTTATGGTGGGGATGAGGCGTTCCTTGCGGCTGAGCGTGAATTGAATGAATGGATTGATTCGCAGGACCAGTCTGTCAGTACGGTTACATTCAACGGAAAGTTGAGCGATGCTTATTCGTTTATTAAAGATCAGCATTTTGGGATCGCGGGTGTTCAGCCATACATGAAAGAAGTGATCCCTCACAGTGTTGAAGACTGGATATTCACCAAAGAGGGAGATACATACTTTTACGAAGGTGAAGAGGTTGTATCGGTTAATGGTGAAGATGCAGAAGCGTTTATGCAACCATCATTAGGAGAGGGCGGGGAGGAAATCTACCGCGCTGTCAGCATGTCAGAAGACGGGGCAGGTCAGTGGACGCTTGAGACTGCTGATGATACGTACACGGCATTTTCTTTTCAAATGACAGTAAAACCGGATGAAGCAGATTCGCTTTTTGACATTAGCGAAACGGATGAAGGGATTCCTGTGATCCGGTTTGGTACCTTTGCGCTCACTGATGATCTTGATTTTACTTTTGATGATATGTTTGAGGCGGTTGATGCGATTGAAGATGCGCCAGCAGCGATTCTGGATTTGCGTGATAATGGGGGTGGCCTGGGCGGATTTGGTACACGTTTTGTTCATGACCTGACAGGATCCCCGCCATCCAGTACTGAGAGTGTCTGGCTTGATACAAAGACAATCAATCTTTTAATGGCTGAAAAGGTTAAAGAGGGTATAGAGGAAGGAAAGGTTTATAAAACATTTTACGAGGACTATGGCCTTTTTCTGCCCGACCCAAATGAAGAATTCCAGTTGCCTGATGAACCTGATGCAGGGGTTGAGACGTTTGAAACAAAGTGGACAGATACTGGTGTGGACATCTCAGAATCACCTTCTCTTGAGACACCACTCTATATTTTGATGAATGAAAATTCAGGTTCGGCCTCTGAAATTCTCATTTCTGATTTACTTGAATACGATCAGACGACTTTGATGGGTACGGCTACACGTGGTGTTTTCACTAGTGATGCAGGTTCGCTTTTTTACCTGCCGAATTCCGGAATCAGTATTCATATGCCCGGCAGTTTCTATGTCAGTCCCTATTCTTTTGAGCGCGAAGCAATTGGAATTGAACCGGATATCTGGCTGTCAGGGAGTGGTGCGATGGAGCGGGCGGCTGAATGGATTGAGGAGAGGCATGTAGAATAAAATCAGTGCAGTTCTTGTTGCAGAGAAAGGACGAAGAAAATATGAAGAAGAAAGTTCTACTCAGCATGGTCTGGCTGACAGGTATTTATTGCTTACTGCATATCATTTTCGACTTTAATATTAAACAGAATATGATGATCTTCGGTATAGATACCCATATCACGATCAGTCTGTTCACCAGAGTGATACAATTATTGTTTTTTATCCTTTTGTTTATTTATTTCCAAAGCTATATAAAAAAAGCTGATACTAAAGCGGAGGGTTCATAACATTTTGTTCTGCCCAGTCTGTCGATTAAGTCTCTCGGAGGATTCGAGATAATCGACAGGCTTTTTTATAGTCAATAGAGAAGTATATTATATGGTGCTCCGTAAATAGACAAAGGGGGAAAGCATGTTTTTAGCGCTTACACTGATTGCAATTCTATTCATTATTACGCTCTTAGTACTCGATAAAATCTCAGCTGCAGTCATCATCAAATCATTTAATCTAAAAACAAGAAAAATCGTGGTCAGACAATTAATGGCTACCATACAGCTTTCAACCTGATCTTTATATGTTTGAGTGCAATTATTTACATGGTGATCGCAGCACTCTCAGGTTCATCGTTCACGCCGGCGCTTATGTTAGTCCCGATGTTCTATACCGGGCAGCTGATTCAAATTTTTCTTGAGTGGAAAATGCTTGAGACAGACGACTATAAAGTTTCATTGATGCAGTTGGGGCTGGTTACGGTTGTGCTGGTGATCGCTTTTCCATTTGCAGGAGAATGGATGAGAAGGATAGAAGGATAGAAGGTTTGATTTGAAGATAAGACTTACTAACAGAAATGAGGAAACGATGTGAATATCATTCAGGCCACGGCAAAAGACAGCGCTGCAATAGCATCATTATTTAATGCGTACCGTCAGTTTTACAAACAGGCACCTGACTTAGAGGGTGCAGAGCAATATATATTTGAAAGGCTGTCAAAAGAAGAGTCAGTGATCTTTTTTGTCAGGGAAAGTGATCAGCTACTTGGCTTCACTCAGCTATATCCAGTGTTTTCATCTATTTCAATGAAGCGGGCATGGGTATTAAATGATTTGTTTGTAAACGAAACTGCAAGAAAAAGAGGAGTGGGTGAACTGCTTCTGCAGAGAGTCAAAGCGTTTGCAGAAGAGACGGATGCAGCCAGTGTCAGCCTGAGTACTGCACCTGATAATGTGAATGCGCAGCGCCTGTATGAGCGGAATGGTTACAAGCAGGATGAAACGTTTTTACATTATGAATTGAGCATCTAAGTCAATGTCACATATTTTCTCTCTATTGCATTTACTACATTAATCACTACAGTTTTGTCCGGATGAATAGGGAGGGCGAAGCTTATGGCTGATCCGTATGTATACGCTGGCCAAAATCGAAACGGAAGCGGAATTTCGGCTTCGAGACTTGCAGTTGTTGCGGCAGCACTTACCACAGTTGCCGATGCCATAGGAACAATTGCAGCTGTCAAAGCGGTTCGGGAAGAAGAAATCAGTAATCTTGAAGATCAAAAGAGGCAGAATGAATTACAGCAGACACTGTCAGATATTCAGGCACAAATCGATGACCTGAAAACACAGATTGTTATGTCTGCCACTTCTAATGGAACATCAGCACCGGCCTATTCTATTAATATAGAGTCGCTTACGATTTCACTGCCTCCTTCGGCAAATCAGGGGGGAGATCAAACAGGGACAGATCTTATTCGTATTGAATGAGATCTGTCCCTGTTGGCTTTTAAGCTAATTCTTATCAAATTTACTGCTCAGCAGATGAATTCCCCTTAAGACCTGACTATATGTATAAAATTGAGCTGCACTTATGGCAGGAAGTAAGCAATAACAGGAAATAAAGCGATGATTCCTATACTCTGCAGTAGAGTGATCACCAGGTCTTTTTTCAATGGATTAGGCTCAGGATAGCGGTTAGACACTCTTTTAAGTATGAACAGGATCAACCACCAGACAGATACATTTAACAATATATCTATGAAGCTGTCGTAAGGGTACATTGCGTCGACTCCTTTATATCTTGTATTAGAAAGCCACGTAGAATGCTTTGTTATCATGATCAAGACAGCGCTCGATCCGCTCTCTGAAGTTACTCACTGTCACTTTCTCCAGTGCATCTTCAATTGGAAAGAACCCGACTTCCAGGCTTTCAGGTGACGTCGTGCATACACCGCCTACAGGTTTTGCAAGAAACAATGTATTGCATATCGACCGTTCCACGTTTTGGAAAACCCCACAGAACCGTACGATCTCAATGTCTATCCCTGATTCCTCTTTTGTTTCTCTGATTGCGGCAGCTTCAAGAGATTCTCCTTCTTCCACCTGGCCTCCAGGCATCTCCCATCCTCTTCTTGGACCTTTAATTAATAGCAATTCGTTCTTCTCGTTCACTACAATGGTTGCAGCTGAAATGATGTGCTTTGGTACGGTATATTGAGCAGTTGGTTGTGTCAAATTGGTGTCTCCTTTCTGTTTTTGAAAAATTCAATTATTAATATGTTAACATAAAATGGTATTGGTAGGGGTAAGGTCAAAAAATTTGGCAGAAATAGGGGTAAACCATCAGTAAGCGTGATCTTTAGTGCTGAAGGAATGATTTTCAGATTATTGGAATCAACTCTCACTCTGAGGGAATTGCCACGATCATTGAAGGGAAAGTTTATTGAAATGATGGAATTGCATTTTCCCGTCGCCCGCCCCCTGGCAGACCACACCAGCTCGCTCCCCGCACCTGAAACCAAAACTGCTCCATACAAAAACATCAAAACCGAGGTGAACCATGTTCCAAATCGAGCATCCAGAGACCCTGAACATAGATAAGCTCAATCACGCACTTCGTGAAGCATTATCACCAGTGTCAGGTTTACTCAGACAGAAATCATATCATCATCTTTGCACGGCAACTTTCAAACAAACGATTGTTGGAATCGGAATCAGCTGGGGCAACGAGTTCCACCCCCACGGTGAGAGAATAGCGATCATAACTGACCCACACATTACGCAACAGAAAGAGCTCACAGAATCCCTGTTTCATAAACTAAAACGGCACCTTCAAACTGAGCGCTACGCTCATGCAATGTGGTCATTCAATGGAGATAACGACATACTCAATAAAGTCGCCGTACATAACCATTTTAAACTCGTACGAATAACATATATGCCTGTGCTTCAAATAGAAAGTGTTTTAGAGGATTTGAATAAGGTTGACGAAGCGGAAAATCTGATCCCTTTAGAAGAAGTCATCACGCAGCCTGAACTAAAACGGGCATTATTCCAGCTGATCAAAGAAAATTATACAGCTACCCACCTGGACAGCCCGGTCGCTGAAGAGCCACTTGCAGTATGGGAAAAGACGCTGCTTGATGATAGTCCTGATCTGAAGCGCAGTTATATTCAATTTACTGACCGGGTTACAGGATACGTGATGCTCCACCCGGTTAGTGAACAGGAAGTAGAAGTGGGGTGGGCCGGCGTTGGGGAGTCACAGGATCTCGGTTTGTTACAACAAATCATGAAAAAGCAGCTCATAGAGTTGAAAACCAGGGGCTTTTCTAAGGTCACACCTGAAGTGGATACAACATCTCATTTTGCTATGTCACTGTTCAGTCTGACTGATCTGAAAAAGGAGCCTGCCCTGAATACATATCAACTGAGTTTTCATAAAGGAGACCCAAAATGAAAAAACTTAAACATTGGAAGGACCCGGGCATTTTGCTGGCTTCAACAGGTATCGCATCGATCGGGGACTTTATTTACCTTGTTGCGATTAATCTGATCGTGCTGAATATGACAGGCTCTGCGGCTGCGGTTGCGGGTCTTTGGATTGTCGCACCAATCACAAATATTGTGATGAAATTCTGGACAAGGAGCTTCATTGATTACAGAAGTAAAAGAAAGGTCATGATGGCGACCTATCTTGCAAGAGCTGTTTTAATTGCATTCATTCCATTCGCGCCAAACGTTTGGCTGATCTATGCCATTCTTATATTGCTCAGTGTGGCAAAATCGTTTTTTAACCCTTCTTCTGTTACATACATCACAATGATCGTGCCGCAGCCGATGAGGAAAAGGTTTAATGCAATCAGGTCTTTTACATCGTCAGGGGCTTTTATTGCCGGACCCGCAGCGGCGGGTACATTGATTCTGCTGACATCTATTGACTGGGCGCTTTGGGTTAATGCTTTCTTCTTTGTGGCTGCCGCAGCTGCAATGCTGTTCCTGCCTGAAATCGAAAAGATAGAAAAGGCTTCTATTCCAAAGCTGACCATTCAGCAGGTGAAAAAGGATTTTACAGTTGTATTTGACTTTGCGAAAAAATCATCATATGTAGTAGTTGTGTACAGCGTTTTTATCGCGATTTTATTGTTTACATTTGCGATGGATGCGCAGGAAGTGGTGTTTGCAAGAGAGGTTGTAGGTTTATCGGAGCTTGAATACAGCTTATTGATCAGTATTACCGGGATTGGATCAATCGCAGGAGCGCTCGTATTATCCGTATTATCCGAAAGACTGTCTATCAGGATGATGACCACAACGGGTCTGCTGCTGATGGCAGTCGGTTATGTAATCTATGCATTCTCCTGGTCCTTTGCAAGTATTGCTGGAGGCTTCATCCTGCTTGGCTTTTTTAACTCATTTTTAAATACCGGTATGTCCACTTTCTATCAAAATAATATCCCGGTGGAGCTGATGGGACGTGTGACAAGTGTATTTGAACTTGGTCAGAGTGCTTTTCAGGTATTATTTGTTCTGCTGCTTGGAGCGGCAGCTGATTTCTTTTCATTGAGAGAGGCGATTGTGACGGCTGCACTGCTTATGCTGATCTTATCATGCATTTTCTGTGCATTTCTGTGGAAGCCGGGTAGGGAAGAGACTTTTGCTGAGGAATCATAAAAAAGCGAAGAAATAATTTTCTCCGCCTCTTTTTATTGATAAACCTCATTCGCCCATTCCACTGCCCGAACATACATATCATGCAAAATCGCCGTATCAATATTCAATTCGCCAGCCCATTTCTCCACACACGCCCAGTCACCTTTTTCATAACAAAGCACTGCGTGGTAAATAGGGGCAAGTAAGCTGTCCCCGTTGATCAAAGCTGCTTTGATTTCAGTGGACAGAGGTACGCTTGCTAAGACGGTTTCCATGTGATCATCAAGAATCGCGTCAATCGTACTGAATAGCGCCATGACGGCTGCATCAATCTTTCTTTCCTGCAGGTGACTTGCTCCGCAAAGCTGCTCTGCAAATTTAGAGCGCACAAGGGAAATTTTCAGCAGTTCATCAGGTTTATCTTCAGCAAGATCCTGCAGCATCAGAATATTGATCCATCTCTCAAAGTTTCTGATCCCCATTTGCACGAGTGCGCGCTTAATGGAAAAAGATAGCTGATCTTTATTGCTATGGCTGATAATTTTCATCAGACGGTAGCTGAGTGAAGCGTCCGTTTCAATAATCTCAGTTAGTTTCTGATAGGAAGGTTCGGGTGTTTTTAATTCTTGTAAGACCCGTAAATAAGTATGTTTGTACTGCCGTTTATATGTAGCTCTTGTAATGATGTTCGGCCTGCTGAAAAAGTACCCCTGAAACAGGTGAAAGCCCATTTGCTTCGCATGTTCAAATTCCTCAAGTGTTTCCACCTTTTCTGCAAGTATCGTCTTTTTTCTGAAATGAGCTTCTGCCACCTGTGTAGTGATAGCGTCCAGGGGAGTAGAGCGGATATCAAATTTTATGATGTCTGAGTCATTCATTAATTCGTATTTACTAAGGTCAGAGTCAAAGTCATCCAGTGCAATTTTATAACCCATTTTCTTCAATTCCTGTACACGCTGAATCAATGTGTCATCGAGTATAGTTCCTTCCAGAATTTCAATCACCATATGCTCCGGAGGAATCACCTCTAAAAAATCACTGAGCAGCATGTCTCTTGTAAAGTTAACAAAGACGCGGGAATAGTCACTGATCTTCCCGACGCCGGTTTCGAGTAGTCCCTGCAAAACTGCAGTAGTAGACAGATTGGCATCTGTTCCGTCATAACCGGCCGCATGCTGAGAAGAACGGTACAATAACTCGTAGCCATAAGTATCCAAATCCCGTTTGAAAATAGGCTGTCTGGCAATGAACATAGCGATCTCTCCTAAAATCATACTATACTTACTTTTAGTATATTTTACCTAATGATGACAATGCAAGAAATAAAGTTAATCTTTTAACATTCCATAATAGTCTGATAATCATTTATAAAACCAAATATCTGTAGAATGATGAAAAAAATTTTCTGGGAACTGCAACTTTATTCCATACTTATCCGTTACTTACACGAGAGGGGGAAAGGTAGTGGATATTCAAGAGATTTATCAGCGATATGTGAATGATGTATACCGTTACCTTCTCTCGCTATCAAAGGACCGTGAACTGGCTGAAGATTTAACGCAGGAGACATTTATTAAGGTATTCGGGGCCTTTGATTATAACCCGCCCGACTCTATAAAAGCCTGGCTATTCAAGGTTGCCTATCATACATTCATCGATTATTTGAGAAAAAACAAACATACACAGTCAGCCCCTCCGGAGGTCATCAACAATATGGAATCTGAGGCTTCAGCGGAAGAGTCATTTGTTCGAAAGGAAGAGACAGCTTATCTGTATGAGCATCTGGCGTTACTAAAAAATGAACAGAAGCAGGCGATTGTGCTTTGTGATTTAAAAGGGTACTCCTTAAAAGAAGCTGCGCTCGAGATGGAGATTAAGGTTAATACATTAAAGTCATATTTGTTTCGCGGCAGAGGAAAATTGAAAATGCTGATCAGGAAAGGACGTGGACAAATTGAGTGATGAATTCAAGCAAAGGCTGAAAAAATATTATGCCGGTGAGCTTTCAGATCAGGAAGCAGCAAAGGTTGAACAGGAAATTCAACAGGCAGAAGCGTATCAGGATGTAATGAATGAAACCTTTGAACATGATGAACTGCCACCCGGGAAGGTTGGAGAGATCTTAAAGAGAAGTTCGCGCAGAGCGAGGCTGACGGTTATCGGATATGTAGTGATGATTCTTCTGATGATCTATCCGGTTCTAATGATTGGGAGTTATGTCTACTATGGTTTTATCGAACGAGCTAATAATCTGATAGATGTTGCATATTCAACTGTCTATATCACTGAGCCAAATGCAAGTGTGGATGAATTCAATATTGAATATGAGTTGGGACTCTTTACGTTTGATGTCTATATGGATATATACAAACAGGTAGGTAACGCAACTATTAAGCAGGGTGAATGGGTGGTGCCTTTCCGTTATAATCAGCCGGATTTCCCTGAGAGAAACTATACGATCGATCAGCCGCCTGAGGAAATCCCTCAGCCTGATCAGCGACTGTTATACCATCCGGATGCGGGGTTAAGTAATTCACAGAATGGGGGATGGGATACACTTGAAAACTTACCGGAGGGCACTGTGGCAGAGGTATATGTGTCCCTTGAAAGAACTGTTCCTGTAGATGAGTTAAATCGTGTGATCAATGATATCGATGCCAAGTGGCTCTGGTATGCCATTGATACGGGGCTCGATGCAGAGGCGAGTGGAGAACACACCGGATACCTACCGCCAATCGGTTATCCAGCGCAGACAGGAAACAATTGGTCGCCTTATAACTTTCAGGCGCCAAATGATGAGCAGTTCATGGAGAGTCTGAAATTTTTAGCTGAATATGAGGAACAGGCTACCATGATTGCAAGAGCAAAATGGCTTGAGCTGGATGAACGGATTGCCTTTCTGGAGGAGAATGGATTGAATGCGTATGGCGGTGTGGTCACGGGTCCGGCTAAGGAATTATTAAAGCTGAGGGACAACGATGATGTCAGAGCAATCAGGACAGGGGAGGTGAGGTTATGGAACTGGTAAAAAAGAAGAAGGGTGAGTCAAGACTCAGCGCTGCGGCTTTTATCATCTCTCTGATCTCACTGGCGCATTTGAATATCTTTTTACTGACTCAGGAGAGCCTCAACGGATTCAGCTTTTTCTATATGCTCCTTCCTTTCATCAGCTTGATTTTGTTTATCGCCAGTTTTTTTCAAAAAGGCTACAGCCGTACATTTGGCTGGTGGGGCGTGCTGATCTATGCGTTTATTTTCGTTTCGATTGTAGTGATCTTTTTTAGTGCGTTTACGATTTATCCGAAGCCGTAATAGGATAGGCAGAATGCACTTAAAGGCAGAAGAACCCGACCGGACGGCTGAGGTTCTTCTGCCTTTATTTGTTCGTGTCATCAGGCCGGGTGGCAGTGCGATTATTCCATACTTCCCAGGTAACGAGTGTGGTACTGTCTTTTACACTATGAGATCTGATATGGTTTAACATTCCCTCAACAGCAGTCTGATCTGCTGAATCGTTAAATGCCCGATATATATCTAATGAGTCAGCGTAAGGTTCTCCGGGGCATTCAATTAATCCATCAGTTGTAAGAAAGAGACGGTTGTTTCCTGATCTTAACTCTCTTCTGCCAGTGCTGTAGCATGACACCAATTGATCAAAAGTGTTCGCTTTACCGATCCACTCAAAAAACTGTCTCTGATTCAACTGAACCTGTCCCATATTCATCAATTCCCCGTGAAATAAGTAAAGCAGACAATCCCCGACTGAAAACCACCAGATATATTGATGTTTCCTTACAGTGATTAAGCAGGCCGTTTCCCCATTAATCGTTTGACAGGCAGAGAGAAAGCTGTCGTCAGAGAAGATAGAGATAATGGTTTTTTCTAAATTTGTAAATGTGTCCTGAGTTAATTGAGTAGTTAACATTGTAATCAACTTTTGCTTGGCATTCAGTATTTCTTTTAACACAAGGTCTGTGCTTTCAGCAGTATGATGGGCGTCAAGTAACATGACAAATTCCCAATCGCCTTCAGGGTCAGACCAGATCAGACAGCCATCTTCATTTTTAGTCTGTCCGGCATCTGAATTGCCACCGTAGAGGCCAATGGTCAGATGTTTAGCTTTCTTATAAAGGGCTGATCAATAAAGGTTGTTTCACTGCCGGCCCACTTGAATTCCTCAGGCATGCTGATGCGTGTCCATATATTTTTTCAAGCGGTCGCAAAGTGATTGCACGTCACTGATGTTTCTCATGGGAGCCTCTTCCCAATCATACACTGCACTTGGTCCCCAGTATTTTTCAGGTGTACCGGGATAGCGGGGGACAATATGCATATGGAGGTGCGGGACAGCGTGACCAGTCACAAAAGAATAAATGTGCTCAGCTTTTTCAACTTCCATCAGAGCTCTGCTTACTTTTGACATCGCCACACCAAAAGCTGATGCCTCGGCCGGGTTCATATCACCAAGCCCGGGCGCATGTCTTTTAAGGTCAATTACAAGGTGCCCGAGATAGACGGGATTGCCATTTCCATCTATATGACCAATCGATATAAAGTCATCCTCAAAAATAGTACTGCCAGCCGTCTTCATTATTCCCGCATGCTTGTCGCATATAAAACAGTCTCCCATCATCAACACCTCAGCTTCTTAGATTCCAATTATTATAATACAGTGGGTCATTAAATGGTACATTTTTCTAAAAACAAACTTCATGTCAGATGCCGCTTAGAAATTTTCAATTATATAATCGGAACTCGCAGGAAATGTCGGGATGATTGAAGAAGCAGAATGTAAGAATAATCACTATTAGAACGAACGACCAACCAAGGAGGATCATAATGGAAACCTTTCAGGAATTTCTCGATACGATTGACAATGAAGAGCACAGAGCACAAACAAAAGAAGTACTGGATTGGGTGGAAGAAAAATATCCTGAGCTGGCTCAAAAAGTAGCCTGGAATCAGCCGATGTTTACGCATCACGGAACTTTTATCATTGCGTTTAGTACATCAAAAAAGCACCTTGCAGTCTCTCCTGAAAAAGCAGGCATTGATTATTTTATGGATGAAATCAAAGATAGAGGACATGATCACAGTAAAATGCTAGTGCGTTTTCCGTGGAATCAGCAGGTTGATTATGAGCTGCTTGGAAAGATGATTGAGTTTAATTTAAAGGACAAAGCAGAATGTACGACTTTCTGGCGTAAATAATCTGAAAAACTTTCCTGAATATTGAAAATTGAATCGATTGTTTCAAGCGTGCTAGTTTAAGAGCAAAGGTGCGATTCTATTTTCATGTAAAAGGAGAGGGAAGTTGATGGCGGATAAAGTGATGGTCATTATTGGTGCCGGACCGGGGATTGGATTGAGCACAGCGAAAAGATTTGGAAAAGAAGGCTATACGATTGCGCTGGTCGCAAGAGATGAGGACAGGCTGCTTGAAGCAGTGGATGGGCTGGAGGAACTGGACATTGAAGCTGAATCGTTTTATGCAAATGCGTTCTCCAATGAGAGTCTGAAAGCCGCAATCAAATATGTGCATGACCTTTACGGACGGATTGATATTCTGATGTATAACGCCTATACATTCCGGCAGGGCCCGCCAACTGAACTCGATCCGGCTGATCTGTTGAATGACCTTCAGGTGGATGCTGTCGGTGCGCTTGCTAGTGTTCAGGCTGCACTTCCCTTTATGGAAGAAGGGTGCACGATTCTTCTGACAGGCGGTGTACTTGGTGTGAAGCCGATGAAGAACTTTGCGTCTGTATCTGTTGGGAAGGCTGCGATGCGGATTCTTGCGATGACGCTTCATCAGGAGTTGAAGTCAAAAGGAATTTATGTCGGCACTTTGACGATTAATGGGTTTGTGAAACCGGATACGTATTTTTCGCCTGATAATATTGCTGAGAAGATGTATGAGATGGCAGTGGCACGGGATGGTGTGGAGTGGACGTTTGATCGGAAATGAAAAGAAACCGGAGCGGCATATACCGTCTCCGGTTATGTTATTCGTATTGATTCAAACTCTCCTGATAATGTCCTTTTACCTTTTTAATTAGTTCTTCAGGCTCCAACACTTTTACGTGAGTGCCATAAGAAAGAAGCTGTGATGCTGTATATGATAATTCTTCATAAGGAATATCTCCTTTCCATACCCCATCTGATACATCTTTGAAAAATGGATCTGCTTTTGCCCGCCGTTCTCCTTCAGCAGTAAAAGCCAGAACTGTCCGGACTGATGGTCGTTCCTCAGGCTGCCTGAGCCATTCGGATAGTGAGGGAAGCTGTTCAAGCCGTTCTTCGCCAATTGTTCCAGCATGAATTCTGTCAGCGCGATATAGTAGAATCTTTCGTTTGTATAAGGCAGGCATATACCAAGTCTGATCAAAGTACAGACCTATAGGGAACACATTTACCTTTCTTATCCCCCGTGAAGATTCATACGTCATCACTAACTCCCTCTGTTCGAGCGCCGCCTGCAAAATCACTGTGGTCCACTGGCTGTTGCCTGAAGCATATGACGCATGGAAGGCGACTTTACTTTCTACAGATCTGATTCTCTCTTTCGTTGACTCCGGCAACTCTGCAAAGTAATGTTCAGCAAGGTGGCTTCTGATTTCACCAAAGGGGAGGTCAGGAACCTGCTCAAGGTAGTGAAGCATCAAATAAAGACCTATCGCTTCGTTTTCATTTAACTGAAGAGGTGGCAGTAATCTATTCGGCAGCACTCTGTACCCACCATATCTCCCTGGTTCAGAATAGAGAGGGAAACCAATCTTCTGCAGCTTGTCGAGATCACGTTGAATGGTTCTGGTAGAAACGTTAAAACGTGTGGCCAGTTCTGAAGCAGAAAATTTCCTGTTGGGTTCAAGTATGCGCATTAAAGTCAGCTGTCTTTTATTCATGATTATTTCTCCGTTCAATTACGACGTATATTGTCATAGTTCTATTATAAACTTAATGGTGAAAGGAGATGAATCACATGAGTAAAAACATTTTATACATCGCAATGAGTCTCGATGGTATGATCGCAAAATCGGATCATTCTCTTGATTGGCTGTTGAAAGCTGAAGGTGAGGAGGATAACGGCTATAATCACTTTTACAGCGGAATTTCTTCGGTGGTCATGGGGAACCGGACCTATCAGGAAGTGTTGAAAATGATGGACGAACCGCCTTATCAGGATCGACCTGTGTACGTGCTATCAAGAACGGTGAAGGAGGATGGTTATGCGACATTTACTTCAGAGCCGGTAGAAACACTGTTGCCTGAACTCCAAAAAAAGCACGATGGCCCGGTCTGGGTCGTTGGCGGTGGAGAGGTAATTAAGGCGTGCATGGCGTCTGAAAGTATTGATGAATATTATATCGCGGTCATTCCTGTGGTGTTGGGTGAAGGTATTCCGCTATTTCCTGAGGGGACAAAGTATACGGAATTAAAGTTAAAAGGAACCGAAATCTATAATCAGATTGTGATGCTGCATTATGTGAAAAAACAAGCGGAATGAGGATTAATCATTCCGCTTTGTTCTAAGCGTTCAATTTTTGTTAAATGCCGGACTGCTTTGTATAGTGTCTCACAATCATTCCATTCGTTTTGTGCATACCAAACCGTTCATAATAAGGAACCAGTTCGTCATCACAACAGAGATCAACCATGTAAAAATCTTTTAATTGTTCAAGCATCAGACGAACGAGTTCGCTGCCGACACCTTCATGTTTGTAAGCAGGCAGCACTTCTAGAAGTGGAATATAAGCAGACAGGACGCCATCACTGATTGCCGTGATAAAACCGATGACCTGTTGCTTCGCATCGTCAGTTGCAACCACGATGTGACTGCTTTTTGCTAAAAGCTCCAGATGTTTCTGTGGTGACGGTGGATCAGGCCATCCGTCAAAAAATCCTTCGAGCATATTTGGTGTAATGCCGTTTGTGTCATAATAAAAATTCAATTCAGTCAGCTCCTTTTTTAGTCATTGGATAGGAGAAGCTGAAAAATCAATTATAGAGTAGCAAAATCAAGACCTCCAGACGCAGGGTTATAGATACCATTCTTCATAAAATGCAATATTCCTTCATTACAATTGATAAAACAAAGAATCCGAATCGCTGTTTGATGCGATCCGGATTTTTATTAGCTCACCTTATACTTTCTCCGACCTTTTAAAAGAGGGAAAAGAATCGTTAGCAGCCCCACTGCGATAAGCGAGAGCGCAATAGGTTTATCAAGGAAAATGCCAAAACTTCCATTTGAAATGGTCAGCGTCTGTCTGAGTGACTGCTCCATCATACCACCAAGTATGAATGCCAGAATGAAAGGGGCAGCCGGGAATGAGAACATCCTCATGAAGAACCCAATGACACCAAAAGCTAAAAGCAGGTAAAGATCAAAAGTATTAAAGCTGATCGCATATACACCAATTAAGCTGAAGATGATGACAAGTGAAATCAAAAGAGGGCGTGGGATTTTCAGGATCTTTGAGATATATGGAATCAGTGGCAGGTTCAAGACCAGCAGAATGATGTTCCCTACATACATACTCGCAATAATTCCCCAGAAAATCTCCGGGCGATCCTGCACTAGCAGAGGGCCTGGCTGAACCCCTAAGACGAGAAAGGCTCCGAGTAAAACAGCTGTTGTACCTGACCCTGGAATTCCAAGACTGAGTAATGGAACAAACGCGCCGCTCGTTGCAGCATTATTGGCTGTTTCAGGTGCAGCAAGACCTTTGATAGACCCCTTGCCAAATTCCTCGGGATTCTTTGCAATTTTCTTTTCCGTGATGTAAGCAATAAATGACGCAATGGTTGCACCTGCACCAGGTAACACCCCGATAATAAAGCCGAGGAATGACTGTCTGGAGACGGGTCCACTCATTTCTTTTATATCCTGCTTAGAAAGACGCAGACTGCCGATATTTTTACTCTGTCCATCATCTTTCTCATTTCTGTTCAGAACAAGCGTACACACTTCAGCAAGTGCAAACAGTCCAAGTGCAACAACAAGGAAATCGATCCCTTCTAAAAGGTTTGGATTGCCAAAAGTAAAGCGGCTTGTCCCTGTCTGTGCATCAATTCCGATTGTGACAACCATAAAGCCGAGTGTTGCTGAAATAAAAGCTTTAATGGCTGACCCATCAGCAAGACTCGCAATGGCGGTCAATCCAAGAAACATTAGTGCAAAGTATTCAGCGGGGCCGAATGAAATGGCTACTGCTGAGAGAAGCGGGGTGAAGAGCATCAGTAATACAACACTCACTGTTCCCCCTGTAAATGAAGCGATCGCTGCAATCGCAAGTGCCTTGCCGGCTTTTCCCTGCTTGGCCATTGGATAACCATCAAAGGCTGTTGCGACTGTTCCTGCTACACCTGGTGCATTTAATAAAATAGAGGAGCTTGAACCGCCAAAAATTGCACCGTAGTAGACACCTGCCATCATGACAAGGGCAATCGAAGGGTCCATTGAATAAGTGATCGGTATCATAATGGCAATCGCACTGATCGGTCCGAGCCCTGGCATCATTCCAATAAAAGTACCGACAAATACACCGATAAATACAAATAACAATCCTTCAAGACTGAAGGCTACCTGAAATCCTGACATTAGACCGGAGAATGCATCCATACTGTCACCTCTTTTCTAAAATGGAAGTATGCCCGCAGGCAGATTGATTTTGAGTAAGTAGTTAAACAGTCCGTAAATGGCCAGTGAGAATACGACAGAAGTGATCACGTTTGTAACATGGTGCTTATAATCAAGGTAAAGGGAACAGACAAAAATAAAAACGGTTGTCATGACTACAAAACCTATCATTTCGAGCAGGAAAATATAAATGAGAATCATCCCGGCAACAACGAGAAGATTTATCACATGCTGTTTGGAGATTTTTCTTTTTTCCTTATCAGCTTCTGTTTCATTTTTCTTATCTAGATAAAGCAATAATGCAAAGAACAGCAGAAGGAATCCGAGTCCTTTTGGAATAACGTCTGCATCGATCAGCGCATTGGAATAACCCGGCAGGTTAAAGCTTAAGAGCAGATATACGATTGCGATGACTGCGACTACAAGTGCCGCTTTTTGGTTTGTTTTTGCCAGCATAGCCGTTGTTCACCTCATTTCTATTTAAGGGAGATAGCAGTACACACGTCATGCTATCCCTCTGAACATTTATTCTCTCGCCAATCCAAGCTCATCCAGTAATGCCTGCATTGATTCTGCTTCTTCCTCAAGGAATGCAGCATATTCTTCGCTGTCCATGTACATTTCACCCCAGCCGTACTTTTCGCGAATCTCAATCCATGCTTCCGAATCATTCAGCTCTTTGAACTTCTCTTCATAATAAGTGACTGCTGCTTCGTCCATACCAGGGGGCCCAAAGAAGCCTCTCCAGTTAATAAATGTTTCATCAATTCCCTGTTCAATTGCGGTAGGGAAGTCTGACAGTACTTCACCTTCCAGACGTTCCTCAGCTGTAATGCCAAGTACTTTAACTTTTCCGGCACGTACCTGCTCAATCGTTTCTGCTACACCGGTTGTGAAAACATCTACACTGCCATTCAGCACTGAAGTCAGTCCACCTGACTCCGGATCAGAGATATATTTAAGGTTAGTCACATCAACACCCGCAGCTTTTGCAATTTTAACGAATTGCATATGATCCATGCTTCCAGGTGAAGAGGTGCCGACAATACTGACACTTTGAGGGTCTTCTTTCATATCATCAAATAAATCATTCAGGTTATCCCACTCAGCGTCTGCTTTTACAACAAATGCCCCATAATCAGCAATCACATTGGCAAGTGGAGTGAAGTCTTCATGACTGTATTCTGAC
Organism: Jeotgalibacillus terrae; assembly: GCF_016908195.1. Lineage (GTDB taxonomy): Bacteria > Bacillota > Bacilli > Bacillales > Jeotgalibacillaceae > Jeotgalibacillus > Jeotgalibacillus terrae. The sequence goes on from NZ_JAFBDK010000005.1 coordinate 197,266, forward strand.
TGGCCGTTCAATGGAACCAGAATGAGAGGTGGAGAGCCTACAAACATATGGTGCGGACTTTCTTCCTGACCTGCAATATACGCCCAGCCAATGGCACCGCCGCCGCCGGCTTTATTCACGACAGGCAGGCGCTGATCAATAATCTCTTCTTCTTCAAATACCTGAGACACCATTCTGGCAGTAGTATCCCAGCCGCCTCCTGGTCCTGCAGGTGCTGTGATCTCAATAGGTTGAGTAGGTGTCCAGTTGCCGTCTTCGTCCGTTGCACCGGAAGAACTGTTTCCGCATCCGGCTGCTGTAACCAATAGAAGTGAAGCAGCTGCTGTTCCGAATAGTTTTTTCATGATATTTCCCCCTTGTTTGTGATTGAATGATTGTATCCTTTGGCGTTATGTTAAATGAGAATATTCAAAATGTAACCGTTTACAATTTAACCTTCATAAAGAACTTTTAGGGGATATTGTTCATTTTGTTCACGAAAAAACACCTCCGCAATGAAGGGAGGTGTTATACATTTATGCTAAATAATATTTCCGTTCAGGTCTGCCGACGATCCCATATTCAAGTTCTGCTTTTGCTTCCCCTGATGAAATCATGTATTCAAGGTAACGTCTGGCAGTTGTTCTCGAAGCGCCCATATTCTGGCCAAGCTCTTCAGCATTTATTCCTTTGTCCAGTGTACGCATCATGTCTTTTACTTTTTGCAGCGTCAGCGGATCAATCCCTTTTGGCAACAGGGTTGGCATAGTCTCTGAAGGCCGCTGGTTCGAAAACATCTGATCAATGACCGCCTGTGTGAGTTCATGATTGGAATCAATCAGCTGCTTTCTTTTTCGTACCTTTTCAATCGCACTCTTAAAGCGTTCAAATGTAACTGGCTTCACAATATAATCAGCGGCACCGTAACGGACGGCTGGCTCCACGACTTCTTTTTCAGTAGAAGCGGTAATTAATATAACGTCAGTTCCGGGCCATCTTTCACGGATTTCCGGTAAAAGGGAAAGACCTGTCCGGTCAGGAAGGTAATTATCGAGAAGCAGGAGATCTGTTTCTTCTTGCTCAAGCAGTTCCAGTGCTTCTTTCGCGTTCAGTGCTTTGCCTGTTACTTTTATGTGGTCAAGCTTTTCTAAGAATTGTTCATGAATGGAGGCGACACGGAAGTCATCCTCTGCGATTGCAACTTTCATCAGGTTTTCCTCCCATCAGGATGTTTTTTTCTGTCTGTATGTCATGTTTTTAGGCAGGTAAACTGAGAATGTTGTACCACGACCGTGATCGGAATGTACTTCAATACTGCCGCCAAGGTTTTCAGCAGCCTGCTTTACAATCGAAAGTCCATAGCCTCTGTCAGTCTCACCTTTTGTTGAATAGCCTGTTGTAAAAACAAGGTCCAGATTCGCCTCAGGAATGCCTTCTCCGTTATCTTCAACCTCAATCACAATATCGTTTCCTAGATCCGTCAGAAAAAAGTTCACCACAGGCTCAGTTTTTCTTTCTGCAGCATCGAAGGCATTATCAACAAGATTGCTGATAATAGACGCAACTTCACTGACAGCTTTTCCTGATAATATGTGAAGACTGCTATTTTCTTCTATGTTAAAAACAATTTTCTTTTCAGAAGCTTTTCCGGCCTTACCTAACAGTAATGCCTGAATCCTTGGGTCTTCGATCTGCTCAAAAATAACTTTATTCTGAAGATCCTGGGCATCAGATTCCGCCTGAATCATCTCAATTGCTTCATCGTATTTTCCAAGCTGAAGAAGTCCTGACAGAATATAAAGCTTATTGGAAAACTCGTGTGTCTGAGCTCTTAGATCCTCTGAGTATCTCTTTACTTCAGAGAGTGTTTCGATCATTTTATTCATTTCAGTTTTGTCACGAAAAGTGGATACTACACCTGTTACTTTTCCATTTTTGATGATGGGCGTCCGGTTAATAATCACATGTCGATTACGCAAAGTAGTCTCCACATCACGTTGCGGAGAACCGCTTTCGAGCACTTCATAGACGCCTGTATTAGGGAGAATGGATTCAACTTTTTGATTCAGCACACGCTCATCAACATTAAGAAGATCCATAGCGGACTGATTCAAAATCTTAATATAGCCATCTTCATCTACAGAAATAATCGCCTCTTTAATGGAATGAAGGATCGCCTGACGCTCCTGGTAAAGGGAAGTCATCTCATCAGGCTCTAGGCCCAGCGTCATTTTTCTGATATTCCTGGCAAGCAGATAGCTTGAAAGAATGCCAAAAATGATGACAATCAGTGAGATCATCGTAATGACTGAACCACGTTCAATTGCGTTGTCAATAATAGATGAGGTGAGGTAACCAACAGACACGATGCCGACAATGTCACCTTCAGCGTTCCGGATCGGACCTTTCCCGCGGATAGACGGACCAAGTGTGCCTTCAGACTTGGAAATATAAAATTCACCGTTTTCAAGGGCGCGCGCATTATCATCCCCAACCATTAACTTCCCAAGCTTTTCTGCATCGGGGTGGGCATAGCGCTCACCTTTTGTATTCCCAATCACAATGAATGCAGTACCGGTTTCCTCACGAATCCGATTGATCAACGGCTGTAACACGGTGGAGGGTTCATCTTCTTCAAAGGCATTAATAACAGTGGGCATTGCAGATACAGTTACCGCAAGCTGCATTGCCTGGGTCCCCATCTGCCGCTCGATCTGTTTGTATTCAATTACTAGAGAGATAACGAGAAAAACGAGCATCACTAAAAGAATGCTGACAATATTCAGACTGATGATTTTCGCTGCAAGTGATAATCTTCTCCGTTTAGTTTTCATAGGTGCTCCTTAAGAAAGCGCTTTTTTCTATTCTAAATGGGATCCAGTATTTTTGGAAGGTTATCAGTAAATAAAAAACCCCTGCCTGTTTGGCAGAGGTTTTAACGCAGAGATTCAGTCAAATCACGCCGAAATGATTCATCTCTTAATATTGCTTTCTGAAAATCATTCATTGATTTTGAGAGTCTCATCTGATCAAGCAGCACAAGGTTATCTGCAAAGAACGAGATTTCAGTCCGGTTTCCTTCCAGGTCAGTTGCATACAGTGAAAAAGTCAGCACGTGCGGCGTTGAACCGCCTTTTTGTCCGGCGTGCTTAAGCCATTCCTGGTTATGAGGACTTTCCATAAGCGGTTCAAGCAGTGGATCAAGATGGCTGTGAACGCCTGTTGAAAAGAACGTTTTGCTGTTCAACTTTTCCATAAATGCGGTATACGTTTTGGCATTAGAGCGTGTCAGATGATCAGACCAGTTTCTCTGCGCAGGAGCGTTCAGGGTTTTCAATACCTGCTGCTTTTCGGCGTCTGTCAGAGGCAGTTTGAGCCACCGGTTCATTATCATGACAGTCATATTTCGATATTCTTCTTTTGACAGTTCACGTACTTCAGCATTTGCACCTTCATGCGTCAGGTTCTGTTCTGTCATAAGCGTATAAGGTACCGCAAGCGCTGATACAAAAGGAAAGATTGGCTCATGATCCATGAGCCCGATTTCTTCCAAGCTTTCATTGATCCTGTCCAGTCCAAGTCTGTGTATCAGGTAATCTGTATTGGCATTGGAACTGTAATTCATCATACCTTCTGCCACCTGAGCCAGGGTGACAGGGTCCTGATGATTAATTTCCTTCAGCCATGCTGCATGTGCACCGCCATCTGTCCGTTTGAAGTAAAAGGGCTCAAGTTCTGAAAGAGAGACCTTTTCCTGAGGGTCAAGCGTACCCGCAGCAGCCTGTTTTGCGTACTCGACAGCAATAACCAGCTTTGCCGTACTCGCAAGCGGCAGCATGAGATCTTCCTGATGCGCAGCAAGCACTTCTCCATTGCGCTCCACCTTGAGTGCAGTGGAATCAGGATGCTGTCTGATCAATTCTATAAAACCATGAGGCTTTATTTTTCTTGTTTTATAAGCAAAGAAGGCTGCTCCGCCTCCAATTAGTAGTGCAATTAGTAAAGAGCCAATCAAAATCCAGTTCACGATCGTCACTCCCGATTACAAAATCATCTGTGTTCTATACATTGCTGATAGCGATCCCATACTTCTTCCTGCTGGTGCAGAATCTGACCGCGTTCTTTTTGCAGGTTGCCGACTGCACGCGCAACTTTATATTTCGTGTCTTCCACTTTACTGATTGATTCGTTGATGCGGCTGTGAATCGTCCACTCGGAGAAAATGTCATCAAGAAAATAATCGGCAAATGTGATAAATGACCCTCGCTCTACATTCATCGTTTCAGCAGACCCTTCTTTCACATCCTTCAGTTCCGATTCGAATTTGCGCAGGTTCCGCTGGGCACGATGAAGGGCATCCTGTGACTGGTCAAGGTCACTGTGCTTCATTGCGGTTACAATCATACCGCCTCCAAGAAATGTATCCCAGGTGGACATCCCGTATGCAGATCTCAGTTTTGACAGTGCAGTTTCTAAAGCAGATTCTGCACTGCGACCCGCGTAAATCGCTTCATCAATTTCAGTGAGCAATGCACCCAGGTCTGCATAATGATCTAAATGAAGGTTAATTTCCTGTGCCGTTTCTCCATCATTCTGTTTAATCCAGCGTTCCTTTTCTTTGAGAAAGCTCTCCCAGTCATCTTCAACGGTTGTATAAGCAGACAGGGCATGTTCAAGTTCTGTTTTATCGCCTTTCAGATCTTTCAGCATCTTTTCATGTTCATTCAGTTTCAGTTCAGCCTTTGCCGCTTCGTCATACTCTTTTTCACGAAGCTCCTCATGTGTACCTTTCCATTTTCGTACGACGTTCACCAAAGAGAAACGGTCCATTTTATGCAGATCAAGCTGCTCTTCTGACAGGCTTTGTTCAAGCTCCTTCTTTTTCTGTTCATGCTCAACAAGCTGTGAACGTACATTCACTAACCGTTTTTCAAGCTTTCGTTTTTCATCCAGTTTTTTTCGTAAATCCAGCTGTTTTCTCTCAAGTGTCTTTTCCACGTGAACCCCTCCAATGTTTTGTTACTATGCATACGGATGAATCGGCCTGGAAGTTCCGGGGAATTTTAAAAAATTGGATGCTTGAGTACCATTCTTTTCTTGTAAAAGGTATGATGAAGTTTCCTGAAAATAGTAAAGGGGGGTGGGAAGATGGATCGGTTCATAGAAGACTTATTGGTATTAATTAATCAGAAAGATAAAAGATTCCTGATTGGTGTATCCGGACACGGTGCAGCAGGAAAAACGACATTTACACAAAAGCTTGCCGGGCGGATTGGGTCTGACAGGGTGAATGTCCTGAATACAGACCCTTATATTACGGACTCTGCAGTCAGAAAAAACACAATGATTACATATGACTGGAATGGTAAGGAGCATACGTTCAAAATGACTGCCTGTCATCCAGCTGCACATCATATGCCGTCACTTGAAAGAGATATGAAGATGCTGAAAAAAGGGATGGATTTATATACCCTTGATACCGGCTGGCTGCCCAGTGAACTGCTTTCAGAGAGTAAGAAAGTGACGATCGCAGAAGGCATGAGCGTTGCTTTTCTGGATCAGTCGTTATTTGATCTGAGTATTTATTTTTATACAGACGGGGAGACGGAGTTTTTAAGAAGATCCGGCCGTGATATTAAAGAGCGTGGTATGGAGCTTGCATATCTGAAACAGTCACATGATGAGCGGCGGGTGCAATACGAGGTATTTATGCATGCGCACAGTGAATCGTTTGATGTTGTGGTGAATACGTCTGGGGATGGGTTTGTGGTTGAAAAGAATGAGGGGTTTGGCGGTGAGGATTGAAGAAGTGTAATGAGATGGAATGTGACTGCTGCCGGACCAGTCTAATATTTCCACTCCCATCAATGTATTTCATTTAATCACATAGATATAAAGGGAATATAGGATTTTTTGTAGAAGTGTGCGGATAGAGATGAAATCGGAGGAAGACTACATCACAAGGAGACCCTATCATGAGCAAAGTTGACTTATTATCAGTGACACATGATCCGAAGGCTAAGTTGTTACCCTATTTGAAAAAGCATGAAAACGCTCTGACCAGCCTTTACAATGAATGCTGGATCACAGTGAGCGATGAATCATCTGAAGCGCTGATTCATTATTTAATTCAGGATAGTCCTTTTAATGCTGTGGTGATTCCAAAAAGTGGTGCAGCCAACGCCAGGAGAGAGGTCGTGTCATTCGGGCGGGAGTCAGCGTGTTCACATTACCATTATTGTGATCTGGACCGGCTCTTGACGTGGATGAACCATTACCCGGAAGAGCTTGAGTTGCTTGTTAAAAAAATTCCCGGTCAGGATTATACAGTGATTGGCCGGACAGAACGTGCGATGGCTACTCATCCTGAAAGCTGGATTGAAACGGAGAAGATTACAAATAAAATTTGTTCACTCGCACTGGAACAGGAAATAGATATTACAGCGGGATCATGTGCCTTTTCTAAAAACATCGCCAGATTGCTCGCTGAACATTCAGAAGCGAAAATGACAGACGCGGAATGGATGATGATCGCGAAAAATAAAGCAGGTGCTCATATTAGTGCTACTCAGGTAAATGGTCTTGAATATCATGAGTCAATTAACGCTCCGAACAAGTCTGAAGAGGAAGCGGAAATATGGTTTACCCGGTTAAAGCTGAGCACGATCATCAGTGAGACGATTTTAAAAAAGTGAGGGGATAGCATGAACGCTCAGGACACGCTTCAAGCTTACATAGAAGCAACAAACACGCATGACTTTGAAAACGTAAGGCAGGTACTCCATGATGACGCATTGTTCTGGTTTACCAATCAGACCTGCAGGACACATAGCGAAATTCAGGTGTATTTTGAAAGTACGTGGGCAGTGATTAAAGAAGAGGCCTACTCTGCCATTGATATCAGATGGCTGCATGCTGATGACACTTCCGCTTCCTGTGTGTACGTCTATCAATACGAAGGTTACTATGAAGGGCAGCTGGTGTCAGGAAGCGGCCGTGCAACAAATGTTTTTAAGAAGACAGACGCCGGATGGAAGCTCATTCACGAGCACCTGAGCAAATTGACGTAACATTTCCCAGACTGAACCGTACCTATACAAAGAGGTGAAGAGAATGTTTCTGAAAAGAGTCACGCTAAAACGGGAAGAGATCAATGACCAACGTGAGTACCCATTTCATATTCCTGCGATCAGATCATTCAGCGAAATAAACTTCAATAAGAATGTCACGTTTTTCGTGGGGGAAAACGGTTCGGGAAAATCAACGCTTTTAGAAGCTATTGCTGACCAGTGCGGGTTCAATCCTGCTGGTGGCGGCAGAAATAATACATATAACCTTCATGCCTCAGAGTCGGCGCTTGGACCTTACCTCAGGTTGTCGTGGATGCCTAAAGTGACAAATGGATTTTTTCTGCGCGCGGAATCGTTCTATCAGTTTGCAACTCATTTAGATGAACTGGATCAGGATGATCTGGAGGGACTTACCTATCAGTCCTATGGCGGAAAGTCTCTTCATGAGCAGTCCCATGGAGAATCATTTTTGTCACTGTTTGCAAACCGTTTTCAGCAAAAAGCGATCTACCTGCTTGATGAGCCTGAGGCCGCACTGTCTCCCCAGCGCCAGCTTGCTCTGTTAAAAATCATGCATGACCTTGAAAAACAGGGAAGCTGTCAGTTCATCATTGCGACTCATTCGCCCATTCTTCTCGGATACCCGGATGCTGATATATTAAGCTTTGATGAAGGAAAGATTCAGTCTATGGCATACGAAATGACCGATCATTACCAGATCACAAGTTACTTTTTACAGCACAGGGAGCGGATGCTTGAACAGTTGTTTGCGGAGGAGGATGAGGAATGAAGAAATGGTTTTTGATCGTAGCAATGATGATACTCACCGGTTGTGCAGGTATAGGTAAACAATCGGATGTTTTTGTTTTTACAGGCGAATCGGAAAACTGGCGTGTGAACTATATATCTGCGAAGTCAGAAGAAGACAGAGTAGAAAACGATTACTGGATTTATTATATCGGAGACGAAAATCCAGGGGAGGTTTCATACAGCATCGACTTAGGTTCAGGTGCAACGTCTGCAGGATCTGCTGATCTGAGTCACACTGATGTAATCAGAGCCGGCGGGGGCTGCAGTGACTGTGAGACACTGAAAGAAGATGATGTTCTGCAGTTTGAAGTTGAGTGGGATGGACAGCAGGAGTCTTTTGAGGTGACTTATGATGAAGAAGCGAGAGGCGTCATGGAATAGGGGAGAAAACATGGATCATAAAATAATCATCAGACGCGTAACTACAGCTGATGCAGAGCAGTTAAGAGACCATGCCAGAAAAGTACTGATTGAGAATGCTGACAGGATGGGAACTTCACTGAATGAATTTAATGTAACGATTGAAGAAGAAATAGAATGGATCCGATCACATGAAAAACAGGGTGTAATATTTGCAGCAGAAATTGATGGAATGATTATTGGAATGATTAAGTTCCGGTTATCTTCACTTGAAAAATTCAGTCATCAGGGGTTGTTCGGTATGAGCATTCAGGAAGCCTATACGAATCAGGGGATCGGACGTAGATTGCTTGAACAGTTGTTTGACTGGGCAAAACAGGACGACAGAGTGGAGAAAATTTCACTTGAGGTATTTGCGGATAATGATCGCGCGATTCATTTATATAAAAAGATGGGGTTTGTTGAGGAAGGACGTAAGGTGCGGCATGTGAAGCTTGGACCGGATCGTTATGTAGATGAGCTTTTGATGGGGAAATTTCTTTGAAATAGGCCTAGTAAAAACCAGGAGTGAATGCTCCTGGTTTTTTGGTGCGTTTACCAATAAAAAACAATGACAGCAACCAATGCTGCAATATAGTAACCGGTATTTGCATATCGTTTCATTTTTTTAGACAGTGTATCCTGTTCAAGTTTTTTAATATACATAATGACTGCCAGCATGAGGAGCATGATGATTAAATCTGTTAATACGTAGCCATCCTGTGACCTGAGAATAAGAGAAATGAAAACGATCGCAGCTGCTATATTGGCCCCGATCACGATCAGTGGTGAGGTCTTTTCATTCAATGGAATCACTCCCTGAGATGAGGCTTGTTGCTCTTATTGTAGTGGACGTGGTGGGGGAAGTAAAAAAGCGGGTTCGGTGGATGGGCTGGTGAAGGAATTAGTCTTAACATTGATGGAATCATTCGGTCGTTGTGCCAAGCCCGGCCTTCCGCCTCTAACAAACCTCTGTCATAATCATCTTCACCCTCCAACATTAATAACATTCTGTGACAACAAGCAAAAACTGTTTTTCTGCAAAAGTTCTGCACATTCTTTGGGTAGATTAAATAAGAATCATACATTTGGAGGGATAAAACAGATGAGAAACAAACTAATGATGGGAACGATCGCACTTACGCTTAGTGCTGGACTGGCAGCTTGTGGCGGCAACGAAATGGATGACAACATGAATGAGGACATGGAAGAAAACATGGATGAACAAATGGAAGATATGGAAGAAAACATGGATGAACAAATGGACGGTATGGATCACTCAGGCATGGACATGTCTGGCTCGGGCGAAGTGCCTGAAGGGTTGGAAGAAGCAGAAAATCCAGCTTTTGAAGCAGGCGATACAGCGATTATTACTGAAGCGCACATGGAGGGGATGGAAGGAGCAGAGGCAACGATCGTAGGTGCATACGACACAGTAGCTTACAGCATTTCCTATGATCCTGCCAATGGAGGAGAACGCGTTGAAGACCACAAGTGGATCATTCACGAAGAGATTACAGAAGCTTCAGAGGAACCGTATACTGAAGGTGATGAAGTACAGGTTGAGGCTGAACATATGGAAGGAATGAACGGTGCCACAGCTACGATTGATTCAGCGGAAGAAACAACAGTCTATATGATTGATTTCACGCTGGAATCAGGTGAAGAAGTAACGAATCATAAGTGGGTAACAGAAGAAGAATTATCTGCAGAATAAGTAAAAGCTGAGGGAGTATATAATCTCCTTCAGCTTTTTTCGTCTATCAGTTGACCCACTTATACCCGACGCCCCAGACGGTCTGCAGGTGGTTATCTAAAGGGAAGCCTGTTTTTCGCAGCTTGTCCCTGAGGTTTCTCACATGGGAATCAACTGTCCGGCCATCAGTCCAGGCTTCATATCCCCAGATGATTGTTACGAGTTGTTCTCTTGAATAGGCGCGCCCCGGATTTTTCAAAAACTGACCAAGGATCGAGAATTCCTTTGGTGTCACTTTTATTCGTTTCCCGTCAAAGGAAAGCTCGTGAGAAAATTCATCCCATATGAGTCCCTCGCATTCTATTCTTCTGGCAAAATCATCTGATGTTCTTCTGAAGACTGCATGAATTCTGGCCACTAGTTCATCCTCATCAAACGGTTTTATAATATAATCGTCTGCCCCGGCTTGCAGGCCTTTCACAATATCTTCTTTTTCATGAAGTGCTGTCAGCAAAATGATTGGCACATCTGAGAATCTGCGTACCATTCTGCACGTTTCAAACCCATCCATTACTGGCATCATCACATCTAAAATGATTAAATCAGGTTCTTCATTTCTTACAAGTGCCACAACTTCTTCTCCGCTGCGCAATTTTATACATTCATAGCCGAGTGGCTTCAAATAAAGTTCCAATAAATCAAGCATTCGCTTTTCATCATCTACAAGTGCGATTTTTTTCATGAGGCGACTCCTTTCAAATCAATGATGATGCTTAAGCCGGAAGACGTATTTTCAGCTGTGATCTTTCCGTTGTGAGCTTCAACGATTTCTTTTGCAATAGTCAGACCCAGTCCCGTGCCACCGGTTTCTCTATTCCTTGATGTGTCAACTCTGTAAAGACGGTCAAATAGGAATGGAAGGGCTTCTTCACTGACGCCTGGCCCTTCATCAATAACCACTATGCGGTCTTGATTGACAGTGATTTGAACTGTTTGCCCTTCAGGTGTGTATTTCAACGCATTGTCCATCAGATTAATGATGACTTGCTCGAATCGATTACGGTCAATCTTTTTCGTAAAAGTATGGGGTGTAGTGAACAGCAGTGTGATTTGTTTTTCATCAAACACAAACTGCAGCCGGTCAATGATCCCTTTTATAAATGCTGTCATTTCCGTTCGTTCCGGTTCGATTGTAAAGCTGTGTTCCTCCATTCTTGCAAGTTCGAATAGATCTTCAATCAGCTTATGGAGGCGCTCTGATTCTTCATAAATAATTTCACCATATGCAGACTCTTCTTTTCTTAACAGGCCTGCGTACCCTTTGATGTAGGTGATAGGTGTTCTTAATTCATGGGCAATGGAGGTTAAAAATGCTTTGCGTGATTTCTGTATCTGATGCAGATCACCGGATATTTTCGTAATAGCCAGTGCAAGCTCCCCTATCTCATCATTCCGTTTTGTTTCGGGAACAGTAATCACAGCACCTTCACTTAACTTGCCGGCGGCCTGTCTGATCGAGAGCAGCGGTCTGGTAATGAGGTGACTCAGGAAATAAAGGCTCAAAACTAAAAAAATACCAGTCAGCAATGCTGCAATCAAAAAATGGCGGTTTAAGTCGCTGATCAGTGACTGTATTTGTTCTGTCGGTTCAAGCATGATCACCCTGCCACCGCCATCGATCAGACTGATACTTGCAAGAAAGGGTTCGTTGCGCCAATCATCTTCTGCAATTCCTTCATTCGCGTCCAGCCAGTCTTGGGATACATGTTCATCTGCCTGGTTGGAAGCTCCTGCAACCTGACCGCTTTCATCAAGAATGACAACATCAGTTATCGCCTTTTCTTCCATCATCACAACATGCTCGATCGTCCGCTGGTCAATATTCTCAGACAATACATCACGATGACTATCGCCGCGCTGATGCAGACTTTTAAGTTCATTTTGCACCTGCTGATCTACAAGCCGGTTATGCATCACGAATAATGACACCACCAGAATAATGGCAATGCCGGTTAGGTAAAAAAGATTGATCTTTAAAGATAACTTACTCATGTCCGCACCTCATCTCATATAACGAGTATAAGACCATTTTGTGCAGAAAATATGCAGAATTCCAGGTTTTTTAATGAATATGGTTAAATTTGTTTGGCAGAAATGTGATCGGGAAAGATAATAATAGAACCTACATAAAGGAGGAGTTCCAAATGAATCAGCAATATCAGGATTGTCTTGAGGCTTGCAAGAAGTGTCTGGAAGCCTGTAACCATTGTTTTGATGCCTGCCTGAGTGAAGAAGATGTGAAGATGATGGCGGATTGTATCCGCTCAGACCGTGAGTGTGCAGATGTGTGTGCACTTGCTATCACTGCCATGCAGTCAAACAGCCCACATGTACGTGAGATTTGTGGACTGTGCGCAGAGATTTGTGAATCGTGTGCAGATGAATGCGCCAAGCATGACCATGATCACTGTCAGCAATGTGCAGAAGCGTGCCGTAAATGTGCGGAGGAATGCCGTAAGATGGCGGTGTAATATAAAGAATAGAAAGCCGGTGCATGTATATTGCACCGGCTTTTTACTATGCGCAATAAATGAAGTAATATATTAAGTAATATCTTATGTAGGATTGTGATATAATTTTTCAAAAGGAGGAAGTCAGTATGCCTAACATTAAACCAGTTTCAGACTTAAGAAATTACAACGAGGTATTGAAAGATATAAGTGAAGGGGCTCCGGTTTTTTTAACTAAAAATGGACGGGGGAGATTTGCAATTGTAGATATTAATGAATATGAAAAAAGTCAGGCTACCATTAAACTTTTAACTGAATTGTTAAAGGCGGAAAAGTCAGTGGAGAAAAATAACAGTTGGTTATCGGATGAGGAGATTAAAAAAGAACTGGGGCTGAACGAATGAGAAACATTAAAATCAGCCCCATTGCTAAAAATGACTTATTAGAAATTAAGAATTACATTATTTCTGAGTTTGACCACCCCGAAGCTGCTCAAAAACTCCTGTCAGATATCATTCAATGCTACGAAACGTTAAAGTCATATCACTTAGCGGGGATGGAACTCGCCTTAAAAATTTCTATACCAACAGATTATCGATATTTAATATGCAATGATTATCTGGTCTTCTATAAGTATGACCATCACTTTATATTCATTTATCGTATTATTGCCTCAAAAAGAGATTTCATCAGAATTCTGTTTGAGAAAGAATGACTGATAAAATCAACAAATCTTTACAGCACTTTCCTCAAATTCAATTCTATTCTGCTGATTTCAAAAACAACTTCTCCCCAACAAAAGTAAACACTGTAATCCCCACAGCAACAGCTACAATCAGCCAATCCTGCTGCAACTTCACCCAAACAAAAGCTGTTAGCACAATTGCATCTATGATCAGTGCGCCTGTGACAATACTGCGGTTTGCTTCAACTTTTCCTTTCAGCTTTTTCAACACGCCCCAATGAATAATCATATCCATAATGAGATAAAGAATGACGCCAATCGCTGCGATCCTGCTTAAATCAAATAAGATCGTCAGGGCCATTGCAAACACAATGGTGTATACAAGCGTATGTTTTTGAATATCACCCGGCATGCCAAAGTGTCTGTGAGGAATCAGTTTCATATCAGTCAGCATGGCAAGCATTCTTGATACGGCAAAGACGCTGGCGATAATTCCTGAAACAGTCGCAAGGATGGCGATGATGACTGTAAACCAGACGCCTGCGTTTCCAAAAGCAGGTCTTGCTGCTTCAGCCAGCGCATAATCTTTTGCTTCAATGATTTCAGTAATTGACAGGCTCCCTGATACAGCCCATGCCAGTAGCACATAGACAGACAGGCTGATAGCAATTGAAATCATAATCGCCCGGCCTACATTTTTCTTCGGTTCTTTAATTTCAGAACCGCTGTTTGTAATCGTTGTAAATCCTTTGAATGCAAGAATCGTTAGTGCAATGGCTGCGATGTAGCTTGCAGGGGAAAGGTCAGGCGGATTGCCACCTGGTTCGGCTGCTTCAAAAGAGAAGCCTGCTGCCCACAAACCTGCAATTGCAAAGATAGCCAGACCTGCGATTTTTAACAGTGACATGATGGAAGTAAACGTCTGGATAAACGAATTACCTGCAATATTGATGAGAAAGGCAGTGGTTAGTAAGCCTACACCCAATGCCGGTACAAGCCAGCTTCCCGAATCCGTACCGAATAACTGAAGTGTGTATGTACCAAACGTTCTAGCAACCAGGCTCTGATTAATCACCATGGATAATGCCATTAATAAGGCTGCCCCGGCAGTAACAGTCGTTTCGCCGTATGCTTTCACGAGAAACATGCCGATTCCGCCGGCAGAAGGGTATTCATTACTCATCTTGATATAGGAATAGGCACTGAATGCTGTTGCGATCCCTCCTGCGATAAACATCAGTGGAAACCATGCTCCTGATAGTGCAGCAACCTGACCAAGTAAGGCAAAAATACCGGCGCTGATCATCACACCGGTTCCAAGGCCAACTGCCCCGGTTAGTGTAATACTATTTTTCTTATACTCACTCATGTGATCAACTCCTTTGTAGTGTCTTTACCCTCAAAGTTTGCAGAATAGATGCAGAGTGTGGAGAAATTGAAATGGTTTTTGTATAAGATTAGCGGGACATATTTGGCGTTGATATAAGATATATTCCTTAAATAGGAAACCGATGGACTTTTCATCCGTAAATACCTATTAAAGGAGTCGATTCAATTGTTCTATATCGTTCTTGGAGGAATGGCTTTTATCATCATTGTCCTGCTGTTACTGATCAGCAAATTTCAACCTTATTCAGAGTTCATGAATGATTTTAAAGAAGGGTCGTTTAAAAAACTTATTACGATCCTCTCAACAGCAATGGTTCTGGCACTATCGTATGGCATTTACTACGAAGTGACCAATCAGCCGCCTTTTCTGGATGTTCAGTTGGGAGGTCAGCAGTATACGATCTTTGGTGATATCGGGGATATGGGTTATTACACCAGTAATTTAATTTATCAGGGCAAAGAAACTGAATTACATATTGTCTCCTGGGAGGAAGAGGATCTGAATGGAGCGGAAATCATTGTTCAGTATCCGTCAGGAAAAGAAGAGATATGGACAGCTGATTTAACCTCATTAGCATCAGCTTCCATATCAGGATTGCGTGACCGGTATGGAATAAAAGATATATATCGCGCTGCACGTTACGCATTTAAGGAAAAAGGGATTGTTGAACTGAGCATGATGGACGGGAAAAAAGAAATAGAAGAACTGAAGATAAAAGTGAGGTGACCTCACAAAGCTTAGAGTTCTGTGTCTTCAGTTCACATCCCCTTGAAATACATAAGGAGCGGACGACTTCGCTAACTGTTCTAAGCCGTCTCTGTAATAAGGCACCCAGCGATCAGCTTCCCTGAAAGTCATCCATTTCACATCTGCTATGGTTTCAGTGTCCTGAATAGCGATTTCCCCACCTGCTATGCTTGCGGAAAAAGTGATGAAAATGGCATGGTGCTGTTCTTTCGTCATGAACGCTTCATTGACTGTCAGGATCCGGCCGAGCTCAACTTTCAGGCCGGTTTCTTCCTCGGCTTCACGGACTGCTGCGTCATGAAGTGTTTCACCGGGCTCAACAGACCCGCCAGGCAGTGACCAGTTATCGTACTTTTTATTATGAACCATCAATACTTTTTCGTTCGTTTCGTCAAAAATGAGTGAATATACAACATCGATTCTTTTCATTGTAAGCCTCCAGTTAATTAGTTTGTAACGTGATTTCCACTACTTCAGGCCGGTTGAAGATCCGGAATGGAATGATGCTGTTGCCAAGACCGTGGCTGACGAGTAGGGTGGATCCATCCATTTCATAGATACCTGAAGTGTACTCAGGGAACAACCCCTGATCTGGTGCAACGACTCCGCCAAGAAATGGAATTCTGAACTGTCCTCCGTGAGCATGGCCTGAGAGAATCAGGTCTGATTCGTATTCACGGTAAAGTGAAAACAATTCAGGTCTGTGAGCCAGCAAGATCGTAAATTGTTCAGTATCCCTCTCACTGAATGTCTGCTGCAGATTTTCTTCAGCTGCTGTAGCATCAGAAATAACTGGGTCTTCAACGCCGGTTAATAGGAAGGAATCTTCTTCGTATGTAATCGTCACTGTCTCATTCGTCAGCACCTTCACTCCAGTCGCAATCAGCTTTTCTCTTAAGCCATCATACTTGCCGGACCGCTCTTCATGATTACCTGACACATAATACACAGGAGCAAGCTGAACCATTTCTTCAGCAAGTGTCAGGGCAGGTTCTTCATTGTACCGCCTGGAATCAATGATGTCACCAGTAATGACGATGATATCCGGTTTTGCCTGCTTGACTTGATCAACCAGCTTCTCCTGATTTTCTCCAAAAGACTTGTTGTGGAGATCTGACAGCTGAATGATCTTATAGTTTTCAAAGCTTTCGGGTAATTTTTCAGAAGTGATTGTATATGAGCTGGTGGTGAGTGCGTTATTCTGGTAATTAAAAAAGACAACCAATATCGGTACAGTCAGCAAGATAATCAGCCATTTTTTGTTTTTCATTTGGCCCTCCTGATTAAGAGTTACATAGTGAAGTATACGAAAAACAGCTGAATAAGTTTCAAATTGAGGGATAGGCTTAGCGAATAAAAAAAAGCTGCCCCATCTATAAGGCAGCTTCCTGCATCAAGCAGCTTTCTTCTTTTCCTCTGTCTTATTAATCACGCTGGAGCCTACAAGGTCACCTGTGACATTCAGCATCGTTGCACCCATTCCGACCAGTACATCAATCGCTGCAAGCAGTGCGACAGCTTCCATCGGCAGACCGATCTGGGCAAATACTGTAGCGATCATGACGATGCCGGCACCAGGTACACCTGCTGTTCCGATTGAAGCAAGCGTTCCGACAAGTACGACCATCAGCATTTCAGTGATGCTGAGCGGCTCACCAATTACGTTAGCAGCAAACACTGCAGAGACTGCAATCCGGATCGCAGCACCATCCATATTGATCGTTGCGCCAAGCGGCAGGCTGAAGCCGTATAAGCTTTTAGACAGTCCAAGATTTTTGGCTGCATTCAGCGTCAGTGGGAGCGTACCTGAACTGCTTTGGGTGGCAAATGCAGTCAGCATCGGTGTTCTGGCTTCCTTAAAGAACGCAGCAGGGCTGATTTTAAAAAGTAACAAGACTAAAATATAGAGTGAGATCTGTACAGCGATTCCCACATACAGCACCATCACAACGTTCCAAAGCTCAAGCAGGATTCCTGTACCCTGCGTTCCGACTGTGTTCGCAACGATAGCAAATACACCAATTGGGACATATTGCAGCACACCGCGCACAACGAACATCGTTGCTTCGTTCATTCCATTCGCAACATTGTATACCTGCTCACCAAGTAACTGTGTCTCTTCTTTAGAGCGAAGATAGGAAATTGCAATACCGAAGACAATCGCTGTAAATATAATGCCGAGCAGATTGAATTCTGAGAATGCTGTCACGATATTCGATGGTACAATACTGAGCAGCACACTGACGATTCCCGGGTTTTCCGGCGCTTCAAATGTTTCACTTGTATCGAGTACCATGCCTGTACCGGGTGAAAACAGCGAAGCTACAGTCAGTCCGACAACAATTGCAAGTGCTGACGTTCCCGCATAATAAAGAAATACCTTCCCGCCCATGCGGCCAAGTGAATTCAGCTTTGTCTGGTTCACACCTACAATTAATGTGAACAAGATCAACGGCAGAATTAAGAAGTTCAACAGATTCATCAGCAGATCGCCAAGTGGTGTCAGCACAGATGCGTCTTCTCCGAAAATAAATCCGACCAATGCACCAATGATCAGGGCAATCGTTACTTTTAAGATGAGCGAAGCATCCAAATACCCTTTCCAGATCTTTTTCAATGGAATCCCTCCTGTAATTAATTTATATTTTAACACCTTAAAGTCTCATTAATCAGGTCGGGATTAAAGGTAATATAATAGAAAGAGATTGTCAAAGGAGTTGCCTGATGAAATTTCATCAAAGCCGAATCATCCCACTGTATCCTCCAGCGCTTCATTTTTCACCTCAAGAATATACTCGCTGAATACTCGATCTCTTCCACCTTGTTTCTTATACCATTCCTGAATCCGTGCTACATGCTCACGGTCACCTTTAATTCTGGTTTCGATTTCCACATAATCTTCGTAGCTGTCATACTCCCAGATCGCAAACACTTCAGTCGTCCCATCCTTCTGATCGCGCATCCACCGTCCGATAAGGCGTGTGCCATGCTTCAGCTGATTAGGCAGATTGGTCTGGTTGAAATGATCATTAAACGTTTCGATAAATGAATTTTTGACGATATAATGCTTTCTTCTGTAAAACAAATGCGTTCACTCCAATTTTTAGAAATAGACTCTATGATTCTTTCTGTTAAAAACAAGGAGATTCCTGCATGAATAGAGAATAAGATGAATTGAAACAGGGGGGGATGACAATGTATCAGTATTTTAATGGTCTGGTGATCAGGGAAGGAACGGGAGGAATACCGGCATCTGAAGTGGAAAAGCTGTTTCAGGAAGCAGGATGGGCCCGCAGGATTCCAGACTGGCAAAAAGAGAAATACACGCTGATGTTCGAACATTCGACATGGGCGTTTACAGTATGGGATGAAGACAACATGGTTGGCATGATCAGAGTAATTTCAGATCAGGTGATGGCAGCTAACATCATGGATCTGGTTGTCTCGGGTGATTATCGCGGCAGGGGACTGGCCAGAAAATTAGTAGAGCTCTGTGTGCAAAAACTGCCCCACGGCGACTGGTTTGCTCATACCTCAGCGGATAACTTTCCGTTTTATCAAAAGTGCGGCTTTGAAGTGAAGGACCTGTCTCAAAATGGGACATGTGCTTATTATGGATATATGAAAGCAAGGGAAGAGGGACATCGTTGACAAGGGGATTAAAGTTTAACTTAGATAAAGATTTACTTGATAAGCTTGAGGTCATTACAGGCAGCATTCATCGTGCTCACATGATTGATGAACAGGGGTGGACATCAGCAGTCCATAAGATCTCAGCAGTAAACGGAACCTATATATTAAAGAGTTCATTTAAAGAAAAATACCGTGAATGGCTGAAGACAGAAGCAGAGGTGCTTAAGAAACTTAAAAGTCAGCAGGAGATTCCTGTGCCGGAGTATGTGCATTACATAGAAGAAACGGGACGAAACCACTTACTAATGAGTTATGAAGAGGGGATGACACTGACAAAAGCGTTAAGGGAAGCTGTCAGTCATGATGAGAAAAAACAGCTGATGAAAAGCTTCGGTCAGCTGCTGTACTGGCTTCATGAAACAGAAACTGCTCACTTTGAACTTACCGGTGATTGGCTTGAAGAAGAATTGAAAAGGGCAGAGCGTTATCTTGAGGCAGGGGAGTGCGACGGGGACAGGGAACTGCTTGAAAAACTGAAGGCGAATCGACTTGCTGAAGTTAAACAGACGGTTATTCATGGAGATTGTACAACAGACAACGTCATGGTCAGGGACGGAGAAGTGAGACTGTTTATTGATGTAGCCGGAATGACAGTTGGAGATCCCCGCTATGATGTGGCGCTCGCGATTAGAAAAGTAATGGCTGACAGTGAACTGACGGAGGCTTTTTATGAAGGGTACGGACTGTTTCGTCTGAGTTCGAGAGAGTTTAATTATTTTGAGAACGGATTGTATGAGTTTTTTTGATGAAAAGGGGCGAAATTAATGGGTGTCTTTTTTGTAATTTTAGGCTTTGCAATCTTTGTTTTTGGAGCTGTTACACCAATTAGTGACTTCATCACAATTCCTTTATTTACAGCAGTGACAGGGTTTGGGCTGTGGTGGACTTATCGGGAAAAAAGACGGCAAATTGTTGAAGCGAGAACATCAAAAAAGCAAAACACATGGCTGGCATAGCATGGGTTTTGCTTTTTATTTTATAGTCTGAGTATTTCCTGAAATGCAGAGATACTAATCAGAATAGAAGCGCCAAAGCTTATATAACCAATCCACTTCTTATCTTTTTGAATTTCTTCAATTCCCATTAACAGAATCATCATAGCAAAAGACAGCATCATCCAGCCCAGAAACATATTGCTGTCTGTGATAAGACCGTGCATGGCAAATGCAAAAGTCAGCAAGGCCGAGCCCATACTCAGGATTTTTAGCGTCATGTATTCAACCCCGTTCATTTAGCTATTTTTCTACATTTATTATACCACATAAAAAATTCCATTTTCTTCTGAAACCTTTTCTTCTCACATCAGTCTAACTGCTAAAAACTCAACGGTTTAGATGAAGGAGGATATATATGTACTGGGAGACCTTGCCTATATTGTTTTGGGGGATATACTATAGTTTTTTAACAATCATTTTCATCACAGCGGTAGTCAGATTAGCAAGAAAGAAGAAATTCATAATAGAAATATTGGTTCTATTCTTTGTGTTTGCTATCCCAATCGTCGGCTTTCTATTCAGTTTTGACTCCGACAGGCCGATTGAGCAGAATGAATTTGAATTCTTTCTGGCACAATTGCAGACAGGAGCTGCCTGGACGATTTTTTCAGTTGCAGGGTATTGTATGCTGCTGGGCTGGTGGATAAAGGGATTAACTGAAAAGCGCAGAAGTATGGTTTGAGCAATTATTGTATTTAAGCGTTCTGATGAGCCTATTCTTAAGGAAAGGTTCATCAGAACTATTTTTATTTAATAAACAGTAAAAATTTATTGTTTTTCAATATATAACATGCTAGAATTTCATTAACAATCGAGTATTGAAATGTGAGAGGTGTCTGATATGAGTAAAAGTTCAACGATGTTTTTGAAATTTGTTTTAGTCGTGCTTGCTCTGGCTGCACTTGCAGTTTGTGTGTTTTTACTGCCGGCACTTTGGAGAGGCGTGGCAGGGGATGAGATGTTTGCTGACTGGGTACGTGGTATTATTATAGGGATGTATGTATCAGGGATTCCTTTTTACTTCGCACTGTATCAGTCATTCAAGCTGTTGAATCTGATTGACCGGAACAATGCTTTTTCAGATAAAGCTGTCGTCGCATTACGAATGATTAAGTTCGCTGCGCTTGCAGTCAGCGGGATCTATACAGCAACGATGCCCTTCTTCTTTATGATTGGGGAATATGATGATGCGCCAGGTGTGATTGTTATTGGAATGGCGATCATTTTTGCATCTTTCGTAGTTGCTGTATTCGCATACGTTCTTCAAAAATTATTAAAAAATGCAATCGATATTAAAATCGAAAATGATTTAACGGTCTGAGGTGAATATAGATGGCGATCGTGATTCATATTGATGTCATGCTGGCAAAGCGGAAGATGAGTGTGACAGAGCTGACTGAAAAAGTCGGCATTACCATGGCAAACCTTTCTATTTTGAAAAACGGAAAAGCAAAAGCGATCCGCTTTTCGACACTGGAAGCGATCTGTAAAGCGCTGGACTGCCAGCCTGGAGATATCATTGAGTATGTACCGGATGAAAACACCTGATGGAAAAGCTGAGACTGCAAATGGCAGTGTCAGCTTTTTTGATTGATTTGATAAAAAAAGGAAGTTGATTCATACTGTTAATCATTAGGTGATTGAAAGCATACATGTTAAGGAGAAGCGTATGAAAGCAATGTTCATTAATAGACATTTTGCAAAAATGTGGTATTCAAATGCCGCTTCCATTCTGGGCGACAGATTCAGGGAGATTGTGATTCCGTTAATCGTATTGGGACTTTCAGGTTCCCCGCTCATTACAGCGCTTGTCGTGATGTCGCAGCAGCTCGGTGCACTATTATTTGCTGTGCCGGTTGGCGTCTGGGTAGAAAAAAGAAATAAACCTTTGATTGCGGCTGTGGCAAACTTTTTGTATGCGATTGGTCTATTGTTTCTCGCTTTTTTCATCCTTTTTGAAAGCAGTGTATTGGTCGCTTTCACTTTATTTGTGATGGGACTGCTTGCACTGATCAGCCGGACGGCATTTAACACGATGATTCCGGCTGTTGCCGGACGTAAAAACCTGATGCCAGCCCATACGAGTCTTGAGGCTGCAGACGCAGTGACCACGTTAGCGGGACCGGTGATAGGAGGATTGTTATATACATATACAGGGTCATTTGCCACGCTGGTTGTTTGTGCCTGCCTGTCATGTATTTCGTCACTTTTCCTGTTCAGGTTGAAAAGTGAATATAGCTTTAAGTCTGCAACGGATTTATCTGACCAGACAAATCAAATACATAAAAACAGATTTTTCAAAGAAGCATCTGTAGGCTTCTCTTATCTTTTCTCAAGTGTTCCGCAGCGCATTCATGCACTCGCAATCTCTGTATTAAGCTTTTCAACGGTTTATATTATGCTGCTTGTCGTCATTCATGGCGAGACAGTAATGAATCTATCCGCCGCTCAAATAGGATTGTTATTGTCGGCAGCGGGAGTTGGCAACATCATCGGCGTTTTGTTATTAAAATACTTCCAGCAGACGAATTGGATTCTGTTGTTAAGTGTACTGCTCGGACTGTCCGGAATTGGCGTGCTGATCGTATTCCTATCAGATTCATTTTGGATGGCATTTCTTGGCGTGCTGATATTTGATGGCGCATTATCAATGGCATTTGTTATACAGGGGGCGGCTCATCAGGGTATTACGCCGGATGATGTGTTGACACGGATTCGCAGTGCCGCTTATGTGATCGGCGGATTATCCGGTCTTGCAGGAACATTTTTAGCAGGGTTTATTCCTGAGCTGTCAAATACTGCAGTCGCATTGGGGATGGGTTCGGCAGTCCTTTTGCTGCCTGCAATCTATATGAGTTTCTTCAAAAAACGGGGGGCTGCTGTAGAGAGCCTGGAGCCCATCAATATCGGCGGAGGAGAAAAATAAATGAATGTGAACTTTAATGTTGATTGGAATGTGATCAGTATCATCACTAACCTGCTGGCCTGGATTGTACTGGTGATTTTAGTGACCAGAACTTATCGAAAGCAGGACACCGAGGAGCGGCAGTAATAATGGAGACTTTGTTTTCAGACTGCCTGATCTGTATGAAGAAGAGCTTGAATAGGAAAAGGCACTGCTCAAGCGGCAGTGCCTTTTCTCACGTCTGATATTACCAGGGGTATAAATCGAGATCAATTTCAGCATGAACGGCAGCTGCGAATTGCACAACATCAGCAGGGAAGAAGAGCGCAGGTGCCTGGCCGTTAAACATTTCGCTGACGACCACAATGCGGCAGGTGGCATCATACGCTGTGCGTAATTGATTGATCAGGGCAGTTTTTTCACGCAGCGGGTCAATGACTTTTTTGTAGCTTTCGTCCATGAATAGATCCTCCTGATAACCGCTGCTGATGCTCCAGGAACCGCGCTTTCTGTAGTGATAAAAGGAGTCTTCAACCCAGTCCCCTTTATGGTAACTTTCTGATGGTGTCATATTAAGCTGCTTTGTGACAGCTTCCGTGTCCAGGTCTGGTGCAGTGATTTCAAAGTAAATCATTGTTTTAGTTTTATCCAATTTAATCCTCCTAGATATGCCTTAATAGTTACTTCACTGTGTTAACCTTATATTCCTTTTTATGATGGAAATTTTTATAATCTAATAAAAATCTCTATTCAAATCAGCTTTGAATTGTGCTACAATTACGACAACTAATCTGATCGGAGGTGAAAGGGAATGAATCAATCTGCTGGAATGGCATGTGAAAAGCGAATCAGCTGTCTGTATTTTTCACGTGCGCTAATTTTTGATTTTGCCAAATACGGGAGAAGTCTGTCCATTTTTAGTAAAAATCAAAAATACACCAGCTGATGAACCATTCTTTTTCGCTATGCGCGGGGAGACTGTCTGTTGATCAGGCAGTCTTTTTTGTGTCTAAAAAGATGTTCCCACAGCTGATAACCTGGAGGAACGGAATATGTTATTAAAAGCAGAGAGTATCGCCAAAATGATGGGCGGTAATACGATATTTGAACATATGACAATTGAAGTGAAGGATTCGGAAATCATCGGGCTTGTAGGACCGAATGGATGCGGAAAAACAACGCTGCTCAAGCTGTTGACTGAAAAAGAACCAGTGGATACAGGAAGAATCATTAAGAAAAAGGGTCTTACACTTGGGTATCTTCACCAGATTCCATCCTTTCCTGAAGGCTGGACAGGAAACGATGTCCTGCTGACGGCTTTTGAAGAAGTGATGGCGGTTGAAATGAAAATGAAGGCAATGGAGGAGGAGATGGCTGCTGCTTCACCGGAGACACTCGACCGCTTACTGAGTCAGTATGGTGATTTGCAGGAGCAGTTTGCACTGCTTGAAGGCTATGAGCGTGATGCGAAAGTTCAGGCTGTAATCAATGGACTTCAGCTCACCAGACTTGTCGCGATGCCCTTTAAAAACCTGAGCGGTGGTGAGCAGACAAAGGTTATGCTTGGGACCATTCTGCTGACAAATCCTGATCTGCTGGTGCTCGATGAACCGACGAATCACCTGGATATGGACGCGATTGAGTGGCTTGAAACGTTTATCAAATCACATAAAGGCGCTGTTCTTATGGTGTCGCACGACCGTCATTTTCTTAATCAGACAGCGACCCGCATTGTGGAAATTGAGGACGGCGAGCCTTACAGCTATAAAGGGAATTACGATGCGTTTGTTAAAGCAAAAGAAGAGCGGATTATGCAGGAATTTCACCAGTACGAAGAGCAGCAGAAGAAGATTAAAAAGATGAAGGAAGCGATCCGCAGGCTGAGACAATGGGCGAATGAAGCGAACCCGCCTAATGAAAAGCTTTTTAAGAAAGCGAAAAGCATGGAAAAAGCACTTGAGCGGATGGAGCGTGTGAAAAAACCTGTGACTGTTAAGAAGATGTCGCTAACGCTTGATGCAGCTGACCGTAGCGGGAAAGATGCAGTCACTTATGAAGCGGTTGGAAAGCGGTATGATCAATGGCTGTTCAGAGGTGTGAACCTGTCTGTCAGATGGCAGGACCATATAGGGATTGTAGGCGGAAACGGTGCCGGTAAGTCCACGTTAATTAAAATGATCACAGGAGATATACAGCCTGACGAAGGTGTCTGCCGCATTGGCAGCAATGTAAAAGTCGGTTATCTGTCTCAGTTATTTTCATACAGCGACCCTGGTCTGCGCGTTATTGATGTATTCAGGGAGCATGTCTCAATGACTGAAGGAGATGCCCGTCATGTGCTGGCAAGATTTTTATTCTATGGATACGACGTCTTTAAAAAAGTGGAGAACTTAAGCGGTGGAGAGCGGATGCGCCTGCGTCTGGCGCAGCTTATGCATGATGAGATTAATCTGCTGGTGCTGGATGAGCCGACAAACCATCTGGATATCGAATCGCGCGAAGTACTTGAAGAAACACTGCAGCAGTTTGAAGGTACGATCATTGCTGTATCTCATGACCGCTACTTCCTGAACGCAATCTTTGACCGGACCGCCTGGATTGAAAATGGGAAGCTCACGGTATATGAAGGTGCTTATGACTGGGCAAGAGGAAAGCGGCCGCAGCCTGTTGTGGAAAAGAAAAAAGAAAAGCCTGTTTCAGCAGCAAAACCTGTTGTAAAAGAACAACAGGCGCCTGATACCGAAGAGCAGATTGCCATGCTTGAAAAACAAATTGAAGCTATGGATCTTGAAATCGAGTCAGTTGGTGAGGACTGGGAGGCTTATGAAAGGCTTAATAACGGAAGGCTAAATCTGCAAACTGAGCTTGATCAGCTGTATGAGGAATGGTTGATGCAGGAATCGTAACAATAGATAGCATATGAGCGCACTGTCATTTACAATTAATTGAAATGGCAGTGCGTTTTATGATTGGAGGGAGAGAAATGGATTATTTGAAAGAAATCATATTGTTTCATGAAAAAGAGCTGCTGGACAATACAAAGCGGTTATCACTTGAGGATCTTGATCGTCTTATTCATGACGAGTTCATTGAATTTGGTAAATCAGGCGGCAGGTTCATGAAAGCAGATCTGATGACAGAAGGCGGGGCAGGAACGATTGATGTGGAGATCCTTGATTACGATATCCGATTGCTGTCAGAAGACACTGTTCAGGCTCTCTTTCAGACCTGTTATCAAGTGACTGGAGAGGTTGCTAACCGCTGTTCGATCTGGAAGAAAGAGAAGGCAGGCTGGCAGATGATTTTTCATCAGGGGACAGTGGCTGCTTCGAGTTGAACCGGGGTGAAATATGGTGGTGAGCGCGGTCTGAAGGAGTGACTTCAAAATTGAAGAAATGGTCGCCGCAGCCCACAAACAAGACGAATCGATAAAGGAGAATCAATCATGACAATCGTTATCTCAATTGCAGCAGTATCCGGAGGAGGGAAAACCACCCTTACAAACGGTCTGCTGCAATCTTTATCGGACTCAGCTGCCTTATATTTTGACAAAATAGATTTTCAAAAAGCACCTGAAGATTTAACAGCATGGATTGATGCAGGAGGAGATCTGAACGAATGGGGCATGGAACCACTGATTAAAAAAATAGAAAAAGCATTGAATCAGGCAGATGCTCCGGCATATCTCATTCTTGATTATCCTTTCAGTTACCTGCAGGAAGAAGTAGCGCAAACCATCCATCATTCATTCTATCTTGATACACCGCTTGATATTGCAATGGCAAGGAGAGTATTGAGAGATCAGGAGTATCGTGATATTGGGAGTGTGATGAAGGAATTGCAGCATTACCTGAGAGACAGTCGCCGCGCATATCTGCATATGGAGCAGACTGTAAAGCTGAATGCTGATTATGTACTTGATGGAACTAAAAATCCTGATGATCTTGTTGCTGAAGTCATGACCTGCCTCAAAAATAAAAGCCAGTCTCAATCATGAGACCGGCCTATCAAATAGGGGATAAAATCAGTTTGTCCGATATCCAGCATTTTATACATAGCAATTTATTTCGCTTTTCATTATGTCGTACAATTTTTTGGAGTCTGATTTTAGAAAGCGAAAAACGAGTTATCCAATTTGATAGCTCGTTTAACTATTCATTACTCTAATTAAATCATACTGATAATACCGTCTGTTTCGCTGTCTGTCATCTCCAAAAATCATATTTAAATCGGTGAGCTGACGAATGGCTTTTCTGACTATTGAAGGTGCGAGGCCTATGATCTTTTTCAGCTGTTCTGCATTGGCGATCGGTTGCTCGAAGATTGCTTCCCACACTTTGACCGTTGCTTGTTGGCTGATTTTCTTCAATCCCTCCTAGTATAAAACCTCTGCCTCATTAAGTTTTTTGAATTGACTCAAATTGAGCGTGTAAAATGGCTGACAAAAACGATATATGATCATTATCAATATATTTGAAACCTCACCCACCCCAGCTTTGTCCAACCTATATAGAAAGGAGGTGCCGGCTTGAAGAATGATGAGAAAGACCGTCTGCTCCGGAACGCCATGGAGGAGCATGGTGACTATTTGAAAAGGCTGATCTATACATATGTTAAAGATGTTCAAAAGGCAGAAGATATTCTGCAGGATACATTCGTAAAGTTTTACACGCGTTTTGAGCAGTTTGAAAAAAGGTCGTCTGTTAAGACATACCTCTACAGAATTGCCGTGAATGAGGCTCAGAACTATTTGAGGAGCTGGTCTTTTCGTAAAGTCGAATTTGCTGACAGGCTGCGCACCTTTAAGCAGGGATCGTCAGCTGAAGATCAGTATATTAAAAGCGAAGGGAACCGTACACTTGGTGAACTGGTCAAAGAACTGCCGGTGAAATACAGGGAGGTTATCTGGCTGTATTATTATGATGAACTGACGGTGAACGAAATCTCAGAGATACTGGCGTGTTCACCAAATACGGTGAAGACGAGGCTTTCAAGAGGAAGAAAGCTTGCGAGGATCTCGATTGAGGAGGGTGATTATGAGTATTAAACACGAACTTGAAAAGTCACTGCCTAAGTCACTTCATTTCACTTCCGCTGAAAAAGAAGCTGTATTTGAGCGTATTCATAAACGAAAGAAACGACGGTTTCAGGTGTTCCCGGCTTTAGCTGGTGTCTTGGTGCTGATCATGGTGGCTGTATTGATTGTTCCTGAACTGACGTCCAACCGTACCGCTCAGGATATGACGATTGAAAAGCTGGTTGTGCCTGACACGCCATACCCCTCTTTGATCAATGCCATCTATGTGGATGAAACGTCAGAGCTGATTTTTCCTGAAGAAACCGGGCTATATTCTTATAGCGAGTCTACAGGGAAAGAGCAGCTGGTATCGTTACCGGGCACAGCGTATAACTTTGCAGCTACAGAAAAATGGCTTATATGGTCTGATCCTGCAGAAGGTGGTGCAGTGCTCAATGTGATGAACAGAAGTAACCAGCAGGTAACTACAGTAGAGGGAAGGTACTTTGCTGATCTGTCCATCAAAGAGAATACACTTGTCTATCAAAGCGGAGGAGAAGGGTTTTACGTGATGGATCTGAATAATCAGGAAGTGGAATTGTTGCATGAAACTATAGGTGGAAGTCACAGCAAATCCGCGTTAAAGGGAAATCAGATTGTGATCCCCGAAGAAAATGATGGTGTAACGAAGATTTTCATCTACGACATCCAGACAATGGAACGGGTAAATGAAATCGAACTGCCATTTGAAATCGTAGAATACGTCCAGTGGAGTGGCGAATTCATCTATAGTCAGGGGCGCAATGAAGATGAATTGCCTGTGTTGCTCCAGGCACAAAGTCAAACCGGTGAAGTCCAGGAGATTCAGACACCTGAGTTTGATGAATTTGCTGCAGACGGGAATCGTATTGCTTTAAGTGTTGCTGCTAGTGAGAGTGATACAGTGATGTTATATGAGCTTGATGAATTAAAAGTCCGGCCATTGAATACGCTGGATCATATTGAAGAGCGGCTGACGAGACCTAGATTTACTGAAGAAGGAACACTTGTATTGAATAGTGAAGGCCCTGATTTTGCTATGTATATATTGGAGCCTTGACCTGATCCGCTCCGGCTTTGCCCGGAGTGGATTTTTATGTTTATCAAACAGGTATAAATTACATTTTGATATGAACCACGCGAAAAACTTCATGGATATCAGGAGGAATTTCACGAGCCTTCATCTAGCGCTTCCCAATCATATATATCCCCATCTGTATCCGTCCAGATTCTATATTCACTTTCATCTTTTTCAATCACCAGTGAATATTCCTGAAACCACTCACCCCATCCCCCGATCTGGGCAATCGATATGATTTGTATATCTTGCTCCTGTGCTGCTACAGCTGTTTTAATGTCGTGGTATTTTATCTGAATGAACTCATAAACAACAACAGTCATGACAATGCCAACAAGCAGCAGACTTCGAATGTGTGTTACGATCACCCATCACCCTCCTTCCGATAATCATACCTCTCACCCGGCACATCCAGTTCAATGCCGTTAATCATAACCGTGTCCTCATCTTGCCAAGTAATTTCCGCAGCGTCTTTACGGTATTGCCAGTATATATTTTTAGTCTTTCCGCTATTGTTCGTCACCAGTTCACCCCTTACCGCATATGCAGTTGTGGCTCCGCCGTTCGTGCGATAAGCCTTTACCGTATACGTGCCATCAGGAGAGGTTTCTTCCGTTATAAACTCTCCCTGAGGCAGCCGGTCCATATCGTAAAACAGCCAGTAAATAAGAAATGCGAATCCTCCCACTAGCACAAGCATACCTGTTAATAAGCCCAGCATTACTTTTTTAAATGTAGTAAGTTTTTTCATCGCGAAACCTCCGCTTATCAATTAATTTTATTTATAATTCAATAATAATTTATTGATTATCAATAAACAACCCTCTATAATGAATTTATTGGAAAAGGGGGATCTTATGATGAGGAAAATATTTTTCATATTGTGTGCTGTAGTATTTTTGTCCGCATGTTCATGCAGCAGTGGTGCGGAAACAAAAAGTAATGGAATGACACTACATTTTGAAAATCAGACTGATATTGAAGTGTATGGAATTGAACTTCATCTGGGAGATACTTCTTCCACAGTGGTGAATGCTGACGGCTCAGCGATAGCAAAGGGGGATAACCTGGTGATTGAGATTTTAAGAGAAGACTTTACGTCTGCCGGACATACATCATTTGATCTTTATCTGTTGGGTGATCAAAATGACAAAAATCGAATGCCTGTTGATCAATCAATGAGCATAGATTTCATTCCAGGTGAGGAGTGGCACTTCAAAGTGACAGGAGGAAAAGAAGGGTCAGCAGCACTTCATATGCAAAGATCGATAGGCAGAACTCACTGATTTTTTCATATTTCCAATCTGTGCCACATATAATAGTCACGTTATGGTAAAATATTGGTAAATAAAAATCATGTAAAGGAGAAAAAACAATGAAAAAGCTGATAGCAGGTGTTGTGACAGGCGTTATTATGTCTATCATCATTATCGATTATAAAGGACTAGCCTATCAGTTTGCCGGCATTGGAGAAACCAAACCGACAAGCCTGGCAGAGCTTGATGCGTCTTACGCCCTCAATGTACTGTTGATTACGAGTGTTTGCGTCGTGCTTGTCTACCTGCTTAACTATTACATAACAAAAAAACAGGCCGAGCCAAATTAAAAAGACGCGTTGAATGCGTCTTTTTGAACTAATGATATTCAGCTTTGTCCCCGATTAGCAAAGTGTCTGATTAACACATCAGCTTCTTGACTGACCCACTCAACCATCTCCCTCACAGATTCACTTTTCGCAAGTTTTGGACTCTGCCCGGACCACAATGACATATACTCACTATTTTCCTGTTTTGCTGCAGCTTGCCGGATCGGTTTTGTCAGGCTGTTTGTGATAGGGAAGTCAGGCATGTTAGCATCACGCATTCCTTCAGTAAATGTATTCAGCAGTCCGCGTGCCCATTTACCTGAAAATGCCCGTGTCATGATCACCTCGTCTTCATGTGAAGTGAGGATTTTTTCTTTATGTAATGGATTCGCACCGCTTTCTTTGGTAGTAAGAAATGCTGTTCCCATCTGCACACTCTGCGCGCCAAGCATGAATGCAGCTGCCATTCCCCGTTCGTCCATGATTCCTCCTGCAGCGATCACCGGAATGCTGACGGCATCAGCAGCCTGTGGAATGAGTGACATCAGCCCGATCATGCTTTGTTCCTGGTGTTGCAGGAAATTTCCCCGATGCCCGCCGGCTTCACTTCCCTGAACCGTCACAAGATCCATCCCTGCTTTTTCTGCAGCAATGGCTTCTTTTACAGTAGTCGCTGTGCCAATCAATATCGTTCCGTTTGACTTAAGGCGATTCACAACCTCATCAGAAGGCAAGCCGAATGTAAAAGAACAGACCCGTACATTCAGTGAGATAATCTCATCTATTTGCTGATCAAACGTTTGTTTTAACATGTCATACGTTTTAATAGCCGGCACATCTGACCCAAGGCCCAACTTCTCACTAAAGGGCTGTAATCGCTCAGCAGCCTCACTGACATCCGATTCATTCACAGTAAAAGGGGTCGGAACAAAAAGGTTCACACCAAACTGATTTGTTTCTGCCTGAATCTCCAGTATTTGATCATGCAGCTGCTGTGCTGTTAAATACCCTGAACCAATCATGCCGAGACAGCCTGACTTTGCTGTTTCAGTTACGAGTAGCGTTGTGGTCACACCGCCAGCCATTGGCGCCTGAACAATTGGATGCCGGAGCCCAAGCAGTTTTGTACAGTCATTTTGAAACATGTCATCACCTCTGCCATTTTACTTCCAGTATACAGGTATTTTTAGTATTAAAACAGGCAGGCATTAGCAAGGAAAATAAAGTCACAGATATAAAACGAAAGAACAGTTCACTGCACCGGAAATATGACGTGAAAATGATTTGAAGGTACCATGGAGGTAACATACAGTGTCAACGTGGGATGGATACATAAGATGAGGTGATATAGATGAAAAAGTGGGGCGGCTGGATACTCATTGCGGCCATTGTTGCAGGATTAATTGTTCTAAATCAGACAGTACTCGATTTATCACCGGACAGAATACGGGGCTGGATTTTATCTGTGGGCATTCTCGCGCCGGTTTTATATGTCGTATTATATACAGTCAGACCGTTCATTCTGTTTCCGGCATCCGTTTTGTCACTTGCCGGTGGATTGGCTTTTGGGCCTTTATACGGGACCCTGTTAACGATGGCTGGTGCGACAGCCGGGGCAATTCTCGCATTTATGTTTGCTAAAAAAGCAGGCGCTAAAAGGGTGGAAGAGAAGCTTGGCAAGAGGGGAGAGAAGCTTCAGGATCAGCTTGAGCACAACGGCTTTTTTATTGTGCTGCTGCTCAGATTGGTGCCGCTTTTCAACTTTGATTTGATCAGCTATGCAGCAGGGGCGTCCAAGGTTCGTCTATTACCATTTGCGCTTGCAACACTGATCGGTATTATACCGGGCACGTTTGCTTATACATTTTTAGGATTCAGTACCGGCTCAGACAGTACGCAAACCATCATCATTGCAGTTACGATTTTCGCTGTGATCTTTATTGTCCCGATGTTATTCAGGGATAAAATCAAGTCATATTTACAGGGAAGAACCAATGGCAGTGAATGATGCGGACTTGTTGCTTCAGATATCAGCTTCATCCTGATAAACTGATGATATATCAATGATTTTAATGAAGTCAGGCAGGGAGTTAATATGAAAAAAACTTTAATTGCATTAGCAGTTGTTATTGTAGTAGCTGTAGGAGGAATCGTGATTTATAACAGTGTGACACAGGAACCTAATCCTCAGGTCATTCTTGATCATAGTGATAATACGTTCGTTTTTCCTGAATGCTTTGAACAGGATGAACCGTCAAACTATATTGAGCAGTCTGATCTCGAACAGGCAAGATCACTGAACTATGAGCCCGGCGGTTCATGTACAGAGGCTGCAGTTGCAGGAGAATAGAGGATTAAAATCCGCTGTTTTCTCCACCGCTCTCTCTGTGGACGCTGGCTATATGGGTTGAATGGCTTCCGGGATTGGCATCGGGATGAGTTGGAGGATGGTAGTTGGCGCTATGCCTGTTTTTCTTTTGTTTACGGTCTGCATACACGCCAAGCAGCAGAACACCCGCGATAAAACTGAAGAAGATCCACATAAATTTTGCCCCTTTCAAATAGGTATTGAATTTATTATACCATATATTAGAAGTTGTTTTTATCAATGGACTATGCTGTTCCTTAAGGCAATTTCCATAATCATGCACTTATAATATCAGTCATTTTACAAAATACTATTATACATATTCCTTAAGGGATATATTGCTTAATCCTTTGAAAGAGGTGCTAAAAGATGAGCTATAAAGATCGATTGGATCAGCATTCTCAGCTTTTCTGTCACAACTGGACAAGGCCGAAGCGGACACATTCTCAAGTGAATGGGCAGACTGAGATGTCCCAGAGTACGTACATTCTGAAAAGGGACGTCAAAGCACGTCAATCATAATGATGTGTCAGACTGACTAAAAAAGAAGGCTCATTTTTGAGCCTTCTTTTACGTTGAAGAAAGTGATCACAGCGAAATCATAATTCTTTTTTCTTTTTCAGGCCGGATCTCCAGAGTGTGATTTCCAGAATGGCAATACAGGTAACCAGCCATGTCAATCCAAGCGATAACCCGCCAATCACATCCGTAAAATAATGAACGCCAAGCGGGAGTCGGCTGAATGCAATCAGGAGAATCAGGATTCCAAGAGCAATATTAATGATCCATTTTCCCAGCTTATTCATCCTGCTTCTGATGATGAGATAAATAATAAATCCGTAAAAGACAATCGGACCGGTTGAGTGACCGCTAGGAAAGCTGTAGCCCGTTCCGTCGTACTGTTCGATTAAGTTTGGCCGGTCCCTTCCGAATGCTGCTTTAAGTCCTGTAATCAAAATGGTGATACCACCCATTGCAATCACGAAGTAGATGATTCTCCATTTCTTCCGGTTATAAAAATACCAGAGAACAGCAATCATGATCAGTGATCCTGCAGTCAATGCCCAGACCGATCCAAGCTCAGTGATCCAGGCGAAGAATGTCATCATGCCTGGTGTAGCGATGCTGTCAGCAAAGTCAGCTGCCTGCTGATCGATCATGAATTTCTCGTTTTCCAGTACATCTTCTCCAAGTTCTGTAAATATGTAAAAGCCACTGCCGATAATGACCAGTGCTGTTACGATTAATATGTACGTCCTGACAGGAATTGCTTTCAGGGTATTCAGCATACTTCGACACGTCCTTTAAGTTTTACAGTATGCTTTCCCGAGTTTATATGTGAAGAAACTTGCAAGGGCGCACTTACTGAATTAATTTGCGCCCTGTGATGGAGTGATAGCAATGATAACCGCTTACTGAAACCCCAATTGTTCCGCCCCCGGGAAAAACGGAGTCTCCGCAAAGCCAGAAATTCTTAAGTGAGGTACGGTGAGAAAGACTGAGAAACAGTGAGTGTGACCTTGTCTGGGCAAAACCGCCGACGACGCCTCCTGGACGATGAGGGAACCGCTCCCAGGCTTTCGGCGCACCTGGATACACATCAACAATCGCCTGATCAATTGACGGGTAATAATGCCTGATCGTATTTAGCATCTTTTGTATGAATGCTGCTTTATTCAGGTCATATTGTGATTGCGTTTTCCAGTTGCTTAAATCGATATGGGTACTGACTGTCAGCGTTCTGAATCCTTCAGGTGCACGCTTTCTGTCTTCTTTATCTGATATTGATAAAAATAAGTGGTTTCCTTCATCGTGGCTATGAGCGCTAGGGTTCATCAACTGCTGGAAGAGCGGGAAATCATCCGGTAAGTATGCCTCGTCTAATGAAATATATAGCGTCATCGAGCCCCAGGTATCCTGTGTTGAACGCTTTTTCAGATTAATGGAAAGCTTCCCGTAAAGATCCTGATGCATCAGATCAGGCAGTGACTGGACAGGTGCGTTACAAATCACATGATCAGCAGTCCTGATATTTCCGCGGTGATCTTCAACTTCATAATGGTCTCCAACTCTTCTCACTTCAGTCACACGCCTGCCGAGGATCGCTTTAGCACCATTGCGTTTAGCAGCTTCAACCAGTTCCTCAGCGAACCGGTACAGACCGCCCGGCACGTAATAAGCACCTTCATGATAAATATCAAGTGCAAGTACACCCATCAGCATGGCACAATCCTTTGTTGTCGTTTGCATACTGTCGATCAGCTGACCGTCCAGAAAATGAATGAAATCTCTGCAGTCAAGCAGGTGATGTTTTTTGAGTAATGAGTGGACAGTTTTGAAAAAGCCCGGGGTTAATGTCACGTGAGAGGGCTTCAGTGAAGTTAATAATTCAAACGCTTCTTTACCTGTTTTTACAGGGAGGATCGGAAGCTGCTTCATTAATAAACGGATCTTTGCTGCCTGACGATAAACCTCCAGATAAAAAGCGGCAATGTTATCTGAGTGGGAAGGGAAGGCGTGCTGCATTGCCTGCACGTGTTTTTCCCGGTCAGCATAAAAGGTAAGGGTTCTGTCAGCCTGTTTGATTTTCATCACATCATCAAGTCTTGCTGCATCTATTTTGATCCCCAGATGGCGGAATATCCTTTCATGAATGCCGCCTTTTTCAAGTCCCATTCCAAGCGTTGCGCCTGAGGCGTATAGAAATTTGTGACGCTGAAATTTCCCTGCGCAGCCACCCCATTCCCTCGATGCTTCAAGAATGGTGACGCTTTTGCCTGATTGGGCAAGCATAGCACCCGCAGTCAATCCGCCGATCCCGCCGCCAATGACGATAATTTCTTCACGTGCCATCTTCATTCAACTCCTCTAATGAAAAGCTTAATAACAGAGATTGATGTGATCAATTTTGAATGCGCGCGGGGCGGATCATTTTGTTTCCAAGCCACCAGGTAATGATAAAAACAACGAGTGCCGCTAACTCCAGTCCGAGAATATAAAACACACCCTCACCGAAAATGGATAGTGCAGTATCAGAAGCAGGGGGACCATTCAAAAAGAAATAGTTACCTCCTGTTAAGGTGTTCGCGCCCCAGATCCCGAGCGTGCACAGATTCAGCAGTGCAAGTGCATAGATGATTGAGCTTTTTGGCAGTGTATATCCGTCGCGCCTCAGCAGAAATATAGCTGAAAGCGGGATTGCCATATGCTGAATGAAGAATTTCCAGTAAAAATAGTGCGGAAATGCATACGCCAGATCAGGTGTCAGCAGTGCGAAAATTGGTGGAAAGATCGCGATATAGAAATAAAAATAAAAAATTGGACGGTTCGGTTTGAATAATAAAAATAAGCCGAAAAAAGTGCTGAATGAACAGAGCTGCAGCGGCAGGAAGTTAGATGCTCTCCACACCCCGACTGAATGCGCCCAGATCTGATAACTGAGTTCTGAAATGATAAAAACTCCTGCAAAAAGCAGCGTCCAGAAGGGCGTGTTTTTGACAAAGTCCTCTCTAATGAAAAGTTTTAATCCTGCAATGGTAAGTATGGTAAACAGTATTAACATGACAATATGTTCTGTTGAGAAAAGGATAAAACGCTGCTGCACTTCGCCTGAAAACATGTGATCACCTCAGTCAATAATGGTCCGATAGTAAAAGAATACCCGGACTGCTTCTTCTTTTAACATTGAAGCAGTCCGGGTATTGGTTACCATTCTTTCGGTTCATAATCCAGTTCTTTAAACAGCTGTGTACGCTCTTTTTTCGTCAGGTCACGCCACTGACCTACAGGCATATTGTTCAATTGAATGTTCATGATACGTGTACGCTGGAGGCGATAGACTTCATAACCAAGTGCTTCACACATACGTCTGATCTGACGGTTCATCCCCTGTGTTAATGTGATCTGAAAATCAAACTTGGACAGTTCAACGACTTTGGCAGGCTTCGTTTTTGTGCCAAGAATGTTCACGCCTTCTGACATCTGTTTGATAAAGTCAGGTGTAATCGGTTTATCGACTGAGACAATGTATTCTTTCTCGTGTTCATTCTCAGGACGAAGGATCTCATTGATAATATCCCCGTCGTTTGTCAGGAGAATTAATCCTTCTGATTCCTTATCCAGTCGGCCGACGTGAGAGATACGGAGTGGATGATTGACAAGGTCAATAATGTTTCCTTTTACTCCTTTTTCAGATGTGCAGGTGATGCCGACCGGCTTATTGAGAGCAATATAGACATTGTTTTTCGCGAGGCGGATCGTTTGTCCGTTTACGAGGACTTCGTCACCAGGCTCGATCTGCATCCCGATTTTCGCTTTCTTGCCATTCACCTTTACTTTGCCTTCTTCAATCAGGCGGTCAGCGCCGCGGCGTGAGGCTTTTCCTGAGTCACTGATAAATTTATTTAAACGCATAATGTCACTTCCTATATAAGATTCGTTTATTTAGTATAACAGGTTTGGGGGGAGGGGAGAAAGGGTGGCAGTCTGACGTGGTTCAGGAGATTATGCAGGAGGTTCAGGAGATTTTTGTGGTGGTTCAGGAAATTTCATCGAGTGTTCAGGAGATTACATGTGAGGTTCAGAACATTTCACAGATGATTCAGGAAATAAGGCATAATGGACTACCTCCAAAAAAGCAAAAAAAAACCGGAAAGCACCTAAGCGCTCTCCGGATTCCACATTCAAAACTTATTTCAAATCAAAACGATCTGCGTTCATCACTTTCACCCATGCTGCAGCGAAGTCACGTACGAATTTCTCTTTGTTGTCTTCCTGTGCGTATACTTCTGCATAAGCACGAAGGATTGAGTTAGAGCCGAATACAAGATCAAAGCGTGTAGCTGTGCGTACTACTTCGCCAGTCTTGCGGTTGCGACCTTCATAAAGGTTGAAGCCTACTTCTTTCCACTCAACGTTCATATCAAGCAGGTTCACGAAGAAGTCGTTTGATAGAACGCCGACGCGGTCTGTGAATACACCGTGTTTTGTATCGCCATGGTTCGCGCCAAGTACACGCAGACCACCGATTAGTGCAGTCAGTTCAGGACCAGTCAGACCAAGAAGCTGTGCTTTATCTACAAGCATTTCTTCAGGACTTAGTGTATATTCCTTCTGCTGGTAGTTACGGAAGCCGTCAGATTCCGGCTCAAGTACGTCAAAGCTTTCTGCATCTGTCTGCTCAGCTGTTGCGTCTCCGCGTCCAGGTGAGAAGAGTACGTCAGTGTGAACACCGGCATCTTTTGCAGCTTTTTCAACTGCAGCTGTACCGCCAAGCACGATCAGGTCTGCAAGGCTGACTTTCTTATCAAGTCCGCTCTGGATGCCTTCGTACACTGATAGTACCTTTTGAAGATGTTCAGGCTCGTTTACTTCCCAGTTCTTCTGAGGTTCAAGACGGATACGTGCTCCGTTTGCACCGCCACGGAAGTCAGATCCGCGGTATGTGCTTGCTGAAGCCCATGCCGTTTTCACAAGCTCGCTTACAGTCAGACCTGAATCAAGAATTTTTGCTTTCAGATCTGCCACTTCGCTGTCTGATAGTTCATAGTCCACTTTTGGAACTGGATCCTGCCAGATCAGTTCTTCCTGTGGCACTTCTGGTCCGAGGTAGCGGTCTTTTGGCCCCATATCACGGTGAAGCAGCTTGAACCATGCACGTGCGAATGCGTCTGCAAACTCGTCTGGATTCTGGTGGTAACGGCGTGAGATCTTTTCATAATCAGGATCCATACGCAGTGCCATATCAGCTGTTGTCATCATTGTTTCAACTTTAATTGAAGTATCCTCAGCATCTGGTGCAAGGTCTTCGTTTTTCGGATTCACAGGTTTCCACTGATTAGCGCCTGAACGGCTCTTTGTCAGTTCCCATTCGTATCCGAACAGCAGGTCATAGTATCCGTTATCCCATTGAGTCGGGTTAGCAGTCCATGCTCCGTCTACACCACTTGTAATGGTGTCACGGCCTTTACCGCTTCCGTGAGAGCTCTTCCAGCCAAGACCCTGCTCTTCAACATTGGTTGCTTCCGGCGCAGGACCGACTTTTTCAGGATCTCCGGCACCGTGTGCTTTACCGAATGTGTGTCCACCTGCAATAAGTGCTACAGTTTCTTCGTCATTCATACCCATACGGCCGAATGTTTCGCGGATATCGCGTGCGCTTGCAAGCGGATCCGGGTTACCGTTAGGACCTTCAGGGTTAACATAGATAAGACCCATCTGTACGGCAGCAAGCGGATTTTCAAGCTCACGGTCGCCTGAGTAACGGTTGTCTTCAAGCCATTCTTTCTCGTGACCCCAATAAGTGTCTTCTTCCGGGTGCCATACGTCTGCACGTCCACCGGCAAAACCGAACGTTTTCAGACCCATTGATTCAAGTGCCACGTTACCTGTCAGTACAAGTAAGTCAGCCCAGGAAATCTTGTTACCGTATTTCTGCTTAATCGGCCATAGAAGACGGCGTGCTTTATCAAGGTTCGCGTTATCCGGCCAGCTGTTCAGTGGCGCAAAACGCTGTTGACCTGTTGAGCTTCCCCCGCGTCCGTCACCAGTACGGTATGTACCGGCCGCGTGCCATGACATACGGATGAATAGAGGGCCGTAATGACCATAATCTGCCGGCCACCAATCCTGGCTGTCTGTCATTAACTCATGAAGATCTTTTTTCAGTGCATCGTAGTCCAGCTTCTGGAACTCTTCTGTATAGTTAAAATCCTCACCAAGCGGATTCGTTTTCTTATCGTGCTGGTGAAGAATATTTACATTCAGTTGATTTGGCCACCAGTCTTTATTGGTAGTGCCAACTTTTGCAGTGGTAATTGCGCTTTCCTCACTTGATTTCTGTCCAGTGAATGGGCACTGTTCAGCACCTGCTTTGCTGTGGTTCATTTCGTTATTATCCATTGATGTTATTCCCCTTTCTTTTATAAAAAATAAGTAGTAAATAACCATTTTGGTACATCATAAAACAGAGAATAATTTTTGTAACCATTCTCAGATTATAATTATAATAAATTACTGACAAAAGTGAAAGCTAAAACACTCGAAAACTTTTAAAAGGAAATGATTTCTAATAGAACGCTTTTATATGTTACAATTGTATAGTAAATTCTGAAAATAAGCACGAATGAACCAGAAGGAGAGAGGGAGATGAGTAGAAAACAAAAGTATCTCATGAACCTGACACTTGGTCTGATGATTGGATTGTTCGTTATCCCATGGTTACTGGAATGGATGGGGTTTTCGCTTGCTGATTTTTATAATCGGACTTTTGGTGAGCCGAGCCCTGGAAAAATGGTCATAGCCATTATCTTATTAGTTTGCACCATTTATTTTGGAGGGAGAGCATTTGTAAGAGGTTATCGATCAATCGGGGATTAAAAAAGCTGCAGACGAGATCATCTCATCTGCAGCTTTTATTTGATTATCAGCCTTGTTTTGCAGTTAGTTCTTCTTCTAACACGGCAAGGCGCTTTTCAACTTCTTCACCAGTTAAGCCCATGCGGATGCTGTAGCGGTTGCGTACATTTTTAGCGCACTCAATCGAGCAGCCGCCAAGGTACTTCTCTTCGTTTTCTTCATGCGCAAGAATCTGCTTGTTGCAGTCCGGGTTTGAGCAGTTGATATAACGTTCACACGGTGTGCCGTCAAAGTGGTCACGGCCTACAACTGTGTGTTCAACCTGGTTGATCGGAACAGTCAGGCGCTCGTCAAATACGTACATTTGACCATCCCACAGCTGTCCTTTTACTTCTGGGTCTTTTCCGTAAGTTGCGATTCCGCCGTGAAGCTGTGCAGCATCTTCAAATCCTTCTTTTACGAGCCAGCCTGAGAACTTCTCACAGCGGATTCCGCCTGTGCAATACGTAAGCACGCGCTTACCTTCAAGCATGTGACGGTTTTCTCTTACCCAGTTAGGCAGGTCACGGAATGTCTCAACATCCGGACGGATCGCGCCGCGGAAGTGACCGACATCGTATTCATATGTGTTACGCGCGTCAAGAACAATTGTGTCCTCGCGCTGCATTTCTTCATAAAATTCCTTCGGTGACAAATAACGGCCTGTTAATTCGTTCGGATTAATATCATCCTCAAGACTTAAATTCACAAGCTCAGGACGTGGGCGGACGTGCATCTTTTTAAAAGTATGCCCTTCAGCCTCATCAATCTTAAATACAATCCCTTCGAATAAAGGATGGTTTTTCATTGTCTCCATATAGGCATCAGTCTGCTCAATCGTACCTGAGCAAGTACCGTTAATGCCTTCATGCGCAACTAAAATACGGCCCTTCAGACCAAGTTCCTTACAGAAATCGAGGTGCTCTGCAGCAACTGCTTCAGGGTCTTCGATCTTTGTATAGTGATAATAAAGTAATACTCTGTAATCCATTTTTTTCTTCCACCTATCATATTATTTTGCAGGAATAACCTGATGGCGCAGAGTTGTTCAAAACTCTCCATCAGATATTATAACAGAGGTATGTACATCAAAGGAAGAGGGAATGAATGTTTATTAGAGAGATGCCTCTAACTGTCTGACTAACTTGAATGTCTTAGTTCATAAAAAATTCTTGGATCTAATATGAGAGGGGAGGAACGTTTACAATGCTGACTGATGACTGGTTTACGGTTGAGAGAATTGATGCAGTCACGTTTGCGATTAGTGAGTACGGACATTGGGAAAAGGTGCATTCTTTTTTACTGATTGGTGAGAGAAGGGCAGTGCTGATTGATACGGGACTGGGGATTGATGATATTACAAGAGTGATAGATCAGCTTACCACGTTACCGATTTATGTTATCACAACGCATGTTCATACAGACCACATTGGGGGGCATGGCTCCTTTGAACATATCTATGTTCATAGAGCTGATCAGAGATGGCTTGTGAAGGGGATTGACGGATTGTCTATTGAACAGGTCAGAAAAGGGATCAGTAAAGAGATTACAAAGCCTGTACCACCTTCATTTGACCCTGAAACGTATGAGCCGTTTACAGGAGAGCCAACTGGGTTGCTTGAAGATGGAGATGAAATGGATCTCGGGAACAGAAAGCTGCATATTATTCATACACCCGGGCATTCACCAGGACATATTTCAATTTTTGATGAGACGAATGGTTATTTGTTTACGGGAGACACCTTATATGATGAAACGCCGGTTTACGCTTTTTATCCGTCTACAGATCCCGGGGCACTGATTGAGTCGTGGGAAAAGATTGCTGCGCTTAAGGGAGTGACAAAAGTATTTGGCTCTCATAATTCAGTAGGACTTGATCCGGAAATTCTGCTTGAAGCAAAAAATGCAGCACGTTTTTTAAGAGAGCATGATCTGGCCCGGTTTGGTACAGGTATTCATGAGTTTAATGGATTTAGCGTGAAGTTTTAAGAAAGTGGCGCATGCAGTTAATTGGATTTGAAATGGAGCGTTCTAATAAAAATTCAGTTGACTTTTTTTCACAGTTACTTATAATTGCATATAATATCTGCATAACAAAGATTTGTTCAGGCATTTCGGAGTATAAGAGTAAAAGCGATGAACGGAACGAGTAACTCTGACGGAAACAGACAGAAAGCTGCCGGGAGATGAGAGGCGCATGTGGAGTTAGAGTGAATACATCTGGGAGCTGTGCACTGAAATTACAGTAGGATGCACCGGGGTTGCGACCGTGATCAATGCAGCAGTATCGCTGGCATATAGCCGTACTGACAGAGGGGTACTGTGCGAACAGTGCTCGAATAAAGGTGGTAACACGTGTCCAATTCACGTCCTTTAGGGATTTTCCCTAAGGGGCGTTTTTGTTTGCTCTTATAGACCTTGCAATATGAATGAATAGGACAGGGAGATGAAGTGAAGATGTTATTACATCCGGAAGAACAAATGAAGATCATCCAAAAAGGTGCAGAAAGCATTGTAGATGAAAAAGAATTGATGATAAAACTCGAAAAATCATTTAAGGAACAGCGGCCGTTAACGATCAAACTGGGACTCGACCCTTCTGCTCCTGATATTCATATTGGTCACGCAGTGGTCCTCAGAAAAATTAAGCAAATGCAGGATCTTGGTCATCATGCAGTTATTCTGATCGGTGACTTCACCGGACGTATTGGCGATCCCACT
The DNA here is from genome assembly GCF_016908195.1 of Jeotgalibacillus terrae. Lineage (GTDB taxonomy): Bacteria > Bacillota > Bacilli > Bacillales > Jeotgalibacillaceae > Jeotgalibacillus > Jeotgalibacillus terrae. Next base: position 240,348 of record NZ_JAFBDK010000005.1, read on the forward strand.
GGAAAAGCGAAAGGAAGGACAGCACTTAGTGATGAACAGGTAAAAGAGAATGCAATCACATATACTGATCAGATCTTCAGGGTGCTTGATCAGGAAAAGACAACAGTGCGGTTTAACAGTGAGTGGTTATCAAATATGACATTTGAAGAAGTAATCAGACTCGCTGCTTCAACCTCTGTTGCCAGAATATTAGAGAGAGATGATTTTCAGAAGCGATACCACAACCAGACGCCAATCGGTCTGCATGAGTTCTTTTACCCGCTAATGCAGGCGCAGGATTCTGTTGAATTGAAAGCTGACATTGAGCTTGGAGGTACAGATCAGACTTTTAACATTCTGATGGGGCGGACCTTACAAAAGCATGTAGGAATGGAGAAACAGATCGCCATTTTTATGCCATTGCTCGAGGGGCTTGATGGCGTAGAGAAAATGAGCAAAAGCCTCGGCAATTATATTGGTGTGCAGGAGCCGGCTGAAGTTATGTTCAAAAAGGTCATGGAAGTGCCGGATCAGCTGATTATTAAATACTTTGAACTGACAACAGATGTACATCCTGATGACGTGCAGAATATAAAGAACCGGCTTGATCATGGTGAAAATCCCCGCGATATTAAGCTTGAGCTCGCAGGTCATATTACTGCTCTTTATCACGGGAAAGAAGGTATGAATGCCGGGAAACATTATTTTGAAACTGCCTTCCAGCAAAGGGATATTCCTGATGTCATTCCGGAAATTCTTGTTGACCTTGAGAAGGATCTGCTAGCAGATGTCATTCCACAATTGATTGAGGCGCGATTTGTGAAAAGTAAAAGTGAGCTGGTCAGATTGATCAGACAGAACGGCGTTTCTTTGAATCAGCAAAAGATCACCGCTGAAGAACTGGACAGGGTTGTGATGAATGACGACGTACTGAAGATTGGAAAGAAGCGGTTCGTGAAGTTCGTGAAATGAGTCCTCCAGAACGGGCGTCTGAAGTGATCATACAGGCGCTCGTCTTAGTCCTTCCACGGCTCTTCACCTGAAAGAGTGTATTTTTCAACCAGCAGTAAAGACATGAACATTTGAAGCCATACCATGTAGGGATCTTTTTCATCTATCAGTTCGCTGTAATAGTGATGAATGTGTGGCGCGATTTCTTCCCGGGTACTGTACTCAAATGGATAAATGGCGAGCGGTAAGTGGAGATGTTCAGCAAATGGCAGAAGTATGCAGGAGACCACTGTGCCTTTGCGGGGAAAGGGAAGTGTTTTTGAAGGAAACATTACTTGGATGACTTCTTTACTTTTAAGGTCAATCAGCGTGCAGCCGTTTCCTCCAATATGACCCGCTGTAAAATAAAATCCGGGAGTAACTTTTTTTGCCTGATTAAGCCAAGAGAGGAAAATAGGATGTTTTTTGAAGAAGGGAAAATGTTCACCATGGAATTCTGTGAAAATGTTAGAAGCGGGGTTTTTATGCGTATCATCGAGGAGTCGCCACCAGTAGAAGAGGAATGCAGCATATTCTTCTTTTTCAGGTCGTGCTTCGCAGGTTCTTGCGAATTCAAGGAAATCGGGGTACATCGATACAACGTGACGCTTGAGGACGTAATTGTTCAGACGGGTGTAGACATTTTCGAAGAATAGATCTTTCAGTTCTTCTGACAAAGAGACATCCTTTCTGAAAATTTTACTGTCTGCCCTGGACTGCTCAAATAACAATGTGTGGTTTTCCATTTAACAACCTCATTTATTTATATTCCTGACCATATTAATCAGGTAAATTAATAAATTCTCCAAAAAATGAGTGATTCCTGCCAAATCGTGAAATAATTAAATCAAATTGATAGATAAGGAGTGGAGTGCACATGGGAAAGTTATTTTCATCAGTTTATGATGTTGTGATGGCACCACTGGAAAAAGCGGGTATTGAACGGATCAGGAGAAATCTGCTTCGTGATATAAAAGGCGACGTGCTTGAAATCGGTTTTGGCACAGGGGCGAATTTCCCTTTTTACCAGAAAGCCGCGTATGTAGAGGCGATTGAACCGAATCCTGACATGATTGAAAGATCAGCCGAAAAGGTAAAACGTGCAAAGGTCCCGGTTCAGACGTATACAGCTAAAGCTGAACAGTTACCGTTTCCTGATCAGTCCTTCGATGCTATTACAGGGACACTGGTATTCTGCACGATTCCTGATCCTGTGAAAGCCCTTAAGGAAATGAAGCGGGTGAGTAAACCAGGAGCCACATTTCATTTCTTTGAACATGTGAAGCTTGAGCATGACAAAGCAGGTAGAATGCAGGATATTCTTACACCCGCCTGGAAAGCAGTGTGTGACGGCTGCCACCTGAACCGTCCTACGATTCAGCTGTTTGAGGAGGCGGGGTTACAGGTGAACAATGTAAAGCGGTTTGGTAAAGGAATATTTGTCATTTTTGAAGGAAAAGTGCACGGGGAATAGGTTGGAAATATGGTCATGGAGTGATGGTTATATGCTGAAAGCAATCTTATTTGATTTAGATGGAACGCTGCTTGATCGGGACGCTTCATTAATCAAACTACTCGAAGATCAATATGAAAGATATTCAGAAATATTTCATCTAATTCCTAAAAATACATACATCAAAAGGTTTGTTGAATTGGATGCGAAAGGGTATGTGTCAAAGGATCAAGTGTACAGTCAGCTGGTCAGCGAGTTTCGTCTGGATGGTATAGATCCGTCAGAACTGTATCAGGATTATCTGTATCAGTTCAAATATTACTGTATTGGATTTGATCAACTCCATACGACATTAAAAAGCCTGAGTGATAGAGGACTGAAACTTGGTATCATTTCAAACGGCCGCTGTCAGTTTCAAATGGATAACATTAAAGGGTTAAAGATTGAGCGGTTTTTTGATACCGTTTTGATCTCTGCATGCGAAAATTTAAGAAAGCCTGATCCGGACATTTTCAATAGAGCTCTGGCGCAGCTGGATGTCACAGCAGAAGAAGCGGTCTTCGTGGGAGATCATCCGCTTAATGATATAAAGGCTGCACACAATGTCGGAATGAAGACAGTATGGAAAAAGGATATGCACTGGGGACCCGCTGAGGCAAGTGGAGTCATAGAAGACCTGGCGGAGTTACTGGACTTGGCTGATCGATTATAAAAGGGGAACTGATCTGATGCTTGAAACATTAATGAAACTGCGGGAAGAAAAGCGATTTGAAGAAGCAAGAGATCTTATGGAGCGTACGCTTGAAAGAGAACCGGACAATGCAGTGTACCAGTATCAAATGGCCTGGTGCTATGACAATCTAGGGTTAGAAAAGGAAGCAGTGCCGCACTATGAGTTGGCGATACAAATTGGACTGCCTGCCAAAGAGCTTGAAGGAGCATACCTGGGGCTTGGCAGTACTTATCGAGTACTTGGAAGACATGATGAGGCAGCTGATACCTTAAAAGAGGCGATGTTTGTCTTCCCTAAGTCGGAAACATTCAAAGTATTCTACTCTATGGTTCTGTATAATTTTGGACAGTACCAGCAGGCGATGGAAGTATTGCTTCACGCCCTGGTTCATACGACAAATGATGAGTCGATTTTAACCTATAAAAAAGCCATTCTGTTTTATAGCGATAAGCTTGATCAGGTCTGGTAGCCAAGCGGGGAAGGCTTATATCATGAAGTGCATCGCACACCTCATGATATGAGCCCTTGTCCAGCGCAATCACTTCTCATATCCCATCACAACACCTGTTACATCTCCATGCTTCAGCAGACCGAAATCCCTGCTGTCATAGCCGCGCCACCAATTATCAACGAGCACAAATAAGGAATCTTCGTTAACTGTAACGGCTGACATATCAGTCGAAAAGTATTCGTACCAAGCTTCAGTACTATAATCATTGCTGTTATCAGGTCTGTCAATTTGCAAGAGTTCCTCATGAGTCATACCTGTGTTATGAGCTTCACCATAAAATGTTTCCAGCCTTTGATCATCTATATATACCTTCCCATCTGAAATCTCTACAGTCTCACCAGGCACGCCAACAACTCTGGCGATCTGATAGGCTCCCACCTGAGGATTTTGTTTGAGAAGTGACTCAGGTGTTTTGAAATAGATGACAGTCCCGCGTGTCAGGTGGTAGCCGTCTGTTTCAACGACAAGCTGACGGTTTTGAATGGAAGTCATATAGTGATGATCACCGCGGTCCATACTGTCCAGCCCCCAATCAACCAGCAATGACGTTTCAGTAGGCTCTACTAAAGGCACGTCTTCTGAAGTTTCCATATCAGTGATGACGCTCTCTGGCTGAACGTGGGATACATCTTCCTGCCCCGGACCGTTTAAATTGTCTGAAAGCATCGTAAATGTTACAACACTCATCCCTGCAAACACGATTGCAGCAGCAAGACCTGTTCTCAGATGCGGAGGAAATCGCCGGTTGCTTTTCTTTGCCCGGGTAAGAATCCGGTCTGCCAGTTCATCTGTAAACCTTGGTTCCCTGCCAATCATGCCATCAATTTCTTTTTTATACTTATCCACTCAGATCACCTCCATATCAGACTGATCCAGCTTTTTGCGCAGTGCAGCTCTTGCCCGGGAAAGACGGATTTTTACCGTTCCCTCAGGACTATCTAAAATATGACTGATCTCAGTCACCGAAAATTCCTGATAATAATAGAGCAAAATAACTTCTCTATAGTGAAGAGGTAGTTGCAGAATGGTCTGTGCAACCTGATGTTTGATCTGCTTACTTGTTAAAAGTGTTTCAGGTGTTTCGTAATCAGAGGAACTGCTGAACGCATTTCCTGCAAATAGGCTGATTCTGTTTTTCCAGCTTTTCAAATGGTTATGGCACAGGTTCACTGTGATTTTTGATAAGTATGTTTTGACAGAAGCCTCTTCTCTGTACTGATCGGATTTCTTATAAAAAGTTACAAATACCTCCTGAACAATATCCTCTGCAGACTGCCAGCTCTTTACGTACATATATGCCAGTCGGATCAGATATTCACCGTGTGCAGACATATACCCTCTTAACGTCTCATCATTCATCTTCTCCAATGGCAAACCTCCTCTGCTATACCTTATAGACATCAGTTTTCTCAAACAGGTTTCACTAAAATTTCTGACTTTTTACTCGTAAGTTATTTTTCAGACAATTTAATCATGTATACTAAAAATACCAGAAATTCCAACGTGTCATAGAACTTTGATCACAGTTGATCATACAAGTAGCTGATAACAGTTTTTTCGGAGGGGGTACGAATCTTGAAGAAATTCAAAACACTAGGTTTTTTAGTAATTGCTGCACTATTATTCTTCGGAGGATATTTTACAAATCAGTTTCTTAATCCCGAAGAAGTGTCCAGAGAAGTGCGGATTGGCTATGCGAATGACTACGTTCAGGATCCAGGGCAGATTGATATTGCTAAAATCTATACAGATCTTGAAGATCAGCATGTGGTCGATAACACAATGATGATTTTCATGAATAAGCAGCCTGTTGAAAGAGAAACAAATGCTGATCCGGCGGACATGTATATATGGATGCTGAACCCGAAAGATTCAACCGGTCTGATTGAAGCCAGAGTCTGGTTCAATGGGGAAGGTGCGGTCATTGGTCAACGCGCAGGTGAAGGCTGGGATGAAGTGGAGTATTTTTCGATTAACGAACAGGACGCAGCGTATCTGAAGGAGCAGGGGGAGTTTGAGGATGAGGCTGGAACATTATAAAAATTGTCTCAGCCTCTAATCGTTTCACTGCGCTTCAGGCGGAAGCTTTCCGGACGGCGGTCGCTGAGCCTCCTGATATGAACAAAACTGTCAAGAGTGCTGCTCCCAACCCGGTTTGGATCTTTTTTAGTCCGCCCTT